>NZ_JAQTZS010000026.1 GCF_028687635.1 Malikia sp. | reverse complement strand
TGCCGATGGCCCAGCCGAAGAAGGGCACGCGCAGCAGCTCCTTCTTGAACACATAGGCCAGCGGGTGCGGCATGATGGCCGGCATCGCGAAGGTCTCCCAGGTCGACTGGTGCTTGACCAGCAGCACGGCCGGGTCCGAACTGCCCTGGGGCAGGTGCTCGCGGCCCAAGACCTGGTAGCGGATGCCGATGATCCAGCGCGCGCTGTCGACCGACAGCTTGAGCCAGCGCTGGCACATCCAGTAGATGCTGGTCTTGCTGGCGAAGGGACGGGCCAGCACCACCGCCAGGCTCCACGGGATCACCGTGACGGCCATGAACAGCAGGTGCAGCAAGGAACGGAGAGCAGAAATCATCATCAGGTCTGTGGTTCGTGCGCCAGCGCCCAGTCGGCGAAAGCCTGCAGGTCGCGGTGCACGCGGGTGCCGGGCGGCAGGCCTTCGGGCAGGCCCCCCTCGCGGTAGGCCGCCGACTGGCCGCTCAGGATCAGATGCGGCTGGCAACCGGCGGCGTCGGCGGCCAACGCGTCGCGCACCGAATCGCCCGCGGCCAGTACCTGCCCCAGCGGCACGCCAAAGCGCTGGCCGATCTCGATGAAGAGGCCGGGCGCGGGCTTGCGGCAGCCGCATTCGTCCTCGGGCGCATGGGGGCAGAAGAAGATCGCGTCGACGCGCGCGCCGACCTCGGCCAGCGACTTGAGCATGCGCGCGTTGAAGGCGTTGAAGCTCGCGACATCGAACAGGCCGCGCCCGATGCCGACCTGGTTGGTCGCGATCACGACCCGCCAACCGGCCTGGTTCAGCCGCGCCACCGCCTCCAGCGCGCCCGGAATCGGCTGCCAGTCCTCGGAGCCACGGACATAGGCTTCCGGGTCCTGGCTCAGGATGCCATCGCGGTCGATCACGACCAGCTTGGTCACGGCTGGCATGCGCATCAGGCCGCCAGGCGCGACAGGTCGGCCACCCGGTTCATCGCCTGGTGCAGCTGGGCCAGCAGGCCCAGGCGGTTGGCCTTGAGCGCCGGATCGTCGGCATTGACCATGACCTGGTCGAAGAAGGTATCGACCGGGGCCTTGAGCGCGGCGAGCGCCTGCAGGCTGGCGGTGTAGTCGCCCTGCTCGAAGGCTTTTTCTGCAGCCGGTGCCACCTCGGCCAGCGCGGCGGCCAGCGCGGATTCGGCCGCCTCCCGCAGCAGCTCAGGCTTGACCTCGGCCTTGACCTCGCCCTCGGCCTTCTTGAGGATGTTGCCGACCCGCTTGTTGGCGGCAGCCAGCGCCGGCGCCTCGGCCAGCGCGGCGAAGGCGCGCACGGCGGCCAGGCGACGGGCGATCTCGCCCAGGCGGGCCGGCTTGAGCGCCAGCACCGCATCGACTTCCTGCGCGCTGTAGCCCTGCTCGCGCAGGTTCACGGCCAGGCGGTCCAGCATGAAGTCGAGCAGCGCCGCGCTCGGGTCGGTGATCAGTTCGCCAAACGGCTGGGCCGCGGCCTTCAGCAGCTCGGGCAGGTCGAGCGGCAGCTGCTTCTCGGCCAGGATGCGAATCACGCCCAGCGCATGGCGGCGCAGCGCGAACGGGTCCTTGTCGCCAGTCGGCAGCTGGCCGATGCCGAACAGGCCGATCAGCGTCTCCAGCTTGTCGGCCAGCGCCAGCACCAGGCCGGTGTGGTTGCGCGGCAGCGCGTCGCCCGCGAAGCGCGGCTTGTAATGGTCCTCGATCGCGATCGCGACGCCGTCGCGCAGGCCTTCGTGGCGCGCGTAGTAGCCGCCCATGATGCCCTGCAGCTCGGGGAACTCGCCGACCATGTCGGTCAGCAGGTCGGTCTTGGCCAGGCGCGCGGCCTGCTGCGCCTTGAGGTCGAGCAGGTCGAAATGGTCCTTGTCATCGACCGTGAACGGCAGCGTGGCCATCCGCAGCTGGTTGACGATGGCATGAGCGATGGCCCGCACCCGCTCGCTGCGCTCGCCCTGGGTGCCGAGCTTGTTGTGATAAACCACCTTGGCCAGGCCCTCGACGCGCGACTCCAGCGTCTTCTTGCGGTCCTGGTCGAAGAAGAACTTGGCGTCGGCCAGGCGCGGGCGCACCACCCGCTCGTTGCCCTGAATCACGGCGCTGGCGTCGGTCGGGCTGATGTTGCTCACCACCAGGAACTGGTTGGTCAGCTTGCCATGGGTATCGACCAGCGGGAAATACTTCTGGTTGGCCTTCATGGTCAGGATCAGGCATTCCTGCGGCACCTCAAGGAATTCGGCCTCGAAGCTGCAGGTCAGCACGTTCGGGCGCTCTACCAGGCCGGTGACCTCGTCGAGCAGCGCCTCGTCCATCAGCACCTCGTAGCCGGGGCCGAGCTTCTCGGCCGCCTGCGCCAGCTGCTGCACGATGGCGAAGCGGCGGTCGCCAAAGCTGGCGAACACCGAACCGTCGCGCAGCAGGGTCTCGGCGTAGCCGTCGGCCTCGGCGATCAGCACCGGCGAGACCGCCGCCTCGAAGCGGTGACCCTGGGTCTGGTTGCCCGCCGTCAGGCCGAGCGCCTTGACCGGCACCACGGTGGAGCCATGCAGCGCGACCAGGCCGTGCGCCGGGCGCACGAAGTTGACGCTGCTCCAGCCCGGCAGCTCGCAGTCGGTTTCGAGCTGGTAGCTCATCACCTTGGGGATCGGCAGCTTGGCAATCGCCTCGTCGAGCGCCTTCTGCAGGCCGATGTCGAGCGTCACGCCGCTCACCAGGCTGTCGTAATAAAGCGCCTCGGCCTTGCCTTCGCCCTGGCGCTTGAGCTGGGCCACGGCGACGGCCGGGTCCGACAGATCGGCGCCCAGTGCGGCCAGCTTCTTCAGCAGCGCGGGCGTGGCCTGGCCGTCGGCCGTCAGGCCGACCGAGGCCGGCATCAGCTTGAGCTGCACCGCCTTGTCCTCGGCTTTCAGCCAGACATGGCTGACATGGGCCGCCAGGCGGCGCGGCGAGGCAAAAGGCGTCACGGCGGAGTCGGCGCCAGCCAGGCCCTGGGCCTTGAGCTGCTCGAACAGGACACCGGCGAAGGCATCGCCCAGTTTCTTCAGCGCTTTGGGCGGCAGTTCCTCGACGAAGAGCTCCACCAGCAGGTTTTTGGTAGTCATATGCTTGTGCTGTAGGTATTCAGATGGGATTTTCGCGGATGCGGGGCCGGCTGGCTCAAGTCTCCGCCGCTTGCAGGAGTGTCAGGTATTCGGGCCGCTTGCTGGCCATGCCCTTGAAGCTGCCCAGCAGGCGCTGGAATTCGGCGTCACTCACGCCATAGCGTCGCGCGACGCGCCGGTCGGTGTCGGCGCGCAGCTTGTCCCGCGCCTTGGGCGTGGCGGGGATGTCCTGGCGCGTCACGCCCAGCGCGGCCAGCTGCGGCGCCAGATCGGCGGCGAAGTCGTCCCAGCCCGCCGCCAGCGTCAGCCGCAGCGCGTTGCGCGCCAGCGCGCGGTAGTCGGGGTCTTGCAGGATCGTCTCGTCGTCGGGCTGCGGCAGCGGCAGGCGATACAGGTAGGTCTGGTTGACCGTGATCTGGATCATGAAACGCGCCATCCAGTCCACCGTCAGGCTGTTGAACCAGGCCAGCGCGAACAGCAGGCGCAGCGGCGAGACGGCTTGCGCCCACACCTGGCCGTCGTCGGCGTACTGGTAGCGCTTGGGGACGTTGACCGGCACCTTGTTGCCGGCGCCGACATGCCTGGGCAGCAACGCGAAGATCAGGGTGCGCTCATCGGTGTCGCGCGCGATCTCGCGGAACCCCAGTCGCACATAGTCGCGGTCGTAGCGGATCGCCTCGGAATGCGCGTAGGCCAGGGCCTTGGGCAGGCCGAGATCCTGCGCCATGCGGTGCAGTTCCTTGCTCTGCAGGCGTTTGTCGAAGGCGGCCGGATCAAGCCAGTATTCAGGATCGGCGTAGCGGTGGCTGTATTGCCAGATCATCCGGCCCTGATACAACGGCAGACAGCCGGGACGCGCGCTCTCAAGGAACAGGTCCTTGTCGCTGGTCATGTGCAGTTCGCTGCGGAAGTCGAGCCAGTCGGCCGACAGGGGCGGGAAGGCCGCGTAGCACTTGGCCAGCAGCGGCAGGTCGGCCGCGTCGCGCAGCTCCATCAGCGCCCATTGCCGGGGCGACAGGGTCTTGAGCACGGCCAGCGGATACGGCACATGGCGCGCCGGATCGTCGAGCTCGGCGGCGTCGAGCAGATAGAAGGCAGTGTCGATCACCGCGTCCGCGACCGGCGGCGCGTTGACCACCTGCATCAGCGCGAACTTGTAGCTGCGATGCACCTCGGGAAAGATGCCCCGATTGTTCTCGAAGCCGTGGAAGAACGGCATCCGGCAATGCGTCAGCAGATGCTGGCGCAGCGCCTGCGAGCCCTCCTCGAACATCAGCGCGCTCGGCAACACATAGTTCAGGCTGCCACCCGGCGCCAGCAGGCCCAGGTTGCGCTCGACGAAGAAGCGGAACAGGTTGCCGTCGCCCGAGCCCCGGTTCAGCGGCAAGGAAGCCTTGTAGCAGGCGTTGAGCGCTTCCATCTCGCGCTGCGCCCGTTCTTGGGCGGCGGCGACATGCGGGCTTTCCAGCAGCCGGCGCTGCACCGCCGCCTTCTCGCTGTTCTTCAGGCCGCGGTAGTTGCTGTGGTACTGCGGGAAGAAATCGGTGTCGCTGAACTTGGTCTTGTCCCAGGGCGGATTGCCGACGATCACGTCGAAGCCCGGGCGCTCGCTGGCGAAGGCCTCGGGAAACGCCACTTCGTAATGGAAGAAATGGTAGCGATCGGCACAGTCCTGGATCTGTTGCGACACCTTGGACCCGCGCCGCCGGTCCTCGTCGAACAGCTGATCGAGCAGGTTCGGCGTCTTGTCGAGCGCCCGCACCGCCGCCGCATCCCCCTCGGCCAGCAGCACGCGCCGGGTCGAGATGAAACCCAGGGCGCGGCCCAGCAACCGCAGCCGGGGCTCGATGCTCTTCCAGAGCCGCTTGCTCTGCGCCACCTCGGCCGGGGTGGTGTCGCGCATCGCGTCGAGCTCCTGCATCACGCCGCGCAGTTCGTCGAAGCGCCCGCGCAGGTCATCGACGAACAGATCGTTCTGCCGCGACTCGCTCGCGTTGTAGTCGATGAAGTCCTGCACCGTCGCGCCGATCAGCGCGTTGCCATGCTGGACATGGTGCTCGATGAACGACAGTGGCGTGCCGAAGATGAAGCTGTCCATCCACAGGCTCAGCCGCGCGAGCTCGACCGCGAACGGGTTCAGATCGACGCCATAGATGCAGCGCTTGAGCAGCACCCGCTTGAGGATCTGCGCGTCGTCGGGCTCGTAAGGCAGGTTCAGCGCGGCGAGCTGGGCGGCGATCTTGCCGCGCTCGTCCCGCACCAGCCGCGCCAGCTCGGCGTCGGCCTCCAGGCTGCGCAGCGCCAGGTCGGTCAGGTAGTCGAGCGCCTGCACCAGGAAATGCCCACTGCCGCAGGCGTTGTCCAGGATCCTGAGCTCGGCCAGCGCGCGACCACTGGCCAGCGCCTGGTCGATGCCGGCCTTGACCAGGCGCTCGGACAGCGACGCGGGCGTGTAGTAGCTCGCGCTGGTCTTGCGCGAGTTGTTGGCGCTCTTGAGGTAGACATCGCCCTGCTTGACGCTGAACTCGCGCAACGCCTTGAAACCCTTTTGCTGGCGCACGCCAGCGGCGTCATAGGCGTCGAAATAGGCCTCGACGCTCTTGCCGCGCGTCGCGTGGCTTTCGTATTCGAGGTAGGTCGCGGTTTCGAGCGCGCGCTCGAAGCGGAATTCCAGCAGGCCTTCATAGATGCGACCCAGATGGGTCACGCTCATGTTCTTGAAATCGCGCCGGGTATCGAACAGGGTGTTGCCGCGATGCGTCCTGAACAGGAGCTTTTCCAGTATCGCCAGCAGGGTGGCGTTGTCGAAGATCTTGGGCGTCAGCAGCAGCGGCGCGCGCGCCGGGTCGAACAGGCCGCCATTGAACAGCGGAATATCGATGTCCTCGGCGCCACGGTCGAGCATCTCGAACAGCTGCTTGAGGGCAAACACGCCGTCGTGCAGCTGGCCGCGCTCGGGGCCGGCCTGACGCAGCCGCAGGTAAAGCGACTGCAGGCTGTATCGCGGATAGAACGGGTGCCTGGCCAGCAACTCGCGGTTCTTGTCCTCGAAATAGACCACGAACAGCAGGCGAAACAGCAGGATCACGCTGTTCTCGTAGACCGCGCCCAGCTCCACCTTGTGGCGGGCGTTGGCGCGGTGGATCGCCTGCCCCATGATCTCGAACAGCGACTCCTCGCCGCTGTAGCCGTAGATCACCGCCTTGAGGTTGTCCTCCACCGCCAGCGCGAACTCGCCCGATTCGGCCAGGGTGCGCTCGATCGCGCTGGACTGTCCGGCCTCGGCCGGCGGCAGATAAGTCTCGCGGCTCAGGAAAAAAACGAACAGCGCCAGCGCCTGCCGCCTCTGGCCCGGGTCCGTCAGCGCCAGCAGGCGTTCGAGGTCAAACTCGATGAACGATTTCCTGGCGCTGATCTGGTCGGTGTCGTAGACCCGCCAACGCCGGCCATTGGTCAGGAAACCGAACCGCACGCGCAAGGTGCTGAGGTAATCCTGCAACTGGTGATGCGGATTGTCCTTGTTGGCCTTGCCGGTATCGAGCGGCTTGCCCCAGGCCTTGGCTTCGCAGATGGCTGCTATCAGGCGATGGCCGGCACTGGCCTGCTCGATCAGCGCCTGGGTCTGCTCGGGCTGCAGCAGCAGGCACCAGTCGGGCTTGGCCTGCTTGCCCTGCACGGTGAAGACCTGCTGCGGCACGCTGAACCAGCCCAGCTGCTGGAGCAAGGGGGCGATGAAGCTCGTTTCAAGCTGGGACTCGTTGCCGGCGGCGAGCCGGGCCGGCTGAAAGTGACCCTCCAGCCATTCGACCAGGCCCTCGGGCAGCGGCTGATCGGCCAGCTCGCGCTGTTTCTGGCGCAGAAAACCATGATCCAGCAGGCTGTTGTCCAGCCAGGGAGAATCAAACAGCTCCTGGATCGTGGCGTTGACCATCGGAGCTCAGACTGCCTTGCGATCCATCTGCGCCACCCACTCGCGCGGCGCCATCGGGAAGCCCAGCCGCTCGCGGCTCTCGTAGTAGCTCTGGGCCACGGCGCGCGCCAGGTTGCGGATGCGGCCGATGTAGGCGGCGCGCTCGGTCACGCTGATCGCGCCACGCGCGTCGAGCAGGTTGAAGCTGTGCGCCGCTTTCAGCACCTGCTCGTAGGCCGGCAGCGCAAGCTGCTGCTCCATCAGGTACTTGGCCTGTTTCTCGTGCGCGTTGAAGGCGGTGAACAGGAAATCGGCATCTGAATGCTCGAAGTTGTAGGTCGACTGCTCGACCTCGTTCTGGTGGTAGACATCGCCGTATTTCAGCGTATCGGTCCACTGCAGGTTGTAGACGTTGTCGACGCCCTGCAGGTACATGGCCAGCCGCTCCAGGCCATAGGTGATCTCGCCGGTGGCGGGCTTGCAGTCGATGCCGCCGACCTGCTGGAAATAGGTGAACTGCGTCACCTCCATGCCGTTGAGCCAGACCTCCCAGCCCAGGCCCCAGGCGCCCAGGGTCGGGTTCTCCCAGTCGTCCTCGACGAAGCGGATGTCGTTCTTCTTCAGGTCGAAACCCAGCGCCTCCAGGCTGCCGAGGTACAGCTCCAGGATGTTGGCCGGTGCCGGCTTCAGCACCACCTGGTACTGGTAGTAATGCTGCAGGCGGTTCGGGTTCTCGCCATAGCGACCGTCCTTGGGCCGGCGGCTGGGCTGGACATAGGCCGCTTTCCAGGGCTCGGGGCCGATCGCGCGCAGGAAGGTCGCGGTGTGGCTGGTGCCGGCGCCGACTTCCATGTCGTAGGGTTGCAGCAGCGCGCAGCCCTGGGCGTCCCAGTAGGCCTGCAGTTTCAGGATGATTTGTTGAAAGGTCAGCATGTCGTTGCCTAGGGGGGCGGTCATCCGCCGGGAATTCGGGCCAGATCCCGCTTCGAGATCTGACGAATCGTTCATTTTACGGGCGTGACAGGTCGCCGCGGCGCCAGGCCACGAGCAAGGCGAAGACACACAGCAGCGCCAGCGGCCAGAGGCCGAAGCGGCCGGCCCAGCGCGCGTAAGGGGTCAGGCCCGCGCGACCCTCGACTTCGGCCATCAGCACGCCGCGCGTCAGCCGCGGCAGCTCGTGCGTGACGCGCCCCAGGTGATCGATCGCCACCGTGGCGCCAGTGTTGGTGGCACGCAGCATCGGGCGCTGCAGCTCGAGCGCGCGCAGGCGCGAGATCTGGCGGTGCTGGGCTATCGCCACCGTGTCGCCGAACCAGGCGATGTTGCTGAGGTTGAGCAGCACGGTCGGCGCCCGCGCCGGATCGACGAAACCGCGCGCGAGCTCCTCGCCAAACAGGTCCTCGTAGCAGATATTGGGCGCGATGCGCTGCCCGGCCCAGTCCAGCGTCGGCTGCACCGGCGCGCCCCGGTTGAAGTCGCCCAGCGGGATGTGCATCAGCTCGGTGAACCAGCGGAATCCGGTCGGGATGAACTCGCCAAACGGCACCAGATGCTGCTTGTCGTAGCGCAGCGGCGCGCGCGCCTCCGGCGTCCACGACAGCGCCGAATTGGTGTACCCCTGCTTGACGCTGCCCAGCGGCAGCCCCAGCGTCAGCGCCGCGCCGCCCCGTGCCACGGCCTGCAGCAGCGGCTGCCACCAATCGGGTCCCAGCTGCTGGGGCAACAAGGGAATGGCCGTCTCGGGCGCCACGACCAACCGGGCGTCACCGCGCGCCAGCGCCGCCCGCGCCTGCTGTCCGTACCAGGACAGCGCCAGCGGCACCCCGCTGCCGGGCTGGAATTTCTCATCCTGCGGGATATTGCCTTGCAGCAGCGCGACCGACATCACGCCGGTCGAGCGGGTCCAGATCGGCACCCAGCCAGCCCAGTGTTGCGCGACGCCGGGCCACGCCAGCAGCACGAGTCCAATCGCACCGGCCAAGCCGCCGGCCAGCGGCACGGTACCGACCGATGCCCCGCGCCGCCGCGCGCCGGCTGACCCAAAGCGGCCAGCCAGCGCCTGCCAGGCCTCGGCCGCCAGCAGCGCGAGCGCGGCCGAAACCGCGCCCATGCCATGGACGCCAACCCAGGGCGCCAGCGGGGCCAGCGCGTCGACCTGCGCATAGCCGCCCGCCCCCCAGGGAAAGCCGGTGAAGACCGTGCCGCGCGCGAGCTCGGCCAGCGTCCAAAGCGCCACGAAGACCGGCAGCCGCCAGCGCAACCCGGCCGCGCGCCAGCGCCAGTACAACCCGGCGGCCGGCGCGTAGCACAGCGCGAGTGCCGCCGCCAGCGCCAGCACGGCGAGCGCGGCCAGCGGCGCCGGCAGGCCGCCATAGGTGTGCATCGAGACGAACAGCCACCAGAAGGTCCCGGCCAGCCAGGCGGTCGAAAAAATCCAGCCACGGAAAAAGGCGGCGCGTGCCGTTGCAGCCCGATGCAACAGCGGGACCAGCAGCGCCAGCGACAGGATCTGCAGTCCGGCGACCGGCTCGCCCTGCGGCCAAAGCAGAGCGAAGGGCCAGGCCAGCGACCAGGCCTGCAGCAGGCCCGCCAGCAGCAGGCCGGTGCCAGCCGGCGCGGCGCGCCAGGCGAGGGATGGGTTCAGGCGCACGCCTTGATCAAGGCTGGTGCGGCAGGCGCGAGACCTTGAACCATTTGACCGCCCCGCCCTTGCTGTGCTGCACCATGAAGTCCAGCCCCTGCAACTCATGGCGCTCGCCACGGCGCGGTACCCGGCCCAGCGCGTGCGAAACCAGGCCGCCAATGGTGTCGAAGTCCTCGTCGTCCAGCTCAAGGCCGAAGGATTCGGCGATGCGCTCGACCGGCGTGTCGCCGCTGACGCGCCAGGTGCCATCGGCCAGCGCGAAGATGTCGCCCTCGTCTTCCTCGACGTCGAACTCGTCCTCGATCTCGCCGACGATCTGCTCCAGCACATCCTCGATCGTGATCAGCCCGGCGACGCGGCCGAACTCGTCGATCACGATCGCCAGGTGGTTGCGGTTGGCGCGGAATTCGCGCAGCAGGTCGTTGAGGCCCTTGCTCTCGGGCACGAAGGTGGCCGGGCGCAGCAGCGAGCGCAGACTCAGCCCGGGTGCGCGCTGCAGCTTGAGCAGATCCTTGGCCAGCAGGATGCCGATGATGTTCTCGCGCTCGCCCTCGTAGACCGGAAAGCGCGAATGCGCGGTCTCGATCACCTGGTGCAGCAGCTCCTCGTAGGGGGCCTGGATATCGAGCCCGTCCATGCGCGGCGCGGCCACCATCACGTCGCCGGCGCTCATGTCGGCGATCCGGATCACCCCCTCCAGCATCACGCGCGACTCGGCATTGATGATGTCGTTGTCCTCGGCCTCGGCCAGGGTCTCGATCAGCTCGTCCTTCGAGTCGGGTCCGGGATGGATGAACTCGGCCAGCTTTTGCAGGAAGCCGCGCTTGTCTTCATGCCGCACGCCTCGGTGCGGCGCCGGACTGGGATGGGGTTCAGCCACTGTAGCTCAGGGTAGTTGCGAAGCAGCAAGGATACCCCAAGCGTTTGACGCCAGCGCGACAGCGCTGCTCAGGGCCTGGTCTGGTCGCGCGCGTCGCGCACGCCTTCGCGGATCTCGTGCACCAGATCGATCACGCCGCGCACCTGCTTGACGCCGGCCTTGAGGTGGTAGTCGGTGCGCGCCAGCCCCTCGGCCAGCAGCTCGCCGACCTGGGAGCCAAAGTCGGCCGGCGGCAGCTCCAGGCAGGCCTCGCTCTCGGAGCCGTCGCGCACGACCGTGGCGCCGGCCTTGCGCGCGATCCTGAGCATGGCGGCGTTCTCGCTCAGCGCATGGATGATCAGGCGCGAGACCCCGTGGTTGCGCGCATGCACCACCGCGCGCTCGAACAGCTGCTGGCCGTAGCCGCGCCCGCGCAGGCCGGGACCGACGCTGACACCGAACTCGGCCAGATGCTGCTGGCCCGCCTGGTCCAGGTAGGCCAGGTGCGCGACCGCGACCAGCCGCAGATCGGCATCGAAGATGCCGAACATCTCGTCGCGCGCGAAATCCAGCTTGGCGACGTAGCGGCCGATCTGCTCGTCGATGGCCGGATAGCCGAAGCGCAGGTAGCGGTCGCGATCGGGCAGCGCCAGCAGATGCTGCTCGATCAGCGGGACATGGCCGGCATCCAGGGTGCGGATCAGGGCGCGCGCAGGCGTGGAAGAAGGTGCGGCATCAGTCATCGGCCTAATTTAAGGGTTTTCCCTTACCGCATACTTAAACTTGGTCAAACCCCTCGGTCAGGCGGGACATGGCCCGCCCGGCGCTTCAGAGTCCCAGCATCAGCTGCAGGTTCTGCACCGCCGCGCCGCTGGCGCCCTTGCCCAGGTTGTCCAGCCGCGCGACCAGCACGGCATGGCGGTGCGCGTCGCTGCCGAACACGCGCAGCTCCAGGTGATTGGTGCCCGCCAGCGCGACCGCGTCGAGCTTGCCATCCTCGGTCGCCGGCGGCACGTTGACCCAGTGGCTGCCCTCGTAGTGCCGCTCCAGCGCGGCCTGCAGGTCGGCGAGCTTGGGGCTGCCCGGCAGCAGGTCCAGGTGCAGCGGCAGCTGGACCAGCATGCCCTGGGCGAAGTTGGCCACCGCCGGCACGAAGATCGGGCGCCGGGTCAGGCCGGTGCAGGCCATGATCTCGGGAACATGCTTGTGGCCCAGGCCCAGCGCGTAGAGCTCGAACGGCGCCGCCGTGCCGGCCTCGTAGGCCTCGATCATGGGGCGGCCACCGCCGGTGTAGCCGCTCACGCTCGGCAGGCAGACCGGGTGCTCGGGCGACAGCAGGCCGGCATCGATCAGCGGGCGCAGCAGCGCGATCGCGCCGGTCGCGTAGCAGCCCGGGTTGGCGACGCGCTCGGCGCCGCGCACCGCCTCGGCCTGGCCGGCGCAGAGCTCGGGGAAACCGTAGACCCAGTCGGGTGCCACGCGGTGCGCGGTCGAGGCGTCGATGATGCGCGGCGCCTTGCCACCCTCGGCCTTGATCGAGTCGACCATCGCGACCGACTCGCGCGCGGCGTCGTCATGCAGGCACAGGATCACCAGATCGGCCCGCGCCATCAGTTCGCGCTTGGCGGCCGGGTCCTTGCGGCGCTCGGGGGCAATGCTGAGCAAGGCGATCTGCGGCATCTGGGCCAGCCGTTCGCGGATCTGCAAGCCCGTGGTGCCGGCTTCGCCGTCGATGAAAACCTGATGCATCTGTATTCTCCTGGTGGCAGTTACGATTGGATGGGCGGGCGCGGCAAGCGCCGAAACGTCCGCCTCCAGTCCGCTTTCTATCATTGCAGCATGATACATTTATGTTTTCTTGCGTCCTCGACCGCAGGCATTGAGTCGCCGGTGTTGGACTGGCGTAAGGCAAGGTGCCCACACTCCGGACGTTTTGTTGACTGACTCCACTGAGAGCAATTCATGAAGATTCACGAGTACCAAGGCAAGGAAATCCTGCGCCAGTTCGGCGTGCCGGTCCCGCGCGGCATCCCGGCATTCAACGTCCAGGAAGCCGTTGAAGCGGCACAGAAGCTGGGCGGTCCGGTCTGGGTCGTCAAGGCACAGATCCACGCCGGTGGCCGTGGCAAGGGCGGCGGCGTCAAGGTCGCCAAGTCGATCGAGGACGTGCAGCGTCTGGCCGGCGAAATCCTGGGCATGCAGCTCAAGACCCACCAGACCGGTCCCGAAGGCCAGAAGGTGCGTCGCCTCTACATCGAGGACGGCGCCGACATCAACAAGGAATATTACGTCTCGGTCGTGACCGACCGTGCGACCCAGAAGGTGGCCTTCATCGCTTCGAGCGAAGGCGGCATGGACATCGAGGAAGTGGCCCACTCCACCCCCGAGAAGATCATCACCGAGTTCATCGATCCGCTGACCGGTCTGGGCGACGAGCAAGCCAAGAAGATCGCCGACGCCATCGGCATGCCGGCTGATTCCACCGCCCAGGCCGTGGACATCTTCAAGAAGCTGTACCAGTGCTACATGGACACCGACGCTTCGCTGGTGGAAATCAACCCGCTGAACCGTGACAGCAAGGGCAACGTGATGGCGCTGGACGCGAAGTTCAACTTCGACGCCAACGCGCTGTTCCGCCACCCCGAGATCGTCGCCTACCGCGACCTGGACGAGGAAGATCCGGCCGAGGTCGAGGCTTCCAAGTTCGACCTGGCCTACATCAGCCTGGACGGCAACATCGGCTGCCTGGTCAACGGCGCCGGCCTGGCCATGGCCACCATGGACACCATCAAGCTGTTCGGCGGCGAGCCGGCCAACTTCCTGGACGTCGGCGGCGGCGCGACCCCCGAGAAGGTCACCGAAGCCTTCAAGATCATGCTCAAGAACCCCAAGGTCGAGGGCATCCTGGTCAACATCTTCGGCGGCATCATGAAGTGCGACACCATCGCCACCGGCGTCATCACCGCCTGCAAGGCCGTGAACCTGAACGTGCCGCTGGTCGTGCGCATGAAGGGCACCAACGAAGAGCTGGGCAAGAAGATGCTGGCCGAGTCGGGTCTGCCGATCATCGCTGCCGACACCATGGCCGAAGCCGCGACCAAGATCGTCGCTGCTGTATCCAAGTAATTTTGCGGGACAGACCGCAGCCCGCAAAGCGGGCAAGCTCTGTCCCCAACTGATTAGGAACTCGCATGTCGATTTACATCAATAAAGATACCCGCGTCATCACCCAGGGCATCACCGGCAAGACCGGTCAGTTCCACACCGAGAAGTGCATCGAGTACGCGAACGGCAAGAACTGCTTCGTCGCCGGCGTGAACCCGAAGAAGGCCGGCGAGAAGATCCTCGACGTGCCGATCTACGGCACCGTCAAGGAAGCCGCCGCCGACACCGGCGCGACCGTCTCCGTGATCTACGTGCCGCCGGCAGGCGCCGCCGCCGCGATCTGGGAAGCCGTCGAGGCCGACCTGGACCTGGCGATCTGCATCACCGAAGGCATCCCGGTCAAGGACATGCTCGAAGTGCGCAACCGCATGAAGGCCAAGGAAGCCGCCGGTGGCAAGCGCACCCTGCTGCTGGGCCCCAACTGCCCCGGCCTGATCACCCCCGACGAGATCAAGATCGGCATCATGCCCGGTCACATCCACCGCAAGGGACGCATCGGCGTCGTCTCGCGCTCCGGCACCCTGACCTATGAAGCCGTTGCCATGCTGACCGAAGTCGGCCTGGGCCAGTCTTCGGCCGTCGGCATCGGTGGCGACCCGATCAACGGTCTCAAGCACATCGACGTGATGCGCGCCTTCAATGACGATCCGGATACCGATGCCGTCATCATGATCGGCGAGATCGGTGGCCCGGACGAAGCCGAAGCCGCGATGTGGTGCAAGGCCAACATGAAGAAGCCGATCGTCGGCTTCATCGCTGGCGTGACCGCGCCTCCCGGCAAGCGCATGGGCCACGCCGGCGCGCTGATCTCGGGTGGCGCCGACACCGCTGACGCCAAGCTCGCCATCATGGAAGAGTGCGGCTTCACCGTGACGCGCAACCCGTCCGAGCTGGGCCACCTGCTCAAGAGCCTGCTGAAGTAAATCCCGGCCCCCTACCCCGCCCGCCGGGGCAGCAAAAAACCGCAGCCTCGCGAGAGATCTGCGGTTTTTTTCATTCCGCCAGCGAGCCAGGCTGCTGCCGTCTTCCAATCGCAAGCACATTGACAGATAATTCACCGTACGTTCACCAACAAAGCCCCCATCGCATGCACCCCGCTCTCAACGCCACCACGCTCGCCTTGGGCCTGACCTGCATCGGTCTGCTGCAGCCAGCGGCTGCGCTGGCGCAGCCTCCGGTCGAGTTGCCGGCCAAGGCCTTCGGCCAGTCGCGCCCGATTGTTGGTCGCTACATCGTGGTATTCCGGCAGACGGTCGCCGATGCGCCGGCGGAGGCCCTGGCGCTGGCCAAGCAGCACGGCGGCCAGGTCCAGCATGTCTACACCCACGCCATCAAGGGCTTTTCCGCCTCGCTGCCCGACGCGGCCGTGCAGGCGCTGAAGCAGAATCCCAAGGTGGATTACATCGAGCAGGATCGCACGGTCGCGCTGCGCGAAGCGGTCTTGCCCCAGGCCGAGAATCAGGCGACCTGGGGGCTGGACCGCATCGATCAAGTCACCCGGCCGCTGGAAGGCATCTACCACTACAACTACCGGGGGGCGGGGGTCAACGCCTTCATCATCGACACCGGCCTGCGGTCCGACCATGTAGAGTTCACGGGACGGGTCCGGCCGGGCTATAACGTCGCGCCCGACGGCACCGGTGCGATCAACGCCAGCAACACCAGCGATTGCAACGGCCACGGCACCCATGTCGCGGGCACCGTTGGCGGCACCGTCTACGGCGTGGCCAAGGGCGTGGCACTGATTCCGGTCCGGGTCCTCGATTGCGCCGGATCCGGCACCACCAGCGGCGTCATCGCCGGCATCAACTGGGTCGCGGCCAGTCCCCTGCGTCCTGCCGTGGCCAACCTGTCGCTGGGCATGAGCGCCATTTCGACCGCGGTCAATTCAGCCGTGGCGGGCGCGGTGGGCAAGGGCGTGACCATGGTCGTCGCGGCCGGCAACAGCAACGTCGATGCCTGCACCACCTCACCTGCCAGCGAACCGACCGCGCTCACCGTGGGCGCCACCGACAGCAATGACCAACGGGCGTCCTACTCGAACTGGGGCTCTTGCCTGGACCTGTTCGCCCCCGGCAGCAGCAT
This sequence comes from Malikia sp., assembly GCF_028687635.1. Lineage (GTDB taxonomy): Bacteria > Pseudomonadota > Gammaproteobacteria > Burkholderiales > Burkholderiaceae_C > Malikia. Next base: position 28,636 of record NZ_JAQTZS010000026.1, on the reverse strand, counting down.
CAGCTCCGCCTGGTACACCGCCTCGAATGCGGCCGCGATCCTGAGCGGAACCTCGATGGCGGCGCCTCATGTCACCGGCGTCGCGGCGCTGGCGCTCGCGGCCAATCCGAATGCCCGCCCGACGGACGTGTCGGCCTTCCTGCTCGCGAATGCATCGGCCAACCAGCTCGGCGCCATCGGGGCAGGCTCGCCGAACCGGCTGCTCTATTCCCTGGCGACGGGCGCGCCGACCAGCGTGGCCAAGCAGGTGGTGGCGGTCAAGTCGATCACCGCGTCGTCGAGCAAGAGCAAGACCAGCTGGACGGCAGGCGCCATCGTGGCAGTTCGCGATGTGGCCACGGGCGCGGCCGTCGCCAACGTCACGGTCAACGGCAGCTTCAACCCCGGCGGCGCCAAGAGCTGCGTGACGGCCAGCACGGGCAGCTGCAAGCTGACCAGCGGCAGCCTGAATTCGACGGTGACGACATCGACCTTCGGCGTGACGAACCTGTCGGGCAGCAACCTGAGCTACGACGGCACGCAGAACTCGGCCACGCAGATCGTGCTCGGCAGGCCTTGACCGACTGAGCGAGCGAGCGGGCAGAAAACGCCAAGGCCGGAGCCTCGCGAGAGGTTTCCGGCCTTCTTCTTTTCCGAGCGGAAGATCAGCTCAGCTTGCCATGGCAGTGCTTGTAGCGCTGTCCGCTGCCGCACGGGCAGGGATCGTTGCGACCCACGCGCGGCAGCGGCTGGTCCGGCTGGCTCAGCAGGCCGGTATCGGGCCTGGTCTCGGCCTCGCCGCTCTCGTTGGGCGCGCTGTAGGTGACATGGCTCAGATGCTCGGCCTGGGTTTCGAGCTGCTCGGCCGCCTGGCTGACCTGCTCGGGCGACTGGATCTTGACATTCATCAGCAGGCGCGTGACCTCGTTGCGCACGCTGTCGAGCAGCAGGCCGAACAGCAGGAAGGCCTCGCGCTTGTACTCCTGCTTGGGCTGCTTCTGCGCATAACCGCGCAGGTGGATGCCCTGGCGCAGGTAGTCGAGCGCGCTCAGGTGATCGCGCCAGTTCGAGTCGATATGCTGCAGCAGCACGACGCGCTCGAAGTTGCCCATCTGCTCGCGGCCGACCAGCGCCACCTTGGCCTCGTAGGATGCGTTCGCGGCGGCCAGCACATGCTGCAGGATGTCGTCGTCGCTCAGGGTCTCGGCGCCCGCCGCCAGCGCGGCCAGGTCGAGCAGCAGGCCCCAGTCCTCGGCCAGCACCTGCTGCAGGCCGGCCAGGTCCCATTGCTCCTCGACGCTCTCGGCCGGCACGAAGGCGCGCACCACCTCGGTCATGCAGCCCTCGCGCAGCGACGCGATCTGCGCGCTCAGGTCCAGCGCGTCGATGATGTCGTTGCGCTGCTGGTAGATCACCTTGCGCTGGTCGTTGGACACATCGTCGTACTCCAGCAGCTGCTTGCGGACGTCGAAGTTGCGGCCCTCGACCTTGCGCTGCGCGCTTTCGATGCTGCGCGTCACGATGCCGGCCTCGATCGCCTCGCCTTCGGGCATCTTGAGCTTGTCCATGATCGCGCGCACGCGGTCACCCGCGAAGATGCGCATCAGCGAGTCATCCAGGCTCAGGTAGAAGCGGCTCGATCCCGGGTCACCCTGGCGGCCAGCGCGACCACGCAGCTGGTTGTCGATGCGACGGCTCTCGTGGCGCTCGGTCGCGATGATGCGCAGGCCGCCGAGCTGCTTGACCTGCTCATGGTCGGCCTTCCACTGCGCGCGCGCCGCCTCGGTCGCCCGGGCACGAGCGGCCTCGTCCAGGCTGGCATCGGCCTCGATCGCGGCCAGCTGCCGCTCCAGGTTGCCGCCCAGCACGATGTCGGTGCCACGGCCCGCCATGTTGGTCGCGATCGTGATCGCGCCGGGACGGCCCGCCTGCAGGATGATGTCGGCCTCGCGCGCATGCTGCTTGGCGTTGAGCACCTCGTGCGGCAGGCCTTCCTGCTGCAGCAGGGCCGCGATGATCTCGGAGTTCTCGATCGACGAGGTGCCGACCAGCACCGGCTGGCCGCGCTCGTGGCATTCGCGGATATCGACGATCGCGGCGCGGTACTTCTCGGGCGTGGTCTTGTAGACGCGGTCGAGCTGATCCTTGCGCTGGCTCGGGCGGTTCGGCGGGATCACCACGGTCTCAAGGCCGTAGATATCCTGGAACTCGTAGGCCTCGGTGTCGGCGGTGCCGGTCATGCCCGACAGCTTGCCGTAGAGGCGGAAATAGTTCTGGAAGGTGATCGATGCCAGCGTCTGGTTCTCGGGCTGGATCGGCACCCCCTCCTTGGCCTCGACCGCCTGGTGCAGACCATCGCTCCAGCGCCGACCCGACATCAGGCGGCCGGTGAACTCGTCGACGATCACGATCTCGCCATCCTGCACCACGTAATGCTGGTCGCGGTGATACAGATGCTGCGCCTTCAGCGCCGTCACCAGGTTGTGCATCAGCACGATGTTGGACGGGTCGTACAGCGAGGCGCCCTCGGCCAGCAGGCCAGCCTGCGCCAGGATGCGTTCGGCGTTCTCATGGCCCTGCTCGGTCAGGTGGATCTGGTGCGATTTCTCGTCCACCGTGAAGTCGCCCGGCTGGATCACGCCCTCGCCGGTGCGCGGGTCTTCCTCGCCTTCCTGGCGCACCAGTTGCGGCACCAGCTGGTGGATGGACAGATAGATCGCGGTGTGGTCCTCGGCCTGGCCGCTGATGATCAGCGGGGTGCGCGCCTCGTCGATCAGGATCGAATCCACCTCGTCGACGATGGCGTAGTTCAGCCGACGCTGGACCCGGTCGGCCGCCTCGTAGACCATGTTGTCGCGCAGGTAGTCGAAACCGTACTCGTTGTTGGTGCCGTAGGTGATGTCGGCCAGATAGGCGAGCTGCTTGTCCTCGCGCGGCATCTGCGGCAGGTTGACACCAACCGACAGGCCCAGCCAGTTATAGAGCTTGCCCATGGTCTGCGCATCGCGCCCGGCCAGGTAGTCATTGACCGTCACCACATGCACGCCCTGGCCGGACAGGGCGTTGAGGTAGACCGCCAGCGTCGCGGTCAGCGTCTTGCCCTCGCCTGTGCGCATCTCGGCCACCTTGCCGTGGTGCAGCGCGAGGCCGCCGACCAGCTGGACGTCGAAATGGCGCATCTTCATGACACGCTTGCTGGCCTCGCGCACGGTGGCAAAGGCCTCGGGCAGCAGCGCGTCGAGCTCCTCGCCCTGCGCCAGGCGCTGGCGGAACTCGCCCGTCTTGCCCTGCAGCTCGGCGTCGGTCAGCTTCTCGAACTGCGCCTCCAGGCCATTGATGCGCGCCACCGTCTTGCGGTAGGTTTTGAGCAGGCGGTCATTGCGGCTGCCGAAGATTTTGGTCAGGAACTGGATGGGCATACGAACATCGCTCCTCGCCCGTCAGGAGACTGCCGGCGAGGGCTGGTTGTGAATTCGGGTCCGCCTGGAAACGCACCAGGCTGCGGTCGGATTTATACCGTGTTGGTGTCATTTTAGCGGCCTGGCTTGTCTCGGTACGCGCCGCCGCCCAGGCTGTCGGATAATGGACGCACATGGTCACCCCTCCCCGTCTTTTCAGTCTGCAGCAGGCCTTTCGGGCCCACCCGGAACTGGCCAGGGTCGTCGATCGCATCCGCCAGTCCGAACAGATGCTGGCCTTGATCAGCCCGCTGCTGCAGCCCGGGCTGCGCGCCCAGATCCAGGCCGGCCCGGTCGACGAGGAGTCCTGGTGTCTGCTGGTCGGCAACCCGGCCGTGGGCACCAAGCTCAGGCAACTCACACCCGCCTTGCTGGCGGCACTGCGCAACGGCGGCTTTGCCGTGCCGCGGCTGCGCATCAAGATACGGGTGCGCTGAAGCCCTGCCCCGGTTCGCTCGGCCGGGACGACTCCGGAACCCGGTGCCGTCGCTGAATGATGCGCGTCGGCATGACGGCCAGCCGGTCCAGCAGCCGGATCCTGGCCGCCACCGGCCACCAGTCGTACAGGAAGATCTCCATCGGCCGCCACATCGCGACCCAGCCGCCGATCAGCAGGCTCTCGCGCACGATATTGCCCGGACTGCCCCGCGGCAACCAGTTCTGGCTGAGCTCGCCGAGCGCGATCGACACCGACAGGAAAGCCATCCCGATCAGCAGGCTGATGCGGCCACGGTGAAACAGATCACGCAACTGGGTCAGCGTCACCCGTGCGCTGGCCGCAAAATGGCTGCGGATCGCGCCCTCGACCTGCGCGAGCCGGATCTCCTGCTCCGGCGGGCAATCGAGATGAACGACCAGCGCCAGTGGCAGCTCGTGCGGCAGCTCGCGGGCGCAGGCGACGATGTATTCATCGGCCTGGGGATCGAGGTCGCGCGCGTGGAAGGGCGAGGGGTCGATCGAGTAGAACAGCTGCTCGATCTGCTCGACATGCACCTCGATCAAGGCTGGCGGCGTGACGGAACGGGCTCGATGCTGGACCATAGCGATAGCATAAATCGCCCATCACGCTGGATCGCTTTTTCTTTGCTCTTCAGTTTTTGTACTATCCGTGCATTCTCATGCGACCATGAAAAAGCCCGTCAGGTGGATCACCTGGACGGGCTTTCTGTATGGTGCCGGTTGTCGGACTCGAACTGACGACCTACCGCTTACAAGGCGGGTGCTCTACCAACTGAGCTAAACCGGCTACGGCGTTATTCTACTTCACCCGCTTGAGTGCCGGCCGACCGCTGCCCGGTGGTGGCGGCTCGTCCGGAGGCTGCTGCTCGGACTGGGCCTGCGCCGACTCGCGCTCGGGCGGCGGGAAGGCCATGCCCTGCCCGTTCTCTCGCGCATAGATCGCCAGCACATGGTCGACCGGAACACGGATCTCGCGCGCGACGCCGCCGAAGCGGGCCTTGAACTCGATGTAGTCGTTGCCCAGATGCAGATTGCCGGTCGCGTCGTAGCTGGTGTTGAGCACGATCTCGCCGTCCTTGACAAACTCGCGCGGCACCTGCACCGAGGCGTCGACCGCCACGGCGAGATAGGGCGTGAAACCGTTGTCGCAGCACCACTCGTGCAGGGCGCGGATCAGGTAAGGCCGGGTGGAAGGCAGGTCGTCGTGGTTCATGGCGTACAGGCAGAAATCAAGCGCTTACTTGCGCATCACCTTCTCGGACGGGGTCAGCGCCTCGATGAAGGCCGGGCGCGAGAAGATGCGCTCGGCGTATTTCAGCAGCGGCGCGGCGTTCTTGCTGAGCTCGATGCCGTAGTGGTCCAGACGCCACAGCAGCGGCGCGATCGCGACGTCGAGCATCGAGAAGTTGTCACCCAGCATGTACTTGTTCTTCAGGAACACCGGGGCGAGCTGGGTCAGGCGGTCGCGGATATGCGCCTTGGACTTCTCGACCGCCTTCTCGTTGCCCTTGACGCCACGCTGCTCCAGCACCGACACATGAGCGAACAGCTCCTTCTCGAAGTTGAGCAGGAACAGGCGCACGCGCGCGCGGTCGACCGGGTCGCCGGGCATCAGCTGCGGGTGCGGGAAACGCTCGTCGATGTACTCGTTGATGATGTTCGACTCGTACAGGATCAGGTCGCGCTCGACCAGGATGGGCACCTGACCGTAGGGGTTCATGACCGCGATGTCTTCGGGCTTGTTGTAGAGGTCGACGTCGCGGATCTCGAAGTCCATGCCTTTCTCGAACAGCACGAAACGGCAGCGATGCGAGTAAGGGCAGGTGGTGCCCGAGTACAAAACCATCATGGCGAAAACTCCTCAATCAGAAAGCAAAAAACAGTGGCGGGCCTGAAGCGGCCAGCCACTGCGGTCTATCCGGCCCAATCCATGGGCCAGATGGTGGTTACTTGACGTCTTTCCAGAACGCTTTGTTCAGGCGCCATGCCACGAAAGTGAAGAAACCCAGGAACAACAGGACCCAGACGCCGAGCTGGGTGCGCTTGTGCTGCACCGGCTCCGCCATCCACTGCAGGTAAGCCACCAGATCACCGATGGCCTTGTCGTATTCCTCGTTGCTCAGCTTGCCGGGCTTGACCTGCTCCCAGCCCGTGAGCTTGTGGTGCTCGTCGAGGACCGGCTTGCGCTCGCCCTGCAAATCGTACAGCGCATGCGGCATGCCCACGTTCGGGAAGACCATGTTGTTCCAGCCGGTCGGACGGGTGTCGTCGCGGTAGAAGGTGCGCATGTAGGTGTAGAGGTAGTCAGGACCCGTTCCGGCAGCGCTGGCGCGCGAGCGCGCGATCAAGGTCAGGTCGGGCGGGTTGGCGCCGAACCATTCCTTGGCCTGGCGCGGGTTGATCGTCGACTTCATGACCTCGCCGACCTTGTCGGTCGTGAACAGCAGGTTGTCCTTGATCTGCTGCTCGCTCAGGCCGATGTCCTTGAGGCGGTTGAAGCGCATGAAGGCTGCCGAGTGGCAGTTCAGGCAGTAGTTGACGAAGAGCTTGGCACCATTCTGCAGCGCAGCCTGGTATTCCTTCTCGCTCTTCTTGCTCAGGTCGGGCGCCTTGTCCAGCGGGAAGCCGGCGCCAGCGGCCAGCGCACCACCGGCCAGACCCAGGGCCATCACGCAGCCCACAATCCACTTTTTCATCTTGTAACTCCTGTAGGCGGTTGGGCTCAGTGCGGCTTGAAGGTCACGCGGCTCGGGACCGGCTTGGGCGTACCCAGGCGGCTCCACCACGGCATCAGCAGGAAGAAGCCGAAGTACAGCAGGGTGCCGACCTGCGAGACGCGCTCGCCGACCGGGGACGGCGGCTGCACGCCCAGATAGCCCAGGATCAGGAAGTTGATCACGAACACGGCGTAGACCAGCTTGTGCCAGCTCGGACGATAGCGGATCGAGTTGACCGGGCTGTAATCCAGCCAGGGCAGGAAGAACATGATCACGACCGCACCACCCATGGCCACGACGCCCCAGAACTTGGCATCGATCGACAGCAGCAGGGCGATCACGACGGCGGTGGCAGCCAGGATGGCCACCTTGCCGGCGCCACCGACCTTGGCCTTGGCCAGGCCCAGCAGGGCACCGATGACGGCCACGGCGATCAGCACGTAGATCATCTGACTGGTGATGGCACGCAGCATCGAGTAGAACGGCGTGAAGTACCAGACCGGCGCGATGTGCAGCGGGGTCGTGAACGGGTCGGCCGGGATGAAGTTGTTGTACTCGAGGAAGTAGCCACCGAACTCGGGCGCGAAGAAGATGATCGCCGAGAAGGCCATCAGGAACACGCCGACGCCCAGCAGGTCATGGACCGAGTAGTAGGGGTGGAAGGGAATGCCGTCGAGCGGATGGCCCTGGGCGTCCTTGGGCGCTTTCGGACCCTTGATCTCGATGCCGTCGGGGTTGTTCGAGCCGACATCGTGCAGCGCCAGGATATGCGCGACCACCAGACCCAGCAGGATCAGCGGCACTGCGATCACGTGGAAGCTGAAGAAGCGGTTCAGCGTCGCATCACCGACCACGAAGTCGCCGCGGATCAGCAGCGCCAGGTCCGGACCGATGAAGGGCACGGCGGCGAACAGGTTCACGATCACCTGGGCACCCCAGAACGACATCTGGCCCCAGGGCAGCAGGTAGCCCATGAAGGCTTCCGCCATCAGCGCCAGGAAGATGGCGCAGCCGAAGACCCAGACCAGTTCGCGCGGCTTGCGGTAGGAGCCGTAGATCAGGCCGCGGTACATGTGCAGATACACCACCACGAAGAAGGCGGAAGCGCCGGTCGAGTGCATGTAGCGGATCAGCCAGCCCCAGGGCACATCGCGCATGATGTACTCGACGGAGGCGAAGGCCAGGTTGGCGTCCGGCTTGTAGTTCATGACCAGGAAGATGCCGGTCACGATCTGGATCACCAGCACCAGCAGTGCCAGCGAGCCGAAGAAATACCAGAAATTGAAGTTCTTGGGCGCGTAGTACTCGGACAGATGCTGCTTGTAGCCAGCAAATGCCGAGGGAAAGCGGTTCTCGAACCAGTTGACGACCTTCTCGCCCGTGGGGGCGTTGGCCGGAAGTTCCTTGAATTCAGCTGCCATGATGTTCCTCTGTTTGATTCGACTCAGGCCTTCTTGTCTTCACCGATCAGGAGCACGGTGTCGGACAGGTACATGTGCGGCGGCACTTCGAGGTTGTCCGGAGCCGGCTTGTTCTTGAAGACGCGGCCGGCCAGGTCGAAGGTCGAACCGTGGCAGGGGCACAGGTAGCCGCCCTGCCAGTTGTCGGGCAGCGAGGGCTGGGCGCCGGTCTGGAACTTGTCCGACGGCGAGCAACCCAGGTGGGTGCAGATGCCGATGCCGACGAAGACCTCGGGCTTGATCGAGCGGTGACGGTTCCTGGCGTACTCGGGCGTCGGGTAAGCGGTGCGCTTGGACTCGGGGTCAACCACCTCGCTATCGAGTTTTTCCAGCGAGGCAAGCTGCTCGGGCGTGCGCTTCATGATCCACACGGGCTTGCCGCGCCATTCGACCATGAGCTTCTGCCCCGGCTGAATCGCCGAGATGTCGACCTGGACGGCTGCACCGGCGGCCTTGGCGCGTTCGGAGGGCTGAAAACTGCTCACAAAGGGGACGGCGACGGCTGCGGCTCCCACTGCGCCCACGGCGCCCGAGGTAATGAGCCAGGTGCGGCGGCCGTTGTCGACGGATGCTTCGCTCATGGGGATCTTTCAATGACGGGGAAGGACAAGGGAGATGGCCGGAACGCCAGCTCTGGTCAACATGGCATTGTACCGGAGCGCACTCCCCGGTCGACGCAAAACCTTATACCATGGGCCTGTGCACCCTCAATTGACAGAAAAGGAGGCCAATCATGGGCATGATGAAGGAATTCCGCGAGTTCGCCGTCAAGGGCAATGTGATCGACCTGGCGGTCGGCGTGATCATCGGCGGCGCCTTCGGCAAGATCGTCGGCTCGGTGGTCGAGGACCTGATCATGCCGCTGGTCGGCCGGCTGGTCGGCAAACTGGACTTCTCCAACCTGTTCATCGTGCTCGGGGACCCGCCACCCGGGACTTTGCTGACCTTGGCCGAGCTCAAGAAGGCTGGCGTGCCGGTGTTCGCCTACGGCAACTTCCTCACGGTGGCGCTCAACTTCGTGATCCTGGCCTTCGCCATCTTCCTGATGATCAAGCAGATCAACCGCCTCAAGCGTGCCGAGCCGGCACCGGCGCCCGCCGCGCCGCCCACGCCGGAGGACGTGCTGCTGCTGCGCGAGATCCGCGACAGCCTCAAGCAGAAGGGCTGAGACCCATCGCGGCCCGTACCGCGGCGATCAGGCTGGACGGGTCGGCCCGGCCGCTGCCGGCCAGATCGAAGGCGGTGCCGTGGTCGGGGCTGGTGCGCACGAAAGGCAGGCCCAGCGTGCTGTTGACGCCATGCTCCAGGCCCAGGTACTTGACCGGGATCAAACCCTGATCGTGGTACATCGCGATCACGACATCGAAATCGCCGCGCCGCGCGCGCATGAAGACGGTGTCGGGCGCATGCGGGCCGCTGACATCCAGTCCTTCGGCCCGGGCTTGCTCAACGGCGGGGGCGATCTGCTCGATCTCCTCGCGCCCGAACAGCCCGCCCTCGCCCGCGTGCGGATTCAGGCCCGCGACCGCGATGCGCGGCGCGCGCCCGAGCTGGCGCTTCAGATGGGTGGCCGTGATGCGCAGCGTCCGCAGCACATTGGCCGTCGTGACGGCATCGAGCGCGTCGCGCAACGAGACATGGATGCTGACCAGCACGGTGCGCAACTCATCGTTCGACAGCATCATGCGCACCGGCAGCTGGGCGATGCCGCAGCCGAGATGCGCTGCCGCGAGTGCCTGCAGGAATTCGGTGTGACCGGGATGATCCACGCCGGCCGCCGCCAGCGCTTCCTTGTGGATCGGCGCGGTGACGACGGCAGCCAGCTCGCCGCGCAGCGCGGCGCGCGCGGCCCAGGCAATGCTGTCGGCGGCGGCGCGACCGGCCCGGGCATCCACCCGGCCCCATTCGGCCAGCGACTCCAGCCGGACCGCGGGCAGCACCGGCAGGCAGCGTGGCGGCAGGCCGTGCACGTCGGTCGGCGACTCGATCACCGCGACCGGCAGCAACCCGCCGGTGACTTCGGCCGCGCGGCGCAAGGTGGCGAGGTCGCCGACCACGAAGCAGCGCCGCGACCAGTCGGGCCGCAGGCGAAAGGCCTGCGCGACGATTTCGGGGCCGATGCCGGCCGGGTCGCCCATGGTGATGGCGATCGGTGCGGTGAGGGTGTTGGCGGTCTGCTGCGTCATGCGGGGTTGTCGATCTCGATGAATTCGTGCTGCAGCCCGAGCTGCAGGGCCAGCCGCGCGCCCAGCGCGGGCGCGCCGTAGCGCTCGGTGGCATGGTGGCCGCAAGCCAGGAAGGCGACGCCGCATTCGCGCGCCAGATGCGCCTGCGGCTCCGAGATCTCGCCGGTCAGGAAGGCGTCGGCGCCGGCGGCGATCGCGGCCTCGAAATAGCCCTGCGCGCCGCCACTGCACCAGGCCACGCGCCGGATGATCCGGGTGCCAGGGTCGACCAGGGTCGGCGGGCGCCCCAGCACAAGCTCGACGCGGGCGGCGAGCTCGGACCCGCCGCAGGGGGCGACCTCACCCAGGAAGCCCAGCTGCTGCTCGCCGAAACGCCCCCAGCCAGCGTCGGCCAGCGGCGCGAACCCGAGCTGGAGCCCGAGCTGCGCGTTGTTGCCGAGTTCGGGATGCGCGTCCAGCGGCAGGTGGTAGGCGATCAGGCTGATGTCGTGGCGCAGCAGCAGCGCGAGGCGCTGCTTCATCCAGCCAGTCACCCGGCCATCCTGGCCGCGCCAGAACAGGCCGTGATGCACCAGGATGGCATCGGCTTCGGCGGCGATCGCCGCCTCGATCAACGCGCGGCTGGCGGTCACGCCGCTGACGAGCTTGCGCACGTGGGCGCGGCCCTCGACCTGCAGGCCGTTGGGGCCGTAGTCCTTGAACAGGGCCGGCTGCAACAGGCGGTCGCAGGTGGCGACCAGCTCGGTCAGGCGGCAGCCGCCGACGGATGCCGACGGGGCGGCAGGCTCAAGGGGTGAGGGAACGACGGGCTCGGAGGATGCGGTCATTTTCAGGCTGTGGCTGGACTCGAACCCCATTGTGACAGCCTGGCGGGCGGCGCGCCCTCAAGGGGCGCGGGCGCTCAGCGGTTGGCGCGCTGACCCACCTGCAGCCGCTGTTGCTCCTGCAACGACTCGTTCATCTTGCGCTTGAAAAAACGTGAAAACCAGACCGACATGAAGATCACGAACAGGATCACTCCTATGCTCATCAGACCATAGTCGGTCGAAAAAAGGTCCACAATTGCTTTCATGTTGGCTCCGTCAATAACCTTGGATTCAAAGGGTCATTTCAGCCCAAGCCGGGTTGATCCTCGTTGATCCATATCAAAACAATCTTGATTTGACATGAAACGCTACTGGCTGCTCTTCTCGCAATCGGTCACGCTGCTGCTGGCCGCCTGGTTCGTGGTCGGCACGCTCAGGCCGCAGTGGCTGGAGCGCAGCGCCAGCCCCGCCGTGGTCCCGGTGCTGCAATCCGCCGCGCCCGCGACAACGACCGCCGCCAGCAGCTACCGCAGCGCGGCGCAGGCGGCCACGCCGGCCGTGGTCAGCATCAGCACCAGCAAGGCGCCGGCGCGCAACCCTTATGCGAACGACCCCTGGTTCCGCTTCTTCTACGGCGAGCAGGCCGAGTCGCAACCGCAGACGGGCCTGGGCTCGGGCGTGATCGTGAGCCCGAGCGGCTATCTGCTGACCAACCACCATGTGATCGAGGACGCCGACGAGATCGAGGTCCAGCTCAGCGACGGGCGCAAGGCGGCCGCGCGCGTGATCGGCACCGACCCCGAGACCGATCTGGCGGTGCTCAAGATCGACCTGGACCAGCTGCCGGTCATCACGCTGGGCGACTCGGGCCAGCTCGCGGTCGGCGACGTGGTGCTCGCGATCGGCAACCCCTTCGGCGTCGGCCAGACCGTGACCAGCGGCATCGTCAGCGCGCTCGGGCGCAACCAGCTCGGCATCAACACCTTCGAGAACTTCATCCAGACCGATGCGGCGATCAACCCGGGCAACTCGGGCGGCGCGCTGGTCGATGCGCAGGGCCGGCTGATGGGCATCAACACCGCGATCTATTCGCGCTCGGGCGGGTCGATGGGGATCGGCTTCGCGATCCCGACCTCGATTGCGCGCAGCGTGATGGAGGCCATCCTGCGCGACGGCAAGGTCACGCGCGGCTGGATCGGCGTCGAACCGCAAGAGCTCACCCCCGAGCTGGCGGCCTACTTCGACACCGAACTGCGCGAGGGCGTGATGATCACCGGCGTGCTGCAGAACGGCCCGGCGGCGCAAGCCGGACTGCGCCCGGGCGACGTGATCGTTGACATCGCGGGCCAGCCGGTCAGGAACGTGGCCGGACTGCTGGCCGCGGTGGCGGCCTTGCCGCCAGGCCAGCCGGCCCGGCTGGAAGTGGTGCGGCGCAACGCGCGCCAGCAGCTGCAGGTGGTGCCGGCACAGCGCAGGGCCGCCGTGCCCGCGCAGCGCTGACCTCAGTCGGCCTTGGTCTGCTCGGACTCGGAATCGGGCGCGCGGCTGATGCGCGAGAACCAGCGCGAGCCCAGGATGCCGATCTCGTACAGCAGGCACATCGGCACCGCGAGCGCGAGCTGCGAGATCACGTCGGGCGGCGTCAGGATGGCCGCGACGACGAAGGCGCCGACGACGAAATAGCCACGGTAGGCCTTGAGCTGGTCCACCGTGACGAGCTCGAAGCGCACCAGCAGCATCACGACGATGGGCACCTGGAACGCCAGGCCGAAGGCCAGGTAGAGCGACAGGATGGACTCGACATAGGAGGCGATGTCGGGCGTCGCGTTGACGCTCTCGGGCGTGAAGCCCTGGATGAAGCCGAACATCTTGTCGAGCACGAACAACTGCACGAAGGCGATGCCAACATAGGCCAGCAGACTGCCGAAGATGATCAGCGGCAGCGCGAACTTCTTTTCATGGCTGTAGAGGCCGGGGGCGATGAAGGCCCAGATCTGATAGAGGACCCAGGGCAGTGCCAGCAGCAGGCCGGCCATCATCAGCACCTTGAGCGGAATGAAGAAGGGCGTGAAGACGCCGACCGCGATCAGCTTGACATCGGGCGGCATATGGGCCCGGATCGGCACCGCGATCAGGTCGATCAGCCCCGAGGGACCGGGCCAGAGCGCGAGCAGCGCCATCGCGGCCGCTATGCCGTAGACGCAATAGAGCAGCCGGTCGCGCAGCTCCATCAGGTGCTGGACAAAGGGCTGTTCGCTGCCGGCGAGTTCGTCGGCCTGTTCTTGCTTGTCTGACATGGCTCAGGGGGTCACTGGAAGCGGGACTTGGGGCGAAAGCGCGCCACCCGCGCCGCGCCGGACTGCGCCTTGCTGCGCACGCCCTGGCGGGCCTTGTACCACTGCGGCACGGCCTTCTGCTTGAGCCTGAAGTTCTTCTTCGGGTGACGATAGGCCGGGTAGACGGGGTCGAAGGACGGGAGATCGTCCGGCGCGGGGGCCGCGCCGCTCAGGTTGCGCTCGAACTCGCTGCCGACATCGCGCAGCGAGGACTCGACCTCGTGCGCGGCGCTGGTGACGCTGTCCTTCATCTTCTTGAGCTCGTCGAGCTCCATCGAGCGGTTGACCTCGGCCTTGACGTCGGCGACATAGCGCTGCGCCTTGCCGAGCAAGGTGCCGACCATGCGCGCGACGCGCGGCAGCTTCTCGGGGCCGATGACGATCAACGCCACCGCGCCGATCAGCGCGAGTTTGGATATGCCGAGATCGATCATGTGGGCTTCAGCGACTCAGGCTCAACCCTTGGTCTTGGCCTCGACGTCGATGGTGGTCTTTTCGGTGGCAGGCTGGCTCTGCGTGACCTGGGAAGCCGGCTTGTCGTCAGCGGTGGCGCCGCCGTCCTTCATGCCGTCCTTGAAGCCCTTGACCGCGCCGCCGAGGTCGGAACCGATGTTCTTGAGCTTCTTGGTGCCGAAGACCATGACGACGATCAGCAGCACGATCAGCCAGTGCCAGATGGAAAAACTACCCATGGTGTGAACTCCAGAGCGGGGACAGCGTCCCCATCAATCGGTTTGGATTACGCCGCGCGCGATAGGTTCACACACGGCAATTCTTCATTATCCCCATATGGGGTGACCTTCCACTGAAATCAAGTCAGCCGCGCGCCCAGGGACGCGGGCCGCCGATCACGTGCAGGTGCAGGTGATGCACCTCCTGGCCGCCCTCGTCGCCGGTGTTGGCGATGATGCGGAAGCCGCCGGCCGGGTAAGGGTTGCAGCCCTGCTCCAGCGCGAGCTGGGGCGCCAGCGTCATCATGCGGCCCAGCAGGCGCTCGTGTTCGGCCGCGACCTGCGCCATCGAGGGGATGTGCAGCTTGGGGATCACGAGGAAATGCACCGGTGCCCAGGGACTGATGTCGTGGAAGGCGTAGATATCATCGTCCTCGTAGACCTTGCGGCTCGGGATCTGGCCGGCAACGATCTTGCAGAAGATGCAGTCGGGGGAAGCGTTCATTCAGGAAACTCCATGGGTTGACCCGCGTTCAGGCGGAACATGCCCTTGATGATGCGATACAGGAACCAGGCCGAGATGGCGGTCCAGGCCAGCCAGCCGGGGAAGATGAAGATGAACCAGAGCGGCAATGTCAGCAGATAGGCCAGCATGGCCCAGAGCACGGTTTGGATGCGCCAACGGAAATGGCTTTCGTGCCAGGTGCCGCGCGCGTCGTCGCGCTTGACGAAGTCGAGCACCAGCGCGACGAACAGCAGCGTCGGTCCCCACTGGCCGCCCGGTATCAGGGCGCCGACGGCGACGATCAGGTGCAGCAGGTAGCTGATCAGCCCCACGTTGCCGAGGCTGCGCAGGCGTTCGTTGCGGTCGTTGCGGTCGTCGTCGGTCATGCGATGCTCCCTGGGCTGGGCTTGGCTTACTCGCCCTGCTCGCGTGCCTTGGCCTTGCGCAGCGCTTTCTCTTCCAGGCCGCCGAGGCCCTCGCGGCGTGCCAGTTCGGCCACCACGTCGGCCGGGTTCAGGCCGAAATGCGCCAGCGCGATCATGCTGTGGAACCAGAGGTCGGCCACCTCGCCGACCAGGGCCTTGGCCTCGCCGGCACCATATTGCAGGTCCTTGGCGGCCATGACGGCCTCGCCGGCTTCCTCGGCCACCTTCTTGAGGAAGGCGTCGGGGCCCTTGTGCAGCAGGCGCGCGACATAGCTTTTCTCGGGGTCGCCGCCGTTGGCGGGCTTGCGCGATTCGATCACCGCCGCGAGGCGGTCCAGGATGTCGGTGGAGTTCGTCATTGGTAGATGCTTTCGGGGTCTTTGAGCACCGGGTCGACGCAATGCCATTCGCCGCTGCCTTCCTGGCCGGGCTGGTAGCGCTGGTAGAAGCAGCTGTGGCGGCCGGTGTGGCAGGCGATGCCGGGCTCATGGCCTTGCTGCGTGACCTTCAGCAGCACCACGTCGTTGTCGCAGTCGAGCCGGATGTCGTGCACGGTCTGCACATGGCCGGATTCCTCGCCCTTGAACCAGAGCTTGTTGCGCGAGCGGCTGAAGTAGACCGCGCGGCCCAGCTCGGCGGTCTTTTGCAGCGCCTCGCGGTTCATCCAGGCGAACATCAGCACGTCGCCGCTGGCGTGTTCCTGCGCGATCACGGGCACCAGGCCCTTGTCGTCCCACTTGATCTGGTCGAGCCAATTCATGCTGCCGTTCCTCACAGGCGCACCGGAATGCCGCGCGCGGCCATGCGCTGCTTGGCCTCGGCGATGGTGTATTCACCGTAATGGAAGATGCTGGCGGCCAGCACCGCGTCGGCGCCGCCCTGCTGCACGCCGTCGGCCAGATGGTCGAGGTTGCCGACGCCGCCGGAGGCGATCACCGGCACCGGGATCGCGTCGCTGACCGCGCGCGTGAGCTGCAGGTCGAAGCCGGACTTGGTGCCGTCGCGGTCCATGCTGGTCAGCAGGATCTCGCCGGCGCCATGGTCGGCCATCTGGGTCGCCCAGGCGACGGCGTCGAGGCCGACGTTCTTGCGCCCGCCGTGGCTGTAGACGTCCCAGCCCGGGCCGACCGGCCGGCCATCAAGGGCCAGGCGCAGTTCATCCTCCGGCCGGCGGCGCTTGGCGTCGATCGCGACCACGATGCACTGCGAGCCGTACTTGGCCGAGGCGTCGCGGATCACCTGCGGGTTGGCCAGCGCGGCCGAGTTGAAGCTGACCTTGTCGGCGCCGGCGTTGAGCAGTCGCCGCACGTCCTCGACGACGCGCACGCCGCCGCCCACGGTCAGGGGGATGAAGACCTGGGAGGCGACGGCCTCGATGATGTGCAGGATCAGGTCGCGGCCGTCGCTGGTGGCGGTGATGTCGAGGAAGGTCAGTTCGTCGGCGCCCTGCTCGTTGTAGCGGGCCGCGATCTCGACCGGATCGCCGGCATCGCGCAGTTCGAGGAAATTGACGCCCTTGACCACGCGGCCGCCGGTCACGTCCAGGCAGGGGATGATTCGTTTCGCAAGCATGGCGCTATTGTCGCAGCACCGCGCCACGGCCGCCGGCGCGCTCAGGCGAGTTCGAGCTGCTGCCAGCCCAGCCACTGCTGGCCGGGCGCCAGCGCCACGGGCTCGAACACCCGGGCCGCCTCGACGCAAAGCATGCGGCGCCAGCCATCGGCCTCCATGTCGGCCAGCGCGGCGCATTTGGCGACATGCGGGTTCCAGACCACGGTGTCGGACCAGGACGGGCTCTGGCTGATGCGCAAGCCCTGCGCGCCTTCCCGCAGCAGCATGGGAGCAGCCGTGCCGGAATAGACGCGGTCGAACTCGGAGTCGAAGCGCAGCGTCTCGCCACCCTGGGCATGGCCATCGGTCAGCGCGTCCCATTCCGGTCGGCCCTGCAGACCGGACAACAAGACCTGGGCGACGTCGTCGCAGGCGAAGTAGCTGTGCAGCGCGCCGGTGAAGGCCAGCGGCTGGGCGCCGGTGTTGCGCGCGCCCAGCGTCAGGCGCAGCCGGCCAGGCTGGAGCTGCAGGGTCAGCGTGAGCTCGAACTCATGCGGCCAGAGCGAGCGCGTGCGCTCGCTGCTGCACAGCGTGAGCTCCAGGCTGGCCGCATCAGAGCCGAGGTCATAGGCGGTGGTCAGCCAGGGCAGCTGGCGCGCGAAGCCATGCTTGGGCAAATCGCCGCGCTGGTTGAACTGGGGCCAGCAGACCGGCACGCCGCCACGGATCGGCGCGCTGCCGTCGAGCGCGCTGCGCGGGCTCAGGAACAACCGCTCGCGCCCGCCCGCCACCCAGGACAGCAGATGGCCACCCTGCTCGGCCACCCGCAGGTTGTCGCCACCCGGCAAGGCCAGTCGCCAGCAGTTCAGGCCGGCATGGGTTTCGGGGACCAGGGTGGCGCGCGCGCTCATGGCGTCAGCCGCGCAGTTCGTCGGCCAGCTGCTGGCCGGCCGCGAAATCGAGGTCGCCGCTGTAGATCGAGCGGCCGCAGATCACGCCCTGCACGCCCTCGTCCTCGACCGCGCACAGATTGCGGATGTCGTCGAGGTTGGACAGGCCGCCGGATGCGATCACGGGAATGGTCAGCGCCTGCGCCAGCTTGACGGTGGCTTCGATGTTGATGCCCGACAGCATGCCGTCGCGGCCGATGTCGGTGTAGATGATGGATTCGACGCCGTAGTCCTCGAACTTCTTGCCGAGGTCGGCGACTTCGTGGCCGGTCAGCTTGGACCAGCCGTCGGTCGCGACCTTGCCATCCTTGGCATCGAGGCCGACGATGATGTGGCCGGGGAAGGCGGTGCAGGCGTCCTGCAGGAAGCCCGGGTTCTTGACCGCGGCGGTGCCGATGATGACGTAGCGCAGGCCGGCGTCGAGGTAGCGCTCGATGGTGTCGAGGTCACGGATGCCGCCGCCGAGCTGGACGTCGATCTCGTTGCCGACTTCCTTCAGGATGGAGCGGATCGCGTTGCCGTTGCGCGGCTGGCCGGCGAAGGCGCCGTTGAGGTCGACCAGGTGCAGGCGGCGCGCGCCCTTGGCTACCCAGTTGCGAGCCATGGCCGCGGGGTCTTCGCCGAACACGGTGGATTGGTCCATGTCGCCTTGTTTGAGGCGCACGCATTGGCCGTCTTTCAGGTCGATGGCAGGGATCAGTAGCATGGCGGTATCGAGTTCAGAAGGGACGAAAAAAATCAGGGATTCCAGTGCAGGAAGTTGCGATAGAGCGCGAGGCCCTGGTCAGCACTCTTCTCCGGGTGGAACTGGGTCGCGAAGATATTGTCGCGCGCCACCGCCGAGCTGAAGCGGCTGCCGTAGTCGGTTTCGCCGACGCTGTGCGCCAGCTGCTGCGGATGGGCGTGGAAGCTGTGCACGAAATAGAAGTAGGCGCCGTCGGGGATGCCGGCCCAGACCGGGTGCGAGTCGCCGCGTCCGAGCTGGTGGAAAACGCGGTTCCAGCCCATCTGCGGCACCTTGAAGCGGCTGCCGTCGGGCTGGTACTGGCCGTCGAGCTGGAAGCGGATCACGCGGCCCGGGATCAGGCCCAGGCCGTCGGTCGGGCCTTCCTCGCTGTGGTCGAGCAGCATCTGCATGCCGACGCAGACGCCGAACAGCGGCTTGGCGGCGGCGGCTTCAAGCACGGCGTCGCGCAGGCCGGAGCGTTCGAGCTCCATCATGCAGTCGGGCATGGCGCCCTGGCCGGGCAGCACGACGCGGTGCGCGTCACGCACCGCCTGCGGGTCGGAGGTCACGACCACGTCCACATGGTCGACCGCGGTCGCGGCGTGAATGACGGCCTGTGCGACGGAGCGCAGATTGCCCATGCCGTAGTCGACCACGGCCACTGTCTGTCGGTTCATCAGATTGCGCGGGAAACCTCGGCCTTCAGGCCGGGGAGGCAGAGCGCGTCGTGCGCTTGGCACGACCCTCTCCCGCATCCTTTCTTGTCAAGTTCTGTTGATGAAAGTAGCCGTAGCCATCGGCGCGTTGCAGCACCTGGCAGTGGCGGTGCGAAATACCTTGCACCACCTCGGTGCCGGTCTGGATGTTAAAGCTTCCGCTAGCGCGGACCGCCACACGGCCTATGTGCGTGCCCACCTTCTTGCCCTTAGGCATCTCGGCACGCACCAAGTCACCCGTGGCAAAGCCCTTGACGCGCTTGGTGCGCATCAAGTAGCCACGCGGAAAGCCGTACTGGTTCAGGCGCGTGCGCTGGTAGCTGCCGCGCCCGGTGCATTTGAGGGCCAGCGTCGGCTTGTCCCAGTCCGTGACGATATCCACGTCACCCACGCACACGGCATCGAGCGCATGCGTTTTTTCGATTTTGAACCGGATGCGGTTGTATTTCGTGCGCCCACCTGACACGGTTTCGACTGGCAAGCCCGTCGCTTGCAGCGCCCCCACCAAGACTTTTCGGGTGCTGTTGACCGCGGCAGCATCCTTGAGCGGACGCTTGCGCTGAGCCTGAATGCGCGCCAGCCGGGCCTTGTCGGTCACGAAGACTTCGAGCGGCAGGGCACCCTTGCGCGCGTTGCAAGCCTGGCACGCCAGCGTCAGGTTGCTCACGCGGTTTGTGCCGCCACGCGCCTTGGGGTGGATGTGCTCGACCTGCAGCGGCACGCCGGTGGCGTCGCAGTAGGCACACTGCCGGCCCCATTTCTCCAGCAGGTACTCGCGCACCTCGTAGCCCGCGAGCGTGCCTTGTTGGTATTGCGCGCCTTCGATGTCCGGGTTGTCCAGCGCCTGCGTGTCAAAGCGCACCAGCTCCGAGCTCAAGGCCGCCACGGGTGCCCAGCGCTGTATCCGTGTCACCCAAGCCCTTGTCGTATCGACCCGGTGTTGCAGCGAAGGCGCGAGCCAACCCGCATGGCGTCTACGGTTGAGGAAGCCCGGCGCGCGGTAGCGGAGATTGGCGCCGCGACGTCGGCGACGCATCTGCCGGCGCGCAGTCAGTGCTTCGGAGATTTCCCGGCCCCGATGCACCAGCTCCATCAGGTTCAGCACCGACGCGCCACGCTGAATCTCGCCCGTGTTGGCATCGACCTGCTCGGTGTCGCGCACCAGCGCCAGCCCTGTGCCTTTGCTTCCTGGGTCGAGCTTGACGCGCAGCGGCTGCAAGGCGCAGTCAGTCACTTGCCGGTCCACGAGCCGGATAACGAAGGGCACCAGCCGATGCACCCGCGCCCGACCGCGCTCGAGCAGCAAGCGGGCTCGCTTCTCGGTACACGGCATCAGCGGCTTGCCGCTTCGGTCCAACACATACACTGACAAGTCAGCTCCTATAAAACAATGCCGTCTTTCCGGCTGTCAGCCCTTACGGGCCTGGTGACGCGGGTCTTTCGACCCGGCTCCCCTCGACCAGGTTGTGCAGCAGGTGGCGCTTACGCGCCGGTCGCCGCCCGTTTCGTGCTTACCCGAAGCGTGTCTGCAGCGGCTACTTCCAGAGCCCGGCGCTGAGGAAGCACGCCAGGGTGGGTCTTACTGTCTTCTGCACAACGCAAGCACCTTGCGGTGCTCGGTCTGGTCAATCTCAGGCTGACGAGGCGTTAACCTTGCAAGCCTCGGCCTTTAGGCCGGGGTGGTTGACCTTGTCGGTTCCGGAGCGCTGGCGAAGGAAATCAGAGCGAGCCCTTGGTCGAGGGAATCACGCCGGCCGAGCGCGGGTCGAGTTCGAGCGCGGCACGCAGGGTGCGGCCGAAGGCCTTGAAGATCGTCTCGCACTGGTGGTGTGCGTTGTGACCCTTGAGGTTGTCGACATGCAGCGACACCAGGGCATGGTTGACGAAGCCCTGGAAGAACTCGAACACCAGCTGGGTGTCGAGCTGACCGATCGAGCCGGCGCTGAACTTGCAATCCATGTGCAGGCCCGGACGACCCGAGAAATCGACCACCACGCGGCTGAGCGCCTCGTCGAGCGGCACATAGGCATGACCGTAGCGCCGGATGCCCTTCTTGTCGCCGACCGCCTGGGCGAAGGCCTGGCCCAGCGCGATGCCGACATCCTCGACCGTGTGGTGGCCGTCGATGTGCAGGTCGCCCTGGCACTGGATATCGAGATCGATCAGGCCGTGGCGCGCGATCTGGTCCAGCATGTGGTCGAAGAAACCGATGCCGGTGTTCAGCTTGGCTTGACCGGTGCCGTCCAGATTGATGCGGACGCTGATCCGGGTTTCGAGGGTGTTGCGGGTGACTTCGGCTTGCCGCATGGGGCTGGGAGGGCGTGACGCCCAGTAGGGAAAATGGGACCCATGATACCATCGTCAGCCCGTTTTGCCCCTGCCGGCAACCGTCCTGGCCGGTCCATTCCCCACCGCAGAATCACCGCATGAGCCGCTACTGGAGCGCCGTCGTACACGGCCTGACCCCCTACGTGCCGGGCGAACAGCCCAAGATCGACAACCTGGTCAAGCTCAACACCAACGAGCATCCCTACGGCCCGTCGCCGAAGGCGCTGGCGGCGATCCGCGCGGCGACCGGCGACAGCCTGCGCCTGTATCCGGACCCGAACGCCGACGCGCTGAAAACCGCGCTGGCCCACCGCCATGGCGTGCAGCCGAACCAGGTCTTCGTCGGCAACGGTTCGGACGAGGTGCTGGCGCATGCCTTCCAGGCGCTGCTCAAGCAGGAGCGCGAGCTCTGGTTCCCCGACATCAGCTACAGCTTCTACCCGGTCTATTGCGGCCTCTACGGCGTCGCGCAGCGGCAGATCCCGCTGGCGGATGACTTCACGATCCGGGTCGAGGACTACCTGCCGCAGGGCGACGGACCGGGCCAGAAAGCCGGCGCGATCATCTTCCCGAACCCGAACGCGCCGACCGGGCGCCTGCTGGCGCTGGACGCGGTCGAGCGCATCGTCGCCGCCAACCCCGACGCGGTGGTGCTGGTCGACGAGGCCTATGTCGACTTCGGCGGCGAGAGCGCGATCGCGCTGGTAGACGAGTATCCCAACCTGCTGGTGGTGCACACCTTCTCCAAGAGCCGCTCGCTGGCGGGCCTGCGCGTGGGTTATGCGATCGGCCACCCGGAGCTGATCGAAGGCCTGGAACGGGTCAAGAACAGCTTCAACTCGTACCCGCTGGACCGCCTCGCGCTGGCTGGCGCGGTGGCCTCGGTCGAGGACGAGGGATTTTTCCAGCACAGCTGCCAGCAGGTGATCGCGACCCGCGAGACCCTGGTCGCCCAGCTGCGGCAGCTCGGCTTCGAGGTGCTGCCTTCGGGCGCCAACTTCGTCTTCGCGCGTCACCCGAACCGCGACGGCGCCGAACTGGCCGCCGCGCTGCGCGCACGCGCCATCCTGGTGCGCCACTTCAAGCAGGCGCGCATCGACCAGTTCCTGCGCATCACGATCGGCACCGACGAACAGTGCGCGCAGCTGGTCAAGGCGCTGTGCGAGATGCTGGCCGACTGAGCGCGGGAAGAGCGGGGCCGCACCGCGAGGCGGCCCGCCGCGTCAGAAGGTTTCCCAATCGGCCTCGGCAGCCACCGGCTCCCTGACCGGCGTCCCCGACGGGCGCGCTGCCCGCAGCGGGGCAACAGAGGCAACAGACCGCGCACCGCCCTGGACGGCTTGGCGCAAGGCCACGATGTCGGCGACGACCTGCAGGCCCGCCTTGTTGAAAGGTTGGCCGGGGCCGACCAACCTCTCGGCTTCGCGCAGCTGGCTCTGGTTGATCAGGTCGCCGATCCTGCCCGCCTCCTGATGGAAGTCGCGGTGATGTTGCAGCAGCCGAGTGAAGGCGGGGTTCGAGCCCCAGCCCTGGCCGGCCGAGCCGTGCAGCCATCGCCCCAGCTCGCAACAATCGTCGCGACGCAACCTGTCGACATCCACCTTGAGCTTGCGCGCGATCGAATTGCGCAGGGTGACCCGCCACTGGTGATGGGACTCGATGGCCCGGTCGAAATCGAGCTGAGCAACGACGCCATCGGCGCCTGGCTGGCATTGCTGCTGGCGCAACTCGACCGCATCCACTTCGGCCAGCGTGGTGTCGCTTGCCACCAGCTTGAACACGCGGATGGTGCGGTGGACATTCTCGACCTGGTGCTGGAGCGAGGCGGAACCGGCCGCGAACTGCTCCGCCATCGCGGCATTCTGCTGGGTGATCGAATCGAGCTGGATCACGGCCGTGCTGATCTGCGACACGCCATTCGATTGCTCCTGGGTGGCGTGGTGGATTTCATCGAGCACCGTGGTCACCTTCTGGACCGAGGCCATGGCTTCATCCATCCGGCCGCGCGCCTCGGCGGCGCGCAGATTGCCGGCATCGATGCGGACGCGGGAGTCCTCGATCAACTGCCGGATGGCCTTGGCCTCGTTCGAGGCGCGTTGCGCGAGCACGCGCACCTCGCGCGCCACCACGGCAAAGCCGCGGCCCTCCTCGCCGGCTCGCGCGGCTTCGACGGCCGCGTTGAGCGCCAGGATATTGGTCTGGAAGGCCACCCCCTCGATCACATGCACGATTTCACCCATGGAGCGGGAAGACTCGGCGATCTCCTTCATGGTGTCGGCCACGTTGAGCACGGCCTGCTGGCTGTGCCGGGCCACGGTGCTGGTCTCGCGCGCCACCGCAGCGCCCTCGGAAGTCAGATGGGTGGTATGCCTGATGGCCCCGTTGATCTCCTCCATCGAGGCCGCGGTCTGCTCCAGGTTGCTGGCTTGCGACTCGGTGCGCGAGGACATGTCCTGGCCGCCAGCCGCGATTTCCTGGGCCCCCCCTCGCAGGTTGGCCACCTCGTGGCGGACATCGCGCACGACGGTGCGCACCGAGACGGTCAGCTGGGCCAAGGCCAGTTGCAACTGCCCGATTTCGCCCTTGCCGTTGACCTTGACGGGGTGGGTCAGATCGCCGGCGGCCATCATGTTGGCGGTGGCGATCACGGCCTTGAGCGGCGCGATCGCCAGGCGCAGCGTGCCATAGGCGGCGGTCGAGAGCGAAACCAGTCCGGCCAGGACAACGACCCACCAGGAAGCGCCGAGCAGGTCGGCTGCGACCGGCACCCCACTCGACCACAGGGACAAACCGATCAACTGGCCCTTGAGCGTGGGGTGCAACAGGCGAGAGATGGCACCGGCCCAGTCCTTGCGCAGCACCTCGCCATGGCGCAGCACGTGAACCAACCTGCCGGCTTCGGCCTCCGCGCGCATGGTGGCGTACAGGCGCTCGAAGATCTGGATCTCTTGCGACGTGGGCTTGGTGCGCACCGACAGGAAGCCGACGATGCGATCGCCGTCGCGCACCGGGGTGGCATTGGCACGCACCCAGTAATGGTCGCCATTCTTGCGGCGGTTCTTGACCAGCGCGCTCCAGGGCAGACCATCGCCCTGAATCGTCTGCCACATGTCGCGAAAGGCTTCCTCGGGCATGTCGGGATGGCGCACGATGTTGTGCGGCTGGCCCAGCAACTCCTCGCTCGGGAAACCGCTGACGGCCACGAAATTGCTGTTGCAATAGGTGATGCGACCCTTGAGATCGGTCACTGAGATCAGCGTCAAATCGGCTGGAAAATCGTAGGAATTCAGAGTGACGGGCCGATTGATGTGCATGGGTCAAGCGTTATATATCAGATGAAATTGTTTCCAGGAAATCGCTGGCGGCTTGCTCTGCGGCATCCGGGTCGAATTGCTCGATCGCCCGTCGCAATGGTTCCCAGGTCGCTGCCGGGACATGGCCATGGCGCCTGGACAGGGCTTCGAACCGTTCGAAAACCTCCATCTCGCCATCGCGCAGCGCCGCGAGCAAGGCCGCGAGATCGGACTGGAGGGTCGCCAGCGCATCCCCTGGCGACTCGGCAGCGAGCGGCATGGCGCTGGCGGGCGGCTGCCACTGGGCTTGCACGGCAAGCACCTGCTCCAGCGCTTCGTCGATCGCGTGCAGCAGCAAGGCCTTCGTGACCCCGCAGGGCGTGGCCTCGGTCGGCTGGGCCATGCCCGACCAGGCCCTGGCCTGCTGTTCGAACTGGCCACAGGCCGCGGCGAGGCGCTCGGCGCCGACAGCGGCCGCTGCCCCCTTGAGCTGGTGGGCCAAGGCGGCGGCGGCGCGGGTTTCGCCTTGGGCCACATGCAGCCGCAGTCGCTTGGCCAGTTCCCGCGCCGAACGCGGAAAGCTCTCGAGCAGGCGAGCATAGAAAACCGGGTCATGACCCAGCCGCCGGATGGCCTGCGCGGCGCCGAGCACCTGCGCCGGCGGTTCGGGCTGGGTGGATGGGGCAGCGGCCCCGGCGGCGGTGGAGTCAGCCGATGCCAGCCGTCCCGTGTGCTCCAGGATGGTGCGCACGAGATGGTTGATGTCCAAGGGCTTGCTGACATGGCCGTTCATGCCCGCGACCAGACAGGCATCGCGGTCCTCCTGCATGGCATAGGCCGTCATGGCCAGGATGGGCAAGGCCTGGTGGCGCGGATTGCGGCGTATGACCTGGGTCGCCAGCAGGCCATCCATCTTGGGCATCTGCATGTCCATCAGCACGAGATCGTAGGCCGTCTCGGCCTGGTTGACCGCGGCGACGCCTTCCTGTCCATTCTCGGCCAGATCGACCTGCGCCCCTTCGCGCCGCAGCACCTCCAGTCCGATCTCCTGGTTGATCAGGTTGTCCTCGACCAGCAGCAGCCTCAGACCGGCCAGACGCCGCAAGGAGGGGGCCGACACGGCCGGCAGGCCACGGGTCGGGCCGCCGAGGCGCAGGCTCGCGACAGCATCGAACACCATGCCCGCCGTGAGGGGTTTGACCAAGGTCACGCACCAAATGTCATCGCAATCGCGCAACAGGTCCACCGGCGCCGAGGTGATGTTGACCCGGATCGGCGGCAGCAGCTGCGAAGTTTTCCGGCTCTGCCAGTCGTTGCAGTGCTGGCGCAACGGGCTGCCGCTCGGCAGGCCGGCATTCATCAGGACGACATCGGGCGCGCTGCCATCGGCGAAGCTCGCCTCCAGCCAGGCCAGGGCGGCCGCCTCGCTCGACAGCGCCTGGACCGACCAGCCCAGGCCGCCCAGCATGCGCGCCACGGCCGCGCGCGTCAGCGCCTTGTCCTCGACCAGCAACACGCTCAATCCGCTCATGCGCACATCGGTGCGCTGCGGCAGATGGGCCGGCCATTTTCTGGCGATCGGCAGCTCGATCTCGAAGGAGAAGGTGCTGCCCTGGCCCACGACGCTGTCCACGGTGAGCTGCCCGCCCATCAAGCCGACCAGTCGCTGGCTGATCGACAGGCCCAGTCCGGTGCCGCCGTACAGGCGCGCCGTGGCCGCATCGGCCTGCGAGAAGCCACTGAAGATACGCTGCTGCTGCTCGCGGGTGATGCCGATGCCGGTGTCACGGACCGAAAAGGCCACGCGCGCCGTGGCGCGGTCAAGGCGCTGCAGCTTCAGGCCCAGCACCACCTCGCCCTCGGAGGTGAACTTGATCGCGTTGCCGCAGAGGTTGATCAGGGCCTGCTTGAGGCGCAGGGCATCGCCGATCAGCATGGCGGGGATCTCGGGATCGATGTCGAACACCAGTTCCACCGGCTTGCTGCCGATGGTGCCCGACAGGATGGTCGAGAGGGCGCACAGCAGGTGGTCGAGCACGAAGGGCTCCAGGTCGAGCTGCATCTTGCCCACCTCGACCTTGGAATAGTCCAGGATGTCGTTCAGGATGCCGAGCAGCGAGCCAGCGGCATTGCTGGCCTTCTGCACCAGGTCGCCCTGCCTGGCGCTCAGGCCGGTGTGCGACAACAGCTCCAGCATGCCGAGGACGGCATTCATGGGCGTGCGGATTTCGTGGCTCATGTTGGCCAGGAACTGGCTCTTGCTGCGCGAGGCGGCATCGGTGGCTTCCAGCGCGCGCTGCATGTCGGTGATGTCGATGCGAAAGCCCACATGGAACTGGTCGGGCGTGGTGCGATCGATCGACTTGAGCCAGCGACCGTCGGCCAACTGTTTCTTGTGCTCGAACCTGGGGCGGCGAAACGCTTCCAGGCGTTTGACCGCCCAACTGCGGTCGTGGCGATCGACGCCGGGGAAGGCCCCCCGCTCGATGGCGATCTGGAGAATGTCCTCGAAACGCATGCCGACCATGGCCTCGTCGTCGCGGATGCGGTAGATGCCGCGATAGAGATCGTTGCAGAACACCAGCCTTTCCTGGGGATCGAACAGCGCGAAGGCCTCGCCGAACTCGTCGATGGCCGAGCGCAGGATGCGCTGGCTTTCCTCGATGCCGCGCTGGGCAGTGACCTGCTCGGTGATATCCTGCGCGGCGCCGATGACGCGGCTGGGCTGGCCATCATGCAGGTCGAGTTCACCCAGCAGCCGGATGAAGCGCTTGGCTCCCGACGGCAGGCGGAACTCCTCGACCCGTTCGGTCGATCCGGCGACGCTCACGGTCGTTGCCAGCGCGACCAGGGCCGCGGGCAGCGAGCGCGGCTCGAAATACACCTGGTTGACGCAGGCATCGTTGCAACTGCTGGGCTCCAGACCAAAAATGCCCAGGCATGCATCCGTCATGAACAGGCGCTGGGTCCGCAGATCGAGGTACCAGCCGCCCACGCCGGCAATGCTGGTGGTACGGATCAACATGTTCTGGTTGGAAACCATCGAGGCCACATCCAGCCTCGAATTGGCGATATGGTGGCCGACGCAGAGGTATTTCTCCACCCGCTTGTCCGCCGTGGCGATGGGCAGCACCATGACCTCGATCCAGTAGAAGCGTCCGTCCCGCGCGCGGTTGCAGATCTGGCCCTGCCAGGTCCGCCCCTGGCCGAGGGTGCGCCAGAGCTGCTTCCAGAACAGGGGGGGATGGATGCCCGAGCGCAGACTGCGCGGGGTCCGACCGCGCAGCTTGGCCTCGTGAAAGCCACTGAGCTGTTCAAAACGCTCATTGGTGCGCAGGATGCGGCCGCGATGGTCGGTTTCAAGCACCAGAGCCAGCCGGCTCATGGCGTGCAGCAGCAGCTCCATGTCGCGCGCTGGGTTCTTGGACAGCAGCATGGCGCTAGCCCCTCGTCACCCGGCGGATCTCCGCGCGCAGGCTGTCGGCCGCCAGCGGCTTGACCAGGAAACCGTCGGCACCCGCAGCCAGGAAGCGTTCGACCGTGGCCCGGTCCTCGAAACCCGACACCATGACGACTGGCAGGTGGCGCCCGTCTTGGCGCTCTCGCTCGCGCAAGGCCCGCAGGGTCTGTGCGCCATCCATCTGCGGCATGCTGATGTCAAGCAGCATGAGATCGAATTCCCGCTGGGCGATCAGCTGCAGGGCCTTGTCGCCACTGGTGACCAGCGCCCCGCTGCAGCCTTGTTCTCTCAACAGGCGCGCGGCCACCCTCAGATTGAGGGCATCGTCATCGGCCACCAGGATCTGGAGTGGGCGGGCCAATGCAGTCTTCGAATTTATCGCCGGACTGGCCTTGATCTCACCCATTTTCGCCTCTGACTTGAAATTGTTTTCAATAATTTATCATATGTTTACCTTTTAAAATAGATTTATCGCTCATATTCCAGGGCGATCGCGCTATGTTGAGTCTGGCGAGATTTGACCGAACAGGATCTGCTGGCGGTAGTCGAGGCTGGTGCCGGCGCGCATCTTGCGCCGGCGTATGCTCACGTTGCTGCTGTCGTTGTCGC
>NZ_JAQTZS010000025.1 GCF_028687635.1 Malikia sp. | reverse complement strand
GCTTTACGCATCTGCGCGAACTCATCGCCTGCCGCCGGCGCCTGTTTGACGACATGCGCGCACTCACCACCTACTGCCACTTTCCCAGCTTGGCAGCCATGATCGAGTTCATGATCCTGGGCCTGACCGAGGGGCCACAGCCTCCGCCTGCTCCTCCTTGAGCGCAAATTGAGAATTGCTGGGGGTTTCCAGCACATGATGAATGAGCCCAGTCTATGCGTAGGGTGGAATGTGGATTGCCTCGTTTCCATCATTGTTGTGTCACGACAACGGCGGGAGGGATGCGGCACGATCCGGCCCGACGGTGCGCCATTCAGCGTCCCAGCCAATACCCGAGCTTGGCCAGCAGCACCTGGGCCGTGATCGGCTTGGAGATGTAGTCGTCCATGCCGGCCGCCAGGCATTTCTCGCGATCGCCGACGATGGCGCCGGCCGTCATCGCGATGATGGGGTGATGCTTGTCCCCGCGCTGGCGCTCCTGCTCGCGGATCCGGCGCGTGGCCTCGAAGCCGTCCATCACCGGCATCTGCACGTCCATCAGCACGACGTCGAAGGCCAACGCCGTCATGAGGCGCACGGCCTCGGCGCCGTTCTCGGCCAGCGTGACCTGATGGCCCTGGCGCTGCAGCAGCCAGATGGCGAGCTTCTGGTTGGCCGGGTGATCCTCGACCAGCAGCACCCGGCTGGCGCGCGTGCGCCGCTCGGGCTGGTTGGGCGGCGGGCCGCTGGTGGGCAGTGAGCCGGCCTCGGGCAGGGTCTCGCGCCGGCAGGGCAGCAGGAAGCAGAAGCGGCTGCCCAGCCCGGGCTCGCTCGTGAAGCCGATGCTGCCGCCCATCAGCTCGACCAGGTGGCGGCAGATGCTCAGGCCCAGGCCGGTACCGCCAAAGTGGCGCGCGGTCGAGTCGTTCTCCTGGGCGTAGGGCTGGAACAACAAGGCCTGCTGTTCATGCGCGATGCCGGCGCCGGTATCCGTCACGGTGAACCTGAGTCGCTCGCTGCCGTCGGCCTGCCGGGTCACGCTGACATCCAGATCGACGCTGCCCTGGGCGGTGAACTTGATGGCGTTGGACAGCAGGTTGAGCAGGACCTGGCGCAGACGGGTCGGGTCACCCAGCACGACCTCGGGGACCTCGGGCGCCAGTTCGCAGACCAGGGCCAGGCCCTTGTCGCGGGCTGGTGTCGCCACCAGCCGGACGGCGTCGTCGATCAGCGGCTTGAGCGCGAAGGGCACGCGCTCGACCGTGAACTTGCCCGCCTCGATCTTGGACAGGTCCAGGATGTCGTTGATGATGGTCAGCAGCGCGTCGGCCGAGCTCTTGACGATGCTGAGGTATTCGCGCTGTCGCGCGTCGAGTCCGGTTTCCAGCGCGAGGGCGGTCATGCCCAGGATGCCGTTCATCGGCGTGCGGATCTCGTGGCTCATGTTGGCCAGGAATTCGCTCTTGCGCCGGTTGGCCGCTTCGGCGGCCGCGCAGGCACGTTCGAGCTCCAGCCTGGCGCCCGCGCATTCACGCCCCTGGCGGGCGAGGTTGGCCACCAGCTGCAGCAGATCGTCTGCCTCCGCAGCGGCGGGTGCCGGGACGCCAGGGGCTTGCAGCGCGGTGATGGCCTCGCGCAGGCAGGTGATCGCCCGCGCTCGTTCGGCCGGCCAGGCGGTCCCGGCTTGGTGCGGCTGCGCGGCGCGGGCTGCCGGCGAGTTGGAGGCGGACGGGTGGGGCTCTTGCTGCATGGTGCGAATCTAGCAAATTCCGTCGGAAAAAACCGGTAGCCCGCGTGCTGGCCCGTGGCGATAATGGGCTGCGCCAGCGTCCGGCCTGCCGGGCCAGGCGGGACTCGCTCAAGCCTGTACGAGATACCGGAGACGACATGGTCATCACTGCCGCCGACCGCCCTTGGCTGGCCCATTACCCGCCCGGCATGCCGGCCGACATCGACCCCGGCCAGTACCGCTCCCTGGTCGAGCTGCTGGAGCACAGCTTTGCTCGCCATGCGGACCGCACCGCCTGCAGCTTCATGGGCTGCGATTTCAGTTATGCCGAACTCGACCGCCACTCGCGCGCATTGGCGGCCTGCCTGCAGGGCCTGGGCCTGCGGCGCGGCGAGCGCATCGCGGTCATGTTGCCCAATCTGCCCCAATACCCGGTCGCGGTGGCCGCCATCCTGCGCGCCGGCTGCGTGCTGGTCAATGTCAACCCGCTCTACACGCCGCGCGAGCTCGAACAGCAGCTGCGCGATTCGGGCGCCAGCGCCATCGTCGTGCTCGAGAACTTTGCCGCCACGCTGCAGGCCTGCCTGGCGCGCACCGGGGTGCGGCATGTCTTGCTGTGCGCCGTCGGCGACATGCTGGGTCCGTTCAAGGGGGCGCTGGTCGACTTCATGCTGCGCCATGTGCGCCAGCGGGTACCGCCCTACCAGCTGCCGCGGGCGCTGCGTTTCCAGGACGCGCTGGCGCGGGGCCGCCGCCTGCCGCTGAACCAACCCGAGCTCGGCCCCGATGACCCCGCGTTGCTGCAGTACACCGGCGGCACCACCGGCGTGCCCAAGGGGGCGCTGCTGCTGCACCGCAACCTGATCGCCAACGTGCTGCAGTCCGGCGCCTGGAACGCTCCGGCGCTGCGCCGGTTGCCGCCCGGCGAGCCGGTCTGCTACGTCTGTGCGCTGCCGCTGCACCATATCTTCGCCTTCACGGTCTGCATGCTGCTGTGCCTGCACGATGGTGGCCGCTTCGTGCTGATTCCGGACCCGCGCGATCTGCGCTCGATGATCCGGACGCTGGCCAGGCAGCGCATCCACATCTTCCCGGGCGTCGACACGCTGTTCCGGGCGCTGCTTGACCACCCGGATTTCGGCCAGGTCGACTGGAGTCAGCTGCTGGTCTCGGTCGGTGGTGGCATGACGGTACAGGCCGAGGTGGCGCGCCGCTGGCTGGAGCGCACCGGCTGCCCGATCTGCGAGGGCTATGGCCTGTCCGAGGCCAGCCCCACGGTCAGCTGCAACCCGGTGGTCGGCGGCGCTTTCGACGGTTCGATCGGGCTGCCGCTGCCGGGCACGCAGATGATGTGCATCGACGAGGCCGGCGCCGAGGTGGCGCCCGGCCAGCCCGGCGAGATCGCGGTCCGCGGGCCCCAGGTCATGGCGGGCTACTGGCAACGCCCGGACGAGACGGCACGGGTCATGCTGCCGGGCGGCTGGCTGCGCACCGGCGACATCGGCATCATGGACGAGGGAGGTGGTTTCCGCCTGGTCGACCGCAAGAAGGACCTGATCCTGGTCAGCGGCTTCAAGGTCTACCCGAGCGAGGTCGAGTCGGTCGTGGCCGAGCTGCCCGGCGTGCTCGATTGCGCCGCCGTCGGCCTGCCCGATCCGCGTTCGGGCGAGCTGGTCGGGCTGTTCGTCATCAGGCGCGATCCTCGGCTCGACGAGCACCAGATCCGCGACCACTGCCGCACGCGCCTGACCGGCTACAAGCGGCCGCGCCGGATCGAGTTCCGCGACGCGCTGCCGAGGAACCCGCTCGGCAAGGTGCTGCGCCGCGCGCTGCGCGATGCCGAGCTGGAGCGGTCGAGGACCAGCCAGGGGCAATAATCGCGCCATGGGACAAAGAATCGCGATCATCAGCGCGCTGCACGAGGAACTGGCCGAGCTGCTGGCCCTCATGCCCGACGAGCACCAGACTGCCGTGGCCGGCCGCCAGTTCTGGCGCGGCCGCCTGCACGGCCACGAGGTGATCGCGGTGCTGTCGGGCATCGGCAAGGTGGCGGCGGCCACCACCACCGCGGTGCTGCTGGAGCGTTTCAGGCCGCAACAGGTGATCTTCACCGGCGTGGCGGGCGGCATCGGGGACGGCGTGGCGGTCGGCGACATCGTGGTCGGCAGCCGCTACCTGCAGCACGACATGGATGCCTCGCCGCTGTTTGCGCGCCACGAGCTGCCGGGCTACGGCCTGTCGCGCTTTCCGGCCGATCCGGCCCTGCTGCGGCTGATGTGGCAGGCGGCCGAGGAGGCCATCGCCTGGCTGCCCGGGCGGCTCGACGCCGCCACCCGCGCGGCCTTCGGCCTGCAGGCGCCGCGCGTGCACAGCGGCAAGATCGTCACCGGCGACCGCTTCGTCGCCACCGAGGCCGAGAGCCGCGCGCTGCGCGCCGAACTGCGCGAGGCGCTGGCGGTCGACATGGAGAGCGGCGCGGTGGCGCAGGTCTGCCACGATTATTCAGTGCCCTTCTGCGCCGTGCGCACCATCTCGGACCGCGCCGACGACCAGGCCCATGTCGACTTCCCGGCCTTCCTGCAGCAGGTCGCGCGCCACTACAGCGGCCGCATGCTGGAGGTCGCGCTCAGGCTGCTGTGAGCCAGCGGGCAGCACGGGCACGCGGCTGGCCAGCCGCCACGCTCACTTGAGCCAGCCGCGCTTGCGGAAGTAGAGCATCGGGCCGACCGCCGACGCGACCATCAGGCACAGCGCGGCCGGGTAGCCCCAGCTCTGGGTCAGCTCGGGCATGTACTGGAAGTTCATGCCGTAGATGCTGGCGATCAGCGTCGGTGGCAGCAGCGCGACGCTGGCGACCGAGAAGATCTTGATGATCTTGTTCTGGTTGATGTTGATGAAGCCGACCGTGGCGTCCATCAGGAAGTTGATCTTGTCGAACAGGAAGGCGGTGTGGCTGTCGAGCGAGTCGAGGTCGCGCAGGATCTGGCGCGCGTCCTCGAACTGTTCGGCGCCGAGCATGCGGGTGCGCATCATGAAGCTGACCGCGCGCCGGGTATCCATCACGTTGCGCCGGATGCGGCCCGCCATGTCCTGGTGGCGCGCGATCGCCGCCAGCACCTCGCCGGCCTTGTTGTCCGTCACGTCACCGGCCAGCACCTGGCGGCTGACCTCGTCGAGCTCGTCGTAGATGCCCTCGACCGTGTCGGCGCAGTATTCGGCGTCGGTGTCGAACAGGCTCAGCAGCACGTCCTTGGCGTCGGTGATCAGGCCTGGCATGCGGCGCGCGCGCAGGCGCAGCAGGCGGAACACCGGCACATCCTCGTCGTGGATCGAGAACAGCACGCCATGGCTGTTGAGTTCGGGGTTCTGCTGGTTCAGGATGAAGGCTACCCGCACCGAGCGCGGTTTTTCCTCGTCATCGATCAGGAAGTCCGAGCGGATATGCAGCTCGCCGTTGTCTTCCTCGAAGAAGCGCGCCGACTCCTCGATGTCCTCGTCCATCGCGTCCTCGGGGATCGACAGCCCGAAATGCTGGCGCACCCAGCGCCGCTCCTCGGGCGTGGGCGATTCGAGATCGACCCAGATCGGCTTGAAGCGGGCCAGTTCCTCCAGGGAGTCGATTTCTTCCTGGAACAGACGGCCGTTGGCCAAGGTGAAGACGTTGAGCATGGGCGGACTCCCGGGGCGGATGGGGGGCGGGGCGAAACGGCGTTCGCCAGGGCGGTGAGAGGGATGCTTTCAGCCGCCAGCCCGGTCCCCCGGCCGGCCCTTGCCGGATTCAGGAGCGCCGCGCCAGCACTGAAAGCAGGCGACTGGGGCTGCTTTCCATGGGGTTTTCCGGTATTGAGTTCAACCCGGATTATGGCATCGGAGTCGGCGCTTTTTCGGGCCTTGCCGACTCGCCGCGCAGGGATGGCGACCTGGATCAACGGTCATGAAAATGGCGATCGAAAAAACGCTCAATCCGCTTGCCAGCCCCGGCACAAGCCGGCATAGTGGAGTCGGAAATCGCGATTTCCACCGCTGTCCCAGGACGGCGGCATGGTCAATCCGAGCATAGGAGTCCCCTGTATGAACCTGACGATCAGCGGTCATCACCTCGAAGTCACGCCTGCGCTGCGCAGCTATGTCACCGAAAAACTCGACCGCATCAAGCGGCATTTCGATCAGGTCGTCGACATCAAGGTCCTGCTGTCGGTGGACAAGCTCACCGAGAAGGATCTGCGCCAGAAGGCCGAATGCAACATCCACATCAAGGGCAAGGACATCCACGCCGAGAGCACGCACGCCGATCTCTATGCCGCCGTCGATGAACTCGCCGACAAGCTCGATCGCCAGGTGCTGCGCCACAAGGACAAGCTGCAGGAGCATCATCACGAGAGTGCCAAGCGCGCCCCGCAGTGAGTTCCGGCCCGCTGTGGCACAATGCCCATAGCGCGAAAAGCCGCTTGACGCATCAAGCGGCTTTTTTCGTTTTTCCGCGTCTGCTTGATGTGGTTAGGCATAATTTCCGCTTCCCCCCCGAGGCTGTCACATGAATCGACTCTCTGTCATATTGCCTGCTGACCAAGTTCTGGTGGCCGTCGACGCCACCAGCAAGAAGCGCGCTTTCGAGGAAGCGGGCCTGCTGTTCGAAACGCTGCACGGTCTCAATCGTGCCCTGGTCACCGACAGCCTGTTTGCCCGCGAACGGCTGGGTTCGACCGGCCTGGGCCATGGCGTGGCCATTCCGCATGGCCGCATCAAGGGCCTCAAGCAGCCGCTGGCCGCGGTGTTCCAGCTGGCGCACCCGATCGGCTTCGACGCGCCCGACGAACAACCCGTCAACCTGCTGATCTTCCTGCTGGTGCCCGAGGCCTCGACCCAGAAGCACCTGGAGATCCTGTCCGAGATCGCCGAGCTGCTCAGCGACGGCGTGCTGCGCGACCGCATGAAGGCCAGCGCCGACGCGGCCGCCTTGCACCAGCTGATCGCCAGCTGGCAGTCGGTCCACAGCGCCGCCTGAGCCTCGCGCGATGAAACCCAAGGTCATCAGCGCCGACGCGCTGTTCGAGGACCACCGCGAAAGCCTGGGCTGGCAGTGGCTGGCCGGGCTGAGCGCTTCCGAGCGCCGCTTCGACGAGCTGGCGATCCAGCAGGCGCGCTCGAGCGCCGATCTGGTCGGCCACCTCAATTACATCCATCCCTACCGCATCCAGGTGCTGGGCGAGCGCGAGGTGCGCTATCTGGTCCACTCGGGCCAGGACGACTGCCGGCGCCGGGTCTCGCGCATCGTCACGCTCGAGCCGCCGGTGCTGGTGGTGGCCGACGGCCAGCCGGCGCCCGACGCGCTGGTCTCGATGTGCGAGCGCGCGCATATTCCGCTGTTCTCGACCGGCGGTTCATCGGCCCATGTGATCGACGTGTTGCGCGCCTATCTGGCCCGCCATTTCGCCGAGCGCGCGACGCTGCACGGCGTCTTCATGGACATCCTGAGCATCGGCGTGCTGATCACCGGCGAGTCCGGCCTGGGCAAGAGCGAGCTGGGCCTTGAGCTGATCTCGCGCGGCAACGGGCTGGTCGCCGACGACGCGGTCGACCTCTACCGCATCAACCAGAACACGATCGAGGGTCGCTGCCCCGAGCTGCTGCAGAACCTGCTGGAGGTGCGCGGCATCGGTCTGCTCGACATCAAGCAGATCTTCGGCGAGACCGCGGTGCGGCGCAAGATGCGGCTCAAGCTGATCGTGCACTTGGTGCGCAAGGAGACGATGGAACGCGACTACGAGCGCATGCCTTCCGAGCCGCTCTACCAGGACGTGTTGGGGGTGCCGGTGCGCAAGGCCGTGATCCAGGTCGTGGCCGGGCGCAACATCGCGGTGCTGGTCGAGGCCGCCGTGCGCAACACCATCCTGCAGCTGCGCGGCATCGACACCTACGCCGAGTTCGCGCAGCGCCAGCGCGAGGCGATGGAGCGCGGGATGCGCTGAAGCTTGCGCGCGCCCGTCAGCGGCGGGCGCGGGCGCGGTGTTCGCAGTCGGGCTTGTCGCAGCTGGCGTACAGCGACAAGGCGTGTTCCTGCAGCTTGAAGCCGCGCTCCCGCGCGATCTGATGCTGGCGCCGTTCGATCTCGGGGTCGTAGAACTCCTCGACCCGACCGCAGTCGAGGCAGACCAGATGGTCGTGGTGCTGGCCTTCGTTGAGCTCGTAGACCGCCTTGCCCGACTCGAAGCTGCTGCGCGTCAGCAGGCCGGCCTGCTCGAACTGCATCAGCACCCGGTAGACGGTGGCCAGGCCGATGTCGGAGCGGGCCTCGAGCAGCACGCGGAACACATCCTCGGCCGTCATGTGGCGCTGGCGGCTGTTCTGGAACACCTCCAGGATCTTGAGGCGCGGCAGGGTGGCTTTGAGTCCGGTGCTCTTGAGTTCTTCGATGTTGGACATGGGTGGCTGGCTCGCTGTGATCCCTCGCGGGCCCGGGCCCGGCGGGGTCCGAGCCGGCACCGGCTTGGGCCTCGCCCCAAGGGCTACAATGCCTCGGATCATATCGCCATGCGCCCCCGGCCGCGCAGGGTTCACCCATTGACCGCAGAGACATGATGTTCAAACCTCGCACTATGCGCGCCCGCGCACTGGGGGCCACCGTGGTCGCCGTTTCGGCCCTGCTGGCTCTCTCCGGCTGCTCCAGCGCGGACAAGGTCGGTGCCGCGGTCGGTTCGCTCGGTGGCGTGCTGACGCCCTACAAGAGCGATGTGCTGCAGGGCAACGTGGTGACCCGCGAGCAGGTCCAGGCCCTGTCGCCCGGCATGCCGCGCGAGCAGGTGCGCAGCATCCTGGGCACGTCGCTGCTGGCCAGCGCCTTCCACGCCGACCGTTGGGACTATGTGTTCACCTTCCGTCGCCAGGGCCAGCCGCCGCAGCAGCGCAAGGTGACCGTGTTCTTCCGCCAGGATCTGCTCGAGCGCGTGCAGGCCGACGCGCTGCCGTCCGAGCAGGAGTTCGTCTCGTCGCTCGATGTGCGCCGCAAGGGCGACAAGGTGCCGCCGTTGCAGGCGACCGAGGCCGAGCTCAAGGCCTTCGCCGACAAGAACCGCCAGCCGGCCGAGTCCGAGCAACCCGCCCCTGCCGCCGCGCCCGCGGCGAGCTATCCGCCTCTCGAATCCCGTTAATCCGCCATGAGCAACTCCCTTCACCGCGTCTGCATCGCAGGCGCCAGCGGCCGCATGGGCCGCATGCTGATCGAAGCCGTCCAGAATGCCGACGACTGTGTCCTGAGCGCCGCGCTCGACCGGGCCGGCAGCCCCGCGCTGGGCCTGGACGCCAGCGGCTTCATGGGCCAGGCCAGCGGCGTGGCGATCGCGTCCGAGCTCGACGCGATGGCTGGCAGCCAGTACCTGATCGACTTCACCCGCCCCGAGGGCACGATGGAGCATCTGCGCGCCTGCGTCCGGCATGGCGTCAAGCTGATCATCGGCACCACGGGCTTTTCCGACGAGCAGAAGGCCGAGATCGCCGAGGCGGCCAAGCACATCTCGATCGTGATGGCGCCCAACATGAGCGTCGGCGTCAACGTGACCCTGAAGCTGCTCGAAATGGCCGCCAAGGCGCTGAGCACGGGCTACGACATCGAGATCATCGAGGCGCATCACCGCCACAAGGTCGACGCGCCCAGCGGCACCGCGCTCAAGATGGGCGAGGTGATCGCCGACGCGCTCGGACGCGACCTCAAGGACTGCGCGGTCTACGAGCGCTACGGCCACACCGGCGAGCGCGACCCGTCGAGCATCGGTTTCGCGACCGTGCGCGGCGGCGACATCGTCGGCGACCACACCGTGCTGTTCGCCGGCATCGGCGACCGCATCGAGATCACGCACAAGTCCAGCAGCCGCGCCACCTACGCCCAGGGCAGCCTGCGCGCCGCGCGCTTCCTGGCCGACGAGCCGACCGGCCTCTACGACATGTTCGACGTGCTCAGCCTGCGCTGAGCCAAGCCCGGGCAGTTCACCAGGCTGCAGAGCACCGCATGAGCATGTTTGGCATCAGGCAAGGCCATGTCAGTCCGCTAGACGAGAGCAAGCCCCACGAGCCGTTCGGCTTGTGGGTGTTTCTGGGGCTGGCGCTGGTGATCATGGTGCTGGCGCGCAGCGAGCATTACCTGCTGTTTCACACGATGGCCGAGATTACCGCCATCATGGTGAATTTCTCGATTTTCTCGCTGGTCTGGACCACTCGCCGGCACCTGTCCAGCGGCTACCTCGCCTTGCTGGGATCGGCCTATGGAGCGATCGGGGTCGTCGATATCTTCCATGCCCTGACCTTCAAGGGCATGACCCTGCTGCCGGGTGTCACGTCCAGCCATCCGACCCAGTTCTGGCTGATCGCACGTCTGATCGAGGCGGTGGCCGTCGTGCTCGCGCCACTGCTCATCCGCCGTCGGGTGGATTTCCTGCGCTCGGCCCTGGCCTTCGGTCTGGTCGGCGGCCTCGGCGTGATCGCCGTGCTCAAGGGTTGGCTGCCGCCCACCTTCGAGGACGGCGTGGGCTTGACGCCCTTCAAGATCGTCATGGAATACGCGATCATCGGCCTGACGCTGGTCGGGATGGCCTTGCTGTGGCGCCATCGGGATCACTTCACGAACAAGGTTTTCTGGCTGCTCGTGGGGTCCCTGTGGTCGGCGGCGATCACGGAATTCTGCTTCACCCAGTATGTCGATTTCCACGATTTCTCGAACGAGATCGGGCATTACTTCCGCCTGTTCTCCGCCGTGTTCGTCTATCTGGCGATCGTCGTGACCGGCGTGCGACAGCCCGCTGAGCAGCTCTTCGCCCGCTTGAAGGAGGAAGAGCAGAAGCTGCACGACACGAATCTGCGGCTGCTCCAGACCAGCCGGCAGCTCAATCAGGCGCAGGGCGTGGCCCATATCGGTAGCTGGTACCTGGACATCCCGAACCAGCAGCTCGCCTGGTCGGACGAGACCTACCGCCTGTTCGCTGTCCCGCAGGGTACGCCGGTTAGCCTGGGGCTGTTCACGTCCTACGTCCTTGAGGAAGACCGGCTCCGCTTATCCGAAGCGTGGCAGGCTGCCGTGGCGGGTGCCGAGTACGACATCGAGCACCGCATTGTCGTGGCGGGCGAAATACGCTGGGTCAGGGAACGCGCCGAGATCCGGCGCGGCGCTGACGGCGTGGCGCTCGAGGGCGTGGGCACCGTGCAGGACATCACCAGGCGGGTGCAGACCGAGCGGACCTTGCGCGAAAGCGAGGACAGGTTGCGTGCGATCATCGATACCTCGCCGGTACCGATGCTCATCAGCACCTCGCACCAGATTGCCTCCGTGAACCAGGCTTTCGTCAAGATCTTTGGCTACACCGCGAACGAGCTGCTGACCCTGGAGGGTTTCCGGTCCAAGGTCTATCCTGATCCGGACTACCGCCAGCAGGTGATCGAGGAGTGGCAGGCTCGGCGCGAGATTTCCAATCGCGACGGCACGCCGTTCGAGCCGATCGAGGTACGCATCCGTTGCAAGGACGGCAGTTTCAAGACGGTGCTCGGTGAATCGGCTGCCCTGCCAGGACGCGACCTGCATCTGGCCACGCTGGTGGACATCACCCCGCAAAAGAATGCCCTGGCTCGCATGGAGGTGTTGCTGGAAACGGCCATCGACGGCATCCATATCCTCGACGAGGCGGGCAATCTCGTGGAATGCAGCCCGTCCTTCGCGCGCATGCTGGGCTACCAGCAGCAAGAGATCCGTGGCCTGAACCTGTCCGACTGGGGTACCCGTCTGTCCAGGGACCAGATCGTGGCCGGGATCCGTCGCCTGATGGAGCAGCCGGCTGTCTTCGAAACCCGCCATCGCCGCAAGGATGGCTCGCTGTTCGATGTGGAGATCAGCGCCAAGGGCATCCTGCTCGACGGCCATCTCCATCTGTATGCCTCCAGCCGCGACATCACGGAGCGCAAGCGCCTGGAGTCGGTGCTGGTGGTCGCCAAGGAGGCCGCCGAGGCGGCCAACCTCGCCAAGAGCCAGTTCCTGGCCACCATGTCGCACGAGATCCGCACGCCGATGAATGGCATCCTCGGCATGGCGCAGCTGCTGTTGCCGCCCGAGCTGCCGGATGCCGAGCGCATCGATTACGCGCGCACCATCCTGAATTCCGGCCAGACGCTGCTGACCCTGCTGAACGACATCCTCGACATGGCCAAGGTCGATTCGGGCAAGCTGGTGCTGGAGTCGACCGTCTTTGATCCGGCCCGGATGCTGGGCGAGCTCAAGTCGCTTTTCGCCACCTCGGCGCGCAGCAAGGGGCTGAGGATCGAATTCCGCGGGTTGGGAAAGGCGAATCACTATCGTGGCGATCCGCATCGGCTGCACCAGATGGCATCCAACCTGATCACCAATGCCATCAAGTTCACCGAGCAAGGCTCGGTCCTCATCGAAGCCAGCGAACAGGCCGCGCCGGATGGCAAGGCCCTGCTCAGGTTCGCGGTCACGGACACGGGCATCGGCATCTCCGCCGACCGACTGCCCTCCCTGTTCAAGGCCTTCACCCAGGCCGACAGTTCGATGACCCGCAAGTACGGCGGCACCGGCCTGGGCCTGTCGATCGTCCGCAGCCTCGCCAACTTGATGGGCGGTACGGTCGGGGTGGAGAGCGTACCCGGCCAAGGTTCCTGCTTCTGGTTCCAGGTCTGTCTCGACACGGTGGCCGCCGTCGAGGAGCATCGCCAGCTCGCCCGGACCGGCGTCGCCCCTGGCGACGAGGCCAAGGCCGAGCGGCTGACGGGCCGCATCCTGGTCGTCGAGGACAACGCCACCAACCGCATCATCATCCAGTCCATGCTGCGCAAGATGGGGCTGGAAGTCGCGGTCGCCGAGGACGGGCAGCAAGGCGTCGCGGCGGTGCGGGGCAGCCAGGCCTTCGACCTGGTCATCATGGACATCCAGATGCCGGTGATGGATGGCCGCTCGGCCACCCGGGCCATCCGCGAATGGGAAGGCAGCGGGCAACGCGCGCGACTGCCCATCATCGCCTTGACCGCCGATGCCTATGAGGCCGACCGTCAGCAAGCCATCGCGGCGGGCATGGACGACTTCCTGACCAAGCCGCTCCTCTATGAGGCCTTGCGTGCCGTCATGCTGCGCTGGCTGCCCGGTCGCGTCGTGAAGACAACGGCCTAAAATGCCATCCATTGGCCGGGCGACAGATGCCCGGTTTTTGTTGCCAATACCGCCATGCAAGACAAATACCAGCACCAAGAGATCGAACGCGCCGCGCATGCCCACTGGACGGCGTCCGACGCCTACCGCGTGAGCGAGGACGGCAGCAAGCCCAAGTACTACGCCTGCTCGATGCTGCCGTACCCGAGCGGCAAGCTGCACATGGGCCATGTGCGCAACTACACGATCAACGACATGCTGACGCGCCAGCTGCGCATGCAGGGCTACAACGTCCTGATGCCGATGGGCTGGGACGCCTTCGGCCTGCCGGCCGAGAACGCGGCGCTCAAGAACAAGGTGCCGCCGGCGCAGTGGACCTACTCGAACATCGCCTACATGAAGCAGCAGATGCAGGCGATGGGACTGGCGGTCGACTGGTCGCGCGAGATCGCGACCTGCCAGCCCGAGTACTACAAGTGGAACCAGTGGCTGTTCCTCAAGATGCTCG
Source organism: Malikia sp. (assembly GCF_028687635.1). Classification (GTDB taxonomy): domain Bacteria; phylum Pseudomonadota; class Gammaproteobacteria; order Burkholderiales; family Burkholderiaceae_C; genus Malikia. The sequence continues at coordinate 31,997 of NZ_JAQTZS010000025.1, read as the reverse complement.
AAAAGGGCATCGCCTACCGCAAGACCCAGGTCGTGAACTGGGACCCGGTGGACCAGACCGTGCTGGCCAACGAGCAGGTGATCGACGGTCGCGGCTGGCGCACCGGCGCGCCGGTCGAGAAGCGCGAGATCCCGGGCTACTACCTCAACATCACCTCCTATGCCGAGGAGCTGCTGCAGCATGTGCAGCTCGGCAACGAGCGGGCGACGCTCGACGGCTGGCCCGACAAGGTGCGCCTGATGCAGGAGAACTGGATCGGCAAGAGCAGCGGCGTGCGCTTCGCCTTCCCGCACCAGATCCGTGGCCATGACGGCAACCCGATCCAGGACGGCCACCTCTACGTGTTCACCACGCGCGCCGACACCATCATGGGCGTGACCTTCTGCGCCGTGGCGGCCGAGCACCCGCTGGCGCTGCACGCGGCGGAGACGAATCCGGCGCTGGCGGCCTTCCTGGAGGAATGCAAGCAGGGCGGCACGACCGAGGCCGAACTCGCGACCCAGGAGAAGAAGGGCATGCCGACCGGCCTGCTCGTGACCCATCCGCTGACCGGCGAACAGGTGCCGGTCTGGGTCGGCAACTATGTGCTGATGAGCTATGGCGACGGCGCCGTGATGGGCGTGCCGGCGCATGACGAGCGCGACTTCGCGTTCGCGCTGAAATACGACATCGAGATCAAGCAGGTGGTGGGGGTGGCTCCGGCGGCGTCGAGCCAGGGCGCAGGGGATGGAGTGGTCAGGCCGCCGCGCGACGAATCGGAGCTTGTGACTGAGGAGCGCGGCGGTCTGGCCGCTTCGGCCCCGTCTGGCTCCAAGGCGTTCGATGACACCCGCTGGCAGGACTGGTACGCCGACAAGACTGGCGCGCTGGTGTGCGTGAATTCCGGCGCGCTCGACGGCCTGCCCTACCAGGCTGCGGTCGACCAGGTCGCCGCGCTGCTGGCCGCCAAGGGCCTGGGCGAGAAGAAGACCACCTTCCGCCTGCGCGACTGGGGCATCAGCCGCCAGCGCTACTGGGGCACGCCGATCCCGATCATCCACTGTGCCCAGCACGGCTCGGTGCCGCTGCCCGAGCAGGACCTGCCGGTCGTGTTGCCCGAGGACTGCGTGCCGGACGGCAGCGGCAACCCGCTGGTCAAGCACGAGGGCTTCCACGCCGGCGTGACCTGCCCGATCTGCGGCGCGGCGGCGCGGCGCGAGACCGACACCATGGACACCTTCGTGGATTCGTCCTGGTATTTCATGCGCTACTGCGATCCGAAGAACGCCGACGCGATGGTGGCCGAGGGCGCCGACTACTGGATGCCGATGGACCAGTACATCGGCGGCATCGAGCACGCGATCCTGCACCTGCTCTACGCGCGCTTCTGGACCAAGGTCATGCGCGACCTGGGCCTGGTCAAGGTCGACGAGCCGTTCAAGAAGCTGCTGACCCAGGGCATGGTGCTGAACCACATCTATTCCCGCCGCACCGAGAAGGGTGCCAAGGAATATTTCTGGCCGCATGACGTCGAGCATCTGCTCGACGAGGGCGGCAAGATCGTCGGCGCCCAGCTCAAGAACGCGGTCGACAGCGCCGACGGCCTGCTGCCGGTCGGCACCGCGATCGACTACGAGGGCGTGGGCACCATGTCCAAGTCCAAGAACAACGGCGTCGATCCGCAGGACCTGATCGAGAAATACGGCGCCGACACCGCGCGCCTCTACACCATGTTCACCGCGCCGCCCGAGGCGACGCTGGAGTGGAACGATGCCGCCGTCGAGGGCAGCTACCGCTTCCTGCGCCGGGTCTGGAACTTCGGCTACAAGCTGTCGCGCACCGACTGGGCCCAGGCGACCGAGAGCGCGGCGCAGGCCGGCCAGCTCAACGATGTGGCCTTTGGCAAGGAAGCCAAGGCGCTGCGCCGCGAGCTGCACACCGTGCTCAAGCAGGTGGACTACGACTACCAGCGCATGCAGTACAACACCGTGGTCTCGGGCGCGATGAAGATGCTCAATGCGCTCGAAGGCTTCGATGCCGACGCCACGGCCGGCGGCCAGGTCGCGCTGATCGAAGGCTTCGGCATCCTGCTGCGCTGCCTGTACCCGGCGACGCCGCACATCACGCACCAGCTCTGGAGCGGGCTCGGCTACGCCAGCGAGCTCGGCGAGCTGCTCGACGCGCCCTGGCCCCGGGTTGATCCGCTCGCGCTGGTGCAGGACGAGATCGAGCTGATGCTGCAGATCAACGGCAAGCTGCGCGGCTCCATCCTGGTGCCGGCCAGCGCCGACAAGGCCGCGATCGAGGCGGCTGCCGTCGCCAGCGAGCCGGTCCGCAAGCAGGCCGAAGGCGCGACACCGAAGAAGGTGATCGTGGTGCCGGGCCGTCTGGTCAACGTGGTGCTGTAAAGCCCGTGCGCCGCTCGACCTCGCCTCCGTCATCCGGGCCGCTGCTGGCGGCTCATCCCGCGCCCTTGCCGGTCGAGCGCCGCGCCTGGCTGCGTGCCGCCGCTGCCGGCGGACTGGCGCTGGGCCTGGCCGGCTGCGGCTTTCGCCTGCGCGGCGCGCTGCAGCTGCCCTTTGCCAGCCTGCGCACCAACCTGTCGGAACGCAGCGAGATCGGGCGCGAGTTGCGCGCCCAGCTCATCGCCAGTGGCGTGCGCATCGTCGAGCCGGCACGGCCGAACCAGTCGCTGCCGCCGGCCGATGTCGAGCTGACGGTCCTGAGCGAGCAGCGCGAGCGCGCCGTGGTCGGCGTCACCGCGACCGGCCAGGTGCGCGAGCTGCAGCTGCGCGTGCGCTTCAAGTTCCGTGTCCGCAGCGGCCAGGGCCGTGACCTGATCGACGACGTCGAGCTGCTGCAGGAACGCGAGCTCAGCTACGACGAGTCGCTGGTGCTTGGCAAGCAGGTCGAGGAAGAACTGCTCTACCGTGACATGCAGTCCGCTACCGTGCGCCAGCTGATGCGTCGGCTGGCGGCGATCAGGCTCGACAGTGCCCCAGCCGGGCGGCTGAGCGAGTAGCGAGCCGGTCCGGCGTCGGCTTCGACCACCAGCTGGCCTTGGCCCAGTGTCAGGCCCTGGCCAGCCGACACGAAATAGTCGTTCGGATCGCCCGCGGCAGTGACCCAGAGTCGACCGCTCCAGACCTGCAGACGCAGGCCTGAGGCGGTATCCAGGGTTCTGGCCTGTCCGGGCCACAGTTCGAACGGGGATGGTGAAGAGGTCATGAGCGGGTTCCTTCCGGCATGGCTCCACTGTCCTCTGGCTGCACCCCGGCGGAAAGCCACAACGCGGCCCGATTCGCAGCCTGTCAGCCCCGATGGGGCGCCGATCTGTGTGGTTCGAGCCGGCGTCGATCTGTACTGTTCCACCTTGCCGTTTCAGGGCCCGGATTCGGCACAATAGCCCGCATGAGCAACACGTCGTCATCGGTCAAGACACCTCTGTATGCCCAGATCGGGCAGAGGATCGGGCAGATGATCGACGCCCAGGTATTCCGGGTCGGGCAGCGTCTGCCATCGCTGCGCGACTTGGCGTCGCAGAACGGGGTTTCGGTTTCCACGGCGGTGCAAGCCTTCCATTGGCTCGAGGAGCGCCACCTGGTGCTAGCCCGGCCGAAAGCGGGTTATTTCGTGGCCCCGCGCAGCCGCCGGCCAGCCTTGCCCGCGGTCAGTCGCCCACCCAGGCACAGTCTGGTGCTGCAGCGCAAGAGCCGCACCGAAACCATCGCGGTGTTCCAGCCCCAGTGCCAGGAGGTGAGCTTCGGGGCGGGCTACCCGGTGGTCAGCTTTGGTGGTGCCTGTCCGAAAGACCCCCTGTTCTTCGATGACGATCGCGTCCGTGTCGCGCTGGCGCGGGCCACCCGCATCCATCGCCACAGTCTGATCGAATACAGCGACTCGCCGGGCACGCTGGCCTTGCGCGAGGCCGTGGCCCGGCGTGCCCTGCACCTGGGCTGCCAGCTGCTGGCCGATGACCTCATCATCACGTCGAGTTGCATTCATGCGGTCGGGCTTTGTCTGCGGGCCGTGACCAAGCCCGGCGACGTGGTGGCGCTGGAATCGCCGACCCATTTCGGCTTCCTGGATTTGCTGGAATCCCTGAACCTGCGTGTGCTGGAAGTGCCGACGCATCCGAAGCAGGGCCTGTCCTTGCCGGCCTTGCAATTGGCACTCGATACGCAGCCGGTGAAGGTCGTGCTGTCGGTGCCGACCCTGTCCAATCCACTCGGAGCGGTCATGAAGCACGCGGACAAGCGCGCCCTGGTGCAGATGCTGGCCAGCCGGCAGATTCCCCTGATCGAGGACGTGGTCTTCAACGACCTGCTGGCCGCGGACGAGCGGCGCAAGGCTGCCAAGGCGTTCGACCAGGAGGGCGGCGTGATGGTCTGCGGCTCGTTTTCCAAGACCGTGGCGCCCGGGCTGCGCCTCGGCTGGGTCGAGGCCGGGCGCTGGAAGGACAGCGTGAGCATGCTGAAACGGGTCCAGGGCGGCCCGACCAATGTGGTGCTGGAGCAGGCGCTGGCCGACCTGCTGTCACAGGCTGGCTACGAGGCCCGCATGCGCCGTCTGGGCGCAATCATGAAAGACCGGCTGCAACAGGCGCGGTGTCTGATCAGCGACAGTTTTCCTCGTGGCACCCGGGTCAGCGATCCGTCGGCAGGCTACACCCTGTGGGTGGAGCTGCCCGGACAGCTGGATTCGATGGCCCTGTTCCAGCGCTGCGTGGCCGAAGGCATCACCTTCGGGCCGGGCGCGCTGTTCACCGCGACCGACCGCTTCCGCCACTGTCTGCGACTGAGCTTTGCCGGCGCCTGGACCGATATGGAACGGCGGGCACTGGCGCGGATCGGAGAACTGGCCAGGCGCCAGGGCGATGCGCCATGAGTGGGACGGAGCGGGCGCTCAGTTCCCGACGGATCTGACCCGCGTGCGCGGCCGCATCAGCGTGCTCTTGCCGAACAGGCTCTCGATCAGGTCGACCGCCAGCCGCGCGCTGCGGTTGCGCTCGTCGAGCGCCGGGTTGAGCTCCATCAGGTCCAGGCTGGACAGCCGGCCGCTGTCGGCGATCATCTCCATGCAGAGCTGGGCCTCGCGGTAGTTCGGGCCGCCCGCCACCGGGGTGCCGACGCCGGGCGCGATCTCCGGGTCCAGGAAGTCGATATCCAGGCTGACATGCAGATGGGTGTCCGCGTCGACACCGAGCAGCGCCTGCTCCATCGCGTGGCGCATGCCATGTTCGTCGATGTAGCGCATGTCGTAGACCTCCAGGCCCTGCTCATGCACCAGGCGCTTCTCGCCCGGGTCGACACTACGGATGCCGAGCTGGCGCAGCTGCCCGGGCTGCAGCGCGGGTCCTTCACCCCCCAGCCGGGTCAATCCGGGCGGTCCGAGGCCGCACAGGCAGGCTACTGGCATGCCGTGCAGATTGCCACTCGGCGTCAGCTCACGGGTGTTGCAGTCGGCATGGGCGTCGAGCCAGAGCACGCGCAGGCGCCGGCCGCGCTCGCGGCAATGGCGCGCGACCGCGCTGATCGAGCCGATCGCCAGGCTGTGGTCGCCGCCCAGCAGCAGCGGCAAGCGGTCCCGCCGCAGCTCGGCCAGCACGGCCTCGTGCACGCGCCGGTTCCAGGCTATTACCTGGGCCAGATGGCGGTAGCCGTCTTGCGGCGGCTGGTCGGGGTTGGCCGGCCCGTCCAGGTTGCCCTGCTCAAGCACCAGCAGTCCGCGCTGTTCGAGCGCCGCCGCCAGGCCGGCGACCCGCAGCGCCTCCGGCCCCATCGAGGCGCCGCGCAGGCTGGCGCCGATGTCGGTCGGCGCGCCGATCAGGCTGACGGTGGGGCGGGGGTCCATGACATTCTCCTCGCGGTGATGGGTCACTCTACAATCAAACGCGATGCAAGTCCCCGCCCTCCAATTGCCCGCGCTGCTGCAGCGCGGGCTGAAAACCCTCTACACCCTGCACGGTGACGATCCGCTGCTGCAGCAGGAGGCGGCCGACGCGATTCGAGCCACCGCGCGCGCGCAGGGTCACAGCGAGCGCAGCGTCTTCATCGTCGCCGGCGCGCATTTCGACTGGAGCGCGGTGATGGCCGCCGGCGGAGCCCTGAGCCTGTTCGCCGACAAGCAGCTGATCGAGATCCGCATCCCCTCGGGCAAGCCGGGCAAGGAGGGGGCGGCCGCGCTGCAGCAGATCGCCGCCGGGGCGGCCGGCAACGACAGCACGCTCACGCTGGTGCTGCTGCCGCGCCTCGATGCCGCGACCCAGAAGAGCGCCTGGTTCGGCGCGCTCGACACCCATGGCGTGACGGTGCGGATCGATCCGGTCGAGCGCGCCCAGCTGCCGGGCTGGATCGCGCAGCGCCTGCAGCAGCAGGGTCAGCGCGTCGCCTCGGGCGAGCCGGGCCAGCGCACCCTGACCTTCATGGCCGATCGGGTCGAGGGCAACCTGCTGGCCGCGCACCAGGAGATCCAGAAACTGGCCTTGCTCCATCCGCAGGGCGAGCTCAGCTTCGAGCAGGTCGAGAGCGCGGTGCTCAACGTCGCGCGCTACGACCCGTTCAAGTTGGCCGAGGCCGTGCTCGACGGCCAGCCCGCGCGGGTGCAGCGCATGCTCGACGGCCTGCAGGCCGAGGGCGAGGCCGCCGTGCTGGTGCACTGGGCGCTGGCCGACGACATCCGCGCGCTGAATCGTGTCAAGCGCGCGGTCGCCGAGGGCAAGCCGCTGCCGCTGGCCTTGCGCGAGCAGCGGGTCTGGGGCGCCAAGGAAAAGCGTTTCGAGCGCGTGCTGCCACGCCTGAACCCGGCCCAGCTCGCGCAGTGGCTGCAGGACGCGCACAAGGTGGATGGCATCGTCAAGGGGCTGAAGGATGCCGATTGGCCGGCCGATCCCTGGCAGGCGCTGCACCGGCTGGCGCTGTCGGTCTGCCGGGGCAGCATGGCGCGCTAGCCGACCTTCATCGCGGCAGCAGGCCCGCCGCCAGCGAGGCGGCGCGGAAATCGCTCGGCGACAGGCCGGCGTGCTCGCGGAACACGCGGCTGAAATGCGCCCCGTTGTTGAAGCCCCAGGAGAACGCGATGTCGGTGATCGTGCGCGGCTGGTACCGGGGATTGCGCAGGTCGCGCATGCAGGCCTGCAGCCGGCGCTGCAGGATGTAGTGCGCCAGCGTGACCTCCTCGTCGGCGAAGGCCTTGTGCAGGTGGCGCTTGCTGCAGTTGAGCACCTGGGCGATCCGGTCGATCGACAAGGACGGGTCGCGCAGATGCAGGCCGATGTAGTCGCGGATGCGGTCCTTGAACGCCTCCAGCTGGGTGGTCGCGTTGCCCCGCCCGGCCAGCTCCTGCAGCGACAGGCGCACCATTTCGAGGATCAGGTCGCCAGCGCCGCGCGCGGCTTCCGGCGTCATGCTGGGCAGCTCCTGGTAGGTGCTGCGCATGGCCTCGAGTGTCACGCGCGCGATGCCGCTGACGCCACCCACATGGCGGCCCATCAGTGAATCCAGGCGCAGGCCGCGCTCGGCCAGCTGCTCCTTGGGCAGCATGACGATCAGGTGCTGCGAACGCTCGGGGTTGGCGACCTCGTAGCTGCCGGTGGTGTCATAGATGGCCCAGCCGCCCGGCTTGACCCAGGCCTGGCGGCCATGCTGCTCGACCGCCGCGATGCCCTGCCAGGGCGCGACGATCTTGACATAGCTGGCTTCGCTCGTCCGCGCCAGCAGGGGACTGCGGATGACCCGGTGCCGGTTGGCTTCCAGCTTGGTCATGAACACCTCGCCGGCGCGCGCACTGCTGAGCTGTCCGTCGAAACGCGCGGCGCCGTACAGATCGGATTCGAGCCCGAAGAACATCTTGGACATCCAGTCGCACCACGCCCCGGCCTGCTCGCCCTCGGGGAGTTCATCGGTGGAGAACATTTGACCGTTCAGCATGATTCGATTATCAATCCCTCCTGGCGCCATGCCAAGACGGGGATTCCCTAGTCTTCGTGCGCTGTCAGTCAAGTGGTTTGTGCACTCCGGGAAAAGCCCTGCCCCCCCCGGCTGCCTACCATTCGGCCATCTTCAGATTTTTCGGGATGACAGAAATGAACGAGATCCAGATGCTGATCGGCGGCCAAGCCCGCGCCGCATCGAATGGCGCCACCTTCGAGCGCCGCAACCCGCTCGACCACAGCGTGGCGACCCGAGCCCCCGCCGCCACGGTGGCCGACGCCCAGGCGGCCGTTGACGCGGCGGCCAAGGCCTTCCCGGCCTGGGCCGCCATGGGGCCGGGCGAGCGTCGCGTGCTGCTGATGAAGGCCGCGCAGGCGCTCGAAGCCAAGGGCGAGGCGTTCGCCGCCGCGATGGCCGCCGAGACCGGCGCCTCCGGCATCTGGGCCGGCTTCAACGTCCATCTGGCGGCCGACATGCTGCTCGAAGCCGCTTCCCTCACGACCCAGATCAGCGGTCAGGTGATTCCGTCCAATGTGCCGGGCAACGTCGCGATGGCGGTGCGCCAGCCCGCTGGCGTGGTGCTGGGCATCGCGCCCTGGAACGCGCCGGTGATCCTCGGCGTGCGCGCCATCTCGACCCCGCTGGCCTGCGGCAACACCGTGATCCTCAAGGGCTCCGAGCTCTGCCCGGCCACCCACGGCCTGATCATCGAGGCGCTGCAGGAAGCCGGCCTGCCGCCCGGCGTGGTCAACTTCGTCACCAACGCCCCGGCCGATGCCGGCGCGGTGGTCGAAGCCATCGTGGCGCATCCGGCGCTGCGCCGGGTCAACTTCACCGGCTCGACCAAGGTCGGCAAGCTGATCGCCCAGACCTGCGCCAAGTACCTCAAGCCGGCCGTGCTCGAACTCGGTGGCAAGGCGCCGTTCGTGGTGCTCGACGACGCCGACATCGACGCGGCGGTCGCCGCCGCGACCTTTGGCGCCTTCGCCAACTCGGGCCAGATCTGCATGTCGACCGAGCGCCTGATCGTCGATCAGGCCGTGGCCGACGAGTTCGTCGCCAAGCTGACGGCGCGCGCGCAAAGCCTGCCGCTGGGCGACCCGCGCCTGGGCCCGGTGGTGCTGGGTTCGGTGGTCGATATGGCGACGGTCGAGCGCTGCAACGCCTTGATCGACGACGCGCTGGGCAAGGGGGCCAAGCTGCTGTGCGGCGGCAAGGCCGACAGCACCCTGATGCCGGCCACCCTGCTCGACCATGTCACGCCCGCGATGGAGATCTACCGCGAGGAGTCGTTCGCCCCGGTCAAGGCCATCGTGCGCGTCAATGGCGTCGAGGAGGCCGTGGCCTGCGCCAACGACAACGAGTTCGGACTGGCCGCCGCCGTGTTCGGCCGCGATGTCTCGCGCGCCTGGCAGGTCGCCGGTCGCATCGAGTCCGGCATCTGCCATCTCAACGGCCCGACCGTGCACGACGAGGCCCAGATGCCGTTTGGCGGCGTCAAGTCGTCTGGCTACGGCAAGTTCGGCGGCCAGGCCGGCATCGATTCCTTCACCGAGCTGCGCTGGATCACGATCCAGAACCAGCCGCGTCACTATCCGTTCTGATCCGGTCGATTCCGAGCCAACACATCACAGAGGAGCAGCAATTGATAAGCAAGATGACTTCAACCTGGGGCCTGGCCGCACTGGCGCTGGCCTCGGTCCAGCCGGTGGCGGCACAGCCCGTCAACGCGGGCCAGCAGTACTACCAGAAGATCTGTGCCAAGTGCCATGAGGTGGGCACCGGCCCCGTCATCACGGGCCGCGGTCTGCCCGCGATCACCTATGTCAGCATCGCGCGCAACGGCAACCGTGCCATGCCCGCCTTCCGCGTGACCGACATCGACGACGCGACGCTGCAGCAGCTGGCCGACTATCTGGCCAGCACGCCGGTCAAGAACCCTTGAGGAGAGCCGCCATGAGCACCGACCGACGTTTTGTCCTGAAAGGCCTGGCCGCCGCCGGCCTGCTGGCCGCCATGCCCTGGGCGCAGGCAAGCGCCAGCGCGGCGACACCGCTCGCTGACGCCGCCGCCCGCGTGACCCCGCTGGTCAGCGGTGGCGCGCTCGACGCGGCCTTCCTGGCCGGCGTGCGCAACGCCGCCGCCAAGCCCGCTGGCGCCCTGGTCAACCCGCCGCTGCAAGGCCTGGAGGCGGCGACCTACCAGCAGCTCGACAGGCTGCTGAACGACGACACCCCGACCCTGCTGGTCGGACTGCTCGACGATGCCGCCGCCGTCCTGGTGCTGGACCTGGTGCGTTCGGCCGGTGGCCGCGTGCTGTCGGTCGAGCACCACCGCATCGGCGCTGGCAGCGCCGGCCAGCAACGGGCCGGCGCGCTGGGCCAGGCCCTGGTGGCCGGTGCCGACGCCGCGGTCACCGCCGGCCGCGTGCACGAGAACGGCAGCGCCTATGTCGCACTGCGCTGCGTGATCTGAACAGGAGCAAGATTCCATGACAAGCAAATACCAGGCCCTGCCCAAGGGCGTTTCCGAAGCCCGTTTCGACGCGGCGATCAAGAAGTTCAGCGCGGCCCTGGGTGCCGATCAAGTGCTGACCTCGGCCGAGCATCTGCGGCCCTACACCAAGGTCATGATGTCGGTGCCCGATGCGCGCCACCAGCCGTCGGCCGTCGTCACCGCCACCAGCGTCGAGCAGGTGCAGGCCGTGGTCAAGATCTGCAACGAGTACAAGATCCCGGTCTGGACCATCTCGACCGGCCGCAACTTCGGCTACGGCTCGGCCGCGCCGGTCGAGCGCGGCCAGATCGTGCTCGATCTGAAGAAGATGAACAAGATCATCCACATCGATCCCGAGCTGTGCACCGCTCTGGTCGAGCCCGGCGTGACCTACCAGCAGCTCTACGACTACATCGAGGACAACAAGCTGCCGCTGATGCTGTCGTTCTCGGCGCCGTCGGCGATCGCCGGCCCGGTCGGCAACACGATGGACCGCGGCGTCGGTTACACCCCCTACGGCGAGCATTTCCTGATGCAGTGCGGCATGGAGCTGGTGCTGGCCAACGGCGACGTGTTGCGCACCGGCATGGGCGGCGTCAAGGGCGACAAGGCCTGGCAGGTCTTCAAGTGGGGCTACGGCCCGACCCTGGACGGCATGTTCACCCAGTCCAACTACGGCATCTGCACCAAGATGGGCTTCTGGCTGATGCCCAAGCCGCCGGTGTTCAAGCCGTTCGAGATCAAGTTCGACAACGAAGCCGACATCAACGAGATCGTCGAGATGCTGCGCCCGCTGCGCATCGCCAACATCATCCCGAACGCGGTGGTGATCGCCGGCACGCTGTGGGAAGCCGCCACCTGCGGCGTGCGCCGCTCCGACTACATCACCGAGCCGGGCGCCACGCCGGACTCCGTGCTGGCGCAGATCCGCAAGGACAAGCACCTGGGTGCCTGGAACGTGTACTGCGCGCTGTACGGTTCGCCGGAGCAGGTCGAGGTCAACTGGAAGATCGTCACCGAGACCATCAAGCGCGCCGGCAAGGGCCGCATCGTCACGCAGGAAGAAGCTGGCGACACCCAGCCTTTCAAGTACCGCGCGCAGCTGATGTCGGGCGTGCCCAACCTGCAGGAGTTCGGCCTCTACAACTGGCGTGGCGGCGGTGGCTCGATGTGGTTCGCCCCGGTCAGCCAGGCCCGTGGCAGCGAGTGCGACAAGCAGTACGCGCTGGCCAAGCAGATCCTGAACAAGCATGGCCTGGACTATGTCGGCGAGTTCATCGTCGGCTGGCGCGACATGCACCACGTGATCGACGTGCTGTACGACCGCACCAGCGAGGAGGAAACGAAGCGCGCCAACGCCTGCTTCAACGAACTGCTCGACGAGTTCGAGAAGGAAGGCTACGCCGTCTACCGTGTCAACACCGCCTTCCAGGAACGTGTGGCGCAGAGCTACGGCCCGGTCAAGCGTTCGGTCGAACGCAAGATCAAGCGCGCGCTGGACCCGAACGGCATCCTGTCACCGGGCAAGAGCGGCATCAACATCTGACGCGGGATTGAGGATCACCCCGCAAGGGGTGCAGAGGAGACATATGAAATTCAACACAATGACCGGCGTCCTGGCCCTGGCAGCCACGCTGGCGGGCGGAGCCGCGCAGGCCGAAGGCCATTACGTCACCGGCGTCGAGGGCCTGCAGGGCTCCAGCGTGCCGCCGGCGGGCAATTACTACCTGGGCTATCTGGTCAACTACGACATCCAGAGTTTCCGCGCGCCCGGCAGCGACAGCGACATGCCGGGTAGCAACACCGGTACCGTCACGGCGCTGGCCAACCGCTTTGTCCACATCACCGACACCAAGCTGTTAGGCGCCGACTACGGCTTCGAGACCATCATTCCCGTCATCAAGACCTCGCTCGACATCAAGGCTGCCGGCCTGGACGCCAGCGACAGCGGCGTGGGCGACGTGTACGTCGGACCGCTGGTGCTGGGCTGGCATGGTACTCAATGGGATGCCGTGGCCGCCGCCGGCCTGTGGCTGGACAATGCCAGCACCGATGGACCCGCGGCTGCTGGCAAGGGCTACAAGTCCACCATGCTGACCGGTGGCGTGACCTACTACTTCGACCAGCAGAAGTCCATTTCCGGTTCGGCCCTGTTCCGCTACGAGTACAACGGCAAGAAGGACAATGGTGTGCGTCCGGGCGATCAGTTGTCGCTGGAGTGGGGCGTGGGCAAGAACTACGGCGCCTACTCGCTGGGCGTGGTGGGCTACAGCCAGTGGCAGCTGAGCAATGACAAGGGCAGTGCCGCCGCTCCGGGCAAGGCCGAGCGCCATGCGCTGGGCGCCGAGCTGGTGTACCCGGTCGCCTCGGCGGGCCTGTTCCTCAAGGGCGCTGCCTACCGTGAGTTCAGCGTCGAGGCTGGCAGCGGCCCCGAGCCCAAGGGCAACCTGTTCCGTCTGAGCCTGGTCAAGCCGTTCTGACTCGCGGGGAGCTGCGCGTTGTCCTTCGCGCACCAGCTCCCCCCAGACCATGGTATTCTTGATCGAAATAAAATCTTAGTCTGCGCAATTAATCCATCATGGAATTCAACGCGGAAGACTGAAACTCATCCAATCAATCAGGAATCCATTATGTTCAGCGAACTTCTCGAAAAAGTGGGTTTGAGTGTTCCGGCCATCGTTGTCGAGGCTGTGGGGGCCGCGGTGGAAGCCATTGGCGAAGTCACGGAAAACGAAACCGTGCAGACAATTGGCGCAACCATCAAGGAAAATTCAGAAACCCTCTCGGGCTGACAAGCTCCGCCGCCTGGCTGCTCCTGCTCACTCAAACGCCGGCAGCTCGGGCTTGTGCACCGGCTTGCCTGCCGCGGCCCAGGCGTCGAAGCCGCCGGCGATCGACTTCACGTTCAGATAACCCATCTCCCGCATCGCGACGGCGGCCAGCGCGGCACGTCCGCTGGTCTTGCAGTAGATCACGAAGCTCAGGTCGCGGCTGGCCAGCTGCGCCGAGCCGCTGAGCTTGAACTCCAGCAGGCCGCGCGAGGCGTGGATGGCGCCGGGCAGGTGGCCGGCGGCGAACTCCTCGGCCTCGCGCACGTCGAGCAGCACATCGGCATCGCGGATCGCGGCTTCGGCGTCAGTGACGGGGATTTCGGCGACCTGCGCCTTGGCGGCGGCGACCAGATCCATTGCGGTTTTCATGCGGGCTGTTCCTGTCTGATAAAGGGTGAGGGGTATCCGGCCATTGTCGCGCAGCGACCGGCCCGTGGCAAGCTCAGTCCGGGTCGGACTCCGCTGCCCGCAGCGCGCGCCGCTCCCGCACCGCCTGCGCCAGCTGCTGCAACAGCGGCAAGGTCTGCTCGAAGCTGATGCAGGCGTCGGTCACCGACACGCCGGGCTGCAGCGGCTGGCCCGGCACGATGTCCTGCCGGCCCTCGTGCAGATGGCTCTCGATCATGACGCCGGTGATGCGGCGCTCGCCGCCCGCGAGCTGAGCGGCCACGTCGGCGCCGACCTCGAGCTGGCGCCGGTGCTGCTTGCTGCTGTTGGCGTGCGAGCAGTCGATCATCACCTGCTCGCGCAGACCCGAAGCACGCAGCACGGCGCAGGCCGCCTCGACGTCGGCGGCCGAGTAGTTGGGCTGCTTGCCGCCGCGCAGGATCAGGTGGCAGTCCTGGTTGCCGCGGGTTTCGAAGATCGCCGCCAGCCCCATCTTGGTCATGCCCATGAAGGCGTGCTCGGACTGCGCCGCGACGATCGCGTCGGCCGCCACCTTGACGCCGCCGTCGGTGCCGTTCTTGAAGCCGATCGGGCAGCTCAGGCCGCTGGCGAGCTGGCGGTGGCTCTGGCTTTCCGTGGTGCGCGCCCCGATCGCGCCCCAGCTCACCAGATCGCTGATGAACTGCGGCGACAGCAGGTCGAGGAACTCGGTGCCGACCGGCAGGCCGATTTCCAGCACATCGAGCAGCAGCTGGCGCGCGCGCTCCAGCCCTTCATTGATCGCGAAGGTCCCATCCAGATGCGGGTCGTTGATGTAGCCCTTCCAGCCCACCGTGGTGCGCGGCTTCTCGAAATAGACCCGCATCACGATCAGCAGATCCTGCTGCAAGGCGTCGGCCTGCTCCTTGAGCCGGCGCGCGTAGTCGAGCGCCTGCTCATGGTCGTGGATCGAGCAGGGTCCGACCACCACCAGCAGGCGGTCGTCCTGGCCGTGCAGCACGCGCGCGATGGCGGCCCGGCTGGCTTCGACCAGCGCCTGCGCCGGCTCGGGCGTCGGCAGCCATTCCTGCAGCAGCGCGGGCGTCAGCAGCGGGCGCACGGCGCGGATGCGCAGGTCGTCGGTATGGGTCTTGTCCTGGGTGTGGATCGGGCTAGGGGTATGCATGGCGATGGAAAAAATCAGGCGGTGGCGCAGCAGGCATGGCGTTGCCAGAAGCGCGGCAGCGTGGCCTTGGAGCATTGCTGCAAGGCCTGCAGGAAATCATGTCCGGGCGCGGCGATGCCGTGGCGTTCGCGCAGATCGCGCTGGATGCGCAGCAGCAGCTCGGCCGTGACCTCGGCATCGGACAGCGCCCGGTGCGCGCGGCCGTTGCGCGGCAGCGCATGGAAATCGGCCAGCGTGCCGAGCTTGTGGTTTGGTGCGTCCGGGTAGAGCCGGCGCGACAGCAGCACGGTGCAGGCGAAGGGTTGGGGCGCTTCGAGGTCGACGCGCGCGAGCTCGGACTGCCAGAACTTGCGGTCGAAGGAGGCGTTGTGCGCCACCAGCGGCCGGTCGCCGACGAAGCGGGCGGCTTCCAGCATCACCTGCGCGGCGGGTGGCGCCTCGCGCAGCATGGCGTTGTCGATGCCGGTCAGCTCGGTGATGAAGGACGGGATCCGGACCCCGGCATTCATCAGGCTCTGGTAGCGGGCGACCACCCGGCCGTTCTCGGTCAGCACGATGGCGACCTCGGTCGCGCGCCCGCCGGCTTCGGGCAGCAGCCCGCTGGTTTCGAAGTCGATGACGGCAATGGCGCTCATGGTGCGCTAGTCTACGCGCAGACCCCTCCATGGCTTGCGCGCATGGAGTCAGCCGGCGCGGCCGCGCCGGTCGGTCAGGCCCGCGCGCCAGGTCTTGGCGAGCTCGATCTGCAACCAGTCGCGCGCCTGCGGCAGGGTCTCGAACAGCGTGACCCGGTAGACCGGGTGCTGCGGCCCCTCCAGCAGGATGGACTCCAGCCGCTGCGTCAGCCGCGGGTCGGTTCCGACGTAGACCGCCCGTACCTGCGGGTTGCTGGCCTGCGCGCCGTACTGGATCGCGGCGAGCTCGATCAGCATGTCCTCGTCCAGTTCGTGGCCCGTGACGGCGCTGAAATCGTTGATCACGTAGCGGATGTCGTCGAACCTCGGGTCGGCCTGTATGGTTTCGACCGAGCGCACGAACTCGTCGGCCGAGACATGGCCCGACAGGCGCTTGTACACCCCCTTGTGTTCCCAGACGATTTCGCAAGTCATGATGATGGTGGCGCTCCGGAGCGGCTTCAATGGCATGGTAGACCATCCTAATGGTAATTACTATGCTGCAGAGCCGCATACCTCCCTATCATCAGATGCCATGTGTGCCAGTCGCATGGTGGCGCGCCAGCCGGCCGCCTCCTTCCTCCCGCCGGTTCCGCTCCAGGCCATTGTCCTGGCGGCACTGCCGATGCCGGTCTGTGCCGGCTCGCTTGAGCCTCAGGCCACCACGCTGGCGACTGGATTGACGTGGTTGATGGGGCTGGTCGTGCTCTGGCGCTACAAGCGCAGTGCCGACCAGGCCCGGCGCCTCGGCGAGGCGAGGCTGGCCGAGGCACGCCAGGAGCTGCAGCGGGTCACCGAGCAGGCATCCAGCGCCCTGCAGCAGGCCCGCAGCGAGCGCGAACGGCTCGAACAGGCGCTGTTCGCCAGCGAGCAGCGCCTGGGTAGGCATCTGGAATGCGCCAGCGAACTGGTGTTTGCGCTCGATCTCGACGGCTGTGTCCAGCAACTGTCGGCCAACTGGCGCCAGGCGCTGGGTGTCGACCCGGGCGGCCTGCTCGGGCAGAACCATGCCTGGCTGATCCATTCCCAGGACCAGCCGGCCTGCCAGGGCGCGATCGAGCGTGCGTTGGCAAGCCGCAGCCCGCAGGACGAAGTCGAGTACCGGATCCGGCACGCCGAGGGTGACTGGCGCTGGCATGCCGCCAGGATCGCGCCGCTGTTCGATGCCAACGCGCGCATGGTCGGTCTGCTCGGCGTCGCGCGCGAGCTCGCGGCAGACCTGCGACCGGACCGGCGCACGCGCCAGCGGGCGCATTTCGACGCGCTGACCGGGCTGCCCGGCCGGAGCCTGTGCCTGGACCGGCTGCAGCAGGCGCTGCGCCAGTCCGAGCGCCACGGCGACCGGGTCGCCTTGCTGCAGGTCGATCTCGACCGCTTCCAGTCCCTCAACCAGCGCTGGGGTCATGCCGTCGGTGACCTCGTGCTGCTGGAGGCCGCCGCCCGCATCGCGGCCTGCGTGCGCGCGTCCGACACGGTAGGCCGTTGCGGCGGCGACACCTTCATGGTCCTGCTGCCCAACGTCGGTTCCGAGCGCGAAGCCCTCAAGGTGGCGGACAAGATACGCCGCACCCTGAGTGAACCCCTGCCGCTGCGCCGGCAGGCGCTCGCGCTGACTGTCAGCATCGGCCTCGCGATCTACCCGGACCATGGCCTGGATGAGGACGAACTGTTCACGGGCGCCAGCCAGGCGGTCCGTCTCGCCAAGGATGACGGCCGCGACCGGGTCGCCTGCGCGGTGGCCAGCCCGAGCGGGCCTGAGCGACGCGAAGCGCTACGGGCGTGAGGCTTGCAGGCCGCGCGGCGACTTGCTGCCGCATCTTCTGGATCGAAATTTTTTGTTGCAGCGCAACAAAAAAGCTTGCGCGAGGCGGAAACCGCTCCTAGAATGGAATCCATGTTGCAGTGCAATATGCGTTCGGGAATGCTCCCGGACCCGGCGCCGCAGCGTAGTCCCCAAGCAACTATTCAGGAGGAATTCCATGCTGACCGTCGAACAAATCGTTTCCAATCAGAAAGACCAGACCGCCGCTTTCTACGAGCTGGCCAACCAGGCCGTCACCGGCGTCGAGCGCCTGTCGGAACTCAGCCTCAAGGCTCTCAAGGCCGGTCTGGCCGACAGCGCTGCCCAGACCGAAGCGCTGCTGAGCGTCAAGGACGTGCAAGGCCTGCTGGCCCTGCAAGGCAATGACTTCAAGGCCGCCGCCGAGAAGGCCAGCGCCTATGGCCGCGAACTGTATGAAATCGCCACCGGTTTCGGCGGTCAGTTCACCAAGGCTGCCGAGGCCCGCGCCGCCGAGGCACAGAAGCAGATCACGGCCTTCGTCGAGAGCGCCGTCAAGAACGCCCCCAAGGGCACCGAGCAGGCCGCCGCTGCCCTGCAGACCGCTGTCGCCACCGCCGGCAACGCCTTCGAGTCGGTCCAGAAAGCCGTCAAGCAGGCTTCCGAGCAGGCCGTCGCCAGCATCGACACCATGGCCAACAGCGCGCTGAGCGCCGCCACCAGCACGGCCACCGTCACCGACGTCAAAGCCAAGAAGGCTGCCTGATCGTCCGGCGCGAGTCGCCAGCAAGCCCCGTCGCCCCTCCCGGGTTCCGGGGCTTTTTTAGGTTCTTCGCCGATTCAGCTCCATTCCGTGGCACAAGCACTAGAAGCCCTGCTGTATCGATCGCGGATCGTGAACCGCATCGGGCCACTGCACATGGTCCTGCTCGTTGAGCGCGCGCGCCTGTACAACCAGGCGGCGGGGATCACCGGGCATCTGGTTTACTTCGACCACAGCTTCATGCAGTACGCCGAGGGTCCGTCGGCGGCGATCGACATCCTGTGGCGCAAGCTCCAGTCCGACCCGCGTCATTTCGACGTTGAACTGCTGGCGCGCTTCCCGCTGGCGCAGCGCCGCTACTGCGGCTCGTCCCTCATGTTCTCAGCCATGCCTTACTACCAGCAGTACCAGATGACGGGTTTCTCGCCGGTCGAGCCAGGCGACATGGACGCCCTGCTCGCGAGCTGCCTGTCCCAGCAACAGACAAGACAGGTGGCCACCTAGCCGCACTCAGGGCTGGAACCGGTAGCCCTCGGCGGCATGAGCCAGCCATTGCCCATCACCGCGTAGTTCAAGCACCTGGCTGTGGTAGGCCAGTATGGTCGAGCGGTGCCCGACGCTGATCAGCGTGGTCCGGCCGTCCATCAGTTGCTGGTAGAGCTGGCGTTCGTTGGCCAGATCGAGGGCGCTGGTGGCCTCGTCCAGGATGGCGTAGCGTGGCTGGGTCAGCAGCAGGCGGGCGAATGCCAGCCGCTGCTGTTCGCCCATGGAAAGGGTCTTCTCCCAGTCGAGCTCGGCGTCCAGGCCACCCGAGCGCTCGGCCAGGTCGGACAGGTTGACCCGTTCGAGCAGGTCGAGCAGTTGCCGGTCGTCGACCTGGCGCTCCCGGTTCGGGTACAGCAGCTGGTTGCGCAGCGAGCCCAGCAGCATGTAGGGCTGCTGCGGCAGGAACATGATCTCCTCCGGGTGGGGACGCAGGATCTTGCCGCTGCCGCTGTCCCAGAGGCCGACGATGGCGCGCAGCAGCGAGCTTTTGCCGCAGCCGCTGGCCCCGACGACCATCAGGCCCTGGCCCGGCTCGACCGCCAGCGACAGCTCGCGCACCAGCACGCGCTCGGCGCCGGGTGTCTGCAGCGTCACGCGCTCCAGCGCCAGACCCGGGACGCCCTCGACCGATTCGATCCGGCTGGGCTCGTGCCTGGGGGCCGTGCCAGGCTCGCCCTCGCCGTCGAGCTGGCGCGAGAAACTGTCCAGCCGTTCGATGCCGGCCGCGAAGCGGCTCAGGCTCTCGAAGTTGTCGACGATGACCGAGATCGCGCTCAGCACGGCGGTGAAGGCGCCGGCGGCCCGCACCGCCATGCCGACCTCCAGCTCGCCGGCCAGCACCCGCTCGGCGATGATGGCGCTGGGCAGCACGATGGTCAGCATGGAATAGCCGTACTGGAACAGGTTGAGGAAGAACTGGCCCTTGATCAGGCGCAGGTAGTTCTCGTAGACCGTGGCGAAGCGGTGCCTGACCTGCTGCAGCTCCTGCTGCTCGCCGCGGTAGAGCGCGATCGCCTCGGCCTTTTCGCGCACCCGCACCAGCCCGAAGCGCAGGTCGGCCTCGCGCTTGATCTGGCGGAAATTGAGCCCGGTCAGTGGCTTGCCGAAGATGCGCAGCGTGATGAAGGTGCCGGCGCAGGCGTAGATCGCGAGGAAATAGACCAGGGTGCGCGAGATGTCCCAGAGCACGCTGCTGAAGGCCGCCAGCTGCATGGCCGAGCCGATCAGGATCATCAGGAAGAACAGCGAGCGCTGGGTGAAGGTGTTGATGTCCTCGGCGATGCGCTGGTCCGGATTGTCGACCGAGGCCTGCGCATTGAGCTCGTAGTAATGGCGGTCGCTGAAATAGCGCTGCAGGAAACGTCCGGTCAGCCAGCGCCGCCAGCGGATGCCCAGCGTGTCGCGCACCCAGTAGAAGCAGGCGTAGGTCGGCACGGCTCCGATCAGCAGGCCCAGGCAGATATGGATCGAGTGCCAGAAACGGTCGCCATCGCGCGCCGCCAGCGCCGAGGTGAACTCGCCGGTCTGCTCGTTGAGCAGCACCGCGAAGGCGGTCTGGCTCAGCAGCAGCAGGACGAGCAGCCCGAGCAGGCAGAACGCCTGCTTCTTCTCCTCCGAACGCCAGTAGGGCGCGGCGATGTCGAGGAAGCGCTGCCAGAGCGGGCGGTTGGCGGATGTCATGGGGGCTTGCGGATGCCGATGCGGGTTTTGATCATGCCCGCAAACATGCGCTCAAGTGGAAATTTTTTGTTCGCCGCCTGCTTTTCATCTGCCGCTTCCATCATGTATCCAATACGATGCACGTGATTCATCAGGCGATCTTGCCAGTCAATCCGTAGGGAGTGGATAGAAATGAAAGCAAGGAATTTCGCGTTCTCGGCCGGTTTCATGGCGCTGGCCGTGCTCGCCGGCTGCTCCCACCTGCCGGGCGCCAAGCCCGCCGCCCAGGCCATGATCGAGTCCAGCTCGGGCAGCCAGGTTCGGGGTACGGTCAGCTTCACGCCCATGGGCGACAAGCTGCTGGTCGAGGCCGATCTGTCCGGCCTGACGCCGGGCGAGCATGGCTTTCATGTGCACGAAGGTGGCGATTGTTCGGCGCCCGATGCCAGCAGCGCCCGGGGGCATTTCAACCCGGCCGGCATGATGCACGGCCACCACCAGCAGTACCATGCCCAACGGCATGCCGGGGATCTGCCCAACCTGATGGCGGATGCGAACGGCCGGGCTCGCTATCGGGCCGAGGTGGCCGGACTGACGGCTGATATCGGTCCGCTCGGCATCGTCGGCCGCAGCCTGGTCGTGCATGCCGACGCGGACGACTACCGCTCCCAGCCGGCGGGCAACTCCGGTCGTCGCATCGCCTGCGGGGTCATCAAGACGCCTTGATCAGGCGTTCAGCCGCGATGCACCGCCAGCCCGCCGAAGGACTGGGCGACCGGCATCAGCTCGATCTCGTTGACGTTGACATGGGCCGGCAGGGTGGCGATCCAGTGCACCGATTCGGCGATGTCCTCGGCTGTGAGCGGCTGCACGTTGGCATAGACGCCGGCCGCCCGCGCGTCGTCGCCATGGAAGCGCACATTGGAGAACTCGGTGCCGCCGCACAGGCCGGGTTCGATATTGCTGACGCGCAAGCCCGTGCCGTGCAGGTCGGTGCGCAGGTTCAGGCTGAACTGACGCACGAAGGCCTTGGTCGCGCCGTAGACATTGCCCCCGGCGTAGGGCCAGTTGCCCGCGGTCGAGCCGATGTTGATCACATGGCCGCGGTTGCGCGCCACCATGCCGGGCAGCAAGGCGCGCGTGACCTGGACCAGCCCGGTGCAGTTGGTGTCGATCATGTCCTGCCAGTCGTCGAGGCTGGCCTGCTGCGCCGGCTCCAGCCCGAGCGCCAGGCCGGCGTTGTTGACCAGCAGGTCGATCTCGGCGAAGCCGGGCGGCAGCGCGTCCGGGATGGCCGCGACGGCGGCGCGGTCGCGCACGTCGAGTTCGAGCGGCAACAGCGCGTCGCCGAGCTCGTCGGCCAGCGCCCGCAGTCGGTCCAGCCGGCGCGCGGTCGCGACCACGCGATGGCCCTCCCGGACAAAGCGGCGGGCGATGGCCGCACCAAAACCGGCGGAAGCGCCGGTGACGAAAACGATCATGTTTGGCTCCTCTGAGTTGGAGCAGACACTGTAACGTCCTTACTTGTTCAGGTACTTGTTGCCGATCGCATGCACCTCGGCGGCCAGCTTGGCGCCGTCCAGGCCCTTGGCCGTGGCCTGCTTGATCCAGTCGGCCTCGACCGAGGCGGCCGTCTTCTGCATCGCCTTGTAGTCGGCGTCCTTGATCACCAGGATCTTGTTGCCACGCGCCAGCATGGCCTTGCGCGCGGCCTCGTTGCCGTCGTCCCAGACCTTGGCGGTACGCTCAAGCAGCGGCAGGCCGCTGCGCTTGTCGAGCACGGCCTTGAGCTCGGGCGACAGGCTCTCGTACTTCTTCTTGTTCATCAGCAGCGCGAACGGCGTCTGCGTGAAGCCGGGCTGCTTGGCCGGACCCTCGATGTGGTACTTGGTCACCTCGTCGACCTTGACCGCCGGCAGCACTTCCCAAGGCGCCATGGCGCCGTCGATGATGCCCTTGGAGATGCCCTCGGTGATCTGCGCCGGCGACATCGTCACCGGCACGCCGCCGAGCGCCTGCAGGAACAAGGAGGGGTAGCGCGAGGGGCTGCGCAGCTTCAGGCCCTTGAGGTCCTCGGGCACGAGGACGGGCTTGCTCGCTGTGCTGATCACCACGCTGGAGCCGCTCCAGATCGACAGCACCTTGAAATCCTTGAAGTCTTCCAGCGCGTGCTTCTGGGTGAACTCCCACATCGCGAGCGAGCCGCCCAGGCTGCTGCGCGGCAGCGTGAACGGCAGCTCAAGCGCCTCGGAGCGCGGGAAGCGGCCGGTCGAGAAGCTCGGCGAGACCCAGGCGATGTCGGCCACGCCGTTCTTGACCTGGTCGGGCAGCTGCGCGACGGTGCCGCCGAGCTGCAGCGCCGGGTAGAGCTGGCACTTGAGCTTGCCGCCCGAGTCCTTGTCGAGTTCGGCGCACCAGGGCTCAAGCACCTTGCTGTGGAAGTTGTGGTTGGAGCCGAGGTAATGCGAGACCTTGAGCGTGACCGTCTGGGCCTGCAGTGCGGTGGCGCCGAGCGCGAAGGGCAGGGCGGCGATCAGGGTGGGGAACAGTTTCATCAGATTGCCTCGTGGAGTGGATCGCCTGATGGTATTCCTTCGGAGCGGCCCGGTCAGAACCTCGTCCGGAAGTGATACCGTCCGGGTTCCGATTGACTCACTTTGTAGCCATGCCACGCCTCCAGTTCCAGCCCGCCGCGCGCTATCCCTTCGTCACCGAGCTTCAGATCTACGCCAGCCACATCAACGAGGGCGGCCACCTCGACAACGTGCAGCTGCTGTCCCTGGTGGCAGAAGCCCGCGGACGCTTCTTTGCCAGCCTGGGCTACAGCGTGCTGGACGTGGCGGGCCATGTCTTCTTCGTTGGCGACCAGGCGGTGCAGTACAAGTCCGAGGGCTTCCACGGCCAGACGCTGCGCATCGAGATGGCGCCCGCCGATTTCAACCCCAAGGGTTTCGACCTGGTCTACCGTGTCAGCGAAGCGCAGTCCGGCCGCGAGGTGGCGCTGGGCAAGATCGGCCTGGTCTGCGTCGATCCTGGCAGTCGCAAGCCCAGCGCCATCCCCGAGACCTTCTGGCGGCAGTTGCAAGCCCTCTGAAGGATGGCCGGGCTGGTGGTTCGAGCAGGGGCTCAGAGCCGCTCGAACACGGCGGCGATGCCCTGGCCGCCGCCGATGCACATCGTCACCAGCGCGTAGCGGCCGCCGGTGCGCTGCAGCTCGTACAGCGCCTTGGTCGCGATCACCGCGCCCGAGGCGCCGATCGGGTGGCCCAGCGCGATCGCGCCCCCGTTCACGTTGGTCCGGGCCGGGTCGAGACCGAGCCCGCGTGACACCGCGATCGCCTGCGCCGCGAAGGCCTCGTTGCTCTCGATCACGTCGATCTGGTCCAGCGTCAGGCCGGCCTTCTTGAGCGCGAGACGGGTAGCCGGGATCGGGCCTTCACCCATGACGTCGTTCGGCACGCCAGCCACCGCGTAGGAGGCCAGGCGGGCGATCGGCTGGTGACCGTGCGCGGCGGCAACCGCGGCATCGGCCAGCACGAAGAAGGCGGCGCCGTCGTTGATGCCCGAGGCGTTGCCGGCGGTGACCGAGCCGTCCTTCTTGAACGCCGGCTTCATCCTGGCCAGTGAATCGAGCGTGGTGGCGGGCTTGACATGCTCGTCGGTGTCGAAGACGACGTCGCCCTTGCGGGTCTGGCGGACGATCGGCACGATCTGCGACTTGAAACGGCCCTCGGCGATCGCGGTGGCGGCGCGCTGGTGCGATTCGACCGCCAGCGCATCCTGCTCCTCGCGCGTGATGCCCCATTTGCTGACCAGGTTCTCGGCCGTGATGCCCATGTGGCCGACGCCGAACGGATCGGTCAGCGTGGCGACCATGGTGTCGATCAGCTGGGTGTTGCCCATGCGGGCGCCGTTGCGCATCGCCGTCGACAGGTAGCCGCCGCGGCTCATCACCTCGACGCCGCCACCGATGCCGTAGTCGCAATCCCCCAGCAGGATGTTCTGCGCCGTCGTCACGATGCCCTGCAGCCCGGACGAGCATAGCCGGTTGACCGACATCGCGACCGAATCCATCGGCAGGCCGGCCTGGATCGATGCGACGCGCGCCACGTAGGCAAAGCGGCTCTCGGTCGGGATGGTGTTGCCCACCGTCACATAGTTGATCGCCAGCGGGTCGACGCCGGAGCGCTCGACCGCCGCCTTCATCACGCTGCCGGCCAGTTCCGCCGGTTCGATTTCCGCCAGGGCGCCGCCAAAAGTGCCAACCGCCGACCGCACCGCACTGAGTACCACCACGTCACGCTGATTCATGTCTGCCTCTGTTTGAAGAAATGCCCGGCGTCTGAATGCGCCGAGTGACATGCATGCTAGGCGCCAGGGATTGCCGGGTACTTACAGATGCTGGCGCGTGGCCGGGGAAATATCCATGCCGTGGCTGCCCTGGCCAGCTAGTGGCGGTTGCGGAAAAAGGCGTGCCAGCAGGCGGCGCAGAACCAGCGCTGGGGTCCGAGCTGTACCCCGCCTTCGGGGACGCGGTCGCGGTCGCAGCAGGTGCAGTGCAGGAGCTTGTTCATGTGAGACTCCATGGCGCGGTGCCGGGTAAAGACGACCCAGTCTACGTCGTTATGCGTGACGCTGGCGTGACAGCCGCGAGCTTGCCCTCCATTTCAGGTCTGATCGGCATAGTCGCCGGTCTGGCGTTCTTCGTAGCGGCCATCTACAAGGCCAGAAGCCGAAGGCCAAGTGAGCTGAACCCAGCGGTGCCGAGCCACCGAAGAACACAGCTCCCGGAGCGATAGACAGAAGCGGCCGCTTGTCCCATCATGCAAGCGGTCGCTCGCGATCCTGCCTGTGGCCAGCCCGGTTCTACCGGCGCCTGCTTCCCTGTTTCAACTTCAGGAGAGACCCATGTCCAAAGTCCTCGTGCTCTATTACTCGACCTACGGTCATATCGAGACCATGGCCCAGGCCGTGGCCGAAGGCGCTCGCGCCGCCGGTGCCCAGGTGGATGTCAAGCGCGTGCCCGAAACCGTGCCGGCCGAGATCGCCAAGTCGGCCCATTTCAAGCTCGACCAGGCGGCCCCGGTCGCGACCGTCGCCGAACTCGAAGGCTATGACGCCATCATCGTCGGCGCCCCGACCCGCTATGGCCGCATGCCCTCGCAGCTGGCGGCCTTCCTCGACCAGACCGGCGGCCTGTGGGCCCGTGGCGCGCTGAACGGCAAGGTCGGCGGCGCCTTCACCTCGACCGCCACCCAGCATGGTGGCCAGGAGGTCACGCTGTTCTCGATCATCACCAACCTGATGCACTTCGGCATGGTCATCGTCGGCCTGCCCTACAGCTTCCAGGGCCAGTCGACGCTGGACGAGGTCGTCGGCTGCAGCCCCTACGGCGCCTCGACCATCGCCGGCGCGCAGGGTCAACGTCAGCCGAGCGCGATCGAACTCGATGGCGCCCGCTACCAGGGCAAGCTGATCGCCGAGACGGCCAGCAAGCTGTTCGGCTAGCCAGCCTTGGCCCGAGATTGCGGCTAACGAAACCGTGAAGGCAGCCATCATGAGCACGACGCGCGAGGAACGGGATGCCATGGGCCCCGTCGAGGTGGATGCGCAGCGCCTGTGGGGAGCCCAGACCCAGCGCTCGCTGGAGCATTTCGCCATCTCCACCGAACGACTGCCGCTGTCCTTCATCCAGGCGCTGGCGTCCGTCAAGCTGGCCTGTGCCAGGGTCAATGGCAGGCTCGGGCTGCTGCCGCAGCACAAGGCGCAAGCCATCGCCGCCGCCGCCGAGGAGGTGCTGGCGGGACGGCACGATGGTGAATTCCCCCTGTCGGTCTGGCAAACCGGCTCCGGCACCCAGACCAACATGAACATGAACGAGGTGCTGGCCAATCGCGGCTCCGAACTGCTGCTCGGACCGCGCGGCAGCCAGCACCTGCTGCACCCCAACGACGAGGTGAACCTGGGGCAGTCGTCGAACGATGTCTTCCCGACCGCCATGCATCTGGCCGCAGCGCTGGAGATGAGCCTGCGGTTGCTGCCCGCCCTGGACCGGCTGACTGCGGCGCTGGACCAGAAGGCGCAGGCATTCGCCGCCATCGTCAAGCTGGGCCGCACCCACCTGCAGGATGCCACCCCGATCACGCTGGGTCAGGAGTTTTCGGGCTATGTGGCGCAGCTCAGCCAGGCCCGCTCGCTGCTGGGCGGCTCGCTGGCCTGGCTCCATCCCCTGGCCATCGGCGGCACCGCGGTCGGCACCGGTCTCAATACCCATCCCGAGTTCGGCCAGCAGGTGGCAGCCGAACTGGCCCGCCTGCACCAGCTCCCGTTCACCAGCGCCGACAACAAGTTCGCCGCGCTCGCCGCGCACGATGCGCTGGCGGCCGTGCATGGCGTGCTCAAGACACTGGCCGCAGCGCTGATGAAGATCGCCAACGATGTCCGCTGGCTGGCTGGCGGCCCGCGCGGTGGCCTGGGCGAGCTCAGCATCCCGGAAAACGAGCCCGGCAGCTCCATCATGCCGGGCAAGGTCAACCCGACCCAGTGCGAGGCGCTCACCATGCTGTGCTGTCAGGTGATGGGCAATGACGTGGCGATCGGAATCGGCGCCGCCAGCGGGAATTTCGAGCTCAATGTCTACAAGCCACTGATCGCTCACAACCTGCTGCAAAGCATCCGCCTGCTCGCCGACGGCATGAACAGCTTCGAGGCCCATTGCGTGCGCGGCATCGAGGCGCGCCGTGACCGCATCGCCGAACACCTGGAAAAGTCCCTGATGCTGGTGACCGCGCTGGTGCCCCGGATCGGCTACGACAAGGCGGCCGAGATCGCCAAGCTGGCCCAGCGCGAGGGCACGACCTTGCGCGCCGCCGCCCTGGCATTGGGTTACGCCACGCTGGCGCAACTCGACGGCTGGCTGGATCCAGCCGCCATGCTGGGCGCCGCCGACGGCAGCATGGCCCAGCCCTGAGTGGCGTACCGGGCGATCTGGTCGTCAGCCCTTGAATGCCGTGGTGTCGCCAGGACGCCGCAGCATCTTGTTGACTTCGTCCTGATGCATTTCCTCGATGGCGATCATGTCCCGGGCGTACTCTTCCAGCAGCACCGACTGGCCTTGGACGATCTTCAGCAAGTCGTAGTAGGCGGCCAGGGCGTTCTTTTCGTGCGCCAGGCTCTCGCGCAGGATGTCGCCGATGTCGTGCTGCTCGGTTTCCAGCAGGGGCCCGATCTTCAACGAGGGATGGCCGCCCAGCAGCGTGACCAGCTCCCCGGCCTTGTGGGCATGGGCCAGGCTCTCGTCGGCATTGCCCTTCAGCCAGGACACGATCGGGATCCGGTTGTAGCCGAACACCATGAGGGAGTAGTGGGTGTACTTCACCACGCCAGCGAGTTCAAGTTCCATGATGCGGTTGAGGGCCTCGATCGCGGCTTGGGTCTTCGATTCATCCATGACGGCTTCCTTTCCGGTGGCAGATGTGCTCCCGAGATGGAGGATTCTCAGGGGTTTATGCCATTTTGTCATCCGTGGCAATTCATTTGCAGGATGTTCTGTGCGGATGGCTTCATTGGCCTGTAGGATGAAATGGTTTTGTTCAGTTCAACGCAACGGGTGCTCCGAGCCCGAGGGAAAGGGAGATTTCCATGAGCCGTGCCATCGAGGACTTGCTTCACGAACACGAAGCCATTCTTTTCGCACTGAAAATTCTCGCCAGCATCAACCGCAAGCTGGAAGCTGCCAGCCCGGTGGACGCGGCCGACCTGTCCGCTTTTGTGGGTTTCCTGAAGGAGTTTGCAGACAAGTGCCATCATGGCAAGGAGGAAGGGCTGCTGTTTCCTGCGCTGGCCGCCTCCGGTGTGCTGGAGGCGGCCGCTCCATTGGGCATGCTGCTCAAGGAGCACGAGGAGGGTCGCCGCTGGATGGCGGAGATGTCTGCCGCGATCGAGCCAGTGCTCGACGCCGCCGCCTTCATCCATGCCGCCCGAGGCTACACGGAACTGCTGCAGGCGCATATCGGCAAAGAAAACGAGGTGCTGTTCCCCATGGCCGAACGGGTGCTGTCGCCAGAGCGCCTGGAATCCTTGTACGAGGCCTTCGAGCAACATGAGTCCAAGGTGATCGGCCCGGGACGACACGAGGAACTCCACGCGCTGCTCAAGTCACTGAAAGGCAGATACCCAGCGGCTTAGGTGAATGCAGCATCCCTGGCGCAAGTCCGACTGCTGCTTCGGGTCTGAATCCGCCGGCTTCTCATTTCGGGGTCTTTGGGCGTCTGGCATCGGCGGGCAGGCGATCCAGCATCATCTGCATCATCTGTTCCATCATGGCCATGCGCCGCTCCATCTGCATGTGCCTGCCCATCATGCCGCCCATGCCGGGCATCCCCCCGGCAGCCGCTGGAGCCGCGCCGCGCATCTGCTCCATCATGGCCATGCCCGACTGCATCAGCTTCATGTGCTCGTTCATCAGCGCCGCGCGTTCGGCCGGCGTCCTGGCGGCCAGCATCTTCTGGTGCATCGCCTCCATCGCCTGCTGCTGGCGATTGAACGCATCAGACGCGGGAGCCAGCATGGGGGCTGGCATGGGAGCTGCCTGGATGGCGGCCGTGGCGGGGGCACTGCCTGCCGGTGGCTGGGCGGAATAGCCCTCTTCGGCCTTGGGGGGCGGAGTCACGGCACAGCCGGAAATGATCAGGGCAGTCATCAGCCCGGTGATGGTGTAGGAACGCATGATGTTCTCCTTGTTGAATCAACACGACATGACGGCGCGGGAGCGGTGCCGCCCAACCTTGTCTTGACAGTGGTCAAGACGGCTCACTTACGCAGGAACGACAGCAGCGCATCGTTGAAAGCCTGCGAGTGCGACAGGTTCAGCCCGTGTGGCGCGCCGTTCACCCGCACCAGCTGGCTGTGGGGCACGGCGCGGTGGGTGCGCTCGCCCGAGCCTTCGATCGGCACGATCGCGTCCGCATCGCCATGGATCACCAGCGTGGGCACGGTCACCTGCTTCAGGTCCGCGCGGAAGTCGGTGCTGCTGAACGAGTCCATGCAGGCCAGCGCCGCATGCGGCGCCGACTGGTGGCACAGGGCGATCGCGTCGCCGCGCTGCGATTCGGTGACCTGTAGCAGGCCATTGGCCGAGAAGAAGCCGCGGGTGAACTGGTCGAAGTAGGCGTTGCGGTCTCGTTCGAGCGCCTGCCTGTTCTGTTGCGCCTGCTCGGGCGTGAGCGGGCCTTCCGGGTTGTCGGCGCTCTGCATCAGGCAGGGCGGCACGGCGGCGGCGAACACCACGCTGTGCAGGCGCGATTCGCCGTGGCGGGCGATGTAGCGCGCCACTTCGCCGCCGCCCATCGAGAAGCCCACCAGCGTCACGTCCCGCAATCCGCACTGGTCCATGACGCGCTGCAGGTCGTCGGCCAGCGTGTCGTAGCTGTAATCCGAGTCCGGTTTGTCGGAGCGGCCGAAGCCCCTGCGGTCATAGGTCACCACGCGATAGCCGGCCGCTTGCAGCACCGGCACCTGCGGCGCCCAGGCCTGGGCCGACAGCGGCCAGCCATGGATCAGCACCACCGGCCTGCCGCCGCCACCGCTGTCGTCGATGTGCAGGCGCACGCTATCCGCGGGGGCTTGGTCGGTGCGGCTCGAATCCTTCGGGTGCTCCAGGATGCCAGCGGCAGCACCCCCCAGTGCTCCGGCAACGGCACCCAGCGTGGCCCCAACCACCACCCCTACCGGGCCGGCCACCGCGACGCCGATGGCGGCGCCCGTGGCCATGCCGGCCGCCATGCCACCCGCCATCAGCACCGAATGGACCTCGCGCTCCACTTCCTGGGAGTCCAAGGGAAACTGTGCCGCGGGATCGGTGTCCTGCGACGGAATGCCGTGGCCGGGATGCGCTTGCTCGGCAAGGTCTTCGTCGTCGGGTTCCGGGTCGGGCGGCGGGGTGTCGGACATGCTCATGAGCTTCTCCTGAGTGAGTGGATGCCGCAATCAAGCACGACAGGCGTGCTGCGAACGGCTGAGCGACCTTATGTCCGCAAAAGCGGGGCCGTCTGTGCGGCAGGACGCTTTCGTCTTCACAGCGGCCAGGCTGGCACAATCGCCCGTCCGCAAAGCTGCACCCCGACTTTTCCTGATGACTCCTACGCTAGACGGTACGCTGGGCATAGACTTCGGCACTTCCAATTCGGCCATGGCCTGGGCCGACGCCCAGGGCAAGGCGCGCCTGATCCCGCTCGAGGGCGAGGCGCTGGCGCTGCCCACCGCCTTGTTCTACAACGCCGAAGACCTCAGCACCCACTTCGGTCGTGATGCCGTGGCCCAGTACCTGGCCGGCACCGAGGGCCGGCTGATGCGCTCGCTCAAGAGCCTGCTGGGCAGCTCCCTGCTGCAGGAAAAGACCGTCGTCAACGGCCAGAGCGTCAGTTTCCAGGACATCATCGCCCAATTCCTGGCCATGCTGCGCGAGCGCGCCACCCAGGCCCTGGGCGCGGCGCCCCGGCGCGTGGTGATGGGCCGGCCGGTGCATTTCGTCGATGACGACCCCGTGCGCGATGCCGCGGCCCAGCAGTCCCTGCTGCAGGCCGCGCTGGCGGTGGGTTTCGAGCAGGTATCGTTCCAGCTCGAACCGATTGCGGCCGCGCTCGACTACGAGCGCCGTCTGGCGCGTGAAAGCCTGGTGCTGGTGGTCGACATTGGCGGCGGCACCTCGGACTTCACCGTGGTGCGGCTGGGGCCGGATCGCATGACTGCTGCCGACCGCAGCCGCGATATCCTGGCCACCACCGGCGTGCACATCGGCGGCACCGACTTCGACCACAAGCTCAGCCTGGAGTACGCGATGCCGCTGCTGGGCTACCGCCACCTGGGGCCGCAGCAGCGCGAGGTGCCCAGCCGCGTCTTCTTCGACCTGTCCAGCTGGCACCTGATCAACTGGCTCTATCAGCCGCGCGCGATCAGCCAGGCCCAGTCCCTGCGCAGCAACTATGCCGACCCGCGCCTGCATCAGCGGCTGATGGCGGTGCTGTCCCAGCGCCACGGCCACCGCATTGCCCATGAGCTGGAGCAGGCCAAGATCCGCTGCTCGCAACTCGATCACGGCACCCGGGTCGACCTGTCGTATGTCGAGCCCGACCTGAGCTCGTCCATGGAAACGGCAGGCCTGCGCGATCACCTGGCCGCCTTGCTGGCGCGCACCGTGGCCTGCGCGCGCGACTGCGTGCAGCGTGCCGGCCTGGACGACGCTGCCCTCGACGCGATCTACCTCACCGGTGGCTCGTCGGCGCTGCGGCCGTTCCAGCAGGCGCTGCAGGCCGAGTTCGCGGGCGTGGCGCTGGTCGAAGGCGACCTGTTCGGCGGCGTGGCCTCGGGGCTGGCCTACAGCCGGGGCTGAGCGTTCACAGTGGCCTCCCGGTCTTCTGGCGCACGACCAGTTCCATGCCCAGCAGGTCCAGCACCTTCTGCAACTGCACGGTGCGCTTGCCGTGCTCGATGTCGACGATCAGCCGATTGCCCGTGTTGCCAATGCCCGTCAGATCGATCTGGCGAAGGCCGCAGGCACGGGGCGCTGCTCACGCAAGATCCGGCCGAGGTCGGCTGCCGTGCGTACCTTGTCCTCGAGACCAGAAGAATGACCTTCCAGTAATTCTGATGCAGATTTCGGGTAAGCGCGTGAACAACTACGCCCTGGCGCCGGTGGCCGAGGTTTGACAGGATTGCGTCCGCAACCAAGAACTGCGGACGCAACGATGACAGAAGATGATTTGAGCTTTCTCCCGCTGAAAGTCAGC
>NZ_JAQTZS010000005.1 GCF_028687635.1 Malikia sp. | reverse complement strand
GCACGCTGGTCGTGGTCGCCTTCTACCTGATCGCCCAGATGGTGGGTGCCGGCCAGCTGATCAAGCTGCTGTTCGGCCTCGACTACTGGATGGCGGTGGTGATCGTCGGCGCGCTGATGATGGTCTACGTGCTGTTCGGCGGCATGACCGCAACCACCTGGGTGCAGATCATCAAGGCCTGCCTGCTGCTGTCGGGTGTGACCTTCATGGCCATCATGGTGATGGCGCAGTACGGCTTCTCGCTCGAAGCGCTGTTCGCCAAGGGCGTCGAGGTCAAGACCGCGATCGCCGCCAACGCCGGCAAGACCCCGGAAGAGGCCGCTGCGGCCGGTCTGTCCATCATGGGCCCGGGTGGCTTCATCAAGGACCCGATCTCCGCGATCAGCTTCGGCATGGCGCTGATGTTCGGTACCGCCGGTCTGCCGCATATCCTGATGCGCTTCTTCACCGTGCCCGATGCCAAGGAAGCCCGCAAGTCGGTGTTCTGGGCCACCACCTGGATCGGCTACTTCTACGTGCTGATCTTCATCATCGGCTTCGGCGCCATCACCCTGGTGTTGACCAACCCCGAGATGGCTGACGTCGTCAAGGGCGTGATCCTGGGCGGTGCCGGTACCGCCAACATGGCAGCCGTGCTGGTCGCCAAGACCGTCGGCGGCAACGTGTTCTACGGCTTCATCTCGGCCGTGGCCTTCGCGACCATCCTGGCCGTGGTGGCTGGCCTGACCCTGTCGGGTGCCTCCGCCGTCTCGCATGACCTCTACGCCACCGTGTTCAAGAAGGGCAATGCCGACAGCGCTGCCGAGCTCAAGGTCTCGCGCATCACCACCCTGGCCCTCGGCGTGCTGGCCGTGACCCTGGGCATCGCCTTCGAGAAGCAGAACATCGCCTTCATGGTCTCGCTGGCCTTCGCGATCGCGGCTTCGGCCAACTTCCCGGTGCTCTTCATGAGCGTGCTGTGGAAGGATTGCACCACCAAGGGCGCCGTGATCGGCGGCTTCCTGGGCCTGTTCTCCTCGGTCGCGCTGACCGTCGTCTCGCCCTCGGTGTGGGAAGCCACGCTGGGCAACCCCAAGGGTTCGGCCTGGTTCCCGTACAGCTCGCCGGCGCTGTTCTCGATGACCATCGGCTTCGTCGGCATCTGGCTGTTCTCGGTCCTCGACCGCAGCCAGGACGCCACCAACGAGCGCGCCGCCTTCGCCGTGCAGAAGGTCCGCTCCGAGACCGGCCTGGGTGCCTCGGGCGCATCGGGTCACTGAGCCGCTGCTTTCACCGTCCGGGAGTCATCCTGGCGGTGCAAACAGGAACCGGGCTGGCTGAAAGCCCGGTTTTTTTATTGGCGTTGCGCCGGTGATGATGACGGCTCAGTGGCCAGGCGGAATTCAAACCGCTGCCATTTGCCTGAGCTTGATGAAGGCCAGCGCCGTCAGCACGGCGCGGTCGAGCGGATCGGGTGACTCGCGCTCGGGCAGGTCCAGCGCCTGCAGCATCGTCGAATAGCGCAGGTCGATGTTGACGCCGTCCTGCTGGTAGGGCGGCAGCTGGCGCAGGCGCCAGTCATAGTAGAGCGACGAGACTTCCAGCTGCTCCTGCGGCAGCCCGATCCCGATCAGCGGCTTGACGATCTGCTCCAGCATGGCGCAGTCGAATTCGAGGTAGTAGCCCAGCAGCGGACGGCTGCCGATGAAATGCAGCAGCGCCTTGGCCGCCTCTGCCGCCGGCAAATCCTGCGCGAGGTCCTGTTCGCGCAGCCCGTGGCGGCGCAGGGCTTCAGTGGCGACCCGGCCGTCGGGTCCGTCGGGGCGCAGCAGCAGCTCCAGCCGCTCGCTGCTCAGCACCCGGTGGCCGCGCACGCGCACCGCGCAGAGCGCCAGCACCCGGTCTTTTTCCTGGTCATGGCCGGTGGTCGCGCAGGCCAGCGAGACCCATTCGTTTTCTGGCGCGGGATCGAACAGGAAGCCGTAGCTGGCATCGCCGAGGTGGCGCAGCCGCCATTCGCGCCTCAACGCACCGGCCAGGCGGGAGGGAAGCAGCGGGTGCTCCATCACATCGCGTCCAGGTGGAAGCGCAGCCGCAGCAGGGCCTTGAAGCGCTTGACGGCGGCCAGCGTGTCCTTGAGCAGGTCGCGCTCGAGCGCGCTCAGCTTGGCCGGGTCGATGCGCCCGCTGACCGCGCGCCCGGTGTCGAGCTCGGCCAGCCCGGCCTTGAGCTTGAGTCCCATGAAGAAGCTCAGACAATCGGTCAGCTCCGATCCCATCTTGGCGTCCAGGGTGCCGTCGGCCACCAGCGCCGCGATGCGGGCGGCGGTGCCGGTCTCGGCCAGCCGACGCGCCAGCGCCAGGCTGCGGATGCCATGCACCAGCGGGAAGATGCCTTCCTTCTTGAGGTCGAGTCCGGCGTCGGCATCGCCGAGCGAGAACAGCTTGTTCCACCAGCCCTGGCTCTCGCCGAAGGCCGTGATCACCGAGGCAAAGCGCCCCAGCACCAGCTGGTTGTCGGGGGCCAGCGCCAGCACGGCCTCGCGCGCCTGCCGCAGCAGCTCGGCGTCGCCGCAGACCGCGTGCGCATCCATGAAGATCGCCAGCTTCATCAGGCTGTCGGGGTCGGGCAGGATCAGCCACTCGCGCGCCTGGCGCGAGAAATCGGCCAGCGGCG
Organism: Malikia sp.; assembly: GCF_028687635.1. GTDB lineage: Bacteria > Pseudomonadota > Gammaproteobacteria > Burkholderiales > Burkholderiaceae_C > Malikia. Next base: position 194,819 of record NZ_JAQTZS010000005.1, on the reverse strand, counting down.
CGCGCCAGTCGGGGTTGCTGACCATGATGCGGCCCGGACATTCGGGGTAGCCGAAACTCGCCAGCGCCTGCGAGAAGCGCTCGCAGATCGCGCCCAGCTCGACCGGGGGTGCGTAGCCGTCGCGCAGGATCAGGCCGTTGTCCTGATCGGTCTTGAGCAGCTGCTCGCCACGGCCCTCGCTGCCCATCACGAACAGGCAGCTGTTGGCGACCAGCTCAGGCGGCGCGATCATCTGCCAGGCGCGCTCGAACAGTTGCGCGTTGAGCTGCTGCACCAGTTTGGCGATCAGCGTCACCCGCATGCCGCTGCGCTGCATCAGCGTGATCATGCGCGTGATCTGCGCGGCGGCCTGGCTCAGCGCCGCCAGGTCCCGGGCCTGCTCGATCTGCACGCTGATCAGGTGCGAATGGTTGGACAGGAAGCTGAACAGGTCGAGCGCTTCGAGCACGCCGACGATGAGCTGGCCGTCGAGCACCACCACCCGGTGTGCGCGGTGACTCAGCATCAGCGTCATCGCGTCGCCGATCTGGTCCGAGCGCTGCACCGTCAGCAGCGGGTAGTCGGCCAGGTCACCGACCGGCAGCTCATCCAGCGGGCGTCCGTCGAGGATGGCTGGCGCGAGTCTGGCGACGGTGAAGATACCCAGCCGGGGTGGGTCGCTGCTCACGTCGCGCACCAGCACGTTGTGGGTGCGCTCGGTATGCAGGATGCGTGCGACCGAGACGATGTCGTCGCGCGCATCGACCTCGCGCGCCGGTCGCAGGTAGGCCTCGTCCACCCGCGCCAGCGTCAGCGCCTGCAGCTGATGCTGGTCCTGGCGCCGCGACAGGGCGCCCAGGCGCTGGCCCAGGTCGGCAAACAGCAGCGCGCTGAAGCCCGCGTTCGAAGCGATCAGCTCGGTCACCGCCTGCTGCTTGAGCTCGTAGGCCACCACCTCCCCGGCGGCGACGAAGCGGTCGCTGACCTTGCCCGCCAGCAGCGCGCGGCCATCGAAGCAGTCGTCCGGGCCGAAGGTCGCGACGAGCTCCTCGCCGTCCCACTGCGCCACATGGCCCTTGATCACGACGAACAGATGGGTCGGTGCCATGCCGGGGGCCAGCAGGGTCTCGCCCTCGCGGTAATAGCCCAGGTCCACGCTGTGGCGCACCAGGCGGCGCTCATCGGGTGTCAGGCAGTCGAACGGGGAGGCGGAAAAGTTGAAGGCGTCGGGCATGTGGGGAGTCAGCTCAGCGTGCGATCTTGCTGCTGACATTCTGCACCCGGGCGAGCGAATCCTGCCCTCGGTTTGCACAGTAAGAGGGGGGTAAGCGCTGCGGATGCACAATGCAGACCGGGTTGGCGTCAAGCACGTCAACGATGCAAGACGGAGACCGGGCATGAAGCAGAAACTGGAGTCGCAACGCCTGCTGGCGCTGTTCGTGGCTGGCTGCCTGCTGCTCAACTACCCCCTGATCGCGCTCTGGAACCGCGAGGCGCTGCTCTGGGGGCTGCCGCTGTTTCCGCTGGCGCTGTTCGTGCTCTGGGCCCTGCTGATCGCGGCGCTGGCCTGGCTCATGGAGCGCCGACCGGACTGAGTCCGGCTGGCCGGGACCCCGCATGTCGCCGCTGCTGATCGTCGCTGTCTCGCTGGCCTATCTGCTGGTGCTGTTCGCCGTCGCGGCCTACGGCGACCGGCGCGCGGCCGCTGGCCGGTCGGTCATCGCCAGTCCCTGGGTCTACGCGCTCTCGATCGCGGTCTATTGCAGCGCCTGGACCTATTTCGGCAGCGTGGGCCGTGCCGCCAGCAGCGGCGTCTGGTTCCTGCCGATCTATCTGGGTCCGATGCTGGCCATGGTGCTGGCCTGGCTGGTGCTGCGCAAGATGCTGCGCATCGCCAAGCGCTACCGCATCACCTCGATCGCCGACTTCATCGCCAGCCGCTACGGCAAGAGTCCCTTGCTGGCCGGACTGGTCACGCTGATCACGGTGGTCGGCATCGTGCCCTACATCGCGCTGCAGCTCAAGGGCGTCTCGGTCGCCTACGATGTCCTGACGGCCGTGGCTGGCGCCCAGGCCCAGCCGCGCGCCTGGTGGCAGGAAAGCACCCTCTACCTGGCGCTGGCGCTGGCCGGCTTCACCATGGTGTTCGGCGCGCGCCACCTCGACAGCAGCGAGCGCCACGAGGGCATGGTGGCGGCGGTCGCCTTCGAGTCGGTCGTCAAGCTGCTGGCCTTCCTGGCCATCGGTGGCTATGTCAGCTGGGGCCTGTTCGACGGCCTCGGCGACCTCTTCGAGCGCGCCCTGGCCAGGCCCGAGCTGGCCAGCCTGTTCGCGCCAGGCCTGGACGGTGGATTCGACCACCCGCAATGGTTCGCGCTGACGCTGCTGGCCATGCTGTCGGTGCTGCTGCTGCCGCGCCAGTTCCAGATCATGGTGGTCGAGAACGTCGACGAGCGCCACCTGCGGCGCGCCGCCTGGGTCTTTCCGCTCTACCTGCTGCTGATCAACCTGTTCGTGCTGCCGATCGCACTCGGTGGCCTGCTGCATTTCGGCCCCGGCCAGGCCGACCCCGAGACCTTCGTGCTTTCGCTGCCGCTGAGCCAGGGTCAGCCGGCGCTGGCGCTGCTGGCCTTCGTCGGCGGCCTGTCGGCGGCCACCGGCATGGTGATCGTCGAGACCATCGCCGTCTCGACCATGGTCTGCAACGACCTGGTGGTGCCGGTGCTGCTGCGCACGCGCCGCTGGTCCGAGGGCGGGCACGACCTGACGCGCGCCATCCTCAACACGCGCCGCCTCGCCATCCTGGCCGTGCTGCTGCTGGGCTACTGCTATTTCCGCCTGGCTGGCGAGGCCTACGCCCTGGTCAGCATCGGCCTGATCAGCTTCGCGGCGGTGGCCCAGTTCGCGCCGGCGCTGCTGGGCGGCATGTACTGGCGTGGCGCCACCCGCCCTGGCGCGCTGGCCGGCCTGCTGGCGGGCTTCGCGCTCTGGAGCTACACGCTGATGCTGCCTTCTCTGGCCAAGTCGGGCTGGCTGCCGGACACCTTCCTGCGCGAGGGGCTCTGGGGGCTGGCCTGGCTCAGGCCGGAGGCGCTGCTGGGCTTGTCGGGATTCGACAACCTGACCCATTCGCTGTTCTGGAGCCTGCTGTGCAACGTTGGTCTCTATGTCGGTGTCTCGCTCTGGCGCAGTCCCTCGGTGGCCGAGGCCAGCCAGGCGTTGCTGTTCGTCGACGTCTTCGAGCGCAGCAGCCAGCTGCAGCCGGTGTTCTGGCGCGGCCAGGCCAGCGTCGCCAGCCTGCTGGCGCTGGCCGAGCGTTTCCTCGGCGCCGGGCGGGCGCGCGAACTGTTCGAGCGTTTCGCCCGCCAGCACGGGGTTGACCGCATCGAGCAACTGCAGGCCGATGCCGAACTGGTCCACTTCGTCGAGACCCAGCTCACCGGCGCGATCGGCAGCGCCTCGGCCCGTGTCATGGTGGCCTCGGTGGTCGAGGAGGAGGCGCTGGCGCTGGATGACCTGCTCGACATGGTCGAGGAGGCCAAGCGCCTGCTGCTGCACTCGCGCGAGCTGGAGGAAAAATCGCTCTCGCTCGAACGCGCCAGCGCCGAACTGCGCGCGGCCAACGAACAGCTCAAGAGCCTGGATCGGCTCAAGGACGACTTCATGTCCTCCGTCACCCATGAGCTGCGCACGCCGCTGACCTCGATCCGTGCGCTGGCGGAGCTGATGCTGGATGACGCGCGACAGGGTGATGCCGGCGCCGAATCGATGGACCGCCAGCAGCGCGAGACCTTCCTGGGCCTCATCGTGGCCGAGACCGAGCGCCTGGGCCGGCTCGTCAACCAGGTGCTCGACCTGGCCAAGATCGAGTCCGGTCATGCCGAGTGGCACAACACCGAGCTCGACCTGGCCGAGCTGATCCGCCGCAGCGCGCAGACCGTCGCCGAACTGCTGCGCGAGCGTGGCGCCGAGCTCGAACTGGACCTGCCCGAGCAGCCCGTGACCCTACGCGCCGACGCCGACCGCCTGACCCAGGTGATGCTGAACCTGCTCTCGAACGCGGTCAAGTTCGTGCCCACCGGCAGCGGCCGCATCCGGGTCAGTCTGATGCAAAGCGGCGACCGCGTGCAGGTCGAAGTGCAGGACAATGGACCCGGGGTGGCGCCTGAGCAGCAGGCCCTGGTGTTCGAGAAGTTTCGCCAGGGCGGCGACAGCAGCCACCGGCCGCAGGGCACTGGCCTGGGCCTGCCGATCAGCCGCCAGCTCGTCGAGCATTTCGGCGGCCAGCTGTGGCTGCGCTCTTCACCGGGGCAGGGCGCCTGCTTCGGTTTCTGGCTGCCCCTGGTCACCCCCAATAACAACAAGCCTGGAGACCGCGCATGAGCGCCAAGATACTGATCGCCGACGACGAGCCCAACATCCTGCTCTCGCTTGAATTCCTGATGAAGCGCGAGGGCTACCAGGTGCTGGTCGCGCGCGACGGGCAGGAGGCGCTCGACGCCATCCTGCAGCAGCGGCCCGACCTGGTGCTGCTCGACGTCATGATGCCGATCAAGAGCGGCTTCGACGTGCTGCAGGCCGTGCGCGAGCGCGACGAGCTGTCGGCGCTGCGCATCCTGATGCTGACCGCCAAGGGCCGCGACACCGACATGGCCAAGGGTCTGGCGCTGGGCGCCAATGACTACATGACCAAGCCCTTCTCGACCCGGGAACTGGTCGACAAGGTGCGCGGCCTGCTCGGAGCCGGCGCATGATCAGGCCGGGCCGGACCGACCGGCGCCTGTGGCTGATGCTGGCGGTGGCCGCCGTCGCCTCGGTCGCCTGGCTGGCGCTGACCTTCGCGCTGGTCGCGCTGACCCTGGACCCGGTCCAGCGCGAGGCGGCCCTTGAGCTGATCGGCCCGCACCTGGTGGCGGTCGGGCTGACCTGGGCTGGCGGCATCGCGGCGATTGCCTACGGGCTCAAGCGCTGGTTCGATTTCTGGGTCACCCCCTCGGTCCGCCTGGCCGAGGAGGCGCAGATCCTGCTGCGCACCGACGTGGTCCGCGAGCTGGCGCCGGCGGGCAACCCCGAGACGCGCGCGCTCACCGTGCTGTTCAACCAGCTGGTGGAGCAGCGCGAGACCCTACGGCGCGAGATGGACGCCAAGGTCCAGGCCGCCGCCCAGCGCATCGAGCAGGAAAAGTCGCGCCTGGCCGCGCTGATGTCCGAGCTGACCCAGAGCGTGGTGGTCTGCAACCTCGAAGGCCGCATCCTGCTCTACAACCAGCGCGCCCGCGCCCAGTTCCAGGCCCTGGCGGAATCGGCCCGCCCGGCGGGCTCAGCGGATACGGCCGGCCTGCTGGGCCTGGGCCGCTCCATTCATGACCTGTTCGACCGCAAGCTGGTCGCGCACGCGCTGGAGACCGTGCGCCAGCGCATGCGGCGCGGTGCCGCCCAGCCCTCGGCCCAGTTCGTCACGCTCACGCCTGCGGGCCAGCTGCTGCGGGTCCAGCTCGCGCCGGTGCGTCAGCCGCTTGATGCTGGTCCGGGTGCCGGCTCGGACGCCGCGCAGGAGATCGCGGGCTATGTGCTGATGCTCGACGACGTGATGCCCGATTACGAGCAGGAGGCCGCGCGCGACCGGGCGCTGCTGGCGCTGACCGAGGGCAGCCGGGCCTCGCTGGCCAACATCCAGGCAGCGGTCGAGATGCTGGATTTTCCCGATCTGGAGCCCGCCATGCGCGAGCGCTTCCTGCGAGTCGTGCGCGACGAGGTGCTGGCCATGGGCGAACGCCTCAAGCCGCTGATGAGCCAGGCCTCCGAGCGCGTGGCCAGCCGCTGGCCGATGGAGGACATGCTGGGCAGCGATTTCGTTGCCGCCGCGCAGCGCCGCATCGCCGAGCAGGCCGGCTTGTCGGCGCGCGAGGCCGAGGTCGATGTCAGCGCCTGGTTGCGCATCGAGAGCTACAGCCTGCTGCAGGCACTGGTCTATCTCTCGGCCCGGTTGCAGGAGGAGTTCGATGTGCGTTTCGTCCAGCTCCGCTTGCAGCCCGCGCCGCAAGGGCCGTCCAAGGTCCACCTCGACCTGATGTGGATCGGCCCCGCGATCAGCACCGAGACCGTCATGGGTTGGGAGCTCGACCCGGTGCGCATCGGGTCGGAGAGCCACGCCTTCTCGGTGCGCGACGTGGTCGAGCGCCACGGCGGCGCGCTCTGGTTCGAGCGCGACCGCGCCCGGCACCTGTCCTTCTTCCGCTTCCTGCTGCCCGGCGTCTCGCCCCGGCAGGCCCAGGCGCAGCGGGCCGCCGAGGCCCCGGGGCGGCCCGAGTTCTACGATTTCGACCTGTTCAGCCGCTCGGAACAGGCCAGCGCGCTCGACGACCGGCCGCTGACCGCGCTGTCCTACACCGTGTTCGACACCGAGACCACCGGGCTGAACCCGACCGGCGGCGACGAGATCCTGCAGATCGGCGCCGTTCGCATCGTCAACGGCAGGCTGTTGCGCCAGGAAACCTACGACCAGCTGGTCGATCCGCAGTGCATGATCCCGCCGGCCGGCATCCCCATCCACGGCATCGAACAGGGCATGGTCCGGGGCCAGCCGACGATAGATCAGGTGCTGCCGGTGTTCCACGCCTTCACGCGCGACACCGTGCTGGTCGGCCACAACGCCGCGTTCGACCTGCGCTTCCTCCAACTCAAGGAGGCCAGCAGCGGCATCCTGTTCGACCAGCCCGTGCTCGACACCCTGCTGCTGTCGGCGCTGGTGCACCCGAGCCAGGAATCGCACCGGATCGAGGCCATCGCGCAGCGCTTCAACATCGCGGTGACGGGGCGCCACAACGCGTTGGGCGACGCCATCGTCACGGCCGAGATCTTCCTGCGGCTGATTCCGCTGCTGGCCGAGAAGGGCATCCACACCCTGGGCCAGGCCAGGGCCGCCGCGCAGCAGACCTACTACGCCAGGCTCAAGTACTGAAGGTCTGGGGTCCGGGTCGGGGAGGCGCCGGGCTCCTCATGGTGCGAGCACAAATCGTCACCCGGCGCCTCCCCGACCCGGACCTTCTCACGCGGCTTGACTTGCGCCTATTGCCCTTGCAGTATGAGCAGTGGGAAACCGCATCAGTGGCGTCGATTGGCCACTTCAAAAGCGGGGCGGCATCCGAAAAGCCATACGAGTAGGAACGCTAGCAAACAGGGAGAAAAACATGACATGCACTTCAGGATCGGTTCAGAGCGTCGCTGACAAGACCGTGGCGGCTAAAAGTCAAATCGACAAGCTGCAGGCAATGATCCTGGCTCAGGAGACTGACAACAAGGCCAGGTTCTACGCCGAGATAGCAGGCCACTTGAAAGATGCCGGCGTGACGGACGCCCGTGAGCTTTCCTACAGTTCGGACATCAAGACCGAGTACACCAGCGAGTTCAGCCTGGACAAGATCGCGGCTGTCGTGACCAAGTCACTGACCGCCATCGCGGCGGCGCAAAACCCGGCTGCCCAGAAGCCGGCCATGAGCCCGGAGGCCATTCAGGCCTACACCGATGTGGTCAACACGGTCGCCGAGGCCGCCAAGTCTTCATCGACCTCGTCGGCGAGCCTGTCGTTCTCCATGAACCGCTTGTCTCCCGGCCTTTTTGCCTTCCTGTACGCGTCGTCAATCAACATCAAGGACGTGGACACTTTCGGCAGCGAAGCCGTCACGGCGACCGCCATCTATTACCGGTTCATGGAGAGCATCGATGACTTGAAGTCCGAGGCCAGTTTCGGTGCGGCTGTCATCGATGCCAAGAGTTTCATCAACATGAAAACCATCCAGGCCGGACTCACCGATGATCTCGCCAACGGCAAGATCGACATCGATGAATGGATGAAGAAGGACGCCCAGTTCACCGAGGCGGTCAACAGGACCAGGGCTCGCCTCGGTGCCGACAGCTTCAAAGTCGGCGTGTATCTTTTTGCGCCGAGGCAGGCCGGCAAGGAGTCATTGGCGAACCAGCAAGTGGTTCGGGCTTCCATCCTGAAACTGTCCGCGATGGGAGCGGCCTACCGGCATGTGGTCGAGACCTCCAAGACACGCCTGGCGAGCTCCTATTACTGAAGCCGCCCAGCCTGAAAATCAATAGTCGAGGCGCTCGGGCTTGACTTCCTGCAGGATGATGGTCGAGATCTCCTCGATCGACTTGCTGGTGGTCGACATCCAGCGCACGCCGGCGCGCCGCATCATGGCCTCGGCCTCGTTGACCTCGTAGCGGCAGTTGAGCAGGCTGGCGTAGCGCGAGTTGGCCTTGCGCTCATTCCGAATTTCGCTCAGGCGCTCGGGGTTGATGGTCAGGCCGAACAGCTTCTTCTTGTGCGGCACCAGCGCGGGCGGCAGCTGGCGGCGCTCGAAGTCCTCCGGAATCAGCGGATAGTTCGAGACCTTGAGCCCGAACTGCATCGCGAGATAGAGCGAGGTCGGTGTCTTGCCGCTGCGGCTGACGCCGATCAGGATCAGGTCGGAGTTGTCCAGGTCGACATGGGTCTGGCCGTCGTCGTGCGCGAGCGTGAAGTTGATCGCCTCGATCCGGTCGTGGTATTCCTTGCTGCGCGTGACGTCCGAGAAGCGCCCGACCCGGTGATTCGACTTGATGCCGATCTCGGCCTCGATCGGCGCGATGAAGGTGCCGAACATGTCGATCAGCATGCCCTTGCAATCGGACTTGAGCACCGCGAGCACGTCCATGTTGACCACGGTCGTGAACACCAGCGGGCGGGCGCCGTCGACCTGGGCCGTGTGGTTGATCTGGCGCACCGCGTTGTGCGCCTTGTCCACGCTGTCGACGAAGGGCAGGCGGATGCGGTGCGGCTTGATCTCGAACTGCGCCAGGATGGCGTTGGCGAAGGTCTCGGCCGTGATGCCGGTGCCGTCGGAAATGAAGAAAGCGGTGCGGTGCGGCATCTGGTACTTACCCTCGGTTCGATTGTCGCGAAACGGACGGCGCGCGGCCCGCGCGGCCCCTACAATGTTTCGGATTATCGCGATTTGCGACGCCTGGCCGCAGGTCGACGCGCACAACAAGACAACGATGTGTCGCTGCGGTCCGGGCGCACCTGTTTTTCAACATCAACGGAGCTAATCCATGTCTCAACTGTTCAGCCCGACCGCCCTGGTCGTGCCCTTCGAGCATCTCAGAATGACCGACGTCGAGGTCGTCGGCGGCAAGAACGCCAGCCTGGGCGAGATGATCTCGCAGCTGCCCGAGGGCGTGCGGGTGCCGACCGGCTTCGCGACCACGGCGCATGCCTTCCGCGAGTTCCTGGCCTTCGAAGGCCTGGCCGACAAGATCAGCGCCAGGCTGGCCGCGCTCGACACCGAGGACGTGCGCGAGCTGGCCCGGGTCGGCGCCGAGATCCGCACCATGGTCGAGGCCCAGCCCTTCCCGGCCGACCTCGAACAGGCCATCCGCGACGCCTACATCACCCTGAACGGCGACAGCGCGACCGCGACCTACGCGGTGCGTTCCTCCGCCACCGCCGAGGACCTGCCCGATGCGTCCTTCGCCGGCCAGCAGGAGACCTTCCTCAACGTGCACGGCATCGAGGAAGTGCTGCACAAGATGAAGGAGGTGTTCGCCAGCCTCTACAACGACCGCGCCATCAGCTACCGCGTGCACAAGGGCTTCGAGCACGACGTGGTCGCGCTGTCGGCCGGCGTGCAGCGCATGGTGCGCTCCGACCTGGGTGCTGCCGGCGTGATGTTCACCATCGACACCGAGAGCGGCTTCGAGGACGTGGTCTTCATCACCTCCAGCTACGGCTTGGGCGAGACCGTGGTGCAGGGCGCCGTCAATCCCGACGAGTTCTATGTCCACAAGCCGATGCTCAAGGCCGGCAAGCAGGCGCTGATCCGCCGCAACCTCGGCAGCAAGCTGATCGAGATGGTCTTTGCCTCGCCCGAGGAAAAGGCCGCCAGCGGCAAGCTGGTCAAGACCGTCGAGGTGCCGGTCGAGCAGCGCAACCGCTATTCGCTGACCGACGCCGATGTGCTCGAACTGGCACGTTACGCCGTGGTGATCGAGCAGCATTACGGCCGCCCGATGGACATCGAGTGGGGCAAGGACGGCAACGACGGCCAACTCTACATCCTGCAGGCCCGCCCCGAGACGGTCAAGAGCCAGTCCGCCGGCCAGGTCGAGCTGCGCTACAAGCTGGTTGGCAAGGGCGCCGTGCTGGCCTCGGGCCGCGCGATCGGCCAGAAGATCGGCACCGGCCCGGTGCGTCTGGTGCACAACATCAGCGAGATGGACAAGGTCCAGCCCGGCGACGTGCTGGTGACCGACATGACCGACCCGAACTGGGAGCCGGTCATGAAGCGCGCCAGCGCGATCGTGACCAACCGTGGTGGCCGCACCTGCCACGCCGCGATCATCGCGCGCGAGCTGGGCATCCCGGCCGTGGTCGGCTGTGGCGACGCGACCGAGACGCTGAAGGACGGCACGCTGGTGACAGTGAGCTGCGCCGAGGGCGACACCGGCAACATCTACGACGGCCTGCTCGAGACCGAGGTCAGCGAGGTCAGCCGTGGCCAGATGCCCGAGCTCGACGTCAAGATCATGATGAACGTCGGCAACCCGCAGCTGGCCTTCGACTTCGCCCAGATCCCCAACGGTGGCGTCGGCCTGGCGCGGCTCGAGTTCATCATCAACAACAACATCGGCGTGCACCCGAAGGCGATCCTGGACTACCCGGCGATTGACGCCGACCTCAAGAAGGCGGTCGAGTCGGTCGCGCGCGGCCACGCCAGCCCGCGTGCCTTCTACGTCGACAAGGTCGCCGAGGGCGTGGCCACCATCGCCGCCGCCTTCTGGCCCAAGCCGGTGATCGTGCGCCTGTCCGACTTCAAGAGCAACGAGTACCGCAAGCTCGTCGGCGGCAGCCGCTACGAGCCCGACGAGGAAAACCCGATGCTGGGCTTCCGTGGCGCGGCGCGCTACATCAGCGAGGAGTTCGGCGAGGCCTTCGCTATGGAATGCGAGGCCATCAAGCGCGTGCGTGAAACCATGGGCCTGACCAATGTCCAGGTCATGGTGCCCTTCGTGCGCACCCTGAAGCAGGCCGAGCGCGTGGTCGAGCTGCTGGCCAAGTTTGGCTTGAAGCGCGGCGAGCACGAGCTCAAGCTGATCATGATGTGCGAGATCCCGAGCAACGCCATCCTGGCCGAGCAGTACCTGCGGTTCTTCGACGGCTTCTCGATCGGCTCCAACGACCTGACCCAGCTGACCCTGGGCCTGGACCGCGACTCAGGGCTCGAGCTGCTGGCGCACGACTTCGACGAGCGCGACCCGGCCGTCACCGCGCTGATCAGCATGGCGATCAAGGCCTGCCGCGCGCAGGGCAAGTACATCGGCATCTGCGGCCAGGGCCCCAGCGACCACCCGGACTTCGCCGAATGGCTGCGCGACCAGGGCATCAGCTCGATCTCGCTCAATCCCGACTCGGTGATCGACACCTGGAAGCAGTTGGCGGGCTGATCGCTACTTTGTGCCGGGCCTGCCGAGGGCCTGGTTCTGACCGGCAACAGGGCCGGCTCGCGTCTGTCTGGGCGCGGGCCGGCCTTTCAACATTCAGGGCATCGCGAAGGAAATTGCCGGCTTGAAGAAGAATTGCTTTAAACTTATCAAGTTTACATTGACCTGATGTCGAACCGACGCCAAGCCCTCCTTTATCCGATTTCCCTCACATGCTCGACGACATCAAGAAAACCCTCTGGGCCGCGGCCGACAAGCTGCGCGCCAACATGGACGCGGCCGAATACAAGCACCTGGTGCTGGGCCTGATCTTCCTCAAGTACGTCAGCGACACCTTCACCGCGCGCCAGGCCGAAGTTCAAGCCCGGCTGCAGAACCCGGACGACGAATTCCATTACCCCGACGCGACGCCTGAAGACCTGGCCGCCGAGCTGGAAGACCGCGACTACTACAAGAGCGCCAACGTGTTCTGGGTGCCCGAGGGCGCGCGCTGGGAGACACTGCGCGCGCTGGCCAAGAACCCCGAGATCGGCAAGTTCATCGACAACGCGCTGACCATCATCGAGGGCGAGAACCCCAAGCTCAAGGGCATCCTCGACAAGCGCTACGCCCGCGCGCAGTTGCCCGATGGCAAGCTGGGCGAGCTGGTGGACATGATCTCGACCATCGGCTTCGGCACCGATGCGGCGGTGGCGCGCGACGTGCTGGGCCAGGTCTACGAATACTTCCTGGGCATGTTCGCTAGCGCCGAAGGCAAGCGCGGCGGCCAGTTCTACACGCCTGCCAGCATCGTCAAGACGCTGGTCGCGGTGCTGGCCCCGCACCAGGGCCAGGTCTACGACCCCTGCTGCGGCTCGGGCGGCATGTTCGTGCAGAGCGAGAAGTTCATCGAGGCCCACGGCGGGCGGATTGGTGACGTGTCGATCTATGGCCAGGAAGCCAACCCGACCACCTGGCGGCTGGCGGCGATGAACCTGGCGATCCGCGGCATCGACTTCAACCTGGGCCACGAGCCGGGCGACACCTTCACGCGCAACCAGCACCCGGACCTGCGCGCCGACTTCATCCTGGCCAACCCGCCGTTCAACATCAGCGACTGGTGGCACGGCAGCCTGGAGGGCGACCCGCGCTGGCAGTACGGCGACCCGCCGCAGGGCAACGCCAACTACGCCTGGCTGCAGCACATGCTGCACCACCTCAAGCCCACCGGCCGCGCCGGCATCGTGCTGGCCAACGGCAGCATGTCGAGCAGCCAGAACAACGAGGGCGTGATCCGGGCCGCCATGGTCGAAGCCGATGTGGTCGAGGTGATGATCGCGCTGCCGGGACAACTGTTCTTCAACACCCAGATCCCGGCCTGCCTGTGGTTTCTGGCCAAGCAGAAGAAGTGCAAGGACGAGGTGCTGTTCATCGACGCGCGCAAGCAGGCCAAGATGATCAGCCGCGTGCAGGCCGAGCTGGACGACGACGCCATCCAGCGCATTGCCGAGACCGTGGCCGCGTGGCGCGGCGAGGTGGAAGCGGGCGCGAGCATCACCGAGTACCAAGACCAGCCGGGCTTTTGCCGCAGCGTGCCGCTGGCCGAGATCGCCCAGCACGGCCATGTGCTGACCCCGGGCCGCTACGTGGGTGCCGAGGCGGTCGAGGACGACGACGAAGCCTTCGACGACAAGATGCGCCAGCTGACCGAGAAGCTGGGCGAGCAGATGGCCAAGGGTGCCGAGCTGGATGCGCTGATCAGGCGGAAGCTGGGAGGGCTGGGGTATGAGTTCTGAAGTTCAGCAACACACACTCGAATCCCTTTGCCTGCTTGTAGTGGATTGTCCGCATGCCACCCCTGCGTGGACGAATTCAGGCGTAGTGGTGCTTCGCAACCAGAACATTAAAGGCGGCAGGCTCGACCTCTCGAGTCCGAGTTTTACCGATGAGGCTCACTACCTAGGTCGAATCCGACGTGCAGCACCGCAAGCTGGGGACTTGGTCATTACCCGCGAAGCACCCATGGGCGAGGTATGCCAGATTCCTCTTGGCCTAAAGTGCTGCCTTGGCCAGCGACAGGTATTACTTCGCCCTGACCCGGACAAGGTTGATGGCCGGTTCTTGCTGTACGCGCTTCAGTCCCCCTATCTGCAGCATCAGATTGGATGGAACGAAGGTACTGGCTCCACTGTCAGCAACCTTCGTATTCCAGTTCTGGAAGCGCTTCGTGTGCCGACCCCAGCGCTCCATATTCAGAAGGAAGTTGCCGAAACTCTCGGCGCGATAGACGACCGCATCACCCTCCTGCGTGAAACCAACGCCACGCTCGAAGCCATCGCCCAAGCGCTGTTCAAGTCGTGGTTCGTCGATTTCGACCCCGTGCGCGCCAAGATGGAAGGCAGCACCCCCGAAGGCATGATTGATGCCACGGCGGCGCTGTTCCCTGACAGCTTCGAGGAGACGGAGTTGGGGGTGGTGCCGAGGGGGTGGCGGCTGCTGCCTTTGGCCGAAGCCATGGAGATCAACCCGACGCGCAAGCTCAAGAAGGGTGAACTGGCTCCTTATCTCGACATGGCGAGCGTAGGCACACAGGGTCATGTCGCTGATGCGACTGTTCCGCGCGAGATGGGATCGGGCAGCAAATTCGTCAATGGCGATACGCTGTTGGCGCGCATCACTCCTTGCCTGGAGAACGGAAAAACAGCTTTCGTTGACTTTCTCTCGGAGGGGCAAACCGGCTGGGGCTCGACAGAGTTTGTCGTGCTGCGTCCAAAGGCGCCGCTTCCTGACTATTTCGCTTACCTCTTGTGTCGTCATGGTGCTTTCCGTGAGTTCGCAATACAGAGCATGTCCGGCACCAGTGGTCGCCAACGTATACAGAATGACGTGCTCGGTCGCTACCTTGTAGCGGTGCCAACACAGGCAATAGCGGAGGCATTCGGACAGACGGCGTCGGCCCTGCAGCAACGCATCGCCGGTAACCATGCGAGCAGCCAAACCCTCGCCACCCTGCGCGACACCCTGCTGCCCCGCCTGATTTTCGGCCAGCTCCAGCTACCGGAAGTCCAAGACCTACTCGACAATGCAGCTTGTCCCGCGCGCTCGCGGACCAACGACTCGGAGCCTGAGCATGCAGATTGAATCGATCGAAATCAAGAACTACCGGCTGTTCCGCCATGCCAAGCTGAGCAGCATTTCCCGTCTTTGTGTGTTGGTGGGTGCCAATGGCACCGGAAAATCCACGCTTTTTGACGTGTTTTCGTTCCTCAAGGACGCCTTGGCCATGAACGTGAGCAAGGCGGTGAGCAAGCGTGGCGGTTTCAAGGAGTTGGCCAGTAGGGGATTTGCGCAGGAGCCCATTGAGCTGACCCTGCAGTTCCGGCTAGACATCACAGGCAAGGAGCGTCTGGTCACCTATTTGCTGCGCGTGGAGCCCGACAAGACCGGCCGCGCCGTGGTGGCGCGCGAGATTCTGCGCTACAAGCGCGGCGCGAATGGCAAGCCGTTCCACTTCCTGGACTTCACGCTAGGCGAGGGCTACGCCATCACCAACGAGGAAGATTTCTCCAAGCAAGACGAGGAGTTGGCACGAGAGGTGCAGACGCTGGATGCACCGGATATCCTGGCCGTCAAGGGCCTGGGACAGTTTGACCGCTTCAAGGCGGCCAGCGCCTTGCGCTTGATGATCGAGAACTGGCATATCTCGGATTTTCACGTGTCCGAGGCTCGACCCAGCCAGGAAGATGGTTTTGCTGAACATCTGTCCACCCGTGGCGACAATTTGCCACTGGTGGCCAACTTCCTGTTCGAGCATCACCCCGTGGCTTTTTCGCGCATTTTGGCCGCCATGAAATCCCGGGTACCAGGGGTTTCCTTGGTGGAGCCGAGGCAAACCGAGGATGGACGCCTGGTGCTGCGCTTCCAGGATGGCAGCTTCAAGGACCCCTTCGTTGCGCGCCATGTCTCGGACGGAACGATCAAGATGTTCGCTTATCTGGTGCTGCTCAACGATCCCCAGCCTTATCCCTTGCTGGCGGTGGAGGAGCCCGAAAATCAACTCTACCCCGAACTGTTACCCGAGCTGGCCGAGGAGTTCCGCTCCTACGCTAGGCGCGGTGGGCAGGTCTTTATCTCGTCCCATTCACCAGACTTTCTAAATGCGTTGAATCTGGAAGAGATTTATTGCCTGCGAAAGGCAGAGGGTTTTACAAAGATCAGTCGTGCGGTTGATTCGGCGAACTTGAGGGCTCTGGTCGACGCAGGTGACTTGCCGGGTTGGCTTTGGAAGCAGGGGCTGCTGGAAGGGCTCAATTGATGATGGGTCGCCTGGTTTTTTTGCTGGAAGAGCCGTCGATGAAGCTGCTGCTTGAGGGCTTGTTGCCGCGCCTGATGCCAGGCTGGGTGGCCGGGCAGCATTTCTTGTGTGTGGCACACCAGGGTAAGTCAGACCTGGACCTGAGCATTCCGCGCAAACTGAGTGCTTGGCAGTATCCGGGCGATCGTTTTGTGATTGTCCGTGATAACGATGCCGCTGATTGTGTGGCCGTGCTGAAGAAGATCAAAGGCCTTTGCGCGGCAGCCGGACGGCCTGATACCTTGGTGCGCTTGGCCTGCCAAGAGCTGGAGGCTTGGTACTTGGGCGATCTGGAGGCGGTGGCTGCGGCATTTGAACAACCCAAGGCCAATACTCCGGCTCTACGAAAGAAGTTTGCCCACCCAGATTCATGGGAAAAACCCTCCGTCGAGTTGAAGCGCCTGATTCCCAGTTTCCAGAAAGGTGCCGGCGCTCGCGCCATGGCGCAGCACTTGCGGGGGGCGGAACATAACCGTTCTCACAGCTATGGCAAGTTCGTGTCTGGCGTGCAACGAGTGTTGAGCGAGATGGGCTCGTCCTCGACATGACCGAAGACCAACTCGAACAGGAAACCCTGGGCTGGCTGTCCGAGCTGGGCTATGCGGTCCACAGCGGCTACGACATCGCCCACGACGGCCCCAACCCGCAGCGCGCCAACTACCGCGAGGTGGTGCTGACCGGCCGCCTGCGCGAGGCCATCGCGCGCCTGAACCCCCAGGTGCCCACCGCCGCCCGCGAGGACGCCCTGCGTCAGGTGCTCGACCTGGGCATCCCGTCGCTGCTATCGGCCAACCGCGCCTTCCACAAGCTGCTGGTCGGCGGCGTGCCGGTGCAGTACCAGCGCGACGGCGAGACGGTGGGCGACTTCGTGCGCCTGCTCGACTGGTCGGACGCATCGCGCAACGAATACTGGGCCGTCAACCAGTTTTCCATCAAGGGCGCGCACCACACGCGCCGGCCCGACATCATCCTGTTCGTCAACGGCCTGCCGCTGGTGCTGATCGAGCTCAAGAACCCCGCCGACGAAGCGGCCGACATCTGGAAGGCGTACGACCAGCTCCAGACCTACAAGGCGCAGATCCCCGATGTGTTCCAGTACAACGAAGTGCTGGTGATCTCGGACGGCAGCGACGCGCGGCTGGGCTCGCTGTCGGCCAACGCCGAGCGCTTCCAGCAGTGGCGCACCATCGACGGCGTCAACCTCGACCCGCTGGGCCAGTTCAACGAGCTCGAAACCCTGGTGCGCGGCGCGCTGGCACCGCGCTATCTGCTCGACTACCTGCGCTACTTCGTGCTGTTCGAGGACGACGGCCAGCTGGTCAAGAAGATCGCTGGCTACCACCAGTTCCATGCGGTGCGCGCCGCCATCGAGCATGTGGTGACCGCATCCCGCCCGGACAGTGCCGTCAGCCTGCGCGGCAAGGGCGGCGTGGTCTGGCACACCCAGGGCAGCGGCAAGAGCATCACCATGACCTGCTTCGCCGCGCGCGTGATGCAGGAACCTGCGATGGCCAACCCGACCATCGTCGTCATCACCGACCGCAACGACCTCGACGGCCAATTGTTCGGGGTCTTCAGCTTGGGCGCCGACCTGCTGCGCGAGACGCCGGTGCAGGCGACCACCCGGCAGGAGCTGCGCCGACTGCTGGGCCAGCGGCCCTCGGGCGGCATCATCTTCGCCACCATCCAGAAGTTCATGCCGGGCGAGGACGAGGACCTGTTCCCGGTGCTGTCCGAGCGGCACAACATCGTCGTGGTGGCCGACGAGGCACACCGTACCCAGTACGGTTTCCAGGCCAAGCTCAGGACGCACAAGGTTTCGGCCGCCAGCTTCGGTGCCCTGACCAGCAGCGACGGCGACAACGCCCATGCAGCCGCCAGCGCCGAATTCGCCCCGCCCGAGTACAAGACCCGCTACCAGGCGGGCTATGCCCAGCATCTGCGCGACGCGTTGCCGAACGCCACCTTTGTCGCCTTCACCGGCACGCCAGTGTCCAGCACCGACCGCGACACCCGCGCCGTGTTCGGCGACTACATCCATGTCTACGACATGCAGCAGGCCCGCGAGGATGGCGCCACGGTCGCGATCTACTACGAGAGCCGTCTCGCCAAGCTCAAGCTGAAACAGGAAGACCTGTCGCTGATCGACGACGAGGTCGATGAACTGGCCGAGGACGAGGAGGAAGGCACCCAGGCCCGGCTCAAGAGCCGCTGGGCTGCGCTGGAGAAGGTGGTCGGCGCCGAGCCGCGCGTGGCCAGCGTCGCGGCCGACCTGGTGGCCCATTTCGAGCAGCGCAACCAGGCCCAGGACGGCAAGGCCATGGTCGTGACCATGAGCCGTGACATCTGCGTGCACCTCTACAACGAGATCGTCAAGCTCAAACCTGAATGGCACAGCGACGACCCCGAGCTGGGCGCGATCAAGATCATCATGACCGGCAGCGCGAGCGACAAGGCGCTGCTGCGCCCGCACATCTACGGCAGCCAGATCAAGAAGCGGCTGGAGAAGCGCTTCAAGGACCCGGCCGACCCGCTGCGCCTGGTCATCGTGCGCGACATGTGGCTGACCGGCTTCGACGCCCCCTGCGTCCACACCATGTACGTGGACAAGCCGATGAAGGGCCACAACCTGATGCAGGCCATCGCGCGCGTCAACCGGGTCTTCAAGGACAAGCAGGGCGGCCTGGTGGTGGACTACATCGGCATCGGCAATGAGCTCAAAGCCGCGATGAAGGAATACACCGCCAGCAAGGGCCGGGGCCGCCCGACGGTGGACGCCCATGAAGCCTTGTCCGTGCTGCTGGAGAAGCTCGACGTGCTGCAGGCCATGCTGCACGGCTTCGATTACAGCGGCTTCAAGACCGGTGGCCACAAGACGCTGGCGGGTGCAGCCAACCATGTGCTGGGCCTGAAGTCAGAAACCAAGGACAAGAGCGGCAACTCGGTCCGCGACGGCAAGAAGCGCTTCGCCGACGTGGCGCTGGCCATGAGCAAGGCGTTCAGCCTGTGCTGCACGCTGGACGAAGCCAAGGCGGTGCGCGACGAGGTGGCCTTCCTGCAGGCGGTCAAGGTCATCCTGACCAAGCGCGACATCAGCCAGCAGAAGAAGACCGATGAGCAGTGCGACCTCGCCATCCGCCAGATCATCAACCAGGCGGTGGTCAGCGAGTCGGTGGTGGACATCTTCGACGCCGTGGGCCTGGAGAAACCCAACATCGGACTGCTCGACGAGGAGTTCCTGGCCCAGGTCAAGAACCTGCCCGAGAAGAACCTGGCGGTCGAGCTGCTGGAGCGCCTGCTGGAAGGCGAGATCAAGGCCAAGTTCGCCACCAACGTCGTGCAGCAGAAGAAGTTCAGCGACCTGCTCTCCAGCGTCATCACCCGCTACCAGAACCGCAGCATCGAGACCGCGCAGGTGATGGAAGAGCTGGTCGAAATGGCCAAGAAGTTCAAGGCCGCTGCCAGCCGGGGCGAGCAACTTGGCCTGAGCGACGACGAGGTCAAGTTCTATGACGCGCTGGCCAACAACGAATCTGCAGTCAAGGAACTGACCGACGAGACGCTCAAGAAGATCGCCCACGAGCTGACCGAGAACCTGAAGAAGAACATCAGCGTGGATTGGGCCCAGCGCGAGAGCGTGCGCGCCACCTTGCGCCTGATGGTCAAGCGGGTGCTGCGCAAGTACAAGTACCCGCCCGACCAGGCCGAGGAGGCGGTGGAGCTGGTGCTGCAGCAGGTGGAGACGCTGGGGGAAGCCTGGGTGTGATGCCCTTGGTCACAGACCGCAGGGCATGGTGACACCGCGCTTCGCGAGTGCTGCGGTGAAGACGCGCCAGCCGTCGGCGATTTCGGGCAGGGGATTGTGACCGCGCTTGCCGCCATCAAAGTAGCAGAACTTCTCAATGGCGGTCTGCTTGATCGCGCGCGGGTTCTTGATCTCGGGCGAAGTGCTGTCGAGCAGCTTGAGATCAATGCCAGCCTCGACCAAATAGGCCGGAATGTAGAAATCGATGCCATCCAATGCCATGTGCAATGCCGAACCCGAGAATGGGTCGACATAGTTGATATCGGCACCGCGCTCGACCAGTAGCTTGATCACCGGCAGGTTCCTGCCCATGATGGCCGCCTGCAGCATGGAGCGGTCGTGATAGACGCCGCTGGGTGGAAACCAGTTCGGGCTGATGCCGTGCGCCAGCAGCACCTTGACCACCTCGGGGTCGGCGTTGTTGCGCGCAACGGCGTAATGCGGCACGGTCTTGCCATTCGACAACATCGAGACCGGATCGGCACCGGCCTTGAGCAGCAATTCCATCACCTGTGGCGCGTTGCGACGCGCGCGCAGCGCGTATTGCGTCACTGTCATCCCTTCCTGGCCGACGAACTTCACCGGCGCCCCGGCCTGGATCAGCTGCTGGATACGCGCGAGGTCGCCATCTTGCGCGGCATTGGCCAGCTGGGCGACCCGCGGGTCGGCGAATACCTTGTCGGTCGTGATCATGGCTTGTCCTGTGATGGGGTTGAGCAGCCAGCCGCTGGCGGCAAGCAGCACAAGGCGGCCGACTCGGCAGATGTGATTGTGGATGGAGTTCATGATGTCCTCGCTAGGCCCGGGTCGGCCCGATATAGTCGCTTGCGGGGCCGGGCTGTCCGGTGCTGGCAAGCAACTTGTTGATGTCGCCGGCCTTGCGGGTTTCCAGGCCATGAATCACGCCGCCGATGCCATGCTGCTGCTCGAACGGCGTGTCGCGGCCCTGCGCGGTCTTGCTCGCGATGCCGCGTACTTCACCGAGTGCTGGCGGCAGATACCACTGGCCGCCGCTGTAGGCCAGATTGCGCGCGGCTTCCTGCGGCGTGACCTTGAGAACACGCTCGGCCAAGCCGCGCGCCAGGCCCTGCACCGATTCCGTCAACAAACCCAGCGGGTCTTTGAGGCCGAGCTCGTTGAGCGCCCACTGGTTAGCCTGGACCAGCTTCTGCAGGCCCTGGGCGCCACCGTAGAGCTTCTGTTGCAGCGCAAGTGAATTCTGTACCCCGGTCAGCGGGTCGCCACCGCCTTCGCCTTCGGTGCGGTATTGTTGGAAGCGGCCGGCATAGGCTGCAAGTTCTTCCGGCAACATCCCGGCTGTCTTCGGGTGCAGTCCGGCCGAGTTGAACATGCTGCCCTGGAGCTCACCCGCTACGCCAGCGGCCTGCGCCTTGCCACCGCCGAGCGAGTGGCCGGTGACCGCGGCGTCGGGCATGAACTTGTGTAACTGCTTGCCGAGGTCGGTCGCAGCCTTGTATTGCTCGGTTTCGAGTCCAAGTGCTTGGTCATGGTCAGTCAGGATGTCCTCTGCCTCGCCAGTCGTGCCCCGAAATGCGACCACGGTCTTGGGATCGAAGGGGAAATCGGGCGGCAGTTTGTAGACCACCGCCTTGGCATCATCGAGGAGCTTAGGACTCAAGCCTGCATCCTTGACCTGCTGCTTCGTCATCGCCTGCCACGGCTCCGGTGGCTTCTTCTGCTTCGGTCCCGCCTTCGGGTCGTATTGCGCGTAGCTGTTGTCCGACAGCCTGGCCAGTTCGACCGCGTGCATGTCGGCTTTCAGCCGCTGGGCCGCATCGCGCACGGTCGGGTCGGGGTTGCGCTCGCCATGCAGGATGAGACGCTGGCGCTTCTCGATGCGCAGCCGGCGTGCCAACGCAGAGCTCTCGTCCAGACAGGGCAGGCAGGGCTGGCCAGCGGCGCGCTGAGGCAGGAAAGTCTTTTGCAGCTGATCGCTGGCGTCTTGAATGGCGCTCCCCACCGCCCGGTTGCGCTGCACCGTTGCGTAGGCAGCGGCACCGAGCACCGCAGCACCGGCAGTTCCCACGGCCGTTCCGGCAACAATACCCGCAGCGCCCATCTTGCTTGACACCAGGTCGACTGCAGCACGCGCTAGCTGCGCTGCCTTGTCCACCGCACTGGCACCCATCTGCGCGAGCGCGCGCGCCGAGTCGACCTCGGCCTGGGTACTCGCCAGCAATGCCTCATGCATCCCAGCCCCGAAATCCTTCATGCTTCCCCTCCCTCGCAGCGAGGCGGGTCGCCCCTGCATGCGTGCTGATTTTTAATTGGTGTGAAAGCAGTCTAGGCCCTGCACAGAGCCGCGTAAAGCGCGTTTCTCATCAGAAATATCCAATCAGTGCGGGATCTGTTTTCGTTCTGGGTCTGGCCAGGATCTGCCCCGGGTCAGCAGCGCGCGCGCATCGTTTTCGAGCGACACGCGCCCGCAGGCTTTATATTCAAAGGTTTTCTGTTTCCCCCGAGAGAGTCACAAGATGAGCGAGCCCATCCGCCTTACCCAGTACAGCCACGGCGCCGGTTGCGGCTGCAAGATCTCGCCCAAGGTGCTGGAGGTCATCCTGGCCGGCAGCGGCGCGCAGAATCTCGACCCGAAGCTGTGGGTCGGCAACGCCTCCAGGGACGACGCGGCGGTCTACGCCATCGACGAGGAGCGCGGCGTGGTCTCGACCACCGACTTCTTCATGCCGATCGTCGATGATCCGTTCGACTTCGGCCGCATCGCCGCCACCAACGCGATCAGCGACATCTATGCCATGGGCGGCGACCCACTGATGGCGATCGCGATCCTGGGCTGGCCGGTCAATGTGCTGGCGCCCGAGGTCGCGCGCGAGGTTATCCGTGGCGGTCGCGCGGTCTGCGACGCCGCTGGCATCCCGCTCGCGGGTGGCCACTCGATCGACGCGCCCGAGCCCATCTTCGGCCTGGCCGTCACCGGCATCGTCGAGAAGCGCCACATGAAGCGCAACGACACCGGCACCGCCGGCTGCAAGCTCTACCTGAGCAAGCCGTTGGGCATCGGCATCCTGACCACCGCCGAGAAGAAGTCCAAATTGCGAGCGCAGGATGTCGGCCTGGCGCGCGACTGGATGTGCACGCTCAACCAGCCCGGCGCCCGCTTCGGCAAGCTGGCCGGGGTCAAGGCGATGACCGATGTCACCGGCTTCGGCCTGCTCGGTCACCTGGTCGAGATGGCGGACGGTGCTGGCCTGACGGCCCGCCTCGATTACTCGGCGGTGCCGCGCCTGTCTGGCGTCGAGCATTACCTGGCCGAGGGCTGCGTGCCGGGCGGCACCTTGCGCAATTTCGACAGCTACGGCGACCAGATCGCTCCGATCAGCGAACAGCAGAAGCAGCTGCTGTGTGACCCGCAGACCAGCGGCGGCCTGCTGGTGGCGGTCGCACCCGAGGGCGAGGCCGAGTTCCTGGCCGTCGCGGCCGAACTGGGTCTGACCCTGGCGCCGATCGGCAGCCTGGAGCCGCGCGGCGCGCATGCGGTCGAGGTGATCTGATGGCCGAGAACGTCACCGATTTCCGCGCGCTGTTCCTGCGCGGCGCGCCGATGATGGACATGCGCGCGCCGGTCGAGTTCGCGCTAGGCGCCTTCCCCGGCACGGTCAACCTGCCGCTGATGAGCAACGAGGAGCGCGCCAAGGTCGGCACCTGCTACAAGCAGCAGGGCCAGGAGGCGGCGATCAAGCTCGGGCATCAACTGGTGTCGGGATCGATCAAGGCGCAGCGCATGGCGGCCTGGGCCGAGTTCGCGCGCCAGCACCCCGATGGCGTGCTCTACTGCTTCCGAGGCGGATTGCGCTCGCAGACCGTGCAGCGCTGGCTGCGCGACGAGGCGGGCATCGACTACCCACTCGTGGTCGGTGGCTACAAGGCGATGCGCACCTTCCTGATCGAGACGATCGAGCGGGCGGTGGCCGAGTGCGAGCTGGTCGTCGTCGGCGGCATGACCGGCACTGGCAAGACCGACGTGATCGCCCAGCTCGAGCACGCGATCGATCTCGAGGGCCTGGCCAATCACCGTGGCTCGGCTTTCGGCAAGCGCAGCACGCCGCAGCCGACCAATATCGGGTTCGAGAACCAGGTCGCGATCGACTTCCTCGGCAAGCGCGCCGCCGGCTGCAATCAGTTCGTGCTCGAGGACGAGAGCCGCGCGATCGGCAGCTGCTCGCTGCCGCTGCCGCTGCACGCCGCGATGCAGACCGCGCCGCTGGTCTGGCTGGAGGACAGCTTCGACAACCGGGTCGAACGCATCCTGCGCGACTATGTCGTGAGCCAGCTCGATGACCACAATGCGCTGCACGGACCCGAGCAGGGCTTCGAGCGCTATGCCGAGCAGCTGCTGAAAAGCCTGGCCGGCATCACCAAGCGCCTCGGTGGCGAGCGCTACCAGCGCCTGCACGCCATCATGCAGGACGCCTTGGCGCAGCAGCAGGCCAGCGGCGAGGTGGCGCGCCACCGCGACTGGATCGCCGGCCTGCTGCGCGAGTACTACGACCCGATGTACGCCTTCCAGCGCGAGAGCAAGGGCGAGCGCATCGTCTTCGCGGGCGAACAGGCGGCGGTGGTCGAGTTCCTGCGCGAGCGCGTGGATCGCGCGCGCCAGTCCGCCTGATCCGGGCCTGAAGCCGCCGGCCTCAGCGGGTCAGCCAGCGCCTGGCCAGCCAGCTCGTGGCATCGACCAGTCCGACCATTAGCAGCATGGCCAGCAGGATGGTCGCGGTCTTGGGCATGTGGAACAGTCCGAGGTGAAAGGACAGCATCTGACCCAGACCGCCTGCGCCGACCACGCCCAGCACGGCGGCGGCGCGGATGTTGTTCTCCCAGCGGTAGAGCGTGTAGCTCAGCAGCTGGGGCAGCAGCTGGGGCAGGGTGGCCCAGAGCAGGATCCGGTCCTCGTCCACGCCCTGCACGCGCAGCGCCTGCGCGGGGCCGGGAGGCGCGTTTTCCAGCGCTTCGGCGAACAGACGGCCCAGCACCCCGGTCGTGTGCAGGCACAGCGCCAGCGTGCCGGCGAAGGGACCGAGCCCGGCCGAGATCAGCAGCAGCGCGGCCCAGACCAGCTCGGGCACCGAGCGCAGCGCATTGAGCAGCAGCCGGGTTGGCGCTTGGGCGTGGGCGCGATCGTCGGGGTGCAGTCTGGCGGCGGGCAGCGCGAGCGCGAGGCCGAACAGCGCCGCCAGCAGCGTGCCGAGCGCCGACATCGCCAGCGTCTCCCAGCCAGCGAGCAGCACCTTGCGCAGAAAAACCGGCGAGCGCTCGGGTGGAAAGAACTCGGCGACGAAGGCGCCCATGCTTGCCGCCGCCTGCGGTGACAGGAACTGCGCGAGCTGCAGGTCCAGCGTGAGGAAACAGGCCAGCAGGAAGGCCAGCGCCAGCGCGGAAAAACCGATCAGGCGTAGCCGTGCCGCGCGCCACTCGGGCGGCACGGCGATGTCGGAGTTCTGCTTGAAGGATGTTTTCAATCCATCACCCCAGTCCGCTACGCAGCCAGGCACTGATGCGATCCGCCAGCGCGACCAGGCCCATGAAGACCAGCAGCATGGTCGCGACCTCGCCGCCGTTGAACATCTTCATCGAGCCGTCGAGCAGCTGTCCCAGTCCGCCGGCACCGACGAAGCCGAGCACCACCGAGCTGCGGATGGCGCATTCCCAGCGGTAGACCGTGTAGCTCAGCAGCTCGGACGCGCTGGCCGGCAGTTGACCATAGAAGAAAGCCTGCAAGTGGCCGCAGCCGTTGCGCAGCAGCGTGGTGGTCGCGTGCGCGTCCGAACTTTCCAGGATCTCGGCATAGACCTTGCCCAGCACGCCTGACGTCGGCCCCAGTCCGACCACGCGCACGAACACCAGTGCCCAGACCAGTTCGGGGATGCTGCGCAGAATCGCCAGCAGCAGGCGCACGCCCTGGCGCAGCCAGAACGGACCCGCCGCCATGCGTCCGGAGAGCGCCGAGATGGACAGGCCGCTTGAGGCCAGCAGCGCCAGCGGCACGGCCAGCAGCAGGCCGAGGAAGACGCCCGTCGTCGCCATCGCGACCGTGCGCCAGCTTTCCTGCGCGACCAGCAGCAGAAATTCAGGACCATGTGCTGGTGGCCAGAAGTCCGCCAGGAAGCGCCCGCTGAGCTGCAGGCTCTCGGGCTGCCAGAGCAGCCAGGGCCGGAATTCGGTCGCGACCAGCAGCGGCCACAGCAGCACGGGCAGCGCCAGCAGGAACGCGACCCGGCCCGGCCAGGCTGGATCGCCCTGCCGGGGATGAGTCGCGGCCTGTGCAGCGCTCAGCATCGCGGCACCGCCACGCGGGTGGTAGCGGGCGTTTCCTGCGGCACCGGAGCGGGCTCAAGCAATTCCTGCTCGTGCTGCGCGTAGAGCTGGGCCAGCCGCTCGGGCGTGACCTCGGACGCCGGCAGGTCGAAGGCCAGCCGGCCGCCGCGCAGCCCGATGATGCGCGGGAAATGCTGCAGGGCCAGCTCGACTTGGTGCAGCGTCGCGACCAAGGTGACCTGGCGCGAGCGGGCCAAGTCCTGCAGCGTGGCGAGCGCCTGGCGCGAGCGCGCGGGGTCGAGCGCCGACAGCGGTTCGTCGACCAGCCAGAGGCTGGCCGGGGCGAGCAGGGCGCGTGCCAGTCCGACGCGCTGGCGCTCGCCGCCCGAGAGCCTGTCGACGCGCTCGAACAGCTTGTCTGCCAGATCGAAGCGCTCAAGTGCCGCCTGTGCCGCAGGCAGGTCGCTTGGATGGAGCAGCGAGCGCAGGCTTTCTAGCAGGCTCATTGCTGGCAGCCGGCCGGCCAGCACGGCCGTGACCACGCGCTGGCGCGGCGGCAATGGTGGCTGCTGCGGTACCAGGATCAGGTGGCCGCGCAGTCGTTGCAAGTCACGCCGTGACAAGGCCGAGGGGTTGACGTCGTCGAGCAGTATCTGCCCAGCCGAAGGAGGTTGCGCGCAGGCCAGCAATTGCAGCAGCGTGGTCTTGCCGGCGCCCGACGGGCCGATCACGGCCAGCTGCTCGCCAGCAGCGATTCTCAAGTCCAGATTCCGCAGCGCTGGCTCCGAGTCGGCGCGCGCCGCCGGATGGCGTGCGCAGGCGCCATGCAGTTCGAGCTTCAAACCAGCCCCCGAACGGTTCAGAGCAGATCGGCGCTGCGCGCGGCGGCCTCGATGCCCTGGTAGTTTTCGACCTTGGTCGGCACGAAGCGGGTCGCGCGCTGCAGATCGAGGATTTCCTTGCCCTCGGGCGTGGCCTTGCTCAAGCTCAGGAAGGCTTGCGCGATCTTCTCGCGCAGTGCGGCCGGCATGTCGGCATGCACGGTCCAGTTGTAGTCGTAATAGGCCGGCGTGGTGTAGAAGGCGCGCACCTTGCTGGTGTCGACCTTCTTGTCGGTGACGAACTTGTCCCAGACCGAGATGTTGAGCGCGCCGGCCTGCACCTTGCCCGAGGCCACCGCCGCGATGGTCGCGTCATGCGCCCCGCTGTAGGCGACACGCTTGAAATCCTTCTCGGGGGCGAGGCCGGCCTGCAGCAGGAAGCTGCGCGGCATCAGGTGGCCGCTGGTAGAGCTCTGCGAGCCGAAGCTCACATCCTTGCCCTTGAGGTCGGCCAGCTGCTTGATCGCCGGGTCGGCGGTGATGAAGACCGAGCGGAACTTCTCGTCCTCCTCGCGCTGCACCAGCGGGATCACCTTGCCGCCCGAGCGCACCTTGGCCTGCACGAAGGTAAAGCCGCCAAACCAGGCCAGGTCGACCTTCTTGTTGACCAGGGTCTCGACCGCGGCGGCGTAATCACTGACCGGGGTGAACTCCACCTTCATGCCGAGCCGGCTTTCGAGGTACTTCACCAGCGGCGCGGCCTTGCGTGCCAGCTCGGTCGGGGATTCGTCGGGGATGGCCGTCACGCGCAGCACCTGGGGCGAGGTCTGGGCCTGGCTCATGCCGGCGGCGCAAAGGAAAGCAGCGCCGAGCAGGGTGCGGCGCGCGCGGGAAGTCAGTTTCGTCATGATGGGTTCAGCCGTTCAATAGAGCCAAGATCCGGGAGCATACCGCAGGAGAATCCCGACGTCGCCATGCCAGCGCCAGCCGACCTTGGCGCCGGAGCGGGATAATGCGGGCCAGCGTCCGGGCCCGTTGCGGGTTCCGGCATCCGATTTCCCTGTTTTTCCTGATTCCCCATATCTATGGACTCGTCCCCCGACGTCCTGGCGCGCCGCCTGCAAGCGCTGCGCGCCCTGCTGCACCACCACGCCCATCGCTACTACACGCTCGACGCGCCCGAGATCCCCGACGCCGAATACGACCGCCTGTTCCGCGAACTGCAGGCGATCGAGGCCGCTCATCCCGATTGGGTGACGCCCGATTCGCCCAGCCAGCGCGTCGGCGCCCCGATACTCGACGGCTTTGCCACCGTGCGCCATCGCGTGCCGATGCTCAGCATCCGGACCGAGACCGATACCGAGGCCAGTGGTGCCGAGAAATTCGAGCAGCAGCTGCGCTCCTATCTGGCAACCGAGCAGCGTAGATTCGAGCTCGGCGAACGACAGCCCCAGCAGCCCTTGTCGCCCTTGGCGCGAGAAATCATCGATGGCGCGCCGATCGAATATGTGGCCGAGCCCAAGTTCGACGGCCTCGCGATCAGCCTGCGCTATGAGAGCGGCGTGCTGGTGCAGGCCGCCACCCGTGGCGACGGCGAGCAGGGCGAGGACGTGACCCAGAACATCCGCACCATTGGCCAGATTCCGCTGCGGCTCGATGCCCAAGCCAGCGGTGCACTGCCGGTGCCGCCCGTGCTTGAGGTGCGCGGCGAGGTCTACCTGCGGCGTGACGACTTCGATGCGCTCAACGAGCGCCAGCGCGCGCGCATCGCCGCCGGTATCAAGGGCGAAAAGACCTTCGTCAACCCGCGCAATGCCGCCGCCGGCACGGTGCGCCAGCTCGACCCCGCGATCGTGGCCGAGCGTCCCTTGAGCTTCTTCGCCTACGGCCTGGGCGACGTCACGCCAGCGGAGCAGGGCGGTCCCGATTTTGCCAGCCATCACGAGCTGCTGCAGGCGCTGAAAAACTGGGGCCTACCGGTGTCCGAGCTGGTCGAGCGCTGTGGCGGCGCCGAGCAGCTGGTGGCCTACCACCGCCGCATCGGCGCGCTGCGCGATAGCCTGCCGTTCGACATCGACGGCGTGGTCTACAAGGTCGACTCGCTCGCGCTGCAGCGCGAGCTTGATATCAACCCTCGTGTACGCGATCCGCGCTGGGCGATGGCGCACAAGTACCCGGCGCAGGAGCGGATGACCGAGGTGCTCGCGATCGAGGTGCAGGTCGGCCGCACTGGCAAGCTCACTCCGGTGGCCAAGCTCGCGCCGGTCTTCGTCGGCGGCGTCACCGTCTCCAACGCGAC
Organism: Malikia sp.; assembly: GCF_028687635.1. Classification (GTDB taxonomy): domain Bacteria; phylum Pseudomonadota; class Gammaproteobacteria; order Burkholderiales; family Burkholderiaceae_C; genus Malikia. The sequence continues at coordinate 165,801 of NZ_JAQTZS010000005.1, read as the reverse complement.
TTTGCACAACGAGGGCGAGGTCAGGCGCAAGGACGTGCGCGTCGGCGACCAGGTGATCGTGCGCCGCGCCGGCGACGTGATCCCGGAGGTGGTTGCTGTGGTGCCGGCTGGCGCAGATGACAGGGCATTGGTCGCCGAGACCGTCGATGAAGCGACTGGATCACCGGCTGCTGACGCTGGCTCGGTAGCCGAAACAGCATCACCACAGGCCGACCTGTTCGCCGCCGCACCAGCGCGCGGCCCCGTCTTCACCATGCCTTCGGCCTGCCCCGTCTGCGGTAGTGCGGTCGAGCGCGAGGAGGGCGAGGTCGATCACCGCTGCAGCGGCGGCCTGTTCTGCCCGGCGCAGCGCAAGCAGGCGCTGTTGCACTACGCGCAGCGGCGTGCGCTCGACATCGAGGGTCTGGGCGACAAGCTGGTCGAGCAACTGGTCGATGCCGGCCTGATCCGTGTCCTGCCCGACCTGTATCGCCTGGGCGTGGAGCAGCTCGCCGGTCTGGACCGCATGGCCGACAAGTCGGCCAGGAACCTGGTCGAGGCGCTGGCCGTTTCGCGCCGCACCACGCTGCCGCGCTTCCTGTTCGGTCTGGGAATACGCCATGTCGGCGAGGCCACGGCCAAGGCGCTGGCCCGCCACTTCGGCAGTCTGGATGCCGTCATGGCTGCCAGCGAGGAGCAATTGCTGCAGGTGTCCGATGTCGGTCCGGTGGTGGCACACAGCATCACGACCTTCTTCGCCCAGCCACATAACCGCGAGGTGGTGCAACAGCTGCGCGCGGTCGGCGTCCATTGGCAGGAGGGCGAACCCGCCACCTCGACGGCTTTGCCGTTGGCCGGCCAGACCTTCGTGCTGACCGGCACCCTGCCGACCTTGAGCCGCGATCAGGCCAAGGCCATGCTGGAAGCCGCCGGCGCCAAGGTCGCGGGCTCGGTCAGCAAGAAGACGCATTGCGTCGTGGCCGGCGCGGAAGCCGGCAGCAAGCTCGACAAGGCCAGGGAGCTTGGGGTGCGCGTGATCGACGAGGTCGGCCTGCTCGGCCTCTTGGCGAATCCGGCCGCGAGCGCGTAAACTTGTCTGGAGGCTGCGCATCAGACGCGGCCTGCAGGAGGAGACCCAGATGCCCGTACGTGAAATCCTCAGGATGGGAGACCCGCGCCTGCTGCGCCAGGCCTTGCCGGTGTCCCATTTCGATACCCCCGAGCTGCATCGGCTGTTGCAGGACATGCAAGACACGATGACGGCGGCCCATGGCGCCGGCCTGGCCGCGCCGCAGATCGGCGAGAACCTGCGCGTCGTGATCTTCGGCAGCGGTCAGCACAACCCGCGCTACCCCAAGCAGGCGCCGGTGCCGCGCACCGTGCTGATCAACCCCGAGATCATCCCGCTCGGCGACGAGCAAGACCTCGACTGGGAGGGCTGCCTGTCGGTGCCGGGTCTGCGCGGCAAGGTGCCGCGTTACCTGCGCGTGCATTACCGTGGCTTCGATGCCTATGGTCAGCCCGTCGAGCGCGAGGTCGAGGGCTTTCACGCCCGCGTGGTCCAGCACGAATGCGATCACCTCGACGGCAAGCTCTACCCGATGCGCATGCGCGACTTCAGCCTGTTTGGCTACACCGACGTGCTGTTTCCGGGGCTTGACACGCTGCCCGACGACTGAAGCCCGCGCCCGGTCGTCCGGTCCCTCAGTCCTTGAGCGCCTCGAGCAGTTCGGTCTCGATCTCGATCTGCTCGCGGTTGTGTCGCAGTGCCGGGCCGCTGATCAGGAAGATGTCCTCGACCCGCTCGCCCAGCGTCGTGACCTTGGCCAGCTGCAGGTTGATCTCGTGCTGCGCCAGCACGCGCGCGATGCTGTAGAGCAGGCCGACCCGGTCGCTTGACGAGATCGTCAGCACCCAGCACTGCGCCTTGTCGTCGGGATGCAGCGTGACCCGCGGGATGACCGGGAAGCTCTTGACCCGGCGTGACTGCCGGCCGCGGCTGGGCGCTGGCAGCGGGCCGCGCAAGTCGACCGTGCGCGCGAGCTCGACCTCCACCATGGCGATCAGCTCCCGGTAATGCTCGGACAGCTCGGGCGACACCAGCTGGAAGGTGTCGAGCGCATGGCCGTCGCGCGTGGTGTGGACCTTGGCGTCGAGGATGCTGAAGCCCGCGCTGTCGAAGTAGCCGCAGATGCGGGCGAACAGGTCGGGCTGGTCGGCGGTGTAGACCAGCACCTGCAGGCCCTCGCCCTCGGGCGAGGGACGCGCGCGCACCAAGGTCGGATGCGCCGCGCCCGCGCCCAGCTGAGACAGCGGGCGCGACAGCATGCGGGTGTGCCAGGCGATCTCGTCACCCCGGTGGCGCATGAAGTAGCTCACGTCGAGCTGATCCCACAGCGCCTTGTGGGCCATGTGCGGCAGGGTATGCAGCGCCAGCAGCGTCAGCGCCTCGCGCTTGCGCCCCTCGACCACCGCGCCCTGGTCCGGCGCGCGCCCGCCCAAGGCGCGCAGCGTGGCCCGGTACAGGTCTTCCAGCAGACGACCCTTCCAGGCGTTCCAGACCTTGGGGCTGGTGCCACGGATGTCGGCCACCGTCAGCAGATACAGCGCCGTCAAATGGCGCTCGTCACCGACTAGGCGCGCAAAGGCGTCGATCACGTCCGGGTCGCTCAAGTCCTGCTTCTGCGCCACATGGCTCATCGTCAGGTGCTGGCCGACCAGGAAGGCGATCATGTCGGCATCCTCGCGCGCGATCTGGTGCTCGCGGCAGAAGCGCCGCGCCTCGACCGCGCCGAGCTGGGAATGGTCACCGCCGCGCCCCTTGGCGATGTCGTGAAACAGCGCCGCGGTGTAGAGCAGCCAGGGCTTGTCCCAGCCGGCGGCCAGCTGCGAGCAGAACGGGTACTCGTGCGAATGCTCGGCGATGAAGAAGCGGCGCATGTTGCGCAGCACCATCAGGATATGCTGATCCACCGTGTAGACGTGGAACAGGTCGTGCTGCATCTGCCCGACGATGGCGCGGAACACCCAGAGGTAGCGTCCCAGCACCGAGGTCTGGTTCATCAGCCGCAGCGCATGCATCAGGCCCTCGGGCTGCTGCAGGATCTGCAGGAAGGTGGCCCGGTTGCGCGGGTCGCGCCTGAAGGCCGCATTCATCACCGGTCGCGCGTTGTAGAGGGCGCGCAGCGTGCGCGTCGACAGGCCCTGGATGCCCGGCTGGCTCTGGAGCAGCAGGAAGGTCTCCAGTATCGCTTCGGGATGCTGGATGTACAGCGCGTCGTAGGCCACCTCCAGCATGCCGCCCTTGTCGAGGAAGCGCTCGTTGATCGGACTTGCTTCAGGGCAGGCGTCGCTGCCGCGCTGGCCTATGCGCTCCTGGATGTTGAGCAGCAGGATCTGATTGAGCTGGGTCACGGCCTTGGCCGCCCAGTAGTAGCGCCGCATCAGCTGTTCGCTGGCGCGGCGCGCGCCCTTGGTGCTGGCCACCTGTCCCTCCTCGGGAAAGGTGGCGCGATAGCCGAAGGATTCGGCCAGCGCAGCCTGCAGGTCGAACACCAGCCGGTCCTCGCGCCGGCGCGCCAGCAGATGCAGCCGGGCACGGATCAGGCTCAGCAGGGCCTCGTTGGCCTTGATCTGGCGCACTTCGAGCGCGGTGGCCAGCCCGTTGCGGCCGAGCTCGTCCCAGCTGCGGCCGAGTCCGGCCGCTTTCGTGGTCCAGAGCAGCACCTGCAAGTCGCGCAGCCCGCCGGGGGACTCCTTGCAGTTGGGCTCCAGCGAGTAGGGCGTGTTCTCGTATTTCTGGTGGCGCTGCTGCAGCTCCAGCAGCTTGGCGGTGAAGAAGTCCGCCGGCTCCATGGCCGCGCTCAGCGCCCGCTCCAGCGCCTGCCAGGCGCTGTGCTGGCCGGCGACCAGACGGTTCTCCAGCAGCGAGGTCTGCACCGTGATGTCCTGCGCCGCCTCGGCCAGGCATTCGGCGCGGGTGCGCACGCTGGACCCGATCTCCAGCCCGACGTCCCAGCAAGCTCCGATGAAGGACTCGACCCGGCTCCTCAAGTGTTCGTCCTGCTCAAGCAAGGCGCCATCATGCAGCAGCAGCAGCACGTCGACGTCGGAGTAGGGAAAGAGCTCGCCGCGGCCATAGCCGCCGACCGCCACCAGGGCCATGTCGGGCTCGAATCCGGACGCCTGCCACAGTTGCTGCAGCAACTCGTCGGTGCAGCGGCTCAGTCGCCGCAACAGGCCACGGACAGCGCGCGAATTGGGCCCGAGCGCGGCGATCTCGGCCAGCACGGCCGACTTGCCCTCGCGGTAATGCTGTTTCAGGGCGGGCAGGTCGATGCGCTCGGCGATCATGTCGTGCTGGCCTGGTATCTGATCAGGCGCCGATGCCGTGCTGAACGAAGGCCGGCACCGGCGGCATGCCGCTCGATACCGTCAGCACCTCGTAGCCGGTCTCGGTCACCAGCACGGTGTGCTCCCACTGCGCCGACAGCGAGCGGTCCTTGGTCACGATGCCCCAGCCGTCGTTCATCTCCTTGAGCTCGCGGCGGCCCTGGTTGATCATGGGTTCGATCGTGATCGTCATGCCGGCCTTGAGCTCCATGCCGGTGCCGGGCTTGCCGTAGTGCAGCACCTGCGGGTCCTCATGGAACTTCTCGCCGATGCCGTGGCCGCAGAACTCGCGCACCACCGAGTAGCCGGCGCCCTCGGCGAAGACCTGGATCGCGTGACCGATGTCGCCCAGGCGTGCGCCGGCCTTGACCTTCTCGATGCCCTTCCACATCGCCTCGTAGGTGATCTGGCACAGGCGCTTGGCCGCTGGCGAAGCCTCGCCGACGATGGCCATGCGGCTGGTGTCGCCATGCCAGCCGTCCTTGATCGTCGTGATGTCCAGGTTGACGATGTCGCCCTTCTTGAGCGGCTTGTCGTTCGGGATGCCGTGGCAGATCACATGGTTGACCGAGGTGCAGATGCTTTTCGGGTAGGGCGTGCCGCCGTGCGGCGCGTAGTTCAGCGGCGCCGGGATGCAGCCTTGCACATCGACCATGTAGTCGTGCGCGAGCCGGTCGAGTTCGTTGGTGGTGACGCCGGGTTTGATGAAGGGCTCGAGGTAGTCGAGCACCTCGGCCGCGAGGCGGCAGGCGACGCGCATGGCGGCGATGCCGGCGGCATCCTTGATGGTGACGGTCATGGCCGGGACCTTATCCAGAAGGGCCTGCCAGTCTTGCCTGGCAAGGCCTGAGTGAAAAAACAAAGCTGCTCGACGAGCAGCCAGGGTGGGTGCGATAGATGACCGGATTTTACGTTCGAAGCCGCGGCCGCTGCGTTCCTGCCCTGGAAACAACCTGGGTGTCAGGGTCGTCGGGTCCCGCAGCGCTGCGGGTTCTGGGTGCGCTCGCGCACAGACTGGCGGTTGAATTGGCGTCATCTTCATTTTGAATTTTCAAGGAGCTTGGGATGGATACACCTGTCTGCGCCAATTGCGCCAATTGCGCCAATTCCCGCTGGAGCACCGCCGCGCTGGGGGGCCAAGCGAGCCTCTCGCCGCTGGAGCTGTCGGCCCTGGTCGAGCACCTGCAGCTGTGCCGCTGCTCGTCCGGCCGACTGTTCGCCTTGCGCTGCATGTTCGAGGCGCTGGAGGGTTTTGTGGCGGGCCGCTTTGTTACCACGCTGGTGACGATGGCGCTGTTGATCGGTGTCAGCGCGCAGGTGCGATGAGGCATGGCCAGGTCCGAACTGTGGCGACTGTTACCCGATGCGTCACCGGACTTGTGCCGCATCCTCGATCCCGCCGAAGGCCAGCTTCAGTCTCCGATCCGATCCGAGATCTTTGGTCTGCAGCGCTTCGCCCAGCATGGACAAAGCCTGGGCGACACGCATCTCGTGGCCGAAGCCAGAACGCGCGGCGAGACCTTCTTTCCGCGCCTGCAAGACAATATCCGCATGTTGCGCGAGGCTTGCGCCTATCTGGGCGCGCAAGCGGGCAAGGGCTATGACGTCAGCCCGGCCTCCGAATGGCTGCTCGACAACTCCCATGTGATCGAGGCGCAACTCCAGGAGATCCACGAGGGCTTGCCGCGCCGCTATTTCCAGGCCCTGCCCAAGCTGCTGAACCCGCCGCTGGCCGGCTTGCCGCGCGTCTACGGCGTGGCCTGGGCTTTCGTCGCCCATACCGACAGCGCCTTCGACGACGAGCTGTTGATCCAGTTCCTGGGCGCCTATCAGCAGGCGCGTGAGCTCAGGCTGTGCGAGGTCTGGGCGCTGCCGATCACCTTGCGCGTGGTCCTGATCGAGAACCTGCGCCGCCTGGCCGAACGCGAGGCGACCCACAAGGCGGCGCGCGAGGTCGCCAACCTGTGCTGTGACCGCCTGGACCGTTTCAGTCTGGCCGCGCTGGACCAGTTGCTCGCCTGGCTTGAGCGGCGCGGCGTCGGTCGGGCCTTCCTGTTGCAGATGGCGCAACGCCTGCAGGTGCGCCGCGCCACCGATCACGCCTTGCATCAGGAGTGGCTGCACAACGCGCTGCCGGACCTGGCCGCTCTGCAGACGCAGCAAGGCGTCGACCAGGCCGCCGACAACCTGAGCGTCAGCAACGCGCTCACTTCGCTGCGCACGATCGGCGCGGCCGAATGGCCGGAGATCGTTGCCCGCACCAACCCCCTGATGCAGCTGATGCTGACTTCACCCTTGTTCGAGGCCGAGGACGGCGCCACGCGCGACCAGACCCTGCATGGCATCGAGCGGCTGGCCCGGCGTGGTGGGCGCAGCGAGTACGAGGTCGGCAAGACGCTGCTGGAGCTGATGCACTCGGCCCAGGGCGAGCCCCAAGCCGTGGCCGGCCACTGGCTGACGGGTGCCGGCCGGCCCAGGCTGGTGCGTGCGCTCGGCCTGCCCGCGCGCGCGGCGCTGTCCTGGCGCGTCGTCAGCCGCCCGCTGGCCTTGCCCGTCTACCTGGGGTCGTTGCTGCTGGGCAGCCTGGGACTGGTCACCTGGCTGCTGTCGCGCTACCGTACCGGAGTGGCTGGCGTGGAGGACGCCGTCTGGATGATGCCGCTGGTGCTGCTGATGCTGTTTCCGGCCTCGGAAGCGGTGGTCGCGGTGATCAACCGCCTGATCAGCGAGTCCTTGCCGCCCGACCGCCTGCCGCGCCTGGCCCTGGCGCAGGGGATTCCACCCGAACACCGGGTGCTGGTCGTGATCCCTTGCATGTTGGGCAGCGAGGCCTCGATCGACGTGCTGGTGCACCGCTTGCGCCTGCATTACCTCGCCAACCCGGAGCGCCACGCCCAGTTTGCCCTGCTAAGCGACTGGGTTGACGCCGATCAGGCACAAATGCCTGCCGATGCCCAATCGCTGAACCGGGTGACACAGCAGATCATGGCGCTCAACGCGCGCCACCCCAGGACGGCGCAGGAGGCCGGCATCCCGCCACGTTTCATCGTGCTGCATCGGGAGCGTCAGTTCAGCGAGACCGAGCAACGCTGGATCGGCTGGGAGCGCAAGCGCGGCAAGATCGAAAGCCTGATCGCTGCCTTGGCCCAGGGCGAGTCCAGCGCCTTCATGAATCTGGGGGAGGTGTCCCGCCTCGACTGGGAGGCCGCCTATGTGGTCACGCTCGACAGCGACACCCAGTTGCCGCCCGGGCGGCTGCGCGAGCTCGTCAGCGTCGCTGCCCATCCTCATAACCAGCCCCAGCTTGATGCCGATGGCCGCCACGTGGTGGCCGGTTACGGCATCCTGCAGCCGCGCATCGTCACGCCGCTGCCCGAGCCCAGGGACTTGACCCGCTTTCACTGGCTGTTTGCCGGCCAGTGCGGCGTAGACCCCTACAGCGCCGCCAGCTCCGAGGTCTATCAGGATCTGTTCCGGGAAGGGACTTTTACCGGCAAGGGCCTGCTCAACGTGAGGGCGATGCACGCGGTGCTTTCGGGTCGCCTGCCCGAAGGCTGGGTGCTGAGCCACGATCTGCTCGAAGGTGCGCTGGCTCGCTGCGCCGCGCTGACCGACATCACCGTCGTCGAGGAGGCCCCGTTTCACGCCGATGTGGCGGCCTCGCGCGTGCACCGCTGGACCCGTGGCGACTGGCAGTTGCTGCCCTTCCTGTGTCGTCCGGGACGCTACCGGCTGCGCGCCATCAACCGCTGGAAGATGTTCGACAACCTGCGCCGTGCGCTGGTGGCACCGATGTCGCTGGCGCTGTTGCTGCTGACGCTGGCCGGTGCCAGCCTGTCGCCCTGGGCGGCGCTGTTCCTGGTGCTCGCCGCCTTCTCGGCCGGGCCATTGCTGGGGGCGTTGGCGGGCCTGTCGCCAGGTCGCCCCGATGTGGCCAGGGCCCGCTTCTACCGCCAGGCCTTGGACGATCTGGCGCGCGCCCTGTGGGGCGGACTCTGGCTCCTGGTTCAGCTGCAGCAGCAGGCGCTGCTGGCGCTCGACGCGATGGCGCGGGCGCTCTACCGCATGGGCATCAGCCAGCGCCACCTGTTGCAGTGGACCACGGCGGCGGCGGCCCAGGCCCAGGCCAGGACCCAATTCGCTGCGCTGCTGCGCCTGCATTGGAAAGAGCCGCTGCTGGCGCTGTGCCTGCTGGCGGGGCTGTGGCTCGCCGCCACGCCTTGGCCAGCACTGTCCATCCTGCTGTGCCTGCTGTGGGCCTCGGCGCCGGTCGCGACCTGGTGGGCCAGTCGGCCGCGACCGGCGCGTCAGGAGGCTTTGCCGCAGCAGCAACAGGCCTATCTGGCAGGCATCGCGCGCGACACCTGGCGCCTGTTCGAGCGTTGTGTCGGCGCCCAGGATCACCACCTGCCGCCCGACAACCTGCAGACCTGGCCCTATGACATGGTGGCGCACCGCACCTCGCCGACCAATATCGGCCTCTATCTGCTGAGCGTGGCCTGCGCGCGCCAGTTCGGCTGGATCGGTACCCGGGAACTGCTGACCCGCCTGGAGGCGACGCTGGCCACGCTGCAGAGTCTGCAACGCCATCGCGGCCATTTTTTCAACTGGTACGATACCCAGACGTTGGCGCCGCTGCTGCCGATGTACGTCTCGACCGTGGACAGCGGCAATCTCAGCGGCCATCTGCTCGCGGTCGGGCAGGCCTGTCTGGAGCTGGCGCAGGCGCCCCATGAGACTGGCGCCGCGCAGCGCGCGCTCCAGGCCTCCCGGCAACGGCTCGCGCCGCTGCTGGAGCAGTGGCCGGATCTGGCGGGCGACCAGGCCCTGGCGCAGCTGCTGGCCCTGCCTGATCCGCTGCAGGCATGCCAGAACGCCGAGTTCGAACGCCTGCTGCGGGCCGCCAGCGATGAATTGGCCGCGTGGCGGCCTGATGCGACTCGTGAGCCGTCCCAGGACCCTACCCTCAAGCCGGGGCTGCACGATCAGCTGCGCTGGCTGCTGTCGGACCACCTCGCTACGCTGCGCTCGGCCTGGCTCGATACCCAGGCCCAGGCTTGCGGCGAAACCTCGGGTGCGACACAGCGCCTGCAGGCCATCGCGCATGAATTCGGCCTGCTCGCCTGGCAGGCCGACTTTGCCTTTCTCTATCACGGCCAGCGCCACCTGTTCCACATTGGCTACCGGGTCGCCGAGCAGCAACTCGATGCGGGCCTGTATGACCTGCTGGCGTCGGAGTCGCGCCTGACCAGCCTGCTGGCCATTGCCAAGGGCGATGTGCCGGTCAGGCATTGGGCCGCACTGGGGCGTCCCTTCTACGCCAGCGGTGCCCAGGCCGGCTTGCGCTCCTGGGCGGGCTCGATGTTCGAATACCTGATGCCGGGACTGGTGCTCGCCGAACCGCCAGGCAGTGCCCTGGATGAGGCCTGCGCCTTGGCGCTGCGCGAACAGATGGCGTTTGGCGCAGCACAAGGCCTGCCCTGGGGCATCTCGGAATCGGCCCATGCCGGACAGGACTACACGTTGGCCTACCAGTACGCACCGCAAGGCGTGCCGAGCCTGGCGCTGCGCCGCACTCCGCCAGACGAGCTGGTCATCGCACCCTATGCCACGGCGCTGGCTGCACAGCGCGCGCCCCAGCTCGCAGCCGCCAATTTCGCTGCGCTGGAACAACGGGCCGGTCGCGCGCGCTATGGCTTCATGGAGGCGCTGGATTTCTCGCCGGCACGGCAAGTCGGCAAGCAGCCGTTTCGGCCGGTGCGCACCTTCATGGCACACCATCAGGGTATGAGCCTGATCGCCTTGGCCAACCTGCTGCTGGACGCTCCGGCCCAGCGCTGGGGCATGGCCAATGCCCATATCGAGGCCGTGGCGTCGCTGCTGCATGAGCGGGCCCCGCGCGAGCTTCCCGCTTGCTGTGCACATGCGCCCAGGCTGCCAGCCCAGCCGCTGCCGCGCCCGGCACAGCGTCTGCTGCGTGAGGTGGTTCCGGGGCAGGCGGCCGTGGAATCCACGCACCTGCTCTCGAATGGGCGCTATCACGTGACCCTGCGCGCCAACGGCGCCGGCTGGAGCCGCTGGGGCCAGGCCGCCATCACCAGATGGCGTGATGATGCGCTGCGCGATGCCCATGGCCATTTCTTCTACCTGCGCCGGCTTGAGCCAGGCCAGGATGGAGCCACCAGCCGGCCGGTCTCGCTCACACAGCACCCCGCACCCGATTCGGGCGCGCACTATAAAAGTACCCACCATGCCGACCGCATCTGCTTTGATGCCAGCTGGCCGGACCTGGCCGCACACCTGATGGTATGGGTCAGCCCGGAGGATGACATCGAGTTCCGCGAGGTTGAATTGCGCAACCTGAGCGATCGCCCGCTGGAACTCGAACTGATGTCGGCTTTCGAGTTGGCCCTGACCGACCCGCGTGCCGATGAAGCCCACCCAGCCTTCACCAGCCTGTTTGTGCGCGCCCAGTGGCAGCCCCAGCACCAGGCGCTCTGGTTCGAGCGCCAGCCGCGTCTGCCCAGCGAGCCGGCCTTGAGCATCGCGCATTTCCTGGTCTGCAGTGGTACGCAAGGGGTGGATCTGCGCGTCCTCGCCGATCGGCAGCGCTGGCGCGGCCGTAACCGGGCTTGCAGCCAGCCGCTGGCCGATTTCCCACCCTGGCCCGCTGCCTCGGCCGACGTCGGTGCGCCCTTGGACGATGCGCAGCCGCTGGCGCTGGAAACCGGCCTTGATCCGGTCTGCGCCATGTCCGTACGCCTGAGCATTGCGCCCAACGCGAAGGCTCGCCTGACCTTCGCCACGGCGGCTTCCGACCAGGCCGCCACGCTGCGGGCCGTGGTCGACAAGTACCGCCAGCGCAGCCATGTGCAACGCGCCTCGCTGATGTCGGCCACGCTGAGCCGCATTCGCCTCGACGCTCTGGGTATCACGGCCGAAAACTTCGCGCTGATCCAGACCATGACCACGGCCGTGCTGCTGAGCCTGACGCGCCCGCAGGCCCGTTCGCAACCGCCGCAGCAGGCCATCGATGAGCGCTGCGACCGTCGCCTGCTGTGGCGCTTCGGCATCTCGGGCGACCGGCCCATCATCCTGGTGCGGGTCAGCGTGGTCCAGAATCTCGGGCTGCTGCGTTCGCTGGCGCAAGCGCTTCGCTGGTGGACCTGGGGTGGCGTGGCCTGCGACCTGGTGGTGGTCAGCGCCGAACCCAGCTCTTACCAGATGCCCTTGCACCGCGATATCGCCACGCTGCGCGAGCGCTATGAGGCCAATATTCCAGCCCTTTCGGGTAACGCAGGTCCCATCAACACGGGCTTTCATGTGCTGCGCGCCGATGAGGTCGGCAGTGTTGAAGCCAGCACGCTCAACCGTCTGGCCTGCCTGGTCTTCCATGCCGACGGTCGTCCGCTGCAGCAGCATATGCGCGAATGGACGGCACAGCACGAGCAGGACCGCGCCGATCGGCGTCAGAAGTCAGTCGCCGGGGTGACCGTGGCAGCGGCTCGGCCGGCTGTCCCGCCCGAGCCGCGTGGGGCCTTCGATCCGGATTCGGGTGAATTCCGCTTCGAGACCGGGGCCGGGCGGCGTCCGGCCCGACCCTGGGTCAATGTATTGGCCAATCAGACCTTCGGTACCCTGTTGTCTGAGGCCGGTGGCGGCTACAGCTGGGCTGTCAACAGCCGATTGAACCAGCTCACCGCCTGGTCCAATGACCCGGTGGTCGACCCGCCCGCGGAGTGGTTCCTGCTGCAGGACCTGGCCACCCGCCAGATCTGGAGCGTGACCGCTTCCGCCTGGGGCGACGGGACGCTGACCTATCGCGTCTCGCACGGACCAGGCCAGAGCCGGATCAGCCACCGCCGTGGCGAGCTGGAGGTGACGGCATCCTGGTGCGTGGATCCCCTGACCTCGGTCAAGCAGATCAGCCTGCGGCTCGTCAATCAGGGTCGCCGCCCGCTGCAGTTGCGCGTGATGGCGATGGCCGAGTGGATGCTGGGTGCGAGTCGGGTCGATCGCAACACGGTTCATACCGCTCTGCATCGCCAGCGGCTGCCCAGCCTGCAGGGAGCGGGCCTGGCGGATCAAGCCGTACCGGCGTCCACGCTCACGGCCTTGCTGGGTACGCAAAGCGAGCATGCCAGTGGATTCGGCCAGGGCACGGCCTTCCTGGCGGCCTTCCACCCGGAGTCTCAGCTGCCGGACTGGACCTGTGACCGGCGCGAGTTCTTCGATGCGAGCGGTGCGCTGGTGTGGCCCGACCCGCTGGGCCAGCGCCAAGGCGCCGGACTCGATCCTTGCGCGGCGCTGGTCATGCTGGTGTCGCTGTCCCCTGGCGAGATGGTGGAGCGGGTGTTCCTGCTGGGCTATGGCGCGGATCCCGAGGCGGCCCGTCAGCTGGCCAGCTCGGCGGTGCTCAAGCCGGCCGGACAGCGCCAGCAAGAGGTGCGCGCCAGCTGGGACGGCCTGCTGGGGTCAGTCCAGGTCAAGACGCCCGACCCCTTGTTCGACGTGATGGTGAACCGCTGGCTGCTCTATCAGGCGGTGGCCTGCCGCTTGTGGGCCAAGGCGGGTTTCTACCAGGCCGGCGGGGCCACTGGTTTTCGGGACCAGTTGCAGGATGCGATGGCGCTGGCCTGGGCTGCCCCGGATCTGTTGCGCCAGCAGATCCTGCATCACACCTCGCGCCAATTCGTCGAAGGCGATGTGCAGCATTGGTGGCATGCCCCGACCGGGGCGGGCGTGCGCACGCACAGCTCGGATGATCTGCTCTGGCTGCCGCACGCCTGTGTCCACTACCTGCGCGCCAGCGGCGACCTCAGCTTGCTCGACCAGAGTCTGCCGTTCCTCGAAGGCCCGGCAATCCCTGAGCAGGCGGAAGACTGGTATGGCGTACCCGCCGTCAGCGCCCGGCAGGCCTCGGTCTATGAGCATTGCGCGCTCATGCTGGACCGCAGCTTGCGGGTGGGCGCTCATGGCCTGCCCCTGATGGGCGGCGGCGACTGGAACGACGGCATGAATCGCGTCGGTCATGAGGGCCGTGGCGAGTCGGTCTGGCTGGGCTGGTTCCTGTGCCGGCTGGTGGCCGATTTCGCGCCGCTGGCGCGCGCGCGTGGCGATCAAGCCCGTGCCTCGCGCTGGGAAAGCGCCGCGCAGGGCTGGCAGTCCGTGCTCAATGGCAGTAGCTGGGACGGCCAATGGTTCAAGCGCGCCTATTTCGATGACGGCCGGGCGCTGGGCTCCCAGGCCAACGCCGAATGCCGCATCGACCTGATCGCGCAGGCCTGGAGCGTGCTGTCGGGCGCCGCCGACCCCGACTTGCAGCGCCTTGCCTTGGCAGCGGTGCGGGCTTGCCTGGTGGACCGCGAGGCCGGGCTGATCCGACTGCTTGATCCCCCCTTCGCGCATGCCAGCCCCAGTGCGGGCTATATCCAGGCTTATCCAGCCGGTGTGCGCGAGAACGGTGCCCAATATACCCACGCTGGCGTGTGGACGCTGATGGCGCAGGCCGGGCTGGCCAGCCGCCGCCCGGCCGATAGCGGCTTGGCCGATCTCGTCTATGACTATTTCACCTACCTGAGCCCGGCCCATCGGGCCAGCCACCCGGTATGGGGTCCGCGCTACCGCCTGGAGCCCTACGTGGTGGCGGCCGACATCTATAGCCAACCGCCGTATGTAGGGCGTGGCGGCTGGAGCTGGTACACCGGGGCGGCCGCCTGGCTGCACCGGGCCGCGATCGAGTCGATCTGCGGCCTGCAACTGGAGGCCAAGACGCTGCACTTCAGGCCTTGCCTGCCTGGGCATTGGCCGCGTGTCGAGTTGACGTTGCATCGCGCTGGTCGCAGCCTGCGTTTCATCCTGGTGCGCGCCACGGCGTCCGAGGCTCTCGCTGCCACCGAGTCTCTTGCGGCGCAACTGCTGCTGCCTGGCCAGCCATTGGCCTGGTCTGAACTGGAGTCGGATGCCACCTTCGTGATACCGCTGCTCGATGACGAGGCAGCTGGGTAACCGGCGCAAAAAAACCCGGCTCGATGGCCGGGCTGAAGGCTGTGATGCTCGGGTCTTATTGCTGCCTCACTTGTTGACTTCGTGGCCGATCAGACCGCCTACGGCGGCGCCGCCCAAGGTGCCAGCCGTGCTGCCGCCGCTCAGGATCGAGCCACCGATGGCGCCGGCGCCGGCACCGATGGCCGTGTTCTTCTCTTGCTGCGTCATGCCAGCGCAAGCCCCCAAGGCAAGAACCGTGGCGATGCTTGCCGCAGTGAGTGCCAGATGAATAATCGTTTTCATGCAATTGCTCCTTTTTTGCTTGCCTAGAGTCTGCCAAGCAAGACCAGCACCAGGATGATGACCACTATCAGACCGAGCAGGCCGCTGGGTCCGTAGCCCCAGCCCCGACTGTGCGGCCAGCTCGGAAAAACACCGACCAGTATCAGTATCAGGACGATCAACAGTATCGTTCCAAGGCTCATGACTTGTTTCTCGCGTTGTGGTGTCCGGGCTCAGCGCGAAGGCTCTGCCGGCGGCACCACGATCACGGTATTGCCAGTCTTGCCTGTGGCACCCGTGCTGCCCTTGTCGCCTGTCATGCCCTGGCCGCCGGTGGCGCTTGTCGCACCCGTGCTGCCTGTGTATCCGGTCGATCCGGTATCGCCAGTCGAGCCGGTACTGCCGGTTTCACCTGTGGCTCCCTGTGGGCCAGCGGGTCCGGGAGCCGGGGCGGGCATGTTGATCACGGTGGGCTTTTCACAAGCACTGAGGCCCAGTGCTGCCAGCAAAGCCAGCATCAGCATCGAACGTTTCATGGTTAATCCTTTGAAACAGATGAATGATCAACCTGAAGGATGGTGGCCATTCTCGATCCCCCGGGCCGCTCTCTTGTGTCATGTCTGGCACAGGGTCAGCGTGACAGTGCTTGAAGCCCGCTTCCGTTCGGTGGCAGACATAAGCGTTGTTCGGGGACGATCAAGAGGAGGGGAGGGCTGGCTGAATGGACGCCCCAGGCTTTCCATGGCTCTGCGGCATGAGCCATGGGTTTCATGGGGAAACGCTGGCCTGCCCGGAGGGACTCGAACCCCCGACCTGCTGCTTAGAAGGCAGCTGCTCTATCCAGTTGAGCTACGGGCAGTGCGCCTGACGAAACAAAGGCCCAACGAGTGGGCCTTATGTAGGGTGGTCGGAGCGGCGGGATTCGAACTCGCGACCCTCTGCTCCCAAAGCAGATGCGCTACCAGGCTGCGCTACGCTCCGACTAAGCCGCGATTGTATCCTGTGATGAGGGGGATTTTGGAGTCGATCGGTATTTTTCATCGTCACGACGGTTTGCCTTCTTCCTGGGCGTCGTCTGGTCAAAGCTTGGCGCGAGGCGCTTGCTTACGCTGGCATATCGGTATATACTAACGAAGTCGGTTTTCAGTTCTGTTCTTGCTAAGAATAAAGTGCTGGAATACTGGCTTCACGACCAGATGGGCGGGTAATACCGGCCCTTTTTTTTTGGCTGTCCCTTTTTGGGACTGTTTTAAAGCGGCAAGATATTGATGAGTTGGCAGCAGACCGTAGAGCAAACCGTCACGGGTTTGGGGTATGACTTGGTGGATCTGGACCGGTCCGCCGGCGGTTTGTTGCGCGTGACCATCGACATGCCATGGGACCCTTCCCGGGCGGGTCTTGAGCAGTTCGTCACGGTCGAGGACTGCGAAAAAATCACCCGACAGCTCCAGTACCTGCTTGAGGTCGAAAACGTCGACTACAAGCGCCTCGAGGTGGGCTCGCCCGGCATTGACCGCCCGCTGCGCAACGAAAACGACTTCACCCGCTTCCTGGGTCATGAGGTCGACATCACGCTCAAGGCCCCGATCGGCGCCACCGGTACCGACATCGCGGCCAATCGCAAGAAATTTCGCGGCACGCTGGAGCGTCCGGAAAGCGGAGCAGGCTGGCAGATCGTCTGGAGCGATGCGCCCGCCCGCAAGCCGGGTGCCCGCATCAGCAAGAAGGCCAAGCCCTTGCCGGTGCAGGTGCTGGGCTTCACGCTCGACGAAATCCGCGAGGCGCGGCTGGCGCCCATCGTGAGCTTCAAGGGTCGGGGCGCAGAGCCCGCGGCCGATACAGATTTGAACCCTACAGCAGCAGAGCACGGAAAGGCAGGCGAGTGAAATGAATCGCGAAATGTTGATGTTGATCGATGCGATCTCGCGCGAAAAGAATGTGGAACGCGACTTGGTGCTGGGCGCCGTCGAGACCGCACTGGCCTCGGCCACCAAGAAGCTGTACAAGGGCGAGGTCGACATCCGTGTCGCGATCGATCCGGATAACGGCGCCTACGACACTTTCCGCCGCTGGCTGGTGGTTCCCGACGAGGCCGGGCTGCAGAATCCGGACGCCGAGGAGCTCCACTCCGACGTGGCCGACGAAAACCCTGGCATCCAGGTCGGTGACTTCATCGAGAAGCAGATCGAAAGCGTGCCGATCGGCCGCATCGGTGCCATGGCCGCCAAGCAGGTGATCCTGCAGCGCATCCGTGACGCCGAGCGCGAAATGCTGCTCAACGACTTCATGAGTCGCGGCGACAAGATCTTCGTCGGCACCGTCAAGCGTCTGGACAAGGGCGACGTGATCGTCGAGAGCGGTCGTGTCGAAGGCCGCTTGAAGCGCAGCGAGATGATCCCGAAGGAAAACTTCCGTTCTGGCGACCGCGTGCGCGCCATGATCATGGAGGTCGATCTGACCCTGCGCGGTGCGCCGATCCTGCTGTCGCGTTCGGCGCCCGAGTTCATGATCGAGCTGTTCCGTCAGGAAGTGCCCGAGATCGAACAGGGCCTGCTCGATATCAAGAAATGCGCCCGTGACCCGGGTTCGCGCGCCAAGATCGCCGTCGTCTCGCACGACAAGCGCATCGACCCGATCGGCACCTGCGTCGGCGTGCGTGGTTCGCGCGTCAACGGCGTGACCAACGAGCTCGCCGGCGAGCGCGTCGATATCGTGCTGTGGAGCGAGGATCCGGCCCAGTTCGTGATCGGCGCGCTGGCTCCGGCCAACGTGCAGTCCATCGTCGTCGACGAGGAGCGCGGCGGCATGGACGTGGTGGTCGACGAGGAAAACCTCGCGATCGCGATCGGCCGTGGCGGCCAGAACGTGCGCCTGGCCTCCGACCTGACCGGCTGGAAGATCAACATCATGACCGCCGACGAGTCGGCCCAGAAGCAGGCCGCCGAATCCGAGTCGACCCGCGCGCTGTTCATCGAGAAGCTCGATGTCGATCAGGATCTGGCCGACATCCTGATCGAGGAAGGCTTCGGCAGCCTCGAAGAGGTGGCCTATGTGCCGCTGCAGGAGATGCTCGAGATCGCGGCCTTCGACGAGGAGACGGTCAACGAACTGCGCGCTCGCGCCAAGGCCGCGCTGCTGACGATGGAGATCGCCAAGGAAGAGAGCGTCGACGACGCCTCGCAGGATCTGCGTGAACTCGACGGCCTGACCGTCGAGCTGATCGCCAAGCTCGCCGGTTCCGGCGTGCACACACGCGACGATCTGGCCGACCTGGCCACTGATGAGCTGTGCGAAATTACAGGCCAGACGCCCGCCGAGGCCACGGCGCTGATCATGAAAGCCCGCGAACACTGGTTCTCGGGTGACTCGGCACAAAGCCAGTCCTGATCGCGGAGGCCTTACGGAGAATTATTCATATGTCTAGCAATACCGTCGCAGAATTTGCCGCCGAACTCGGCAAACCCACTTCCATCCTCCTCGAACAGCTGTCCAATGCTGGCGTCGACAAGCGTGCCGGCAACGACATGCTGACCGAGACCGACAAGCAGAAACTGCTGGGCTACCTGCAGGCCGCCCACGGCACTGCCAGTGGCGAACGAAAGAAGATCACTCTGACCAAGAAGTCCACCAGCGAGATCAAGCAGGCCGATGGCACCGGCCGCGCTCGCACCATCCAGGTCGAGGTGCGCAAGAAGCGCACTTTCATCAAGCGTGACGACGAGCCGGTCGAGGGTGAAGCCAACGCCGCCCAGACCGAGGAGCTGGTGCGCCGCGAAGAAGAAGCGCGTCGCCAAGCCGAGTCGATCGAGCTGCAGGAAGTCGAGCTGGCTCAGCAGCGTCAGCAGCGCGAGCAAGCCGAGGTGAAGGCTGCCGTCCAGCGTGATGCCGAGGACGCTGCTGCCCGCAAGCGCGAAGCCGAGGAGGCCGCCGCGCGCCGCGAGGCCGAGTACCTGCAGCAAGTCGCAGCCCGCACTGCCGCCGAGCGCGAGGCCCAGGCCAAGCTGGCCGCCGAGCGCGCCGAGCACGCCGCCCAGATCGCCGCCACCAAGGCCAAGGCTGAATCCGAGGCCAAGGCCCTGGCCGATGCCGCCAAGAAGGCCGAGGCCGACCGCGCCAAGGATCTCGAGGATCGCCGCCGCAAGGCACTGGCCGAGGCCGAAGCCATCCGCGCCATGATGTCCGCGCCCAAGAAGGTGCTGGTGGCCAAGAAGCCCGAGGAGCCCAAGCCCGCCGCGGCTCCGGCTGTTGCAAAGGGCACGCTCAAGCCCGCTGGCGGCGCCAAGCCCGGCCAGACCGCTGCCGCTGCTGCCGCCGCACCCGGCGCCGCAGGCAAGAAGGAAGTCAAGTCCGAGAATCTGTCCTCCACCTGGAAGGACGATGCGAACAAGAAGAAGGAAATCAAGACCCGTGGCGACACCGGTGGTGGCCGCCCGGGCGGCAGCAATTGGCGTGCCGGCCCGAAGGGTGGCGGTCGCCGTGGCGGCCGTGATGACCGCAACCAGGGGGCATCGTCCTTCGTGCCGGCGGTCGATGCCAAGGTGATCGAGGTCCATGTGCCCGAGACCATCACGGTCGCGGAACTGGCCCACAAGATGAGCCTGAAGTCGTCCGAGGTCATCAAGCAGCTGATGAAGCTGGGCCAGATGGCCACCATCAACCAGCCGCTGGACCAGGACACCGCCATGATCCTGGTGGAAGAACTCGGCCACAAGGCTGTCGTCGCGGCACTGGATGATCCGGAAGCCTTCACCGACGAGGACGTGGCCGTCCACGCCGAGCTGCTGCCGCGCGCCCCGGTCGTGACCGTCATGGGTCACGTCGACCATGGCAAGACCTCGCTGCTCGACTACATCCGCCGCACCAAGGTGGCATCCGGCGAAGCCGGCGGCATCACCCAGCATATCGGCGCCTACCACGTGGAAACCCCGCGCGGCATGGTGTCCTTCCTCGACACCCCGGGTCACGAGGCCTTCACGGCCATGCGTGCCCGCGGTGCCCAGGCGACCGACATCGTGATCCTGGTCTGTGCCGCCGACGACGGCGTCATGCCGCAGACCAAGGAAGCCATCAAGCACGCGAAGGCGGCCAATGTACCAATGGTCGTGGCGCTGACCAAGATCGACAAGCCCGGCATCAACCTGGAGCGCGTGCGTTCCGAGCTGGTGGCTGAATCCGTCGTGCCGGAAGAATTCGGTGGTGACGTGCCTTTCATGGGCGTGTCGGCCAAGACCGGCGAAGGCATCGATGCGCTGCTGGAGCAGGTGTTGCTGCAGGCCGAGATCCTGGAGCTCAAGGCACCGGTGGCCGCCAACGCCAAGGGCCTGGTGATCGAGGCCCGCCTCGACAAGGGCAAGGGCGCGGTCGCGACCGTGCTGGTGCAGTCCGGCACGCTCAAGGTCGGCGACGTGGTGCTGGCAGGCCAGACTTCGGGCCGCGTGCGCGCCATGCTCGACGAGAACGGCAAGCCGACCAAGGAAGCCGGTCCGTCGATTCCGGTCGAGATCCAGGGCCTGGCCGAAGTGCCGCAGGCTGGCGACGATTTCATGGTCATGCTCGACGAGCGCCGTGCCCGTGAAATCGCGACCTACCGCGCCGGCAAGTTCCGCAACACCAAGCTGGCCCGCCAGCAGGCCGCCAAGATGGAGAACATCTTCTCCGACATGTCGGCCGGCGAGGTCCAGACCCTGCCCATCATCATCAAGTCCGACGTGCAGGGCTCGCAGGAAGCGCTGGCCGCCTCGCTGCTCAAGCTCTCGACCGAAGAGATCCGCGTCCAGCTGGTCTACGCCGGCGTGGGCGGCATCAGCGAGTCGGACATCAACCTGGCGATCGCCTCCAAGGCGATCGTGATCGGCTTCAACGTGCGGGCCGAAGTCGGCGCGCGCAAGCTGGCCGAGGGCAACGATGTCCAGATCCATTACTACAACATCATCTACGACGCCGTCGATGAGTTGAAGGCCGCGATGTCGGGCATGCTGGCTCCGGAGAAGCGCGAGGAAATCATCGGTACCGCCGAGATCCGCAACGTGATCGTCGCGACCAAGATCGGCACCATCGCGGGCTGTATGATCACCCACGGTCATGTCACCCGCAACGCGCATTTCCGCCTGCTGCGCGAGAACGTGGTGGTCTACACCGGCGAGCTCGAGTCCCTGAAGCGCATGAAGGACGACGTCAAGGAAGTCAAGGAAGGCTTCGAGTGCGGCATCAAGCTCAAGAACTACAACGACATCAAGGAAGGCGACATCCTCGAAGTCTTCGAGATCAAGGAAATCGCTCGCACGCTGTAAGTCATGGCCACCAAGAAGTCATCGACCCACCGCAGTTTCAAGGTCGCCGATCAGATCCAGCGTGATCTGACCGAGCTGATCCGCGAGCTCAAGGACCCGCGTCTGGGCATGATCACGTTGCAGGCCGTGGAAGTCACGCCTGATTACGCTCATGCCAAGATCTGGTTCAGCCTGCTGACGGGTAATCCGCAGGACACCGAGGCGGCCTTGAACCAGGCCGCCGGTTTCCTGCGCAACGGCCTGTTCAAGCGCCTGCACATCCATACCGTGCCGACGCTGCATTTCCATTTCGACCGCACCTCCGAGCGTGCGGCCGACATGAGTTCCCTGATCGCCAAGGCGGTCGCATCCCGTTCCAAGGACGAGGACTGAGATGACGACCGCACCTCGCGCACGGGTGCAGCGTCGCCCCGTGCACGGGGTGGTGCTGCTCGACAAGCCCATCGGTCTCTCCAGCAACCAGGCCTTGCAGAAGGTCAAGTGGCTGCTGCGGGCCGAGAAGGCCGGACATACCGGCACCCTCGATCCGCTGGCCACTGGCGTGCTGCCGCTGTGCTTCGGCGCGGCGACCAAGTTCAGCCAGCTGCATCTCGACGCCGACAAGGGCTACACGGCCGTGCTGCGCCTGGGCGCCACGACCAGCACCGGTGACCTGGAGGGCGAGATCAGCTCGACCGTCGCGGTGGACCTCGATCTGCTGACACCAGACAGGCTGCACGCGCTGGCGGTCCGCTTCACGGGTCCGATCAGCCAGCTGCCGCCGATGTACAGCGCGCTCAAGAAGGACGGCAAGGCGCTCTACGAGTACGCCCGCGCCGGTATCGAAGTCGAGCGCGAGCCGCGCCAGATCGTGATTCGCGAGCTGTCGCTGCGCCTGCTGCCGCAGACAGAGGGGCAGGGCGAGCAGATCGAACTCGAATTGCAGGTGCTCTGCAGCAAGGGCACTTACGTCCGCACCCTGGCCGAGGACATCGGCCGGGCGCTGGGCTGCGGGGCTCACCTGTCGGCGCTGCGCCGCACCCAAACGGGCGAATTTGAACTTTCACAGTGCATTTCGATCGAATCCATCGAATCCATGGCCGATAGCGAGCGCCTGAGCGCCCTGCTGCCGGTCGACCGCCTGCTGGCTCGCCATGAGCGCGTCACGCTCGACGAGCAAAATGCAGGCCGTTTCCTCAGCGGCATGCGCCGTCGCGGCCCCTGGCCCGATGCCGCGCAGGTCGCCGTTTATGCCGATCATCCTGCCGCCTTGCTGGGCACCGCCCAGGTCGAGGCCGGCGAACTGATCCCAGGGCGTCTGTTGAGCCCTATCGAAATTCAACAAATCCTGGAGAGCCAATCATGAGCACCCCGATTCGCAACATCGCCATCATCGCCCACGTCGACCACGGCAAGACCACCATGGTTGACCAACTGCTGCGTCAATCCGGCACCTTCGCCGAACACGAAAAAGTCGTCGATACCGTGATGGACAACAACGCCATCGAACGCGAGCGCGGCATCACCATCCTGGCCAAGAACTGCGCGGTCAGCTGGGAAGGCACCCACATCAACATCGTCGATACCCCCGGCCACGCGGACTTCGGTGGCGAAGTCGAGCGCGCGCTGTCGATGGTCGACGGCGTGGTGCTGCTGATCGATGCCCAGGAAGGTCCGATGCCGCAGACCCGCTTCGTGACCAAGAAGGCACTGGCCCTGGGCCTGCGTCCGATCCTGGTCGTCAACAAGGTCGACAAGCCGGGCGCCAACCCCGACAAGGTCGTCAACGCCGCTTTCGACCTGTTCGACAAGCTCGGCGCGACCGACGAGCAGCTCGACTTCCCCGTCGTCTACGCCTCGGGCATCAACGGCTGGACCTCGCTGGAAGAGGGCGCTCCGGGCGAGCAGTGGGGCCCCGACATGTCGGCCCTGTTCAACACCATCCTCAAGCATGTGCCGGCCCAGAAGGGTGATCCGGCCGCACCGCTGCAGCTGCAGGTCTCGGCGCTGGACTTCTCGACCTTCGTCGGTCGCATCGGCGTCGGCCGCATCAGCCAGGGCACCATCAAGCCCGGCATGGACGTGGTCGTGATGGAAGGTCCGGACGGCAAGTCCGTCAAGGGCCGCGTCAACCAGGTGCTGACCTTCCAGGGTCTGGACCGGGTCCAGGTGACCGAAGCCGGTCCGGGCAACATCGTGCTGGTCAACGGCCTGGGCGACATCGGCATCGGCGTCACCATCACCGATCCGGCCACCCCGGCTCCGCTGCCGATGCTCAAGGTCGACGAGCCGACCCTGACCATGAACTTCTGCGTCAACACCAGCCCGCTGGCCGGTCGCGAAGGCAAGTTCGTCACCAGTCGCCAGATCTGGGACCGCCTGCAAAAGGAACTCCAGCACAACGTCGCGCTGCGCGTCAGCGAGACCGACGAAGACGGCATCTTCGAAGTGATGGGCCGGGGTGAACTGCACCTGACCATCCTGCTGGAAAACATGCGCCGCGAAGGCTATGAGCTGGCCGTTTCCAAGCCGCGCGTGGTGTTCCGTGACATCGAC
Source organism: Malikia sp. (assembly GCF_028687635.1). GTDB lineage: Bacteria > Pseudomonadota > Gammaproteobacteria > Burkholderiales > Burkholderiaceae_C > Malikia. The sequence goes on along the minus strand of NZ_JAQTZS010000005.1, from coordinate 142,336 downwards.
GGCGTCAAGTGCGAGCCGATCGAGCTGGTGACCGCCGACATCGAGGAAACCCACCAGGGTGGCGTGATGCAGGCCCTCGGCGAGCGCAAGGGCGAGCTGGTCAACATGGAGCCGGACGGCCGTGGCCGCGTGCGCCTCGAATACCGCATCCCGGCGCGTGGCCTGATCGGCTTCACCAACGAGTTCCTCAACCTGACCCGTGGTTCCGGCCTGATCTCCAACATCTTCGACAGCTACGAGCCGCACAAGGGCGACATCGCCGGCCGCAAGAACGGCGTGCTGATCTCGATGGACGATGGCGAGATCTTCACCTACGCGCTGGGCAAGCTCGACGACCGTGGTCGCATGTTCGTCAAGGCCAATGATCCGGTGTACGAAGGCATGATCGTCGGCATCCACAGCCGCGACAACGACCTGATCGTCAACGCGACCCGCACCAAGCAGCTGACCAACTTCCGCGTCTCGGGCAAGGAAGATGCCGTCAAGATCACGCCGCCGATCGACCTGACGCTGGAATACGGCGTCGAGTTCATCGAGGACGACGAGCTGGTCGAGATCACCCCGAAGTCGGTGCGTCTGCGCAAGCGCCACCTGAAGGAAAACGACCGCAAGCGCGCCAGCCGCGGTTGATGGTCCTCTACCGGCCGGGGCGTGCTGCTGTGCAGCGCACCCCGACCGGGTTCCTGCCTCCTGTGGTGGCATCGGTGGTCCGATGCCGTCCAAGGGGCTGGTCCGCGTTCAGCGGTTGCGGCTCTTGAGCGCGCGCTCGACCTCGCGCTTGCCTTCGCGTTCCTTGATCGTGTCGCGCTTGTCGTGCTCGGCCTTGCCCTTGGCCAGCGCGATCTCGCACTTGACCCGTCCGTTCTTCCAATGCAGGTTGAGCGGCACCAGGGTGTAGCCCTTCTGTTCGACCTTGCCGACCAGGCGCTTGATCTCCTCGCGGTGCAGCAGCAGCTTCTTGATGCGGGCGCTGTCGGTGCTCACGAAGGCCGAGGAGCCGCGCAGCGGGTTGACCTGGCAGCCGATCAGGAACAGCTCGCCCTCGCGGATCAGCACATAGCCGTCGGTCAGCTGGACCTTGCCCTCGCGCAGGGCCTTGACCTCCCAGCCTTCGAGCACCATGCCGCACTCGTACCGCTCCTCGATGTGGTAGTTGAAGACGGCCTTCTTGTTGTCGGCGATGCGCGAGTCGCTCGCGGCGGTGGATTTCTTGTTTGTAGCCATGCTGCTCAAATGGGGGTGCCTCGGACCCATACAATGCCGGGGCGATCGGCGATTGTATGAAAAGCGTAAACAAAACTGTATTGCTCTGGCACGGCGCGTCCGAAATGTTCGCGTTGGTGGCCGATGTGTCCCGTTATCCCGAATTCTTGCCCTGGTGCAACGAAGGCGCTGTGCTCGAGGAGCAGGGCGAGGTCGTCGTCGCCCGCGTCGGCATGTCCATCAGCGGCATCAGGAAGAGTTTCACCACCCGCAACACCCATGTCGAGGGGCGCAGCATCAAGCTGGAGCTGGTCGATGGGCCGTTTTCGCAGCTGGACGGCACCTGGGAGTTCATCCCGCTGGGCGGCCCGGAGCAAAAGGCCTGCAAGATCCTGTTCACCCTCAACTATGCCTTCTCGAGCCGCACGCTGGAGTCGCTGGTCGGGCCGGTGTTCGACAAGATCGCCGGCAGCCTGGTCGATGCCTTCGTCAAGCGCGCCGACCAGGTCTATGGCGAAGCCTGAAGCATGAAGGTCACCCTGGTCTACTCGCCGGCAGCGCGCCAAGTGCTTGAGCGCGAACTCGAACTGCCCACCGGCAGCACGTTGGATGACGCCTTGCGCCTGAGCGGCTGGCTCGACCCGCATCCTGAACTGGGCTGCGAGGCATCGGTCAGCTGCGGCATCTGGGGACGCAAGGCGCCGCGCGAGGCGGTCTTGCGCGAGCGCGACCGCGTCGAGTTTTGGCGCCCGCTGCGCGTTGACCCCAAGGTGGCCCGGCGCGAGCGTTTCAAGTTCCAGGGTGCCAAGACGGCGGGTCTGTTCGCGCAGCGCCGCCCAGGCGCCAAGTGGGGTTACTGAGCGGCCGCCTTTGGCCTGCAGTTGTCCTGTTCGGCCTGGCGCAGGCGACGGATCTCGGTGGCGCGTGCCTCGTCGCTGAGTGCCACCGGCTCGCCTTGGGCGTCGGTCGTGATCAGCGGCAGCTCCGAGCTCAGCGTCGTCAGCGCCTCGCGCGCCTGCCGGCAGTTCTGCAGCCGGATCTCGGCATTGCGTTTGTCGACCGCGGTTCGCAGCTCGGCATCCGACAGCGCCGCGCTTGGCGTGGCGGGCCGGTCGAGGCTTGAGGCGGTACCATTCTGGCCAGCAGGGGCTTGAGCTCTCGCAGCGGCGTTGGCTGGTTCTGCCGCCGACAGCGGAAGCGGCGTGGTCATGTCGGCGTTTGGTCGGCGCAGGATGTTCCTGGACCTCACCGAGGGCGGGGGCGGCATGTCGCTGTAGACCTTGTGCCCGCTGCTGTCCAGCCACAGCCAGCCGGAATCGGCCCGTGCCAGCGGGCTGGCAGCCAGACAGCAACTCGCCGCCAGCACCAGCCAGGCCCGCTTGCCGCCAGGCGGTCCCGCGCGATTGGTGTTGCGAAGCGAAGAAAATTCCTTCATACCGTCCTCCCTGGATCCGTCTTTGTGCGGATGGTACAGTTTAGCGCCAGTACAATAACGCTTTTGGAGCCTTACAAATGCGCCTACTCGGTAAAGCCCTCACCTTCGACGACGTGTTGCTGGTGCCGGCCTACTCCCAGGTCCTGCCCAAGGACACTTCGCTCGCGACCCAGTTCACGCGAGACATCACCCTGAACCTGCCACTGGTGTCCGCCGCGATGGACACCGTGACCGAAGCACGACTGGCGATCGCCATCGCGCAAGAGGGTGGCATCGGCATCGTGCACAAGAACCTGACTGCCCAGGAGCAGGCGGCTCAGGTGGCCAAGGTCAAGCGCTACGAGTCCGGCCTGCTGCGCGACCCGGTCGTCATCACCCCAGACACCAGCATCTACCAGGTGATGCAGCTGTCGGAGGAACTCGGCGTGTCCGGCTTCCCGGTGGTCGAAGGCGGCAAGGTGGTCGGCATTGTCACGGGGCGCGACCTGCGCTTCGAGACCCGCTATGACCTGCCGGTGCGCGAGATCATGACGCCCAAGGAGCGTCTGATCACCGTGCCCGATGGCACCACGCCCGAGGCGGCCAAGGCCTTGCTCAACAAGCACAAGCTCGAGCGCCTGCTGGTGGTCAACGACAGCTACGAGCTCAAGGGCCTGATCACGGTCAAGGATATCACCAAGCAGCTCAACTTCCCGAACGCGGCGCGCGACCCGTCGGGCCGCCTGATCGTCGGTGCCGCCGTCGGTGTCGGTGCCGGCACCGAGGAGCGCGTCGAGCTGCTGGTCAAGGCCGGCGTGGACGCCATCGTGGTCGACACCGCGCATGGTCACAGCAAGGGCGTGATCGATCGCGTGCGCTGGGTCAAGCAGAACTACCCGCAGGTGCAGGTCATCGGCGGCAACATCGCCACTGGCGCCGCTGCCCTGGCGCTGGTCGAGGCCGGCGCCGACGGCGTCAAGGTCGGCATCGGCCCGGGTTCGATCTGCACCACCCGCATCGTCGCCGGTGTGGGCGTGCCGCAGATCATGGCGATCGACAGCGTCGCGACCGCGCTCAAGGGCACCGGCGTGCCGCTGATCGGTGACGGCGGCATCCGCTACTCGGGCGACATCGCCAAGGCACTGGCTGCCGGCGCCAACACCGTCATGATGGGCGGCATGTTCGCCGGCACCGAAGAGGCGCCGGGCGAGATCGTGCTGTTCCAGGGCCGCAGCTACAAGAGCTACCGCGGCATGGGCTCGATCGGTGCCATGCAGCAGGGCAGCGCCGACCGCTACTTCCAGGAATCGAGCACCGGCAACCCGAACGCCGACAAGCTGGTGCCCGAAGGCATCGAAGGCCGCGTGCCCTACAAGGGCTCGGTGGTGTCGATCATCTTCCAGATGGCTGGCGGCATCCGTGCCTCGATGGGCTACTGCGGTTGCGCCACCATCGCCGAGATGCACGACAAGGCCGAGTTCGTCGAGATCACCTCGGCCGGCATCCGCGAGAGCCATGTCCACGACGTGCAGATCACCAAGGAAGCGCCGAACTATCGCGCCGACTGACCGGGCCGACTGAACTGGCCCCAGGGGGCCGTCCAGTCTGGACGGCCTTTTCGCTTTTCTTGCAGCGCTCAATCCTTACCACGCCATGCAACACCAGAAGATCCTCATCCTCGACTTCGGCTCCCAGGTCACCCAGTTGATCGCGCGCCGCGTGCGCGAGGCCCATGTCTATTGCGAAGTCCATCCCTGCGACGTCAGCGACGACTGGGTGCGCCAGTACGCCGCCGATGGCCAGCTCAAGGGCGTGATCCTGTCGGGCAGCCATGCCAGCGTCTACGAGGAGTCGACCGACGCCGCGCCCGCGGCGGTGTTCGAGCTCGGCGTGCCGGTGCTGGGCATCTGCTACGGCATGCAGACCATGGCGCAGCAGCTCGGCGGCAAGGTCGAGAGCGGCCACCAGCGCGAGTTCGGCTATGCCGAGGTGCGCGCCCATGGTCACACCGCATTGTTGAAGGACATCGCCGACTTCACGACCCCCGAGGGTCACGGCATGCTCAAGGTCTGGATGAGCCACGGCGACAAGGTCACCGAGCTGCCGACGGGCTTCAAGCTCATGGCCAGCACCCCGAGCTGCCCGATCGCCGGCATGGCCGACGAGGCGCGCCGCTACTACGCCGTGCAGTTCCACCCCGAAGTCACGCACACCGTGCAGGGCAGGGCGATGCTGGAGCGCTTCGTGCTCGACATCTGCGGTACTAACCCTGACTGGGTCATGCGCGATCATGTCGCCGAAGCGGTCCAGAAGATCCGCGAGCAGGTCGGTGACGAGGAAGTCATCCTCGGCCTGTCGGGCGGCGTCGATTCATCCGTCGCGGCGGCGCTTATCCACCGCGCCATCGGCGACCAGCTGACCTGCGTTTTCGTCGACCACGGCCTGCTGCGCCTCAACGAAGGCGACATGGTGATGGAGATGTTCGAGGGAAAACTCAACGCCAAGGTCATCCGTGTCGACGCCAGCGAACTGTTCCTTGGCCAGCTGGCCGGCGTCACCGACCCGGAGCAGAAACGCAAGATCATCGGCGGACTGTTCGTCGACGTCTTCAAGGCCGAGGCCGCCAAGCTCAAGGCCGCCGGCAATGGCGCCAAGGGTGCGACCTTCCTGGCCCAGGGCACGATCTACCCCGACGTGATCGAGTCGGGCGGCGCCAAGAGCAAGAAGGCCGTCACCATCAAGAGCCACCACAACGTCGGCGGCCTGCCCGAGCAGCTTGGCCTCAAGCTGCTGGAGCCGCTGCGCGACCTGTTCAAGGACGAGGTGCGCGAGCTCGGCGTGGCGCTTGGCCTGCCGCACGAAATGGTGTATCGCCACCCCTTCCCGGGTCCGGGCCTGGGTGTGCGCATCCTGGGCGAGGTCAAGCCCGAGTACGCCAAGCTGCTGCAGCGCGCCGACGCGATCTTCATCGAGGAGCTGCGCTCGACCATCGACTCGGTCAGTGGCAAGAGCTGGTACGACCTGACCAGCCAGGCCTTCACCGTCTTCCTGCCGGTCAAGAGCGTGGGCGTGATGGGTGACGGCCGCACCTACGACTATGTCGTGGCGCTGCGCGCGGTCTGCACCAGCGACTTCATGACCGCCGACTGGGCCGAACTGCCCTATAGCCTGCTCAAGCGGGTTTCGGGCCGGATCATCAACGAAGTGCGTGGCATCAACCGCGTCACCTACGATGTGAGCTCCAAGCCGCCGGCGACGATCGAGTGGGAATGATCTAGCATCTGGCACTGACTGGCGGCGCCAGGCAGAAAACCCCAGCAAGCCCCTTAAATCAGGGGCTTTTTTCTTGCCTGCGCCTGGCGGCATCTGGCATCGGCAGGCATCATCAAGCGGGGCAATCGCACTTACTCCCGGGGCTGTAGCCCGAGCAGAGACGCGCGGTAGCTGGCATTGCGGTCAGCGGTTTGACTCCGGCTGTTGAGGCTGCGCTTGGGGTACTGGGTGTCCTGGCGCAACAAGGACAGCGCGAACTTGCGCAACGCCGAGAAGTTGCGCGCCGCATGTCCACGCCGTACCCGACAGTCGTCCTCGCGAAACACCACGTCGAGCACCCAGTGCAACTGGTTTTCCACCCCCCAGTGCCCGCGTGCGGCTTTGGCCTGGGTCTGGGCCGAGTCGACGCCCTGGGAGCCGATGTAGAACGAGCGCTCGACGCTGACCTTGCCCGCGATCTCACGCCGGCGCTCGACCAGACCCACGCCGGCGAGCTTCTTCCACTGACTGCGCAGCGGGCGCTCCATCCAGTCCAGGCGCGGGATCCAGGTGTAGCGGCGCGTCTCCAGCCGGCCATGGTCCTTCTCCACCGTCTCGACGCAGTCGAGCGGCGTGTCGCCAAAGCCGCTGCGCTGTCCTTCATCGAAGAAGTCCTGCACCGCCTCGCTCAGCCCGCCCTGGTTGTCCTTGACCGCCAGCACATAGTCGCCGCCGGCGGCCACGATCTGCGCGGCAATGTCCTTTTGGCAGCCGATCGCATCGATCGTCACGATGCAGCCCTTGGGCTTGGGTTTCTTGGGGCCTCGCTTGGAGGTGGCGACGCTGCGCGGCGAGACGAACCGGGCCAGATGCAGCAAATAATCAGCCATGTGCTCCGGGCTGGCTTCGGACCACGAAGACCACGCCGAAGGCGGTAGCGCAATGAGCATGCCTTTGTAGTCGCTCACGACATCGACTGCCAGGTGATAGGTCGAGACCTCCAGCTCGGGAGCCTGCTCGCGGTGAGCCTGTTCGATGCAGCGCTTGAGCAGAGACAACACGTTGTAGGCCAGCACCGCCGTGGCAAAGCCCAGCAGCGCCGCGCGTGGATGGCCCAGCGTGCGGATTTCGCTATGCAGCACCGATTCGAGCCGTCCGAACAGACCTTCGATGCGCCAGCGGCGGCGGTACAGGTCGGCAATCTGTTGAGCCGTGACCTCGGGCGGCAGGTTGCTCCACAAGTTCAGCTGGGTCAGGCCGTCTCGAGTGGGCTCATCGAGCACCTTCATCACGCATCCTCGTCGCTGCTTTCGCCGCCATTCTCTCAGAATTTCATGTGATCCGTAAGTTGAGCGGCCGATGTTTTCCTAGCTTCAAGCTCTTAAAGATTAGTAAAATCAACAGCTTGCATAAACCTCAAGCTCGGAAAACTTCAACGGTCTAACTTATCAGTTGATTGCAATGCCTGCCGCTGATACCCCCATCAGGAGAGCGCTGGTCACAGACACGGGAATCCAGCGGCGTTCGCGTTTGATGTCGCGCAGGCTGCTTCGTACATAGATCAGGCCGAACAAGGCGCCAGCGAACAAGCCTGCGGTCAGCACTGTTGCGATCTGCCACGGCTGTAGACGATGCCAAGCCCCTGAAATCTGGATCAACAGCATGGCCGAGCCACCCGCCAGGCCCGCCAGTACCAGCAGCTTGCCATACCAGCTGGCTGGTTCATCACGGTGGCGTGCTGAGCTGGCGGCCAGCACCTTAGCCAGTTCATCCGCAGCGAGAGGTTTTCCGAACAAGCGACCCATCAGCGGCATGGCCTGCAGCGTCTGCCGCAATGTGCCAGGCCCTTTCGGGTCGCCCGTGCTGCTTCTCCAGTAACGTGAGGCCGTCAACAGGGTCAGCACCAGCAGGGTAGCGGCGGCAGTCAGCCCACCAGCGATAGCCAGCTTGCGCTGGAAGCTGACCGGCTTGGTAAAAAGTTGAGCCATCTTCAAGTCTTCACCGTCTGCTGTTGTGGACTGCAACTTCGTGCCTGCAAACTCGCCGTAAAAGGAGACCTTGGCCGCGCCGACGATGGCTTGCCTGCCTTGCTGCCTTGTCGACTGAGCCTGTTTCGACATGAGTGCCAGGCCGGCTGCCCGTAGAGCCTGTTGTCCCGTCAGCGGGGCGGGTACTGCGGAGTGGACATAAAACACACTGCTCCGGGTCTTGTCGTCATTGAATTTGATAACGACTGGCTTGTAGGGCTTGGCCAGCATGACCTTGAGCAGTTGAGGCTCCATGCGGTCGCTGTAGCTGTTGAACACCTGGCGTTTTGTCTCCGCGCGCGATTCCTGTGCGAGCTTCTCGAGCCGCTGCAAGCCGGCACCGTTGTCACTGGCCTTGTCCAGTTTGTCCAGCAGTCCCTCGTCCGTTTTGATCAGGTCCAGGCGTTCCAGTGTCAGCAACTGGCGTTCGGTAAACATTCCCGGGTTGGTGTTGATGTAGTCCAAGGCATTTTGTGGCGTGACTTGGGGACCCTTGCGCACGATCTGGCGCTCGACTTTTTCCGCGAGCGCTGATCGCTTGGCAATCGCCATTTCCATGGCGAATTCTGGCGTCTTGTCCAGCTCTACCTCGATGGCTTTCTGTGCCAGCGCCTCGCTGCTGATGAGTTCGGTCAAGATGGCACGCTTGCGCGCCAAGACCACTTCAGCTGGCAGATTGGGAGGGGAGGTGCGGGCGTACAGGTAGTCGAGTTCCTTGCTCGTGATCTCAACCCCGTTAACCACGGCTACGATGGGGGGGGCCACGGCTGGGATCTCCTGGGCCTTCTCTGGCTCGGCGTTGGCAGCAGGACTCAGGCCTGTCAAGGCAATCAGCGTCATGCAGGCCGCAAGCACGGGCTTGTTCAATTGAGTGTGTGACATTTTCTGTGATTTCCTCCCATGTGTCTTCTTGATACTTTGTCGTTATGCCGTCTGGAATTCATCCACGCAGCTTACGGCTGAGCTGATTTTTTCCAGGAGAAAAGTGGTGTTTTCACGTCCTTCCAGGCCGCAAGCAAGGCCGCTTGACTGCTTTCACCCTTGGGGAGGTTGATCGAAACCAGTAGACATTCCCAGCGAATGTTGTCTTGCAGGCCGAGTGCCTGCAAGGCCTTGGCTTTGGCACCGGTGGTCCGCTCTGCGTGAAGGGTATTCTTCAAGCCCGTAACCAATGCGCGCCCCTTGGGTGTGATGCAGGTTCGCAGCACCCAGTCGCTGCCGGTTTCTGCGATGGCAACTTCCTCATCCGCTTGGCCTGAGTCAGCCCTCAAGGTCTGCACCTCATGCTCGGCCGCAGCAAGCCCCGCGTTGCGCACCAGTTGATTGATTTCCAGTTCGCCGCTCGTGCTGCTGTGCACCACGACCGCTTCCAACTGGAACGGGGCCTGACCTGGCACCGTCTGTGCTGCGCTCCAGCGATATTGCGTGCTGTTCGCATGATGTCTCTCTCTGGCGGGTTCTAATCCGGGCAAGGGATCTAGCTTGAAACCAGGCAGGAACAAGTTGCCCAAGGTTGGCTCAATCGCCGCCGGGGTCTTGCTCAGGACTCCTGTGTAAGCTGCCGCAGCAATGGCCAGCAGCAGGAGCCCGCCAAAGGCCAATTGAAGGCTGCGAGTGCTGATCGACTCAGGCATCTTGGGCCTCTTTCTTGACGAGTTGCCGGTCCAGCAATTTGAGGTAGCTCCAGGCGAAAAGCGATACGCTGATGGCGCCGAAGATCAGCGAGCCGTCGTCCTCGTGCATGAACTTGAACCAGTAGTCCTTTTTTGCCAGCTCGCTCGCGTTGATCCAGGCCAGCAGGGCTATGCGTGCCGCATTGACGAGTATGGCCATCAGGGGTGCCAGCAGCAGCATGGTGACCCGCCAGCCTTTCTGTTTCAGCGGAAAGGCCAGCAAGAAGATGGTCGCGACGCAGATCAGCTGGGTGATGATTTCCCGTCCGGCACAGGCGTTGTTGACGTGGACACCGCCATTGGGCAACCAGATTTGTTGAGCGGCGACTATGGCTTCAAATCCCGTCAGGTTCAGCATTCCGCCCGAAACCTGGGCGGTGAGCCGGCTCAGCGCCTTGAGGGGAATCAGTTCGGGCAGCAGCAGTTCCACGACCAGCATGCCCGCCACGATCAAGGGTGCGACAAATCGCAGCAGCTGTCGGATCGGCACCAGCAGCAACGCCAGACCGACTGCCTGCGGTAGCGCCAGTAGGTGGATGACAGGTTCAGGGTGAAAAACTTGCGCGCTACGCCAGAAGCAGGCGACAAGCAGCAAACCGCCCAGTACCAGGCTCAGGTGGCTGGGCTCAGGTTTGAGGTCGGGCAGCCTGTCCTCGATACAGAGCAGGGCGCCGCCCCAGGTCAGAGCCGCCAGCACGACGAAGTCGATGGACTGCATGCGGTAGGCCAGAACCAGATGGTTGATGACCACGATGGCGGCCAGCCAGATCCAGAGCTCGCGCGGTGTGGCAGGCAGCTTGATGGTGCCGGCCCGAGGCAAGGTCGCCGCGATATTGGATTTCATGCTAATTGTCATGATGAATTTCTCCATGGGGGTCTGTGGTTGGGTCGAGTTCCTGGCCTGGATTCAGGCCGCAAGACGCTCGGATATGCGGTCTTGCTCCAGACACACCAGATCGACCACCATGCCGCCGGGCTGGTAGCCATGCACCAGCATGCGCAGCATGCCCTTGATGGTCTTCACGTCATTGCTGTCCATGGCGCGGCGCAGGATGTTCAATCCAGCTTCCATCTGAGCCATGGGGATGAAGTCCTCGTGCGCCTTCATGATGCATGGGTGCTGCGTGGGCTCCGGGTTGTCTCCTATCAGCAGTTCCTCGTAGAGCTTCTCGCCAGGACGCAAGCCGGTGATCTGGATCTCGATGTCGCCGTCCGGGCAATGCTCGTCGCGCAGTCGCAGGCCTGACAGCTCCACCATGCGGCGTGCCAAGTCGTATATGCGCACTGGCTTGCCCATGTCGAGCACAAAGACCTCCCCGCCCTTGGCCATCGCACCTGCCTGTATCACCAGCTGTGCCGCCTCCGGTATGGTCATGAAAAAGCGGTTGATGTCGCGGTGCGTCAGCGTGATCGGCCCGCCCTTGCGTATCTGTTCGCGGAACAGCGGAACCACCGACCCGCTCGATCCCAGCACGTTGCCGAATCGCACCATTGAAAAACAGGTGCCTGGTCGATCGGCGGTGCACAAAGTCGCGGCCCGGTCAGCCATCGCTTGCAGCACCATCTCGGCCAGGCGCTTGCTGGCGCCCATGATGTTGGTCGGGCGCACCGCCTTGTCCGTGCTGATCAGCACAAAGTTGCGCACCCCTGCCTGCGCGGCTGCCAGTGCCGTGACCCAGGTGCCCCAGGTGTTGTTGTAGACACCCTCGGCTGGGTTGTGCTCCACCAGCGGTACATGCTTGTAAGCGGCCGCGTGATAGATGGTGTGCGGCCGCCAAGTATCCATGATCTCCTGGATGCGCCTGCGCGAACCCACTGAAGCCAGCAAGGGTACGATTTCGACCAGCATCCCATGCTCTTTTTTTATATCCATCAATTCATGGTGAATATGATAAAGTTCAAATTCTCCGCGCTCGATCAGTAGAAGTTGTCGCGGTGCACAGTGTAGGAGTTGGCGGCATAGCTCGCTGCCTATGCTGCCGCCAGCACCCGTCACCAGCACCACCTTGTCGCGATTGTTGCGGTCCATCAGTTCGTGCTGGGGCTCGACGGGCGCACGACCCAGCAGGTCGTTGATGTCGAGCTCCTGAATGTCCCCCAACTGCACACGACCCGTCGCCAAATCTTCGACCCCGGGCAGGGTGCGCACGTGTACAGGAAGTGGGCGCAATTGCTCCAGCACCTCCAACCTGCGCTGGGTACTCATGCTGGGCACAGCCAGCAGTACATCCGTCACGTTCAGCTTGCTGACCAGCTCAGGCAGCCCGGACGGGGCATAGACTGTCCAGCCGTTGACGTGGTGGCCTTGCAGCTTCGGGTCATCGTCCAGAAAGCCCAGCAGGCGCTGCGGCTTGCTGGCATCGCCCAATGCCATGGCCAGCTGCCGACCTGCACAGCCGGCACCGTAAATCAGCACGCCAGGTGCCTTGCCCATTTCCAAGGCCTTGCGGTAATTGCCACCCAGCCAGTGCCGCACCAAGACCCGGCTGCCGCCAACCGTCACCAGCATCAGCAAGGGTTGCGAAACCCCAATCGAGCGAGGTAATCCCGTGACGCCGACCAATGTGTAGAGCCCCGCGAACAACAGGCCATATAACCCTACGGCGCGGGTCACGGCCACCATGGCATACCAGCCGGCGTAGCGGAATATGGCCCGGTAAAAACCGTGAACAACGAAAAGCGGCAGCGCGAAAAGTATCGATGAGAGCAGGACCCAGCCATAAATCGATGACCAACTGGCAGGTTGCTCCAGGCGCAAGCTCAATGCCAGCCAGAGCGTGAAGGCGCACAGAGCTGCATCCAGCGCCAAGGCCAGCAGTCGTTTGGCTGGCCGTGGCAGGGCTAGTAGAGGTGCTACGATGGTTTTTATCATTTCACGGCTTCCGGCCTCCCTGGCCATTTGCTCGTTATTCTAGACCCATTCTCCTTAATGTCACGTGTTTTATATGTTAAAAATACTTATCTGACTAGGTGTATGAAAGATGCCGGAACCCGGGTACCTGGTTCGTCGCTGTGGTTGCGACGGGCGGTATCCCTCAAGGGGAGGGTGGCCGGGCGGATGTGCTCAACGCGTAGTAGCCACGCCCGATCAACTCCCGCCAGGCAGACTCCGTCCTGGCCCATGCCTGGGCGCTGGGGAGCAGACTTATGACGCTGAACTCCCGCTCCTGCCCTACCTGGAAGTCAACCGGAAAGGGAAGAACGCTCAGGCCAGCGCTTTCAAACTGTCTGCGTGCACGCGGCATGTGATAGGCGGAAGTCACCAGTAGCACGACAGGCTTGCGATCTGGCTTGCCCATGTTGTGGCTTGCCAGCATCTCTGCTACGGCTCGCGCTTCCTCGGCTGTATTGGTCACGCGACCGGTCGTACGGATGGCGGCAGCGGGCACCCCTTGGGCGAATGCCGCTTGCGTCAGGATCTCGCCTTCGAGCCTGGCACTGGAGAGCCAGGGTGCCCAGCCGCCGGTGAAAAACAGCAGCGGCGCCTTGCCGGCACGGTAGAGTTCGATCCCGCCCCAGAAACGGTCGCCGTCTGTCCACTCGCTGATCCTGGCCGGCCCAGGTGCGACCACCCGGCCTTCGCTCAGCACCACGATGGCGTCTGCCGCAGGCATCTCGGTGGCTGGCACCCGGATGGCGCCGTTTTCAAGCCAGCGCTGCAGGTGCTCACTCAAAGCGGGGGTGCTGCCGATCCAGACCAGCAGCAGCGCCGCTATCAGTGGCCAGCGGTGCTTGAGCAGCAAAGCCATGATCAGCAGCACAAGCAAGATGCCGGTGGGAAGCAGCAATACCGGAAGGATCTTGTTGAGATAAATGCTCATGTTCTCAGGTGAGTTCCGTGCGGGCCGCAGCCTGTTCGAGTACCGCCCCGATCACTTCGCAGGTCTTTCGTATTTCCTGCTCCGTCAACGTGGGATGAACCAGGAACATCACACTGGTTGCGCCCAGTTCCCGGGCCACAGGTAGCGGCAAGTCTGGACGCCAGCCCGTGCCATCGAAGGCTTTCTCCCGGTAGACTTCCGAGCAACTGCCTTGGTAGCAGGGCACCCCGGCCGCGTTGATCGCCTCGACGATGCGGTCACGGCTCCAGCCCGAGGCCAGGTTTTCCGGGCGCACATAGGCGTAGAACTTGTACTGTGCGTGGACGCAGCCAGCAGAGCAGATCTGGCCCGTCCCCAAGGACGCGCAGCCATCACCGCAAGCCAGCGCGGGCAGGCGTACAGGTCCTTTCGGTCCGGCAAAGGGCGCGAGCGCAGCGCTCAAGGCGTTCACGTTGCTGTGTCGACACGCGGTCCAGTCTGCCATGCGTCGCAGTTGAATGCGGCCGATGGCTGCTTGCATCTCCAGCATGCGCCAGTTGGTGCCGAAACTCTCGTGCAGCCAGCGAAAGCCCGGTGCGGGCTGGCGCTCATAAACGGCCTCGTAGCTCTTGCCGTGGTCCTTGTGGCTCCACATCGCGCGCCACAGGGCTTCGTCGTTGGTGGTGACCATTCCGCCTTCGCCACCGGTGCTCATGATCTTGTCCTGACAGAAGCTCCAGGCACCCACATGGCCGATGCAGCCCACGCTGCGTCCCTTGTAGCGGGCGCCGTGTGCCTGGGCGCAGTCCTCGATCACCTTCATGCCGTGCTGTTCGGCCAGCGCCATGATGGGGTCCATGTCGCAAGACCAGCCGGCCAGATGCACGCAGATCACGGCCTTGGTGCGCGGCGTCAGCACCTTGGCAATCGTGGCCGCGCTGAGGTTGCCGCTGTCGCGATCCACGTCGGCAAACACCGGCGTGGCGCCAGCCATCACCACGCAGGAAATTGAGGCGATGAAGGTGCGGGGCGTCACCACCACCTCATCGCCCGCTCCGATTCCCAGGCCCTTGAGCGCCAGGTCCAGCGCCAGGGTGCCGTTGCTCAACGCTACCGCATGGTGGGTGCCCGCCCAGGCGGCGAATTCCTTTTCGAATTCGCGGCACTCGGTGCCAGTCCAGTAGTTGACCTTGTTGGACAACAGCACCTGCTGCACGGCGGTGGCTTCTTCGGCGGTGAAGCTGGGCCAGGGGGAGAAGGGTGTGTTCAGCATGAAGATTACACTCGTTAAAAATCGATCCGATGTTTGTTTGCTGCCCATATCAGCGTCGTGCCAACGGCATGGCAGGCGAGCCCACCACGGTCATGCCGTTCGCGACGGGTTTGACTACCACTGCGCCTGCACCCACCATGACATGGTCGCCAATGACGACGCCCTGCCGCACGGCGGCACCCACGCCGATCCAGCTGCAGTCACCTACTTGGACATTGCCAGACAGATGTGCCCCAGGGCTGATATGCACGCTATTGGCTAGCTTGCAGTCATGATCCACCGTGGCGCCTGTGTTGACAATGCAGGCATTGCCCAGCACGGCGTCTACGTTGACCACAGCACCTGCCATGATGACGCTGCCAGCACCTATGCTGGCATAGGCACTGACTATCGCGGCAGGATGGATGACTCTCGCGATATTGGCACCAGCAGCCTGCAAGAATTGCTGCTTTTCCCAACGGGTCTTGCAGTTGCCAATGGCGACGATCACGCCATCGAAATTGGCCAGTCGGGCGAGCAGGGTGGCTGTATTGCCTTCAACCGCCCAGTGTCCGTTCCATCTCGCAGCAGGCCAAATGTCATCGAAAAAGGTCACGGATTTCCAGCTTGACAGCAAGGCCGCATCGGCTATGACCTTGCCGTGACCGCTGGCGCCCAGCAATGCCAGTTGTTTCATGGTTGGTTGCCTGTGAACTTGCTCATGGTCGCTTCTCCCGCCGCACTGATGCCTTCACGAATCAGTACCTTCCTGACAGTCAACCAGAGGATTCTGATGTCCAGCGACAGGGATTGATTGTCGACGTACCACAGGTCGAGATTGAATTTGTCTTCCCAGCCCAGTGCATTGCGACCATTGACCTGGGCCCAGCCTGTCACGCCCGGGCGAACCTCATGGCGGCGCGCCTGTTCCGGCGAATAGAGCGGCAAGTATTCCATTAGCAAGGGCCTGGGGCCGACCAGGCTCATGTCACCTTTCAGTACGTTCCAGAGTTCTGGTAGTTCGTCCAGGCTGCTGGCCCGCAGGAAGCGACCGAAGGGTGTCAGGCGCATGGCATCGGGCAGCAGTGCTCCGTCCGGGCCGCGCTCGTCGGTCATGGTGCGGAACTTGACCATCTCGAAGGGTTTTCCGTTCATGCCAGGGCGCAGCTGGTGGAAAAGAACCGGACTGCCCAACTTGCTTCGGACCAGACAGGTTAGTATCAATAATGGTACACCAAGAGACAGAAGTCCTAGTAATGACAATGAGAGGTCAAAAAAACGCTTCATATCAGGCCCATTTCCTGCATCATCACTTGGTTGACCTTGTGCACATCGAACTTGTCCTCGGCTATCTCGCGTGACCGACGCCCCATGCGTGCGAGCAGATCGGGAGATTCGATAAAACGCGACATGGCTTGCTCCAAGGCTTGAGCAGACCGTACCGGGACCAGGAATCCATTGTCGCCATCCATCACGGTTTGACGGCAGCCGGGCGCGTCGGTAGTGATGATGGGGCGACCCATGGCCATGGCCTCAAGCACGGTCCGTGGGGTGCCCTCACGGTAGCTGGGAAGGACATAGACGTGACAGCCCGAAATCGCTGGGCGAACGTCGCTGAGACGTCCCAGAAACTCAATGTCACCTGAGGCCACCCAGTCATCGAGTTCAACCTGAGAGATGGCGTCAGGATTTCCGTCAATCCAGCCGACCAGCTGGCAACGAATATTCGGGTGCAGCTTGCGCAGTGCTTTGGCTGCTTTGGCATATTCGCGTACTCCCTTGTCGCCCAGCAGGCGCGCAATCAGCAGGAAGGTCAATGACTGAGCTGGGGGCATTGGTGACAGATTGAAGCTTTCCACGTCGATGCCTGAGCCGTTGATGATCCTTGTCTGGGCACCCGCTGGCAGCAAATCCAATTGCCGGAACAGTGCGAGATCGTCGGGATTCTGGAAAAATGTAAGCGATGAACGTGCCAGTGCCGAGCGGTACAGCATCATTAATACGGCCTTGATTCCGGCGCGCAAACCACGAGCTTGTCCCGTGAAGGCATAGCCCAGACCTGTAATAAGAGAAAAACGTTTTGGAACGGCTGCCAAAGCAGCGGCCAAGGTCCCATAGATGACTGGTTTGGCAGTGTAGGATAATACTACATCAGGTTTCACGTTTCTTATCAGTATTAGTAAAGTCAATAGTGTGTGCAAGTCGTGCAGTGGATTCGTTCCGGTACGGCTGATTCGGGCTTCGTGTGCAGTAATTCCCCAAGATGCAAGAGTCTTGATCGTATTTTTCTTGCCCGATAGGCCAGGTGCTGCAACATGAATTTCATGTCCTGCGTCCGAGATGGCTCGCAGCAGCGCTCCTCTGAAGGACAGCAGCGAGTCTGCGAAGCTTGCAATAATGATTATTCGCAAGATATGATATCTTCAGATAGGGTTTTGCAAAAAATAGATGACGAGTTTGGATCTATGGTGTTGTGGCGTTAGTTTGGCATGAAGTTGTACCGTAATTCGCTAAGGACGAACTCAGGAGCGGGTATTTTCCAGCCATGAAACATGCCGTGTCGAGAGTAAAGCCCGTATATGAAAATCAACTTATGTTGAAATAATGTAGCTTGCGGTTTGGGTTCGGCGATTTGCTCTATTATTTCCTGGAATTTGCTGTAGGTGAGCGGATTTCCCGATTTTGTGAGCAGGATGAACTGCTCGTTGCTGTCAACGCCCATCCAGCCTTTTTTCGTCAAGACTTCGGATGCGGCATGCGAGGCAATCTTCCTCACGAAAATACTGAGGATTCCATAATTTTCGTGCTTGTGAAAAATGGCAACATGGCGAGTTTTGAATCCATGTGAGCGCAGGGTTTTTTCGATGAATCTGGCACGGTCGTAGCAGCATCCATATCCTCGCTGTAGAAACTCCATGGGCTCAATTTTTGTCCCTAACGTTGGACACCTGTAGTCGGCCACGGTTGCTTGCAAGGATGATTGGATTTCCTTGATGCAATAAATTTCTTTGTTGAACGTGGATGTATCCGAGCATTGATTTCCTATATTGAGCTTTTTGATGGCAGCCGTGTCGGATGCAGTCAGTGAGTTGTCGACTGATCCGGTGAAATATAAGTAGGAGAGTGCGGTTGTAAAAATTAACGCACTTAATTTTATTTTATTCACTGCAATCCTTGATTTATTGATTTCCATTTGGAAGATTTTAATTCCGGCGGAGATTGCACTTTTTAGTGACAGGTTTGCGATAATTATTGGGTTTTCCTGAGCCATGCCTGAAACATCAGTACATCCCACAGTCGATAAGCATGGTTGCGCTTGCCGCTCAGGTGTTCCTGCCAGGCGGCACGCACCGGGATGTGATTCAGGTAGCCGTCGACTTTCATGCGGGACTCATTGAGCAATTCCTCAGCCCAGGCGCGCAAGGGGCCGCGCAGCCATTGAGCCAGCGGCACGCCAAATCCCATCTTCGGGCGCTCGATCAGTTCACGTGGCACATGTCGATACAGCACCTGGCGCAGCAAGGCCTTGGACTGCCCCTGCTGCAGGTGGTAGGCGGTCGGCATCGACCAGGCCAGCTCCATCACGCCGTTGTGTAGGAAGGGCACCCGGGTTTCCAGGCTGGTGGCCATGGCGGCGCGATCGACCTTGGCCAGGATGTCGTCCGACAGGTAGCCGGCAAAGTCCAGAGCCTGCATGCTAAGGATGTCGGGCATGCCGCTCAAGGCGTCTGCCGTTTCGTCGAACACGGTGCGCGGCTCCCGTGCTCCCAGTACCAATGCAGCGGGATCAGGCCAGTGACAAAGCAGCCGACGGTGCAGTTCGGCCACATCAGCGGCGGTCAGCACGCCAGCGGCCTTGTGCAGCTTGTCGCCCAGTTGTGAAAGTGGTGCGCCACCGGGCAGCCACTGCCCCAGCGCGGTCCAGCGTGCGGGTGGCACCGCTGTCAGCGTGGCAGCCATCAGCTTGCGCAAGGGGCGTGGCAGGCGGGACAGTTTGTGCCAAAGGCTGTGGGTCAGCGCGTAGCGGTTGTAGCCGGCAAATAGTTCGTCGCCAGCGTCGCCGCTCAGTGCCACGGTGACATGACGACGCGCCACGCGCGACACCAGCAAGGTGGGGATCTGCGACGAGTCCGCAAAGGGTTCGCACCAGATCGAGGGCAGCTCTGGGATGACCTCGCGCGCCTCCCTGTCGCTGATCCGCCAGCTGCTGTGATCGGTGCCCAGGTGCCGTGCCACGGCCTCGGCATGCGGCGACTCATCAAAGCCTGCAGCCTCGAAGCCTATGGTGAAGGTGCGCACGGGCCGCTGGCTCTGAGCCTGCAGCAAGGCCACGACCAGGGACGAATCCACGCCGCCGGACAGGAAGGCGCCGAGCGGCACATCGCTCAGCTGCTGGGCCTGGACGGCAGCCATCAAGGCCGATTCGGTCGCGTTCACTGCCGCGGAAAAGTCGCCAAGGAAAGGATGAGCCAGCGCGTGCCGAACACGTTCGGTGACCGACCAGTAGGACGTCAGCACCGGCTCGGCTCGTGCGCGCGTGACGGTCAAGATCTGGCCCGGGCGCAGTTTGTGCATGCCCTGGTAGATCGATAGCGGCGCTGGCAGGTTCTTGTAGCGGAACAGGGCCGTGAGCGCATTGCGGTCGATGCGACGCTCGCAGGAGGGATGTGCGACCAAGGCCTTGAGCTCGGATCCGAACAGCAAGGTGCGGGCAGTTCCCTGTCCCTGCCAGCCCCAGTACAGCGGCTTCTCGCCGGCACGGTCGCGCGCCAGTTGCAGCGTCCTGGTCTGCCGGTCCCACAGCGCCATGGCCCACATGCCTTCGGCTGCCTTCAGCGTGGCCACCAGTCCCCAGGCCGACATGGCGGCCAGCAGAGTTTCGGTATCGGAGTGGCCGCGCCAGACCGGCGCGCGCCCTTCGCTCTCCAGCCGCTTGCGCAAATCCTGGTGGTTGTAGACCTCGCCATTGAAGGCGATGACGTAGCGCCTGCAGGCCGAATGCATGGGCTGGGCGCCGGCCGCACTCAGGTCCTGGATGGCTAGGCGCGCGTGAACCAGGGCGATCCCTGCCATCTCATCGGACCAGAGGCCCTGGTCATCAGGGCCACGGTGATGCAGCCGTTGGGCCATGGCCTGCAGCACCTCGGGTGAAGTGATGCCGCTAAGTGAGAGCGCTCCCGCCAGGCCACACATCAGTTTTTCTCCTCGTACAGGCGTTCTAGCTGATCCAGCATGGCATCCTGCGTGTAATGCCTCGTGAAGCGCAGGCGCGCCGCCGAGCCCATTTGTGTGCGCAGCGCTTCGTCGCTGGCCAAGCGTTGCAGTGCGGTGGCCAATGCGGCCTCGTCACCGCGCGGCACGACGATGCCGGTCTCCGGCGTGACCACCTGGGGCATGCCGCCGACGGCGGTGACCACGGCCGGCAGGCCCGCGCGCATGGCCTCTAGCAAGGCCAAGGGCAAACCTTCCTCGTCGGAGGAGAGCACAAAGGCATCGGCCTCGCCCATCCAGGCGGCGGCCTCGATGCGCTTGCCGGCGAAGTGAATGCGGGCGAGGCTGTCCAGGCTGGCTGCCAGCGCCTCGCAGGTCGGGCGCTCGCTCGCGTCCTGGCCCACCAGGACGATATGCCAGTCGTTCATGTGCTTCGTCTGGCTGGCGCGATCGAAGGCGCGCAGCAGCAGGGGGTGGTTCTTCTGTGGCCGTAAGTTGGCGACGCAAAGCAGAATCCTGGCGTCGGAGGGGATTCCGAGCGCCACACGCATGGTAACCGTAGCGCGGGTCGGCAGGCTGGCGGCTATGCCGTTGTCCACGACCAGACTGGCGCGCGGCAGGCTGTCCGCGACGCCTTGGGAGCAGCTGACCGCAGCGTCGTCCAGCCACCAGCTCGCCCGGTGCAGCAGACGCGTCAAGGGGTGCAGCAGGGGATAGGTGATGTGCTCGGTATAGACCAGGCGGTAGCCCAGCAAGGGCTTGAACAGGCGCGCCAGCATGCCGGTCACCGGCAGGTGGGCGTGGACCGTATCCGGTTGGAAGGAATGCAGGTCTTGCCAGGCCCGGCGCCATGCCGAGCGCCACCAGGGGCCGCCACCGCTGCCCCAGCAGACGGTTTCTATGCCCTCGGCAGTCAATGCAGCACTCAACTCGCCCTTGTGCGGCAGCAGGTAGGCGACGCAAACGGCATGGCCACGGTCGCGCATGGCGACAGCAAGCTGGAGCACATGCTGCTCTGCGCCACCCAGCCCCAGGCCCTTGATCAACAGCAACAATCTCATAAAGGCTTTTTGGCGACAGCAAGGCCGTCCAGGGTTTCAAGGAGCCGACCTGCCACCAGCAAGCCACCACGCTCGTTCAAATGGTCGTCGTCGAAGTACAGCGGCTGCTCGCCGGCCTCGGCGCGGCACCAGCCATCGGGTCGGGTGTCGCAGAAGAGGTCGGATACCGGCATCAAACGCAGATTGGGGTGCTTGCGCACTGCCGACTCGAACTGCTCCAGTACCCAGGAATGCCGCTTCACATAAGCGGAATAGGGGGTCTGAACCGGGCCGCCACCGTAGCGTGACCGCTTGATCATTTGCTCGGGTACATGCCAGCCGACTTCAGGGATTGGTGCTACAAGCACTACGGGTACGCCCAGTCCGTCCAGCCAGCTCAGCCAGGTCTGCAGGGCTTCGGCCTTATGGCTTCTGTCGTGACCACGCCGGTTGTCTTGGGTGACGCCGACTTTGAGCGGGCAGCGCGTAGTTTCGCGACCACCGACTGTGTTGTCGAAAAGACATTTAGATTCGTCTTTTGCTCCCATGATTGACAAGCCATAACTCCAGCGCAGCGACACCACGACGGAATCGATCTGCTTGTCGCGCAGGAATGGGCCGAAATCACGGGAAAAGAAGTTCTCGCAGCGTTTCCAATCGGCAAAATCGGCTTGCGGTGCCATCAGGGTCGGGATGTTCTTGCAGTCGTCGAAACGGATGTAATGCGCCCCCCAAGTGGAAGCCGGGAAGACTTGTTGGATGCCATGATTGAGCATGTCGGCATGCGAATCTCCCCACCAAGCGAAGCGGTGCAGGGGAGTATTGGCGCCAATGTTGTCGCTGAACCGGCCGATGCGCACTCCACCTACTTCATGGCTGGTTCTGGTCAGTCTGGTCACGCCGTCCCCTGCGTAGCTTAGCCAGGCGCGTTCCTGTGGCGTGAGTCGCTGCGGCAGACCGTCTGTCTTGTGAAGCAGCAGGCCAGTCGCTGTCAACAATGCAGCCACGACACCACAAATCCATAACAAGGGCTTGATCAGCACTCGTTGGGTATTTCGTACCGGTTGCTCGAAGCGCACCAGGGACAGGCGTGCCAGCACCACCGTGGGTAGCATGAGGGCCAGCAGCAACCCAGGGCTGGGTGCATCGAGCAAGCGCTGCCGCGCGAAAGCCATGACCGGCTGATGCAAGAGGTAAAGCCCGTAAGAGAGCAGGCCGATCCAGACCAGTGGCGCTGAGGACAGTACATTGCCCACTAGGGTGCCGGGTGCCGTCACCAGCAGCACGGCTGTTGCCAGCACCGGCAGCAGTGCCCATGGGCCAGGCCATGGGGTGTGTTCGTCCAAGCCCAGGATAGCCCACAGCAGCAGCCCCAGCGAAGCGGCAGCGAGCAGTTCGCGTTGGGGACGGTTCCCTGTCAAGCGGCCCGCCGTCCACTTGGCGCAGAGCGTGCCGATCAGCAACTCCCAGAAGCGTTGCAGCGGCAGGTAGAAGCTGGCGAGCTCGGGCTTGCGCGTGAGCCAGATCGCGTAGGCCAGCGATGCCATCATCACGATCAGGAGTACCGCATCCGCCAACCGCTGCTTGCCATTGCGTCCCCACCGGTACAGCAGCCAGGCCAGCAGCGGAAAGCTGAGGTAGAACTGCTCCTCCACCCCCAGGGACCAGGTGTGGACCAAGGGCATCTCGTCCACGCCAGGCGAGAAATAGTTGATGGTTCTTTCGAACAGCAGGTTGCTGGCCGACAGCGTGGCGGCCACCATGCTCTGGCCGAAGTTCTGGAACGGGTCCGGCATCATCCAGAACCAGGCGAACGGCAGGCACAAGGCTATGGTGAGCAGCAGCGGCGGCACGATGCGGCGGAAGCGGCGCTCGAAGAAATGCCGGAACGAAAAATCGCCGCGAGCCAGACCGGAAAGCACGATGCCTCCGACCAGGTAGCCCGAGATCACGAAAAACACATCCACGCCGACGAAGCCGCCGCCCGCCCAGGAGACGCCAGCGTGGAACAGGATGACCGACACCACGGCCACGGCGCGCAGGCCGTCTATGTCGGGTCGATAGACCTTGCCTGTCACAACAACTCCAGGTCAGAGAAACGCAGATGCCATTGCTCGGCCGTAGGCACCGGGCTGTTGACCTCGCGTGAATGCAGGTGCAGCACCGGTTTCGGTATCGGCAGGCTTCCGCCTTGCAGCAGTTCGGGCCAGCGGGCAGCACTGTGGGTGGGGCGCCACACCCAGTAATCGACGCCCTGGCGCACGGACGGAGGCATGGAGCGCACGGCTTGCGATAAATGCAGTCCCGGTGCCAGCGACAAGACGCCTTCACGCAAGCCCTTGCGGCTGTGCACGCGAACGGCACCCAGCAGCTTGTCCTTGACGATGACGGGATGGTAGCTGGCCACCGGGCATGCCGACAGCCTCCAGGCCAGAGTCTCCGGGCTCCAGTCGGTGCCGAGACCCGGGGCTTTCCAGGCCTTGGCGAGCTCGGCCCAGTCGCCGTGATCGAAAACCGACCAGTCGGCGGCAGGCGGCAGAGGTAAATCCTGGACCGGCTTGCCGGCCGCTCGCAGTGACAGTTGCAACGCGCCAGTCAGGCCGTTGGGACGAATGCCCGCTGACAGGGGGGCAACAGCCAGCCAGCCCATCTTGCGGTAGCCCGGGCCGCTCTTGCCATTGGGCGTGTTGAACACGATGTCGGTGCCGTCGGCACGCAGGTATTCCAGGCCTTCCAGCGTCAGCTTGCTGAAGATGCCCTTGCCCTGGTGGGCCGGATGGGTGGCGGTGTCGACCGCGCGCGCGCAGGCCCAGCGACGACCCTTTGCATCGACCAGGCGCCAGCGCATGAACGCGCGCAGGCCGATCAGCTGGTCATCCTCGAACGCACCCAGTACCAGGCTGCGCCCGAAGGGGTTGTCGACATGCTTCCAGCTCCACCAGTCCGCCTGGCGCGAGCCTTGAGGGCCTTCGCCCAGGGATTCGGTGGCCAGTTCCAGCAGCGCCGGCTGGTCCGGTTCACTCAGTTCGCGCATGATCATTTGAGCCTCCCTTTGATGCGTTCCACCCAGTATTCTTCGTGGCTGATGCCGTTTCTTATTTTTCTCTCGCCCCAGAAACCAGCATCGCTGCCGCGCAAGGGGACACGGGGCCAGGCCATGCGCGCCAGGTCACCCGGGAGGCTGTGATGTGGCAGGCCGGCAAACCCGGCGTCAAAGTAGTTGCCGAGCACGCTGGCCGCCTCGGCAGTGAACTTGCCCCTTGGGTAGGCGTACAGGTGAGGGCGCGGCAGGCCTTCGGCGGTGAAGCGGGCCAGCGCCGCCTCGGTGTCGGCGGCCAGTTCGGCCGTGCGCTGGGTTGGCGCTTCGCTGTGGGCATGCGAGTGTGCTCCCAGGGTGATCCAGGGCGAGGCGGCCATCGCGCGCAGTTGCTCCCAGCTGCAGGGCCTGTAGCGGCTGCGCTCGACAGCAAAGCTGACGGGGGGCTCCCCGGTGTCGATGAAGTGGGTGGGAACGAAGAGCACGACTGGAAGTTGCAAGCGCTGCAGCAGCGGCCAGAGGTGGTCGTGTGCATCGCTGAAGGCGTCGTCGACCGTGATCAGTGCGAATGGACGATCATCTGGTGCAGGAGACAGGAACTCCGAGCCGTGCAAGACACGATAGCGCGCGGTGATGCTGCGTAGCCAGGATTCCGCCTGTGCCGGGGTGACCTCGAGTTCGCTGCAGGCATCGGGTATCAGGCGGTGCAGCGTGAACACCGTCACCGAAGAACGCCGCGACGGCGAGGGTGCCATGGCACTGAAGGCCTTGACGCCATGCCAGGCCAGGGACTTGAGCTGACGGCCCAGGCTCATGCCGTGCTCCGGGAGTCGCGTTGTGGTTGCTGGGGGCGCCGGATCCACAAGCCTGGGTTCTGGCCAGACAGCACGGCTTGTTGGTAGCGCGCGGTGCGCGCGGCGTAGGCGATGGCGACCAGAGCATAACTGAACTTGGCGCGGTGGCGGATGGCTGTGCCCGCGTTGCTGGAGCCGAAGGCGTAAGCCAGCGCAATGGTCATCACCACGCCGAGCACCATCAGCACCTTGGGGGACAAGGCGTTGGCCTTGTAGGTGCGCCACAATTCCCGGAAACAGAAGGCGTACAGCAGCACATCCAGAAAACCCAGCACATGCCCCGCCGATCGGATGTCCCAAGGCAGTGGCGAGAAGAAGAAGTAGAGCAGGCGCAGCGGCACGCTGGCCGCCACATCGCCGTAGCCCTCAACGGCGAAATCCTGCAAGTAGGCAGAGCCGCCTCTTGCTGCCTGTAGCGAAGCGGTGTTGAGCTGGTTGACCAGATTGCCGCTGCCGACCTCGCTCACCTTGTTCAGACCGACTTCGCCAACCAAGCCTCCGGCCATGCTGACCAAGGCCAAGAACAAGGCCAGCAGCACCAGGTTCCAGATCATGTTGGGCCTGGGCTGGCCCGGAAGGCGGCTCGCGAACATCTGGAACACAAAGACACCAGCCCCCAGCCCGCCAATGCCGACGATCATGCCGCCATGGAACATGGCCGCCACGCTGCACCAGAACGTGAACAGCAACATGCCCGTGGCGGTGGCGTGACTGCGCTGGGCAGTCAAGGCGACCAAGCCTAGCATGAAGGGCAGCACCAGGATCATCTCGCGCAGCGCCACGATCGAATATTGCGCGGTCGAAGGCACCAGGGCCATGATCAGTGCGGCCCGTTTGGCTTGCCCTCTGTCGGCACCGCAGTTGAGCGCCAGGCGATAGGCCAGGGCCACGATTGCCAAGCCCATGCTGATGTTGATCAGTTCCATCACCAGGATGGAGTTGCCGAACAGCGACAGCATGGCCCCCATCAGGGCGCTGAAACCGGTGCTGTGCGTGACGGTGAATTCAGCCAGTGCACCGTCGAAGCCCAAGCGGGAAAAGTTCTGCGCCTCCATGAAAAAGGTTCTGGCGTCGCCGCGCCCAGGCAGCAGCACGAAGATCTGATGGTGGATCAGCAGCAGCAGCATCCGCACGGCCCAGGCCGTCAGCATGACGCCCCGGATCGTCGGATAGCGCATGCCGAAGGCCAGTGCCACCAGCAAGGTCAGGGAAAAAAGCAGTATCAGCAAGCGGCAAGCCTTCGATAGAGTTGGGCGAACTGAGCGGCCACGACAGCTGGGGAAAAAGTCTGGCTGGCATAGTCGCGCGCCGCATGCAGGTCGGGCAGCTCGCCCGCCAGCACCCGGTCGAGCGCTGCGCGCAATGCATCGGCATCGCCCGCAGCTACTGACATGCCGCGGTTGTCGGCCAGCAGTTCGGGCACGCCACCGACGCCGGTAGCCACGACCGGCAGGCCGGCGCCCAGTGCCTCGACGATGACACCGGGCTGGCCTTCAATGCGGCTGCTCAGGACCAAGGCGCGCGCGCGCTGCATGTGTTCAGCCACGGTGTCCGCCGATACATTGCCAACAAATGCTACTTGCGATGCCCATGAATAGGATGCTAACACGCTATTCCATCTAATTCTTTCTGGTCCATCCCCTAGAAAAAATAGGAGTAATGCAGGATTCCTGGCCAGCAAGGGGCCAACAGCCTGTAGGGCCAGGCCATGGTCCTTTTCCGGCGTGAAGGCGCCTACCATCAGCAGCACCTGGGGGCGTTCGTGCCACGGTCTGACGTCACCCGAGACGAGCGGTACGATATTGGGAATGACTTCGATGGGAGGCAGCAAGCCGGGGTGCATGGAACGCAGGTCGTCCGCGCAAGCCTGCGCAATCGAGGCAACCGCCTGGCAGCGATTCAGAAAGAAATCCTGCACGGCAGTGACGACTCTGCGATCGCGTAGCCAAGGCGAGGCCAGGCTGGCCTGTCTGTAGACGATGGCGGCGTGGCGACCGCGCAAGCGCAGCAGCCAGGCGGTGAATACCGCGACCCACAGGGTGCGACCGGCATTGGCCTGCAGGATCAGAGATTCGCTAGCCGGCAATGCGGCCAAGCGAGCTGCCAGGCGGGTCGCCGCCAGCAGACAGCGTGGCAGCGACAGCGAGCGGCCTTGCAGCAGGCAGGCATCAACGGGCAATTCCCCGCGACCCTCTGCCAAGGCGACCAGTTGCACATCAACGGGTGCCGCAGGCTCGCCGTGGCGGGGCAGTTCTTCCGCCAGGCGGGCGGCAAACAGTTCAGCGCCACGCCGTTCGCGGTGGTTAATGAGCTGTATGACCTGCACGACTGCTCTTGGCGACGACAGATTCAAAGAATGCCAGCATGCCCTGGCAGGATGCCTCGAGCGTGAAGCGCTGCAAGAATATCTCGCGACCCCGGGCCCCCAGGCGCTGGGCCAGATCCGGTTCATCCAGCATCCGATTCATGGCGGCGGCAACGGTCTCGGGACGCTTGGGGTCGCAGAGCAGTGCGCTGCGATCGGGCTCGCAGCCTTCGCGCAAGCCGTCGAGGTCGGAGCAGATCACCGGCAGCCCAGCCTCCATGGCCTCGATCATGGCGCCACTCAGGCCCTCGTAGTGGGAAGGCAGCACAAAGACATCGGCACAGCGCAGCAGCTCAGACACGTCACTGCGGTGACCCAGGCACAGGATGGCATCGCGCGCCGGACTGACTCCAAGTCGTTGCTGAACCTCGGCGCTGGTGTTGCCTTCACGGCCGACTAGCAGCAGTCGTGCCACCGGGTGTTTTTGCCAGACCTGCTCGAATGCGGCGATCAAGCCGATGTGGTTTTTTGCATACTCCTGTCGGCCCACATGGACAAAAACCCGTGCTTCCGCACGTAAATTCAGTATCTGGCGGTACTTTTGGCGGGACTCGACTGGTAGGACCTCTGGTCTGCCGCGGTATACGACAGTGACATAACCAGGATTTATTCCTAAATGTTCGATGGCGTTTAGCTTGGCCGATTGGGTGACGGCATGAGCCAAAGGTGATGACAGCTTAAGGGAAATCGCATCTATCCATTGCACGACACGCAGCTTCCAAGGCTTGATTGATGCATCTTTGTATCGATGCGATCCATATGAGTTGCTGACGATGCTGAATGAAAGATTCCACCTATGGCCCCACGACAAAAGCGAGACGATACGCATTAACAGGTCGCTGGAAAGGAGGCAACTGTGCAATAAGTCGAAATCGCCGTTGGTTAACAACTTCTTTAGCCCATAAAACCGCTGCCACCAAGTATTTCCTAGGTAAATCATCGGTATTCCTTGGCTGACGACTTCATCGGCAAAGCCAGGGCGTCGATCGTGGAGCATGGCGACGTGGACATCGTGCCCATGCTTCTTTAGCCAAACGGAGAGATGTGCGGTCGAGCGTTCGGCTCCACCCGGGCCGAGACCATCAATCAGCAAGCAGATTTTCACGGTTGTCAGTTGTTCTAGAGTGTGCGCGACTGGGTGTCGCGACGAATGAGGTGATAGATGCGGCTGTGCCAGCCCGAGGCGATAAAGACGAAGCGCCAGACCGAGGCGTAGTCATCTATGCGAAGTCGCGAGATCAAGGGCATGCTGACATTGAGCCGTGAGGCTGGCATGGTGCGATGGTCGAACAGCAGAACAGAGGAGGCCTGGAAATCGGCCGCCGCCTGCAAGGCATCTGGATTGCCATTGCCGTTGGGCAAGGCAAAGGCTACCTGTGCAAGGCCAAGTCGTTTCTGTACCGTAGCGATGCTGCTGCTGACCTCGCGCTGCACCTGCTCTGGCGAGCACATGTCCAAACAAGGGTGGCTGGCGCTGTGTGCGCCGATCTCCATGCCCTGCTTCATCGCTGCACTCAATTCGCTCCATTCGGGATTCCTGGCTGGGCGAGCCGCAGAGAAATGTTCTGAAACAAAGGCTTTCCGATCAGTGTCGGGTAGCGTCTTCAGTCTGGCTATAAGTGCCTGGTTGCTGGAAAACCGTTCCCCGTGAATTTCGAGGTTTGAGTTATGTTGCCATGCACGGCTGCTGGTCACCCACCAAGGTTCGGTTTCAGACGTAACCCAGTCTGTGACCACGAACAAGGCTGACGGCATGCCATGAGACGCGAGAACCGGTGCTGCCCGGTCAAGAACGGACGGATCACCATCGTCAAAGGTAATGAGTACCCGGGGCTTGGTCGATAGACTGTAACGCTTGTCCTTCTGCGTTAGCAGTTGTCCCAATCCCAATACCTCCGCGGATATATTCAGAACGGCCAGATGCTGGCTGAAACGTTGGGCATTGCTGATGGTGTGGTAGCAGAGGACGCGAAACGAGGTCCCAAACAGCCAGTCGTGCAGAGTGCCCAGTATCCTTAACGCCTGTGCGGCCAGAAAGACTTTGGTCATAGCGTGTCAAGGAAGGCCAGAGGGCTGATCTGGTTCAGCACCACCAGCGTCTGTTCATATGTCTGGCCTGGGCGGCCGATCACATGGCCGCTTGGCCGTGAGTAGCGAGGCAGCATGGGCCGATCTTGCGCAGGCGCCAAGACTATTCTGTAGCCTAGAGGCATGGGCGCCCGGGAAGTCGCAGCACCGTGGCGTGAGAACACGCCACACAGCTGCCCCCTATGCACAAAAAAATATTCTGGGTGAACGGAAAATCTGTAGTCTGGCTGATTGAAGCGATGCTGGATGTATGCAATCAGTCCTGAGTCGCTCGCGCCATAAAGGCTGGACAAGGCTTCCAGCTTCAGGCGTCTGGATGGTCGCCAGCCGAATCCACGCACGGTCATGGTTTCCATCAAAACTGGCCAACCCAGTTTTTTCCAGGGATTAAGGGCTGCACTATTCGGAAACCCGATGACAAGATCTTCCCTTGATAGTTCATTCAGAATTCTTTGGTTGACCTCGGCGAATAGACCCTTTCCTCTTGCTGCGGGGGATGTGACAATATCGCCTGGTTGCCAAACTGCTTGTTTCGTCCTTAGGTTTCCGGGCATCCTGAAGAAGCTGCTGACCGCCATCAGGTCACCGGATTCGTTCAGGGCTGCGAAGACAACTGATTCCCCAAGAGGAGAGCCAAAGTGTTTTTTTTTCAATTCAGATGCCGGGTGAGCGTAGCCTAGTTCACTTTGGAGTAGCTTGTGCCACTGGGAGATCTGGAGGTTATCCTGGGCTCGAAGCTGCCTGAAATTCAGTGGAGAATCGATCAGGATTTTGAGTGGCGTCATGGTGTCTTTCTTGATTTTCGGGCGCATGAAAACGTCAGACATGGTTCGCATCGCGACGAGTCGCAAAGAAAGCAGCAACGAGTCGAAATGCAAGCAGTGGATTCTTGTCCCACCAACTGTTCATCAGGCCGATTTTCAAGGTCTGGTTCCGGTTGCAATGCGACCTGTTTCTCAGGTAGAAAACACAGGCTTCAGCACGGCGTGCCGCCATTTCCTCTCTCCTCTTGGGGCGTCCGACCGTATAGCAAAGTGTAGGGAAGCCGGCGTGAAGCGTCCTAGCACCTGCAAGGGCGGCTCGCTCGATCAGATCACTATTTTCGCTGTACCTCAATCGATCTTCGTAGCCGCCAAGGTTCAAGAAGAATGCGCGACGCATCATCCATGATCCTGCCAGGACGGTGGGTTGCTCATTGCTGCTGAGGGTGATGGCAGAACTCGCCTTGGTGTTCTGGTCTACTGTTTTATGGCCAAAATGCACCAGATCAAGGTCGTTGAGGCCAGTGTTCGCGTGGGCCCGTATCCAGTCAATCAGGCAGGGTTCCAGACTGTCGTCATCGTCGAGAAATATCAGCCATTCGGCATGGCTGTTACGAACCCCATGGTTTCTGGCGGCAGAGGGGCCGCTGTTCACCGGTAGTCGAAAGAGCTTAAGTCCTGCCTGGCTGTTTCGACTCTGATACGGCACCAGACTATCATCATCGATGATGATGACCTCTCCCATTTCTGCATCCAGCAGGGACTGTGCCGTGGCGAATGCACGCTCCTCACGATTGCACGAAGCGATGATGACGGCCAGGCTCAAGGTTTACCTCGCGGACATTGCATGGCTGACTTCCTCGGATCTGCCCATGAGCTCAGAGTAGCTCTCCTGTCGCGTGATACGCCCGTTTTCAATGTGAACGATGCGATCGCATTGCGCCAATGTGGTCAGGCGGTGCGCAACCATCAGAACGGTGACACCGGGGCCGATCTCTTGCAGCGCTCTGATGACGCGTTGTTCGGTGGCATTATCCAGGGCACTCGTGGCTTCGTCCAACACCAGGATGTCGGCTTGGCGGTAGAGCGCGCGTGCTATGCCAATGCGCTGCCTCTGTCCGCCGGACAGCAGCACGCCGCGCTCGCCAATGACCGTATCCAGGCCTTCGGGCAGGCCCGCCATGGTCTCGGTCAGTTGCGCCATCGCGATGCAGCGCTGGATGCGGGCCTCGTCGATTTCATGGGGTGCAATGCCAAAAGCGATATTTTCTCGCACGCTGGCGTCAAGCAGATAGATGCTCTGCGGTACATGAGCGACATGTTTTCGCCACTGCGCTATGTTTTTCTCCGTCAGGGACACACCGTCAACACGCATTTCACCTCCACTGGGTGTCAAAAGGCCCATGATGAGGTCGATCAATGTAGATTTTCCACCGCCGGACGGGCCGACGAAACCTATTCTGGCACCGCGCGGAATCTGCAGCTTGATGTGATTGAGCACTTTCTTCTTGTGCCCAGGGTAAGCGTAGGTGACATCGGACAGTTCAATTCCGGATTCGAAAGACAGCCCTTTTTTGATGGCCGATTCGCTGCGACCAGGCAACGACAACACTCTCAGCACGTCTGCGCGTGCAGGGCCTGCGGTCTTCAGCGTACCCCAGGCATAATAAATCTGCTGTGCCAGCGGCAGCAGTTTCTGGCTGCCGAAGGCAATGAGGCCCAAGGTGGTCAGTGCGCCTTCCTTTTGCGTGGCTGCAATTGTGGTGGCAACCGCCACGATGGTGGTCATGCCGATGAATTCCAGCAGGTAGCGCGGCAACTGGCTGACCCATTCATTCTGTCGCATGGCTGCACGGAGAGCCATTTCCTCCCGTTCGAAGCGTTTCTGGTGCACCGCATAAGAGTCGTCTAGAATCACATCGCGGATGCCCCCCAAGCTTTCCTGCAGTACGCGTACCCTTTCACTTGCGGCACGATTGATGGCTTGTCCGTTTTGCAGCAGGCGACGCCGGGTCACATGGACGACCAATGCATAAAATGCAGAGACGCCTAGCAGCAAGACCAGCATGATCTCAGGATGCGTCAGGAACAGCAGGGTCAGAATCCCGCAGCCCAGGACTACCGCTGTCAGCAGGTTCAGCATCGGGCCGATGTTGCGGCCGACGAAGCTGTTGACACGCTCCAGATTGGCGATGTGATCGCTGCTGTTGTGTTGCGTGTGCCAGTCGTATGACTGCGAAAACGTCTTGCCGAAAGCCGCGCGGGACAGGGCGAAGCCCGCTGCATGGGTGAAGCGGATGTTGGCCGAGAGCAGGATGATCCGCATCATGGCTGCAAGGCCCAATCCCAGCAGAAAACTCCCGCCCACCCATAGGCGCTGCTCAAGCAAGGGCTGAGCGGACAGCCAAGCACCGATCATGGGAAGGCGCGCCGCACCCTGCGGATCGACCAGCACGGCCAGGAAGGGAACAATGGCCCCTAGGGAAATCACTTCGGCTACCGTGCCCAACAGCATCAGCAAGGCTAGAGCCAGCAGCAGGCGACGTAGGCGAGGAGGCAGGACAGACAGGATCTTTCTGGCTTCGGAAATCACGCATTAATCCTTTGGTTGGGTGTCAGGGCAAGCAAGTCCAGTGCACGCTGGCGTGCCACGGCAATGCCATGACGGCTGTTGTCGAAGGCCAGCGCGGGTGGTTGCTCATGCAAAACCTGCAGCACCGTTGCCAGCAGTTCGGACTCGTTTTCGGCGCGAACCAAGTGATGAGGCGGAACCTGATCCTTGATGTCCCCGACGTCGAATGCCACGACCGGAACGCCCAGCGCTTGAGCTTCCAGGATTACCAGAGGGTAGGCGTCTTGCCTGGAAGGAAAAACCATCATTTTTGCCCGATTCAGTAGCGGATGGGGGTTGGCCATCTCGCCTACAAAGTGAACCTTTTTGAAAAATTGCTGTTTGCGGAAGGGCTCAATCAAGTCGTTTTGCGTGATCTTTCCCACCCAAACGAAGTGCAGATCGGGCCAGTTCGAGGTTGCGTAAAGCGCCTCGCACAAGCGCAACCAGATATCGACACCCTTGCGATGATCTGCCGTCGCACAGTTGACGATGTATCGCCTTGGCAGGTTCTCATGGCTGGGTTCGATTGCGGCTTCGCGTACCCTATCGGCATCTATCCCCGAAGGAATGAATAGGCTATGTACCTTGGGATAGCGCTCATTTAACAAGTCTGCGCTGCGCTGCGCGCAGTGTGCCCACCGTATGGCCTTGGCTTGTTCCTGTGTCAGGGCGTAGCGGGCCAGAGCATGGAGCAACCAGTCGTCGACTTCGTGCAAATGCACTGCGACTGGCAGTTTCATGTCGATGGCCGGTACAGCGTAAGCAATGGACAAGGCCGTGTTCAGGTAGACGGTTCCGGGACGATAACGTCGTATGGCCCAGCGCGCCATCAGATTTTCCCAACTGAGTGCCCAGCGTTTGCCAGCCCTGAATCGTCGCAACAGCACTCTCAGATGGCTACCAGGTTCTGTCACCACCGTCGCGCCAGTGGATTCGAAATCGGTATGCAAGGGTCCATCCCAGCGCAGGACCACCAATACACGCAAGCCGGCATCCACAAAGCCCTTGGCGAGTTCGACCGCCACCCGTGGCGCACCGGTTCGACTGGCCTCGTGGCTGACCAGCATCACGTCCCAGTCTGTCATCTGGACACCCCTCTCACCGCGCGGGCAATTCCGGCCCACATCATTTTTTCATCGCATTGTTGGCGCACGAATTTTCTGGCTGCCCGCCCTAATCGCTGGCGCAATGCTTCATCAGCATCGAGTCGCCGTACCGCGTCGGCCATTGCCTTGGCGTCGCCTGGCGGTGTGGTCATTACGGCGTCCGACGGCAGATAGTCAGCCAGGGCAGGGGTGGCCGTAATCACGCAGGGTTTACCCAGCGCCATGGCTTGCAGCAGCACCGTCTGGCCGCTGGGATAAGCCAGTTCGTGCACGGCCAGTACCAGACCGCGACAAGAGACCAAACGCTGCCAGTATTCGGATTCCGGCATGGCCGGCAAAGGGGTGATGTTGGACGGCAGCGCTTGCGGCAGCACGCCAGGCCTCGCGATGACATGACAGGGCAGGCCTGTCAGGGCCATGGCATCGACCAGGGTATGCCAGTCGCGGCCCAGATCGCGGCCCACGCTGAGCCAGGCACCGCTATCCGATTCATTGGGAAGCAGTTGGTCGGCTTTGTCGGTGTCAATGCCGAAGTGCACGACCGCGATCTGATCGTCGCACAGGCCCAGATATTCCTGCAAAATCGTCCGTTGGTTGCGGGAAAACACCACGACCCGGGTGACTTGACGATATAAGCGACGCAAGCGGTCGCGACGTGCTGGCGTGGTCGTCTTCAGATCCTGGGCCAACCAGCAGGCGACGATGACCAGGGGCTTGCGACGAAGTGGCGGCAGCCAAGTCCTGAGTGCTGCCAAGGCGTGGCCTTCGCTTTCGAACAATGCCAGCGTGGCATCAGCGCGCCAGATCAGCCACAAACTGGCCAGCGTATGCAAGGTGGGTCCGTGCAGGTGTGGCAGGCGACCGTTACTGACACGACGACAGTGTTGCCACCATTTCAAAAGTTGGTAGGCCCAGCGTGGCGATTCGGTCCAGATGACGCCCTGAACGACAGCATGCTGGGCGCCATAGGGCATGGCAGCGGGACTGTCGGATGGTTCGGTCTTGAGCCAGTGCAGGCGCAGAGCGTGAAGTGTCATTTTCCTGATCGACCAGCAGCCTGCCTGTAGATCGATTGAAAACCTTCTTGAAATGCCGGCAGGTCGAAGCGTGCGCGTGCCCGCTCCTGCCCGCATTGGCCCCAGGTTTTGGCCTTGACGGGATCGTTCAGTAGTTCCAGCACCGCAGCGGCCAAGGACTCCGCATTACCTGCCGGGCATAGTCGTCCTGTTCCTCCATCGACCACGATATCGACGGTACCCCCCACCGCAGTGCTGACCACCGGCTTGCCCGCTGCCATGGCTTCCACCAGCGTCAGGCCGAAGCCTTCGTAGTCAGAAGTCGAGAGGAATACGTCAGCAGCATGGTAGGCATCTACCAACTCCTTGCCGTGGAGTGGGCCAAGCCAATGCACATTACCAGTTATGTCTAGCTGTCGCGCATGATTTTCAAGTTCCGTAAGCTCAGGTCCAGATCCTGCGATCACGAATATCGTATCGGGGGAATCATTGATGACAAGTTTTGCTGTATCAAGAAATATGCGGAAATTTTTTATTGGAACTAGCCGGGCAGCACAAAATACCAGGGTGGATTTTATTGGAAGGTTGATTTTTTCACGCCACGCATGGGGTGCGATTAGATAATTATTAAAGTCAGAAAAATTTATCGCCAGAGGCATCAATTTCATTCGATTGGGCGGATTTGGGAGGAATGAATATGTGCGTTCCTTAACCTCGCTTGAATGTACCACCGTCAGGACGGATGAAGTCCTTGCCATTTTCTGCTCGATCCAGTCTATTGCACGAGAAGCCTGCTTGCTGCCTGGGGCGTAGTGCATTTCCAGGACATAGGGTATGCCCAACCCGATTCCGGCGATGAATGCGTACCAAGCTTGTCCACTATGAATATGCATCACATCCGGACGTACGCGAAGCATAAGACGGCGCAAATGGAAGATCACAAGCAAGCGGTTCCATGATTTTAATGGACCATCAATTCGCAAGCTGTGCAGTTGATGCTGGCCTAAGGAAGGAAGTCCTTCATCCGGGCTGTGACTCCGTATGGTGCAAACATGACTTTCAAACTCTTCTGTGTCGAGTCCTCGCAAGAGTTGACGGACGACCGTTTGAATGCCGCCTTGCTGGCTCAATCGACCGACGAAATCGAGAGCCCGAATTTTCACGACTGCCTCTTGTCTGCACGAAGTGAGCGAAGTCCCGGGTCTTCCACGACATCGGAACTTGATTGAATGGAACTCCAGAACATGTCGAAGTCTTCATCGCTCATGGCGTTCCACTGCTGCCAGTGTGTACCCAAGCCTTTCGAATTACCCAGGGCATCTATGGCCAGAGCTCCTTCTTTCACCTTTTTTCGAAGTTGATCCTTGGTCCGGTAGGGGTAATGTGCGACTGCCAATCCGTCACCATTGCTGCCAGGACGTTGTACCCAGTGATTTCCCATCAGAACAATCGCTTTTGGGTAAGCGCGGAAAGCCGTTTTGGGCATTGGGTTGGGTTGGAGTCGACGAAGATGAAAAGCTTTCGGGGAGAATTTTGCTAGTGGATTGCTGGGCGGAAGAAAGTCATAGTGGGGGGCCGGTATCTTGTCCGCCGTGCTGGATTCCAGTAGTTCTGCGATCGTGGCTCCATGGGTAGGCCACCAGATTTCATCGGCATCGAAAGGGATGATCCAGCTTGCGCCACATTCTGTCGCAAAGCGTGAAGCAAGGGTCATGACAGCCCGTTGCTCATAAGCCGCATGGTCGTATTGGGCAATCTGAACGAAGTCACCGAAGGGGGCGAGAGACTCGACAGTGTCATCGGTGGAAAGATGGTTGACTACCAGTACGCGCGAAATGCCTTGTTGACGAAAATGCTCGACGATTGCAGGCAAGGTAGTGGATTCATTCCGAACCATGGTGACGGCCCAAGTGCCATCCGCATGGTTTTTTTGGGGGAAATACAGGCTTTCTGAGACTCTTTTTAGCTCTTTATCAATGAGCCAGTTGAATCTAATCTTTGATATGAATCTTTTAAGCATGAGACTGCAAAATCTTGCTGTTACGCAATTTTAAATATCTTGTTGATGATTCTTACCGGGGGGGATAGTAGTAGATTTTTATGGGTGGCATAATCATCTATGAATAATTTGAAATGCTTTTCAAGGAAGTCTTTTCTTTCCTGTGATCGTAGATTGACTTGGGTTGATCCTATTCCATCAAGCGGGAAATTAGATACAGTCAGTGGGATCTTTTTGTATGATTTCTGATGTTTGCAAATTGCCAGGCAAAAAAATCCCCAGTCTGAGACTATCTTGTAAGAGGTGTCGTAGAGGCCTACTTCTTCAAATAGGATGCTCTTTATAAGGGTGGCCTGATGCGGTAATGATCTGTGGGTGAAATATTTGAAAGTTAATTTTTCCGGATAGCTGCCAATGGTTTCTGATCCATTGGAAGGGTCGTGGAAAGAAAGGTTTCCGTAGATGATGTCGGTGTCATCATTCGTGTAAGAGACTAGAAGCGCTAGAGTGTCCTCTGACACAAGCCAGTCGCCACTATTGATGAATAGCAAGTATTCGCCTGTTGCCATTCTTATTCCTTTGTTCATTGCGTCGTATATTCCAGAGTCTTTTTCTATTATTTTCTTTGTTATTTTGTGTTTGTGGTCTTCTATTACATCAAGGCTGCCATCGGTGGATAGTCCATCTACTACGATGTATTCAAAATAATCATAGGTTTGTTTAGTGATGCTTTGTATGGTTTTTTCCAGTCCATTTTTGTTGTTGAGATTTATTGTTATTACGGATATTTTATGTGAGATTGAATTTGGCATGATGAATTATTTGTTGCGGTAGCTGTGGTTTTTAGGTTATCTAATGCCTCGGTGTAAATATTTAATTGAGATTGACGGATTCTTCTTGTTTTATCTTTTGTGGGTGGCTTGAGTGATGCGGATTATTTTTGATAAATTTATTTATGAGCCATTTGCGCACCGGGATGTCGTAGATTTTTTCCGATGCCAATGCAATGGGTATCAGTATAATTAAGAAAATGATGCCGCTAGTTGGAGCTATCTGGATCCCTTGTTCTTTTAGGTATGAAGAGAAAATCAACCCTAGGGGAAGGTGGAGTACATAAATCGGGTAGCTTGCTGAACCTAGAGTAGTGAGAATTTTTTCTGCCTTGCTGCTTTTGCCCTGGGATGCAACAATAAGTAGCATGGGAAATATTGCGATTACGGATATTATGTCAATTATCGGATCAAGTCGTCCGAAAGATGGGGATGCCAATATTCCAATGGCTAATATCGTTGCAATCCATGGAAATTTAATTCTTTGAAACCTCATTGCAAATGAATCAATATTTCTGAAGATAAATACCCCGAGGAAGACTCCAAATCCTGCTCTTGAAAATCCAGCGGCGATGGAGCCAGTGCCCCATGTATGACCAACATCCAGATCTCCGCGAAGCAAGGATGCTCCAGAAACTAAAATCCCAAAAATTGCAATCAACGCTACCAGAATGTTTCTTGATAAAATCGGTCGTATTGCTGCGTAAACTAAATTGATGATGAGTTCGAAGAAAAGTGACCAGTATGGTCCGTTCATTGGGAATAGCGATGGCGAACCAGGAATTTTCGACGGTAGCATTGCAGTTGCGAGGGCAATGCTTAATATCAGGTTGGATGTTGTTCCGCTTGAATTCTGAGTGTCTGTGATGTTTGCTAGATACAATATCGAACAGATCAGAAGCGAGAGTAGATAAATTGGATATAACCTAATCAATCTTATGATAATGAATGATTTTGTTGAAATGGATTTGGAGCTTAACTTTTCCTCGTATGCGTTTGCAATAACAAATCCACTCAATATAAAAAACAGATCAACGGCGAGATAGCTTCTAAAGAATGAGAATTCCCATAGGTCAGTGGTATGTCTTGTCACGACAAAAATTGCAGCCAAGCCTCGAATTCCATCCAGGAATGTGTATCTACTTGCTGTCATGTCTAAGTGATTTGTTGCTGACTTTTTGCCGGATTTTTGGATCAGGTTATTTTCTTGAGATGTACCAATTCATGGCCGCCAGAATTCCACGGTTGATATCGAATCTGGGCACATAGCCCAGCAGGCGCTCGGCTTTGCCGATGTCCGCCTGGCTGTGCCGCACGTCGCCCGCGCGAAAGTCTCGATGCAGGGCGTTCTTGCCGTAGGCAATGCCATTGGCGGCCAGTGCCTGCTTCAGTGCGTCGAACAACTGGTTCAGGCTGGTACGGTCGCCGACAGCGACGTTGTAGACTTGGTTGCGCGCCGCCGGGTCGGTGCTGGTGGCGGCCAGCAAGTTGGCCTGCACGGCGTTGTCGACGAAGCAGAAGTCGCGGCTGGTCTGGCCGTCGCCGTTGATGTGGACGTCTTCGCCGGCGATCATGGCCGCCGTCCACTTGGGGATGACCGCCGCGTAGGCGCCGTTGGGGTCCTGGCGCTTGCCAAAGACGTTGAAGTAGCGCAGCCCGATGCAGTTGAAGCCGTAGCTGCGCGCGAACACGTCGGCATAGAGTTCGTTGACGTATTTGGTGACGGCGTAGGGTGACAGCGGCTTGCCGATGTTTTGCTCCACCTTGGGCAGGGCGGGGTGGTCGCCGTAGGTGGAACTGCTGGCCGCGTAGGTGAAGCTTTGTACCTGGGCGTCACGCGCTGCCACCAGCATGTTCAAGAAGCCCGTGATGTTGGCCGA
Source organism: Malikia sp. (assembly GCF_028687635.1). GTDB lineage: Bacteria > Pseudomonadota > Gammaproteobacteria > Burkholderiales > Burkholderiaceae_C > Malikia. Next base: position 102,914 of record NZ_JAQTZS010000005.1, on the reverse strand, counting down.
GTTGGTGGTGATGGGGTCGGCCAGGCTGCGCGGCACGCTGCCGAGCGCGGCCTGGTGCAGCACATGGTCCACGCCTTCACAGGCCTGGTGGCAGTCGTCCAGCGCGCGGATGTCGCCTTGGATGAAGCGAAAACGCATCCACTGCTCGGGCGTGACCAGGGTCTGGACTTCGTCCAGGTTGCGCTGATGCCCGGTGGCGAAATTGTCCAGTCCGACCACGCGCTGGTCGAGCTTGAGCACGGCCTCCAGCAGGTTGCTGCCGATGAAGCCGGCCACGCCGGTGACAAGCCAGGTCTTGGGGGTCAGGCGCAGTTCGGCCTGGACTTGTTCAAAGCGGTTCATGGGGGTTTTACAGTCTTCCATCCGCTGTCCCCATGGGCAAGATGCCCTTGACATCGAACACGACCGAATCGGGGGCTCCGAACGACCGGATGCCGGTCTCGCCCAGTTCGATGAATTGCCGGTGCGCGACCGCGATCACGATCGCGTTGTACTGGCCTGCTGCCGGGATCTCCTTGATGCACTCGATATCGTATTCGCGGCGGGCTTCATCGATATCGATCCAGGGGTCGTAAATGTCGACTTCCGTGTGGTAGCTGCGCAGGGTGTTGACGATGTCGATGACCTTGGTATTGCGCACGTCGGGACAGTTCTCCTTGAACGACAATCCCAGTATCAGTACCCGGCTGTCGGTGGGGGCATGTCCCTTGCTCAGCATGAGCTTGACCGTTTTGTCAGCCACATGTGAGCCCATGCTGTCGTTGATGCGTCGCCCGGCCAGGATGACTTCGGGGTGGTAGCCGACTTGCTGCGCCTTGTAGGTGAGGTAGTAGGGGTCCACCCCGATGCAGTGGCCACCGACCAGTCCGGGACGGAAGGGCAGGAAGTTCCATTTGGTTCCCGATGCGCTGAGGACTTCGTGCGTGTCGATGTCGAGCTTGTGGAAGATCAGCGACAGCTCGTTCATCAGCGCGATGTTGATGTCGCGCTGGATGTTCTCGATCACCTTGGCGGCTTCCGCGACCTTGATGCTGCTGGCCTTGTGCGTGCCGGCGACGATGATCTGGCGGTAGAGCTGGTCGACGGCCTCGGCAGCCTCGGGCGTGCTGCCGCTGGTGACCTTCTTGATCGAGGGCAGGCGGTGTTCCTTGTCGCCGGGGTTGATGCGCTCGGGGCTGTAGCCGCAGAAGAAGTCCTGGTTGAACTTGAGGCCGCTGAGCTTTTCCAGCACCGGCACGCAGATTTCTTCGGTGGCACCGGGGTAGACAGTGGATTCGTAGATCACCACGTCGCCCGCCTTCAGGACCTTGCCCACTGTTTCGCTGGCCTTGACCAGCGGTGTGAACAGGGGCCGATTGGCCTGGCCGACCGGAGTCGGCACGGTCACGATGAAGATTCTTGCCTCCTTCAGATCATCCAGTCGGCTGCTGAAGCGCAGCTGCTTGGCGGCCTGCAGCTCATCGTGGCTGCATTCCAGCGTATGGTCCTGGCCCGACTGCAGTTCGGCGATGCGTTCCGAGTTGATGTCGAAGCCTATGACTGGGCGATGTCTGCCGAACTCGACTGCCAGTGGCAGTCCGACATAGCCGAGGCCGATGATGGCGAGGGTGGCATGGTCAAGTTGCATGGGGTGGTTCATGTCGATGGGGAGTTGTAGTCGTAGGCCTTGTACTGGTAGCGGTAGCGCCCGTACTTGTGGCCGTACTGGTAGCCGTAGCGGTTGGTCCGGCGTGACAGGTCCAGACCGTTGAAGATCACCCCGCGCAAGCTGGCGCCGGACTGCTCGAGTCGTTTGATCGATTCCTGCATTTCGGGCAGCGTGGTGACTTCGGCGCGCGCCAACAGGAACACCGTGCCTGCTTGCGGTGCCAGCACGGCGGTGTCGGAGACCGCCAGCACCGGCGGCGTGTCCATGATGACGACGTCATACTGGGCCGACAAGGCTTTGAGCAGTTCGACGGTGGTCGGGGACATCAGCAGCTCTGCCGGGTTAGGCGGCAGGGTGCCGGCGGAGATGAAATCCAGGCCGGGGGTGGCGTTCTGCCTGAGTACCTGTTGCAGCGTCTGGCTGCCAGCGATCAGTTCGCTCAGGCCCACGCCGCGCGGCTGGCCGAAGATGTTGTGCATATGGCCCTTGCGCATGTCCGCATCGATCAGCAGCACGCGCCTGCCGGCAGCGGCCAGCACGGTCGAGAAGTTGGCGCTGGTGAAGGACTTGCCTATGCCCGGCGTCGGGCTGGTCAGCAGCACGATGTTGTTGGGCGCATCCAGCATCGCGAACTGCAAGGCGGTGCGCAGGCTGCGCAGGCTTTCGACCGCTGGGTCGTCCGGCTTGGTCAGCGCCAGCAGGTGCTGGCCGGGTTGCTTGGCTTTGATCGCCTGTGCCAGCAGGCCCTGGATCGGGCTGAAGGGGACGGTGGCGAAAACATTGAGGCCCAGTTTTTGCTCGAGTTCGTCGGCGTGCTGTATCCCGGGGCGCAGGCGGTGGCGCAGGAATGCCAGGCCCAGGCCCAGTGCCAGCCCGATGGCGGCGCCGATGCCTATCATGGCCGGGCGGTTGGGTTTGCTCGATGTTTGCGGCTTGAGTGCCGGGTCGACCACGCGCACGTTGCCGAGCTTGCCTTCCTTGGTCAGGCGCAGCTGGTGATAGGTTTCGAGCAGGCGGGTGTAGATGCCGTCGCTGATCTTGACTTCGCGCTCGAGCGTCAGCATTTCCTGCTGCACGGCGGGAAGGTTCCTGGCGGCGGATTCGATCTTGCCGATCTGGGCGGACAATTCCTTGATCTTGTTGTCCAGCGTCTGCATGGCCGGGTGCTCATCGGTGTAGAGCTTTTCCAGTTCCTTGCGTTTTTGCTGCAGTTGGACTAGGAGGATGCGTTGGCTGGCACTTCGCTGCATCAGGTCCTTGGCGTCTTCGCTGAGTTCGAAGATGCCGCGTTCGATGCGGTATTTGTTGAGCTTGTCTTCGTTGGCTTCGACTTCCTTGCGCAGTTGTGGCAGCAATTCGCCGAGGAACTCGACCGATTTCTCGGCTTCGGCGGCTTTGCGCTTGGTGCTGTTGCTGACGAAGATGCTGGCGATCTCGTTGAGCACCTTGGCGGCTTTTGCGGGATCGGGGTCTTCCAGGTTCGCCGTGATGATGCCGGTGCCGCTGCGCACTTCGACGACTCGCAGGTTGTTCTGGATCTCCTGGGTCACCGCCAGATGGGATTCGCGCTTGACGATGAACTCGGCGCCGGGCCGCCCGATGACCGACTTGACCAGCAGGGTGCCGCGCTCGCCAAGATAGTCGAAGCTCAGCGGCTTGCCGATTTCGCCCTGGCCGATTTGTCCTCCGTCTTCGCGCAGCAGCAGATAGCCCTTGCCGGTCAGGCGCACGACAAGGCTTTGGCCGATGAAAGAGGGGGGCAGTTCAAGTTGTTCGATTTCAAGCTTTTCATTGCCATGCACATAGCCGTTGAAACCCAGAAAACCCGGGCTGGAGGGTTGACTGGAAATGCGCGACAGCCAGTTGCCCACCACCGGCAGATACTTGGGTTGCACGCTGAGGTCCAGTACCAGGTTGTTGACGGCTTGGCCTATCACTGAGCGCGAGCGCATGATCTCGATTTCGGTCGCCGTCGAATTTTTCCCCTCGCCGCCGAACATCGGCCCCAGACTGCTGCCCTGTTCCTCGATCTGCATCAGGGTGCTGGCTTCGTAGATCGGCACGGCCAGCTTGGATTGAACGAAGCCGGCGGCCAGGCCGACGGCCGTGACAGCGGCAATCACCCATTTCTGCTCAAGCACCAAGTCGAGCAGTTCGATCGGGTTGAAGCTGCTTTCTTCGGCCATGGGGGCGGCGGGAACAGGGGCTTGAGCCGCTTGAATCGAGGTCATTTGGTGGGATGTCTCAGCTGAGTTTCCGGATGCGATGGGAGCGGTCGGTCACACTGCCCACGCAGAGCGTGAGGATGCGCATCATCGATTGGTCGGGTTGACGGCGCTGCGCGTGGTGGTGAGGGCGCCGGCGCTGGGCAGCAGCAGGCTGATTACGCGGTTCCAGCGCACGATGGATGCCGGATCGACGTAGACCACGTCACGTGGCCTGAGCTGGAAACCTTCGGCCAGGATGTAGTTGTAAGGCGTTGAGGCGTTGAGGTGGTAGATCTCGGGCTGGTCGCCTTTTTCGTTGCGCATGACGTAGATCTGGCTCGGGTCGCTGCTGATCTGGCTCATGCCGATGGCTTCGCCCAGTGCCTCGTTGAGCGTGAGCTTGCCGTAGCGCATCGGCACTGGCCTGGGCGCGGTGACTTCGCCGAGCACGTAGACCTTGGCGTCTTCGCGTCCCAGCACCCGCACCATGTCGCCGGCAGCCAGCAGGATCTGGTTGGGGTTGATGTTTTCCTCGGTCAGCTTCTGCAGGTTGACGACGGTGGTCTTGTCGCCGCGCGTGATGCTGATGGCCGACCGATCGGCCGAGGGCAGCAGGCCGCCGGCGCGCGCCAGTGCCTCGGGCAGGGTCATCGGCAGGTCGTTGAGCGCGACCAGGCCGGGAACGCGCACATCGCCTTCGATGTAGATGCGGTTGCTGCGATAGGCCTGGATGCGCAGCGTGACTTGCGGGTCCTTGATGTAGCGCGACAGCTTCTTGACCAGGGCATCGCGGGCCTCGGCTTCGCTCAGGTCCTTGACCTCCAGGCTGCCGACATAGGGGAACTGGATCGTGCCTTCGGCGCTGACGTACTGGCCGCCCAGGGAAGTGGCGCCGGTCTCGGGCGCTCCCGTGACGCCTGGCTGATAGGCGGGAGCGCCCATGCCGCCGGGTGTTGCGCCCGCTGCCGAAGCCATGGCGAATTCGGGGTGGCCCCAGACCACGATGTTGAGTACGTCGCCCGGGCCTATTCGGTAGGGCTGTGGTTTGCCGAACAGGTGCTTGACCTGCTCGACGGAGTGGATTTCCTGGATGGCCCGTTGCTGGCGGATGAGTTGCGGCGTGATCTCGGTCAGCGCGCCGGGTGGCGGGGTGTCGTCTTCCGCCGGCTGGTTCAACAGCGTGAGCAGGGTGGTGCGCCTGCCAGCTTCCTGGTCGGCCGCGCCCGACATGTGCAGGCCGGGAGCCCAGGCGCATCCGCTCAGCGTGGCTGCGATCAGGAGGCTCAAGCCCAGACCTTGGGCGCTGCGCTGGAACTGGGGCTCTTGGCTGTCGCCGGATATGTGGGACATAAGTGCTTAAATTTGATCGGTGTTATGGCCTGTTGGTAGGACATCATGAACGTCCTTCTCCATGGCTACCGCATGGTCAGCGTGGTTAAATTGCTGTTCCATGAACCGCATTCTAGCCCCACTTGTCCCATAGTATGAATCATATAAATGATCTTTTTTCGCTTGAAAAAAACACTCAGAATGAATCAACTCATATGCTGAAATCGCTTGTGACTGTGCTGACTTTGTCAGGGCTGCCTGTTTTGGCCTGGTCCGGTGCCGAACCCTGGCCGACCGCCGTGCTTTCGCCATCGGGCTACATCGGCGCGATCAACACGCCGACGGCCGATGTCGTGCCCTGGGGCGGCGCCAGTTTTGGCCTGAGCAACAACAATCCGGAGCAGAAACGCACGATTGCAGCGGGCCATTTCGGTAGCATGAATGCGGGTTTCGGTTTGCTTCCGGGGCTCGAACTGGTGGGTCGGCTGGCTTATGAAGGGGAGGTGGACTGCAGTACCTTCGATCCAGCATGCCGCCATGGTTTGCGTGACCTGTCGCTGAGTGGCAAGTACCAGCTGCCAATGGCCTTGCCTTTTGATACCCGGGTGGCTGTGGGTTTCACGGACTATGGGGGGCCAACGGCCAAGTTCAGGCAGCTCTATGGCGCGGCGACCTCGACCTGGGGCCCGCTGGATCTGAGCCTGGGTTACAGCCGCGCGCGCGCGCCTGATGCGCTGATGGATGGGCCGTTTGGCAGCGTGGCACTGCGCGTGAGTGATCGCTGGAGTGCCGCGCTCGAGCATGATTCGCGCAACGCGCGCGCCGGCCTGCACTACAGCCTGCCGGTGTTCCGGGATGCTGTGTTGCAGCTGGGTGTGAGCCGTCTCTTGAGCCAGGACACCGAACTCAAGCGCTGGCAGGCCTCGGCGGTCCTGAATGTGAGCCTGGGCCGTGTGGCCGAGTCGGCACCGAGGGTCGCGCCGGCTTTCGCATCGGTATCGGCATCCACACCTGTGTCCACACAGGCCAGCGCGCCCCTGGCATCGGCGGCACCGCTGTCGGCTGACACCTCCGCATCTGTTGCGCCTTCCGCTGAGCTGGCGACAGTGCCTGTGGCGGTCCCCACGGCCGAATCGGTGGCTCAGGGGCTGGTCGAGCGCGGTTTTGCTCAGGTCGAGGTGCGGTATTGGGCTGCGACGGCGATGCAGCCCGCGCTATGGAGCGTGCGCGCCGAGTCCCGTCGCTGGCGCCAGAGCCAGATCGAGGCGATGGGGGTGGCCTTGGCTGCCTGGCTCAGGCAGCAGGGGGGGGAGGCCAGTGGCAGCCGCCCGGCTGACGAGCTGCTGCTGACCCTGACTTGGCAGCGCGAGCCGGTACTGCACGCCTACACCAGCGCACGCTGCCTGGAGGGCTGGCGCGAGGGCTGGACCCGCTGTGAGCTGGGCCCGCAGTCCGGCCTGGCCTATGGCCGGGCGCTGCAATTGAGCCGTGATCGTGAAGGGCTGGGTCCGAGACTGGCCGGCGTCGAGGCGCGCATGCGCCAGGCATCAGACGCGCAAGCGCGAGCCAATGGCGGCCCGGCCTGGATGCCGCAGTTCGAGATCGGCCCTGGCTTGCGCTACAACGTGGGCACCGAGCTGGGTTTGCTGGACTATTCGGCGGCGCTGGAAGTGGGCGCCGAGGTGAACCTGGCCCCGGGCCTGTTCTGGCAGGGCGTGCTGTCGACGCCAGTGGCGCATTCTGACGACTATGACGATGGTGAGCCGTTTGCAGCTAATCGTCATCCCAAGCTGGGTCTGGATAGCAGCCTGTTGAGCTGGTGGAAACCGCTGCCCCATGGCGTGGCGGCACAGGCCAGCGCGGGCTACATAGACCGCCGCTACAAGGGGGGCATGGTCGATGCGGTGTGGATGAATGATGACGGTCGGCTACGCCTGAGCGCGACGGCTGGCGCTTTCCAGCACGATACGACCCACGAGCGTCAGAATCCCTTGCTGGGCAGCGCACGCTGGAGCCTGGTGCCAGGGGTCTGGCAGCTGGAGGCCACGGCGGGCCGCTTCCTGGGGGGCGACAAGGGTTACCGGCTGGCGTCCAATCACTGGTTTGGCGACACCTTGTTCAAGCTCTACTACCGTGACAGCCAGATTGATGCCGGTAGTACGCCCCAGGCGGCGCAGCGCAAGTTCGTGGGCTTCAGCCTCAGCTTTCCTCTGGGGCCAAAGGCGGCTTATGCGGTTGGTCCGGTCACCGTGCGCGGTGCCGACCGGCTGGTGCTGGGTCTTGAGACCAAGGTGGGCGAGAATGACAACAGCCTGGCCTATGGCTACGGTGAAATTCCGCGCGTACGCCATGGCGTGATGAGTGACGTGAGCGACCATGACCGCAATGGTCAGTCCGACTTGCTGGCGCAGTACCGTCGCTTGCGCGCCGTGCTGAGCGAACAGCTGGCGACGCAGCGTTGAACGGATTCTCCGGGCTTACCGGGGAGTCAGATCGGTGTAAGGAATGGCGACCTCGTGGTCCTTGCCCAGCAGTTGCAGCAGCACGACGACGCGGTCCTGCGCGGTCATGCGCACCAGCGCGTCCAGGCCCTTGAGCGGGCCGGCGTTGACCTTGACCTGCGAGCCGGGCTTGAGGCCCATGAGTTCGGCCGCACCCAGGCCCTGTTGTTGCTGGACCCAGCGCGCGATCTGGACTGCCTTGGCGTGCGATAGATGAGCGAATTCGATGCCGAAACGCACCAGGTTGTTCACGCCGATCGTCGAACGCACGGTGGTGATCGACTGCCGCGCGTGTGCCGGGCGAAAGAAGATGTAGCGCGGAAAGAGAACCTCTTGGTCGAACAGCTGAGCTGCGGCCTGGCTGCGGCGCTTGCCGGCGACCTTCTTGATGCTGGGGCACCAGGCTTCGAAGCCTTGCTTGAGCAGGTTCTCGAGGGCGACATCCTCCAGTTGGGGCTTGCTGTAGGCGAGGAACCAGTCCGTCTCTTGTGTCGCATCGAGGACGGGGTGTTGCGTCTTGCTGTCTGTCATGGCCTTCCTGCGGTGGCATGGGTGTCACTCTGAGCCGTGATTCTACGGTCTCGCGGGTCGCCGTCATCGCAGTCATGACCCTGGCCGGCCAGGCGAAAAAAACCCGGGGGGACCCGGGTTGTGCAATTTCGTGGAATGAGTGCTCTGTTCAGAGCACGTCGCTGGCGTAGTCGGCCAGTCGCGAGCGTTCGCCGCGCGCGAGCGTGATGTGGCCGCCATGCGGCCAGCCCTTGAAGCGGTCGACCGCGTAGGTCAGGCCCGAGCTGCCTTCGGTCAGGTAGGGGGTGTCGATCTGCGCCAGGTTGCCCATGCAGATGATCTTGGTGCCGGGGCCGGCGCGGGTGATCAGCGTCTTCATCTGCTTCGGGGTCAGGTTCTGCGCCTCGTCGATGATCACGTACTTGTTCATGAAGGTGCGCCCGCGCATGAAGTTCAGGCTCTTGATCTTGATGCGGCTGCGGATCAGCTCGTTGGTCGCCGAGCGGCCCCATTCGCCAGCGTTGCCGCCTTCACCCTTGGCCAGGAATTCGAGGTTGTCGTCGAGCGCGCCCATCCAGGGACCCATCTTCTCTTCCTCGGTGCCGGGCAGGAAACCGATGTCCTCGCCCACGCTGACGGTGGCGCGGGTCATGATGATTTCGGTGTAGCGGCGCTCGTCGAGCACCTGGGTCAGGCCGGCGGCCAGCGCCATCAGCGTCTTGCCGGTGCCTGCCGTGCCGGCCAGCGTGACGAAGTCGACTTCCGGGTCCATCAGCAGGTTGAGCGCGAAGTTCTGCTCGCGGTTGCGGCTGGTCACGCCCCAGACGGCATGCTTGAGGTGGCCGAAGTCCTTGAGCGTGCGCAGCACGGCGGTCTTGCCGCGTACCTCGGTCACGCGGGCGTACAGCGAGGGTTCGCCAGGGGCTTCGAAGTAGACGAACTGGTTGAGGTTCATCTGCTCGGCGACTGGACCGCTGATGCGGTAGAAGGTATAGGGGCCCTGGGCCCAGCTTTCGACTTTCTTGCTCTGGTGGGTCCAGAAGTCGGCTGGCAGCGCCAGCGCGCCCGAGTACAGCAGTTCGTCGTCGCCCAGGACCTTGTCGTTTTCGTAGTCCTCGGCCTGCATGCCGAGCGCGCGGGCCTTGACGCGCATGTTGATGTCCTTGGACACCAGCACCACGCCGCGCTCGGGGTAGCGCTTCATGAGGGCCTGTACCACACCGAGGATCTGGTTGTCGGCCTTGCCCTGCGGCAGCGCAGGCAGCGTGACGTCGAGCGGCTCGGTCTGGAACAGCAGCAGGCCGGTGGCTTCCTTGTGTCCGATGGCGGCCAGGGGCAGGCCCAGCGCGATGTCGCCCCCGCTCTTGGCGGCGAGCTGGTCGAGCGAGCGGCTGACCTGGCGCGCGTTGCGGGCGACTTCGGTCATGCCCTTCTTGTGACCGTCGAGCTCTTCGAGCACGACCATCGGCAGGTAGATGTCGTGCTCCTCGAAGCGGAACAGCGACATCGGGTCATGCATCAGCACATTGGTGTCGAGCACGAACAGGCAGGAGGCGGCGCGGCCCTGGCGCGGGGTGGCCTGGGGCGCGTCGGAGACGGCGTGCTGGGCGCTGGCCTGGCCGGCTTTGGTCTTGGCCGCGACCGGGCGTGCGGATCTGACGGGCTTGACGGGGGCGGCCGGTTCGGTTGGTTCTGCCGCCACGACCAGCGTGACCGGCTCGGCTGCCACCGGTGCCGCGACCTCCGCTGCGGGCAAGACAGCCACGATATCCGCCACGACAGCGGATTTCTTGCGTGCCGCCGTCTTGCGCGCGGGCTTGGGGGCCGGACTGGTGGCTGTCAGCACGGCGCTGTCCAGGACTTCAGGGCTGGCGTCGAGCTCGTCGGTGGCGCTGGACCTGGCGTTTGTCTTGGCGCTGGCCACGGCCTTGCGGCTGGCCTTGATCTCGAAGGCCTCGGTGGGGACGCGGGCGGCTTTGCGGGAGGGAGCGGGGGGCAGGGGCATGGTCGGACCAGAAAGCAAAAAGCCGCCAGGATCACCGGGCGGCTAGGGAGGGTGGGGTGGCAAAAAAGCTGGGTACTACGCCTTGAAGCATGCGAACCATTATGCACCAGCACCGTGACGGCTGGCAGCCGTCGGCAGCGGGTTCAGGCCGGCTGCTTGAGTGCCTTGACGGCGGCGAGCACTTCCTCGACATGGCCGGGGACCTTGAGGCCGCGCCACTCCTGCTTGAGTTGGCCGTCGGCGCCAATCAGGAAGGTGCTGCGTTCGATGCCCTTGACCTTCTTGCCGTACATGATCTTGTTCTTGACCACGCCGAACATGTGGCACATCTTCTCTTCGGTGTCGGCGATCAGCTCGAACGGCAGTTCCAGCTTTTGCTTGAACTCGTTGTGCGAGTTCATGTTGTCGCGCGAGACGCCGAAGACGACGGCGCCTTCTTCGACGAACAGCGGGTAGTGGTCGCGGAACTGCAGGGCTTCGGTGGTGCAGCCGGGAGTGTTGTCCTTGGGGTAGAAGTACAGCACCATGACCTGGCCATTGTGCGACTGGTTGGTGACCTTGACGCCTCCGGTCGCGTTGGCTTCGAATTCAGGAATAAGTTTATTGACGACAACGGCCATTGTTCGGCTCCCTGCTTGGATCGAGTAAGGTAACATGCCGCCGTGCACAGGTGGACGGACCTTGTCTGGGGTCCGGCGCATGTGCACGGCTACGGGAATCAGCCCGCCATTTTACCCCGAAGCGGACCATCCCCCGGGGGTAAGGGCTCTGCTTTGCTTCAGGCCGATGCGAGCAGCAGGGCGCCGACCACGCGCCGGCCTTCCTGGGCCAGGATGTTGTAGGTGCGGCAGGCGGCGGCGGTGTCCATGGTCTCGACGCCGATGCCGCGTTCGATCAGGCCGCGCAGCAGCGCGGGCGAGACGAAGCGCAGCTTGGCGCCGCTGCCAAAGATCACGACTTCAGGCCGGTCGGCCGCCAGGCGGTCGAAATGGTCCTGGCTGAGCTCGGCGAAGCTGCGGCATGACCAGTCGCTGCACTGGCCCTGCGAGCTGACCACCACGCTGTGGTGTTTTTTCTCGCCGCTGACGGCGATCCAGTCCTCTGCGTAGGCATTGATGAACAGGGTGTCGAAGCGGTCGGGCTGCAGTTTCATGGGAGGGGCTCGAAAATGTGGTGAAATTATAGGTTTCACCAAGGTCGAGATCCATGCCCGCCCCTCATATCCAGAAATCGGCCAAGCTGGCCAACGTTTGCTACGACATCCGTGGACCCGTGCTGGACAAGGCGCGCGCCATGGAGGAAGACGGCCACAAGATCATCAAGCTCAACATCGGCAACCTGGCGGTGTTCGGGCTGGAGCCGCCCGAGGAGATCGTGCAGGACATGATCCGCAACCTGCCGCAGGCCGCCGGCTACACCGACAGCAAGGGCCTGTTCGCTCCGCGCAAGTCGGTCGTGCATTACTGCCAGGAAAAGCGCATTGCCGGCGTCACGGTCGACGATGTCTACCTCGGCAACGGCGCCAGCGAGCTGATCGCGATGTCGATGAACGCGCTGCTGAACCCGGGCGACGAGATCCTGGTGCCGGCGCCGGACTACCCGTTGTGGACCGCGTCGATTTCCCTGTCGGGCGGCACGCCGGTGCACTATCTGTGCGACGAGCAGTCGGACTGGAATCCGGACCTGGCCGACATCGAGCGCAAGATCACGCCCCACACCAAGGGCATCGTGATCATCAACCCGAACAACCCGACCGGCGCGCTGTACCCGGACGCGGTGCTGCTGCAGATCGTCGAGATCGCGCGCCGTCACGGCCTGATCGTGTTCGCCGATGAGATCTACGACAAGGTGCTGTACGATGGCAACGTCCACACCTCGATTGCCTCGCTGGCCGATGACGTGCCGTTCGTGACCTTCAACGGCCTGTCCAAGAACTACCGCAGCTGCGGCTACCGCGCCGGCTGGATGGTCATCTCGGGCGACAAGCGCCGCATCAGCGACTACATCGAGGGCCTGAACATGCTGGCGTCGATGCGGCTGTGCGCCAACACCCCGGGTCAGCTGGCGATCCAGACCGCGCTGGGCGGCTACCAGAGCATCGATGATCTGGTGGCGCCGAGCGGGCGCCTGTGCCGCCAGCGCGACCTGGCGCACCAGCTGCTGACCGAGATTCCGGGCGTGAGCTGCGTCAAGCCCAAGGCGGCGCTGTACATGTTCCCGCGGCTCGACCCCGAGATCTATCCCATCACCGACGACCAGCAGTTCGCCTACGAGCTGCTGGCCGAGGAGAAGGTGCTGATCGTGCAGGGCACCGGCTTCAACTTCCCGACGCCGGACCATTTCCGCCTGGTCTTCCTGCCGCACGAGAATGACCTGACCGATGCGGTCGGCCGCATCGGGCGCTTCCTGGCCAATTTCCGCAAGCGCCACGGCACTGACCGCGCCTGATCCCCTTTTTTGATTTTTGAAACTGGAACATATTCAATGAAACCGATCCAAGTCGGCCTGCTGGGCATAGGCACCGTGGGCAGCGGCACGTTCAACGTGCTCAAGCGCAACCAGGAAGAGATCACCCGCCGTGCTGGCCGTGGCATCCAGATCACCATGGTCGCCGACCTCGATGTCGAGCGCGCCCGCTCGGTGGTGGGCGAGGGCGTGCAGGTGGTCAATGATGCGCGGGCCGTGATCGCCAACCCCGAGATCGACATCGTGGTCGAGCTGATCGGCGGCTACGGCATCGCCAAGGCGCTGGTGCTCGAAGCGATTGCCGCCGGCAAGCATGTGGTCACCGCCAACAAGGCGCTGCTGGCCGTGCATGGCACCGAGATCTTTGCCGCCGCGCAGGCCAAGGGCGTGATGGTGGCCTTCGAGGCCGCCGTCGCCGGTGGCATCCCGATCATCAAGGCGCTGCGCGAGGGTCTGACCGCCAACCGCATCCAGTGGGTGGCCGGCATCATCAACGGCACCACCAACTTCATCCTGTCCGAGATGCGCGACAAGGGCCTGGACTTCGAGGTGGTGCTCAAGGAAGCGCAGCGTCTGGGTTACGCCGAGGCCGACCCGACCTTCGACATCGAGGGCGTGGACGCGGCGCACAAGGCGACCATCATGAGCGCGATCGCCTACGGCATCCCGGTCCAGTTCGACAAGGCCTATGTCGAAGGCATCACCAAGCTGGGCGCGGCCGACATCAAGTATGCCGAGCAGCTGGGCTACCGCATCAAGCTGCTGGGCATCACCAAGCGCGTCGAGGGGGGCGTGGAGCTGCGCGTGCACCCGACCCTGGTGCCGGCCAAGCGCCTGATCGCCAATGTAGAGGGCGCGATGAACGCGGTGGTGGTGCAGGGCGATGCCGTCGGCACCACGCTGTACTACGGCAAGGGCGCTGGCAGCGAGCCGACCGCCAGCGCCGTGATCGCCGACCTGGTCGACATCACCCGCCTGCACACCGCCGACCCGCTGAACCGCGTGCCGCACCTGGCCTTCCAGCCCAGCGAGTTGAGCGACCTGCCGGTGCTGCCGATGAGCGAAGTCGTGACCAGCTACTACCTGCGCCTGCGCGTGGCCGACAAGGCCGGCGTGCTGGCCCAGGTGACCGGCATCCTGGCCGGCCTGGGCATCAGCATCGACGCGGTGCTGCAGCGCGAGGCCGACGAGGTGGCCGGCGAGGGCGCGACCCAGACCGACCTGATCATCCTGACCCACGACACGCGCGAAGGCACGATGAACGACGCCCTGGCCCAGATCCAGGCGCTGCCCACGGTGCTGGCGCCGATCGCTCGCATCCGCAAGGAGGAACTGGCCTGATGCGTTATCTCTCCACCCGAGGCCACGCCGAGCGCAAGCGGTTCTGCGAAATCCTGCTGGAGGGCCTGGCGCCCGATGGCGGCCTGTATCTGCCCGAGTCCTATCCGCAGGTCGATGGCGCGATGCTCGATGCCTGGCGCAAGATCCTGCGCGAGCAGGGCTATGCCGCGCTGGCGTTCGAAGTGCTGTCGCTCTACATCGACGACATCCCGGCCGACGACCTGCGCGCGCTCTGCGCCAAGACCTACACCGAGGCGGTGTTCGGCACGAAGGAAATCGTCCCGCTGCGCCAGCTTGAAGACGGCGTGCTGATCGAAGCCCTGTCCAACGGCCCGACCCTGGCCTTCAAGGACATGGCGATGCAGCTGCTGGGCAACCTGTTCGAGTACGAACTGGGCCGGCGCGGCGAGCAGCTCAACATCCTGGGCGCCACCAGCGGGGACACCGGCAGCGCGGCCGAGTACGCGATGCGTGGCAAGCAGGGCGTGCGCGTCTTCATGACCAGCCCGAACGGACGCATGAGCCCGTTCCAGCAGGCGCAGATGTTCAGCCTGCTCGACGCGAACATCCACAACATCGCGATCGACGGCGTGTTCGACGACTGCCAGGACATCGTCAAGGCGGTCTCGAACGACCTGGAGTTCAAGCGCCAGTACCGCATCGGCACGGTCAACTCGATCAACTGGGCGCGCCTGCTGGCCCAGGTGGTGTACTACTTTGCCGGCTACCTGTACGCGACCGAATCGAACGCGCAGCAGGTCAGCTTCGCGGTGCCGAGCGGCAACTTCGGCAACGTCTGCGCCGGACATGTCGCGCGCATGATGGGCCTGCCGATCCACCAGCTGGTGGTCGCGACCAACGAGAACGACGTGCTCGACGAGTTCTTCCGCACCGGGGTCTACCGCGTGCGCGGCAGCGCCGACACCTTCGAGACCTCGAGCCCGTCGATGGACATCTCCAAGGCGAGCAACTTCGAGCGCTTCGTGTTCGACCTGCTGGGCCGCGATGGCGCGCGCGTCAAGGCGTTGTTTGGCGACGCGCTGAACCGCGACGGCCGCTTCGACCTGAGCGCCGACCCACAGTTCGCGCAGGCTGCCCAGCGCTACGGCTTTGTCAGCGGCAAGAGCACGCACGCGAACCGGCTGGACACCATCCGTGATACCCACGAGTGTTTCGGCCAGATGATCGACACCCACACCGCCGATGGCGTCAAGGTGGCGCGCGAGCATCTGACGGCGGGCGTGCCGATGATCGTGCTGGAAACGGCGCTGCCGATCAAGTTTGCCGCCACCATCGTCGAGGCGCTGGGCCAGGAGCCCAACCGTCCCGCGAAGTTCGAGGGCATCGAGGCGCTGCCGAAGCGCGTGCTGGTGATGCCGGCCGATGTCGCGCAGGTCAAGGCCTATATCGCCGAACATTGCGCCGACTGAGCGCGGAGCCGTCATCATCATGAGCCACACCGAAGCCCCCCGCCGTACTGGCCTGATGAGCCTGGAGGATGCGCTGGCCCAGCTGCTGGGCGCGGCGCAGCCGCTGGCGGGCCAGGAGTCGGTGGCCACGCTGGAGGCCGACGGCCGCGTGCTGGCGCAGGACATCCGGTCCGGGCTGGACGTGCCGGGCTTCGACAACTCGTCGATGGATGGCTACGCGGTCAACAGCGCCGAGGTGGCGGCTGCGATCGCGGCCGGCCAGGCCCTGGCGGTGTCGCAGCGCATCCCGGCCGGCCATTTCGGCTTGGTGCTGCAGCCCGGCAGCGTGGCGCGCATCTTCACCGGCGCGCCGCTGCCTGCTGGTGCCGACGCGGTGGTGATGCAGGAGGAGGCTGAACCCCAGGCTGACGGATCGGTGCGCTTCCAGCAAGCGCCCGCCGTTGGTCAGTTCATCCGCCGCCGTGGCGAGGACATGCGCCAGGGCGACACGGTGCTGCCCGCCGGCACCCGGCTCGGGCCGGCCGAGCTGGGCCTGGCCGCCAGCCTGGGTCTGGCGGCATTGCCGGTGCGCCCGCGCGTGCGCGTGGCGCTGTTTTCGACCGGCGACGAGCTGGTCATGCCGGGCGAGGTGGCACCTGAAGACATGGCGCCCGGCGCCATCTACAACTCCAACCGCTATTTCCTGAGCGTGCTGCTGCGGCGCCTGGGCTGCGAGGTCAGTGATCTGGGCATCGTGCCGGACCGGCGCGAGGCCACGCTGGAGGCGTTGCGCGCTGCCGCCGAGGCGCATGACCTGATCGTGACCAGCGGCGGCGTCTCGGTCGGCGAGGAGGACCATGTCAAGCCAGCGGTGCAGCAGCTCGGCGGCCTGGACCTGTGGCAGATCGCCATCAAGCCGGGCAAGCCTTTTGCGCATGGCTGGATTGCCCGTTCGGGCCAGGCGGACCCATCGGACCAGACTGGCGACCCGGGTGATGCGGCGGGCCGCTGCCATTTCGTCGGCTTGCCGGGCAACCCGGTGTCGAGTTTCGTAACCTTCCTGTTGCTGGTGCGGCCCTTGCTGCTGCGACTGCAGGGCATCAGCGCAGGGCAGGGCGTGCAAGCCCAGCCCGGCGCCGACGGCCTGCCGCCCGGGCTGGCCTTGCCGGCGCATTTCGACTGGCCGCGCGCCGACCGCCGGCGCGAGTTCCTGCGCGCGCGCCGCAATGCGGCGGGCGGGCTGGACCTGTTCCCGAATCAGAGCTCGGGCGTGCTGACTTCGGTCGCCTGGTGCGACGGGCTGGTCGATCTGCCGGCGGGTCGCACCGTCGCGCGTGGCGACAGCGTCAATTTCATTTCCTTGGCGGCCCTGCTGGGCTGAATCACATGCAGATCGAGCTCCGATTCTTTGCCTCCATCCGCGAGGCGCTGGACCTGGCCAGCCTGAGCTGGCAGACCGAGGCCGCGTCGGTGGGCGCACTGCGCGACGAGTTGATCGCGCGCGGTGGCGTCTGGGCCGAGGCGCTGGCGCGTGGCCGCGCCGTGCGGGCCTCGCTCGATCAGCACATGGTCGGCGACGAGGCCGCCTTGCGCGAAGGCGCCGAGGTGGCATTCTTCCCGCCGGTGACGGGGGGCTGAGCATGAGTACGCCGTCGGCAACCCAGACCGATGCCTCCAGCGATGTTGAAGGGGGCGGTACCGGCTTGGATGGGCGCCGCGCCAGCGTCAGCATCCGGCATGAGGACTTTGACCTGAGTGCCGAGGTGCAAGCTTTGCGCCGTGGCGAGCCGACCGTGGGTGCGGTCTGTGCCTTCGTCGGCACGATGCGCGACCGCAACGAGGGCGCATCGGTCGCGACGATGGAGCTGGAGCATTATCCTGGCATGACCGAGCGCTCCATCGAGGCGATGATCGAACAGGCTTTTACCCGCTTCGACATCCTGGGCGCGCGCGTGGTGCACCGCGTGGGGCTGCTGCAGCCGCAGGACCAGATCGTGCTGGTGGCGGTGAGCTCGATGCACCGCGGCGAGAGCTTCCAGGCCTGCGAGTTCCTGATGGATTACCTCAAGACTCAGGCGCCGTTCTGGAAGAAGGAAGTCACGCCCGAGGGCGCGCGCTGGGTCGATGCGCGCGTGAGCGACGACGCCGCGTTGGCGCGCTGGGGCATTGCCATCGGCAACGCCTGATCCGGCTGCTGGCCCAACGCGCGGGCGCGCAGTTGGCCGCAGCCGCCATCCACGTCCTGGCCGGCCGAGTCGCGCAGGCAGGCGATGATGCCATGGCGGCGCAGGGCCTGGGTCATCTCCCAGGCGCGTTCCTCGCTCGGGCGCTGGAAGCCCGAACCCTCGACCGAGTTGAAGGGGATGAAGTTCATCATCGCGAGCTTGCCCTGCAGCAGCGGCACCAGGCGTTCGATTTCCTCGTCGCCATCGTTGACGCCTTCGAGCAGCGTCCACTGGTACTGGATGGGGTAGCCGGTGGCGCGCGCGTAGGCCTCGGCCTGCTCGACCAGTTCGGCCGGGCTGATGCGCGGGGCGCGCGGCAGCAGGCGCTCGCGCAAGCTGGCATCGGTGGTGTGCAGTGACACGGCGAGCGCTGGCTTGACGCTGCCTTGCGGCAGGCGCTCGAAAGCGCGCGGGTCGCCGACGGTCGAGAACACCAGGTTCTTGTGGCCGATCGCGCCATGGCTGGCGAGCAGCTCGATCGCCGCCAGCACATTGTCCAGGTTGTGCGAGGGCTCGCCCATGCCCATGAAAACGACCTTGTCCACCTGGCGCTGGCTGCGCGCGAGCACGACCTGGGCCACGATCTCGGCCGAGCTGATCTGACGCAGCAGGCCGCTCTGGCCCGTCATGCAGAACTGGCAGCCGACCGCGCAGCCGACCTGGGTCGAGACGCAGACGCCGCCGCGCGGCAGCAGCACGCTCTCGACCGTCTGGCCATCCGACAGCTCGACCAGCAGCCGGGCCGAGCCGTCACTGCCGGGGTGCAGGCTGCGGATGCGTGCGAGTGCATCGAGATCGGCCTGCAGCGCGGGCAGGCCTTCGCGCAGGCTGACGGGATAGTAATGCTCGGACTGGCGCTTGGTGCGCTGGTCGAGCGGGCGCGCCTGCAGCCAGGCGCGCAGGATGCGGTCTTCGTGGACGGGGCGGGCGGCGAGCGCGCGCAGGCGCTGCCTGATGTTTTGGATCTGCATGGAGCGGGAATGCTAGCACTGACTGGATGCCTGTGCCCATCAAGTGAAATCGGTATAAATTGCAAACAGGGTTCAGTTGCGCAGTCCAACCGCCACGTCTCGGAATGCAGCCAATGCCGCTTCGAGATGCTCAATGATCTCCTGCTGCAGCACATCTGGCGGCGGCAAATCGTCGAGGTTATCCAGGCTCTCGTCCTTCAGCCAGAAGATGTCTAGACTGGCTTTGTCACGGGCCATCAGTTCCTAGTAGCTGAAAAACTTGAAACGGTCGGTGGCGTGGCGGGACTTGCACCCGCAGGTGTGCGCCCATGTTGGGCGCACACAAAAAAAGCCAGTCAGAATCAACTGACTGGCATTGGGCTTGCGCGGGTTTTTTGCTAAGCGCTGTCAGGCTTGAACCTGTTCTTGCTCCTTGACCTTGGCCTTGCGGCGGCGGGCGGCAGCCAAGCCCATCAGACCTGCGCCGAGCAGCGACATGGTGGCCGGCTCGGGCACATCGCGGGCATTGGCGCTACTGGCAATATTCAGGCTCAAGGAATAATCACCCACAGCCAGAGCAGTTAGCGGTGTCAAAGTGAAATACTGACCAGCGGAAGAAAGATCCACCATACTGTCACAGTTTAGTGAACCTTCGCCTGCTGAAGAATCACACTGCCCCGTCAACCTGGCGTAGTCTGTACCCGACATCTGCATTGGAGTTGCAACACCACCACCCGTAGGTGTCAGGGTAAAGCTCACGTTTGTCGAAGCAAAGGCATACTCACCAGCTTCCGTGGTGCTGGCATAACGCCGGACCAGAGCATCAAAGGAGAGATTCAGCGTATCTGCAGGTGCAGTCAGACTCAGGATACCCAAAGTCCCGGAGTTGGTGTTAGCGCTACCGCCTTGGGTAGATCCAGAGATATTGTCGAGCTTGACTTCGCTGACGTTTTGAACTAACAGACCACGATCAGGCGTGTCACCGACAATATCAGCGGTTCGGGCATCGCCACGAGCACCGGCCATGGTGATGGTCAAGGAAGCCGCATTAGTAACTGGGGAAGGTGAGTAGGTGTTTTCGGCAGGAAACAAACCAGGACCCGACTTTGCTTGTGGCACATCGGATCCCCCACCAGGAAGGTTCGGTCCCACCGTGTTAGAAATAGACGGATAACCAGGATAAGAAGCGTTGCTAGAAGTCTGACGGGCGTTGGGGGTCGGCGTGAAGGTTGCTCCGTTTTGCGGTAGTACCTGGAACTCAAACAGCTGAACCGATGAGTAAGCTACCGCAACGGCATGCGCCTGACCTGCCAGACCCAGACCCGCCATCGCCAGCGCGGAAGCCAGCAGCGGCTTGCCGAATGTTGTGCGTGAGATGTTCATGTTGCACTCCGAGATGATTGTTGAAGAGCTTGCGGCCTACCTATTGGCACGGAATTCAGTGAATCCCACACCTCCCTAACCGCACTCAGCAAGCAAGCATGATGCGTGCCAGGTAAAGAAATTTCAGGGTAAAAATTCTATACCATTGATTTTTATTGGTTTTTTCTGCAATCAACAATCTGGCAGATGGCGCCCATCTCTCAAAGGCCCGCCACTGTAAAAACACCCGACATGCGCTACTTGAGCCCCAGCCGGTACATGAGGTCGTAGAGCGTCGGCCGGCTCACGCCCAGCAGTTCGGCGGCTTTCAGCACGTTGCCGTTGACGCGCGCGAGGGCGGCGATCACGGCTTTCTTTTCCGCTTCGTCACGCACCTGTCTCAGGTCCAGCGTGCGATCCGGGTCTGGCGGATCGCTGGGGTTCAGGCCCAGGTCTTGGGCCGTGATCTGCTTGCCGTCGGCCATGATGCAGGCGCGCTTGAGGCAGTTTTCCAGCTCGCGGATGTTGCCCGGCCAGAGGTGCGATTCAATCGCGCGCACGGCGTCGCTTGACAAGAGGCAGGCGCCGCCCTGCTCCTGACCGAACTTGCGCGCGAAGGCGTGCGCGAGCAGCGCGGCATCGCCGACACGGTCGCGCAGCGGCGGGATGTCGATCACGATCTCGGCCAGACGGTAGTAGAGGTCCTCGCGGAAGCGTCCTTCGCCGATCAGACGCTTGAGGTCCTGGTGCGTGGCGCAGCAGATGCGCACGTCGACCGGGATTTCCTGCCGGCCACCCAGGCGCTCGATCACGCGCTCCTGCAGGAAGCGCAGCAGCTTGGCCTGCAGGGAGTGCGGCAGGTCACCGATCTCGTCGAGCATCAGCGTGCCGCCATGAGCCGACTCGATCTTGCCGGGCGTGGTCTTGGCCGCGCCGGTGAAAGCGCCCTTCTCATAGCCGAACAGTTCGCTTTCGAGCAGATTATCGGGAATGGCGGCGCAGTTGATGGCCACGAAACGTCCCTTGGCGCGGGGGCTGGCCTGGTGCAGGCCGCGCGCCAGCACTTCCTTGCCGGTGCCGCTCTCGCCCAGCAGCAGCACGGTGGCGTTGGAGTTGGCAACTTTTTCGACAGTTCGGCAGACGCGCAGCATGCCGGGGTCGCGCGTGATCAGGCCCAGGAAGGCATCGGGCGGCTGGATCTCGCGCAGGCGGCGGTTTTCGGCTTGCAGTTCGGCCAGGCGCAAGGCGCGCTCGACGATGAGGTTGAGCGCCTCGGGCTCGAAGGGCTTGGCCAGGAAGTCGTAGGCGCCCAGAGCGACCGCGCGCAGCGCGTTGTCCTGCCCGTTCTGGCCGGTCAGCACGATGACCTTGGTGTCGGGCTGGTCGGCCAAGATCTGCTCGAGCAGCGCGAAGCCTTCCGAGACCGAGTCAGCGTCGGGCGGCAGGCCCAGGTCCATCGTGACCACGGCGGGCGCGTGGCGGCGCATCTGTACCAAGGCGGATTCGCGGTCGGTGGCGGTAACGACCTCGAAGCGGTCGAGCGACCATTTGATCTGCTTTTGCAGTGCTGGGTCGTCTTCGACCACCAGCAGCGTTTGGGGCTTGTCCAAGTTACCTCCTGCCTGAATATCAGATTTATTTATCAGTAAGTAGTCTATTGCAAATCGGAGGTGTGGATGGCGTCCATGGCGGGAAGTAGCAGAATCATGCGCGTTCCCTGGCCGGGCTGGCTCTCGACTTCGATCTTGCCACCGAGCTCCTGCACATACTGCAGGCATTCGTACAAGCCGATTCCCATGCCAGCCGCCTTGGTCGACTGGAAAGGCTTGAACAGGCGCTCGCGGATGAAGTCAGGACTCATGCCCATGCCCTGATCGCCCACGGTCAGTACGGCCTGACTACCGTGGCGGCTGGTTTCGATCCAGACCCTGCCCTGACCGGACTCGGTGGCATCAAGCGCGTTGTGCACCAAGTGGCCGATGATGCGCTGCAGCCGCTCGGGCTGGCCACGCGTGTGCAGATCAGCTGCCAGCAGCAGTTCGACCCGACGGCCGCGCGCCTGCGCCTGGCGTGACAGTTCGCGCGCCAGCGCGGCGAGGTCGACGCCCACGGTCTGGCCCGCGGGTGCGGCCCCTTCACGCAGTTGCGCCATCAGCTGGCGCATGCGCTCGAGCGAGTTCTCGACCGTCATCAGCATGTCGGCCTGGAATTCGGGGTCATGTCCGTGGCGGCGCGCATTCTTGGCCATCAGCGACAGCTGGGTGACGATGTTCTTGAGGTCGTGCACCACGAAGGCTGACATGCGGTTGAAGGCTTCGAACTTGCGGGCTTCCAGCAGCGCCTCGGTCGCCTGTGCCTGCGCCAGGAAGCTGGCTGCCTGGCGTGCGGCGGTCTTGAGCAGGTCGTGCACTTCCCAGTTGATGTCGAGCTTGATGCGTGACTGATCCAGCAGCACAAAGCCTTTCATCTCCGAGCCGACAAACAGCGGCACCATGAGCCAGACCTGAGGCAATTGCGTCAACCAGTCGGGCTGACAATGGTGGGCGTAGCGTTCCGGATGCTGACGGAACTCCTGCAGATTCATTACCCAGGCGCGCTCGCGCATGAAGCGCATCCAGGGCGAAGCAAAGGGCTCGACTGCAGTGATCGGAGGCTGGTTCCAGCTCGCAATCTGGTGAAATGGTTGCTCGTCTTGTGGGTCCTTTTCGCGCTGCGGCCGACTCCACCAAAGGCTGCCGGCCGAGCTTTCGACCATGTCGGCCAGGCTGCGGATAACGCTCAGATTGAGATCCTCGGGTCGCTGGTGTCTGGCGAGCGCACGGGTGAATTTCTGCCATTCATCCCGATAGTCATAACGGTAGTGGAACAGGTGCTTGGCGAGCACCACCCTGAGCTGCCCACGCAGCCGGCGCGAGCTGGCCAGCGCCGCCAACACAATGATGGCGATGAAGACCAGCGCCACCTGCAACACCTGTCCCCAATCTCCTCCGAAGTAACGCACGTAGTAACCGGCAGCGGAGATCAGCAGCAGGTAAGCGCCGGCCAGCAACAAGCTGGCCCCATGGAAAACGAGCCGGCGCGAAACGCGCACCCGAGGCAACCAGTCGACACGCAGGCAAGTAGCGGCCAGCAGCAGCAGGCCCATGACACCGTGCACGATGGGACGGGCTGCAATATCCTGGGCTTCGATACCCTGGAACAGCACGGCCTGCGAGAACAGATAGCTGTCGAACAGGAAGACACCCAACAGCCCCAGACACAGGGCGCGCGCCTGCCAGCGGCTGTCATCGGGCAGGTTGCGGAACCACTGCTCCAGCAGGATCAGTCCGAGCAGGGGCAGCAGCAGCATGCCCAGAAAACCCCCGCCCAGCGCAAACAGGGTCAGCAGCAGCGAGAGCGGCAGCATCCAGCGCGGCCTGCGGCTGGCCACGGCCTGATCGAGCCCTTGCACCAACGCTGCCCAGAAAAAGCCAAACCAGGCGCCATAACGCAGTACATCAACCACGTGCACAAGCAACACAGTAGCCAAGCGGCGTTCCTGTGGCAATGGCAACAGCGACCCCACCGACCAAAGCACCGTCAACAGGGCGGCCAGCAGGACAAACCAGGCTGGCCGAGAGGCAACTTGGCGGCGCAGCAGCTGCCAGCTCAACCCGACGCTTAATGCCAGATGCACCAGCGCGGTCAGCGCCATTCCGGCCAGCGACAACGACTGCGCCGTCAGCACAGATTCAGTCAAGCGTGGCTCCTAGGAGCAGCGAATAGCCCAAGCATCGTATTGTTCTGCCTCACCAAAAAATTTGACAATTGACAAATATTGTTGAATTCTAGCCGTCACGGGTCAGTACACTGGTTATCGGGTGCGAGCAGGATAAATTCGGACCAAGAACCTATCCGTCCACTCAAAGCGATTTTTTCATTCAAATCAGATAAGGGAGGTTTTTTGGTATGTCACGATTACCATTAACGCAATACAAAAATAAATCATACTGGGCCGGACTGTTTTTGACAATTTTCGCACTCACAACCTTGGCCCAAGACGCCCCACTCGCGCAAACGGATGCCAACACCCACCCGGTGGCAGCCGAAGTCAACGGCGTCAAGATCCTGCGCAAGGAGGTGGACTACCTGTACAGTCGGCAACCCGCCCCGCCCAACCTGCCAGCAGAAGTCGTCCTGGCTCGCAAGCGTGCCATCCTGTCCGAGCTGGTGCGCGCCGAGGTGCTGGCACAAAGGGCCGCGACAAACAAGCTGGACCAGTCTCCCGATTTCGAGCTGGAAATGGCCTTGGCCAAGAGGTCCATGCTGGCTGGCAAGGTCGAACAGCAGATCCTGGGCAGTGCACAGCGCATTACCGCACAACAGGCGCTGGATTTTGTCAATGCCAACCCGCGCCTGTTTGCGGAGCGCCAGTTGCTGACGCTGGAGGTGATGAACCTGAGCACACCAGATGAGAAACTGCTTGTCCGTCTGGACCAGGCCTCGAACGATGGCTCCAGCTTCGAGAAAATGGAACGCCTGGTACGTGAAGCCAAAGGAAATTCGCAGCGCCGGGTGTTGCAGACTACCAGCGAGACACTGCCAGCCGAATTGCAGAATGCCTTGACCAGCAAACCCTTCAAGACAGCGGTGATCAAATTTGATGATGACAAGCAGCGTGGTATGGTGATGCTGGTGCGCTCGGCAACACCTGCGCCTCTGACCGGCAACGAGGCGGTCAACGTCGCAGGCCAGCTGCTGCAGCGCAGACAATTGCAAGCCACCCGAGTGAACAGCATCAATGCATTCGTCAATGCGGCCAAGGTCAATTATTTCGGCGTCTACCAGGGCGTTGAATCAGGTGGCCAAACCAGCCTGGACGCGGAACTGCTGGGCAGCTCAATCTACTCGGCACCTATCAGCCGCAGTCAAAAGATAGCGATTGCAGCTGGCGTTGCGGCCGCCAGCACACTGCTGGTGTTACTTTTGATGACGAGTTGGCGCTACTGGACGGGCAACTCACACCGATCTGATGCACCGGATTGGCTGCAACGCATTCCGCTGCTCAACCAGCTGGTGCCGCCCCAGCCAGCAGGAGAGGCCTTGGCACAGGCGCTGGCAGCCGCTTCCCCGAAGCTGGAAAATACTGGCGCAGCGTGGCATGGAAAATTACTGGTGCTGCTGTGTCTGGTAGGCTGCCTGGCGCTGATATGGCTGCAGTCCGTGGAGGCATTGAGTCGACTGCCGCAATGGGTGATGGCGCTGGCTGGAGCGGCTGGACTGGCATTCGGTCTGGCACTGGCCTGGGTCTGGCGGCACAGCAAGCTGGCGCAACTGGGTCAAGATCGGCGCTGGCTGCCAGTTCCCATTCTGGGACTGTTGACCGCAGGCGCCTTGGCTACTGGCATGATACTGCGCTGATCGGCCTTGTTTAAAAGCCCCCGGTGCGGTGCGGGGGCTTTTTGCTGGAGACTGCTGGTTCAACTCCAACGAGCTTGCCTGACAGCTGATCAAGCCTGGGCTTCGGTATCGGCCTTGGCCTTGCGGCGGCGTGCTGCCACCAGGCCGACCAGGCCAGCGCCCAGCAGGGAGATGGTGGCGGGCTCGGGCGCATCCGCTGGCAGTGCTGTCTCGCTGCCCGTGGCCTCCAACCTCAAATTGATGCGATAGGTACCAGCGCCGATCTCAGGGCTCCAACCACTGTCAGCGGTCAGGAAACCACCTGATTGATTGACACAAGACGTGGAATCGCCAGCACCCGATGCACAAGATACATCTAATGCATCAAACCTGAACAAATTGGTAGTGATGCCGCCCGCTGTCTTGCTCAAGATGAAGAAAGCAGAACCCGAGGCACTGGCAAAATCATCAGGCTGGGTGACGTTGGCAGCAAGGTCCCAGAATTTTTGCATGTTGAAAGCCACCTTCGCTTTTTGTCCGGTAGCGAGACTGAAGGTAATGAGACCGGTGTTGTTGGCAGATTCAGCCCCCGACTCCAGTGCCGCTGCTTTATTGACAACATTGCTTTCGGCAACGCTGGCGAGTTGCGACAGGTTGGTGACGGAGTAGGCATCTGCTCGCGCCCCATAGTTGGTGCCTGTCAGGAATGGAGTCCATGTGTTTTCGGCGGGGGCCGTGCCGGGACCAGAAAAAGACTGGAACGCATCAGAGGTGACGAACAACCTCTGTGGATCGGTGTCAGAGGCCGGCAGATACCCGCTGTAACTTGCTGCCGAATAGGTGTCACGGGTACGATTCAAGGTTGGTGTGGTCAAGGTGGGGTCGAATACCACCTTGAAGTCCTTCAATTCAACATGGGCAAATGAATAGGCGGTTGCATGCGCCTGCCCAACCGCACCCAGACCCGCCAGTGCCAAGGCAGAGCCCAGCAGGGGTTTCCTGAATGTTGCGTATGAGATGTTCACTTCGAACTCCTTGCGTTAATTGATTAATGATGCAGCCCCCTCTGTCTTGTCAGACATGCCACCACTGATGTATCTCAGGCCGCATCCCGCAAGCAAGCACAACTCGTGCCAATCATCATGAAAGTGGAAAGCTCATCGGCAAGCCATTGTTTTTAAATGTCATTCAAGTAGATCGCTGCCGGACCCGGAATCAGACCAGCAGCCAATGACAAATTTTTCAACAGTCGGACCGGCAAAATCCTGGCAGGACGTCATGCCACGCCCCCGACCCAAGCCGAACCGCATCCCGACAGATTGGACAAGACTGCCAGAGCCTCAGCTGCCGCACTGCCTCCGGCGCAATATGCTAAATACTTTTCATATCTTATTTAATTTCATCATTTAATTACCAATAGCGATTTGACCAGCAGAAGAAAGCACGATCCATTCCACGACTCAAACTTTTCAAATTTTTTTAAGTTGTTGTTTTTATTGTATTTTATTTAAATTGAAATGAAATTAAAAAAGTTAATTTAATTGACTGAAAAATTCATCGACAGCAAAAGGCTTTGTTGCAGAAATCAAATTGCCAAACGAAGTCGCTGGCGTGCTGCGGTAAGCTTCTGCGATGAGTGACCGCGTCAGGCCAGAGCCCGCCAAGTACAAGACGACCAACTGGAGGCGCTACAACCAGGCCCTGAAGGCGCGCGGTGCGCTCATGATCTGGCTGGATCGAGACCTGCAGTGGTCAGGCCTGGCCAACGGCGAACGCGGCCGCCCGTCATTGTTCTCGGACGCGGCGATCCAGTTTTGTCTGACGATCAAGGGCCTGTTCGGTCTGGCCTTGAGGCAGGCAATGGGGATGGTCGAAAGCCTGCTCAAGCTCGCTGGCCTGTCATGGCAGGAGCCTGACTACAGCACGGTCTGCAGGCGCCGAAAGACGCTCAAGGTCCGCATTCCCTATCGGCCAGCTGCACAAGGGCTACACCTGCTGGTCGACAGCACGGGCCTGAAGATGATGGGTGAAGGCGAGTGGAAGAGGAAGAAGCATGGTGCGGAGTACCGGCGCCAGTGGCGCAAGCTGCACCTGGGGCTTGATGCGCAGATGCTGGAGATCCGGGCTATCGAGGTCACGCCCAACTCGGTGGGCGATGCACCGGTGCTGTCCAGTCTGCTCGGGCAGATCGATCCAGACGAAGCGCTGCTGTCGGTCAGCGGCGACGGTGCCTACGACACCAAGGCCTGCCACGAGGCGATTGCGCTGCGCAAGGCCCAGGGGATCATCCCGGTACGGAAGAACGCCAGCAAGCCCTGGAAGGAGAATCGGCCTGGAGCGATCGCGCGCAACGAAATCTTGCGCGCGACGCAGCGACTGGGTCGAGCGATCTGGAAGCGCTGGAGTGGATATCACCGACGTCGCCTGGTCGAGACCAAGATGCGCTGCGTCAAGCTGATGGACGAGCGTGTCATGGCTCGGGACTTCGACCGTCCTCAAACTCTCGAACCGCCCGGTGCGGACCCGCATGCTGGGTGGTGTGGCAGGGGCGCAGCCAATATGGCTGCCACCTATGCCGATATCCAAGGTGTTGCCCCATTCGGTGATCCATGCTTCGTGTCACCCACGGTGGGCTGCACCACTGAAATGGGCATGCGCTTGCGGCTATGGTGGGTTAAGCTGATCAATTCAAACCCGAAGGAGACCCCCACAACATGAACACCTTGAACGTCAACGGGCGTGACCACCGGGTCAACGTCGATTCCGGCACCCCCATCCTCTGGGCCCTGCGCGATGCGCTGGGCCTGACCGGCACCAAGTTCGGCTGTGGTGTCGCGCTGTGCGGCGCCTGCACCGTGCATATCGACGGCCAAGCCGTCCGCTCCTGTGTCACGCCCATCGCGGCCGCCAGTGGCAAGAAGATCGTCACGATCGAATCCGTCACCGCTGGGGCCGATCCGGTCGGCGCTGCCGTGCATGCTGCCTGGGTCAAGCACGATGTGGCGCAATGCGGCTACTGCCAGAGCGGACAGATCATGAGCGCCACCGCTTTCATCAAGTCCTTGCCGCGTGGCAAGCAGCCCGGCACCGACGAAATCGACGCGGCGATGGCCGGCAATCTCTGCCGTTGTGGCACCTATGCCCGCATCCGTGCCGCTGTGGCCGAAGCCGCCCGCACCATTGCCTGAAGGAAGGAATCCCATCATGTTGATTGCCCCCCACGGCATTGAAGTCCCGCGCGCCATCCAGCACCTGCAGGGCAACTCCGATGCCAAGGCGCCCATGCCGCGCCGCAGTTTCCTCAAGCTGGCCGGTGTCAGTGGCCTGGCGCTCGGCGCCTTTCCGCAGCTGGCCACGGCTCAGGCGGCAGCCGCTCCTGCGGCCAACGCGGTCAAGCCGACCGAGCAGCCCTCGGCCTTTGTCCAGATCGCACCCAACGGCGAAGTCACCGTCACCATCAACCGGCTGGAGTTTGGCCAGGGCGTGGAAACGGGCCTGCCGATGATCCTGGCCGAGGAACTCGACGCCGACTGGAGCCTGGTGCGCAGCCGCCACGGCAGCAACGACCCAGCCTACGTCGACCCGCGCTACGGCATGCACCTGACCGGGGGATCCAACTCGATCAAGCACAGCTTCATGCAGTACCGCGAGCTCGGCGCCCGCGCGCGCGCCATGCTGCTGTCGGCCGCGGCCCAGCGCTGGAAGGTCGATGTATCGGCGTTGCGCACCGAAGCAGGGCAAGTGCTGGGGCCCAACGGTCGCAAGGCCGGCTACGGCGAACTGGCCGAGGCCGCGATGGCGCAACCAGTGCCCGAGCAAGTCACCCTCAAGGATCCGAAGGATTTCCGCATCATCGGCCGTCCGACCACTCGCCTGGATGCCCGCGTCAAGAGCAGCGGTCGCCAGGACTTCGGTCTCGACCTGCGGCTGCCCGGTCAGCTCACGGCCGTGGTGGCCCGGCCGCCGGTCTTTGGTGCCAGGCTGATATCGGTCGATGACCGTGCCGCCCGTGCGATTGCCGGCGTCAAGGCGGTGTTGCGGGTGCCGCTGGAGCGTGGGGCCGTGGGCGTGGCGGTGATTGCCGACGGCTACTGGCCCGCCAAGCAGGGGCGCGACGCCCTCAAGCTGCAATGGGACAGCGCCGCCGTGGAAAAAGTCGATAGCGAACGACAGCTGGCGCAGTACCGCCAGCTGGCCGATCAACCGGGCGCGCTGGCCTTCGATGCCGACATGGGTCCGCTGGCCAGTGCCCCGCACCGGATCGAGGCGGAATTCGTTTTTCCCTACCTGGCTCATGCGCCCATGGAGCCACTGAACTGCACCGTGCAGCTGAGCGAGAGCCGCGCCGACATCTGGGCCGGCACCCAGCTCCCCGGATTGGATGGCATGGCGGCGGCCCGTGTGCTGGCCTTGCAGCCCGAGCAGGTGAAGGTAAACGTGCAGATGGCCGGTGGTGGCTTCGGCCGCCGTGGCGTGCCTAGCAGCGACTTCGTGGTGCTGGCCTGCGAGGTGGCCAAGGTTGCGCGCACCGCTGGCCTGCAGGTTCCGATTCAGACCGTCTGGAGCCGCGAGGACGACATCCAAGGTGGCTACTACCGCCCCATGCACCTGCACCGCGCGCGCATCGGCTTTGATGAGCGCGGCCAGGTGCTGGCCTGGGACCATGTGCTGGTCGGCCAGTCGATCGCTGCCGGCACCCTGTTCGAAGGCATGATCAAGAACGGCGTGGATTCCACCGCCACCGAAGGCATGCGCGAGCCGTATCCGATCCCGATGCGGCTGAGCGTGCACCATCCCCGGCTCAACGTGCCGGTGCTGTGGTGGCGCAGCGTGGGCTCCACCCATACCGCCTACGTGATGGAGACGCTGCTCGACGAGATCGCCCGCACCATCCGGCAGGACCCGGTGGCCTACCGCATGAGTCTGTTCGGGGACCAGCACCCGCGCCACCGCGCAGCGCTGCAACTGGCGGTGGACCGCAGCGGCTATGGCAAGCGTTCACTGCCGGCAGGTCGCGCCTGGGGTGTGGCCGTGCACCAGTCTTTCGACTCCGTGGTGGCCTATGTGGTGGAAGCGTCGCTGCAGGACGGTCGTCCCGTGCTGCATCAGGTCACCGCAGGCGTGCACTGCAACCTGGCGATCAACCCGCGCAGCGTGGAAGCCCAGATCCAGGGTGCCGCCCTGATGGGCTTGTCGATGTGCCTGCCCGGTGCCGCCATCACGCTCAAGAATGGCGTGGTCCAGCAGAGCAACTTCGGTGACTTTGCCATCCCGCGCATCAGCGACATGCCCGAGTTTTCGGTGCATATCGTGCCCAGCGCCGATGCCCCCACCGGCATGGGCGAGCCGGGGCTGCCACCGCTGGCGCCCGCGTTTGCCAACGCCATCGCGCAGCTCAGCGGCAAGCCGCTGCGCGCGCTGCCGTTCCAGCTGGCTTGAACCGGGCTCGACCATGGAAGACCTTGATACCCAGGTCTTGCGCGCCGCCTCGGGCTGGCAAGCCCAAGGCCTGCCGGTGCTGTTGGTTACCGTGGCCCGGACCTGGGGCTCATCCCCCCGTCCGCCGGGCTCGCTCATGGCCATCAACGGCCAGGGCGACACGGTGGGCTCGGTCTCGGGCGGCTGCATCGAGGACGACCTGATCGAGCGCATCCGCGCCGGTGGCGTGCCAGCCGTCTGTGCCAGCGGCGCACCGGCCGTGCTGCGTTACGGCATCTCGGCCGACGAGGCGCATCGTTTCGGTCTGCCATGCGGCGGTACGGTGGAGCTGGTGCTCGAACCCGTATCGGCGCGCAGCCGGCTGCAGGAGCTGTTGCTGGCCTGCCAGCAGCGCCACAGCAGCGAGCGCTGCCTGGACCTGCAGACCGGTCAGGTCGATCTGCGCAGCGGCCGGTGCGACGGCGTGCCGCGACTCACCGACGCGCAGCTGATCACCTACCTGGGGCCCCAGGCCCGCCTGATCCTGATCGGTGCCGGCGATCTCTCGCATTTCATGAGCCAGATGGCCCTGGGTCTGGGCTTCGAGGTCATCGTCTGCGACCCGCGCGAGGAGCAGCGGGCCAGCTGGAAGCTGGAGGGGGTGCAGCTGAGCCATGAGATGCCCGACGACCTGATCCTGCGTCTCCAGCCCGATACCCGCACCGCCTTGGTCGCGCTCACCCATGACCCCAAGCTCGATGATCTGGCGCTGATCGATGCCTTGCAGTCCGAAGCCTTCTACGTCGGCGCCATCGGCTCGCGCCGGCACAGTGAACTGCGGCGCGAGCGGCTACGCACCCACTTCAACCTGTCACAGGCGGATCTGCAGCGACTGCGCGGTCCTGCCGGGCTGTACATCGGCAGCAAGACGCCAGCCGAGATCGCGCTGTCGATCATGGCCGAGGTCGTCGCGGTGAAGAACGGTGTCCCCGTGCGCGAGCCCGTTCCGGTTGCCACGGGCAAGTCCCGCCAGCCGCAGCCGGGGGCGTCGGCTTTCACCGCGCCGACCTGTGGAGTCTGATTTGGGTCCGGCGCAGAAGGGCAATACATCCGGTGTAGCGCCACCTCCGCTGGCCGCGACCATCCTGGCGGCTGGACTGGGGCAGAGGCTGGGCTGGCGCGCCAAGGCGACGCTGCAGATTGACGGTATGAGCCTGTTGGAGCGGCTGGTGTCGGCACTGCAGCAGGCCGGCATGGCAGCGGAGAGCGTGGTGATCGGCCCCTACCGCGAGCAGCTGTTGCCCCTCATCGAGCGCAGTGGGGCGCTGGCGCTGACGCATCGCCTGGCCAGCCCCAGCCTGATCGATTCGCAGCGGCTGGCGCTGGACATGCACCAGACCCGCTTCGGCAGCCATGACCTGCTGCTGGTACTGGCTGACCTGCCGCTGCTGGGCGCCTCAGACATGGCGCCGCTGGTGTCGGCCTGGCACCAGCGTGCGACTTCGGTGCATGCGCTGATGCCGCTGGTCGACGGCACGCGCGGCCATCCGCTGCTGCTGTCCCGCCATGCCGTGGCGCAGGTGGCTGCCATGCCGCGTCACCTGGGTGTCCGGGACTGGATGAAGCAGAACCCTGGGGCCGTCCAACCCTTGTCCATGGCCAACCCGGCCTATGTCACCGACCTGGACACACCCGACGATGTGATCCGCTTGCAGCAGCAGGTCCATCCGTTGCCAGTACTTTGGCCCAGCCCATGCGCACAGCCTGAAGACCGCTAGACTGTGGCCAGGGCATTTGCCCGGCAAGTTGTTTGGATGAAAGCAAGATCATATCTCTGGTGGCTGGCCGCTTCGCTCGTCCTGTCGCTCGTGGTTTTCCTGGTCATTTCCTGGCCGAAGCTGCTTCAGCAGGGGCTGATGCGCCTGCTGGCCGAGCAGGGTTGGCAGCTGGTATCCATGCAGGGGCCTCGGACAGGCTTGCGACAACTCGCTCTCGACAGCCTGGTCCTGCGCCGGGCCGGGGAGGGGGGCTCCACCATCGCGGTGGATCTGCGCGATGTCAAGGCAGAGTTTTCATGGCGAAGCCGCCGCCTGAGCCTGCTCCAGACCAATCGGGTTGGCCTGCACTGGCAGCAGGCCAGGACCAGTGCCCCAGCTTCATGGCCCGAACTGCCGGCCATCGCCCTGCCCCTGGATCGCCTCCAGGTCGATACGCTGGACCTGCGCGTTGATCTGGCCGACGGCAGGCAATGGATCTTCTCGACCCCGGTGCAGCTGGAGCAGTCCTCGGTGGGACGCCATGTGGTGACGTTCGAGGTCGCTGGTCAGCCCGTCCAGACCAAGCTGCAGACGGGTGAGTCGACCGCAGCCGAGCTGAGCTGGCCGACCCAGATTGGTTCCGTCGATTCCGTTTTAAATGTAACTTACGCAATTAAAAACAATTCAAATTGTAAAACAGAATCAAAAAGAATCAAGGTGTCAGGAAAAATTGATCTGGAAAGCACGGCAGTGCTGCTCAATAGAATTTTCCCAGCTCGATCATTTGTTGGAGCAAAAGGCAAGATAAATCTGAATGCCAAAGCAATACTAGGAAACCAGCTCGGCGAGTGGAACAGCTTGGCTGCAGAGTTGAAAACGAGCGACGTACAAGTTCAGTTCAAGGATTCAGGCAAGACCGCATTGCAGATCGATGGGAATCTGAGTATCGAGATCAACCGGATGGCGGCGGCCAAGCCAGCCTGGTCAGCCAGGCTCAAGCCTGGGCTGGCCATCACCGTCATCAAGACAGACCCAGCAGCCAAGGCCAAGTCTTGGCAGGCCAGACTCAAGCTGGACCAGGTCTATACGCTGCATTCAGGTGCCAGCCAAGACAAGCTTCCCATGACGCTGTGGCTGGGAGCAGCCAAGCCGCTCAAGTTCGTCATTGAACGCCTCAGGCTGCTCAATATTGAAAACCCCGCTCAATTCGAGGCCAGCGGACAACTGCGCATGCTGCCCAGCAGTTTCCACCCTGACTGGCCACAAGTGGGGATCTCGGCCAACTGGCGCTGGCATGCTGGTCAACTCAAGGCGGACGGTAAGGTTGACGGCAAGCTGGCATCCCAAGACCAGCTGGTGCTGGCTGACTGGCGCGGTGACTATGCCAGCAAGAGTGGATGCGCGAATTTCGAGCTCAAGCATGCTGGCCAACTGTCGCAGCTCAATGGCTTGCTGCACACCAGGCCTGCCGCCCTGATGCCATTGACGCTGCAGTCGGGCAGCAGCGAGGGCCGGCTGACTGGGCGTTACTGCTCGGGGACGAACAGGGCAATCAGCCTTTCCGGAGAGTTCGAAATCCGCCAGGGCAAGCTGGGCTGGGCCAAGACCCTTGCGTCGGGTCTTGATCTCAAGCTGCGCATCGATGACCTGCAAGGGCGGAAAGGCTCGCTCTCGGCCGAGCTGGAACGGGTCGAGCTCGCCGCCGGCCTGCAACTGAGCCCGGTCCAGCTGAAGCTGGATCTAGCCAACAACCGCCTAGGCTTGCGCGAGTTCCAAGCTGGCTTGCTGGACGGAAGCATAGTGAGCGAGCCCGCAACACTGCCGATGCCGCCACGCAGCGGTACGGTGGTGCTCAATGTCAAGCAGGTGGACCTGGAACGCCTGCTGACCATGATCGATCTACCGGGTCTCGCTGGCACGGGTAGGCTAACGGGCAGGCTGCCGGTATCCTGGACCAATAGCCAGGTCGTAGTCCTTGATGGACAGCTGCAATCCACGATCGCGGGGCAGTTGCGCTACCAGCCGTCCACGCCCGTCAGTGACAACATCGGGCTGCAAGCGCTGCGCGACTTCCGCTACAGCCGGCTCGACCTCGGGGTGAACTACGACGCCGCTGGCAAGTATCGACTCGTGCTAAAGCTAGACGGCCACAACCCCCAACTCTACAGTGGCCACCCAATCGAATTCAAAGTGAATATAAATGGGGCCTTGCCTGGTCTGTTCCAGGGTGCTTTGCTTTCAGGCGACTTCAGTGCTTACCTGTTGAAACAACTGCAGCAAGGAAAACTGCAGTAAGGTAGAAGCTGCCACTGCGGCTTCTACACTGCAAGATCACGGAGGAATCGTCAATGAACAAATATTTACATATTACCTGGATGGCGGTGTTGCCGATTCTGGTGCTGGAAGCTTGTTCCCCTACGGTCAAGCTGCAGGCCCCCGACAAGCCGATCGAGATCAACATGAACGTCAACATCAAGCACGAGATCCTGCTCAAGGTCGAGAAGGACGTGCAGCAGCTGTTCCAATCCGACAAGGGGCTGTTCTGATCCGCCGTCGCCACACAGAAAGGACATCGAGCATGAAAAACACCATCAAGGCCGCCATCCTGGGACTCGCATTGCTCGCTGGCGTCGTGCACGCGCTGGACCTGGCAGGGGCCAAATCACAGGGCTGGCTGGGCGAGCAGCGTGACGGTTACCTAGGGTTGGTCAGGACCGATGTGCCGCCAGAAGCCAGGCAGCTGTTGGAGCAGGTCAACCGCCAGCGCCGTACCCAGTTCGAGCAGATCGCGTCACGCAATGGCATCTCGGTCGATGAGGCTGCGGCCGTTTTTGCGCGCGAAGCGGCGCAGCGCACCCAGCCGGGCAACTACATCCAGGGGCAGAATGACTGGATGAAGAAGTGAGGCCAGCCGCACCAGCAGCAACCGGATCTATTCTGGTCAGCGGCCCTGCTTGAGCTGCTCCATCACCGGGTCGGGCGAGCCGCCCTCGGCCAGGTGGCTCTTGTACCAGACGGTCAGGATGGTGCTGACCACCGGCCCCGGGTTGGACTGGACCTTGTCGAAGTCCAGTCCGTTGAGCTGGCAGACCTTCCTGACCAGATCCATGTCAAGGTCGATCGCATCGTCGGCGCAGCGGCGCAGCTTGAGGTCCTCGAAGACATGCTCTTCGGGCAGCTTGAGGGCGAGGGTAGGGGGCAGGGCACTGGCCATGGCTTGTCCTGTGTGAATCGTTGGATGGCGGGGAGAGCCGGGATTTTCGCTCATGTCTGCTGGTCAGCGCAGGAGGGATAATCCCGTTGATCACTATATTGCTGCGTCAGTCGCCTGGACGCTCCCCATGTCATGCCTGCGCATCCAATCATTTCCATGCCGCCCCACAATGAATCGGCGTCATCGGCCCAGGATCGCGATGTCGAGTTCATGCATTGGGCACTCGATGCGGCGCGCCGGTCCGCGCAGCAGGGCGAAGTTCCCGTCGGTGCGGTACTGGTGCGTGCAAGACCCGGGATAGACACCGTTGCTGTCAGCGAGTTGCTCGCTTGCACGCACAACCAGCCCATCGGCCTGCACGACCCGACGGCGCACGCCGAGATGCTGGCCTTGCGCGAGGCGGCCCGCCAACTGGGCAATTACCGGCTCGACGACTGCGAGCTCTATGTCACGCTGGAGCCCTGCGCCATGTGCGCGCAGGCCATGCTGCACGCGCGCATCAAGCGGGTGGTCTATGGCGCGCGCGAGCCCAAGACTGGCGCGGCGGGTTCGGTGCTGGACCTGTTTGCCTACCGCGAACTCAACCACCAGACCGAGGTCGTGGGTGGGGTGCTTGCCGAGGAGTGCGGCGCGCTGATGCAGGATTTCTTCGCTGGGCGACGCCGCGCCGCGAAAAAGTCCGCCATTCCCTTGCGCGACGATGCGCTGCGCACGCCAGAACGCCGCTTCGAGTCGGCCTGGAAAATCTGGCCAAAACTGCACGAGGCATCGAATCACGAGCAGGCATTGCCCGAACTGCAGGGCCTGCGCCTGCATGGCCTGGACCTGGGGCCAAGGGAGGCGGACAGCCAATGGCTGGCGCTGCACGGGCCTGATGCCTGGTGGCCGCAGCTGGCGGCGTGGGCGACTGCGAGGGCCGGGCAGGGCGCGCGCGTGTTGCTGCCCGACCTGATCGGCTTTGGCCAGAGTGACAAACCTAAGAGAACGGCCTGGCACCGGCTCGACCAGCACGCGGCCCTGCTGCTGGCCTGGCTGGAGTCACGTGGAGTCGGGCAGTTCGACGTCGCTTACGCGCCAGGACAGCGGGTGCTGGCGCAGCGGCTGCTGGAGCTTGCGCCGCAACGAATCAAGCAATTTCGGTCCTTGGGTGAAACTGATCTGGCCCCCTGGACACCTGAACTGGCAAAAGCGCCTTATCCCGATGCGGGACACGAGGCGGGACGGCGGGCCTGGCGGGCTCATGGCTGGGACGCCCGATAATCGGCCCATGGCCCATATCTACATCTATTCACCGAGCGGCGCGGTGCGCGACAAGGCCGCCTTCCGTCGCGGCGTCAAACGCCTGCAGGCCCAGGGGCACGAGGTCGAGCTCGACCCGGATGCACTGAGCAGCCATCAGCGTTTCGCAGGCGACGACGAGACGCGCCTGGCGGCGATTGCGCGTGCCACCGCCAGCGGCGCGCAGGTCGCGTTGATCTCGCGCGGCGGCTACGGCCTCACGCGCCTGCTGCCACGCCTGCCTTACGCCGCCTTGCAGCAGGCGGTCGAGCGCGGGACCCAGTTCGTGGGCCTGAGCGACTTCACCGCGCTGCAGCTGGCCCTGCTGGCGCAGACCGGCAGCCAGACCTGGGCTGGTCCCGCGCTGCTGGCGGACTTTGGTGTGCAAGAAGAACCCGACGAGATCATGCAGGCCTGTTTCGATGACCTGCTGGTCGGCCAGGGCGAGGGCACGGGCTGGCGCCTGCCACTGTCCGACCTGCGCGCCCACCCCGAGCTCAGCGGCGAGGAAGGCTGGGGCGTCGAGCAGGGCATGCTCTGGGGCGGCAATCTGTCGGTGCTGGTATCCCTGCTGGGCACGCCTTACTTCCCGCAGGTCGAGGGCGGCATCCTGTTCCTGGAGGACGTGGGCGAGCATCCCTATCGGATCGAGCGCATGCTGACGCAGCTGCTGCATGCAGGCGTGCTGGGACGTCAGAAGGCCGTGGTGCTGGGCCAGTTCAACCGCTTCCAACTGGTGCCACACGACAAGGGCTTCAAGCTCACTTCGGTGGTGGAATGGTTGCGCTGCCAATTGCCGGTCCCGGTGCTGACCGGCCTGCCTTTCGGCCATGTGCCGACCAAGGTGCTGCTGCCGGTTGGAGCCAAGCTGGACCTGATGGTCAGCGGGCGCGAGGCCATCCTGTTCTGGGACTGACCTCGCGCGCCTGATCAGGCCTTGGCTTGCTCGCAGCGCTGGGCGATATGCGCCAGCGCTTCCTCGACCTGGTCGATCAGGATCAGGCAGAGGTCGCCGGGCTTGAGCGCGGCCAGCGCGGTGTCGATGGCGACGAACTCACCCTGGATCTCCTGCACGCGCTGGGTCTTGCTCGCACCGACCAGGCCTTCGCGCAGCAGCGCCAGCACCTCGCCATCGGCGCGGCCGCGCTGGCAGGCGTCCTGATACAGGATGACCTCATCGAAGACCCGGCCCAGGATCTTGGTCTGGTCGCGGATGTCCTCGTCGCGGCGGTCGCCCGCGCCGCTGATCACCACCACACGCTCTTGAGCCGGCATGTTGACCACCGCATCGCACAGGGCCTGGATCGCGTCCGGGTTGTGACCGTAATCGGCGATCAGCGTGGCGCCCTTGTAGTCGAACAGGTTGAAGCGACCTGGCACGGCCTGGGCATCGCTCACGAAGGTGGCCAGGCTGGCCTGGATGCGCTCCCAGGGTATGTCCAGCGCCCAGGCAGCGCCGATGGCGGCCATCGCGTTGTCGACCTGGAAGCGGATCGCGCCATTGGCGGTGATCGGCACCCCCGACAGCGGGAGGCGGATTTCACGGCCGCCTTCGGCCGCGACGATGTCGCCCTGGTCAACGAACAGCGTGCGCTTGCCCAAGGCGCGATGGGTGGCGATCACAGGGTGGTGCGGGTCGTAGCCGAAGTAGGTGATCTGGCCCGGGCAGTGCCTGGCCATCTTGACGACTTCGGGGTCGGTGCCGTTGAGCACCGCCATGCCGCTGGGTGCGACGTTGAGCACGATCACGCGCTTGAGCACGCGCAGGTCTTCGAGCGTGGTGATGAAATTCAGACCCAGGTGGTCGCCGGCGCCGATATTGGTCACAACCGCGACCTGGCAGCGGTCGTAAGCCAGGCCCTCGCGCAGCAGGCCGCCGCGCGCGGTCTCGAACACGGCCGCGTCACAGTCCGGGTGCATCAGCACGTTGCGCGCGCTGCGCGGACCGCTGCAGTCGCCGCTGTCGGTCTGGCGGCCGTTGACGTAGACGCCATCGGTGTTGGTCATGCCGACGCGCAGGCCATTGCCCTTGAGCAGATGGGCGGTCAGGCGCACGGTGGTGGTCTTGCCGTTGGTGCCGGTGACCGCCACGATCGGAATGCGGCCGTCGTCGCCGCCCGGGTACATGTGATTGATGACCGCCTCGCCCACGTTGCGGCCCTTGCCGAAGCTCGGGCTCAGGTGCATGCGCAGGCCGGGCGCGGCATTGACTTCCACCACGCCGCCGGACTGCTGCTCAAGCGGCTCGATCACGTTCTGGCACACGACGTCGACGCCGCAGATGTCGAGTCCCACCATCTGGGCCGCAGCAACGGCGCGCGCGGCCACATCGGGGTGGACCTCGTCGGTGACGTCGGTCGCACTGCCGCCGGTCGAAAGGTTGGCGTTGTTGCGCAGCACGACGCGCTGGCCCAGCGCCGGCACCGATTCGGGCGTCAGCTCCTGCTCGCGCAGGCGATCGACCGCGATGTCGTCGAGCCGGATCTTGGTCAGAGGGGTGGCGTGGCCGTCACCGCGCTTGGGGTCCCGGTTGACGATCTCGACCAGTTCGCGCACGGTATGCGAGCTGTCGCCGATCACCAAGGGCGGGTCGCGCCTGGCCGCTGCCACCAGCTTGTCACCCACCACCAGGAAACGGTAGTCGATGCCGGGCAGGAAGCGCTCGACCAAGATTTCCTCGCGGTAGTGGCGCGCGTTGCGGTAGCCGGCCATGACCTGCTCGCGCGTCTCGACGTTGACGGTCACGCCCTTGCCCTGGTTGCCGTCCAGCGGCTTGACCACCACCGGGCCACCGAGTTCCTGCGCGGCCGCCCAGGCGTCTTCCTCGTCCTTGACCGGACGGCCCAGCGGCACCGGCACGCCGGCCGAGTGCAGCAGTTTCTTGGTCAGGTCCTTGTCCTGGGCAATGCCCTCGGCGATCGCGCTGGTGCGGTCGACCTCGGCTGCCTGGATGCGGCGCTGCTTGCTGCCCCAGCCGAACTGGACCAGGCTGCCCTGGGTCAGACGGCGATAGGGAATGCCGCGCGCGACCGCCGCGTCGACGATGGAGCCAGTCGAAGGGCCCAGGCGCACATCCTCGTCGGTGGTTCGCAGGCGCGCGATCGCCTCGACCAGATCGAAGGGTTTTTCTTCCAGCGCGGCCTCGACCAGTTCGATCGCGAGGTCGAGCGCCATGCGCCCGACGGCTTCCTCGGTGTATTCGATCACGATCTGGTAGACGCCCGTGTCGGGCGCCTTGGACGTGCGGCCGAAGCTGACCTTGCAGCCAGCTTCGGCCTGCAGCGCCAGCGTAGCGCGCTCGAGCGCGTGCGCCAGCGACAGGCCGGACGCTCCACCCGGATGGGGCAGGGCGCCGAGTTGCGGGAAGCGCTGGCGCAGGCGGTCAACGAAGCCAGGCAGCAGCGCGAGATTGCACTCCTGTGGCTCCAGCTTGACTACGGCCTCGATCGCGGTATGGCGGGACCAGAGGTTGGGGCCGCGCAGGGCCCTGATGCGGGAAACTTCCATCTTGCTTGATCAACCAGAAAAGGTTTATTCGGCGGTCTCGACCCCGGCGCGAACCAGGGCCGGGTCCATCTCGAGCGCCAGCGCGGCACCGACGGCGGCCAGCAGGGCGGGCAAGGGCAGGTGCTGCTGCAACAGCCGCTCGACCACCGGATGACGCAGGTCCATCACGGTGGTGTCACTGCGGTGATCGAGCAGCACGATGCGCTGGTCGCGCACGACCAGGAATCGACCGCCTTCCTCGGCGCAATGCTCGGCCAGCAGCTCGTGGTCGGCATGGATGGTGTAGAACAGCACCTTGCCGTCGCAGAGTTCGGTCAAGCCGGCGCAAGCCTCGTCATCGGCGTTGAGCACGGCGCAGCCACCAGGCAGCACGACGTCGACCTGGGTGCGCAACACATTGCGCATCTGCTCATGGGTGCGGATGTGGTGGTCTTCCAGCCCGTCGGGCAGTGGCAGACCCGTGACGACACCAACCTGGCAACGGTCATAGGCCAGGCCGTTTTCGAGGATGCTGCGCGGCGAACTTTCGATCACCGCCGCCGTGGTGGTGCGGTTCATCAGGATGCGCTGGCCGGATTCCCACTCGCCGGGGGAGGCGGTCTCGATCCTGTCCATCTGCAGGTACAGGCCGGCGTTGCAGGCCAGGCCCGTCACATACCCCGCCCGGTAGAGCAGCCAGCCGGTCAGCATGGCGACCGCCGTGGTGTGCTCGACCCCGCTGATGCCAACCACCGGGATGCGGCCGCTGTCCTCGGTGCCCATCAGGTGCTCGACGATGGCCTCGCCGACCGGGCGAGGCTGGCCCACGGCGGGCTCAAGGTGCATCAGCAGGCCTGGGCCGGCATTGACCTCGATGATGGCGCCACCCTGGGATTCGAGCGGGCGCGAGATGTCGTTTGCGACCACATCGACGCCGGCGATGTCCAGGCCGACGATGCGCGCGGCCAGGGCGGCGAGTTCGGCGATCGAAGGATGGACCAGATCGGTGATGTCCTGGTTCAGCACGCCGTTGCGCTCCAGCAGGATCTGGCGGCCGGCTTCGGGGATGGATTCGGGCGTCAGTCCCTGGCGCTGCAGCTCAAGCATGACCTTGCGGTTGGCCGGCAACAGCACCGGGTTGAGCGGGAAATGCTCCTCGACGCCACGGCGCGGATCGGAATTGATCTGGGCGTCGACCAGCTGCGCGACGCTGGACCGGCCGTCGGCCGTGATGTAGGACAGCTCGCCGCGCACGGCGGCCACCAGCTTGTTGCCGACGATCAGCAGCCGGTGCTCCTCGCCCTCGACCATGCGCTCGACCATGACGTAGGAGCTGACCTTGGCCGCGATCTCGTAGGCGGCCATGACCTGCTCGCGGGTGTGCAGGTCCAGCACCACGCCGCGGCCGCGGTTGGCGTCCGACGGCTTG
This sequence comes from Malikia sp., assembly GCF_028687635.1. GTDB lineage: Bacteria > Pseudomonadota > Gammaproteobacteria > Burkholderiales > Burkholderiaceae_C > Malikia. Next base: position 61,000 of record NZ_JAQTZS010000005.1, on the reverse strand, counting down.
ACCACCACCGGAAAACCGATCTCCTGCGCCGCTTCCCAGGCCTCCTCGGCGTTGTCGACCTCCTGGCCTGCGGGAATCGGCACGCCGCAGGACTTGAGCAGCTCCTTGGTCAGTTCCTTGTCCTTGGAGATGCCTTCGGCGATGGCGCTGGTGCGGTCAGTCTCGGCGGTCCAGATGCGGCGCTGCTTGGCGCCGTAACCGAGCTGGACCAGGTTGCCGTCGTCGATCAGGCGGATATGCGGAATCTTGCGCTGGGTGGCGGCCTCGACGATGGCGCGCGTGCTCGGGCCCAGGGCGTGCAGCTCGATCAGGGTCTTGAGCTGCTGCACGCAGGCGGCGACGTCGAAGGGCTCATCGTTGATGGCGGCCATCACCAGGTCGCGGGCGTCATTGAGCGCCCGGATGCCGACTTCCTTCTGGCCCGTGCGCACCACCACCTTGTAGACGCCGCGCTGGTCGGTCGAGCGGGCCTTGCCGAAGGCCGAGGGCAGCCCGGCCAGGTTCTGCAGCTCGATCGAGACATGCTCCATGATGTGGCCCGGCCAGGTGCCGTCGCGCAGGCGCTCGACAAAACCGCCGCGATAGCCCAGGCCGCAGTGGTGCTCATGGAGTCCGGGCAGCCAGGCCAGCAGCCGGTCGGTGAAGCCGGGCAGGGTGTGGGAGGGGCAATCCTCCAGCTCGCCAATGTCTATCAGGACTTCGACGGCCTGGTGGTAGGTCCAGATGCTGGGGCCGCGCAGGTGATTGGTTCGCAGGATCTGTATGGGTTGATGCTTCATGTCGAGGCCGGATGCAATGCGCTGATGTGGGCGGATTTTCTGAATCGGCTCAGCTTTACAATCTGAACAAACTGAATCAGGCTGGTCTTGGGATTAGTCGGTCAACCAGTCCGGCGGATCAGCCTTCTGCGCTGGATTTTCCACTCACTTCGTCTCCTTCGCGAACAGTCCCTAAAAATTTATTGCAACATGACGTCACACAAGGAACAGGCTGAACTGCCATCGGGTTTCCCGCTGGCCTGGCGCTCCGTGGTCACGGCCAGCCTGGGCCGCGTCCCGATCCAGGCCTGGCTGGAGCTCGACCTCGACGAGCAGCTGCGCTTCGGTGCCGGCTTGCTGCTGGTCACGGCCGACGAACTGTGGGCGCTGGAAGGTGGCACCGCGCAGCCTGTCCTGCGTCACTGGGCGCTGGATCAGGACCTCAAGCTGCTGTGCAGCGACCACAACGGGATCGGTCTGCTGGAACTGGTGCAGGGTGACGAGCGCATCGGCACCTGGCGCTACACGCTGGGCGCCCATGTGCAGGCGAATCGGCTGCTTGAGCAGTTCGAGGCCAGGCGCGAGTTCCTGCTGCACGGCAAGCCGATGCAGCTGGCACCGCTGAGTCTGTGTCCGCAATGCCAGTCGCCGCTCGACCCCGAACTCGACGAGTGCGAGATCTGTGCCCGGGTGATCCACACGCCGCCGTCGACCTGGACCCTGCTGCGGCTGTGGCGCTTCGCGCATCCCTATCGCTGGCAGCTGCTGACGGGCTTCCTGCTGACGCTGGCCTCGACCGCCGCGACGCTGGTGCCGCCCTACCTGACCATGCCACTGATGGACAAGGTGCTGATTCCGTACCAGAACGGCCAGCCGATCGACACCGGACTGGTCACCTTGCTGCTCGGCGGCCTGCTCGGCTCGGCCGTGCTGGCCTGGGCGCTGGGCTGGATCAAGACCTACATCCTGGCGTTGGTGTCCGAGCGCATCGGTGCCGACCTGCGCACGACCACCTACGAGCACCTGCTCAAGCTCTCGCTCGAATACTTCGGCGGACGGCGCACCGGGGACCTGATGGCGCGCATCGGCAACGAGACCGACCGCATCAACGTCTTCCTGTCGCTGCACCTGCTGGACTTCGCGACCGACGTGCTGATGATCTTGATGACGGCCAGCATCCTGTTCTCGATCAATCCGACGCTGGCGCTGGCGACCCTGCTGCCGTTGCCTTTCATCGGCTGGCTGATCCACGCCGTGCGCGACCGACTGCGCACCGGCTTCGAGAAGATCGACCGGGTCTGGTCCGAGGTCACCAGCGTGCTGGCCGATACCATTCCCGGCATCCGCGTGGTCAAGGCCTTCGCCCAGGAGGACCGCGAGGCGCAGCGTTTCCGCGATGCCAACCGCTACAACCTGGAAGTCAACGACCGGCTGAACCGCCTGTGGTCGCTGTTTTCTCCGACCGTGTCGCTGATGACCGAGATCGGCCTGCTGATGGTCTGGGGCTTTGGCATCTGGCTGGTGTCCAAGGACAGCATCTCGGTCGGCGTGCTGACGGCCTTCATCGCCTACATCGGCCGCTTCTACACCAGGCTCGACTCGATGAGCCGCATCGTCTCGGTGACGCAGAAGGCCGCTTCCGGCGCCAAGCGCATCTTCGACATCCTCGACCATGTCTCCAGCGTGCCCGAGCCGGCCCAGCCGGTGGTGCTGCCCAGGATGCGCGGCAAGATCGAGCTGCGCGGCGCGGGTTTCCGCTACGGCAACCGCGCGGTGATCCGCGACCTCGACCTCACCCTCAACGAGGGCGAGATGGTCGGCTTGGTCGGCCACAGCGGTTCGGGAAAAAGCACGCTGGTCAACCTGATCTGCCGCTTCTATGACCTGGCTGAAGGCGCGATCCTGGTCGACGGCACCGACATCCGCCAGATGGGCATTGCCGACTACCGGCGCCACATCGGCCTGGTGCTGCAGGAGCCCTTCCTGTTCTTTGGCACCATCGCCGAGAACATCGCCTATGGCAAGCCCGACGCAACCCGCGAGGAGATCGTCGCGGCGGCCCGCGCGGCGCACGCGCACGACTTCATCCTGCGGCTGCCGCTGGGCTACGATTCGCTGGTCGGCGAGCGCGGCCAGGGCCTGTCGGGCGGCGAACGCCAGCGCATCTCGATCGCGCGCGCGCTGCTGATCGACCCGCGCATCCTGATCCTCGACGAGGCGACTTCCGCCGTCGACACCGAGACCGAGAAGGAGATCCAGAAGGCGCTGGACAACCTGGTCAAGGGCCGCACCACGATCGCCATCGCGCACCGCCTGTCCACCCTGCGCAAGGCCGACCGCCTGGTCGTGATGGACAAGGGGATCAAGGTCGAGGAGGGCACGCACGACGAGCTGATCGCGCGCGAAGGCGCCTATTTCCGTCTCTACCAGGCGCAGCAGCGCCAGGCCGAGGCCAATCGCGACATGCTGCCGGAGGATTGAACCCATGCCCACCCTACGCATTCAACGCAACCCGCTGGGCCGACTCAAGGTCCATACGCCGGACGGCACCGTCCACGAGCCGGTCACGGCCGTGCGCGCCTTCCCGATCCAGACGCCAGCGGCCAACATCTCGCTGGTGGGACCCAGCGGCCACGAGGTCGCCTGGATTGCCGACCTGGCCGAACTGCCGCCCGAGCAGCGCGCCTTGCTCGAACAGGAACTGCACCAGCGCGAGTTCATGCCGCTGATCCAGCGCCTGCTCGAAGTCAGCTCCTTCGCCACGCCCAGCACCTGGACGGTGGAGACCGATCGCGGCCGCTGCCAGTTCGTGCTCAAGGGGGAGGAGGACATCCGGCGCCTGAATCCGACCACCCTGCTGGTGCACGACAGCCATGGGGTGCAGTTCATGATCCGCGACCCGCTGTCGCTCGACAAGGCCAGCCGCAAGCTGCTCGACCGCTTCCTCTGAGTCATGAACCACCACAATCCCCGGACCTTGCTCAAGCCGGCGATGCGCGGCGTGCTCGACCGCATCGCGCGCGCCAACCGCCTGCCCATCCACCTGCTCACGCCGGAGCAGGCCAGGGCCTTCTACGAGGCCGGCTCCGGCGTGCTAGACATCCCGCCGCACAAGCTCAAACGGGTCGAGGAGCTCCTGATCCCGATGCGCGATGGCCAACAGATCGCGGCGCGGCTCTATGCACCTGCGCTGCAGGATGAAGCGCCTGATCTGCCGGTGTTGCTCTATCTGCACGGCGGGGGCTTCACGGTCGGCAGCCTCAACACGCATGACAGCCTGTGCCGGCATCTGTCCCACCTGGCGCATTGCGCGGTACTGTCGGTCGACTACCGGCTGGCGCCGCAGCACCAGTTCCCGATCGCCGTCGATGACTGCTGGGACAGCCTGGTCTGGTTGCACGCTCAGGCGGCCGAACTTGGACTTGACCCGAAGCGGATCGCCGTCGGTGGCGACAGCGCGGGCGGCACGCTGAGCCTGGTGACTGCGCTCCAGGCACGCGACGCCGGCCTGAAGCTGGCGCTGCAGCTGCTGTTCTACCCGGGTTGCGCGGCCCGCAGCGACACGCCCTCGCACAAGACCTTTGCCCACGGTTTCCTGCTGGAGTCCGAAGCCATCGAGTGGTTCTTCGGCCATTACCTGGGCCGAGACGAGGAACACGAGGACTGGCGCTTCGCACCGCTGCTGGCGTCCGAGCTGGAGGGCGTCGCGCCGGCCTGGTTCGGCCTGGCCGAGTGCGATCCGCTGGTCGACGAGGGTGTGCTGATGGCGGATCATCTGCGCCTGAGCGGGGTGCCAGTCGAGCTCGAGATCTACCGCGGCGTGGTGCACGACTTCATCAAGATGGGCCGCGCCATTCCCGAAGCGCTGACCGCGCACCAGGACGCGGCGCGCGCGCTGCGGCAGGCGTTCGGGCTGGCGCCGCTGGCCTGAAGCACCGCGCAAGACCACGAGGAAAACAGGTTTTCCCCTGAAAACCTACAATGGCGGGTTGTCCCGGACCCAGGCCCGCCATGAACGCCCCCATCGATGTCTCCTTCTTTCCGCGCGCCGCCAAGCCGCTGACCAGCTATCGGCCCTACTGGGCCAAGCGTTTCGGCACCGCGCCCTTCCTGCCGATGAGCCGGGCCGAGATGGATCAACTCGGCTGGGACAGCTGCGACATCATCCTGGTGACGGGCGACGCCTATGTCGACCACCCGAGCTTTGGCATGGCCGTGATCGGGCGCGTGCTGGAGGCGCAGGGCTTCCGGGTCGGCATCATCGCGCAGCCCGACTGGCAGAGCGCCGAGCCGTTCAAGGTGCTCGGCAAGCCCAACCTGTTCTGGGGCGTGACCGCGGGCAACATGGACTCGATGATCAACCGCTACACGGCGGACCGCAAGATCCGCAGCGACGACGCCTACACGCCCGGCGATGTCGGCGGCAAGCGGCCGGACCGGGCGGCCATCGTCTACAGCCAGCGCTGCCGCGAGGCATACAAGGACGTGCCGATCGTGCTCGGGGGCATCGAGGGCTCGCTGCGCCGCATCGCTCATTACGACTACTGGACCGAGACGGTGCGCCGCTCGATCGTGGTCGACAGCAAATGCGACATCCTGCTCTACGGCAACGCCGAGCGCGCGCTGGTCGAGGTCGCGCACCGGATCGCGCGCAAGGAGCCGGTGGAACAGATCACCGATGTGCGCGGCACCGCCTTCGTGCGCAGGCAGTCGGGTGACGGCTGGTTCGAGCTCGATTCGACCGAGGTCGATCTGCCGGGCCGGGTCGACGCCCACCTGAATCCTTACCTGATGGTGTCGGAGCAGGCCAAGGCCCAGGGCCAGAGCTGCGCGCGTGACGACGAGGCCCAGGCCAGCGCCGAGGCGCAGAATGCCGCCCGTTCCGTCGACTCAACCGGGATTGTTGCTGGCGCCGCGACCGGCGCCAGCCAGGGCGCCTTCATCCAGCCGCTGACCTTCGTGGCCAATCCGGCGCTGCCGAGCAAGGGCAAGCCGGCGCGCGACCGCACCGTGGTGCGGCTGCCCAGCTTCGAGGCGATCAAGGCCGACCCGGTACTCTATGCGCACGCCAACCGCGTGCTGCACCTGGAGACCAACCCCGGCAACGCGCGCGCGCTGGTGCAGGCGCACGGCGCCGGCACGGCGGCGCGCGATGTCTGGATCAACCCGCCGCCGATCCCGCTGACCACGGACGAGATGGACTACGTGTTCGATCTGCCGTACGCGCGCAGCCCGCACCCGGCCTATGCCGACGAGAACGGCAGCCATGACGGCGCGACCAAGATCCCGGCCTGGGAGATGATCCGCTTCTCTATCAACATCATGCGCGGCTGCTTCGGCGGCTGCACCTTCTGCTCGATCACCGAGCACGAGGGCCGCATCATCCAGAGCCGCTCCGAGGAATCGATCATCCAGGAGGTCGAGGACATCCGCGACAAGGTCAAGGGTTTCACCGGCGTGATCTCGGACCTCGGCGGGCCGACCGCGAACATGTACCGGCTCGGCTGCAGGAGCCCCGAGATCGAGGCGGCGTGTCGCAAGCCCAGCTGCGTCTATCCGGGCATCTGCCAGAACCTGACCACCAACCACGACCCGCTGATCCAGATCTACCGCCGCGCGCGCAGCCTGCGCGGCATCAAGAAGATCCTGATCGGCTCGGGCCTGCGCTACGACCTGGCGGTCAAGAGCCCCGAGTACGTCAAGGAGCTGGTCCAGCACCATGTGGGCGGCTATCTCAAGATCGCGCCCGAGCACACCGAGGGCGGCCCGCTGTCGAAGATGATGAAGCCGGGCATCGGGACCTACGACCACTTCAAGCAGCTGTTCGACCAGTTCAGCGCCGAGGCGGGCAAGAAACAGTTCCTGATTCCCTACTTCATCGCCGCGCACCCGGGCACCAGCGACGAGGACATGATGAACCTCGCGCTCTGGCTGAAGAAGAACGGTTTTCGGGCCGACCAGGTCCAGACCTTCTACCCGAGCCCGATGGCGACCGCGACCGCGATGTACCACAGCGGTCTCAACACGCTCAAGGGCATCCACCGCGACGAGCGCGGCGAGAAGGTCGATGTCGTGCGTGGCGATCGCCGCCGCCGCCTGCACAAGGCCTTCCTGCGCTACCACGACCCGAAGAACTGGCCGCTGCTGCGCGAGGCCTTGAAGACCATGGGCCGCGCCGACCTGATCGGCAACGGCAAGCAGCACCTGATCCCGACCTTCCAGCCGCTGACCGATGACGGCTACCAGAGCGCGCGGCGCAGCAATAGCACGCCAGCGGGCAAGAGAGCTGGCACAGCCCGGGCGGTGCAGGGCCAGACCACGGCAACCACGGCACGGCCGGTGCGCGGCCAGATCCTGACCCAGCACACCGGCTTGCCGCCGCGTGCGGGTGTCAAGGGCGCGGGTGCGGCTGGCAAGCCGACACGCAAGCCGCAGAACGGGCGCTGATCAGACCTTCTCTGCCCAGCATGCCCGGGGCATGAAAGCGCGCAGACCAGCTCTGGCTTGACCTGAGCGCAGCGCAAGCGCATATTCTGGCGCCATCCCCGGCCAACGCAGGACATGAAAATCCACCAGTTATCTGCTGCCGAATCAATAGTCAGCCTGAAGAGTTCGCCGACTGGGTTAATGCATGCAGAGGTGGAACGGCGCCTGCAGGAGTTTGGCCCGAACGAAGTCAAGCCGGCCAAGCGGCGAGCGCCTTGGGTAGGTCTCGTCCAGGAACTCACCTCATTCTTTTCGATCATTCTCTGGATGGCTGCAGGGCTGGCGTTCATTGCCGAGTGGAGCGATCCCGGCCAAGGCATGGCCCGCATAGGCTACGCCGTAGTGACCGTGATCCTGGTCAGCGGTCTGTTTTCCTTCTGGCAGGAACATCGGGTCGAGCAAACACTGGCCGCTCTGCGCAATTTGCTGCCACAGCAATGCCTCGTCTTGCGAGATGGCACCATCAGTCATGAACTGGCAGTGCATTTGGTGCCGGGTGATATCGTCCACTTAGAGCAGGGCGACAAGATACCGGCAGACTGTCGGCTCATAGAGGCCTATGGTGTGCGCGTCAACAACGCGGCTGTCACGGGTGAATCATCGCCACAGGCGCGCGATGCCGCAGCAGCCAGTGCCCCGGATTTGCGTGACAGCAGCAACGTCGTCCTTGCCGGTACCTTGATGGCCGCGGGTCAAGCCAAGGCGGTCGTGTTTGCGACCGGAATACGTACCGAATTTGGTAAGATTGCCCATCTGACCCAGATGTCGGGTGATGAGGCCTCTCCACTGCGCCATGAACTTGAGCATTTGAGTCGAGTCACGGCGCTCATCGCTGTGGTGATCGGCGTTCTGTTCTTCTCGTTTGGCTGGTTCATCGGCATCCCCTTCTGGAAGGCCTTCATTCCACCACCGTCATTTGCACCGACAAGACGGGAACACTCACCCAGAACCGCATGGTGGTCAAGCGCCTATTTCTGGGTGGCAATTTCCAGTCACCGACGGGGATGATGCCGATCTTGGCTGCTGCGTATCGCCCTTTTTTCCAGGTGGCCCGAGCTTGTCATGACCTGAAGGAAACCCACACGCAAGGCCGCCCCACCTTCGCGGGGGACTCCACCGAAGTCGCTCTGGTGGAAATGGCCCTGTCCCAGGGTGGAGACTTGCCGGTCCTGCCACGGTTTGACGAGATTCCTTTCGACACGGATCGGATGCGTCTGTCCACCCTGCACGAGGCGGCGGGCGATCGAGCCCTCTACTGCAAGGGGGCGCTCGAAACCGTTCTTCCACTCTGCGATTCCGTCCTGGTTGGCGGCCAGACACAAACGCTTGATCCCGAAACCACAGCGGCTATTGCGCGCGCCCATGCTGAAATGGCTCAGCAGGGTTTGCGGGTATTGGCCTTGGCCTACAAGAGTCGGGTGGATGTTTCCGATCGTGCGGGCCTTGAGCGCGACCTGGTCTTTGCGGGGCTGGCTGCCTTGGAGGACCCTCCGAGACCAGAAGTCCCGCAAGCCTTGAAGACCTGCCGGGAGGCTGGAATCCAGGTCATCATGGTGACGGGTGACCATCCTCAAACCGCCATCGCCGTTGCCCGGCAAATCGGGTTGGTGCAGTCCGACCAACCCACGGTCATTACCGGTGAGCAATTGCGGGCGCTGTCCGATATCCGGCTTCAACTCGCCCTGGATGATCCGGAAATCATTTTTGCGCGGGTCGTCGCCGATCAGAAAATGCGCATCGTCGAAGCCCTCAAGCAAAAGAAGCACATCGTTGCAGTCACCGGGGATGGCGTCAATGATGCGCCAGCACTGAAGAGCGCCCATATCGGCATCGCGATGGGCATCGCAGGGACCGACGTGGCCAAGGAAGCGGCAGACATGGTGCTGCTGGACGACAACTTTGCCAGCATCGTCGTTGCCATCGAGGAAGGGCGAGCCGTCTTCGAGAACATCCGCAAGTTCCTCACCTACGTGTTGGTCCACAACGTGGCAGAGCTGATTCCTTACCTGGGCTTCCTGCTGTTCAGGATACCCCTGGCCTTGACGCCCATCCAGGCGCTTGCCATCGACATGGGTTCTGACACGCTCGCCGCGCTGGGCCTGGGCGTTGAGCGGCCGACTCCGCAGCTCATGCGTCGCCCGCCGCGCCCGCAAGGTGAGCGACTGATGAACTGGCGGCTGGCGGCTCGGGCCTATCTCTTTCTGGGACTGATCGAGGCCGCTGCCGCATTGGCGGTATTTTTCTTCGTTCTCCATGGCGCAGGTTGGGCTTACGGTCAGCTGCTGGAGGCCGACGATCCCTTGTACCTGCAGTCGACCACGGCCTGTCTGAGCACCATCATCCTGCTGCAGATCGTCAACGTCTTCCTGTGCCGGAGTACCACCCGATCGGTCTTCGCTACCGGACTGTTCAGCAACCGCTTGATCGTTCTCGGTGTCTTGTCAGAGGTCGCCATGCTGTTGCTGACGAATTACACCCCCTGGGGGCATGCGCTGCTCGGCACGGCGCCCCTGGGGTCAGCGGTCTGGTTGTTCATGATCCCCTTCATGGGGGGGATGCTCGTGCTGGAAGAGTTCCGAAAATGGCTGGTTCGTCACTTCAGCAGGCCGTTGCGGCCGAAGTCCAGCGGCAGGCCGACGTAGTTCTCGGCGATGGTGCGCAGGCCGGACTCGGAGTTCATCAGGTAGTCGAGCTCGGCGTTCTGGAACTTGCTGCTGATCTCGCTGTCCTCGGGGAAGCGGTGCATCAGCTGGGTGAACCACCAGCTGAAGCGCTCGGCGCGCCAGATGCGGGCCAGCGCCAGCTCGGAGTAGCGGTCGATGCCAGCTTCCGAGCCGTCCTTGTAATACTCGACCAGGCCGTCGAACAGGTACTTGACGTCGGTGGCGGCCAGGTTCAGGCCCTTGGCGCCGGTCGGCGGCACGATGTGCCCCGCGTCGCCAGCCAGGAACATGCGGCCAAAGCGCAGCGGCTCGGTCACGAAGCTGCGCAGCGGGGCGATGCTCTTCTCGATGCTGGGTCCGGTCACCAGATTGGCGGCGGCCTCGGGGTCCAGGCGCAGCTTGAGCTCCTGCCAGAAGGCCTCGTCGGTCCACTCGTCGATCTTGTCGGTCAGCGGCACCTGCAGGTAGTAGCGGCTGCGGGTCTGGCTGCGTTGCGAGCACAGGGCAAAGCCGCGCGGGCTGTTGACGTAGATCAGTTCATGATGCACCGGCGGCGTGTCCGACAGCAGGCCCAACCAGCCGAAGGGGTAGACCTTCTCGAACTCCTTGATCGCGTTGCGCGGTGCGCTGGCGCGGCAGACGCCGTGGAAGCCGTCGCAGCCGGCGATGAAGTCGCACTGGATCTCGTGGCTCTGACCGTCCTTTTCGTAGGTGACGCGCGGATTCTTGCTGTCGAAGTCGTGCACCTGGACATTGACCGCCTCGTAGACGGTGGTCAGGCCGGCGGCGGCGCGTGCGTCCATCAGGTCGCGGGTGACTTCGGTCTGGCCGTAGACCATGACCTTCTTGCCGCCGGTCCACTTGGACAGGTCAACGCGCTTGCGCTGGCCCTGATACAGCATGTCGAAGCCTTCGTGCACCAGGCCTTCGGCATGCATGCGCTGGCTGACGCCGGCTTCTTCCATCAGGTCGATGCAGACCTGCTCCAGCACACCGGCGCGGATGCGGCCCAGCACATAGTCGGGCGTCTGGCGTTCGAGGATGATGGCGTCGATGCCAGCCTTGGCCAGCAGTTGACCGAGCAGCAGGCCCGAGGGGCCGGCACCGATGATCGCGACTTGGGTACGCATGGATCGTTCTCCTGTGGAAATTGTTGTGTGAACCCAGTGTGCCAACGATCCCGCCGTCAATCCAGCCAGTTGGATGAGATTTGCGCGATCAGTGAAATAATTGCGCGATCATCGCGCAATCATCAAGGACCGGAGGCTGATTTGAACATCGCACGTGCCGACTTCATCGAGGGCATGGCCAAGGGTCTGGCGGTGCTGGAAAGCTTCGACACCGAGCGCCAGCGCCTCAACGCGACCCAGGCGGCTCAGCGGGCCGGCCTGACCCGCGCGGCCGCGCGCCGTCACCTGCTCACGCTCGCGCACCTGGGCTATCTGGAGAGCGATGGCAGCCATTTCTGGCTGTCGGCCAAGGTGCTGCGCTTTTCCGGCAGCTACCTGGCCAGCGCCAGGCTGCCGCGCACGGCCCAGCCGACGTTGAACCGGCTGGCGGCGCAGACGCGCGATGCCTATTCGGTCGCGGTGCTGGAAGGCGATGCGGTCGTGATCGTGGCGCGCAGCGTCGCCGCCCAGTTCATGGGAGACTGGGATGGCAGCTCGCTCGCCCTCGGGCAGTCGTCGCCCTCGGGCAACCGCCTGATGGCCTATGGCATGCATCTGGGGGCGCGGCTGCCGGCACACGCCAGCTCGACCGGCCGCGTGCTGCTGGCCTCGCTGCCCGAGCCCGAACTGTCAGCCTGGCTGGAGGGCAGGGTCCTGGCGCGCTTGACGCCCCATACCGTGACCGAACCCCGGCTGCTGTGCGAGATCCTGGCCCAGGTCAGGCGACAGGACTATTGCATCGCCAGCGAGGAGCATGAACTCGGCGTGCACGCGGTCGCGGTTCCGCTGCGCAATCTGGAAGGAAAAACCGTGGGCGCGCTCAATGCCGTGCTGACGCCAGCGCGGCTGGCCAGGGGAGCAATCCAGCGCGAACTGCTGCCCCTGTTGCAGGAGGCGGCGCGCGAATTGCGAGCCCTTCTCTAGGGGCGGTAAAATTCCGGCTCTTTCTCCCACTCCAGGCCACCAAGTGACCCAGTACATCACCCCGATCGAGGGCGGCGACGCCCTCGGCAATTTCCGCGCCCAGCAACTCCTGCCCCGTCTGCAAACCGTCAGCGACAAGATCACCGGCATCTCGGCCCGTTTCGTGCACCTGGTCGACACGCTGGCGCCGCTGTCGGCCACGCAACGACAGCAATGGCAAGCCTTGCTGACCTATGGCGAGCCCTATGCGGGTGAGAAGGCTGGCGCCCTGGTCGTGGTGACGCCGCGTATCGGCACCGTCTCGCCCTGGGCCTCCAAGGCCACCGACATCGCGCGCAACTGCGGCTTTGCGGTCAAGCGGGTCGAACGCATCACCGAGTACCGCATCACGCTCAAGTCCAGCCTGCTGTCCAAGGGCTCGCTGAGCGCCGAGCAGCTGGGCCAGGTCGCGGCCCTGCTGCACGACCGCATGACCGAGAGCTCCGTCGCCAGCCGCCAGGAGGCCTTCTCGCTGTTCGGCGAGCTCGAACCCGCGCCGATGGAGCATGTCGACATCCTGGGTGGTGGTCGCGCCGCGCTGGAGCAGGCCAACCGCGGCTGGGGCCTGGCACTGGCCGATGACGAGATCGAGTATCTGGTCAATGCCTTCCAGCAGCTCGGCCGCAACCCGACCGATGTCGAGCTGATGATGTTCGCGCAGGCCAACAGCGAGCATTGCCGCCACAAGATCTTCAACGCCGAATTCACCATCGACGGCGTGGCACAGGACAAGAGCCTGTTCGCGATGATCCGCAACACGCACCAGCTCGCGCCGCAGCACACGGTGGTCGCGTACTCGGACAATGCCTCCGTGATGGAAGGCAACCGGATCGAGCGCTTCGTCGCCAGGGTCAACGGCAGCGCCGCCAGCCCGGCCTATGGCAAGCAGGAGGCGCTGCAGCATGTGCTGATGAAGGTCGAGACGCACAACCACCCGACCGCGATTTCGCCTTTCCCGGGCGCCTCGACCGGCGCCGGTGGCGAGATCCGTGACGAGGGCGCGACGGGCCGCGGCTCCAAGCCCAAGGCTGGCATGACGGGCTTCACGGTTTCCAAGCTCTGGGGTGGCTGGTCCGACCGGGCCGATGGCAAGCCCGAGCATATCGCCAGCCCGCTGCAGATCATGACCGAGGGGCCGCTGGGTGGCGCCGCGTTCAACAACGAGTTCGGCCGCCCCAACCTGGTCGGCTATTTCCGCGAATACGAGCAGACCATCCAGTCCGATGTCGATAGCATCGACCGCGGCTACCACAAGCCGATCATGATCGCCGGTGGCCTGGGCGGCATCGACGCCAGCCAGACCCAGAAGATCCTGTTCCCGGCCGGCACGCTGCTGATCCAGCTCGGCGGCCCTGGCATGCGCATCGGCATGGGCGGCGGCGCCGCCAGCTCGATGGCGACCGGCACCAACGCGGCCGAACTCGACTTCGACTCGGTACAGCGTGGCAACCCCGAGATCGAGCGCCGCGCCCAGGAGGTGATCAACCATTGCTGGCAGCAAGGCGAGGCCAACCCGATCCTGGCGATCCATGACGTCGGTGCCGGCGGCATTTCGAACGCCTTCCCCGAGCTGACCAACGACGCCGGCCGCGGCGCCCGTTTCGATCTGCGCGCCGTGCCGCTGGAGGAGTCTGGCCTGGCCCCCAAGGAGATCTGGTCCAACGAGAGCCAGGAACGCTACGTGCTGGCGATCGCCCCCGATTCGCTGGCGCAGTTCCAGGCCTTCTGCGAGCGCGAGCGCTGCCCGTTCGCGGTGGTAGGCGTCGCGACAGAGGAGCGCCAGCTGGTGCTGGAAGACAAGGGCGCCGAGAGCCCGGTCGACATGCCGATGGACGTGCTGCTGGGCAAGCCGCCCAAGATGCAGCGTGACGTTCAGACCGTCAAGCGCGAATTCAAGCCGATCGACCTCACCGGGGTGGACCTGCAAAAAACCGTGATCAAGGTGCTGAGTCATCCGACCGTGGCCTCCAAGCGCTTCCTGATCACGATCGGTGACCGCGCCGTGGGCGGTCTGAGTCACCGCGACCAGATGGTCGGTCCCTGGCAGGTGCCGGTGGCCGATTGCGCCGTGACGCTGGCCGACTACAAGGGCTTCGCCGGCGAAGCGATGTCCATGGGCGAGCGCACCCCGCTGGCCGCGATTGACGCGCCGGCCTCGGGCCGCATGGCCGTGGCCGAGGCCATCACCAACCTGCTGGCCGCACCGATCGAGCTGTCGCGCGTCAAGCTGTCGGCCAACTGGATGGCCGCCTGCGGCGAGTCCGGCGAGGATGCCGCGCTGTACGAGACCGTCAAGACCGTGGGCATGGAACTCTGTCCCGACCTGGGCATCAGCATTCCGGTCGGCAAGGACAGCCTGTCGATGCGTACCCAGTGGCAGGTCGAAGTCGCTGGCGAAAAACCGGACGAGGTCAAGCGGGAGACCCGCAAGGTGACTTCCCCGGTCAGCCTGATCATCTCGGCCTTCGCGACCCTGCCCGATGTGCGTGGCACCTTGACGCCGCAGCTCGACGCCGAGGAGGACACCACGCTGGTGCTGATCGACCTGGGTCGCGGCCAGAATCGCATGGGCGGCTCGATCCTGGCCCAGACCCTGGACCAGCCCGGCGGCGCGGTGCCCGATCTCGACGACCACTTCGCGCTGTCGCATCTGGTCAACGCGGTCAACGCCTTGCGCGCCGACGGCAAGATCCTGGCCTACCACGACCGCAGCGATGGCGGCCTGCTGGCGGCGGCGGCCGAGATGGCTTTCGCCGGCCATGTGGGCGTCGCGCTCAATGTCGATCTGCTGGTCACCGAGGGCGATGGCATCAGCGACAGCCGCATGGACAGCGGCGACGCCAAGAACTGGGCCAGCCAGGTGGCCGAGCGCCGCAACGAGCTCACGCTGAAGGCGTTGTTCAACGAGGAACTGGGCGTGCTGCTGCAGGTCCGTACCAGTGAGCGCGACGCCGTGATGGCGGTGCTGCGCGCCCATGGTCTGTCCAAGCACAGCCACTATGTCGGCAAGACCCGTCCGTTGTCGTCCGAGATCGATGCCGGCAAGGGCCAGCTGCAGGTCTGGCGCGATGCCAAGGCCATCTTCAGCGCCAGCCTGTCCGACCTGCATCAGGTGTGGGACAGCGTGAGCTGGAAGATCAACCAGCAGCGCGACAATCCGGCCTGCGCCGACTCCGAGCACGCTGCCGCTGGCGCAGCGAACGACCCGGGCCTGCATGTCGCGCTGACCTTCGATCCGTCGGAAAACGTCGCCGCGCCGTTCCTGAACCTGAGCCGGCCCAAGGTCGCGATCCTGCGCGAGCAGGGCGTGAACTCGCATGTCGAGATGGCCTATGCCTTCACCGAGGCCGGTTTCGAGGCCTATGACGTGCACATGACCGACTTGCAGACCGGCCGCGCCAAGCTGTCGGACTTCAAGGGCGTGGTGGCCTGCGGCGGTTTCAGCTATGGCGACACCCTGGGTGCCGGCATCGGCTGGGCGCGTTCGATCACCTTCAACAAGGTGCTGTCCGAGCAGTTCCAAGGCTTCTTCGGCCGCGCCGACACCTTCGGCCTGGGCGTGTGCAACGGCTGCCAGATGTTCGCCGAGCTGGCCGACATCATCCCGGGCGCCGAGGCCTGGCCGCGCTTCACGACCAACCAGAGCGAGCGCTTCGAGGCCCGCCTGTCGATGGTCGAGGTGCTGGAGTCGCCCAGCCTGTTCCTGCAGGGCATGGCCGGCAGCCGGCTGCCGATCGCCGTCGCGCATGGCGAGGGCTACGCCAACTTCAAGCACCGTGGCAATGCAGCCAAGGCGATCGCCGCGATGCGCTACGTCGACAACTTCGGCGCCGCGACCGAGCAGTACCCGTTCAACCCGAACGGCAGTGCTGGCGGCCTGACCAGCGTGACCACCGCCGACGGCCGCTTCACCGCGATGATGCCGCACCCCGAGCGGGTGTTCCGCAACATCCAGATGAGCTGGACCGATTACGCCAAGAGCGGTGGCCAGGATGCCTTCAGCCCCTGGATGAAGATCTGGCGCAACGCGCGCAAGTGGGTGGGTTGATCCTTCTCTTGCCAACCTGGAAAAAGCCGGCCGCGTGTCGGCTTTTTCACGACTTGACCTGGATCAAGCAAGTTGCACGGACGGTTTGTGCACTGATCAATTGCTTGACCAGACTAGTAAACTGAATCGCGCAAGCATCTTTTTTCCACAGAGGAGCCACCATGTCCCAGACCCAGAATTCGACCGGCCAGAGCGAACCGATTGCCGACTTCTCGCAATGCCACGACGGCATCTTCAAGAAACTTGACATGCTGGGCGAACTGCCGATGCTGATCGAGCCGGCACAGCGTGCGCGTGAAGTGGCCGAGAAATCGCTGGAGTTCTTCCGCGAAGCGATCTTCGAGCACCACCTCGACGAGGAGCGCGAGCTGTTCCCGGCCGTGCTTGAGAGCGCACTCGACGATGCGGAGCGCGCCAAGGTCCAGGCCATGAACAAGCGACTGACCGACGAGCACCGCGAGCTGGAAAGGATCTGGAAGGGGCTGGAGTCCGGCCTCAAGAAAGTCGTCAAGGGCCAGTTCACTGATGTCGATGTCGTTCAGATCCAACGCCTGGTCACCCAGTACCGCGCCCACGCGCAGTTCGAGGAGCGGGAATACCTGCCGCTGGCGCAGCTGATCCTGGGCCGCAATGGCGACCACATGGCCGCGCTCGGCATGTCGATGCACATGCGCCACCAGAACCCGACTGCGTTCCAGTTCTACATCTGATCAGGCCGGCTGCTGGGTCTTGGGCCGGTTGCGGTAAAACTGCATCGGCACGGCCGCCGCCTGGTTGATCACGCTGCGCTTGATCTTGCCGACCACATGCATCTCGCAGGGCTTGCAGTCGAAGCGCAGCGTGAGCTTTTCCTTGCCGTTGATCAGCTGCAGCGGCTCGGCCCGGACCTGACCCTGCACGCCGGTCACGCCCTTGGCCTGTTTCGGGCACAGGCTCAAGCTGAAGCGCACGCAGTGCTTGGTGATCATCAGGCTGACCTCGCCTTCCTCCTGCTGGCTCTCGTAGGCGGCGGCGATCACCTTCACGCCGTGGCGGGCGTAGAAATCGCGTGCCTTGTGGTTGTAGACGTTGGCCAGGTAGGTCAGATGGTCCTCGGGGTAGGGCACGGGCGGCTCGACCGGCTGGGCGCGCGGCAGGCGCTGCAGGCTCTGTTCACGCGCCACTTCGAGCCGCGCCACCGCGTCGCGGCGCAGCGCGTTGAGCGTGGACGCCGGCACGAACCTCGGAGCCGACAGCTCGATCGCAATGTCCAACGGCGTAAAGAGGGTGTCGCCCAGGCGCGCCAGCTGTTCGCGCAGCTTGGCCTCGGCCTGTGACGGGTCCCTGGGGCTTTGCCGCTCCAGCGCGATGTTGGCCTCGCCGCAATGGCCATCCTCGTCGGTCAGGCTCAGCTTGAGGCCGCCATCGGTCTCCTGCAGCCTGATCCAGGCGCCGATCCTGCGCTCGGACGACTTCTTTTCCAGCCCGCGCACCCAGTCCATGCTGCGGTTGCGATTGACCTCGACGCCCTTGCGCAGGTCCTTGAAGCCGTCCATCGGATCCTTCGGGAAAATGCGCCAGATCCGGCCGCCTTCCGCGCCCTTGCCGAGCTTCTCGACCCGGTTGGTCTGCAGGCCCACCAGCTCCTTTTGCAGGTCGTAGTAGCACAGGCCGTCGCCATTGGCCAGCTCCAGGCCGGGGTCGCTGAGCTCGATCTCGACGCTGTCGGCATTGACCTTGCTGACCCAACCGATCGCCTGACCCGGGTTCTTCGGGCTGTCGAAGGCGCCGATGTCCTCCTTGCGACCCTGCACGAAGTAGTCGGTGAACTCGCGGTTGAAGTTCTGGTCCGGGTCGGGTTGGAAGAAGAAGGTGCATTCGCCGCTGGAGGCACGCGCGAGCTCCGGGCGCTGCTCCAGGATCCCGTCGAGCAACAGCCGGTAGTGGGCCGTGATGTTCTTCACATAGCCCATGTCCTTGTAGCGGCCCTCGATCTTGAAGCTGCGCACGCCGGCGTCGATCAGCGCGGCCAGGTTCTCGCTCTGGTTGTTGTCCTTCATCGACAGCACATGCTTGTCGTGCGCGATGATGCGGCCCTGGGCGTCCTTGACCTCGTAGGGCAGGCGGCAGGCCTGCGAGCAGTCACCGCGGTTGGCGCTGCGCCCGGTGTGCGCGTGGCTGATGTAGCACTGGCCGCTGTAGGCCACGCAAAGGGCGCCATGGACGAAGAACTCGATGTTGCAGCGCTCGGGATCGGTCGCGGCGCGGATGGCGGCGATCTGCGCCAGCGTGAGTTCGCGCGCCAGCACGATCTGGCTCAGACCCGCGTCCTGCAGGAAGCGGGCTTTTTCCGGTGTGCGGATGTCGGTCTGGGTGCTCGCGTGCAGCTGGATCGGCGGCAAGTCGAGCTCAAGCAGCCCCATGTCCTGGATGATCAGCGCGTCGGCGCCGGCGTCATACAGCTGGTGAATCAGCCGGCGCGCGGGTTCGAGCTCATCATCGCGCAAGATGGTGTTTAGCGTGACAAAGACCCGGCTCTGGTAGCGGTGCGCATGCTTGACCAGCCTTGCGATGTCCTGCGACGAGTTCTCGGCGCTGGCGCGGGCGCCGAACGACGGTCCGCCGATGTAGATGGCGTCGGCGCCGTGGTTGACGGCCTCGATGCCGATATCGGCGTCGCGCGCGGGGGACAGGAGTTCCAGCTGGTGAGGTAGCATAAGGAGGAAATAAGCGGCAGAGCTGCCGGATCGGGTAGCGAACCGGATATTTTCTCAGTTTCAGGCTCAGCTGGCCAGCGGGCTGACTTCAGATGTCTTGCAGCAGCTCGTAGGGCAGGGGCAACAGCTGCAGCGCGCTGCCGTCCGGACCACCGACGGTCAAGGCCTGGCCATCGAGCGCGCTGGTCTGCAGCGAGACGATCGCATCCCAACCTCGCACCGGGTGCGGTGCCACCGCTGCGACGGTACCACAGGGCTGTTCGGCATCGGCCGCATGGAAAACTTCCTGTCCCACGACCAGCTCGGCCTCGGCATGGAAAACCTGCGCGCGGCGCTTGAGCGCGCCCCGGTACTGGCTGCGCGCGACCACCTCCTGGCCCGGGTAGCAACCCTTCTTGAAGTTGACGCCACCGACCGACTCGTAGTTGAGCATCTGCGGCACGAATTCCTCGATCACGGGCGCGCTGACCATGGCGATGCCGCTGCGCACCTCCAGCCATTGCCAGAGTGCAGGCGCCAGATCGGCGCCAGGCAGCGCATCGGACTGGGTCTGTTGGGCTGGCAGGCAGAGCAGGGCGCGCGCCACGCCTTCGGCCGCCGGCAGGCGGACCCAGCTGCCGGATGCAACTTCCAGCCGGCTCCAATGCGTAACGGGCAATTCGGCAGGCAAGGCTGCACCGGCCGCGCCGTAGAGGGTGAACTCGGCCGAGGCGTCGCTGAGCTTGACCTTGGCGCGCATGACGAACATCGACAGGCGCTTGAGCGTGGGCGCGAGCAGGTCGCGGTTGCAGACCAGCAGTACCTCCTCGGGACCGGTTTTCCAGCCAATGAAACTGGCCAGCATGCGGCCCTTGGCCGAGCAGTAGCCCGCCAGCCGCGCCTCGGACTGATCCAGCAGCGCGAAGTCCTGCGTCAGCTGACCATGCAGGAAGGATGCCGCATCGGCGCCCTGGGCACGGATCACGCCCCAGTGCTCCAGACGGGCGAGACCGTGCACGCTGGTGCCGTCAAACAAAGGGGCCGTCGTGGTGGCTGCGGGCATTGGGTTGGAAGTAGGGATGGCGCTCATGGTGGCAGTGTCCGTGGGCCGCCTGCATGGCGGTCGAATATCATTGCGGGCTTCGATTTTCCCAAAGGCCGGATGGTTGTGCAGCATCGAGTGAAAAATAGGTGGATTCCGGTCATGACCAGGCTGCTGGCCGCCGCCGTGCTGGCAGTGGTTGGTGCCGCCTGGTGGCTGCACCAGCCGCTGGATCTGGCTGGCGCCGGATCGGCACCGCTGGATCTCACTATTCCCACCGGCTCTTCGGCGCGTCAGGTCGCCCAGCAGATGCATGATGCGGGGGTACGTACCCCATCCTGGCTGCTCTATGGCTGGCTGCGCCTGTCTGGGCAGTCGCGCCAGGTCCAGGCCGGCGGTTACGAAATCCCGATGGGCATGACGCCGCTGCAGTTGCTCGACCGGCTGGTGCGGGGCGAGCAGGCGCTGCGCCGCGTCACCCTGGTCGAGGGCTGGAACTACCGCCAGGTACTGCAAGCGCTCAAGAGCGCCGATCAGCTGCGCTGGGACCTGCCTGAATCAGCGTTGCAGCAGCCCGCCGATCTCATGCGCGCGCTGGGCCTGCCGCGCTCGCATCCCGAGGGCCGCTTCTTTCCCGACACCTACCGCTATCCCAAGCACGACAAGGCTTCGGCCGTGCTGCGTCAGGCCGCGGCCGCGATGCAGCGCCAGCTCAAGCAGGCCTGGGACGAGCGCGCACCCGGCCTGCCACTGAAGTCAGCCGAGGAGGCGCTGATCCTGGCCAGCGTGATCGAGAAGGAGACGGGTTCAAGTGCGGACCGTGGCCTGATCGCGGCAGTCTTCATCAACCGCCTGCGTCTGGGCATGAGGCTGCAGACCGACCCGACCGTGATCTACGGCCTGGGGGCGGGGTTCGACGGCAATTTGCGCAAGCGCGACTTGCTGACCGATACGCCGTACAACAGCTATACCCGCGCGGGTCTGCCGCCCACCCCGATCGCGATGCCCGGTCTGGCCTCGATCCGCGCCGCGCTGCGCCCGGCCGCCAGCCAGGCACTCTATTTCGTTGCGCGCGGTGACGGCAGCAGCCAGTTCAGCGCCACGCTCGACGAGCACAACCACGCGGTGCGCCGCTATATTCTGGCACGTTGATTCCCAAGGCTCCCACATGAAGAAAACCGGTTTGTTCATCAGTTTCGAAGGCATAGACGGTGCCGGCAAGTCCACCCATATTGCGGCGGTGGCCGACTGGTTCCGCGCGCGTGGCCGGCAGGTCACGCTGACACGCGAGCCTGGCGGCACGCCGCTGGCGGAGAAGCTGCGCCAACTGCTGCTGCATGACGCCATGGACCCGCTGAGCGAGGCGCTGCTGATGTTCGCGGCCCGGCGCGACCATATCCAGCAGGTGATCATGCCGGGGCTCGCGCGTGGCGAGGTCGTGATCTCCGACCGCTTCACCGACGCGACTTTCGCCTACCAGGGCCACGGCCGCGGTTTCGATCTGCAGGTCTTGCAGCAGCTGGAACAATGGGTGCAGCAGCTGCCTGGACGGGATAGCCTGCTGGAGCCCGAGCTCTGTTTCTGGTTCGATCTGCCGCCAGCGCTCGCTGCGATCCGTCTGGCGGGCGCTCGCACGCCAGACAAGTTCGAATCCGAGGCCGAACCCTTCT
Source organism: Malikia sp. (assembly GCF_028687635.1). Taxonomy (GTDB): domain Bacteria; phylum Pseudomonadota; class Gammaproteobacteria; order Burkholderiales; family Burkholderiaceae_C; genus Malikia. The sequence goes on along the minus strand of NZ_JAQTZS010000005.1, from coordinate 39,526 downwards.
TCAGTCGGGTGGCTGGTGGCTACGCCGCGCGCATGGTGCAGGCGCCACAGCGTTTCGCCCGTATCGATGCCAGCCTGAGCCTGGACGCCGTGCGTGAACAGGTGTTGCAGCATTGTGAACGCAGTTGGGGTCAGGCATGAACGAATCCAGCGACGGCTTGCGTCTGTCGCCCTGGCTGCAGCGCCAGTTGGTCGCACTGCGGCAGCAGCGCGGCCATGCCGTCCTCTTGAGCGGCCCGCCCGGGCTGGGCCAGTACGCGCTGGCGCTGGCGCTGGCGCGTGCCTGGCTGTGCGAGTCGCCGAGTCCGGAGCAGGGCGCTTGTGGTCGCTGCGACAGCTGTCACGCGGTCGATGTGCGGACTCATCCCGACCTGTTCGTGCTAATGCCCGAAACCTTGGCGATCGAGCTCGGCTGGCCACTGGACGAGCGCACTCAGGACAAGATCGACAAGAAGGAAATCAAGCCCGGCAAGTTCATCCGCGTCGACGCCGCCCGGGAGGCGGTGGCCTTCACCCAGTTCACCCGCTCGCGTGGCGACACCAAGGTGGTACTGGTTTATCCTGCCGACCGGCTCAACATGGAATCGGCCAACACCCTGCTCAAGACGCTGGAAGAACCGCCGGGTGCCTTGCGCTTCGTGCTCGCGACCGAAGCCGCGCATGCGCTGTTGCCGACCCTGCGCAGTCGCTGCCAGGCGCACGCGCTCGAATGGCCAGCGCAGCAAGAGGCACTGGCCTGGCTGGAAACGGCAGTGCAGCGCGACGAGACCTTCGCCGGCAAGCCGCCCACGCGCGAAGCGCTCGCCACCTGGTTGCAAGCCGCGGGCGGTCGTCCCGACGAGGCCCTGGAGCTGTCACGGCTCGGGCTGCCAGCTTCGGGCTGGGGGCAGTTGCCGCAGTCCGTCGCGCGCGGTGACTGGTCAGCCATCGCCGATTGGGCACCGCCACGCCAACTCGATCTGCTGCAAAAGCTCTGTCACGACCTGATGGTCGTTGCCAGCCATGGCGAACCGCGCTTCTTCGCAAAGGCCGACCTGCCGCGCACGCCCGGGCTGAACAAGCTGCTGGCATGGCACAAGGCGCTGCAACAGGCGGCCCGCACGGTCGAGCACCCCTACAACGCCGGCTTGCTCCAGGAGGCCTGGGCCGGCATGGCCCGCTCGGCGCTGGCGTTAAACTGATTCTCCGATGAGCACGCCCGAAGCTTCAAGCTCGCCCCCACGCCCCTCCGTGATTCAGCTGGCGATCCAGGAAAAAGCCGCGCTCCACGCCGCCTACATCCCCTTGTTCGCCGAGGGAGGCATCTTCGTGCCGACCGCGCGCGAATACCAGCTGGGCATGGATGTCTACCTGCTGCTGACGCTGCCGGACGACTCGCAGCGCTACCCGGTGGCGGGCAAGGTGGCCTGGATCACCCCGGCCGGTGCCTCCGGCGGACGTACCCAGGGCATCGGCATCAGCTTTCCCGCCGATGAAAAGGCACGGCAACTCAAGTCGCGCATCGAGGCCATCCTGGGCGCGCACCTCGCATCCGACCGCAGCAACCAGACCGTCTGAAACCGTCTTCATATGTTCATCGATTCCCATTGCCATCTGAGCTTCCCCGAACTGCGCGCGCAACTGCCAGCGATCCTGCAATCCATGCGGCAAGCGCAGGTCGAGCGCGCGCTGTGCATTTGCACCACGCTGGAGGAGTTCGATCGCGTGCATGAGCTGGCCTGCAGCCAGGAGATGCTCTGGTCCACCGTCGGCGTGCATCCCGACAACGAGGGCGTGCGCGAACCCAGCGTCGAGGAGCTGGTGGAACTCTCGCAGCGCCCGCGCGTGGTCGGCATCGGCGAGACCGGTCTGGACTACTACCGCCTGGGCGAGCGCAGCCTGGCCGACATGGAATGGCAGCGCGATCGTTTTCGCGTCCATGTCCGCGCGGCGCGCCAGACCGACCTGCCGCTGGTGATCCACACCCGCAGCGCCTCCGACGACACGCTGGCGATACTGAAGGAAGAGGGTGGCTTCGGCCCGACGGGGGCAGGGCAGATGCCACGGGCGCGCGGCGTCTTCCACTGCTTCACCGAATCGGTCGAGGCCGCCCGTGCCGCGCTCGATCTGGGGTTCTACATCTCGTTTTCCGGCATCCTGACCTTCAAGAATGCAACCGATCTGCACGAGGTCGCGCGCTTCGTGCCGCTGGAGCGCTGCCTGATCGAGACCGACAGCCCCTACCTGGCGCCGGTACCTTATCGTGGCAAGACCAACACGCCCGCCTTCGTGCCTTATGTCGCGCAGAAGCTGGCCGATCTCAAGGGCCTGTCGGTCGAGGCTGTGGGGCAAGCGACCAGTGCCAACACATTGGCGTTGTTCCGAGGCATGGCATGAGAAATCCCTGCTACAGCCCAAGCATCACCGAAGTCGCTGAACCAAAGACCGCGCTTGGTTCCAGCCGCCGGTGCGCGATCGCGCGTGTCCTCCTGGTTGCGGCGGGTGTGACGGGATTCAGTCTGAATGCTGCGGCAGGAGCCTACGAGGATTTCCTGCGCGCCTTGCGCCTGGATGATGTCGCCACCCTGCGCCGGCTCCAGCAGCGCGGCTTCGACTTCAACACGCTGGACGAAAACGGGCTGGCGCCGTTGCTGCTGGCGCTGAAGCTGGATTCGCTGCGGGCAGCCGAATTCCTGATCCAGCAAGCCGGGATCGACCTCGACGCAGTCAACGCCAGCGGGGAGAACGCGCTGATGCTGGCGGCGTTGCGCGGCCATGTCGGCCTGATGCGCCAGTTGGTCCGGCAAGGCGCCGAAGTCAACAAGCCCGGCTGGACGCCACTGCATTACGCGGCGACAAACGCCAGCGCCGACAGCCCCGCGATGGTTCAACTGCTGCTCGATGCCCACGCCTACATCGACGCGGCTTCTCCCAATGAGTCGACACCGTTGATGATGGCCGCGCGCTACGGCCATCCGGATTCCGTGCGCCTGCTGCTCGAATCGGGTGCCGATGTCACGCTGCAGAACCAGCAGGGTCTGACCGCGCTGGAATTTGCCGCTGGCGCTGGGCGCCAGGACATCGCCGACCCGATCCGTCGCGCATTGCGCGCCAAAACCGGCCCGGCGACCTGGTAAGGGAAGGGCGCCGGGCCGCGATGCATGCCGCGCTCCGGACGGCTCAGCGCAGTGTTTTCCTGCGCACTGGGACTGGCGTCGCGATGGCGCGTCTTGCCGGCTTGAGCCGGTTCGATCCGGTCTTGGCGGATGCTTCTTCGTCCTTGGCGGTCTGCAAGCTCCTGAGCTGGGCCTCCGACAAGGCGACTTGCAGTGTTGCAGCGCGCGCCTTTTCTTCTTCCAGGTATTTCTCCAGCGTGCGGGCCAGCGAATCGGCGGCACGGCGCTTTTCCTTTTCGCGCGCGAGCTCCTGTTCGACCACCCGCGCGCTGTCTATCGCCAGCAGTCGCTGGCGCCGTTCCTCGTCGCTGGCCGACTGAGCCGCGCGCAAAGCTGCGTCGAGCTCACCCTGGCGCTTTTCCGATTCCTGTGCCTTGGACTGCAATACGGCCGCGCTGGCCGACAGCTCCCGGTTTTCAGTGGCAGCGGCACGCAGGCCCTGGTTCAGATCTGCAACCCGCTGGTCGAGCGCCTCGCACTGACGCTGCAGCTCTTGCGCCTGCTGCTGGCTTTGCTGCAGCCGGGATTCAACTTCCCGCAGGGCGGCGCGCGCCGTTTTCTGCTCGACCTCGGCTGCTAGCCGCATGGCCGCCAGTTCCTCGTCCAGGCGCGCGCGCAGGCTGATGGCCTCGGCCTCGTAAGGGCGGCGGATCTCATCCTTCATCAGCTCCAGCAAGCGTTCTAGCCAGTGGTTCAGCCCCTCGATCATGTCTACCGGCAGCGACGGGTGCGCCACGCCCTGGGCACTGGTCCGCACCAGCGAGCGGCGATAGGCCGCCACGCAATCCTGCGCCACGCCAGCGGTTCCGGCCGGGATGGCCGGCGAGCCGGCAGGCCGCTGGGCGTTGAAAAACTGCAGCAGCCCGACCAACTTGGCGCCACTCGGGACATCGCCTTCGATGCGCGCCACGACGCGCGTCATGGCGGCGTAGGCCTCGCGCGCCGTGACCTGTTGCGCGGCCATGGGGGCCAGCAAGCCCTGCAAGGCCTGTTGCAGCCGGGTTTCGACATCTGTGGCGGTGTTCTCGTTTTCCAGCATCGTTTTTGGCTCTGTGTTCATGGTTTTTCCTTGCGATCCGATCAGCAGAGATTTTACGTATTTTTATGACGTAATACGTAAGAAAAATACTTTTCTGTCTTTTTCATTTCCGTTAATGTGAATTATCGGAACTACAGCATTATCCGGTGGGGTGGTGCCCGCCCGCAAACGCGGCACAATCCGGAACTCGATCCAAGCCATCACCAGCAGCCATAAAAAATGCCTGACCACCACGAACATGACGGCGAGATCCTGAACGGCTTAGTGCTTGCGGCCGATGCCAGTCACCAGCCCGGCCTGTTGTTCGACCTGACCGCGGTCGGCAACTGGCTCGAACCCTTCCGACGCAAGAGTCCGCACACGCACCGCGCCTACCAGCGCGTCGCGGCCTACTGGCTGTATTTCCTCGAACAGGCCCATGGCCACCACGCCGACCTGCTGCGGCGCGCCGGCCCGGCGGACGCGCATGACTTCCTGCGCGCGCTGACCCATGAAGCGATGGATGACGGCGCCCCCCGCAGCACGGCGATCAGGGCCTCTGGTACCAGTCACTTCGAGCTGACGCGCACTGGTCCAGCGCCGTTCTGGCAGGAACGTACACCCAAGGCCCTGCCCAACCATTTCGGCGTCGTCAGCAACCCCTTCGCGCGAGCCAAGTCGCATCGTTCGGTGGCGCAGACCATCGCGGGGCTGTCCTCGCTCTACAAGTTCAACAACACCAAGCGCTCGGCCAGCGATGACGCGCTGCTCGACTTCAACCCGTTCGCGGATCTCGGGCGCTTCATCATCAAGCACGACGCCAAGACCGACCGCGTGTTCGAGCCCACGGCTTATTTGCGCCTGCTGGCGACCACCGACCAGATGCTCCAGCAGGCGGAAACGATCACCCAGCAGCAGCGCGCCATCCGCCTGCGCTGGATCACGGTCGCGCTGTTCAACCTCTGGATACGGATCTCGGAACTGTCGGGCTTGCGCATGAGCGACTTTCGCCAGCGCGGTGGCGTCTGGTTCGCCTCGGTGCACGGCAAGGGGCGCAAGGTGCGCGCGGTCGAGATCACGCCCGCCGTCATGAAGGAGCTGATGGCCTATCGCGAGGCGCTGGGCCTGCCCGCGTTGCCGCAGCGCCAGGAAACCGACATCTCGGCCGTGGTGTCGCTGCGCCGCAACGGCAGTCATTACCCCTCGATGACGCCGCGCGCCCTGTTCGGCGAGATCAAGGAGCTGGGCGCCGTTTCAGCCGACAGGCTGCTGGCTTCTCACGCCTCGCCTGAGGACCTCGAAGTCCAGTCGCTGGCCGAACGCCTGCGCCAGATCTCGCCGCACTGGTTCCGGCATTCGGGCGCGTCCGAGGCGATCAACGGCCATTTTCCGATCGCCGACGCCGCCGAGCGCCTGGGCCACAAGGACCCCGCCATCACCGTGCGCATGTACTACCACGGCGACGCCAAGCGGCGCGTGGGCGCGCTGCAGGCGCTGGAACAGGCCCGGGGCGAGGACTGAATCCAGCTGCAAGCGCCCTGCCCGTCCCGGTTCAAAAAAATCCACGCACGCCCCTGAGACCAGGTTTTTTTCGGCATAGAATAGCGGCTTCGGGTGATTAGCTCAGCGGTAGAGCACTGCATTCACACTGCAGGGGTCACATGTTCGATCCATGTATTACCCACCAAAAAATTCCTGACTGTCCTCCCTGGGGAAGGCAGCCAAGGGCGATTAGCTCAGCGGTAGAGCACTGCATTCACACTGCAGGGGTCACATGTTCGATCCATGTATCGCCCACCAAACCATACCTGACTGCCTTCCCTGGGGAAGATAGCCAAGGGCGATTAGCTCAGCGGTAGAGCACTGCATTCACACTGCAGGGGTCACATGTTCGATCCATGTATCGCCCACCAGACAAAAGCACTCAGCGCGTACGGCCTGAGTGCTTTTTTCATTGCCAGTCAACCTCAGGTATGGGATGAGGCTGGGGCTTGGCCACCTGTCTTTGCCCCCAGGCGCTCCAGCACATGCCCGGTCATGCCCTTGGCCAGTTCTTCCTCGCCGAAGAAGACCTTGTCAATGCCTTCCTTGCGCAGCAGCACCGACTCCTCCTCGCTGTGCGTGCGCAAGACGATCTCGATGCCGGGGTTGAGCGTTCTGGCCGTCTCGACCATCTGACGCAGGTTGAGCGGATCGGGCGTCGCCACCACCAGCATGGCGGCCTCGGCGATATGGGCCTGGATCAGCACCACCGGATCGCTGGCATTGCCTGATACGGCCACCCTGCCCTGCTGGCGCAGGTCCTCGACCAGCTCGCGGTTCTGTTCCGCGACCACGTAAGGAATACCGTTCGCCTCCAGCGCGCTGGCAATCCGTTTGCCGACTCGGCCGTAACCCACCAGGACGACCTGCCCCTGCAGGTACTTGCGCTCGGTGCTGATCGGCAGCTCGGCATAGGGATCGGTTCTCTGCTCCAGCTGGCGGGCCAGCGCCGAGCGTTGGAGAATCCAGCGCCGCAGCGGCTCGATGGCGGCAAACAGCAGCGGATTCAACGCGATCGAGATCAGCGCGCCGGCCAGCACCAGGCTCATGCCTTCGGCTGGCAGCAGACCCAGCGACTGGCCCAGGCCGGCCAGGATGAAGGAGAACTCGCCGATCTGCGCCAGGCTGGCCGAGACCGTCAGCGCCGTGTTGAGCGGATAGCGGAAAGCCAGCACCAGGCCGAAGGCCGCAATCGATTTGCCGAAGATGATGATGAGCACCACGCCCAGCACATGCAGCGGCTGCTCCAGCAGGATGCTCGGCTCGAACAGCATGCCCACCGAGACGAAGAACAGCACCGAAAAAGCATCTCGCAGTGGCAAGGATTCTTCCGCGGCCCGGTGGCTGAACTTGGATTCCCGCATCACCATGCCAGCGAAGAAGGCGCCCAGGGCGAACGAGACGCTGAACAATTGGGCCGCGCCGTAGGCGATGCCGATCGCCGCCACGATCACGGCCAGCGTGAAAAGCTCGCGCGAACCGGTGCGCGCCACCTGCCACAACAGCCAAGGCAGCACGCGGCGGCCCGCCACCAGCATGATGGCGATGAAGGCCGCCACCTGGAGCAAGGTTTTCCCGATCGTGAGCCACAGGGGTTGCGGGTTCGCCACTTCGGCGACCGAGCCGCCGAGCACGCCCGCCAGCGGCGGCAGCAGGACCAGTACCAGCACGGTCGCCAGGTCCTCGACCACCAGCCAGCCGACCGCTATGCGGCCGTTCATGCTGTCGAGCACGCCACGGGCTTCCAGTGCCTTGAGCAGCACGACAGTGCTGGCGCAGGACAGTGAAAGTCCGAAAATCAGCCCGGCACCCCAGCTCCAGCCCCACCACCAGGCCACGGCCATGCCGAGCACGGTGGCCAGGCCCATCTGCACGACGGCACCGGGCACCGCGATGCGCTTGACCGACAGCAGGTCATTGAGCGAGAAATGCAGGCCGACGCCAAACATCAGCAACATGACGCCGATTTCGGACAGCTGGGCAGCTAGGTTGACGTCGGCGACGAATCCCGGCGTGCCCGGGCCAATGATGATGCCAGCCACCAGGTATCCGACCAGGGCCGGAACCTGGATGCGCTCGGCGAGGAAGCCCAGGATGAGCGCGACGCTGAAGCCGGCCACCAGCGTGGTGATCAGGGGGATGCTGTGTTCCATGTTCATGCAATCGGTTGCGTTGTGCTGTTTTCGCGCGGCAAATGCGCGCGCAGGTGCTCCAGCGCAATCCGGCCCTGATAGCCCGCGCGCCGCAGCACCTCGTCCTGTGGCATGCCAGCCTTGAGCCAATGCAGGATGGCGGTATTGCGCAACACCAGCGGCCCCAGGTGACGCGGCAGTTCCTGCCCCAGCTCCTGGCAGGCGGCGGTTATCAGCTTGGAGGTCAGGTGAAACAGCACGCGGCGCGATAGTGGTTTGCGTCGCTCGGTGAAGAACACCAGTTCGGACACGACCAGTGCCTCGGGCTGGCCTTTTTCCAGCGTGTCGGTCCTGACAGCCAGCCAGTCGCGCAAGGCGTCCGAGGCCAGCTCGTTCAGCTGCAGGTCGCGGCGTTGTGCCGCCCTGTTCCCCTGCAGTCTGATCGCGATCTGCCCGACTGAACCGCCCTCGCCCGCAATCGCGATTGCGGGCGCTTCGTCGAGCTGGCCCAGGTTCAAGGCGGACAGTTCCGCTGGCGTCAGCGCCACATCCAGCATGAGCCAGATCAGCGCGCGATCGCGCAGCGCAAACGGCGAGCGGTCATCAGCCTGACGCGCCATGTGTTCAAGATGATTCCAGACCGGATCGGGCAGCACCTCGGCGTCAGGCCTGTCCTCGCCGGCCAGCTCGTACAGCCGCTTCATGGGATTCTCGATCAGCAGGCCCAGCTGCAGCAGGTGACCGTAGACGCCGCGCAGCACCATGCAGTAGCGCTCGCGCGTGACGATCGAGATCTCGCGCGCGCTGCCGCTGCGCTGGGTGGCAGGTTTGACGCGGTCCAGCAGGAATTCCATCGCATCGTTCGGGCTGGCTTGCAGCACCAGATTGGTCCAGCTGCTCTGTTCTTCTTCAGCCTGTCCGGCCGGCCCAGGTTTGCCGAGCAGCCACTGGCACCAGGATGACCAGATATAGCGGTACGGTTCGGCCGCTTCGGGTGTTAGCGGGTTTTCTCGCTCGTTCGAGCGCTGCAGTAGCCAGGACTCGAACCAGTCCAGTGGCGTGATCGAAGACGGGACTTTCTTGTTTTTTGACATTTGATTCAGATGATTATTCAATTTTGCGTAAGTTACGTATATCATCCATGATAAACCCGGGCCAGGCCCGGGTGCAAGCATCACGCTTCGTGCCGGACTGATGCCGTCATGCGGCCTCGGCTTGTGGCTCCAGTCGGCGCCAGACGGTCTTGCCCTTGCTGGCCTTGTCGAGCTCGGCCAGCAGCGACTCATGCGCCTGCAGTTCGGCTTCGCTCAGGCCCAGTACCGGCAGCTCGAAGCGGCTCAGGTCAACCGCCACCAGCTGGCCGTCCGCGCCTGCCTCGCCCGACTCCACCTCCATCGAGAGCGCGTTCTGGCCACGCGTCAGGTTGATGTAGACATCGGCCAGCAGTTCGGCATCGAGCAAGGCACCGTGGAAATTGCGGCTTGAGTTGTCGACCCCGAGCCGGTCGCACAGCGCATCGAGGCCGTTGCGCTTGCCCGGGTACATCTCCTTGGCCATGGCCAGGGTGTCGATCACACCGTCGATCAGATCGGTGATCCGGCCCCGGTTGAGGCGGCGCAGTTCCTCGTTCAGGAAGCCGATGTCGAACGGCGCGTTGTGGATGACCAGCTCGGCGCCCTGCAGGTACTCCAGCAGGTCGTCCGCGATGGACCGGAACTTGGGCTTGTCGGCCAGGAACTCGATCGAGATCCCGTGCACCCGCTGCGCGTCCTCGTGGATGGCGCGGTCCTCGGGGTGCAGGTAGAAATGGCGGTTGTTGCCGGTCAGCTTGCGATGGAGCAGCTCGACGCAGCCGATCTCGATGATGCGGTCGCCGTCGATGGCCGACAGGCCGGTGGTCTCGGTATCGAGGACGATCTGGCGCATGGGATGGCTGCTTTCAGTGGTGCTCGCGCGCGTGGTTGATGGTGTAGCGCGGGATCTCGATGGTGAGGTCCTGCTTGGCCAGTCGCGCCTGGCAGCTCAGACGGGACTGCGGCTCCAGGCCCCAGGCCTTGTCGAGCAGGTCTTCCTCTTCCTCGGTCGCCTCGTTCAGGCTCTCCAGCCCAGAGCGCACGATCACGTGGCAGGTGGTGCAGGCACAGCTCATGTCGCAGGCATGCTCGATCTCGATCTCGTGGTCGAGCAGCGCCTCGCAAATGGTCGTGCCCGGCAGGGCCTGGATCTCGGTGCCTTGCGGGCAGTATTCGGGATGGGGCAGGATCTTGATGATCGGCATGTCAGAAATTCTCCACGTTTTGGCCGGACAGGGCGCGGGCGATGCCGCGGTTCATGCGCAGCGCGGCAAAGGGCTCGGTGCCCTTGGCCAGGGCTTCGGTCGCGGCCTCGATGGCGGCGGCGTCAGCCGAGCTGGCGCGGATGGCATCGGTCTCGGCGAGCAGGCGGTCGATCTCGGCCCGCTGCTCGGGTTCGAGCAGGTCGGCATCGGCTGCCAGCGCGCTGCGGGTGGCATCGAGCATGCGCTCGGCCTCGACCCGGGCCTCGACCAGCGCGCGCGCGGCCATGTCCTGCTGCGCGGTGGCGAAGCTGTCTTGCAGCATGGCGGCGATCTGCTCGTCCGACAGGCCGTAGCTGGGCTTGACCACGGTCTGGGCCTCGACCCCACTGCCCTGCTCTTTCGCGCCCACGGTCAGCAGGCCGTCGGCGTCGATGGTGAAGGTGACGCGGATGCGCGCGGCGCCAGCGGGCATCGGCGGGATGCCGCGCAGCTCGAAGCGTGCCAGGCTGCGGCAGTCGGCCACCAGGTCGCGTTCGCCCTGCAGCACATGCAGCGCCAGCGCGGTCTGACCGTCCTTGAAGGTCGTGAAGTCCTGCGCCAGCGCGGTCGGGATGGTGGTGTTGCGCGGCACGATGCGCTCGACCAGTCCACCCATGGTCTCGATACCGAGCGAGAGCGGAATGACGTCGAGCAGCAGCAGGTCGCCGTCCGGATTGTTGCCAGCGAGCTGGTTGGCCTGGATCGCTGCGCCAAGCGCGACAACCTCGTCCGGATTCAGGTTGGTCAGCGGCTGCTGGCCGAAGAACTCGCCCACCGCCTTCCGCACCACGGGCATGCGGGTCGAGCCGCCCACCATGACGACACCCTTGATTTCGGATTTATCCAGCCTGGCATCGCGCAGCACGCGCTTGACGGCGACCATGGTGCGCTGAGTCAGTTCGGCGCAGGCCTGGGCAAATTCCGCGTGCGTGATGTCGCGCGCCAGGGTCTTGCCGTCGAGCAAGACCTCGAAGCGCACCGCCACGCCGTCGTCGGCATGGGCGGACAGCGCTTCCTTGACGCGGCGCGCCTCGGCCTGCAGGCGGGCACGCTCGCCGGCCGGCAGTTCGCCGGCCTTGAGGCTGTGACCGCATTGCAGCAGCAGCCAGTCGGCCAGCGCGCGGTCGTAGTCGTCGCCTCCCAGCGCGGAGTCGCCGCCGGTGGCCAGCACTTCGAACACGCCCTGGGTCAGCCGCAGGATCGAGACGTCGAAGGTGCCGCCGCCGAGGTCATAGACCGCGTAGACGCCTTCCGAGCCCTGGTCCAGGCCGTAGGCGATCGCCGCCGCGGTCGGCTCGTTGATCAGGCGCAGCACTTCGAGGCCGGCCATCTGCGCGGCGTCCTTGGTCGCCTGGCGTTGGGCGTCGTCGAAATAGGCCGGCACCGTGATGACGGCGCCGAACAGGTCATTGTCGAAGCTGTCCTCGGCGCGAAAACGCAGCGTGGCCAGGATCTCGGCGCTGACCTCGACCGGGGACTTGTCGCCCGCCACCGTTTGGACCGCCGCCATGCCGGGGCCATCGACCACGGTATAGGGCAGCTTGGCGGCCACGCCCTGGGCTTGCAGGTCGGCCTGCTTGCGCCCCATCAGGCGCTTGACCGAGCTGATGGTGTTGTGCGGGTCCTCGATCTGGGCGGCAAGCGCGTCCCAGCCGATCTGGCGGCCGGAGCCTTGGCCAGGCGCCAGATAGCGCACCACGCTGGGCAGGATCACCCGGCCCAGCTCGTCGGGCAGGCATTCGGGCAAGCCGTGGCGCACCGAGGCGACCAGCGAATGGGTGGTGCCGAGGTCGATGCCGACAGCCACGCGCCGCTGGTGCGGATCGGGCGTCTGGCCGGGTTCGGAGATTTGCAGCAGGGCCATGGGGCATGGCGGGCTTCGAGGCCCGCGGTAAAAACTCAGTCTCGAAAAATCTCGCAACAGCCCACTATTGTCGCAGGCTGAACCGAATCAGCAGCGATCAAGCCGGCCGTGCAGATCGTCGGCGAAACGCTCGACGAACATCAGCGCCCTGACCTGCTGGGCGGCCGCGGCCGCGTCGCGCTGCTGGTCAATGGTGCGGCCGAGCTGCTCCAGCATGTCGCGCCGGAAGGCCTGGGTCTGATCCAGCAAGGCCTCGATCGCTTCGGAGCCATCAGCCTCTTCAAGCGCCTCGCGCCACTCCATCTGCTGCATCAGGAAGGCGGCCGGCATCGCGGTATTGCTCTCGGCCTTGATCGGGGCGCCGCTCAGCTCGCACCAGTAGGCCGCGCGTTTCAAGGGGTCCTTCAGGCGCTGGTAGGCCTCGTTGATGCGTACCGACCATTGCATGGCTACGCGCTGGGCGGCAGCACCCTGGGCCGCGAAACGGTCGGGGTGGGCCTGGCGCTGCAGCGCCTTCCAGCGTTCATCGAGCGCGGCGCGCTCCAGTGTAAAGCCCATGGGCAGGCCGAACAGCTTGAAGTCGTCGTCCTGCAGGCTGGGTGCCTGGGCCTTGGACTCAGACACGGAAGGACTCTCCGCAGCCGCAGCGATCGCGCTCGTTGGGGTTGTTGAAGCGAAAGCCTTCGTTGAGGCCCTCGCGCACGAAGTCCAGCGTCATGCCGTCGAGGTAGGCCAGCGACTTGGGGTCGACCAGGATCTGGATGCCCTTGTCCTCGAACGCCACGTCCTCGGGCGCGACTTCATCGGCGTACTCGAGCTTGTAGGCCAGACCCGAGCAGCCGGTGGTCTTGACGCCCAGCCGCACCCCGACGCCCTTGCCACGACGGCTCAGGTATTTGGTGACATGCTTGGCGGCGGCTTCGGTGAGGGTGACGGACATGGTGAGCGCAGGATAAGGGGTCGGTCGGGGTCAGTGGATCAGGCGGCGACGTGCTTCTTCTTGTAGTCGTCGACGGCGGCCTTGATGGCGTCCTCGGCCAGGATCGAGCAGTGGATCTTGACCGGCGGCAGCGCCAGCTCCTCGGCGATCTCGCTGTTCTTGATCTGGGCCGCCTGATCCAGGGTCTTGCCCTTGACCCATTCGGTCACCAGCGAGCTTGATGCGATCGCCGAGCCGCAGCCGTAGGTCTTGAAGCGCGCATCCTCGATCACGCCGGTGGCCGGGTTGACCTTGATCTGCAGCTTCATGACGTCGCCGCAAGCCGGTGCGCCGACCATGCCGGTGCCCACGTCCTCGTCGCCCTTGTCGAAGCTGCCGACGTTGCGGGGGTTTTCGTAGTGGTCGACGACCTTGTCAGAGTAAGCCATGTTCGTTCTCCTGTTCAGTGCGGGATCAGTGGGCGGCCCACTGGATGGTCGAGATGTCGATGCCGTCCTGGTACATGTCCCACAGCGGCGAGAGTTCGCGCAGCTTGGCGACGTTGGTCCGGATGGCCTCGACCGCGGTGTCGATTTCTTCCTCGGTGGTCCAGCGGCCGATGGTCATGCGCAGGCTGCTGTGGGCGAGCTCGTCGCTGCGGCCCAGGGCGCGCAACACATAGCTGGGCTCCAGGCTGGCCGAGGTGCAGGCCGAGCCGGAAGATACCGCCAGGCCCTTGATGCCCATGATCAGCGACTCGCCCTCGACATAGTTGAAGCTCATGTTGAGGTTGTGCGGAATGCGGCGGGTCTCGTGGCCGTTGAGGAACACCTGCTCGATGCCGGCCAGGGCCTTGAACATGCGGTCATGCAGGGCCTGGATGCGCGGCAGTTCGGTGTCCATCTCGGCCTTGGCGATGCGGTAGGCCTCGCCCATGCCGACGATCTGGTGCGTCGGCAGGGTGCCCGAGCGCATGCCGCGCTCGTGACCGCCGCCATGCATCTGCGCTTCCAGGCGGATGCGCGGCTTGCGACGCACATACAGCGCGCCGATGCCCTTGGGGCCGTAGGTCTTGTGCGAGGTCAGGCTCATCAGGTCGACCGGCAGTTGGGCCAGGTCGACATGGACGCGGCCGGTGGCCTGCGCGGCATCGACGTGGAAGATCACGCCCTTCTCGCGGCAGATCGCGCCGATGGCGGGGATGTCCTGGATCACGCCGATCTCGTTGTTGACGAACATCACGCTGGCCAGGATGGTGTCGGGGCGGATCGCGGCCTTGAAGGCGTCGAGATCGAGCAAGCCGTCGGGCTGGACGTCGAGGTAGGTGACCTCGAAGCCTTCGCGCTCGAGGTGGCGGCAGGTGTCGAGCACGGCCTTGTGCTCGGTCTTGACCGTGATCAGGTGCTTGCCCTTGGCCTTATAGAAATGGGCCGCGCCCTTGAGCGCCAGGTTGTTGGACTCGGTCGCGCCGCTGGTCCAGACGATCTCGCGCGGGTCGGCGCCGATCAGGGCGGCGACCTGCTCGCGCGCGGTCTCGACCGCCTGTTCGGCTTCCCAGCCCCAGGCGTGGCTGCGGGAAGCGGGGTTGCCAAAATGGTCATGCAGCCAGGGAATCATCTTGTCAACCACGCGCGGATCGCAGGGCGTGGTGGCGCTGTAGTCAAGGTAGATCGGCAGATGCGGGGTGATGCTCATGGTGTCGTCCTGTGAGGGTGATGCACTGGGGGGCTGGAGGGGCGGCTCACTTGGCCGCGACGAGCCCGAGCGCGAAGACAGAATTGGGGGCGTTGACGCGGATCGGCTTGACCACCGGCGCGGAGGAGATCGCGCGCCGGATCTGGGGCGCCGGCTCGATCACAACGCCCTTGGCGAGTTGCTCGTCGATCAGCTTTTGCAGCGTGATCGAGCTCAGGAACTCGACCATCTTGGCGTTGAGCTGGTCCCAGAGGTCGTGCGTGATGCAAGGCACGCCGTCGCCCAGGCAATTGTGCTTGCCACTGCAGCCGGTCGCGTCGATCGGCTCGTCGACCGAGACGATAATGTCGGCCACCGTGATCTCGTCGGCCTTGCGGCCCAGCGTGTAGCCGCCGCCAGGACCGCGGGTGGACTCGACCAGCTGGTTGCGGCGCAGCTTGCCGAACAACTGCTCCAGGTAGGACAGGGAAATCTGCTGGCGCTGACTGATCGCGGCCAGCGTCACCGGACCGCCGTTCTGGCGCAGGGCCAGGTCGATCATGGCGGTGACGGCGAAACGGCCCTTGGTGGTGAGACGCATGGCAAACTCCTGGAAATGACCGGGGAAACCTGATCTCGTCGCACCTGCAACGAGGATCGCATCGAATCCCGAGCGTTTCGGTCGAGTATACACCAATCCCGACTTATTTAGTCAACATTAGGACCGGCTGCCAACTGAAACAGCCTGCCCCAGCGCCAGCGGCGCTAGGAAACCCGGGCAGCGAAGCGGAACTCCACGCCGAGTCCCGGCGCGGCATCGTAGAAGCGCACGCGGGCGCCGATCTGCTCGGCGCGGTTGCGGATGTTGCTCAGGCCGCGGCCGACGACGCGCACCGCCTGGCCCGGCGCCACGGCGACGCTCGCGCCCTGGCCGTCGTCCTCGATCGCGAGGTAGATGCCAGCGTCGACGCCGTCCCAGGTCCGCACCCTGACCCGGCTGGCGCGGGCATGCTTGACCACGTTGGCCAGCACCTCCTGCACGCAGCGGAACAGGTGCATCACGCCGCGCGCGTCGAGGTCGGCGATCGGCGCGGTTTCCTCGACCCGCCAGTCCAGTTCGATCCCGGCGGCTTGCAGCGAGGGACCCACGCGCAGGCGCAGGGTGCCGAGGATGGCGGGCAGGTCGCCCTCCATCGGTTCGAGCGAGTCCAGCATCAGGCGCAGCTCTTCGAGCGCCTGCTGCACCATGGCGGCGACGCGCTCGGGCTTGAGCTCCCCCTTGGCGTTGCGCACCAGGTTGAGCGTCTGCACCAGCTGGCTGCCGAGGCCGTCGTGCATGTCGCGCATCATGCGGCGGCGCTCGCCTTCGAGCAGGCGCTGCTGCTCGGCGGCTTTCAGCTTCTCGAACGCCGACAGCAGTTCGGCCTCGCGCGCCGCGATGCGGTCGGCTTGGGTCGCGTTGAGCCGGCGCACTTCCTGGATCGACCGGTTCGAGCGCCGCAACAGCCAGATGAATGCGGCCAGCAGCGCCAGCAAACCGGCTGCCATCAGCATGATCCAGTTGGCACCGATGCACCAGGCCATCAGAGCAGTCCGCGCTCCTGCGCCACCTTGACCACCTGCACCCGGGTGTGGACCGCCAGCTTGCGGTAGAGGTTCTTGATGTGGGTGCTGACCGTGGCAGCGCCAATCCCGAGCTTGGCGGCGATCTCCTTGTTGACGTAACCCTGCGCGACCAGCTTGAGCACGTCGGTCTCGCGTTCGGACAGCGAAGGACGGCTGTCGTCGCCCGTCGGCGGACTGGCCTCGGGTCGGCGGAACTGCTTGAGCAGCATGCGCGCGAGCAGCGGCGAAATCGGCGCCCCGCCCTCCCGCACCTGCCCGATCGCGGCGATCAGTTCCTCGCTGCTGCAGCCCTTGAGCACATAGCCGGTCGCGCCACACTGCAAGGCTTCCAGCAGCCGGCTCTCGTCGCCGAAGACGGTGAACACCAGCAGCTCGGCATCGGGCCGCGCGATCGAGAGCGTGCGCAGCATCTCCTCGCCACGGCCGTCGGGCAGGCCGAGGTCGACCAGGAAGACATCGGCCAGGCTGTTCGGCGCCACCAGCCGAGCATGCGAGAGGCTGTCGGAATGCCCGACCAGCCGCCATGGCGGGCGACCGACCAGGGTCTGCTCGACGAAGCGCAGCACGGTCGGATCGTCCTCGATCAGATAGATGCGGGTGAGGTCATGAGGCATGGGCGGGATTGTCCGCCAAATGTGTCCTCAGGCGGCGGGACGCAGCGGCACGAGGTGGTCGCCGCCATGCGCGCCCAGCACCCGGTCCTTGAGGCGCGCCAGCTGGTCACGCACCCGAGCCGCCTGCTCGAACTCGAGATTGCGCGCATGTTCGAGCATCTGCTTTTCCAGCCGCTTGATCTCGCGCGCCAGCGCCTTTTCGTCCATGTCGGCGACCTCGGCCATCTGCTGCTGCGCCTGTTCGAGCTTCCTGGCCTCCTCGCCGGCCTTCTCGCTGTAGACCCCGTCGATCAGGTCCTTGATGCGCTTGACCACGCCACGCGGCGTGATGCCGTTGGCTTCATTGAATGCCACCTGCTTGGCGCGCCGGCGCTCGGTCTCGCCGATGGCCTTCTTCATCGAGTCGGTGATGCGGTCGGCATACAGGATGGCCCGACCGTTGAGGTTGCGCGCGGCCCGGCCTATGGTCTGGATCAGGCTGCGCTCGCTGCGCAGGAAGCCTTCCTTGTCCGCGTCGAGGATCGCCACCAGCGAGACCTCGGGAATATCGATTCCCTCGCGCAGCAGGTTGATGCCGACCAGCACGTCGAACACGCCCAGGCGCAGATCGCGCAGGATCTCGACCCGCTCGACCGTATCGATGTCGCTGTGCAGGTAGCGCACCTTGACGCCGTTCTCGTCAAGATAGTCGGTCAGCTGCTCGGCCATGCGCTTGGTCAGGGTCGTGATCAGCACCCGCTCTTGGCGCAAGACGCGCAGCCGGATCTCGCCCAGCACGTCGTCGACCTGATGGGTGGCCGGTCGCACCTCGACTTGCGGATCGACCAGGCCAGTCGGGCGCACCACCTGCTCGACCACCTGGCCGCTGTGCTGCTGCTCGTAGGCCGCCGGTGTCGCCGAGACGAACACGCACTGGCGCATCTTGGTCTCGAACTCCTCGAACTTGAGCGGCCGGTTGTCCAGCGCCGAGGGCAGCCGAAAGCCATAGTCGACCAGCGTGCTCTTGCGCGCGCGGTCGCCGTTGTACATGCCGCCGAGCTGGCCGATCATGACATGGCTTTCGTCGAGGAACATCAGCGCGTCTTTCGGCAGGTAGTCGGTCAGCGTGCTGGGCGCCTCGCCGGCGG
This sequence comes from Malikia sp., assembly GCF_028687635.1. GTDB lineage: Bacteria > Pseudomonadota > Gammaproteobacteria > Burkholderiales > Burkholderiaceae_C > Malikia. The sequence goes on along the minus strand of NZ_JAQTZS010000005.1, from coordinate 21,539 downwards.
CCGATCCGCTCAGGTGGCGGCTGTAGTTCTCGATCCCCTTGCAGTGGCCGACCTCGGTCAGCATCTCGAGGTCGAAGCGGGTGCGCTGCTCCAGCCGTTGCGCCTCGACCAGCTTGCCCAGGCCGACCAGCTCCTTGAGGCGGTCGGCCAACTCCAGCTTGATGCCCTCGACCGCCGCCAGCACCTGCTCGCGCGGCGTCACGTAGTGGCTGGACGGATAGACCGTGAAGCGCGGGATCTTCTGGCGGATGCGGCCGGTCAGCGGGTCGAACAGCTGCAGCGTCTCGACCTCGTCGTCGAACAGCTCGATGCGGACCGCGAGTTCGGAATGCTCGGCCGGGAACACGTCGATGGTGTCGCCGCGCACGCGGAACTTGCCGCGCGAGAAATCCTGCTCGTTGCGCTGGTACTGCATGCGCACCAGCTGGGCGATCAGGTCGCGCTGGCCGTAGCGGTCACCCGCGCGCAGCGTCATGATCATCTGGTGGTAGCTCTCGGGCTTGCCGATGCCGTAGATGGCCGATACGGTGGCCACGATCACCACGTCGCGTCGCTCCAGCAGGCTCTTGGTGCAGGACAGCCGCATCTGCTCGATATGCTCGTTGATCGCGCTGTCCTTCTCGATGAACAGGTCGCGCTGCGGCACATAGGCCTCGGGCTGGTAGTAGTCGTAGTAGCTGACGAAATACTCGACCGCGTTGTTGGGGAAGAACTCGCGGAACTCCGAGTAGAGCTGCGCGGCCAGCGTCTTGTTGGGCGCGAACACGATCGCTGGCCGACCCAGGCGCGCGATCACATTGGCCATGGTGAAGGTCTTGCCCGAGCCGGTCACGCCCAGCAGGGTCTGGAACACCTCGCCATCCTGGATGCCGTCGACCAGCTGCGCGATCGCGGTCGGCTGGTCACCCGCGGGCGGGAAAGGCTGGAACAGCTCGAACGGGGAGCCGGCAAAGGTCACGAACTGCCCGACGGGAGCCCCCTGGCTGGCGGCGACATCGGATACCTGGGTCTGCTGCATCTGTGAGATCTAGCCTATGAAATAATGCCATATGCTAGTCATAATCAAATGCTAGCCCTGAACTCTAAAAAAACAATCAATGCTGGACAAATTTCGCATCACGCAACGCTTCACCATCGTCGTCGCCATGTACTGGCTGGCCTTGTCGCTGGTGCTCGCCATCGGTCTGTGGGGGCTGCACGCGGCCAAGCAAAGCCTGCAAGTCGTGCACGAAGGCGCCATGAAACCGGCCCTGCTGGCCAACGCGTCCATCGATGCGATCGTGCAGAACCGCCTTCAGGTGCTGCTGGCCTTCCAGCATCAGCCGGACTCGGTGCTGGCCAACATCCATGATCACCCGACCACCCTGCACCTTGAAACCATGAGCGCCACGCGCGTGAAGGCCAATGAAGGCTTCAAGCAGATGGAAGCCAGTGCCGCCGACGAGGAGAGCCGACGCCTGCTGGCGGTCGCCCGGGCCGCGCGCGAACCCTGGCGCAAGAAACTGGATGCCGTCGTCAATAATATCAAGAACGATGATTTCAGTGCCGCCAACATGGCGGGCTTCCTGAAGGCGGGCCGGGAGGAAGGCGAGGCCGCCATCCAGGCCTTGGTGGCTTTCCGCGATTACCAGGTCCGGTTCGCCGACGAGGCGGCGCGCGCCGCGCAAGCGCGCTACCAGCTGGCGTTGAGCGTGTTCGCCTTCTGCCTGATCGCCTGCTGCCTGCCGGCGACCTGGCTCACGCTGGTGCTGATGAAACGCCTGCGCTCGGGCTTTTCCCTGGCCGACGAAACCAGCAACGCGATCGCGAGCGGCGATTTGTCGCGCCCGGTGCCGCACTCGGGCGAGGACGAAATCGGCCAGATGCTGGAACGGATGGAGGCCATGCGGTCGAGCCTGCACCGCCTGATCAGGGAAGTGCAACACGGCTCGGACGCCATCGCGAGCGCGGCCACGCAGGTGGCGGCCGGCACCCTGGACCTGTCGCGCCGGACCGACCAGCAAGCCCACTCGGTGCAGCAGACGGCCTCGGCCTCGGAGGAACTGGCCAGCACCGTGGACCACAACGCCGACAGCGCGAACCAGGCCAATCAGCTGGCGGGCTCGGCCTCGCGGGTGGCCAGCCGGGGCGGCGAAGTCATGTCGCATGTCGTGCATACCATGGCGACCATCAACCAGTCGTCGCACAAGATCGCGGACATCATCGGCGTGATCGATGGCATCGCCTTCCAGACCAACATCCTGGCGCTCAACGCCGCCGTGGAAGCGGCCAGGGCCGGCGAACAGGGACGCGGCTTCGCCGTGGTGGCGGGCGAGGTGCGCTCGCTGGCGCAACGCAGCGCCGAGGCCGCCCGGGAGATCAAGGGCCTGATTTCCGACTCGGTCGACAAGGTCGGTATCGGCTCGCAGCAGGTCACCGAGGCTGGCGACACCATGCAGGAAATCGTCGCGAGCATCCAGCGCGTGGCGGGCATAGTGGGCGACATCGCCGCGGCCAGCCGCGAGCAATCCAACGGGATCGGCGTCATCAACGGCGCGGTCTCCCAGCTCGACGAGTCGACCCAGCAGAACGCCGCCATGGTCGAACAGACCTCGGCGGCCTCCAGCTCGCTGCAGGAGCAGGCCCAGCAGCTGGCCAGGCTCGCCGCCTCCTTCCGGCTCTCGAACGACGAGCGCTAGGGCTAGAATATGGGCGCCGCCTCTGGCGCCCATCCCCCTTCCCCACCCTCTTTCAGGACTTCGACATGTCTCTGTTTTCCGCCGTCGAAATGGCCCCCCGCGACCCGATCCTGGGTCTGAACGAGCAATACAACGCCGACACCAACCCCAACAAGGTCAACCTGGGCGTGGGCGTGTACTTCGACGACAACGGCAAGCTGCCGCTGTTGCAGTGCGTGCAGGCGGCCGAGAAGGCCATGATGGAAAAGCCGACCGCGCGCGGCTACCTGCCGATCGACGGCATCGCCGCCTATGACGCCGCCGTCAAGGGCCTGGTGTTCGGCGCCGACAGCGAGCCGGTCCAGAGCGGCCGCGTCGCCACCGTGCAGGCCATCGGCGGCACCGGCGGCCTGAAGGTCGGCGCCGACTTCCTCAAGAAGCTCAGCCCCGGCGCCAAGGTGCTGATCTCCGACCCGTCCTGGGAAAACCACCGCGCGCTGTTCAGCAACGCCGGCTTCGAGGTCGGCAGCTACGCCTACTACGACGCCGACAAGCGCGGCGTGAACTTCGACGGCATGCTGGCCAGCCTGAACGCCGCCGAGCCGGGCACCATCGTCGTGCTGCACGCCTGCTGCCACAACCCGACCGGCTACGACATCACCCCCGAGCAGTGGGACCAGGTGATCGCCGTCATCAAGGCCCAGGGCCTGACCCCCTTCCTCGACATGGCCTACCAGGGTTTCGGCTACGGCATCGCCGAGGATGGCGCCGTGATCGGCAAGTTCGTGGCATCCGGCCTGAACTTCTTCGTCTCGACCAGCTTCTCCAAGAGCTTCAGCCTCTACGGCGAGCGCGTCGGCGGCCTGTCGGTGCTGTGCCAGGACAAGGCCGAGGCCGACCGCGTGCTGTCCCAGCTCAAGATCGCGATCCGCACCAACTACTCCAACCCGCCGATCCACGGCGGCGCGGTGGTCGCCGCGGTGCTGAGCAACCCCGAGCTGCGCGCTCTGTGGGAAAAGGAACTCGGCGAGATGCGCGTGCGCATCAAGGCCATGCGCCAGAAGCTGGTCGATGGCCTGAAAGCCGCCGGCGTGCGGCAGGACATGAGCTTCATCACCACCCAGATCGGCATGTTCAGCTACTCGGGTCTGAGCAAGGACCAGATGGTGCGCCTGCGCAACGAGTTCGGCGTCTACGGCACCGACACCGGCCGCATGTGCGTGGCCGCGCTCAACAGCAAGAACATCGACTACGTCTGCCAGGCCATCGCCAAGGTGATGTAAGTTTGCCGTAATAAATGCTGCAAGCGATAAAAACGCCGCATATGCGGCGTTTTTTGTTATTCTTGGTGGTACTGAAAAGTCCTGATCGCGAAACAAAAATTGTTGCGGCGCAACACAGCCTGCGATAATGTTGCAGTGCAACAACCCATTGGAGTCCCGCCATGCTTTACCAGATCTACGAAACCCAACGCTCCCTGATCGAGCCGTTCTCCGACCTGGCCAAGGTGACGGCCAAGATGTTCACCAACCCCATGCTGCCGGTCGGCATGACGCCGCTGTCGCAGCGCATGGCGGCGGGCTTCGATCTGGTGCACCGCCTCGGCAAGGATTACGAGAAGCCCGAGTTCGGCATCCGCACCGTCGACATCGGCGAGGTGCAGATCGCGATCCAGGAGCGCGTCGAGATGCGCAAGCCCTTCTGCGACCTGCTGCGCTTCAAGCGCTTCAGCGACGACCCCGAGACGCTGGGACGCCTCAAGGGCCAGCCAGTGGTGCTGATCGTCGCGCCGCTGTCGGGCCACTACGCCACGCTGCTGCGCGAGACGGTGCGCACCATGCTGAAAGACCACAAGGTCTACATCACCGAGTGGAAGAACGCGCGCCTGGTGCCGCTGTCCGAGGGTGAATTCCACCTCGACGACTATGTCAACTACCTGCAGGAGTTCATCCGCTACCTGCAAGGCCGCTACGACAACTGCCACATCATCAGCGTGTGCCAGCCGACCGTGCCGACCCTGGCCGCTGTCTCCTTGATGGCCAGCCGTGGCGAGAAGACCCCGCTGTCGATGACCATGATGGGTGGCCCGATCGATGCGCGCAAGTCGCCGACCGAGGTCAACAACCTCGCGGTGCACCGCCCCTTCGAGTGGTTCGAGAACAACGTGATCTACCGGGTGCCGAACAACTTCCCGGGCGCGGGCCGCCGCGTCTACCCGGGCTTTTTGCAGCACACCGGGTTTGTCGCGATGAACCCGAACCGCCACGCCAACAGCCATTACGATTACTTCAATCACCTGATCAAGGGTGACAACGACAGCGCCGAGGCGCACCGCCAGTTCTACGACGAGTACAACGCCGTGCTCGACATGGACGCGGACTACTACCTCGAAACCATCCAAACCGTGTTCCAGGACTTCAAGCTGGTCAACGGCAGCTGGGAAGTGCGCAACCCGCAGGGCGTCAAGGAGCTGGTCAAGCCGCAGGACATCCGCCACACGGGCCTGCTGACGGTCGAAGGCGAGCTCGACGACATCTCGGGCAGCGGCCAGACCAGCGCCGCGCATGGCCTGTGCACCGGCATCGTGACCGACGAGCAGCGCCACTACGAGGTCAAGGGCGCGGGCCATTACGGCATCTTCAGCGGCAGCCGCTGGCGCAACCAGGTCTATCCGGTGGTGAAGAAGTTCATCCTCGAACACCAGGCGGGCCTGCTCAAGGCCGTGGCGCCGAAACAGATCGAAATGGTCATCGATGCCGTCGCCCCGGCACTGGCGCTGGACGCACCAGCAGCAGTAGAGGTCGAAACGGTCTTGATCGAGGCCCCGGCGGTCAGCGTCGTCGAGGTGGTCGAGCAGCAAGCCGTCGCCGCCGAGCCGGCACCCGTGCAGGAATCGCAGGAAGAAGTGCCAGCACCGGCTGCGGCTGCTGACGCGGCGAAACCCGCCGCACAGCCGCGCCCAGGCTACCGCCGCAACACCGCCGTCGGCAAGAAAAGGTGATCCAGGCTTGAGCGCTGACGTGATGAGGGTTGCGCACGCCGAGCGCGAGCTCGTCGCTCGCCTCGACGCGGCCCTGCCGCAGACCCAGTGCACGCGCTGCGGTTTTCCCGATTGCGCGGCCTATGCGCAGGCGATCGCACGGGGTCAGGCCGACATCAACCAGTGTCCGCCTGGCGGCGCCGAAGGCGTGGTCAGGCTGGCCGCGATCAGCGGCCGGCCGGTCAAGGCGCTGGACCCCGGCCATGGGCTGGAATCGGTACGCACGCTGGCCATCATTGACGAGGACTGGTGCATAGGCTGCACGCTGTGCATCAAGGCCTGCCCGACCGACGCCATCGTGGGCGGCAACAAGCGCATGCACACCGTGATCGAGCCCTGGTGCACTGGCTGCGAACTGTGCATCCCGGTCTGCCCGGTCGACTGCATCTCGCTGGTCAGCGCCAGCGGCGAGCTGACCGGATGGTCTGCCTGGTCGCCCGAGCAGGCCGGACAGGCACGCGAGCGCTACCAATGGCGCCAGCAGCGCCAGCAGCGCGAAGAAACGGAACACCAGGAGCGCCAGCAGCACAAGGCCCAGCACAAGCTGGAGCACCTGGCCGAACATTCCAAGCTGACCGATCCGGCGGTGCTCGACAAGAGGCGCGCCATGATCGAGGCCGCGCTGGCGCGCTCGCGCGCGGCCAGGCAGGCAAAAGCCTGATCAGCGCCTGATCAGTCCTGGCGCGCGGCGGGACGCGCGCCCTGCCCGTTCAGCCCCAGACGCGCGAACAAGGCGCGGTCGTGTTCGGCCTGTGGGTTGCAGGTCGTCAGCAGCCGGTCGCCATAGAAGATCGAGTTGGCGCCAGCCGCGAAGCACAGCGCCTGCAGCGCGTCGTCCATCTGCTCGCGCCCGGCCGACAGGCGCACCATGGTGGTCGGCATGGTGATGCGGGCCACCGCGATCGTGCGCACGAACTCGAACGGGTCGATCGGCTCGGTGCCCTCCAGCGGCGTGCCGGGCACCGCGACCAGGTTGTTGATCGGCACCGACTCCGGGTAGGGGTCGAGGTTGGCCAGCTGCGCGATCAGGCCGGCGCGTTGCTCGCGCGTCTCGCCCAGGCCCACGATGCCGCCGCAGCAGACGTTGATGCCGGCGTCGCGCACATGCCGCAGCGTGTCGAGCCGGTCCTGGTAGGTCCGGGTGCTGATGATCTCGCCGTAGAAATCGGGCGCGCTGTCGAGGTTGTGGTTGTAGTAGTCGAGGCCGGCGTCCTTGAGCTGGAGCGCCTGCTGCTGGTCGAGCATGCCCAGCGTCATGCAGGTCTCCAGCCCCAGCGCGCGCACGCCCTGCACCATCTCGGCGACCTGCTCCATGTCGCGCTCCTTGGGGCTGCGCCAGGCCGCGCCCATGCAGAAGCGCGACGCGCCCTGCTCGCGGGCGGCCTGCGCCGCCGCCAGCACCTCGTCGAGCGGCATCAGCTTGCTGGCCTCGACCCCCCCTTCGTGCTGTGCCGATTGCGGACAGTAGCCGCAGTCCTCCGAGCAGCCGCCGGTCTTGATCGACAGCAGCGTCGAGAGCTGGACCTCGTTGGGATCGAAATGCGCGCGATGCACCTGCTGGGCCTGAAACAACAGGTCCATGAAGGGCAGCTCGAACAGTTCGGCGACGGCAGCGACCGACCAGCGGGTGGCGGGGACACCCGCCTCGGGACGGCGGATGGCGGATACGGGGATGGAGGCGACGGTGTTCATGTCGGTCGGATTATCCCAGCGCCGCGATCACCTCGGCCGGCGCCTGCACCAGCTCGATCAGCACCCCCTCGCCCGCGATCGGAAACTCGTCGTTCGATTTCGGGTGCAGGAAGGTGATGTCATAGCCAGCCGCCCCCTTGCGGATGCCGCCCGGCGCGAAGCGCACGCCATTCGCGCTCAGCCATTCGACCGCCTTGGTCAGGTCGTCGATCCACAGGCCGACATGGTTGAGCGGCGTCTGGTGCACCGCCGGCTTCTTCTCGGGGTCGAGCGGCTGCATCAGGTCGACCTCGACCTTGTAGGGGCCTTGACCCATGGCGCAGATGTCCTCGTCGACGTTCTCGCGCTCGCTGCGGAACTGGCCGGTGACTTCCAGGCCGAGCATCTCGACCCAGAGCTTCTGCAGCCGGGTCTTGTCGGGGCCGCCGATGGCGATCTGCTGGATGCCCAGCACCTTGAACGGACGCTGGACCGCGCTCATTGCTCGAACTCCACGATGGCCTGGTCGACCACCAGCGACTCGCCCTTGGTGGCGAGCACCTTGGCGACCACGCCATCGGCGGCGGCGAACAGCACGTTTTCCATCTTCATCGCCTCGATCACCGCGACGCGCTCGCCGGCCTGGACCTTCTGGCCCGGCTTGACCGCGACCTCGACCAGCAGGCCCGGCATCGGCGACAGCACGAACTGGCTCAGGTCGGGAGCGGCCTTGTAGGGCATCTGGCGATAGAGCTCGGCCATGCGCGGCGAGACCACCATGCACTCGAGCTTGGTGCCGTTGTGCTGCACCACCAGCGCCAGCGGGTTCTTGACCGAGCCGCGCTCAAGCTGGGCCGTGAAGGGCTGACCGTCGACCTCGCCGGTGACCACGACGTCGTTGAGGCGCGAGGGCGAGCTCATCTTGTAGCGCTTGTCGCCGACCTGGACCAGGGCCGAGCCCGGCTCGCCGGTGAACTCGTCCACATGGACCCTGGTGTAGCTGTGATTGCCTTCCATGTCGAGGCTGATGACGGTGTAGTCCTTGCCGACCTGGACGCCATAGCCCGGCAGCTGACCCGAGATGCCCGAGGCGCGCTCGCGCGACTTGCGGCGCACGAAGGCGGCCAGCGCGACCAGGAAGTCCTGATCGTCATGCGGCACGTCCTCGGCGCGGAAACCACCCGCGTAGTGGTGTGCGATGAAGCCGGTGTTGAAGTTGCCGCTGACGAACTCCGGGTGCGCCAGCAGCGCGGCCTGGAATGGGATGTTGGAATTGATGCCGCGGATCACGAAGCCGTTGAGCGCCTCGCGCATCTTGGCGATCGCCTCATCGCGGTCCTTGCCGTGCACGATCAGCTTGGCGATCATCGAGTCGTAGAACATCGGGATCTCGCCGCCCTCGAACACGCCGGTGTCGACCCGCACGCCGTACCTGTGGTCGGTGTCGGCCTGCCACATGCTTTCCTTCGGGGGCGTGAAGCGCACCAGGCGGCCGGTCGAGGGCAGGAAGTTGCGGAACGGGTCCTCGGCGTTGATGCGGCACTCGATCGCCCAGCCCTCGCGCTTGACCTCGGCCTGCGTGAAGGTCAGCTTTTCGCCGGCGGCGACGCGGATCATCTGCTCGACCAGGTCCAGCCCGGTGATGCACTCAGTGACCGGGTGCTCGACCTGCAGGCGGGTGTTCATCTCCAGGAAATAGAAGTCCTGGTCCTTGCCGACCACGAACTCGACCGTGCCGGCCGACTGGTACTGCACGGCCTTGGCCAGCGCGACCGCCTGCTCGCCCATGGCCTGGCGGGTGGCGTCGGAGATGAAGGGGCTGGGCGCCTCCTCGATCACCTTCTGGTGCCGGCGCTGGATCGAGCATTCACGCTCGTTGAGATAGACCACGTTGCCGTGACTGTCGCCCAGGATCTGGATCTCGATATGGCGCGGCTGCTCGACGAACTTCTCGATGAAGATGCGGTCGTCGCCGAAGCTGTTGCGCGCCTCGTTCTGGCAGGCGGTGAAGCCCTCGAACGCTTCCTTGTCGTTGAAGGCCACGCGCAGGCCCTTGCCGCCGCCACCGGCCGACGCCTTGATCATGACCGGATAGCCGATGCCCTGGGCGATGCCGACCGCCGCCTCGGCATTGGCGATCGGGTCGTTGTAGCCCGGAATGGTGTTGACCTGGGCCGCGTTGGCCAGCTTCTTGGAGGCGATCTTGTCGCCCATGGCCGCGATCGAATGGGCCTTCGGGCCGATGAAGGCGATGCCCTCCTCCTCGCAGCGCTGGGCGAAGGCCTCGTTCTCGGACAGGAAACCATAGCCGGGGTGGATGGCCTCGGCGCCGGTGGCCTTGGCGGCCGCGATGATCTTGTCGGCGACCAGGTAGGACTCGCGGCTCGGGGCCGGGCCCAGCAGCACGGCCTCGTCGGCCAGGCGCACATGGCGCGCCTCATTGTCGGCCTCGGAATAGACCGCCACGGTGGCGATGCCCATCTTGCGGGCGGTGGCGATGACGCGGCAGGCGATTTCGCCGCGGTTGGCGATCAGGATCTTCTTGAACATGTTGTGTATCTCCTCGGGCGCTTAGAGCGGGATGTTGCCGTGCTTGCGCCACGGGTTTTCGATCTTCTTGTCCTTGAGCATGACCAGGCTGCGGCAGATGCGCTTGCGCGTCTCGTGCGGCAGGATCACGTCATCGATGTAGCCGCGCTCGGCCGCGACGAAGGGGTTGGCGAAGCGGGCCTTGTACTCGGCCTCGCGCTCGGCGAGCTTGGCCGGATTCTTCTTCTCCTCGCGGAAGATGATCTCGACCGCGCCCTTGGCGCCCATCACGGCGATCTCGGCGTTCGGCCAGGCCAGGTTGACGTCGCCGCGCAGGTGCTTGGACGCCATCACGTCGTAGGCGCCGCCATAGGCCTTGCGGGTGATCACGGTGATCTTCGGGACCGTGCATTCGGCGTAGGCATAGAGCAGCTTGGCGCCATGCTTGATGATGCCGCCGAACTCCTGCGTGGTGCCGGGCATGAAGCCGGGCACGTCGACGAAGGTCACCACCGGGATGTTGAAGGCGTCGCAGAAGCGCACGAAGCGCGCGGCCTTGATCGAGCTCTTGATGTCGAGGCAGCCGGCCAGCACCAGCGGCTGGTTGGCCACGATGCCCACCGTCTGGCCATCCATGCGCGCGAAGCCGATGATGATGTTGGCCGCGTAATGGGGCTGGATCTCGAAGAAGTCGCCGTCATCGACCGTCTTGACGATCAGCTCCTTCATGTCGTAGGCCTTGTTCGGGTTGTCCGGCACCAGCGTGTCCAGACTCAGGTCCATGCGGTCGATCGGATCGCCGCTCGGACGCACCGGGGCCTTTTCGCGGTTGTTCAGCGGCAGGTAGTTGTAGAGGCGACGCAGCATCAGCAGCGCCTCGACGTCGTTCTCGAACGCCAGGTCGGCCACGCCGGACTTGGTCGAATGGGTCACGGCGCCGCCGAGCTCCTCGGCGGTCACTTCCTCGTGGGTGACGGTCTTGACCACCTCGGGGCCGGTCACGAACATGTAGGAGCTGTCCTTGACCATGAAGATGAAGTCGGTCATGGCGGGCGAATACACCGCGCCGCCAGCCGACGGCCCCATGATCATCGAGATCTGCGGCACCACGCCCGAAGCCATCACGTTGCGCAGGAACACGTCGGCGTAACCGCCCAGCGAGGCGACGCCTTCCTGGATGCGGGCACCGCCCGAATCGTTCAGGCCGATCACCGGCGCGCCGACCTTCATCGCCTGGTCCATCACCTTGCAGATCTTCTCGGCATGGGCCTCGGACAGGGCGCCGCCAAAGACCGTGAAGTCCTGGCTGAAGACGAAGACCAGGCGGCCGTTGATCATGCCGTAGCCGGTCACGACGCCGTCACCCGGGATCTTGTTGCCCTCCATGCCGAAGTCGGTGCAGCGGTGCTCGACGAACATGTCCCATTCCTCGAAGGTGCCCTCGTCGAGCAGGACTTCAAGGCGCTCGCGCGCGCTCAACTTGCCCTTGGCGTGCTGCGCATCGATGCGCTTTTGCCCGCCGCCGAGGCGCGCGGCCTCGCGTTTCTGCTCCAGTTGTTGCAGGATTTCTTGCATGGTGGTGGTCTCCGGGGGGATGAATCAGTTGAACAGTTCCAGCAGCTGGCGTGCTGCCGTCGAGGCGGGCAGCTGGCCCTGCAGGACCTGGCTGGTGGTGTTGTCGAGTTGCGCCTTCACGGCGGGGTGGTCGCGGAAACGCTGGCGCAGGCCGGCCTCGATGCGTTCCCACATCCAGGACTGGGCCTGGCGCTGGCGCTTGGCGGCGAAGCGGCCGTTGTCGCGCTGCAATTGCCCAAAGCGGCTGACCTGCTGCCAGAACTCGGCCACGCCCTGGCCCTGCAAGGCGCTGAGCTGGACCACGGTCGGCTGCCACTGGCTGTCGTCATGGGGGTCATGCTCGGGGTTGCCGTGGTGGCCCAACAGGCGCAGCGAGGACTGGATCTGGAGCTGGGCGCGCGTGGCGGCGAGCGGGTCGAGGTCGGCCTTGTTGATCACGACCAGGTCGGCCAGCTCCATCACGCCCTTCTTGATCGCCTGCAGCTCGTCGCCCGCGTTGGGCAGCTGCAGCAGGCAGAAGATGTCGGTCATGTTGGCGACCGCGGTCTCGGACTGGCCGACGCCGACCGTCTCGACGATCACGATGTCGTAGCCGGCGGCCTCGCAGACCAGCATCGCCTCGCGCGTCTTCTCGGCCACGCCGCCCAGCGTGCCGCTGCTCGGGCTGGGCCGGATGTAGGCGCGCTGGTGCACCGAGAGCCGCTCCATGCGGGTCTTGTCACCCAGGATGGAGCCGCCCGAGACGCTCGACGACGGGTCGATCGCCAGCACCGCGACGCGATGCCCCTGCTCGATCAGATACAGTCCGAGCGCCTCGATGAAGGTCGACTTGCCGACTCCCGGCACGCCGCTGATGCCGAGCCGCAGCGCGCGTCCGGTGTGCGGCAGCAAGGCGGTCAGCAATTCGTCGGCCTGCAGCCGGTGGTCGGCGCGAGTCGACTCCAGCAGCGTGATGGCCTTGGCCATGGCACGCCGCTGCACGGTCGGATTACCCTCGGTGATGCCTGGCAACAGCATGGCGGGCATGGCGGATCAGGCGATCGCCTTCTTGATCTGCTCCAGCACGTCCTTGGCGCTGGCCGGGATCGGGGTGCCCGGGCCGTAGACGCCCTTGACGCCGGCCTCGTACAGCATCTCGTAGTCCTGGCGCGGAATCACGCCGCCGACGAAGACGATGATGTCATCGGCGCCCTGCTTCTTGAGCTCGGCGATGATGGCCGGCACCAGGGTCTTGTGGCCGGCGGCCAGGGTCGAGACGCCGACCGCGTGCACGTCGTTCTCGATCGCCTGGCGCGCGCATTCCTCGGGGGTCTGGAACAGCGGGCCCATGTCGACGTCGAAGCCGAGGTCGGCGAAGGCCGTGGCCACCACCTTGGCGCCCCGGTCGTGGCCGTCCTGGCCCAGCTTGGCGATCATCACGCGCGGGCGACGGCCCTGCGCGGTGGCGAAATCGGCGATCTCGGCCTTGAGCTTGTCCCAGCCCTCGGCCGAGTCGTAGGCGGCGGCGTAGACGCCGGTCACCTTCTGCGTGTCGGCGCGGTGGCGGCCGTAGACCTTTTCCAGCGCGTCGGAGACCTCGCCGACGGTGGCGCGCAGGCGGACCGCCTGGATCGCCAAGTCCAGCAGGTTGCCCGATCCGGATTCGGCGGCGGCGGTCAGCGCATCGAGCGCGGCGGCCACGGCCGCGCTGTCGCGGCTGGCCTTGATCGCCTGCAGGCGGGCGATCTGGCCGTCGCGCACCCGGACGTTGTCGACATCGAGGGTGTCGATCGGGTCTTCCTTGGCCAGCTTGTACTTGTTGACGCCGACGATCACGTCCTTGCCCGAATCGATGCGGGCCTGCTTCTCGGCGGCTGCCGCCTCGATCTTGAGCTTGGCCCAGCCCGAACCGACCGCCTTGGTCATGCCGCCCATGGCATCGACCTCCTCGATGATGGCCCAGGCCTTGTCGGCCATCTCCTGCGTCAGCGACTCCATCAGGTAGGAGCCGGCCCAGGGATCGACCACGTTGGTGATATGGGTCTCTTCCTGGATGATGAGCTGGGTGTTGCGCGCGATGCGCGAGCTGAACTCGGTCGGCAGCGCGATCGCCTCGTCGAGCGAGTTGGTGTGCAGCGACTGGGTGCCACCGAACACCGCCGCCATGGCCTCGATGGTGGTGCGCACCACGTTGTTGTACGGGTCCTGCTCGGTCAGCGACCAGCCCGAGGTCTGGCTGTGCGTGCGCAGCATCAGGCTCTTGGGGTTCTTGGCGTCGAAACCCTTCATGATGCGGGCCCACAGCAGGCGGGCCGCGCGCATCTTGGCGATCTCGAGGTAGAAGTTCATGCCGACCGCCCAGAAGAAGGACAGCCGGCCCGCGAACGCGTCCACATCCATGCCCTTGGCGATCGCGGTCTTGACGTATTCCTTGCCGTCGGCCAGCGTGAAGGCCATCTCGAGCACCTGGTTGGCACCGGCTTCCTGCATGTGGTAGCCCGAGATCGAGATCGAGTTGAACTTGGGCATCTTCTGCGCCGTGTACTCGATGATGTCGCCGATGATCTTCATCGACGGCTCGGGCGGGTAGATGTAGGTGTTGCGGACCATGAACTCCTTCAGAATGTCGTTCTGAATCGTTCCGGCCAGCTGGTCCTGGCTGACGCCCTGCTCCTCGGCGGCCACCACATAGCCAGCCAGCACCGGCAGCACCGCGCCGTTCATGGTCATCGAGACCGACACCTTGTCGAGCGGAATGCCGTCGAACAGGATCTTCATGTCCTCGACCGAGTCGATCGCCACGCCGGCCTTGCCGACGTCACCGGTCACGCGCGGATGGTCCGAGTCATAGCCGCGGTGCGTTGCGAGGTCGAACGCGACCGAGACGCCCTGGCCGCCGGCGGCCAGCGCCTTGCGGTAGAAGGCGTTCGATTCCTCGGCGGTCGAGAAACCCGCGTACTGGCGGATGGTCCAGGGGCGCACGGCGTACATCGTGGCCTGCGGGCCACGGATGAAGGGCTCGAAGCCGGGCAGCGTGTTGGTGAAGGGCAGCGCCTTCACGTCCTCTGCGGTATAGAGCGGCTTGACCGTGATGCCGTCGGGCGTGAGCCAGTTCAGCTTGTCGAGCGAGCCGTCCTTGACGGACTTCTGAGCGGCTTTTTCCCAATCAGCCAGGGTGGCGGGTTTGAATTCGGACGACATAAAAAGGACACCTTAGTGAGCAAGACTGCCTTATTCTACGTCATTCATAATTATTGATACAAAATTTTTGATCCGGTAAAATGTCGAGCCCAGTAAGGAATGCACACCATGGCCGCCCTCTCCCTGTCTCCCCGCGCACTGTATGTAGAAGTGGCCGAGCTGCTGCGCCAGCGCATCTACAACCGCGAGCTGGCGCCGGGCAGCTGGATCGACGAGCTACGCATCGCCGAGGAGCTCGGCATCAGCCGCACCCCGCTGCGCGAGGCGCTCAAGGTGCTGGCGACCGAAGGCCTGGTCACGATGAAGGTCAGGCGCGGCGCCTACGTGACCGAAGTATCCGAACAAGACTTGCGTGAAGTTTACGAACTGCTGTCGCTGCTCGAATCCGATGCCGCCGCCGCCCTGTGCCGCTTGGCCGACGACGCCGATCTGGCCGAGCTCGAAGCCTTGCATGGCCAGCTCGAACAGGCCGCCAGGCCCGTAACGGGCTCGCGCGACCGGTTCTTCGAACTCAACGAGCAGTTCCACCGCCACATGCTCGAACTGGCGCAGAACCGCTGGCGGGTCCAGATCGTGGCCGACCTGCGCAAGGTGATGAAGCTCAATCGCCAGGGCTCGCTGTTCAAGGCGGGACGGATCGAGGAATCGCTGGCCGAGCACCGGGCCATCCTGGATGCGCTGCTGGCGCGCGACGAAGCCTTGGCGGCGCGGCGCGTGCGCGATCATTTCGCCTCGGGACTGCAGGCAGCCGCGGGCTGAGCCGCCAGCAGAAATATCACGCGCGAAAAGTTTGCCAGATCGGAAATTTCACGCTTTGAACGGCGACAATGTTGTTCATCGTCCTGTCTATTCCACCATGAAACTTTCGACCGCGAAATGCCTGTTCGCGCTCCTGCTCGGCTGGCTGACGGTCGGCATGGCACGAGCAAACTGCCTGGGGGACCCCAAGGCCGACCAGGTGCAGCAGGTGCATGTGGTGCCGCAGCTGACTCCGAGCGTGTTGCTAGGCAAATGGGCGCCGCTGCTCGAACAGCTGGGCCGTCAGACCGGACTCTGCTTCGAGTTGCACATCGCGCCGAGCATTCCGGATTTCGAAACAGCCTTGCTCGCGGGACAACCCGACTTTGCCTTCGTCAATCCCTATCACGAAGTCATGGCCAGGAAAGCGCAGGGCTACCTGCCGCTGGTGGTCGATAGCAAGGAAAAGCTCAGTGGCATCCTGCTGGTGCGGGCCGACAGTCCGATCCAGTCGCTCAAGGAGCTCGATGGCCAACCGATCGCCTTTCCGGCCCCCAACGCCTTCGCGGCCTCGCTGCTGATACGCTCGCGGCTGGCGCAGCAGGGCATCCGGATCCAGCCCAAGTATGTCAAGACCCATGCCAACGTCTACCGGGCCGTGATCATCGGCGACGTGCTGGCTGGCGGCGGCGTCAACAACACCCTGGAACGGGAAAGCCCCAGCGTGCGCGAGCAGCTGCGCATCCTGCATGAGACGCCAGGCTACGCACCGCACCCCTTTGTCGCCCACCCCCGTGTGGCATCGGACCTGCGCGAGGCCGTGATCGCCGCCTTCCTCAAGCTCGGCGAGATGGAGTCAGGACGCAAGCTGCTCGACGGCATCCAGATCCCCAGTCCGGTGCGCGCCCACTACGCGCGCGACTATGCGCCGCTGGAATCACTGCAGATCGAGAAATTCTTGGCCCAAAGTGAAAAACCCTGAGTGCCGGCCCCCGCGCCGCAGCGGCTTCGACTCGCCCCAATTGTTCTATACGGGTCTGCTATCGACCGGGGTCGTGATCGTGCTGTTCACGCTGCTGGGCGCGTTCTGGTTCGAGCGTCAGTCACACGTGCTGCGGCGCGAGGGGCAACAGCGTGCCGCCTCGTTGCTGGCCGAGGGCCTGGCCCATGCGGTTGAAAACGACCTGATCACGCGCGACTTCGCCGCCCTGGAAGCACGGCTGATCCAGACCACGTCCGACGAGCAGGTGGTCTCGGTGCTGCTGGCCGACAACCAGGGACAGCTGCTGTCCCATGTCAGGCGCCGCTCGGCCGGCGAGCCGGCCGAGCCCCAGTTCCGTCCGATGTCGGTCAGCCCGCCGCCGCGCACGCCACTGTTCGAGCTGGAGGGCGAACAGCTCAGATTGTGGATACGGGTAGGCAGCGTCATGCCCATGGGCTGGTTGCGCATCGAACTCAAGGCCACCCAGAGTGATGCCGCCTTGCGCCAGTTGCAGCATCAGTTGCTGATGCTGTCGCTGGTCTCGGGCCTGGTGCTGATCACCGTGCTGGTCCTGGTGCTGCGCAAGACCCACGACCTGTTCCAGCAGCGCGAGGCCGGTCTGCTCAAGACCCAGCAGGTGCTGGAGAGAGTCGCCTACCATGACGGCCTGACCCGGCTGCCCAATCGCCATCTGCTGATGGACAGGCTGCGCCAGTCGCTGGCATCGGCCCAACGCCACGGCCACCGACTGGCGCTGTGCTTCATCGATCTCGACGGCTTCAAGCCGGTCAACGACCAGCATGGCCACGAGGCGGGCGACCATCTGTTGATCGAAATCGCCCGCCTGTTATCGAACGGCGTGCGCCAGGTCGACACGGTGGCCCGGCTCGGCGGCGACGAATTCGTGCTGCTGCTGCCCGACTTCGACCATGTGACCCAGATCGAGGAAATACTGGACCGCCTGCTGCAGGCGGTGAGCCAGCCCGTGGCGTACGGATCCGAGCGGTTGCAAGTCGGCATGAGCATCGGCATCGCGCTCTACCCCGACCATGCCGACAGTGGCGAAAAGCTGATCGAACGCGCCGACCAGGCGATGTACCTGGCCAAGCGCAGCGGCAAGAACCGCTGGATGTTTCACGAGGACTGCGCTTCGCCCGCCTTGAGCTGATCCTCCAGCAGCACCGCCTGCGCCATGGCCCAGACCTCGCGCGCGGACAAGGGCTTGAGCTTGTGGTTGCTCCAGACCTGGCGCCAGCGCCGGGCGCCGCGCTGGCCGTGGCGCATGCCCAGCATGTGGCGCGCGATCGGGTACCAGGGAGTGCCGTCCTCGGCCGCCTCGCGCTCCATGTAGGCCACCATCGCCAGTTCGATCTCGTCCTGACTCAGCGCGCAAGCCTCGCCACCGTAGTAGCGCTGATCCCAGTCCTGCATGATCCAGGGGTTGTAGTAGGCCTCGCGCCCGACCATCACGCCGTCGACCTGCTGCAGCTGCTCGGCGATCTGCTCATTCGTCTTGATGCCGCCGTTGACCGCGATGGTGAGCTGCGGAAAGTCCCGCTTGAGGCGCCAGGCCAGGTCATAGCGCAAGGGCGGGATCTCGCGGTTTTCCTTCGGGCTCAGGCCCTGCAGCCAGGCATTGCGCGCATGCACGATGAAGACCCCGCAGCCGGCTTCGCTGACCCGACCGACAAAGTCGGCGACGAAGTCGTAGCTCTCTATCTTGTCGATGCCGATGCGGTGCTTGACCGTGACGGGAATGTCCACCCTGTCGCGCATGGCCTTGACGCCATCGGCCACCAGAGCGGGCTCGTTCATCAGGCAGGCACCGAAGGCGCCGCGCTGCACGCGGTCGCTCGGACAGCCGCAGTTGAGGTTGATCTCGTCATAGCCCCAGTCCTGACCGAGCTTGGCGCAGTGGGCCAGGTCCGCCGAGTCGCTACCGCCGAGCTGCAGCGCGATCGGGTGCTCGGTCTCGTCAAAGCGCAGATGCCGGCGCGCTTCGCCATGCATCAGCGCGCCCGTCGTCACCATCTCGGTGTAGAGCCGCGTGTGCCGCGTGATCAGGCGATGCAGGTAGCGGCAATGTTTATCCGTCCAATCGAGCATCGGCGCGACGGACATGCGCCAACCTCTTGAAAACTCTAGTTTCTCTTCTAAATTCATTGGCTTGCGTGTACCTTTTTCCTTGTGGATTGTTGTGGTTGGTTGTGGATTCTTGTGGGTTTTGTACCCCTCGGTGGTACATTTCGAGCCACAAATCCACCGTGTACCACCAGGAAACCCGCCATGGGCACAATTACACCACGCAAGCGCAAGGACGGCTCGACCGGCTACCTGGCGCGCGTGCGCCTCAAGCAGGCCGGCGCCGTCATCCACGCCGAAACCCAGACCTTCGACCGCCAGCAAGCCGCCAAGGCCTGGATCCAGAAGCGCGAGACCGAACTCGCCGTCCCCGGCGCGCTCGACCGCCTCAAGGCCGACGACCCCAGCGTCGCCCACCTCATCGGCCAGTACATCGCCGAATCCCAACGCGACATCGGCCGCACCAAGACCCAAGTCCTGCAGACCATCCAGAACAGCGACTTCGCCCAGCACCAATGCTCCCAGGTCGACAGCGCCGCCGTCGTCCAGTGGCTGCAGACCCTCAACTGCCAACCCGCCACCCGGCAAAACTACCTGTCCCACCTGTCCGCCGTCGTCGCACTGGCCCAGCCCGTCTGGCGCTACCCCATCAGCTCCAGCGTCATGCAGGAAGCCCGCGTCGCCGCCGAACGCCTGGGCCTGATCGGCAAATCCCGCCAGCGCGAACGCCGCCCCACCCTCGACGAACTCGACCGCCTGCTCACCTACTTCACCGACTACGAATACCGCCGCGCCCGCTCCCCCGGCAAGCGCCCGCTGCCCATGGTCGACCTGGTCGTGTTCGCCCTCTTCTCCTCCCGCCGCCAGGAAGAAATTGCCAGCCTCACCTGGGAAGACTTCAACGATAAATTGGGCCAGATCATCGTGCGCGACATGAAACACCCCGGCGAGAAAATCGGCAACGACGCGCGCGTCGTCCTGCCCGATCACGCCCTGGCACTGGTCCGCCGGCGCTTCCAGCCCGGCGCCCAAGGCCGCATCTTCCCCGTCAACCCCCGCAGCGTCAGCGCCTCCTTCACCCGCGCCTGCGACCTGCTCGGCATCGACGACCTGCACTTCCACGACCTGCGCCACGAAGCCATCAGCCGCCTGTTCGAGCTGGGCTGGACCATCCCCCAGGCCGCCAGCGTCAGCGGCCACCGCACCTGGACCTCCCTCAAGCGCTACAGCCACCTGCACCAGGACGGCGACAAATACGCCGGCTGGCCCTGGCTCGCCCGACTCGGCCTGGTCCAGCCAGCCTAGCGCTCGCCCTCATCCGCCCCCAGGCACAACTGAACCTCGGCCTGCCGGCGCTTGACCAGGCCAGGCAACACACTTCTTCGGACTTTCTGGTTGATGAGCGCCAAGCTTCTGGGGTACACTCCGCTCCGTCAGCCCCCGCAAGAGGCTGACCGGGGGTGAGAGCCCGAATGGAGCGGCGACGAGCCGCACACTTGCAACGAGTGACAGCGGTTTTTTTTCGTCCGAACCCGAGACATCCGCACGCCCATGCACGGCGCGTGCCGGCAGTTTGGCGGTCCGGGCGGGGGAGCCGCAAGGCTCGCCGGTGCTCCATCGGTCTCTCAACCCCGTTCGGGCTGCCTCCTGTGTGAGAGCGGGAAGGCAGCGTTGCAATCCGAAACTGGAGCACGCGCCATGTCGCACACCCTCGTCAACGTGGAATTCCACGGCCAATCCCTCGTCGCCGTCCTGATCGACGGTCAGCCCTACGTCGCCATGAAGCCGATCTGCGAGAACATCGGCCTGCAGTGGAACGGCCAGTTCGAGCGCATCAACCGCAACCCTGTCATGAAAGAAGGTATTCGTGTCACACGAACACCTTCCAAGGGCGGCGATCAGGAAACCGTCTGCCTCCCGCTCGACATGCTCAACGGCTGGCTGTTCGGCGTCGATGTCAACCGGGTGCGCGAGGAAATCAAGCCCCGCCTGATCCAGTACCAGAAGGAATGCTTCGGCGTGCTGTTCCGGCACTTCATGCCGCAGCCGGCCGCGAGCGCACCAGCGCCCGCCCTGGCCCGCCCGCCCAAACTCAGCTGCGACGACCTCAGCTTCACCCGCCGCGACGCACAGGGCCGACGGGTCAACTGGTCGGTCGAGCCGCGCTGCCGCCTGTGGCACGAAGGCCTGGAGCGCGGCGAGGCCTTCTTCCGAGAAGTAGCCGAGCTGGCCGCGCACGATGAGCACGAGGCCTACAACGCGATTCGCTTTGCCTTTGGCGACGAATGGCAGCTTCCGACCAGCGGCAGCACTCAATGGAGCAACCGTGGCGCTGGCGAGGAAATGGGTTTTGCCGAGGCGGTAGCCCGGGCCGTGATCGATGGTCTGCGCGCGCGCCGCCATGGCGTCGACCCTTTCAACCCCGAGCGCAAGACCTCGCGTGGCCGCCCTCGCGACAAGTCCAGCGGCCCGAAACTGCTGCCGTCCGTTCTCACACCGCCGACCCAGCAGCGCCTGCTGGCCTGACTCGGTTCATAGCGGCCACAGCAGCCGCCACCAGATCAACGGCCACAGAATCAGCAGTCGCGCGTTCATGGCACATCCCCCACCCGCCGGCGCTGACAGTGGGGCGAGCACCCCGGCGGCCGACGGATCGAGCGCAGCACCTCGATGCCCTTGTGCACGATCAGCAACGCCGTGTAAGCCGACGTCAGAATCAGCACCCACTCCGACAATGGAATCCCCACCAGATCGAGGCCCGAGACGCCAATCGGTGGTGCGGCCTTGGCGGCTTCTGCCAGTTTCCCCATACTCCCTCCAAATTTTCCTCTAATTGCCACTCTCGACAAACAGCGTGTAATCCAATGCCGTCACAAGCAGCGACAGAACCACGCCCATGTTGATCCCGCTCGGTGATTTGGCTTGCCCCGATTGAACCGCGCCACCAGATCCGGACGGCACATAAGTTAGTCCTGAGAAATTTTTCGATCCATGTCCCTGTTTTGGCCCGCCATCGGTTCTAATCCTGCCCAGTGCGGCAGGTGCCGCGTCATGAGTACGAGGGAAACGGATGGGCAAGCGACTC
>NZ_JAQTZS010000024.1 GCF_028687635.1 Malikia sp. | reverse complement strand
GCGCGCACTGACCACCTACTGCCATTTCCCCAGCTGGTCAGCCATGATTGAGTTCATGATCCTGGGCCTGACCGAGGGGCCACAGCCCCCGCCTGCCCCTCCCTGAGTCCAAATTGAGAATTGCTGCTCACTGGCCCTTGAGCTTGACGTACTTGCCGTTGCGGATCTCGGTGAAGAAGATCTTGCGTCGGGTGTCGCCGTTGGCGTCGAAGCTGATGGTCTGTTGCAGCCCCTGGTACGGATTGTTGCGCAAGGCGGCCTGCTTGAGGGATTCGCCGCTGCTGCGGTTCTTCAGTGCCTTCAGCACCACCGTCGCGGCATCGTAGGCGGCGACCGTGCTGTAGCCCGGCTGGCGCTGGAAGCGCTTGTAGTAGGCGTCGGCGAACTCCCGGTAGTGCTCGGAGCTGTCATCGCGGTCGTAGTTCTGCAGGATCAGCAGGCCTTCGACGACCTCTCCGCCGAGCTCGGTCAACTGCTCGGTGGCGGCCCATTCGACCGCCGCGATCGGCAGCCTGGGCGCCTGCTTGCGGGCCTGCTGGGCCAGCCGGGCCACGTCCAGCGCCCCGGAGACGAAGATCAGGCTGTCGGGCTTGCTGGTCAGCATCTGGCTCACCACGGCCGCGAAGTCGGCCTGGTCGCCGGACTCGTAGGGAATCTCGGCGGCCAGGCTGCGGCCGGAAGCCTTGACCGCGTTGCGGAACTCTTCGAGCCAGGAGCTGCTGAAGCTGAGGTTGCGGGTGTCGAAGGCCAGCGCGGTGCGCACCTGGCCCAGGCTCCGCATGACCTTGGCGTAGTCGCTGGCGTTGTCCCGGGTGGTGCGGTTGATGCGGAACAGGTTGTCGTCCTTGCCGTAGAAGTCCATCGAGGTGATGGTCGGACTGATCTGCAGGATGCCGGCCTGGCCGGTGATGGGGACAATGACCGAGGCCATGCTGCTGGTGAACGGGCCGATCACGGCCTCGACGCGGGCCTCCACCAGCTCACGGGCCGAGCGCGCGGCGGTTGTCGGGTCCTGGGCGTCATCCTTGGCCAGCAGCTCCACCAGTTGCCCGTTCAGGCCGCCGCTGCGGTTGAACTGTTCGACCGCCAGGGTGACGCCATTGAGGCCGGCCTGGCCGTTGTCGGAGTTCCGGTTGGTCAGGCCACCGATGAATCCAATCTTGACGGCTTCCTTGGGACTGCAGCCGGTCAAGGCTGCGCCAAAAAATAACGCCAATAGAATCAATTTTTTATTCATTTTTTGATTCTATCCACCACGATGACGGCAGCAAGCGCACCCCCAGAGGCGACCCCCGCTCGCCTGCCTTCCTGGCTTGGCCGGCTGCATGGTCTGCTGGCGGGGGGGCGGCGGTCCTGGCGCGATTCGTTGCGCACGCGCATGCTGCTGCTGGGCCTGATGCCGCTGCTGGTGGCATTCCCGATCGTGATCGGGATCCTGGCGGTCGGCGGCGGCGAGCGGACCAACCGCCTGTTGCACGCCACCCTGCGCAGCAACCTGGCCGGCGCACACAACTATCTGGACCAGCTCAAGACCCAGAACAGCAAGCGGATGGAGCAGCTCGTGCGCTCGGAGCCGCTGCAGGAGGCGACCCGCCAGGCGATGGGGCGCCGGCCTGACGAGCAAGCCCTCGACCGGACGCTGAAGGCAGCGGCCGAGGGCAGCGGGCTCGATTACCTGCTGGTGGCCACGGTGGACGGCCAGGTGGTGGGCAGCAGCATGGGGGTGCTGCCCGGCAGTCGTCTGCCCGACTCCTATGTGATCCGCCAGGCACGCATCGGCGTCACGAGCTCCGCCTATGAGCAATACACGGTGGAGCAGTTGCGGGTCCTGTCGCCGCATTTCCCCGATCAGCTGCTCTCGTCGCGCCGCAGCGACGGGGTGGTCGGGCCGATGGCCGAGCACGGGCTGCTCATCAACGCGGCCGCGCATTTCCCGCTGTCGGTCGAGATGCCCGACGCGGTGCTGGTCGGCGGCGTCCTGCTGAACCACAACTATGCGCTCATCGAGCATATGCGCGAGCTGATCTATCCGATCGGCACCCTGCTCGACAACGTCGAGGGCCTGACCGCCATCTACCACGACGGCGTCAGCATCGCGGCGAGCTCGCAGCGCCTGGAGGGCCAGCGCCCGGTTGGCAAGGCTGCCGCGCCCGAAGTCATCGAGACCGTGATGGGGGCTGGTCAGACCTGGCTGGGCCTGCTGCAAGAGGACGGCGAGAGCCATGTCGCGGGCTTCGAGGCATTGATCGATGGCGACGGCAGGCGGGTGGGGATGATGGGCGTTGGCTTCCCCCGCGCGCCTTACCAGCGTGATTCGTTCCTGATGCTGGCAGGCGTTTCCCTGTTGCTGGCGCTGACGATGCTGATCATCTCGGTGCTGTTCCTGCGTTCCGGCCGGGCCTTGACCTGGCGGCTCGAGCGCATCGGCGACACGATGAAGGCGGTGCACCGCGGTGAGCGCGACGCGCGGGTGGTCTTGCCCGGCGGATCGGACGAACTCGCTCAGCTCGGGCAGGACTTCAACGAGCTGCTCGACACCATTGCCGGACAGGATGAGCTGCAGCGCCGCAGCCAGGAAGCGATTGCCAGCGAGGCCGCGCGCCGGCGGGCCTTGTTCCAGCATGCGCGCGACGGCATCGTCATCTGCGACGCGCAGGGCCGGGTGGTGGAGTGCAACTCCAAGGCAGCCGAGATGCTGGGTTACGGTCACGACGAGATGGCGGGCCGCCATCTGCACGAATGGGACGTCCGTCACGGTGAGCAGGAGGTCGGTCGCCTGCTCGCACAGGTGGATGCCGAGGGCAGCTTTTACGAGACGCAGCACCAGCGCCGGGACGGCAGCCGCTATTGCGCCGAGGTCTCGCTGAGCCGGGCGCAATGGGAGGGGCAGACCTTCGTGCTGGTCGTGCAGCGCGACATCTCCGAGCGCAAGGCGGTGGATGCCGAGCTGGAGCGCTACCGCCAGAGCCTGGAAGCGCGCACGGCCGAACTCGCCGCTGCCAACGACGCCAAGAGCGAGTTCCTGGCCAACATGAGCCACGAGCTTCGTACCCCCATGGGCATGGTCATAGGGTTGACCAATCTGCTGCTCGATACCGAGCTCGGTGCCCAGCAGCGCGACTACCTGGCCAAGATACATACCGCCAGCACCGCGCTGCTAGGGGTGCTCAACGACATCCTCGACTACTCCAAGATCGAGGCCCGCTTGCTGCAGCTCGAATCCATACCGCTGCGGGTCGAGGAGATCCTGCGCAAGAGCGCCACCCTGTTCGAGTTCCAGGCCCAGCGCAAGCAGCTGACCTTGCTGTTCGAGCCCGACCCGGAGCTGCCCGAGGTGCTGCAGGGCGACCCCCTGCGCCTGCTGCAGGTGCTCAACAACCTGCTGGGCAACGCGCTGAAGTTCACCCAGCGGGGCTCGATACGGGTGACGGTCGCTTGCCTGGAACAGACGCCCGCCCACGCGCTGTTGCGCTTTGCCGTGACGGATACCGGTGTCGGCATCGAGCCAGACCGCATCGGGGGGCTGTTCATGCCTTTCCAGCAGGCCGATGCCTCGATCACGCGCCAATACGGCGGTACCGGCCTGGGCCTGAGCATCAGCCGGCACCTGGTCGAACTGATGGGCGGCGAGATCGGCGTCAGCAGTCGTGAAGGCGAGGGCAGCAGCTTCTGGTTCACGGTCAGGCTGGGCCAGCTGTGGCATGGTGCCGGGGCCATGCCCGAGGCCATGGGCTTGCCGCCGGCCCATGAGCCGGCCAGCTGGTCCGAGCTGGCCAGCCGGGCGGCGCCGATCCGGGGCGCCCGGGTGCTGGTGGTCGACGACAACCCCACCAACCTGCTGGTGGCCAGCGGCTATCTGGGCAAGATGGGCTTGCAGGTCGAGACCGCGGACAGCGGGCAGCGCGCGATCGAGCTGGCCAGCGGCAGCCGCTTCGATGCGATCCTGATGGACCTGCAGATGCCAGGAATGGATGGGCTGACCGCCTCGCGTGCCATCCGCGCGACCGAGTCTGGCCCTCGGGTGCCGATCATCGCATTGACGGCGGCGGCGCGCATGGTCGATCGACGCGCCACCCAGGCCGCCGGCATGGACGATCACATCACCAAGCCGATCGATCCCGTCCTGTTGGCCGACACGCTGCTGCAATGGATCGCGCCTGCCGCGCCACGCCAGCCGGACGCTGACGGGGCAGGGTGCCCGGTGGCCAGCCAGGCGGCCGGGCCTGCCCGGGCGGTGCTGGACATCGACGCTGCCGTGCAGGCGCTGGCTGGAGACATGGACTTGCTGCGCCAGGTGCTGGCCAGCTTTTCGGAGCAGTTCGGGTCGGCGCGCGCCCAGCTCGAACAGGCCTTGGCGTTGCAGCAGTTCGATGTCGCGGCGCGCCTGGTGCACACCATCAAGGGCCTGGCACCGACCTTGGGAGCCGATCGCCTGCGGCAGCTGGCCATGTCGTTCGAGGCCGCGCTGCAACAGCGTGACGCGGGTTTGCTGGCGGATTTCTGCCAGGCCCTCGACGCGGTGCTGGCGGCGATCGACGTCTGGCTGCGGGCGGCTGATGCGGGCAGGCCGCTCGGCCCTCCCTCAGCGGACGCTGGCGAGCGCTGACCTGATGGCCTCGACCTGTGTCTGCAGTCGCGCCAGGGTCTGCCCGAAGGCGTCCCAGTCGCCGGCGCCGGCTTCGCGCTCCAGCGCGCGGGTCAGCGCGACCGCCTCTTCGGCGCCCACGCTGCCCAGCGCGCCACGCAGGGCGTGGGCCTGCTCCTGGCTCTGGCGGGCATCGGTCGCCTGCCTGGCGGCGTGCAGCCGCGGCAGGCGCAGGCTCAGCTCGATCTGCATCGCCTCGATGAACTCGGTCAGCAGTTCCTCGTCGTGGCCCAGGTTCTCGCGCAGGCGCTCCAGGTCCATGGCCCAGCCCGGCGCCGCCTCGGACAGCGCTGCCTGGGGCGGGGCGGCGGCCGCGGTGGATGCGGCCAGGCGCAGCGCCTCGCGCATGGCGGCGGCCAGGGTTTCAAGGGTGGTGGGCTTGACGGTATGGGTGTCCATGCCCGCGGCCAGGCAGGAGTCGCGATCCTGCGGCGAGGCGCCGGCCGTCAGCGCGACGATCGGCGTGCGAGCCGAGCCGGCGGGCTCCAGTGCGCGGATGCGCGCGGTGGCCTCCAGGCCGTCGAGCACGGGCATCTTCACATCCATCAGGATCAGGTCGAAGCGGCCCTGTTGCCAGCGCTCGACGGCCTGTTGGCCGTCCTCGACCCGCTCCATGGTGCAGCCCAGCATCCCCAGCCACTTGCCGACGATCATGGCACTGATGACCTGATCGTCGGCCAGCAGCACATGCCGCTGGCGCAGGTCCGGGTCGGTGTCGGGCGGGAATTGGGTGGCAGGCGTGCTCATGGGGGGATTTTCTCACTGGCCGCTGATGGTGATGAGCAGGCTGTCGCGGTACTCTCCGGCCAGGACCTGCTGCATCGACCCGATCTCCACTTCGATGTCGTGGCTCTGGCGGCCGGGACGATTGGCCGACAGGCCGGCGATCGGCTGGTTCAGGGCGACCGGTCTGCCGTCCAGCCGCAGCTGATAGGCCACCCGCCCCTGGGCCAGGCTGTTGTGGACCAGCCTGCCGCCGTTCGCGCTGCTCAGTGTGATCGTGTAGCCCGTGTTGGCCTGTACCGCCAGCGCGGCGCTGCGCCGCGCGCCCTGCCTCAGTTCGCCGAAATCCAGTCGGGTCGAGTTGAGGCCGGAAGCCGAATTCGACTGGCCGAACTGCGCGTGCACCACCGAGTGAATCATGGATTTGAATTCGACGTCGCGCCGATCCAGCGTCTGGCCTTGCTCGTCGAGCAGGGTCAGGCGCAGGCTGCCGCGGTAGAGGCCTGGGCTGATCCATTGTCCGGTGCCACGCGTGGCCCACAACACCATCGACGCCTGCCGGTCGAGATCGAGCTGGACCGAGGTCATGTCCTGCGGCGCCACGGGTATCGCTTGCCTGCCCGCGGCATCCTGCGACAGGGTGACGCGCAGGCCTGTCGGGTCGTTGCCCAGCGATAGCAGATTGCTGGTCTGGTCGGCGGTCTCCACTTGCAGCCTGGCTCGACAGCCGGTCTTGGGATTGCGGGACCTGACGGTCAGCTGCCAGCTCTCCGGAGTGGCTTGTGTGGCAGCGGGGTCGTAGCGGCCCAGCACCACCGTCGCGGGTATCTCCAGCATGCAGTCCGCCATGGCGGCGGGCGCATGGAGTGCACCGGCGCAGCACAGCCACCAGCGCGCCGCCAGGTGTTGCAGTGTCTTCAAGGCGAGTCTCCTTCGATTTGCAAGATGCCGATGTCCAGCCGGGCCTGGTCGTCGTCGTTCACCACGAAGCTGGCCAGCACGGTGTTTTCCTCGGGGCGTTGCAGGATGTAACGGCCCGGAGACAGTTGAGGACTGGTGAATTGTCCGCTGCGGTTGGTGAACAGGTCCATCGTCTGGCCCTGGGTGTTTCGCAGCAGCAGGGATTGCAGGGCCAGCGGCTGTCCGTTCTTCCCGATCAATCGGCCCTGGATCCGGGTCAGGGCGTTCGAGCCCACCGGAACGACCAGCACCGAACGGTAGGTCGGCAGCAGCACCGGGCGGTCCATGCCCATGCTGCGGCCCGAGGGCAGGTCTTCGAAATCCAGTTGCAGGGGTCTCGGCACGTAAGCCCCCAGGTTGGTCAGCGGAGGCATGCCGAAGCGGTCGCTCGTGAGCACCGCCCGATCGGCTTGCGGGTCGATCAGCAGCTTCAAGCCTTCGTAGCCCCGGTAGGGCTTGAACTGGGCGGCCGAATCCAGCACCGGCGCCGACCAGTTCCAGCCGCCTTCGCCCGAGCCCACGATCGCGGCGCCCACGGTCGTGTCGAGCACCCTGGTGGTGCCCATGCCGGTCACATGCTCGGACAGGAAGACGCTGCCTTCGGCACGCCCGTGCTGCGCGCGCCATTGCAGCGTACGGTCCTGGCCCGAGCGTGCATCGGCCAGGCCCGCGCCCAGCTGCCAGATGGCCTCGCTGTCGAGCCAGCTGCCTGATCCGCTCGCCAGACCGTCCCATTGCAGTCGGCGGTCCTCGCTCTGGACCGAGGCGCTGTTCTGCCAGAGCATGTCCCGGTCCGCGCCGCTGCTGTCAGCGACGCCGGTGTGGGTCAGCAGGAAGGCGATGTTGCGGTCCTGTTCCTGGTTCAGGCGGCGCCAGCCCAGCGTGAACTCGGCACTCCAGTGACGGTTGATGCGCCGACGCAGCGACAGGGAGCGGTCGCGGCTGTCGTCGCCCGTGCTGTCGTTGTGGCGGCGCAGCATGCCCGCCGAGCCACGCCAGCCGTCGGACCACAGCAGGCTCAGGCGCAGTCCGACATCGTGGCGCGCGGGTCCGGGCAGTTCCGAGCCGATTGGCGCGTAGCCCTCGCTTTGCCGACTGAGCTGGACCAGCGTTGCCACGCTGTAGGTTGCCTGCTGTTGCAGGGCGCTGTTCCAGCGCCATTGCAGGCTGCCGGCCTGGCCGCCGAACTGGCGGTGCTGGCTGCGCGCCAGCCAGCCGGCGAAGTCGCCGAGTCGGGTGGCGACGACGGCGTCCAGCCCCGCCAGCCTGGCCGAGCTGCTGGCGCCGCTGCGTGCCTGCAGGCTGATGCCGGCGCTGAGGCTTTCGCTCCAGCCGCGCCGCCACCAGCCGGTCAACACCCGCTGTCCGCTGTCGTACTGGCGGCCGTTGCCGCCGGATGTCATCGGATAGCCGAGCGCGAGGTCGTATTCGTTCACACCCTGACGCAGCAGGGATGAGCTGAAGAAGTAGTCGAAGCTGCGGTGGCTGACCTGGCCGTTCGGCTCCGTGATCATGAGATCGACCGCATTGGCACCCGCGAAGACCGGCAGATCGTTGAGCCGGTAGACACCGGGAGGCAGGCGCAGCGTGCTCGACGGCAGGCCGTTGACACTGACGTCCACCGTGGCGCCCCTGGGCAGGGCCAGCGTCGCCGTCGGCAGGGATTGCGTCGCCAGTGCGGGATTGAGGCTGAACAGGCGCGCCAGGCCCACTCCCATCAGCGCCTGGGCGCTGCCGCCGCCCTGGCCCATGGCCGTGATATCGCCCAGGCTCAGCCGCAGCGCCTGCGGTGCCCAGTCCCTGCTCAGCCTGAGGCTCTGGAGCGAGGCGGACGAGGGCGAGTGGATGCCGCCCACCGTGGCGCTGCTCTCCATGACCCATTCGTGCCAGCGTCCCGCGCTGTCGACAAACAGGCGCTGAGACTGGCTCTTGTCCTGTCCGCTGTCTTGCAGCGACAGGTTCCAGCGCAGGTTGCTGATCCAGCTCCAGGCTTGCGGCAGTATCTTCAGTCCGGCGTCGGCACCGCTGTCTTGCACGCGCGAACTCAGGCTCAGGGTCTGGACGGGGCGCAAGGCCAGCGGGACCTCGATGTCGAGCGTGACTCGATCCGCTGAATAGCTGGGCTCCAGGCCCAGTTGCGCCAGCTCTTCCAGCGCGATGCGGGGCGGGGCGTCCGGCGCCCGCAGCTGCTCAAGCAATCGGGCTTGCAGCAGCGGTTTCAGCAGCTCGGTCAGGCTCTTGCGCTGCAGCTCGACCTGAGCGCCCTTGATTTCGGCACCGACCAGGCCGAGCTCCTTTCCATCCACCGAGACCGGCAAGGCCAGCCGCTGTACCTTGGGCTGCTGGCGCTGACCGAAGGCGCGCTGGAAGATGGTCGTGCTGTCGGGGGCGGCGCTGCTCTGGGCCGCCACGCCTGCCGGCAGCAGCAGCCAGCTGCAGGCGCACAGCCACATGGCCGTGCGCCGTCGCCGTCGCTGTCGGCGGATCCGAGCCCAGGGACGCAGTCGCATCAATCCAGCACGAGTCGCAATGGCGTCTGGATCGTGGTCAGCTTGGCGGGGGCCTGGAGGCGGAAGACGCGCGTGGTCTGGGCCAGCAGGTTCTCGCCCTCCATGCCGTTGAGCGCCGAGCCGCTCAGGCTCAGCTCGCCGATGCGCAGGGTGGCATCCTTGAGGATCTTGCGGCTGCTGCCCTCGTTGCGGACCGTGACCTCCAGCCAGCGCTGACCATTGGCCTCCCGCAGGTTGGCCTCAGTCACCGTCAGGGACGGCTTGGCGTTGCGCGGCAGCACATAGACCGATGCGACGTACTTCACCAGCAGCCGCATGCGCCCGCCGGTCTGCGGGGCCTGCCCGACGTCCACCGGCAGCTGTTCCGCGATCAGGCGAAAGGCCTTTTCATGCTCGATGGCGGCCTCGCCGACATACTGCGCCCGCACGCTCTGCACCTGGCCGGGTTGCAGCACCACCTGGGTCGGAAAGATGCTGAACTGGTCATCCGCCTCGCCCAGGACATCCTCGCCGTTGCGGGCCATGGCGCGGGACTTGATCGAGATCTCGACCGCGGCGGCTTCGGCATCGTTGTTGACCAGCCGGAAGGTCTGGGTGGCGCCGCGACCGGAAGGACTGAAGTCCATTTCGATCGGGGTGAAGGTCAGCGCGGTGGCCGGGCCGCAGCAAGCCGCCAGGGCCAGGGCTGCCGCCAGCGGGCCGTGATGCGGCTGGCGCGGGGATCTGAACTTGAGGAAACGCATGTCGTGGAACTTTCAGCTGGCTGCGTCGCCGGCCTGCCCTTCCAGGGTCAGCCAGCTTGCCATTTTCCGGTAAATCGTGGAGGGGTTGACCTGCAGCGCCTTGGCGGCCCGGGTGATGTTGCCACCGAACGCGCGCAAGGCCATTTCGATCGCCTGTCGCTCCACCAAGGCCAGCGGCAGGATGCCGGCGGGGCCGGCAGGGGCCGCCTGATCCTTGACCACTGGCAGGGAGGCGGCGGGAAGGGCGATTAGGGCGGGTCCCAGCAGTGGCGGCGCCGGTGGTCGCTCGGCTTGCAACCGGCTGGTCAGCATGCCGGCCTCGACCCGTTCGCCGTCATGCATGGCCACCACCGCGCGGATGGTGTTGATCAGCTCGCGCACATTGCCCGGCCATGGATGCCCCAGCAGCAGGGCCTTGCTTTCCTCGGTGAAGCCCTTGAACTGCCGGTGGTCCTCGCGGGCATAGCGGTTCAGCACGGCATCGGCGATCAGCAGGATGTCCTTGCCGCGCTGGCGCAGCGGCGGCAGCTCCACCGGCACCACGTGCAGGCGGTAGTAGAGATCCTCGCGGAACTGTCCGGCCCTGACCATGGCGTAGAGGTCGCGGTGGGTGGCGCTGATCAGGCGCACATCGACCGTGCGCTGACGGGTCTCGCCCAGACGGCGGACCTCGCCGGTCTGCAAGACGCGCAGCAGCTTGGCTTGCACCTCGAGGTCGAGCTCGGCGACCTCGTCGAGGAACAGGGTGCCCTGGTCGGCCTCGATGAAGGCGCCGTTGCGGTCGGACGTGGCCCCGGTGAACGCGCCCTTGACATGTCCGAACAGTTCGCTCTCGATCAGGCCGGTGGGGATGCTGGCACAGTTGATCGGCACCAGGGCACGCTGGGCCCGGGGACTGCATTGGTGGATGGCCTCGGCCGCCAGCTCCTTGCCGGTGCCTGATTCGCCCTGGACAAAGACCGGCACCCGGCTGCTGGCCACCGTCTCTATGGTCTGGTAGACCACCCGCATGGCCGCGCTGTCACCGACGAAGCCGCAGAACTGGCCGCGCTTGCCGGGGGCCAGCTGGTCGACTTCGGCGTTCAGGGCCGCGGTCCGCAGGGCATTGCGCAGCGTGATGCGCAAGCGGTCGGGGTCGACCGGCTTCTCGATGAAGTCCAGCGCGCCGGCATCGGCCGCTCGCACCGCGGTCTCCTTCGAGTCCTCGGCGCTGATCACGATGACGGCACAGTCGGGCCAGCGTGCCTGCAGCCGCTCCATGACGTCGAAGCCGGTGCCATCGGGGAGCTTGATGTCGACCAGGGCGACATGCCAGGGCCCCTGTTCGATCTTGCCCGCGGCATCGGCGACGGAACGGGCCACCACGGTCTCGATGCCCAGCGGCTTGACGTAGGCCCGGTACTGGATGGCCAGCGGCAACACGTCCTCGACGATCAATGCGCGGTAGCCGGGGAAGGAAGGGCGGGACATGGGAAGCTGGCTCGGGGTAGGCTGACAGGCCGGGCGGCGCCCAGTCAAGATGATTTCACTGCAATCTGCAATGCCTTGAATGGTAGCGGCAGCCGGGTTGATGTACTTCGATCGAGGGTGGCTCGATGAAGTTCCCGGATTCTTGCGTTTTGCAATTTTTATCTTATTTTTTGCAAAATGCAACAGTTGCAAGAGTTCAGTGGGTTCTGTCTGCCGTTGCAAGCGCTTGATTTTCATCAAGCCTTCATGTTTTTCATGGTTGGCACGCGTCTTGCAATCAAGGATGGCATCAGCCAGTCAGGGCATTTCCGGCTGGGCACCACAGACTTCTCAAGGGATAAAGAAAATGAGCACTGCCAAGATGGTTATCGCGTTCGCCGCCACCGCCGCCAGCTTTTCCTCCAGCGCCCAGAGCACCACTGCTCAGCTGGATCTGCGTGGCACCGTGGCCTTGAACTGCACCATCTCGGTCAGCCCGACGGCCAAGGCCACCAGCCTGAACCTCCAGGTCGGCGAGCAGAACCAGACCATCGGCACGGTCACCGAGGACTGCAACTCCGGCACCGGCTACACCGTTTCCCTGACCTCGCAGAACGGCGGCCAGTTGCGCAGCGGCGATGCCAACGCACCGCTGACCAGCTACACCGCCAGCTACGACGACGCGACCGGCTCGATCGCCTCCGGCCTGACCGCCACCCGCAACGGCGCCTTCTTCGGCCGCACGGGCAATCTGCTGATCAACATTCCGGCCAATGCCCAGGCCATCGCCGGCAACTACTCGGACAGCATCAGCCTGGTGATCGCCGCCAAGTAAGATTCAGCCTACCGCATAGCCGCAGGCCATTCGCTCAAGCATCGTGAAATCCGTTCGACTCCTGACGACCTGGGTCGCCCTTGCCTGCGGCGCAGGCCAGGTTTTCGCGGCCTCCTCGCAGGCGAATCCCGCGCAGCCGGCCTACGATCATGCGAATCCGAATGCCGCGTTCCTGAGAGGCAGCACCGCTGGCACGACCGCCAATGCTTCCTCGATCCAACGAGCTACTGGTGGTGCGAGCCTGAATCTGGCGGGCCAGGTGAGCGTGAGCTGCACCGTCACCATCGCTGCGACCGCCAAGACCACCAGCCTGGACCTCAAGGCCGGCGAGCAGAACCAGAGCGTGGGCGTGATCACCGAGACCTGCAACTCCAGCAGCGGCTACACCGTCTCCATCAGCTCGCGGAACGGCGGCCAGTTGCGCAGCGGCGATGCCAGCGCACCACTGACCAGCTACACCGCCAGCTACGACGATGCGACCGGCTCGATCGCCTCCGGCCTCAGCGCCATCCGCAACGGCGCCTTCTTCGGTCGCACGGGCAATCTGCTGATCAACATTCCGGCCAATGCCCAGGCCATCGCCAGCAACTACTCGGACAGCATCAGCCTGGTGATCGCCGCCAAGTGAATCCGCGGCCGCATGCAATTCTGGTGCCGGTCGCGGCCCTGGTGGCTGCTAGAATCTAGAATGAACTAGGCGATACGCATCGCATGCTCCTGGTATTTCAGCGTAAAGTGGCTTCAATATGAACCGTGACCACCTCCCAAGACTGACGCTGCACATGGCAGTGGAAGCGGCCGTGCTGGCAACGTTGGTGGTCGCGACCCTGGCGATGGCTGACGAAAAGGCCTCGGCCAGCCTGGAGCTGCGTGGTTCGGTGCCGATCAACTGCACGGTCGATATCGCACCGACGGCCAAGTCCAGCAGCCTGGACCTGCGCGCTGGCGAGAAGGATGTCGTGGTGGGCATCGTGACCGAGAACTGCAACGCGCGCCATGGCTATACCGTGACGATCAGCACCGGCGGCTCGAACCAGTTGCGCAGCGCTACCGCGGGCGCCGCGGCGGCACCCTACACCTTGCGCTATGACGGGGTGGCGGCCAATGGCAGCGAGCAGCTGGTGGCCACCCGCGATCAAGCCTACTTCGGCCGCCAGGGCAACCTGCTGGTCTCCATTCCCGGCAGCGTGAACGCGACGGCGGGCGACTACTCCGCCAACCTGTCGCTGGTGATCGCGGCCAAGTGAGCCGCCTGATCGGCCGCTGGCCGATGTTTCCGCGCTTACCATAGTGGCCATGCACCACACCGCTCTCGTCCTGTTCTCGGGCGGGCAGGACTCCACCACCTGCCTGGCCCATGCCCTGCAGCGCTACCAGCGCGTCGAAACCATCGGCTTCCAGTACGGCCAGCGCCACGCGGTCGAGATGGACGCCCGCCTCAAGGTGCTGGGCGAACTGCGGCGCCAGTTTCCGGCCTGGGTCGAACGGCTGGGCGAGGACCATGTACTCGACGTCGGCGTGCTGGGCCAGGTCAGCGAGACCTCGCTCACGCGCGAGATGGCGTTCCAGATCGAGGCCAGCGGCCTGCCCAACACCTTCGTGCCGGGACGCAACCTGGTCTTCCTGACGCTGGCGGCGGCGCTGGCCTACCGTCGTGGCCTGCAGGTGATCGTCACCGGGGTCTGCGAAACCGACTTCTCGGGCTACCCCGACTGCCGCGACGACACCATGAAGGCGCTGCAGGTCGCGCTCTCGCTCGGCCTGGACCGCCGCCTGCTGATCGAGACGCCGCTGATGTGGATCGACAAGGCACAGACCTGGGCGCTGGCCGAGCAGCTCGGTGCTGCATCCGGTACCCCCGCTGGCGGCCAGACGCTGGTTGACCTGATCGTCGAGCACAGCCACACCTGTTACCTGGGCGACCGCGAACACCGCCACGACTGGGGCTGGGGCTGCGGCAGCTGCCCGGCCTGCGAGCTGCGCGCGCGCGGCTGGCAGCGCTGGCGGGTCGCCATGGCGGCAGACCCAGGCGCCTGAGGGCCGCTGCTGGCCCGCAGGGCCAATCGTCATGTCTTTGTCACAGGATGTTGCAATAATTCAATGAATATTGAATTATTTGCGTCACTCAAGGGCAAGACATGAAAGTGGGTATCAATGGCATGGGCCGCATCGGCCGTCTGGCGCTGCGCGCCGCCTTCGGCGCGGCCGAGCGTCAGTCCGACGATCCGCGCGCCGGCAACCGGCTTGAGGTCGTACACCTCAACGAGCTCAAGGGGGGCGCTGCCGCCACCGCCCATCTGCTGGCCTTCGACACGGTGCAGGGCCGGTGGCGCGCCGACATCGAGGCCGAGGGTGACGATGGCATCCGCATCGGCGACCAGAAGCTGTCCTTCAGCAGCCACGCCAATCCCGCCGACATTCCCTGGGGCGAGCTCGGGGTCGAGGTCGTGCTCGAATGCACCGGCAAGTTCCTCACGCCCGAGATCATTCGCGGCCACCTCGACCGTGGCGCCAAGCGCGTGATCGTCGCGGCCCCGGTCAAGACCGGCGGCGTGCTCAACATCGTGGTCGGCATCAACGAGGGCCAGTACGACCCGGCGCGCGACCGCATCGTCACCGCGGCTTCCTGCACCACCAACTGCCTGGCGCCGGTGGTCAAGGTGATCCACGAGAACATCGGCATCCGGCACGGCCAGATCACCACCATCCACGATCCGACCAATACCAACCTGGTGGTCGATGCGCCGCACAAGGACCTGCGCCGTGCCCGCAGCGCGATGATGAGCCTGGCTCCGACGACGACCGGCAGCGCCACCGCGATCGCGCTGATCTATCCCGAGCTCAAGGGCAAGCTCAACGGCTACGCGGTGCGCGCGCCGGTGCTCAATGCCTCGCTGACCGACTGCGTGTTCGAGCTCAAGCGCGAGACCAGCGCCGAGGAGGTCAACGCGCTGTTCAAGGCCGCCGCCGAGGGCGAGCTGGCCGGCATCCTGGGCTACGAGGAAAAGCCCTTGGTGAGCGCCGACTACGCGCGCGACACGCGCAGCTCGATCGTCGATGCGCTCTCGACCCTGGTGACCGACGGCACCCTGCTCAAGGTCTACGCCTGGTATGACAACGAGATGGGCTACGCCTGCCGCATGGTCGACCTGGCCTGTCACATGGAACAGGTCGGGATCTAAGTAATGAATGCCGCGCGCAACTACGCCATCGTCACCGCCGCTTACTGGGGCTTCACGCTGACCGACGGCGCCCTGCGGATGCTGGTGCTGCTGCACTTCTACCGCCTGGGCTATTCCTCGGTCACGCTGGCCTTCCTGTTCCTGCTCTATGAGGCGGCCGGCATCCTGGCCAACCTGATCGGCGGCTGGCTCGCGACGCGCTACGGCATCACCCGCATGCTGACGGTAGGCCTGGTGACGCAGATCGCGGGCTTCACGCTGTTGTCGCTGCTCGATCCGGGCTGGACCGCCGCCATGTCGGTGGCCTGGGTGGTGGCGTCGCAGGGCATCTGCGGCGTGGCCAAGGACCTGACCAAGACCTCTGCCAAGTCGGCGATCAAGGTCACGCAGGCGCAGGCCAAGGAGCAGGGCGCCGGCCAGCTGTTCAAGTGGGTGGCCTGGTTCACCGGCAGCAAGAACGCGATGAAGGGCATCGGCTTCTTCCTCGGCGGCCTGCTGCTGCAGACGCTGGGTTTTCAAGCTTCGCTGTGGGCGATGGCGGGGCTGCTCGCGCTGGTGCTGCTGGGTGTCACGACCTCGCTGCCGACGCTGATGGGCAAGAGCAAGGCGTCCAAGTCGGCCAAGGAGCTGTTCGCCAAGAACGCCGGCATCAATGCGCTGGCCGCCGCGCGGGTGGTACTGTTCGGCGCGCGCGATGTCTGGTTCGTGGTCGGCCTGCCGGTCTTCCTCTATTCGGTCGGCTGGAACTTCACCGGCGTCGGTACCTTCCTGGCGGCCTGGACCATAGGCTATGGCCTGGTGCAGGCTGCCGCGCCCGGCATCGTCAAGCGCAGCGCCGACGGCCTGAGCCGCGAGGTGCCGGCGGCGCGACTGTGGTCGGCCTTGCTGGCGCTGATGACGGTCGGGCTGGCCGCCGCCGTCGCGCTCGACCTGCCGAACCTCGAATGGGTCGTGGTCGGTGGCCTGGGCCTGTTCGGCTTCGCCTTCGCGGTCAATTCCTCGGTGCACTCCTACCTGATCCTGGCCTATGCCGGCTCCGAGAAGGCGGCCGAGGATGTCGGCTTCTACTACGCCGCCAACGCGCTGGGCCGCTTCATCGGCACGCTGCTGTCGGGCTTGCTCTACCAGTGGGGTGGGCTGCTGTATGCGCTGATCGGTTCGGCCGTGATGCTGGTCGTCTGCTGGCTGGTGACGCTCGGGTTGCCGACGACACGCGTCCAAGCGCCAGGAGTGGCAGCATGAACGACGCCGAAGTGGTCAAGGCGCTGGGTGCCCTGGCGCAGGAATCGCGCCTGCGCCTGTTCCGGCTGCTGGTGGTGGCCGGGCGCGAGGGCGCGACCCCGACCCGCATGGGCAAGGCGTTGGGCATCGCGCCGACCTTGATCTCCTTCCACATGAAGGAGCTGGTCAACGCCGGCCTGGTGAGCCAGGCGCGCGACGGCCGCCACATCATCTACCGCGCCCAGATCGATGCCATGAATGACTTGCTGGGTTTCCTGACCGCCAATTGCTGCGGCGGCGAACCTTGCCTGAATACCTCCCTCCCGCTGCAATGCAGCACCTATTGAAAGCTTGAGCATGTCCTCCCGTACCTTCAATGTCCTGTTTCTCTGCACCGGCAATTCGGCGCGCAGCATCATGGCCGAATCCATCCTGCGCCTGCAGGGCATGGGCCGCTTCGAGGTCTAC
The DNA here is from genome assembly GCF_028687635.1 of Malikia sp. GTDB lineage: Bacteria > Pseudomonadota > Gammaproteobacteria > Burkholderiales > Burkholderiaceae_C > Malikia. Next base: position 29,163 of record NZ_JAQTZS010000024.1, on the reverse strand, counting down.
AGCGCCGGCAGCCGGCCGGCTGGCGAGGTCCATCCCTATGCGATCGAGCTGCTGCAGCGCAACCACTATCCCGTGGAGAACCTGCGCAGCAAGAGCTGGAACGAGTTCGCCGCTGCCGATGCCCCCCGGATGGACTTCGTGCTGACCGTCTGCGACAACGCCAAGGCCGAGGCCTGCCCGGTCTGGCCGGGTCAGCCGATCTCGTCGCACTGGGGCATTCCCGATCCGGTGACCGTGCAAGGCGACGAGGCCAGCCAGAGCAAGGCTTTTGCTGATGCTTTCCTGGTGCTGAATCGCCGCATTTCGCTGTTCAACAACCTGTCCTTCGACAAGCTCAGCGGGCTGTCGCTGAATACCGAGCTGAACCGTATCGGTCAGGCCTGAGCCGCGACCCGTCGGGACCGCAAGGCCTGGGCTGTACCCTCAGCCCAGGTTTTTTGCTTTATCCCGTGCCAGAACTTCCATTTAACCTTGAGCCTGCCGTGAGCGAAATCACCAAAAAACTTTCCTTCCTGGACCGGTATCTGACCCTCTGGATCTTCGCCGCCATGGCGTTGGGCGTGGGTCTGGGTTACTTCGTGCCGGGCATCGAGGAATTCATCAACGGCTTCCAGTCAGGGACGACCAACATTCCGATCGCGCTCGGTTTGATCTTGATGATGTACCCCCCGTTCGCCAAGGTGCGCTATGAGGAACTGCCGGATGTCTTCCGCGACATCAAGGTGCTGGGGCTGTCCCTGTTCCTAAGCTGGGTGGTTGGGCCGTTGCTGATGTTTGCGCTGGCCGTCACTTTCATGCCCGACAACCCCGACTACATGGTGGGCCTGATCCTGATCGGCATCGCGCCCTGCGTCGCGATGGTGATCGTGTGGAATGATCTGGCCAAGGGTTCGACCGAGTACGCTGCCAGCCTGGTCGCTTTCAATTCGATTTTCCAGGTGCTGTTCTACAGCGTCTACGCCTGGTTCTTCGTCACGGTGCTGCCGCCGCATTTCGGCCTGTCGGGCTCTGAGATCAATATCTCGATCGGGCAGATCGCCAGCACCGTGCTGATCTATCTGGGCCTGCCCTGCATCGCCGGTTTCCTGACGCGTTTTGTCATGCTCAAGTTCGTCTCGAAGCAGTGGTACCACGAGCGTTTCGTCCCCAGGATAGCCCCCATCACCCTGGTCGCGCTGCTGTTCACCATCGTGGTGATGTTCAGCCTCAAGGGCAAGCTGATCGTCACGATTCCGATGGATGTGGTCAGGATCGCCATTCCGCTGCTGATCTACTTCGTGGTCATGTTCCTGCTGACTTTCTATGTCGCCAAGGGCGTTGGCATCCGCTACGACAAATGCGCGACCTGTTCGTTCACGGCCGCCAGCAACAACTTCGAGTTGGCCATCGCGGTGGCGATCGCGGTCTACGGCATCGACTCCGGAGCGGCATTCACCGCCGTCATCGGGCCGCTGGTGGAGGTGCCGATCATGATCGCGTTGGTCAACCTGTCGCTGTGGTTCAAGCGCCGGCATTTCTCCTCGGCGATGCAGTCCTGAGCAAGTAAGGAAAATCCCAATGTCCAGCATCACCATTTACCACAACCCCAGCTGCGGCACCTCGCGCAACACGCTAGCCATGATCCGCAACAGCGGCGTCGAGCCGAATGTGATCGAGTACCTCCAGACCCCGCCAAGCCGCGACGAGCTCAAGGTGCTGCTGCTGCGCATGGACATGACCGCGCGCGACCTGCTGCGCAAGAAGGGCACGCCTTATGAGGCGCTGGACCTTGGCAATCCGAAATGGACCGACGAGCAGTTGCTCGACTTCATCGGCCAGCACCCGATCCTGATCCAGCGCCCGATCGTGGTGACGCCGCTGGGTGTCAAGCTGTGCCGGCCGTCCGAGGCCGTGCTCGACATCCTGCCGAATCCGCAGCAGGGGCCGTTCACCAAGGAGGACGGCGAGGTCGTCATCGACGCGGAGGGCCGCCGGGTCCTGCCGGCTGCGCATCCCCTGGCGGATCTGCCGCAGCTGGCCGCCGAGCATTTCCGCGTGCCCGACCCGCAGCAGCTGCGCCCGCCGACATCGTCCACCCATGCGCCGCGTTTCCTGCTGCTCTACGGTTCGCTGCGCGAGCGCTCCTTCAGCCGGCTGCTGGTCGAGGAAGCCGCCCGCCTGCTGCAGGCCATGGGCGCCGAGACCCGGATCTTCAACCCGAGCGGGCTGCCCTTGCCCGACGACGCCCCCGAGACGCATCCCAAGGTCAGGGAGTTGCGCGAGCTGACCCAGTGGTGCGAGGGCATGGTCTGGTGCTCGCCCGAGCGTCATGGCGCCATGACCGGCATCATGAAGGCGCAGATCGACTGGATTCCCCTGAGCGTGGGCGCGATCCGGCCCACCCAGGGCAAGACGCTGGCGGTCATGCAGGTCTGCGGTGGCAGCCAGTCCTTCAACGCCGTCAACCAGATGCGGGTGCTGGGGCGCTGGATGCGCATGCTCACTATTCCCAACCAGTCCTCGGTCGCCAAGGCCTTCCTGGAGTTCGACCAGAACGACCGCATGAAGCCGTCGAGCTACCATGACCGGATCGTCGACGTGCTGGAGGAGCTGGTCAAGTTCACCCTGCTGACGCGCGATGTGGCACCCTATCTGGTCGACCGCTACAGCGAGCGCAAGGAAAGCGCCGAGATGCTGATGCAGCGCGTCAACCAGTCGGCCCTCTGAGGTCGGGCCGTTCACGAACCAGGGGGAACTTGATGTCACAGCCACCGATAGCGCCGGATGCCGAGCTGGCGCCTGCCGCTTGGAGCCAGCAGCCCAAGCCGCTGGCGGACCGGCTGGGCGTCGAGCCCGGGCGCGGGCTGGGCGAGGCCGAGGTCCGGCAGCGGCGCGAGCGCTTCGGCCCCAACGAGTTGCGGGTCGAGGCTGCGGTACCGGCCTGGCGCCATCTGCTGTCGCAGTTCCACGATCCCCTGGTCTATCTGCTGCTGGCGGCGGTCGGCATCACGCTGCTGCTCTGGGGGGTGGAGGGCGCGCGCGGCTGGCCGATCGACGCGCTGGTGATCCTGGTCATCGTGCTGCTCAACGCGCTGCTCGGCTTCCTGCAGGAAGTCCGCTCGCAGCGCGCCGCCGCCGCCCTGGCCTGGCTGACCGCCGTCACCTCGGCCGTGCTGCGCGACGGCATGCCGCTGCGGGTGCCGAGCGCCGAACTGGTGCCCGGCGATTTGCTGCGGCTGTCCGAGGGCGACCGCATCGGCGCCGACGCGCGGCTGCTGCAGGCCAACGCGCTGCGGGTGCAGGAGGCTTCGCTGACCGGCGAGAGCGAGGCCGTGCTCAAGGATGTTGCCCAGCTGCCGCAGGACACGCCCCTGGCCGAACGCGCCAACATGGTGTTCAAGGGCACGGCGGTGGTCCAGGGCACCGGCCTGGCGCTGGTCACCGCCACCGGCATGGCGACCGAGATGGGCCGCATCGCCCATCTGCTCGCCACCACGCCCGACGAGGCGACCCCGCTGCAGAAGGAGGTGCGCCAGATCGGCATCATGCTCGGGCGCGCCGTGCTGCTGATCGCCGTGGTGGTGGTGGGCACGGTGCTGCTGATGACCGAGATCCGCAGCCTGGCCGATGTCGAGGCCGTGCTGCTGCTGGGGGTGTCGCTGGCGGTGGCGGCCGTGCCCGAGGGCCTGCCCGCCATCCTGTCGCTGGTGCTCGCGATCGGGGTCCAGCGCATGGCGAGCCGGTCGGCCATCGTCAAGAAGCTGTCATCGGTCGAGACCCTGGGCTCGGCCTCGGTGATCTGCACCGACAAGACCGGCACCCTGACCCGCTCCGAGATGGCGATCGAGCGCGTCATGACGGCTTCCGGCTGCAGCTGTCCCGAGGGCGTGGGCTACGATCCGGTGGGCGATATCCGGCACCAGGGCCGGCTGATCGAGCCGGGTCCCCTGCACAGCGAACTGGTGCTGATGCTCAGCGGCGGCAGCCTGGCCGGCAATGCCGACCTGCGCCAGCAGGCCGATGGCAGCTGGGTGATCCAGGGCGACCCGACCGAAGCCGCCTTCCTGGTCGCCGAGCGCAAGCTGGGCGTGCATGAGCAGCGCCGCGAGCGCTTCGAGCGCATCGCCGAGATTCCGTTCACCTCCGAGCGCAAGCGGATGGCGGTGCTCGCGCTCGACCACGAGCACGAGCACGAGGACCAGCGCGTGATCATCGTCAAGGGCGCGCCCGATGTGCTGCTGCGGCTTTGCAGCGCCGCGCGGGTCGGCATGGATGTCGTGCCGATGAGCGAGGCCATCCGCGCCCGTGCCCTGGCCGACGTGGACGAGCTGTCGGATGCGGCGTTGCGCACCCTGTCGGTGGCCTACCGGCCGCTGGCACCGGGCGAAGACGAACAGGCCGGCGAGGCGCTGGAGCGGGAGCTGATCTTCGTCGGCACGGTCGGCATCATCGATCCGCCGCGCGCCGAAGCGGCCGCCGCGATCCAGGAGGCGCAGCGCGCCGGCATCCGCATCATCATGATCACGGGCGACCACCCGCGCACGGCCGCGCGCATCGCGTCCGATCTCGGCATCATCGAGGCCGGTGGCACCGCGCTCACCGGCGCCCAGCTCGACGCGCTCGACGAGGCCGGGCTGGCCGAGGCGGTGCGATCGACCTCGGTCTATGCCCGGGTCGATCCCTCGCACAAGCTGCGCATCGTCGATGCGCTGCAGGCGCAGGGCCATGTGGTCGCCATGACCGGCGACGGCGTCAATGACGCGCCGGCGCTCAAGTCGGCCGACATCGGCGTGGCGATGGGCATCACCGGCACCGAGGTCACCAAGGAGGCCGGCAAGATGATCCTGGCCGACGACAACTTCGCCACCATCGTCGCGGCGGTGCGCGAGGGGCGCTGCATCCTCGACAACATCCGCAAGTTCCTGCGCTACCTGCTGTCGTCGAACATGGGCGAGGTGCTGACGGTGTTCCTGGGCGTGCTCGGTGCCAGAGCGCTCGGGCTGATCGACGCCAGCGGCGCCGTCGTGCTGCCGCTGCTGGCGACGCAGATCCTGTGGATCAACCTGGTCACCGATTCCGGTCCGGCGCTGGCGATGGGGGTCGACCCGCATGGCGCCGACGTGATGGCGCGCCGGCCGCGCCGCCCGGACGAGCGCATCATCGACGCGCGCATGTGGTCGGGGGTGCTGCAGACAGGTCTGGTGATGGCGCTCGCCACCCTGCTCACGCTCGACCTGCTGCTGCCCGGCGGCTGGCTGGCCGGCGACCAGAGCCTGGAGCGCGCGCGCACGGCGGCCTTCACGGTGCTGGTGTTCGCGCAGCTGTTCAACACCTTAAATGCCCGCTCCGAGTCGGTCAGCGCGTTCCGGGGTCTGTTCGACAACCACCTGCTCTGGGCCGCCGTGGCGCTGGGCGCCGGCTTGCAGCTGGCGGTGGTGGAATGGCATTGGCTGAACCTGGCGTTCGGCACCGTGCCGTTGACGCTCGCGCAATGGGGCTTGTGCGTCGCCATGGGCAGCTCCGTGCTGTGGTTCAGCGAGCTGCGCAAGCTCTGGCTGCGGCGCCGGGATGCCGGGCGCGGCCGCTGAAACTGTCCGGATTGAGTCGATCCTGTCTAGAATGAAAACCTGACCCGGGGAGGGCCAAGATGGATCTCGTGCTGAAATTGCTCAATGGCGGCGCTGGCAGTCTGGCTGCCTATCTGGCCGCGCATGTGCTGCTGTGTCTGCTGCCTGCCTTCTTCATTGCCGGCGCGATGGCGGCGCTGATCCCCAAGGCCAGCATCACGCGCTGGCTCGGGCGCAGCACGCCGGCCCATGTCTCGTATCCGGCGGCCGCGGCCGCGGGCTCGCTGCTGGCGGTCTGCTCCTGCACCATCGTGCCGCTGTTTGCCGGCATCTACCGCAAGGGCGCCGGCATCGGGCCCGCCATCACCTTCCTGTTCTTCGCGCCGGCCGGCAACATCATGGCGCTGGCCTACACCGGCAGCATCCTGGGGCCGGAGTTCGCCGCCGCCCGGGTCCTGTTCTGCCTGCTGTTCGGCATCGGCATCGGGCTGCTGATGGCGCTGCTGTTCTGGCGGGATGACGCCCGCCACGACGCCCAGACCGACACCCTGTTCGCCGAGCAGGCCAGCATCGGCCCGGCGGCGACTCGGCTGCTGCTGTCGCTGGTCGCGGTGCTGATCGCCGGCACGCTCAAGCTCTGGCCGCTGACCGAGACCTTCGCCACCCTCAGCCTGCCGCTGTCCTGGGCTTCGGCCTGGCAGGCGACGCTGTTCGGCTGGGTGCCGTTCGACGCCGCCAAGGGCGAGGAGGGCGTGAGCTTCCAGGGCTCGGTGCTGATCGCGCTGTTGCTGCTGATCGCCGCCACCGCCTGGAAGGGCATGGAGAACATCATCGAGGGCCCGAACCGCTGGACCTGGGTCACGCTGGGACTGAGCGCGACCACGCTGCTGGTCGCCGCGCTGCGCCTGACGCCCGTGGCCGGCGGGCTGGAGCTCGGACTGACCGGCCGCCTGTTCGCGGTGGCGGCCTCGCTCTGGGCCTGCTGGCATTTCGCGCGGCAACTCGGCGCTGATGACCGCCAGGCCTGGCTGTGGGAGTCCTGGCGCTTCGTCAAGCAGATCTTCCTGCTGCTGGTGGTCGGCGTCTTCATCGTCGGCATGGTGCGTCAACTCATCAAGCCGGAATGGATCGAGTCGCTGGCTGGCAGCAATACCTTGCTGGCCAACGCGGTGGCGGTGTTCTTCGGCGTCTTCATGTATTTTCCGACCCTGGTCGAGGTGCCGGTGGCGCGCATGTTCCTCGACCTCGGCATGCACCCCGGCCCGCTGCTGGCCTACCTGATGGCCGACCCCGAGCTCAGCCTGCAGAGCATGCTGATGGTCGCGGCCGTGATCGGACGCCAGAAGACCGCCGCCTACGTCAGCCTGGTGGCCGTGTTCAGCCTCTGCGCCGGCCTGCTGTACGGCGCCTGGGTCGATGGCCTGGGCTGGCTGCCGCTGAGCCTGGCGCTGGGCCTGTTCATTGCCGTCCTGGGCGCCGGCCTGGCCTGGCTCAGGCAGCGTCAGCGCCGGTCCACTCCCGTTTAAAGCACCTTACCCATCGAAGGAAAGTACCATGCTGACTGTCAAGATTCTCGGTTCCGGCTGCGCCAACTGCAAGAAGCTCGAAGCCATCGCGCGCGACGCCGCCACCCAGGCCGGTGTCGCGGCCAATTTCGTCAAGGTCACCGACATGCAGGCGATCATGGCCTATGACCTGCTCTCGACGCCGGGTCTGGTGATCAACGACAAGCTGGTCAGCAGCGGTCGCATTCCGACCGTGGCCGAGGTCCAGGGCTGGCTGGCCAGCGCCTGAGCCTGAGCCCATAGCGCCGGGCTCAGTTGCGCTGGACTGGCGCCGAGAGTTGTCGCAGCCGCTCGACCCCGACCGGCTCCACGGCGCACAGGGGCACCACGGCATGGCGGCTGGCATGCCGGGCGATCACGCTGTCGATTTCGCGCAGCTCGTTGAGCGCCCGTTGACGCAGCAGCGCGGATTGCGCAGCGCTGGCCGCCAGGCTGTTGTTGATCACCCAGGCCCAGGGCTCGATGCCGGCTCGGCGCAGGTCGGCCTGCAGGTTGGCGGCTTCCAGTACCGGCGTGGTCTCGGCCAGCGTGACGAGCAGCACCTTGGTCTGCTGCGGGTCCTGCAGCTGCATCATCGGTGTCTTGAAGTGGACGCCGGTGTCGCCCATCTGGCGCGCGATATCGCGGTGATAGGCGCCGGTGGCATCAAGCAGCAGCAGGGTGTGTCCGGTCGGTGCGGTATCCATCACGACGAACTTGCGGCCCGCCTCGCGGATGATGCGCGAGAAGGCCTGGAACACCGCGATCTCCTCGGTGCAGGGGGAGCGCAGGTCCTCCTCCAGCATGGCACGGCCGGCGGCGTCGAGCTTGGCGCCCTTGGTTGCCAGAACCTGCTGGCGGTAGCGTTCGGTGACGGTATGCGGGTCGATCCGGCTCACCGTCAGCTGCGGCAGCGAGCCCTCCAGCGTTTCGGCCAGATGCCCGGCCGGGTCCGAGGTGGTCAGGTGCACTGGCAGGCCACGGCTGGCCAGTTCGACCGCTACCGCTGTCGCCAAGGTAGTCTTGCCCACGCCGCCCTTGCCCATCAGCATCACCAGGCCATGTCCGTCGGCGGCGATCTGGTCGACCAGTGTGGCCAGCGTGGCCAGAGCTGGCAGCGCCGCCATGCCTGACGGGATCGGCTCGACGGCGGTCGCTGCTGGTGTTGCCGGGCGGAACAGCTGCTGCAAGGCTTCCAGCCCGACCAGGTTGAACGGCTTGAGGGCAATCCGGTCCTGCGGCAAGGCCTGCAATCCGGCTGGCATCCCGGCCAGCGCCCGGGTCTCGCGGGCGACGATTGCGCCGGCCAGCGCGTCCTGTGCGGCCTCGCCGGCTGGCAGCACGCCGTTGACCACCAGGTGCTGCTGCGACAAGCCGATGGCCGCCAGCTCTTCATGGGTGCGTGCCGCTTCGCGCAAGGTCGCGGCTTGCGCCCTGGCGATCAGGATCAGCCGGGTGCGCTGCGGATCGGCCAGCGCCTGCACGGCAGCATGGTACTGCTCGCGCTGCTTTTCCAGGCCGGCCAGCGGGCCGAGGCAGGAGGCGTCGCCCTTGCCCGCTTCGAGGAAATCGCTCCAGGCGCCCGGCAGCTGCAGCAGTCGGATCGTGTGGCCGGTGGGGGCGGTATCGAAGATGATATGGTCGAACTCGCGCGTGCGCGCCGAGCCGACCAGCAGCTCGGTGAACTCGTCGAAGGCGGCGATCTCGGTCGTGCAGGCGCCCGAGAGCTGTTCCTCGATGCCCTTGAGCACCTGATCGGGCAATACGCCGCGCACCGGAGTCACGATGCGATCGCGGTAACGCTGGGCCGCTGCCTGGGGGTCGATTTCGAGTGCGGACAGGTTCGGCACGCTGGCAATCGGCAGGATCTGGTTGCCAATGCTGACGCCAAACACCTGGCCGACGTTCGAGGCCGGGTCGGTGCTGACCAGCAGCACCCGCTTGCCAGTGCTGGCCAGTTCGACGGCAGTCGCGCAGGCGATCGAGGTCTTGCCCACGCCTCCCTTGCCGGTGAAGAACAGAAAGCGCGGCGGATGCTGGAGGAATTGCATGCCGAATTTTCCGTCTTCTGCTTTAGCCAGTAAAGCGAGTTTTCAGGTGGCGCTTTCCGGTCCGCGCAAGGCGTGGCTCAGCTGGTCGACCAGTTCGGCCCAGTCCGAATCCTGTTGCAGGGCTTCCAGCAGGAACGTGGCCTGGGAAGGCGTCCAGAAGTTGGCATCCGGCAGCGCTATCTCTGGCGCCAGCGGGGTGTGACGGGTCAGGAAGGCCTGGATGCTGGCTGGGTCGCTGGGGAGCCCCAGCTGTGCAAACAGGTCGTGGAATCGGTTGATGGCGGCTTCCATGGCGATCTCCTTGAAGTCAGGTGGTTGTGGTTCAGTAGCAGCAGCCGCCGCTGCCGCAGCAGCTCGACGCCGTGCCGCTGCCGGCAGCGGCCTGGCTGGCAGGTTCCGGTTCCAGCAGTCGGATGCCGGCCTTGAGTCCGGCGCGTACCAGTAAATCCTCGGGGATCACCTCGTAGGACTGGCCTTCGAGCTCCAGCGTGCGGCAGTCCTGGTCGCCACATTCATCGCAGCAGCGGCTGGCGCCGGTCTGGCCCTCCAGCCAGGCTTCGAGCGGCTGCCCGCTGATCCAGATCCGGTTGGACTCCGAGGGCTGCTCCAGAAAGGCCTGCTGGTCGAGCTCGCGGCATTCGAGCACCGGCTGCACGCCCAATGGTTCGAGCACGGCCCTGAGCCGTTCGACCGCGCGCCGGACTGTCTCGCCGGTGCCCTGGCAGCGGGGACAGGTGTTGCCCTGGTCGTTGATCAGGCGTTGCCAGATGATGGGCAGGGTTTTCATGAGTCATCTCCTTGGATGCGAGGAGGAGGCTGCCTCCCTCGTGATTGACGAACGATAGCAGCCCGCGCGCTTGTCTGCCAGTCCCTGCTCAGCCTGTCAGCCTGTCAGCCGGCCCGAGGCCTCGACCGTCCATTGCCGTTGATGGAACGCGGCCACCGAGGGTCGGTGCGCGATCGACACCAGCGCGCCGCCATGCTGCCGGATCAAGCCGAGCAGTTTCTCGTAGACCTGCTGCTCGGCGGCGGCGTCGAGTGCGCTGGTGGCCTCGTCGGCGAACAGCCAGCGCGGTTGCTTCAGCAAGGCGCGTGCGATGGCGAGGCGCTGCTGCTCGCCGCCCGAGAGCTTCTGGCCCCAGGCATCCTCGGCGTCGAGCTTGTCGGCCAGTTGCGGCAGCAGCGCGTCGCACAGCGCCTGCTGCAGCTCGGCGTCGCTGTAGCGGTCAGCTTGAGCTGGGTAGGCCAGCGCGTCGCGCAGCTTGCCGTTGGGGAAATAGGGCCGCTGCGGCAGGAACATCGCGTCCTGCTCGAAGCCGGCCGGCAGCTCGACATGGCCGCGCGCATAGGGCCAGATCCCGGCCAGGGTGCGAAACAGCGAGGACTTGCCGCTGCCCGACGGACCCTGCAGCAGCACGCTGTCGCCCGGGCGCAGCGAAAGGCCCTGGCCCTGCAGCAGCACGCTGCCGTCCGGCAGCGACAGGGTCAGGTCCTTCAGGCGCAGTGTGTCGCCACTGCCGGCCGTCAGTGTGTCGTGGCTGTTGGCGGCCTTCAGGCTGTCCTCGAAGCCGGTCAGACGGTCGGTGGTGGCGCGCCAGCGCGCCAGCGCGTCGTAGTTGTCGACGAACCAGGACAGCGCATCCTGCACCCGGCCGAAGGCCGAGGCGATCTGCATCAGCTCGCCGAGCTGGATCGCACCGCTGAAGAAGCGCGGCGCCGCCACCACGAATGGAAACACCACCGCGGCTTGGCCGAAGCCGACCGTGAACCAGGTCAGGCGCTTCTGCGTCTTGATCAGCGCCAGGGTGTTCTGCAGCACGGCGCTGAAATGGCCGCCGAGCTGGCGTTGCTCGACCGGCTCGCCGCGATCGAGCGCGATCGCCTCGCTGTACTCGCGCACCCGCACCAGGTGATGGCGGAAATCGGCCTCGCGCTTTTGCTGCGCGAAGTTCAGGCTGATCAGCGGACGGCCGATGTAATGCGTCAACACGCTGCCGACCAGTGCGTAGGCGATCGCCATCCAGACCATGAAGCCGGGGATGTTCCAGTCGCTGCCGTTGAAGGCAAAGCCGAAGCTGCCCGACAGGCCCCACAGGATGCCGACGAAGCTCGCGAGCGTGACGCAGGCGTTGAGCAGGCCCATGCTCAGGCCCACGGCCGATGCGGTGAACATGCCGAGGTCTTCCTGGATGCGCTGGTCCGGGTTGTCGGGCAGGCTGGCGTCCTCGCGCGTGAAGCGCATCAGTTCGAGCCGGTAGAAGGCCTTGTGGCCGAGCCAGCGCGCCATCACATGCGCCGTCATCCAGGCGCGCCAGCGGATTTCGAGCAGCTGGGTCAGGTAGAAGCGGTAGACCGCGATCAGGATGTAGCCGAAGGCCAGCCCGGTGAAGCGAGCGAGCTGCTGCCAGAACACCTCGGCGTTCTTGTTCTGCAGCGCGTCGTAGAAGACCCGGTTCCACTCGTTGAGCAGCACCAGCATGTAGACCGCGCCGAGGTTCAGCGCCACGATGGCCGCGAGCAGGCCGCGCGCGCGCCATTTCTCGTCGGAGCCGAAGTAGGGGGCGGACAGCGCCCAGGCGCGGGAGGCGAAATGGCGGAACTGGTTCAGCTTGGTCAGCAGGCTCATGGAGGCATTCAGGGGTTGGCGACGCCGGACGCCACATGGCCGGATGGCACATGCAGCGCGGCCGATTCGATATGGCCGGTCTGGTCATCGAAGAAGAAGTCGGGCTCGAACTCGCGCAGGAACTCGCCCTTGGGCAGGCCGCCGAGGAACATGGCCTCGTCGATCGCGATGTCCCAGTCCATCAGGGTGCGGATGGCGCGCTCGTGCGCCGGCGCGCTGCGCGCCGTGACCAGCGCGGTGCGCAGGTGCATGCCGGCGCTGGCCGCGCTTTGCAGTTTTTGCAGCGCTTCCAGCAGCGGCTTGAACGGGCCGCCCGGCAGCGGCTGATCGGCACGGTCTTGCTCGTGCTGCTGGAAGGCGCCCAGGCCCCGGGCCTGGTAGACGCGCTCGGCCTCGTCCGAGAACAGCACCGCGTCGCCGTCGAAGGCGATGCGGACCTCGTGCGGGTGCGCGTCGCTGGCGTGCACCGATTGCGGGTAGACCTGTGCCGCCGGCACGCCGGCGGCGAGCGCGGCGCGCACGTCGCTCAGGTGGGTCGACAGGAACAGGTTGGCGCGCAGCGGACGCAGGTAGCGCCAGGGCGACTGGCCGCGCGTGAAGACGCCGCGCTCGATGCCCAGGCCGTAATGCTGGGCCGAGCGGAACACGCGCAGCCCCGAGACCGGGTCGTTGCGCGACAGGATCACGACCTCGACGCGCGGCTCGCCGGGCGAATTGAAGCTCAGCAGCTTGCGCACCAGCGAGAACGCGACGCCCGGCGGCGCCGGTTGTTCCAGTCGCGCGAGCTGCAGCTGCATGTAGGCGCGGTCGTCGCCCTGCTCGAAAACCTGGTTCTCCTGTTCGAAGTCGAACAGCGCGCGCGAGGAGATCGCGACGACGAGCTGGCCTTCCAAGGTGGCGGGCATGTGGACTCCTGTGGTGGCGGCCCGGCTAGCTTAACCGCGACCGGCCTCACTTCACCAGCTGGTTGAGCTGGATGATGGGCAACAGCACCGCGAGCACGATCAGCATCACCACCAGGCCCATCACGACGATCAGCAGCGGCTCCAATAGCGTGGCCAGGCGCAGCGCGCGGCGCTGGACCTCGGCGCTGAGCTGGGTCGCGGCGCGTTCGAGCATGGCCGGCAACTGGCCGGTCTGCTCGCCCAGGCGCGCGAACATCGAGATCAGCCCCGGAAAACGCTTCTTCGACGCCAGCGCACCGGCCAGCGGCGCCCCCTCGCGCACCAGCACCAGCGCGTCGAGCGCGTCGGCGCGCAGCGCGCGGTTGTGCAGCGTCTCGGCCGCGGTCTGCAGCGCGCGCAGGATCGGCACGCCGGCGCCGGCCAGCATCGCGAGCGTGGCGGCGAAGCGCGCCGCGTTGTAGCCGCGCGCGATGCGGCCCACCAGCGGCAGCTTGAGCCAGGCCGCATCCATGCGCTCGCGCAGGGGCTCGTTGCGGCGCGCCTGCGCCAGTGCGACTCCGCCGCCGGCCAGCAGCAGCGCCGCCAGCCAGCCCCATTGCCGCACCATCTGGCTGAGCCAGAGCATGATCACGGTCAGCACGGGCAGCGCGCGCTTGCTGCCAGCGAAGACATTGGCGACCTGGGGCACGACGTAGCTCATCAGGAAGACCACGATCACGATCGCGAACAGCGTCACGATGGCGGGGTAGAGCGCGGCCGAGATCAGCTTGTTGCGCAGCGCCTCGCGCTCCTCCAGGTCATCGGCCAGCCGTTCCAGCACGGTGCCGAGCTGGCCGCCCTGTTCGCCGGCGGCGATCACCGCGCGGTAGCTGGCGTCGAACTCGCGCGGATGCTGGCCCAGCGCGCGCGCGAAGCTGGAGCCGGCGTTGACCTCGGCGCGCAGGCTGGCGACCAGGCGCTGCTGCTCGGGCTGGTCGGCTTCGTCGGCCAGGGCGGCGAGACCGCGTTCGAGCTGCAGACCCGAACTCACCAGGCCGGCGAGCTGGCGTGTCCAGACCGCCAGCGCGACGGCGTTGAAGGTGCGCGCGCGCCAGAGCTGGCGGTTCCAGCCGCTGGCGGGCGCTTCCTCGCTGCCCATCGCCGGCAGTACTTCGAGCGGGATCAGGCCGCGCTGGCGCAGCAGGGTGCGGGCCGCGCGCGCGGTGTCGGCTTCCATCAGGCCCTGCTGCTGGCGGCCGTCGGCATCCAGCGCTTCGTAGCGGTAGGCGGGCATGGGGTTGCGGTATCAGGCCGGCTGGGCTTGACTGGCCGGGAAGGCCGTCGCCAGTGCCTGGGCGGCGATATCGAGTGAACGCAGCCGCAGCTCCGGGTCGAACACGTCGCTGACCAGCATCAGCTCGTCGGCGCCGGTCAGTTCGACCAGCCGGGTCAGGCCCGCGCGCACGGTCTCGGGGCCGCCGACCACGCCGGCCGCCAGGAAGTCGAGCACGGCGGCGCGGTGCTGCGCCGGCAGGTTTTCCAGGAAATGGGGCACCGGCGGTGGCAGCGCACGGCGCTGGTTGGTCAGGATGCCGAGCACACGCTGGTAATGGCTGCTGGCAAGGAATTCGGCTTCCTCGTCGGTCGGCGCGGCGACCAGCGGCACGCCGATGATGACGTAGGGCTGCTGCAGCTGGGCCGAGGGCCGGAAATGGCGCCGGTACAGGTCGAGCGCCTGCAGCAGCATGCGCGGCGCGAAATGCGAGGCGAAGGCGTAGGGCAGGCCGCGTTCGGCCGCCAGCCGGGCCGAATACAGGCTGGAGCCCAGCAGCCAGATCGGCACCTGGGTGCCGGCGCCCGGCAGCGCGATCAGGCGCTGGCCGGGCTGGGCCGGCGCCAGCAGGCGCTGCAGTTCGGCGACGTCGGCCGGGAAGTCGTCCTCGGTTTCGACCCGCTCGCGCCGCAGGGCGCGCATGGTCAGGCTGTTGGTGCCGGGCGCGCGGCCCAGTCCGAGGTCGATCCGGCCCGGGTAGAGCTCGGCCAGCGTGCCGAAGGCCTCGGCCACCACCAGCGGCGCGTGATTCGGCAGCATGATGCCGCCCGAGCCGACCCGGATGCGTTCGGTCGTGCCCGCGACATGGCCGACCAGCACGGCGGTGGCCGAGCTCGCGACGCCCGGCATGTTGTGGTGCTCGGCCAGCCAGTAGCGCGCAAAGCCCAGGCTTTCGGCGTGCCGGGCCGTGCGGCGCGCGATGGCCAGCGCGTCGGCGACGCTGCCGCCCTCGCGCACGGTGACCAGGTCGAGCATGGAGAGGCGGGGGGAGTGCGAGTCGGTGGTGGACATGCGGGCATTGTAGGGACAGCATCTGTCACTCGAATGCTTTGCAAGAACGAATGGATCAAAGTCTGCTGATCGCGAACGGGGCCGTCCCCGGTCTGGATTGGCGGGCTCAGGGGGGACTATGTCAGATGTGGATCAACCCGTGGCGCCAGCAGAGCTGGCTGCCGACGCCTGTCAGGCCGTCGATGCGATCCTGCGCTCGGCGCGCGGTTTCGAGCGGCTCGACGACTGGCGCGACCGCCTGCTCGACGGGCTGGCGGCTGCGCCAGCGCTGCCGTCGCGGCGGCGCGCGGCCCTGCTGCTGCGCCTCGGGCTCATCGCCCTGTTGCGTGATGGCGATTGCGCGACGGCCAGACTGACCTTCGGCGAGGCGATCACGCTCGTCGAGGACGAACGCCCCGGCAACTTGCTGCTGGCGCTGCGCGCGCTGGCCGGGGTGGTGGATTCCCTGGCGGGCCGTCTGGTGCGCGCCGACGTGCAGCTCTCGGATGCCGCATTCTGCTGCCTGGGCTCTGGCGGCAGCGCCCTCGCGCGTGGCTGGCTCGATGGCGCGCTGGCCCTGAACCGTCTGTTCAGGGGCGATGCGGCGGGGGCGCTGGAGATTCTTGCTGACTCCGAAGCCGCGCTGCCGCCGCAGGGACCAGCAGGTCTGCTGCCGCCGCTGCTGTGCCTGTACGCCGCCGCGCTGCAAGGATGCCGGGACCAGGTCACGGCGCTCTCGGGCCGCATCGCGCGTACGGCCATCCCCGAGCGCCTGACCCTGCTGCAGGCCGGCCGGCATTTCGTGCTCGGGGTCGCGGCCCTGAGGGGTGGCGAAGCCTTGCGCGCCCTGGTGCATGCCGAGGAATCTGCCAGCGCCGGCGCACGCGCGGGGGCTCGGCTCGCGGTGCAGCTGGCGGCCCTGCTGCAGGTCCAGGCCATGGCCGATCTGCAGCGGGTCGACGAGGCCAGGGCACGGCTGCTGCACAGCTGTCCCGATTGGACAGCGCTCGGTCTGGACCAGCTGGCGCTGGCTGGCCGGCTCGAACTGGCCCAGCTGGTGGCGGGATCGGGCGAGCTCGACCGGGCGCGCCAGGCGCTCGCTGAAGCCCGTGCCTTGCTGCCGCTCGGCGAGACCCTCAGGCCGCTGCACCGCGGCGCCGACTGGCTGCCCGGGCTGGAATTGAAGCTGGACGGCCATAGCCCGTCAACGTCGGGCGCTCCGCCGCATGTGCGCATCCACACCCAGGGCGAGTTCATCGTCGAGATCAAGGGCCGGCGCCTCTACGACCGCGACTGGAAGGGCCAGCGCACCAGGTCGCTGCTGCTGGCCTTGATCGGCGAAGGCGGCTACAAGGTGCCGGTCGAGCGCCTGTCCGACCTGCTCTGGCCCGATTCGGACGGCGATCAGGCGCTGCAGAACCTGAAGGTCGCGCTGCACCGCCTGCGGCGCCTGGGTTGCGCCCAGGACGAGGCGCAGGTGAACTGGGTTCACGTCAAGCACGGACGGGTCAGCCTCTCGCGCAGCCTGTGCTGGGTCGATGCCCATGAGTCTGTAACCGATTTGGAACCGCCGCGCTGAAATGCTGACGGGTGGGAGCCAGGCGTTTGCGCCTGGCAGGTTGGACTGCGTTGTCTGTCAGCGCAGGCCTGGTTTTACAGGGAGATCGACAAATGACGACGGAAAGCCTCAAGACCATACAGAACGCGATTGCCAAGGAGGGCCTGGACTGGCAGGCCGCCGCCACCAGCGTGTCGCAGCTGAGCGCCGAACAGCAGCAGGAGATGCTGGGCCTGCGCATCGACAAGGCCGAACTGGAAGCGACCGAGAAGGCCATCAAGGCCGCCACCGCATTGCGCGCGCTGCAGGCCGAGGCCGGCTTTCCGCTCGCGATCGACTGGCGCAACAACGGCGGCAACTGGGTCACCTCGATCAAGGACCAGGGCGGCTGCGGCTCCTGCGTCGCGCATGGCACGCTGGCCACCATCGAGGCGCGCGCCAATATCGTCTGCCAGAACCCCAATCTCGACCTCGACCTGTCGGAGTCCCACCTGTTCTATTGCGGCTGCGGCAACTGCTGCGGCAATGGCTGGAACTTCGCCCCCGCGCTCGACTTCTGCAAGAACACCGGGGTCGCCAGGGAGGCCGATTTCCCCTACGTCGACAGCAACCAGCCCTGCAAGCCGGGTGTCGCGCCGATCTTCAAGATCGACGGCTGGACCCAGGTGCTCGCGCTGGCCGACCGCAAGAACCTGCTGGCCGCGCGCGGTCCGATGGTCGCCGGCATGGCGGTCTACCAGGACTTCTTCAGCTATGCGGGCGGTGTCTACAAGCATGTCAGTGGCAGCCTGGCGGGCTACCACGCGATCTCGGTGGTCGGCTACAACGAGACTGGCAAATACTGGATCTGCAAGAACAGCTGGGGCACCGGCTGGGGCGAGCTCGGGCCCGATGGCTCGCGCGGCTGGTTCCGCATCGCCTATGGCGACAGCGGCCTCGATACCCAGTTCGCCTTCTACGATGTGCAGCTCAACCAATGTCCGGTGCCGGTGGAGGACCCCTGCCTCAAGCACCGGATCTACCTGACCAGCGTGCTGCGCGCCGCGCAGACCAACCGGACCCTGCGGGCCTGCCTGCTGTTCCATGTCTGTCGCGTCGGCCGCGCACCGCTGTGCTCGCGCGCCGTCATGGCCGTGGTCAGCCGCGTCCAGGCGGCCCTCAAGGTCTGCCCGCAGTTCAGGCTGGCGTTCTGCCGTGCCCTGCAGTCCATCTGAGGCGGCATGGCCCGCCCCGCCCCGAAACACCAGGAGGACAACATGAGTGGACGTGGATGTAGATGCGAATGTGGGTCGCAGCAGGTGGCCCAACAGCCGTTCGAGGCCGAGCCGGCCGGGGCTGAGCTCGACCACTGGTTCGGCCTGGCCGAAGCGCCGGCGGGCCAGTCGGGGGTCGAACTGTTCGAGGCGCTGACCGGCGCCGGCGCCGAGCCGTCCGCGGGCGCCGAGGCCGACGAGCTGGCCGAGGTCGCGCTCGAGGATGAACAGGCGGCGCAGCAGGAGCTCGACGAGGTGCTGGCCGAGGCGGATGACGAGGGTGGCGAGGCGGTCGAGCCTGGTCTGGACGAGCTGCTCGCGCTGCTCAAGAACCGGCCGGGTCTCAAGATCACGCTGTCGTACTGAGCCTGGCGCGCGGGGCCGGCACCGTCATCGGCAACGGTCCCGCGGCAGCGGCTGTATCTTCCCTGGATTGCATCAGCAAGGACGCAGATATGCCGAAGTCATACCAGCGGGAGCAGCCGCAGATCAGCGTCAGCAAGGGCGAGGCCTTCGTGATCGAGCTCGCCGCCAATCCGACCACCGGCTACGAGTGGCAGCCTGATTTCGATCCGGCCGTGCTCAAGCTGGCCGGGCGCGAGCTCGTCCGGCCGGGGTCGGCCGTGGGCGAAGGCGGCGTCGAGCATTTCCGTTTCGAGTCGTTGGCGGCGGGGGCGACGCGACTCTCGTTCGCCTACCGGCGCGGCTGGGAGCCCGCGGTCAAGGACCAGGCGGTGTTCGAAGTCACGGCGGATTGAACAATCCATCCGCCGGCCCTGAATCAGCTCAGTCGAGCTTGAGCTTGCGGCTGCTGACCACCTGCTGGTAGAGCTCGAACTCGGTCTTGATCTGCGCGGCGAACTGCTCGGGCGTGTTGGCGATGATCAGCGAGCCGGTGCTCTCGATGCGCTTGCGCACCGCCGGGTCTTCCAACGACTTGCGCACGCCGGCATTGACCTTGTCGACCACCTCCTTCGGCAGGCCCTTGGGGCCGATGAGGCCGAAGAAGGCCATGCGGTTGACCGGCTCCAGACCCACTTCCTTGAAGGTCGGCACATTGGGCAGCTGCTCCAGGCGCCTGGGCGCCGCGACCGCGATCGGAACCAGCTTGCCGGCCTGGATGAAGGGCAGCGCCGAGGGCAGGTTGTCGAAGATCATCTCGACCTGGCCGGCCACCGCGTCGTTGAGCGCCGGCCCCGAGCCGCGATAGGGGATATGGGTGATGAAGGTCTTGGTCTGTTCCTTGAACAGCTCCATCTGCAGGTGCAGGATGGTGCCGGTGCCCGACGAGGCGTGCGAGTATTTGCCCGGCGCCTTGCGGACCGCCTCGATGAAGGCCTTGTAGTCCTTGGCCGGGAAGCTCGGGTGCACCGCCAGCACGTTGGGCGTGGCGGCGATGTTGATGATGGGCGTGAAGTCCGCCACCGGGTTGTACGGGATCTTGGGATTGATCGCCGGGTTGGCGGCCATGCTCGAAACCGTCGCCAGGCCCAGGTTGTAGCCGTCTGGCGCCGCGCGCGCGGTCTCGGCCGCGCCGATGCTGCCGCCGCCACCGGCCTTGTTCTCGACGATGACGTTCTGGCCCAGCGCCTTGCCGAGCGGCTCGGCGATGATGCGCGCGACCACGTCGGTGGTGCCGCCGGGCGCGAACGGCACCTGCAGCTTGATCACCTTGCTCGGGTAGCTCTGGGCCAGGGCCAGGGTGCTGGCGCCCAGGGCGCAGGCGAAGGTCAATACTTGACGACGTTTCATCTCAAAACCTCTTGAACGGATGCCGGCAGGCCGACCGGATTTCTCAGGTCGGAAGTCAGACAAAAAGCATACCAGCCCCGGACGGGCTTGGGGTGGATGAAGCGTGCATCAGGCCTTGATCGCGGTCAGTCCCGCGTCACGCGCAGCAGTTCCTCGCGGCTGGTGACACCATCCCGCACCAGGCGCTCGCCGTCGTCGCGCATCAGCGTCATGCCGCCCGCCAGCGCATGGGCGCGGATCTCGGCCTCGGGCGCGCGGCGGTGGATCTGGGCGCGGATCGCGTCGTCGGCCACCAGCAGCTCGAAGATGCCGGTGCGGCCCTGGTAGCCGCTCTGGCCGCAGACGACGCAGCCAGCGCCGTGGCAGGCCGGGCAGCGCTTGCGCACCAGGCGCTGCGCGAGTACCCCGAGCAGCGAGGATGCCAGCAGGAAGGGCTCGATCCCCATGTCGGTCAGGCGGGTCACCGCGCTGGCCGCGTCGTTGGTGTGCAGCGTGGCCAGCACCAGGTGGCCGGTCAGCGAGGCCTGGATCGCGATCTGCGCGGTCTCGAAGTCGCGGATCTCTCCGATCATGATCACGTCCGGATCCTGGCGCAGGATAGCGCGCAGCGCCTTGGCGAAGGACAGCTCGATGCGGGCATTGACCTGGGTCTGGCCCACGCCGGGCAGCTCGTACTCGATCGGGTCCTCGACCGTCATGATGTTGAGGTGGGCCGCGTCCAGTCGCTGCAGCGCCGCGTAGAGCGTGGTGGTCTTGCCGGAGCCGGTCGGTCCGGTGACCAGGATGATGCCGTGCGGTTGTGCGATCAGGTGCTCCAGGCGCGCCAGCGTCTCGCCCTGCATGCCGACCGCTTCCAGGCTGAGCTTGGACTCGGACTTGTCGAGCAGGCGCAGCACCGCGCGCTCGCCATGCGCGCTCGGCAGGGTCGAGACCCGCACGTCGATCGCGCGCGTGCCCAATCGCAGGCTGATGCGGCCGTCCTGCGGCAGCCGTTTCTCGGCGATGTCGAGATCGGCCATGATCTTCAGGCGCGAGATCAGCGCCGCGTGCAGCGCGCGATTCGGCTGCACGATCTCGCGCAGCGTGCCGTCGACGCGAAAGCGCACGCAGCTGCTGCGCTCGTAGGGCTCGATGTGGATGTCGCTGGCGCCGTCGCGCGCGGCCTGGGTCAGCAGCGCGTTGAGCATGCGGATGATGGGCGCGTCGCCAGCGGTTTCGAGCAGATCCTCGATCGCGGGCAGCTCCTGCATCATGCGGCCGAGGTCGGCGTCGGACTCGACTTCGCTGACCACCGCCGCCGCGCTGGCATCGCCCTGGTTGGCGTAGGCGGCGCTGATGCGCTGCACCAGCAAGGCTTCGTCCTCGGTCTGCAGACGGCTGGGGCCGTGGCGGCGCAGCACCTCGCCCAGCGCGCTGGCCAGCGCGGTCTGGTTGTCGGCGCTCGGCAGCGGCGCCCACAGGGTCGCGCCGCTGCTGTCCTGTTGCAGCAGCAGGCGGTGTTCGCGCGCCCAGGCATAGGGCAGGGGGTAGGTCGTCATGCGCGGCCCCGGCTCATCGGGTGACCGGGGCATTGGCCGCGTTCGGCACCACCGTCCCGAGCGGCTGGCGTGGCTGGCTCAGGTCGAGCGGCGCCAGCTGCGCGGACTCGCTGATGCCGAGCACGCTGTTGGGCTGGGGCTGCTGCTGGGCCTGGCTGCCACGCATCAGCTCGTAGCGGTCCAGGGCGAGCGACTCGCTCTGACGGGCGTCGCGCAGCACGACCGGGCGCAGGAAGACCATCAGGTTGGTCTTCTTGCGACTGCGCGCCTCGCTCTTGAACAGGTTGCCGAACACCGGCAGATCGCCCAGGCCGGGCACCTTGTCCTGCTTGCCCGAGTAGTCGTCCTGCAGCAGGCCGCCGAGCACGACGATGCTGCCGTCCTCGACCAGCACGCTGGATTCGATCGAGCGCTTGTTGGTGATCAGGCCGGCGGTCGAGGTGTCGGAGATGCTGCTGACCTCCTGGAACACGGTCATCTTGACGGTGCCGTTCTCGCTGACCTGGGGCCGCACGCGCAGCGTCAGGCCGACGTCCTTGCGCTCGATGGTCTGGAACGGGTTGACCGAGCCGTTGGCGCTGTTGTTGTTGGTGTACTGGCCGGTCACGAAGGGCACGTTCTGGCCGATCACGATCTTGGCTTCCTCGTTGTCCAGCGTCAGCAGGTTCGGTGTCGAGAGCACGTTGCCGTCGCCGCTGCTTTGCAGGAAGTTGGCCAGCGCGCCGAGGTAATGGCGGCCGTTGAAGCTCGGCGCCAGCGCCAGGTTGAGGCCGCCGCCGAGCGAGTTGACCGCGGTGCCGAGCGAGGTGCCGCCAGCGGCCAGCCCCGCCGTCACGCCCAGGATGTTGGCGCCCGCCGTGCCGGAGTTGGTGCCAATCAGTCCCAGCGAGCCGTTCTTGCCGAGCACGCCCTGCCACTGGACGCCGAATTCGGCCGCCTTGTCGGCGTTGACCTCGGCGATCAGGCTTTCGACATAGACCTGGGCGCGGCGCATGTCGAGCTGGTCGATCACGGCGCGCAGCTGGCGGACCTGCGGCTCGGGCGCGGTGATGATCAGCGCGTTGGTGGCCGGGTCGGCCTGGATCTGGCCGCCGACCGAGGGCTGCGCCGGCCCGGACAGCGGGGCGCTGGCGCCCGTCATGCCGGTGTTGGCGCTGGCGACCGGGCGCGCGGCGGCTGTCATGGTGGCGCCGCCCGTTGTCGCGCTGCCTGCCGTCCCTTGGGCCACGCTGTCGGCGGCCAGCGCCGCGCGCAGCGTGGTGGCGAGCTGGGTCGCGTCGGCGTTCTTGAGGTAGACCACGTGGATGTTGCCCTGGGTGCCGACCGCGTTCGGGCGATCGAGCTTGTCGACCAGCGCGCGCACCAGCGCGACCCGGGCCGGGTTGGCGGCGCGCAGCACCAGCGCGTTGCTGCGCGGCTCGGGCAGCAGCACGGTCTTGAAGCTGCTGTCGAGGCCCTGGCCTGCGGCACCCGGTATACCCATGCTGCCATCGATCAGCTTCTGCACCAGTGGCGCGAGATCGTTGGCCAGCGCGTGCTTGAGCGGGATCACCTCGACGTCGCTGGCGGTCGCGGTGTCGAGCGCGCTGATGATGCGCCCGATCCGGCGCAGGTTGTCGGCGTAGTCCGTGATCACCAGCGCGTTGCTGCCCGGCGTCACGTTGATGGTGTTGTTCGGGCTGATCAGCGGGCGCAGCACCGCGACCAGGCTGTTGGCGCTCTCGTGGTTGAGGCGAAAGATCTGGGTCACGATCTGGCCACCGGAGGCCACGCTGTTGGCGGTCACCACCGTGGGCGACTGCAGCTTGGCCTCGGCCTCGGGCATGATCTTGTACAGGCCCTGCGATTCGACCAGCGCGAAGCCCTGCAGCCGCAGCGCGGCGGTGAACTGCTCGAAGGCCGCCGCCGGACTGACCGGCCGGTCGGTTGACAGGTTCAAGGTGCCCTTGACGCGTGGGTCGACCACCAGGTTGCGGCCGGTCAGCGTGGCCATGGTGCGCGCCACGGCCTCGACCTCGGCGTTGGCGAAGTTGAGCGTGACCGGCTCGCCGGCCCGTGGCGCCGGCCCGCTGGCCTGGCTCCAGGCGGCTGGCGCGGTGCTCAATGCCAGGCCCAGCGCGATGGCCTGGGCCAGGGCGCCGCGTTTGGCGGTGGAAAGAACTTGCTTCATCGGTGTCATCCCAGGCTGATGTGGGCGCGCGCGCCGTCGCGCCGCCCCAGTATGTTCAGGAGGTTGGACAGCGCGTCCACGCTGTCCGGTGCGGCCTCGGCCGTGCCGCGAAAACGCAGGCGGCCGCCGGTCCATTGGCCTTGGCCGCTGAGCTTGAGCGCGCCGCGCAGGGTATCGAGCTGCAGCCGGGGGCTGCCGCCGGCATCAGGCGTGAAGCGCAACTGGTAGCTGCCCAGCGGCTTGAGCGTCGACAGGCTGGAGCCCAGCTCCAGTGCCTGCAGCTCGAACGGGCCGCTCAGGCGCGCCCGGCCTCGTGCCCATTCGACGCCGCTGCCCTCGGTCTGCAACTTCAGGCTGCCTTGCAGCTGGATCGTGTTCCAGGGCGAGCCCAGGCCCGCGAGCCAGCTGGCCGGCCAGACGCTGGTGTGCCGGGCCAGTTCCAGCCGGGCGCCACCGGCCGACCAGGCCAGCCGCAGGTCCAGGCCCTGCGGCGCGCAGCAGGGCGCCGTCAGCCTGAGTCTGAGCGCCGGCCCGCCGGCCCAGGTCGGCGCCAGTCGCCAGCCCAGTCCCTCGGGCAGGGCGGCGGCGGCCGAACTGCCCGTGCCGCCCGTGAGCACCAGGTCGGCCCGGCCTTGCCAGACCGTGCCGCGCGCGTTGAGCAGCCGGACCCGGTCCCCGCTGGCCTCGCGCACCAGCAGCGCCAGTGCGCGTGCCGGCGCGAAGGTGATCGCGCCCGCCGTGAGACCCAGCGTGGCGGCCAGCAGGAACAGGCCGCTGCCGCGCCGCGTGGTGGGCGGCGCGGGTCGAAGCGCAGCCTTCATGTGCCGGCCCCGGTCGCATCGCCCAGCACCAGCTGGCCTTGCCAGCGCACCGCGCCGGCCGCGCCACTGCGTTCGAGCTGGACCCGGGTCGGACGCAGGCGCGCATTGACGCGCGCTTCCTGCAGCCATTGCGCCAGCGCCGCCGGCGTGGCGTCGCGCAGCGTGACCGTGACCTGCTCGCCCGAGGGCTGGAGCTGGGCCTGCTCCTTGAGCTGGCGCCGGGTCGAGGACTCAAGCGCGCGCAGCCGTTCGGGCCAGGCTGCCGTCTGGACGTTTTCGGATTGCCGCAGCGACCTGGCCTCGGCGGCCATGGCGCGCATGGCGTGCAGTTGCGGACCCAGCCTGGCCTGGCGCTCGGGCGCTGCCTGCAGCACGCGCCAGGCTGGCGCGATCGCCACGCTCCAGATCAGCAGCAGGGCCAGTAGCCAGCTCGTGGCTTGCAGTGCCAGTCGCTCGCGCGGCGTGCGTCCAGTCAGGAAGGCCTGCCAGCGGGCATTGAGCGGGGTGTTCATCGTTTTTCCCAATCCAGGCGCCAGTCGTTGCCCGAGGTCTCGACGCGCCAGCCGCGCGCCTGCAGGGTGGATTGCAGCGCCTGCTGGCTTTCTGCGCCCAATGTCACGCCGACCAGCTTGGCCTGGCCGGGGCTGAATTCGATCCTCTGCCAGGCCGCCGGTTGATCGACCGAACCCAGGGCGGCCAGCAGGCTCTCCAGATCGCCGCCGCCGAGCTCGCCCTGCTGCTGGCGCAGGCGATCGAGCTTGGCCTGCATCTGGCGTGGCGCGTCCAGTATCAGCCTGACCTGGGGGAAGGTTTGCGTCAGCAGCTCGCGCAGCTCGGTTTGCTGGGCCTGCTCGGCACGGCGTTCTTGCCAGGCCAGCAGGTTGAGCCCCAGCAGCTGCAGGCCCAGCAGCGCACCCAGGCTCCAGCGCACCGGACGCCAGGCGGGGTCGCGCGTCAGCGTGCGCCAGGCACGCGGCAGCCATTGGCCACGGCGCTGGCTGGCCGACAGCCTGAGGTCGAACTGGGCCAGGTTCCAGCCCTGGCGCAGCGATTGCAGCCAGCGCTCGGGTGCCGAGGCCATGGTCCATTGGAGCTCCGGCCAGGCCTGTTCGGCCAGCGCGAGATGCGCGGCGTCTGCGCTGGCCGACAACGGGCGTGGTTCGCCACTGGGCGGGCTGGTGGCCAGCCACCGCCTCAGAGTGTTCGGGATGGCCTGTGCGGTCGCGTCACTGTCCGATGGTGGCGAGGCGGGCAGTGGCAGCACCAGCACCCCGGCTGGGCCGGTGGCGATGCACCAGGTCTGCCCGGCATCGTCCT
Organism: Malikia sp.; assembly: GCF_028687635.1. GTDB lineage: Bacteria > Pseudomonadota > Gammaproteobacteria > Burkholderiales > Burkholderiaceae_C > Malikia. The sequence continues at coordinate 3,780 of NZ_JAQTZS010000024.1, read as the reverse complement.
GCAGCCAGAGCTGCTCGGTGGGCTGGGGGCTGACCGCCGGCACGATGCGCCCGACCGGACGTTGCGCCTGTTCCAGCGCCTGCAGCTGTGCGTGCAGCCAGGTCTTGCGGCAGGCGGCGACCCAGCAACTGCCGGCTGATCCGGTCCTGGCGCCGGGCTCAAGCGCGAAATGCAGTTGCGCCGGGTCGTCGAGCAGATGCTCCTCCAGCAGGCCATCGAGCGCGGCGCGCAGCCGGGCCGGGCCGATCCTGGGCAGCTGGACGCGGTGCCAGGACAGTTGTTCCACCGGGACCACCAGCACGCATTCCGCGTCCGGTGGCAGCTCGGCGGCAGGCGACAGGCCCAGCCGGGCCGGCTTGAGCCCGTCGGTCGACTGGGCCCAGCGCCAGGCGGTCCCGGGCGTGGAGCCGGCCGAGGCGTTTTCAACAGGAGTCAGCAGCAGCACATCGGATTCCGGGGGTGATATGAAAGGAGCGGAGCGCAGGACAAGGCCAGGATCGGTTCATTTTAGGGTGGCTGGGTGACGCTGCAGGCCACCATGCATGCGCCACACCACCCTGACCTTGATGCCGTCGCGCATGACCAGCGCGTTCTGCTCCAGCGTCGCCTCGTCCAGCCGCAGCAGGCCGAGCACGCGGAAGTAGCGGCTCGTGACGGCATGGCGCTGGGGTTTGAGCTGGGCGCCGACCTCGGGCACCAGGTCGCTGACATCGGTGATGGCGCTGAAATGGCGCCGCTCGCGCTGGGCCACCACGGCCTGCGCCTGCGCCAGGTCCAGCCCGGGCAGGCTCGCGTGCAACGCCAGCGCGCTGGCGGTGTTGAGGTTGAGCGGAGTCGGCTCGGGCAGCCAGCTCGCGTACGGACTCAGCCGGTCCAGCGTCGCTTTCGACAGGCCGAGCCAGGCCAGCTGCTCGTAGCGCTGGGGCCGCAGCGGCCCTTCACGGCTGGCACCGCTGCTGGTGCCAGGGGTGTAGGCGGCCAGCAGGCCCTGCAGCAGCTGTTGCAGTTCGGCCGAGGGCAGACCCAGCGCCGCGAACAGGCGCTCGAAGGATTGGCGCTCGACCGGCGCGAGCTGGACCTGATCGCCGGCTGACTCGATCAGGTTGCGCAGGTTGAGCTTGCCCTGCTCGTCGATGATGCGACCCGACAGCCGGGCGTCGAACGCATCCGCCATGGTCGGATCGGCCTGTCCCGCTGACAGGAAGCTCGACAGCCGGGTTTCCTGCAGCGGCAGCGCCCAGGGCTCGGCCAGATGATCCACCTGGCTGGCGCGCGCGTCCTCGCGCAGGATCAGTCTTGCCCAGTCGAGCGCGCCGGTCAGCAGCCAGAGCGACTGCGCGCGCTGGCGCGCGGTCTGCTCAAGCTGCAGGCTGCGCCATTGCTGCCAGTAGGCCGCCGCGCTCACGCTGGCGACCAGTGCCACGGTCAGCATGGCCAGCAGCAGCGCGGCGCCGCGCTGACGGTTGCGGGACAGGCCGTGCCTCATTGGCCTTCTCCGCCCAGGGTCGGGCGGACCCAGTCGCGCACCAGCTGGCCGGTCGGATTGCCCGTCGCGGGCAGGGTCAGCAGCAGGCGCACGCCGTCGGGCAGGGCGACGCTGGATGCGGATTCCTGCGCCTCGTCCGTACCTTCGGCCGACAAGGGGTTGCTCCAGGCGCCGCCACGGTGATAGAAGATCCGCCAGTCCGCTACCGGGGTCAGCAGTACCTGCTGCTGGCGGTCCTGTGTGCTCGGGTTGCGGCCCCATTGCTCGGCCTGCCGCCAGGCCTGCTCAAGCGCTTCGGTCCGCCGCAGCGGCGCGGAAGCCCAGCGCGCCCAGCGCGGTGCGCCCGAGACCGGGTCGGCCTGCAGGCCCCAGGCGATCACGCGCAGCCCGCCGCCCAGGCCCTGGTCCGGGTCGCTGCGCGTGAGCCGCAGCACGCGGCCGTCGTAGTCCAGCGGCGGTACCTGCTCGGTGTCCAGCAAGGCGTCGAGGTCGGCGTCCCATTGCGCCAGCGCGGTCTGCCAGTCGCGCCAGCGGTCGGCATGCTCCTGCGTGACCTGCTGCGCGCGCGTCATGCCGTCGAGCGTGCGCCAGCTCAGCAGCGCCAGCACCGACAGCAGCGCCAGCGCGACCAGCAACTCGATCAGCGTCAGGCCGCGCCCATGCCGGGGGCGTGAGCGGGCCGGCATCAGTAGCGTCCCGACAGGGTGGACAGCTGCAGCAGCTGCCCGCCGCCGGCGGCCGGGTCGGGGTTGTCGACCAGGGCATCGACGCGGCGGAAGCTGGGATTGGGCGTCGGGTTCACCCGCAGCCTGACCGTCAGGGTCTGGCCGGCCTGCTCGCAGTTCGTCGTCGATTCGCCCACGGGCGGCAGCTGGCGCCGCAGGCGCAGTCGGGTCAGTTCGTTCTCGGCGCAGAGCTGTGCCAGCCACTGCCGTGGCTGGCGTTCCGCCATGCGGGTCAGCGCGCCCGTGGCCTGCAGGCCGGCGCTGAGCGCGACGGCCACGATGGCCAGCGCGACCAGGACCTCGATCAGCGTGAAGCCTTGCTGGCGGCTGGGGGGGGGGCGCATCGCGGTCAGGGCGATCCGGGCGCATCGGCCTGGATGCGGAAGGGACCGAAGCCATCGGTGACCAGGCGCAATGCGCGACCGTTCAGGCTCAGCCTCAGGGTCTGCGCGGGGATCAGCGGCTCGGGGCCGAGCCGCAGCGTGGCGGCATCGGCCGGCTGCTCGATGCGCGCCTGCAGTCCCTCGGTCAGCCAGTCGCGCGGGGCCAGCGTGTCCTCGCCGGTGGCGGGACGGTCGGCACCGATGAACTCGAAGCCGCGCGCGGTCGCTCGCCACTCCAGCGTCGCCGCGCTGGCGCGGGCATGGGCCCGCGCCGATTCGAGCAGCGCGGCCAGCCGTTGCGCATCGCGTTCGAGCGGCTTGGCATCGGGTAGCGACAGGCTCACGCCAGCCATGGCCAAGCCGATGATGGCCAGCACGACCAGCAGCTCAAGCAGCGTGAAGCCGCGCTGGCGTGTCGGCATGAGGCGAACCTTACTGCCAGCTGCCGATGTCGGCATCGCGGCCCTCGCCGCCGGGCTGGCCGTCGGCGCCCAGCGACAGCACGTCGACCGCGCCGTGCAGGCCCGGATTCAGGTACTGGTAGGGGTTGCCCCAGGGGTCCGCTGGCAGCTTGTCGACATAGGGGCGCCAGTTGCCGGGTACCGGTGCCTGGGTCGGCTTGACGGCCAAGGCCTGCAGGCCCTGCTCGCCGCTCGGGAAACGCTGGTTGTCGAGCTTGTAGAGCTTGAGTGACTGCATCAGGTTGTTGACGTCGGTCCGGGCGGCCGTCACGCGTGAATCGTCGGCGCGATCCAGCACGTTGGGCACGATCAGCGCGGCCAGCACGCCGATGATGACCAGTACCACCATCAGCTCGATCAGGGTGAAGCCGTGCGCGCGGGTCTTGTGCTGCTGGCGACAGGGTGTTGAGAGGGTGTCAAGGCTGGGCAAATCAGGTCTCCCTGGGCGGTCGCGCGCGGCGCGCCTGCCCGTCAAATCGAGGTCATAACGAGGCCCTATGATAAGGGTCCATCAAGACAACCGAGTTCAGCCCGCCATGACCAAGAGCGCGGCAAGCCTCCCCCTTCAGGAGGAGGTCAAGAGAGCCAGCCCGCGCAGCCAGGGCGATCGCGCTATGTTGAGTCTGGCGAGATTTGACCGAACAGGATCTGCTGGCGGTAGTCGAGGCTGGTGCCGGCGCGCATCTTGCGCCGGCGTATGCTCACGTTGCTGCTGTCGTTGTCGC
>NZ_JAQTZS010000023.1 GCF_028687635.1 Malikia sp. | reverse complement strand
CGGCGCCCTTTTCCTTCAGGCGCACCGCTTCCTCGATCGCGATCTCGTCGAAGGGGTTCATGCTCATCTTGACGTTGGCGATGTCAACGCCCGTGCCGTCGGCCTTGACGCGCACCTTGACGTTGTAGTCCACCACGCGCTTGACGGGGACGAGGATCTTCATGTCTGACTCCTGCTGTAAATGATCGACAGGAATTCTATTCCAGCTTGCCCGGACTTCAGACCACGCCCGGCGGACGTCCCGGCGTGGCGACAGTCGGCTGATTGCCGGTCACATGCAGCACCCGCTGCGGGTAGGGAATATCGATGCCCTGCGCGCGGAAAGTGGTCAGGATGGCTCGGTTGATGTCGGATTTCAGGCCCAGCGTGCCGACTTCCGGATCGGCGATCCAGTAGCTCAGCGTGAATTCGAGGCCATCGGCGCCAAAGGCCGACAGCGCGGCCATCGGCGCCGGATCGGCCAGCACGCGCGGCTGGGCGCGCGCCGCCTCGGTCAGCAGGCTGGCCACCCGATCGACGTCGCTTTCGTAGGCCACGTTGACCAGGGTCGATTGCGAGACCCGCGGATCGGCCAGCGACAGGTTCTCGACCCGGCTCGTGATCAGGATCTCGTTGGGGACGATGGCCTCGCGCCCGGCAATCGAGCGGATCACGGTGAAGCGGGCCTTGATGTCGGTGATGCGGCCCTCGAAATTGTCGACCCGCACCATGTCGCCGATGCGCATGCTGCGCTCGGTCAGGATCACGAAGCCGCTGACGTAGTTGGCCGCGAGCTTTTGCAGGCCGAAACCGATGCCGACGCCGATGGCGCCACCCAGCACCGACAGCGCCGACAGGTCGATGCCGACCGAGGTCAGCGCGGCGATCAGGCCGACGAACATCAGCAGCGCGCGGGTCGCGTTGCTGGCGGCCTTGCGCAAGGACAGCTCGCTGCCGGTGGCCGCCCGCAGCAGCCGCGACTCGATCGCCGACGAGATCCACAGCGTCACCAGCAGCACCGCGCAGGCCGTCAGCGCGCCTTCGATCAGGGTACGGACCGAGAGCTTGCTGCCGCCGATCTTCCAGCTGATCTGGTCGAGCTCGTTGAGCAGCACGGGCAGCAGGCCGCTGACCCACAGCACCATGGTGAGCCAGGCGACCCAGGAGATGGTGCGCTCGATCGGGCGCAGCCAGGCGGCCTGCCGGAAGGCGACCTGCAGCACCTTGACGCCGACGCGGATCACGACCAGCGCCAACAGCACCGGAATCGCGATGCGCAACAGATGGACCGGATGACTGGCGGACCAGAGCGTGCGCGCGGCGAATCCCAGGCCCAGCAGCAGGGTCGGAAACAGCACGCCATCGACCAAGCCGCTGCCGAACCAGATCGAATGGCTTTCGTCGGGCGAGAAGACGCGGCGCAGCAGCGCGACCAGGCCCCAGGCCAGCAGCCCGCAAGTGGCCAGGATGGCGAGCTCAAGCAGTGCCTCCGGCTGACCGAAGGAGGTCAGCCAGAGCGAGAAATCGTTGATGGGGATGGGAGTGGGAGTGGCGGTCACTGGGGGCGGCGGCGTTGCAACAAAACCGCTAGCTTGCCACAGATTCAAGGCGTTCCCGGCGCCCCCATCGGTCTCAGACGTCGGCCAGCACGCGCAGATGCGCCTCCACGCTGCGCGCGAGCGAGCTCAGGTCGTAGCCCCCCTCCAGGCAGCTCACGATGCGGCCCTGGGCGTGGCGCTTGGCGACGGCCTTGAGCTGCTTCGTGATCCAGGCGAAGTCCTGCTCGACCAGGCCGAGCTGACCCATGTCGTCCTCGCGGTGGGCGTCGAAGCCGGCGCTGATGAAGATCATCTGCGGCTGGTGCTGCTCCAGGCGCGGCAGCCAGCTGGCCTCGATCAGCTCGCGGACTTCCAGGCCCTTGGTGTAGGCCGGCACCGGCAGGTTGAGCAGGTTGGGCGCGTCGGACAGCGCGCCGCCTTCCGGGTAGAAGGGGTGCTGGTAGAAGCTGCACATGAGGATGCGGTCATCGCCAGCGACGATGTTCTCGGTGCCGTTGCCATGGTGGACGTCGAAGTCCACGATCGCCACCCGTTCCAGCCCGTGACGCTCCAGCGCGTACTTGGCGGCGATCGCCACGTTGTTGAAGACGCAAAAGCCCATGGCCTTGTCGCGGCAGGCGTGGTGGCCGGGCGGACGCACCGCGCAAAAGGCGTTCTCGATCTCGCCGGCGATCACCGCGTCGGTGGCGCAGATCGCGGCGCCGGCCGACATCAGCGCGGCGTCATAGCTGAACTCGTTGAGCGCGGTGTCGGCATCGACGTGGTAATGGGTGGGACCGCCGGCCACGATGTCTTCCTTGAGGAAGTCGCACAGACCGCGCATGGCGGCGATGTGCATGCGGCCGTGCGCCAGCTCGATCTCGGCCACCGAGGCCGGGGTCGGGTCGCGGTGATCGAGCGCATCGAACACCCCGGTGACCAGCAGCCGGTCCTCTATGGCCCCCAGCCGTTCCGGGCATTCCGGGTGGCCCGGCCCCATTTCGTGTTTGCGGAACAATCGGTGAGTGTAATAACCTGTCGCATTCATGATTGGCGTTTTCCGTTAAGGTCGAGTCGATGCAGTCAACTCAAACCCAAATCTCCTCGTTATTTGACCAGCTTAACACGGTCATGGCTGGCAAAAGCTTACAAGTGCGGGATTGTGTGATCTGCCTGCTGGCGGGCGGCCATCTGCTGATCGAGGACATGCCGGGCGTGGGCAAGACCACGCTGGCGCAGGCGCTGGCGCGCAGCTTCGGACTGGCGTTCTCGCGCGTGCAGTTCACCTCCGACCTGATGCCGAGCGACCTGACGGGCGTCTCGGTGTTTCAGCGCGAGCAGCAGGCCTTCGTCTTCCACCCCGGACCGCTGTTCACCCAGGTGCTGCTGGCCGACGAGATCAACCGCGCCAGCCCCCGGACCCAGAGCGCGCTGCTCGAAGCGATGGAGGAGCAGCAGGTCTCGGTCGAGGGCGAGACCCGGCCGCTGCCACGCCCCTTCTTCGTGATCGCGACGCAGAACCCGCACGACCAGGTCGGCACCCATCCGCTGCCCGAGTCGCAGCTCGACCGCTTCCTGATGCGCATCAGCCTGGGCTATCCGGACCGCGCGGCCGAGCGCAGCCTGCTGCGGGGACAGGACCGGCGCGGGCTGCTGCAGGGACTGCCCGCGCGGCTCGACGCCGCCGAGTTCGCGCGCCTGCGGTCGGAGGTGCTAGCGGTCCAGGCCGGCGACGCCGTGCTCGACTACCTGCAGGATCTGGTCGAGGCGACCCGCAGCGGGCGCTGGTTCGCGCAGGGCCTGAGCCCGCGCGCCGCGCTGGCGGTGCTGCGCGCGGCCAAGGCGCACGCGCTGGTCGAGGGCCGGCGTTACCTGGCACCCGACGACATCGCGGCCATCCTGCCGCAGACCGCCGCGCACCGGCTCACGCCACTGTCGTCATCCGGCCGCGACCCGGTCGAACAGGTGCAGGCGCTGCTGGCGGCCACCCCGTTGCGCTGAGGCACAGCAAATGTCCGCCAGCGTCGCACACACCAGACCCGCCCCCCACAGTGAAAGGCGCGCCCGCCTGCGCTGGCCAGCCAGGTGGCGGGACTGGTGGCTGCGCCGCTTGCCCGCGACCGACCAGCTCGAACTGACGCAACGCAATGTCTACATCCTGCCCACGCGCGCCGGACTGCTGCTGGCGCTGACGCTGCTCGTGCTGCTGATCGGCAGCATCAACTACCAGCTCAACCTGGGCTATCTGCTGACCTTCCTGATCGCTGGCAGCGCGCTGGCGGCGCTGCACCTCACGCACGGCAACCTCAACGGCCTGCGGCTGCAACTGCAGCCGGGCGAGCCGGTCTTCGCCGGCCAGGCCGCCACGGTCAGCATCACGCTGCACAACCCGACACGGCGCGAGCGCTGGGCGATCGCGCTGGACTGGCTGGCGCCGGGCACGACTGATTGCGCCAGCGATTCACCTGGGCATTGGGCCGACCTGCCCGGGCCAGGCCAGGTCGCGCTGCGGCTGCGCTGCGTCATGCCACGGCGCGGACGCCACGCCTTGGCGCCACTGCAGGCGCAGACCCGCTTTCCGCTGGGCACCTTCCGCGCCTGGTGCTGGTGGCGGCCGGCCGCGCTGCAGCTGGTCTACCCCGCGCCCGAGAGCCCGGCGCCGCCCTTGCCAGCCCCAACCGGGGAGGAGGAAGGTCTGGCCACCCAGGCCACCAGCGGCTCCAGCGACGAGTGGGAAGGCCTGCGCCCCTGGCGCCGTGGCGACCCGCTGCGCTGGGTGGCCTGGAAGAAGGTGGCCCGCCAGGCGGAGAGCGGCCGCGATGACTGGGTCAGCCGCGATTTCGCCCAGCCGAGCGGGCGCCGGTGCTGGCTCGAACCGGCCCGCACCGGCCTGTCCGATCCGGAGCAGCGCCTGAGCCGGCTCTGCGCCTGGGTGCTGGCCGCCGAGGCGCAAGGGCTGGACTACGGCCTGCGCCTGGGCGCGCTGGAGATCGCGCCCGGCCACGGCACGGCACAGCAGCAGCGCTGCCTGGAGGCGCTCGCGCTGTGCTGAACGCCCGCAGCCTGGCCACCCTGCCGCGCGAGACGCGCGACACACTGTTCCTGCTGGCCGTGATCGCCTGGGTGCTGCTGATGCAGGCTGGCCACCTGCCGCTCTGGTGCACGGCGCTTGCGCTGACGATGCTGCTGGGGCGCGGCTGGCTGGCGCTGACGCAACGCGCGCTGCCGCCACTGGCCTGGCGCGTCGCGCTGCTGGCGCTGGCCGTGGCCGCGACCTGGCTGGACTACCGGACCCTGCTCGGGCAGCAGGCCGGCGTCGCGCTGGTCGCGCTGCTGCTGGCGCTCAAGACGCTGGAGCTGCGCGCGCGCCGCGACGCCTTCGTCGTCTTCTTCCTCGGCTTCTTCGCCCTGCTGACGCTGTTCTTTCACTCGCAGTCGCTGCCGACCGCGCTGGGCATCCTGCTCGCGCTGCTCGGGCTGCTGACGGCACTGGTCAACGCCAACCTGCCGCTCGGACGCCCGCCCCTGCTGCTGTCGGCGCGGCTGGCGGGTCGCATGATGCTGCTCGGCACGCCGCTGATGCTGGTGCTGTTCCTGCTGTTCCCGCGGCTGGCGCCGCTGTGGGGACTGCCCGCCGACGCGCTGGGCGGACGCAGCGGCCTGTCGGACCGGATGCAGGTCGGTCAGGTCGCGCAACTGGCGCTGGACCCCAGCGTCGCCTTGCGCATCCGCTTCGACGGCCAGCCGCCGACGCAGGATGCGCTCTACTTCCGCGGCCCGGTACTGAGCCGCTTCGACGGCATCGAATGGCGGCCGGCACCAACCCTGCCCGACGCGGCGCGGGCCGCGCTGCGGGTCGCGGGCGAGCCGGTACGCTACCAGGTCACGCTGGAACCCAGCCGCCGGCCCTGGCTGTTCGTGCTCGAAGCGACGCCACAGGCGCCGCTGGTCCCTGGACACCGGCCCTACATGAGCGCCGACCTGCAGTGGCTCACGCGCCAGCCACTGACCGAGCTGGTGCGCTACGAGGCGCAGAGCTACACCAGTTTCCGCCACGGCCCCGAGCGCGCCAACGGCGCGTTGCAGGAACAGGTCGAACTGCCCGCCGGCTACAACCCGCGCACCCTGGCACTGGCGCGACAACTGCGCAGCGAGCTGGAGCGGTCGCTGCCAGCGGGGCAGGATCCCGGCGCGGCGTTGATAGAGCGGGGGCTCGATCGCCTGCGGCGCGGCGGCTACCGCTACACGCTGGAGCCGGGTGGCTACGGTCGCGACAGCGCGGATGAGTTCTGGTTCGATCGCCGCGCCGGCTTTTGCGAGCATATCGCTGCCAGCTTCGTGATCCTGCTGCGCGCGGCGGGCGTGCCGGCGCGCGTCGTCACGGGCTACCAGGGCGGTGAGCGCAACCCGGTCGACGGCCTCTGGAGCGTGCGCCAGAGCGACGCCCATGCCTGGGCCGAGGTCTGGCTGCCCGGCCAGGGCTGGACCCGGGTCGATCCGACCGCCGCGGTGCAGCCCGACCGGATCGGCACGCTGCAACGCCTGCGGCCCGCACCCGGCCTGCTGGCCGACGCCATGATCCGGGTCAGCCCGACGCTGGTGGCGCAATGGGGTCAGGCCTGGGAGGCGCTCAACCACCGCTGGAACCAGTGGGTGCTCGACTACAGCCAGACCCGCCAGCTCGACCTGCTCAGGCGGCTGGGCTTTGCCGCCCCCGATTCGGCCGACCTGGTGCGGCTGCTGGCCGGCCTGCTCGGCCTGCTGGGCCTGGCCGGCGCCGCCTGGGCGCTGCGGCAGGGACACAGGCGCGACCCCTGGCTGAGGCTGCTGCAGCGCGCGCGGCAACGACTGCTGCGCGCCGGCTACCCGGTGGCGCCGCAGGCCACGCCGCGCCAGCTCGCTGGGCTGCTGGAGGTCGATGCGGCCGCCGCCGGGCGCTGGCCAGCGCTGCGGGACTGGCTGCTCGCGCTCGAACGCCAGCGCTACGACCCGTCCAGCCGCCACTCGCTGGCCGAGCTGCGGCGCCAGGCGGACAAACTGGACTGGCCGCCACCCTTGCGCGCGACCAGCCGTCCCGTGCCACCTTCTGTATTACGCTAGAGGTTTTTCACGCTCGTCCGCCATGCCCGACACCTTCCTGCCCACCGACCCGGCGTCCAGCCGTAACGCCTTGCACCTGCGGGCCAGAGCCGGGCGCAAGGCCCTGTGGCTGGCCGCGCTGGGGCTGATCCTGGCGGGCACGAGCGCCACCGCCGCCACCACAATAGCGAACGACCAGAGCCCGGCACCGGCCCGCCCGGGCCAAGCCGAAACCAGTCAACCCAGCCAGCGCACGCAGGCCAGGAAACAGCCCCAGGGTGGCCGCTACGCCGGCAAGCCCGCGGCGGAAGAACTTGCGCGCGAGATCGCGCAGCGCAATGACTGGGATGTCGAATGGGTACGACACTGGATCGGGCAATCGCAGCAGCTGCCCAGCGTGATCCGGCTGGTCACGCCAGCGCCAGCCGCCGCCAAGAACTGGGCCACCTATCGGGCACGCCTCATCGAGCCGACCCGCATCGAGGCGGGCAAACGCTTCTGGCAGACGCAACGCGCGGCACTCGAACGCGCCGAGGCGAGCTACGGCGTGCCGGCCTGGCTGGTGGTCGGCGTCATCGGCGTGGAGACCCTCTACGGCCGCCACACCGGCAACTACCGGGTGCTCGACGCACTCGCGACGCTGAGCCTGGATTTCCCCAGCAGCCACCCACGCGCGGCCGAGCGCCAGGCCTACTTTCGCGGCGAGCTCGAAACCCTGCTGCGGCTCTCGCGCGATCAGGGGCTGGATCCCGACAGCTGGCGCGGCAGCTACGCCGGCGCCATGGGCCTGCCGCAGTTCATGCCCAGCAGCTGGGCCAGGCACGCGGTCGACTTCGACGGCGACGGCCGCATCGACCTGCGCACCAACGCGGCCGACGCGATCGGTTCGGTGGCGCATTACCTGCGGCAGCATGGCTGGCAAAGCGGCATGCCCACCCACTACCCGGTCAAGGTGGAGGCGAGCGACGCGGAGCTGGCCACCCTGCTCGCGCCCGACATCAAGCCCAGCTTCGACGCGGCCCGCTTCCAGGCGCTGGGCGCCCGGCTGGCGGGCCAGGCGCTGCAGCACGCCGGACCGCTGGCCCTGGTCGAGCTGAAGAACGGCGACCCGCTGCAAGGCGGCGCCGCGCCCAGCTTCGTGGCCGGGACCGGGAACTTCTACGTCGTCACGCGCTACAACTGGAGCAGCTACTACGCGCTGGCCGTGATCGAGCTGGGCCAGGCGGTGCAGGCCGCGCTGGCCGAACCGAACGCCGCGCGCTGATCCGACAAAGGGACTCAGACCGACGCGGGCACCAGGAAGTCGCGGCTGATGCGCCCGCCGAGCTCGTTGACGCGGTCGAGGAACTGCGTCAGGTAGGCGTGCAGGCCGGTCTCCATGATCTCGTCGAGGCTGCCGTACCGCAGGTCGGACAGCATCTTGCCGGCGCGGCGCTCGGTCTCGCCCGAGACCGAGTTGCTGACCCGGCCCAGGTTGGTCACCACGCCCTGCAGGCTCGCGTGCAGGCTGCGCGGCATGTCGGCGCGCAGGATCAGCAGCTCGGCCACGCGCTCAGGGGTGATCACGTCGCGGTAGACCTTGCGGTAGACCTCGAACGCCGAGACGCTGCGCAGGATCGCGCTCCAGTGGTAGAAATCGTACTCCTGGTCCTGCTCGGAGGCGGCGCCGTAGAAGTCGCTCTCGACCGCGTGGAACTTGACATCGAGCAGCCGCGCCGTGTTGTCGGCCCGCTCCAGGAAAGTGCCCATGCGGTAGAAGTAGAAGGCCTCGTCGCGCAGCATGGTGCCGATCGCGACCCCGCGCGAGAGATGCGAGCGGTGCTTGACCCAGTCGAAGAACTTGGCCGGGTCGCGCTCGAAGTCCTTGCCCTTGAGCAGCTGGAGCAGCTTGAGCCAGGTGTGGTTGATCGTTTCCCAGACCTCGGTCGGCAGCGCGCCGCGCACGGCGCGCGCGTTCTCGCGCGCGGCCTTGAGGCAGGACAGGATGCTCGACGGATTGGACTCGTCGCGCACCATGAAGTCCAGCACATCCTTGCTGTTGACCTCGCCGTGCAGGAACTCGTAGGCAGGCATCAGCTCGCTGATGCGCAGCAGCCCCTCCCAGCCCAGCTTGGCCACCGCGGCCGACTGTGGCAGCAGCGCGGTCTGGTAGTTGACGTCCAGCATGCGGGCGGTGTTTTCGGCGCGCTCGGTGTAGCGCGACATCCAGAACAAATGGTCGGCGGTTCTCGACAGCATGATCAGTCTTTCCTCAGTCTTCCAGTACCCAGGTGTCCTTGGTGCCGCCGCCTTGCGACGAGTTCACCACCAGCGAGCCCTCCTTCAGCGCGACGCGGGTCAGGCCACCCGGCACCGTCTGCACCCCCTTCTGCCCCGACAGCACGAAGGGGCGCAGGTCGATGTGGCGTGGCGCGATGCCGCGCTCGACATAGGTCGGGCAACTCGACAGGCTCAGCGTGGGCTGGGCGATATAGCCCTCGGGCTTGGCGATCACGGCGCGGCGGAACTCCTCGATCTCGGCCTGGGTGGAGGCCGGCCCCACCAGCATGCCGTAGCCGCCGGCGCCATGCACCTCCTTGACCACCAGGTCCTTGAGGTTGGCCAGGATGTACTTGAGCTCATCGGGCTTGCGGCCCAGATAGGTCGGCACGTTCTTCAGGATCGGTTTCTCGCCGAGGTAGAACTCGATCATCCGCGGCACATAGGGGTAGATTGACTTGTCGTCCGCCACGCCGGTGCCGATCGCGTTGCACAGCGTTACGTTGCCCTTGCGGTAGACGTCGAGCAGGCCGGCGCAGCCCAGGGTCGAGCTGGAGCGGAAGGCCAGCGGATCGAGGAAGTCGTCGTCGACGCGGCGGTAGATCACGTCCACGCGCTTGGGGCCTCGGGTGGTGCGCATCCAGACAAAGCCGTCCTTGACGAACAGGTCCTGGCCCTCGACCAGCTCGACGCCCATCTGCTGCGCCAGGAAGGCGTGCTCGAAATAGGCGCTGTTGTACATGCCCGGGGTCAGCACCACCACGGTCGGATTGACCGTGTGCGCGGGGCTGACCGAGCGCAGCGTATCGAGCAGCAGATCGGGGTAATGCGCGACCGGCGCGACCCGGTTCTGGCTGAACAGCTCGGGAAAGAGCCGCATCATCATCTTGCGGTCTTCCAGCATGTAGCTCACGCCGCTGGGCACGCGCAGGTTGTCCTCCAGCACGTAGTACTCGGCCTCGCCCTGACCGCCCGGCACCGGCGCGCGCACGATGTCGATGCCCGAGATATGCGAGTAGATGCCGCCCGGGACATCGACGCCGACCATCTCGGGGCGGAACTGCGCGTTGCCCTCGATCTGCTCGCGCGGCACGATGCCGGCTTGCAGGATCTCCTGCTCGTGGTAGATGTCGTGCAGGAAGCGGTTCAGCGCCGTGACGCGCTGCTCCAGGCCCTTTTCCATCGAGCGCCATTCGGCTGCCGGAATCACGCGCGGGATCAGGTCGAACGGGATCAGGCGCTCGGTGCCCGCGCCGTCCTCGTCCTTGGCGCCGTAGACCGCGAAGGTGATGCCGACGCGGCGGAAGATCAGCTCGGCTTCCTCGCGCCGAGCCCGCATCACATCGTCAGGCTGCTCGGCGAGCCAGCGCGCGTATTGGAGGTAATGCCCGCGGACCTGATCGGGTGCGGCATACATTTCGTCGAATTGGTGTCGGCTCATGGGAGGCTCGCGTTTATGTTGGCAGTTTCATGTTAGCAAGTAACGGGCCAGTCCCTGAGCCACGTTCACAGGATCCTTGATCAGGATCAATTGCCAGCCCGGGCCCCAGCCTGCCAGTAGCGCGGGCGCGCATGGCGCCAGCACTGGATGTCGGCCGGCTGCGCGCTGCGCCAGCTGGCCGCGCCACAGGCCGGGCTGTCGGTCCAGGGAATGCCGCGCGCCCGGTAGCGCCGCAGCACCTCGGGCGCGGGGTGCTGGAAGCGGTTCAGATGACCCGACTGGATCACGACCCGGCCCGGGCGCAGCCCGTCGAGCCAGGCCTCGCTCGACGAGGTCGAACTGCCGTGGTGTGGCGCGAGCAGCAGGTCGGCGCGCAAGCCGGGCTGGTCGCGCAGCAGTCGCGCTTCCTCGCGTGCCGTGATGTCACCCGTCAGCAGCGCCACCCGGCCATCGGCACTGGTGACCCGCAGCACGCAGGACAGCGCGTTGTCAGTCAGCCCCGCCGCATGGTCCTCGGCGCGCGGGTGCAGCCACTCGAAATTCACGCCATCCCAGGACCATTGCTGCCCCGCCTCGCAGGTGCGCGCCAGGCGGCCCGCGTCGCGCCGCGTGTCATAGGAGGCCCAGAGCTCGGCGCGCGGGTGCTGGCGCAGCAGCTCGGGCAGGCCGCCGACATGGTCGAGGTCGTCATGGCTGGCGACCAGCGCATCAAGCCGGTCGCCGCCGGCGCGCAGCAGCGGCAGCAGCACCCGCCGCGCCGCGCTGGCCGTCCCCTGCCCCGGTCCGGTGTCATGCACCAGGGTGTGGCGCGCCGTGCGCACCACGATGGCGCTGCCCTGCCCGATATCGGGCGCCATCAGCTCGAACTGCCCGGCCTGCGGTCGCGCGGGCGCCCAGGCCAGCAAGGGCCAGGCCAGCAACAGACCCCAGGCGCGGGACCGCCCGGGCAGGCGCAGCACCAGCAGCACGCCGCCGGCCAGCGCGAACAGCGCCAGCGCTGGCGGCAACTCGGGACGCTCGAACGCGGCCCAGGGCAGCCGGGACAGCCACTCCAGGCCGGCATTCATGGCCTGCACGCCCCAGGCCGCCAGCCGCCACAGTGGCGACCAGAGCAGGCCCAGCATGGCCAGCGGCGTGATCACGGCGGTGACCCAGGGCACGGCGACCAGATTGGCCAACAGGCCCACGAGCGAGAACTGGCCGAAGCACCACAGCGTCAGCGGCGCCAGCGCCACGCTCACGATGGCCTGGGTACGCAGCAGTCCGACCAACCAGGCGCGCGCGCCGCCCGGCTCGACCTGACCCAGCCAGGACGAGGCCAGCAGCACGCCGACCGCGACGAAGCTGAGCCAGAAGCCCGCCTGCAGCAGCGCCCAGGGGTCGAGCAGCAGCACCGCGACCATGACGGCCAGCAGCAGCACCGGCCAGGGCCAGCGCAGGCCGTTCAGGCGCAGCCAGGTCAGACAGGCGAGCATCAGCAAGGTGCGCTGGGCCGGCACCCCCCAGCCGGCGAACAGCGCATAGGCAAAGGCCAGCGCCAGGCCGCCGATGGCCGCCGCGCTGCCAGCTGGCAGCCACAGCAGCAGGCCGGGCCAGATCCGGGCCAGCGCGCGCCAGAGCCGACCGACCAGGACCGAAGCGAACAGCGCGAACATCGTCACATGCAGCCCCGAGATGCTGACCAGATGCGCGACCCCGGTCAGGCGAAACACCTCCCAGTCGGCGCTGTCGATGGAGGCCTGGTCGCCCACCACCAGCGCGGCCAGCACGCCAGCGGCACGGGCGTCCGGCACCGCGCCCTGGATGGCGGCGCGCACCGCGTGGCGTGCCCGTGCCACCGGCACCCTGACCCGCCCCGGCAACAGCTGGGGCGCCGGCTGCCCTCGCCCCAGACGCACCGATCCGGTCGCCCCAAGGCCTTGCTCCCACAGCCAGAGCTCCAGATCGAAACCCTGCGGATTGGCCAGGCCGTGCGGGCGCTGCAGACGCGCGACCAGCTCCCAACGCTGCCCGGGCAGAACGGCCGGCAACTCAGCGGCAGCGGATAGGTCAGCCTTGGATTCGGCGGGCCGGCTCCACCAGCCCAGCTGGACATGCCTGGGGATCGCGACCGGCTGGCCGTTCCAGCGCGCCGACTCGACCTCGAACTCGAACTGCACGCCCTTGTCCCCCGGGCGCGGCAAACCCGCGACATGGCCGACCAGCAGCAGGTCCTGTCCCTCCAGCGCGGCCGGCAGGATCTGCCCCAGGCGGTCGAGCGCGCGCAGCCCGGTCGAGCCGGCCATCAGCGCGGTGGCCGCCAGTGTCGCCAGCAGCAGGCGCCGGCGAGTCCCCCGACCGCCACCCCAGGCCGCCAGCACCAGCAGCAGCCCAAGAAAAATCAGGCCCTGGTAGGCGCGCGGCGCCCAGAGCCCGGCCTGCAACAGCTGCAAGGCAACGCCCGCGACCGCGCCCAGCAAGACGATGATCATGGGCCAATCAATCCTTGATGGAAATCAAGCGCCTTGTCATGGAAACTGGCGCGTTACTTGCTAGGATGCAAAGAACAAGGTTCAAGCGATCGATAAGGTCCATAGTCCTCCCTGTCCACCATCCCAGAAAGTCACCGATGGCGATCCATGTTGCCCTGAATCACGTCACCCATTACCGCTACGACCGCCTGGTCAATCTGGGACCCCAGGTCGTGCGCCTGCGCCCGGCGCCGCACAGTCGCACCAAGGTTCTGTCGTATTCGCAGACGATAGAGCCGGCCGGGCATTTCATCAACTGGCAGCAGGACCCGTTCGCGAACTACCAGGCCCGGCTGGTGTTCCCGCAGCCGACGCGCGAGTTCAAGGTCACGGTCGACCTGGTGGTCGAGATGGCGGTGCACAACCCGTTCGACTTCTTCCTCGAACCCAGCGCCGAGAACTTCCCGTTCGGCTATGCCCCCGAACTCGAAGCCGAGCTCGCGCCCTACCGCATCAAGTCCGAGCTGACGCCGCTGCTGGCGGCCTACCTGAAACAGGTGGACCTGAAGGAGCAGCGCACGATCGACTTCCTGGTCGGCATCAACCAGAAGCTGCAGCAGGACATCTCGTACACCATCCGGATGGAGCCAGGCGTGCAGACGCCCGAGGACACGCTGAAAAAGCGCAGCGGCTCCTGCCGCGACACCGGCTGGCTGCTGGTGCAGCTGCTGCGCCAGCTGGGCCTGGCGGCGCGCTTCGTCTCGGGCTACCTGATCCAGCTCACCCCCGATGTCAAGGCCGTCGATGGCCCGAGCGGCACCGAGGTCGACTTCACCGACCTGCACGCCTGGTGCGAGGTCTTCCTGCCGGGCGCGGGCTGGATCGGACTCGACCCGACCTCGGGCCTGCTGGCCGGCGAAGGCCATATCCCGCTGGCCTGCACGCCCCAGCCTTCCAGCGCCGCGCCGATCGATGGCGCGCTCGACGAGTGCGAAGTCTCGTTCGAGCACCAGATGCAGATCACGCGCATCCATGAGTCGCCGCGCGTGACCCGACCCTACAGCGACGAGCAGTGGCAGGCCATCCTGGCGCTGGGCGAGCAGGTCGACCAGGACCTGGTCGCGGGCGACGTGCGCCTGACCATGGGCGGCGAGCCGACCTATGTCGCGACGCGCGACCGTGACGCGGCCGAATGGAACACCGACGCGCTCGGCCCCACCAAGCGCGACTACGCCACCGAGCTGCTCGGTCGCCTGCGCGAGCAGTACGGCGCGGGCGGCTTCGTGCACCTGGGCCAGGGCAAGTGGTACCCGGGCGAGCAGCTGCCGCGCTGGGCCTTGTCGCTCCACTGGCGCGCCGACGGCGAGCCGATCTGGCACGACCCGTCGCTGTTCGCCGACGAGCGCGACCCGGCCCGCTATACGGCCGAGGACGCGCGGCGCTTCACCCAGGCGCTGGCGCGCAAGCTCGGACTGGCCGCCGACTTCATCACGCCAGGCTACGAGGACAGCTGGTACTACCTGTGGCGCGAGCGCAAGCTGCCGATCAACGTCGACCCGTTCGACTCCAGGCTCGGCGACGAGCTCGAGCGCGCCCGCCTGCGCCGCGTCTTCAGCCAGGGGCTGGAAGCGGCGGTGGGCTATGTGCTGCCGCTGCAGGCCAGGCATGATGTCGAGCCGAGCGGTCCGCGCTGGGGCAGCGGCCCCTGGTTCCTGCGCGACGAGCGCATGTACCTG
This sequence comes from Malikia sp., assembly GCF_028687635.1. GTDB lineage: Bacteria > Pseudomonadota > Gammaproteobacteria > Burkholderiales > Burkholderiaceae_C > Malikia. The sequence goes on along the minus strand of NZ_JAQTZS010000023.1, from coordinate 32,247 downwards.
ATCCCGGGCGACTCGCCGATGGGCTACCGGCTGCCGCTGGACTCGCTGCCCTGGATCGCGGCGCGCGACTACCCGCATCACATCGAGCAGGACCCGAGCGTGCCGCGCGACGCCCTGCCGGCCGGCGCGACCTTCCTGCACCAGTACGCCCCGCACCAGGTCGGCGGCGGCTTTGCCGAAGGTGGCACGGTCGCGATGCAAAACCGCGAATACGGCTGGCACGAGGCTGGCGCCGGCAAGGGCACCAGCACGGATCAGGCCAGCGGTCTGACGCCGGCCGACGCGACCCGCTTGCCAACCCGCCACGAATCGGCGCGCTGGCTCACGCGCACCGCGCTGTGCGTCGAGGCGCGCGACCCGCAGCGCGCCAACGGCCCCAAGGCCGAGGTCAGCAACGGCGGCGCCAGCTGCCAGCTCTACGTCTTCATGCCGCCGCTGCAGCGCCTGGAGGACTACCTCGACCTGCTCGCCGCGCTCGAAGCCACGGCCGCCGAGCTCCAGGTCAAGATCGTGCTCGAAGGCTACCCGCCGCCGCGCGACCCGCGCCTCAAGCTGCTGCAAGTCACCCCCGACCCGGGCGTGATCGAGGTCAACATCCACCCGGCCAGCAGCTTCCCCGAGCTGGTCGAGCGCACCGAGTTCCTCTACGAGGCCGCGCACCAGACCCACCTCTGTGCCGAGAAGTTCATGACCGATGGCCGCCACACCGGCACCGGCGGCGGCAACCATTTCGTGATGGGCGGCGCGACGCCCTCGGACTCGCCCTTCCTGCGCAAGCCCGAGCTGCTGGCCAGCCTGCTGGCCTACTGGCACAACCACCCCTCCTTGAGCTACCTGTTCAGCGGCATGTTCATCGGGCCGACCAGCCAGGCGCCGCGGGTCGACGAGGCGCGCAACGACCAGCTCTACGAGCTGGAGATCGCGCTGGAACAGATCGCGCGCAACCGCGAACTGCACGGTGAATCGATGCCGCCCTGGCTGGTCGACCGCACGCTGCGCAACATCCTGATCGACATCACCGGCAACACGCATCGCAGCGAGTTCAGCATCGACAAGCTGTATTCGCCCGACAGCAGCACGGGCCGGCTCGGCCTGCTGGAGCTGCGCGCTTTCGAGATGCCGCCACACGCCCGCATGAGCATCGCCCAGCAGCTGCTGCTGCGCGCGCTGGTGGCCCGCTTCTGGCAGCAGCCCCAGGTAGGCCAGCTGGCACGCTGGGGCACCGAGCTGCACGACCGCTTCCTGCTGCCGACCTTCGTGCGGATGGACTTCGACGACGTACTCGACGATCTGGCCGCCTTCGGCTACCGCTTCGACCGGGCCTGGTTCGCGCCGCATTTCGAGTTCCGCTTCCCGCTGGTGGGCCAGCTGGCCACGCGCGGCATCGAGCTGACCTTGCGCAACGCACTCGAACCCTGGCATGTGATGGGCGAGGAAAGCACCGCGGGCGGCACGGCACGCTATGTGGATTCGTCGCTGGAGCGCATCGAGGTGCGCGTGCGCGGCTGGAACGACAGCCGTTATTGTCTGACCGTCAACGGCCGCGCGCTGCCGCTGCACAACACCGGCACCGTGGGCGACTACGTGGCCGGCGTGCGCTACAAGGCCTGGAATCCGCCGTCGAGCCTGCATCCGACCATCGGCGTGCACGCGCCGCTGGTGTTCGACATCGTCGACAGCTGGATGCAGCGCTCGCTGGGCGGCTGCCAGTACCATGTCACGCACCCGGGCGGGCGCAACTACGACAGTTTCCCGGTCAACTCCTACGAGGCCGAGAGCCGCCGGCTGGCGCGCTTCTTCCAGCTGGGGCACACGCCGGGCCGGATGCAGGTGGAGCCGGCAACGCCGAGCCGCGAGTTCCCGTTCACGCTCGACCTGAGGCGCTGAAAGCGCGAGCGACCGGCGGGCGCCAGGGGGCGAAGCAGGCATACTTGCCACTGTCCCAGCTGCCTGCGCGCCCTCCGATCTTGAACGACACCCTCCAGCCCAAGCCTGAACCCGCCATCGCCTGTCCGCAGGCGCTGGCGCTCGCGCGTCCGGTCTCCGCCGGCCACCACGACGAACTGCGCGGCGGCCTGGCCGGCGCGGACCTGCCAGACCAGCTGGCGCCAGACTGGGCCGAGTTCTTCTCCCATCTCGACAGCGAGGGGCTGGCCGAACTGGACCGGCGCGAGCAGAGCGTGGCGCGCCAGTTGCGCGACAACGGCGTGACCTACAACGTCTATGCCGACCAAGACAGCCTGCAGCGCCCCTGGTCGGTCGACCTGTTTCCGCTGATCATCCCGGCGACCGAATGGGCCGGGATCGAGGCTGGCGTGCTGCAGCGCACAAGACTGCTCAACGCCATCCTGGCCGATCTCTACGGCCCGCAGCGGCTGCTGCGGGAGGGCCTGCTGCCACCAGCCCTGGTGCAGGGACACCCGGGTTACCTGCGCGCCATGCATGGGGTGCGACCGCCTGGCGACACCTGGCTGCATGTGGTCGCGGTCGACCTGGCCCATGGTCCCGACGGCCGCTGGCGGGTGGTCTCGCACCGCACCCAGGCCCCCTCCGGCCTGGGCTACCTGCTGGAAAACCGCATCGCGATTGGCCGCCAGTTCCCGAACGCCTTCAACGCGATGAAGGCGCAGCGTCTGGGCGCGAGCTACCAGGCGCTGATGCAGGGGCTGCGCGCGCTGAGCCCCAAGGGCGCCGACGCGCGCATCGCCCTGCTGACGCCCGGCCCCTACAACGAGACCTATTTCGAGCATGCCTACCTGGCGCGCTACCTGGGCCTGCCGCTGGTCGAGGGCAATGACCTGACCGTGCGCGACCAGCGCGTCTACCTCAAGACCCTGCACGGGCTGGAGCCGATCGACGTGCTGATCAAGCGCCTGGGCGACGAGTGGCTGGACCCGCTCGAGCTGCGCTCGGAATCGGCGCTGGGCGTGCCAGGCCTGATGCAGGCGGTGCGTGCCGGCCATGTCCTGCTGGCCAACGCACCGGGATCGGCGCCACTGGAATCGACCGCGCTGCAGGGTTTCCTGCCCGCGATCAGCCGGCGCCTGCTGGGCGAGGAACTCAGCCTGCCCTCGCTGCCCACCTGGTGGTGCGGCGAGGCCGCCAGCCTGGCGGACGGCCTGCACCGGCTCGAACGCAGCGTGGTCAAGCGCACCTACCCCAGGGCCAGCAACGAGACCGAGATCGGCCCCCTGCTGAGCCCGAAGGAAATGGCCCGATTGCGCGAGCGCATCCGCGACCAGCCCGACCAGTACACGCTGCAGTCCTACCTGCCGCTGTCGCAGCAGCCGACCTGGCGCGAGGGCGAGATCGTGCCGCGCGCGGCCATGCTGCGCGTGTTCGCGCTCTGCGACGGGCCGCGATCCTGGCGCGTGCTGCCCGGCGGACTGGTGCGCATGGCGCCACCCGGACAGGCGATCGCCTCGATGCAAAGCGGCGGCAGCAGCGCCGACTGCTGGGTCCGGACCGAGGGCGAGATCGACCGCACCAGCCTGCTGTCCGACGCACACAACGCGCGCGCGCACGCCCAGCAAAAACGCATCGTCTCCAGCCGTTCGGCCGAGAACCTGTTCTGGCTCGGGCGCTACACCGAGCGCGCCGACAACAGCCTGCGGCTGGCCAGGCTGACGCTGCGCCTGCTGCAGGGCGAACAACTCAACAGCGCCAACCTGCTGAACTGGCTCGGCATGGCCGCGCGCCACCAGGGCCTGCTGCCCTGGGGCACGACAAAAACCGCACCGTCCCCACGCGACTTCGAGCGCGCGCTGATCAGACAGCTCGGCGCGGAATCGGGTACCAGCAGCGTGGGCTACAACCTGCGCGCCCTGCGCCTGGCCGCCGGCCAGGTACGCGAGCGCCTGTCGCTGGACCTGCGGGCACTGACCGAGCGCGTCGACGCGCAGTTCACGGCACGCCAGGCCATCCTCTGCGCCGATGCCGATTCCGCGCCACAGGACGCGCTCGACGCGCTCAACGAGGCCAGCGGGCTGCTGACGGCCATCACCGGCGAGCAGACCGACCGCATGGTGCGCGACGACGGCTGGCGCATGCTCAGCATCGGCCGCCATATCGAGCGCCTGCACACGCTGGCGGGCGCGCTGGCATTGGCGATGGACAGCGGCTGCCTGCGCCATGACGACGGTTTCGAGGCGGTGCTGGCGCTGTTCGACAGCACGATCACCTTCCACTTCCAGTACCAGCAGCGGCGCGACCGGATCGCCTTGCTCGACGTGCTGATCGTCAACCGCGACAACCCGCGCTCGCTGGGCTGGGTGCTCTCGTCGCTGCGCTCGCGCCTGTCCAAGCTGCCGCGCGCCAAGGAGGACGGGATCAAGCTCAAGCACCTGCTGCCCAATCCCGACGACTGGACGCTGGATTCGCTGATGGACCCGCCCCTGCTGCCGCTGATGCGCCAGATCGAATCCGCCATGCTGGCGCTGTCCGACCAGCTCGCGCAGCGCTACTTCAGCCACGCCGACCGCGTCAACACCAGCCTGATGACCTGACCTGACCCGATCTGAGCGGCAAGCCTCGGGGTTCAGCCCGAGGTTCGAGCGATCAGGCCGGCACGGCCCGTGGTCCGCTGCGCGGTCATGTGCTCTATGATATTCGGCGTGAACACGACCAAGACCCTCCAGCTGCGCATCAAGGACAAGCACGCCCGCGTGCTGCGTCAGATGGCGCGCGAGGTCAATCAGGTCTGGAACCACATCAACGCAGTATCGGCCAAGGCCGCTCGCCCTTTCTCGGGCCAACCGCGCTACCTCTCGGGCTACGACCTGCAAAAGCTCACCGCCGGCTTCAGCCAGTGCGAGGACATCTCGGTCGGCAGTGGCACCGTGCAGGTGGTCTGCGCGGAATACGCCACCCGGCGCAGGCAGTTCAAACGCTCACGCCTGAACTGGCGCGTCTCGAATCCGAAATCATCGAAATATTCGCTGGGCTGGATACCGTTCAAGATCGGTCACGCCCGCTACAAGGCCGGTCGGATCCAGTTCGCCGGGCAGTATTTCAGCCTGTGGGACAGCTATGGCCTGGCGGACTACGAACTCCGCAGCGGCTCGTTCAGCGAGGACCGCCGGGGCCGCTGGTACTTGAATGTTGCCGTCGAGATCCCGGAACTCGTTGGCCCGCGCCTCCCCGGCCCGACCGCCTGCGTCGGCATCGATCTGGGGCTCAAGGACTGCGCCACCACCTCGGACGGCCAGCGCCTCGAAGGCCGCTGGTACCGAGCGCATGAGCACAAGCTGGCGACCGCCCAACGGGCGCGCAAGAAACGCCGCGTCAATGCGATCCACGCCAGGATCGCCAACCAGCGCAAGGACGCGCTGCACCAGTTCAGCACCCAACTGGTACAGAACAACGCCGCCCTCTTCGTGGGCGATGTGGCCAGCGCCAAGCTGGTCAAGACAAGAATGGCCAAGTCCACGCTCGACGCGGGCTGGACCATGTTGAAGACGATGTTGGAGTACAAGAGCCATCAGGCCGGCATCGTCTTCGAGGTAGTCAACGAAGCGTATTCGACCCAGACTTGCTCGTGCTGCAGGGTCATCCCTGCCAGCAGTCCAAAAGGTAGAGCCGGTCTTGGAATAAGGGAATGGACTTGCAGCGCCTGCGCCACGGTCCACGACCGGGACGTCAACGCGGCCAGGAACATTCTCGCGGCCGGGCATGGCCGTCTCGTGGGAGGAATCCCCGTCCTTTAAGACGGGGAGGATGTCAAACCATGCTGCTGCGCATCATTCACCACACCCGCTACCGCTATCGGACCCCGGTGCTGCTGGCCCAGCACCTGGCCCATTTGCGCCCGCTCGAACGCCAGGGCCAGCAAGTCATCGAGCACCAGCTGAGCATCAGCCCCGAACCGGCCCAGTGGCTCCAGGGTCTGGACGCCTTCGGCAACTGGCGCTGCTTCTTCGCGCTGCAAAGCGCGCATGACAAGCTGGACGTCAGCGCCGACAGCCTGGTGCGCACCTCGCCGCCCGGCCCGCTGCCGGACTCGCCGGCCTGGGAACAGGTGCGCGACGGTTTCCGCTACCATGCCGGCGCCAGCTACGAGCCGGCCACCGAGTTCACGTTCGCCTCGCCCTATGTCCCGCTCGACGAAGCCTTCGCCGCCTTCGCGCGCCCCGTCTTCACGCCCGAACGTGCGCTGCTCGACGCCTGCGAAGCACTCTGCGGCAAGATCCACCAGGAACTGCAGTACGAGACCGCCAGCACCCAGGTCAACACGCCGGCGCTGCAAGCCCTGGCGCAGGGCAAGGGCGTCTGCCAGGACTTCGCCCACATCATGCTGGGCTGCCTGCGCAGCCTGGGGCTGGCCGCGCGCTATGTCAGCGGCTACCTGCTGACGCAGCCCCCGCCGGGACAGCCGCGTCTGATCGGCGCCGACGCCTCGCACGCCTGGGTCTCGGTCTGGTGCGACGGCGGCTGGCACGACTTCGACCCGACCAACGACCGCTGCGGCAGCCCTTGTCCCGGCGAGGACTATGTCACGCTCACGCTGGGCCGCGACTTCGGCGACATCTCGCCGCTGCGCGGCGTGATCCAGGGCGGCGGCGCGCACAGCCTGCAAGTCGAGGTCACGGTCGCGCCGGCCGAGGAGTATGAGCAGCTGTGCGCGGACAGCTCCAGTCCGCCAGCGGCGACCGATCCCGGCGGCTCGGCCGCTGACTAGAATCAGCTTCGACCATTACCCGTCTTCACCGACAGCCCTTAACGGAGCCCCCATGAGCGTCTACGACCAACTGCAAGCCCTGAACATTACCCTGCCCCCGGTCGCCGTGCCGGCCGCGGCCTATCTGCCTTATGTGCAAAGCGGCAAGCAGGTCTTCCTGAGCGGCCATATCGCCAAGCAGGACGGCAAGCCCTGGGTTGGCCAGCTCGGCCTGACCATGACCACCGAGCAAGGCCGGGCCGCCGCCCGCGCCATCGCCATCGACCTGATGGGCACGCTGGAGCACGCCTGCCGCGCCGCCGGCACCGACCTCGACGGCATCAAGCGCATCGTCAAGGTCATGAGCCTGGTCAACTCGACTTCCACCTTCACCGAGCAGCATCTGGTCACCAACGGCTGCTCGGAACTGCTGGGCGCGGTCTTCGGCGCCGCCGGCACGCACGCGCGCAGCGCCTTCGGCGTGGCACAGATCCCGCTGGGCGCCTGCGTCGAGATCGAGCTGATCGCCGAACTCGCCTGACCCGGCCTGCCCATCGGATTTCAATCACCAATCTGATGCATCGCCGGGGCATTTTCCCCAAAACTGGCACATTTCATGCTTGAGTTTGGTGCAGAGGCTGAGACGGCCTATTTCCAGACAGCAAACCTCCACTTCATTCACCAAAGTCAAGCATGGACGCACTCAAACAGGGCACGGATGCCCTCTTCATACTGCTCGGCGGCATCATGGTGCTGGCCATGCATGCGGGCTTCGCCTTCCTCGAACTCGGCACCGTACGCCACAAGAATCAGGTCAATGCCCTGGTCAAGATCCTGGTCGACTTCTCGGTCTCGACCGTGGTCTACTTCCTGGTCGGCTATGGCGTGGCCTACGGCACGCATTTCCTGATCGGCGCCGAGCAGCTCGCGCAACAGAACGGCTACCAGCTGGTCAAGTTCTTCTTCCTGCTGACCTTCGCCGCCGCGATCCCCGCCATCATCTCGGGCGGCATCGCCGAGCGCGCCAAGTTCTGGCCCCAGTTGCTGGCCACGGCCGTCATCGTCGGCTTCGTCTACCCCTTCTTCGAGGGCATCGCCTGGAACCAGCATTTCGGCGTGCAAGGCTGGATCAAGCAGCTGACCGGCGCCGAATTCCATGACTTCGCCGGCTCGGTGGTGGTGCACGCCGTCGGCGGCTGGATCGCGCTCGGTGCGGTGATCCTGCTGGGTCCGCGCGCCAACCGCTACCGCAAGGATGGCGCCATGAGCGCGCACCCGCCGTCCAACATCCCCTTCCTGGCGCTGGGCGCCTGGATCCTGATCGTCGGCTGGTTCGGCTTCAACGTCATGAGCGCACAGACCATCGACAAGATCTCGGGCCTGGTCGCGGTCAACTCGCTGATGGCCATGGTCGGCGGCACGCTGGCCGCGCTGCTCGCCGGCAGGAACGACCCCGGCTTCGTGCACAACGGCCCGCTGGCCGGACTGGTCGCGGTCTGCGCCGGCTCCGACCTGATGCACCCGATTGGTGCACTGGTGGTCGGCGCCGTCGCCGGTGCCCTGTTCGTCGGCATGTTCACGCTGACACAGAACCGCTGGAAGATCGACGACGTGCTCGGCGTCTGGCCGCTGCACGGCCTGTGCGGCGCCTGGGGCGGCATCGCGGCCGGCATCTTCGGCCTGCAGGCCTTCGGCGGCCTGGGCGGCGTGAGCTTCGGCGCGCAACTCATCGGCACCGCCATGGGCGTGGGCTGGGCGCTGGCCGGCGGCTTCGTCGTCTATGGCACGATCAAGGCCGTCTTCGGCCTGCGCCTGAGCCAGGAGGAGGAATACGAGGGCGCCGACCTCAGCATCCACAAGATCCGCGCCACGCCCGAGCGCGAGGCCAGCTGGTAAGACGCGTTTCCAGCGCGTATCCAAGCCGCCTGCCCAGGCGGCTTTTTCATATCCGGCCAGGCAGCAAGGACAAGCCGCGCTACTGGTCAACCTGCTGGCAGCGGCTGCCTACAATCGTCGCATGACCTCCACCCGCCTGCTCAACCTCCTGCGACCGCTCGCGCTGCTGGCCTGTGCCCTGCCCCTGGCCTGGCTGTTGTGGGCGGGCCTGCACGATCAGCTCGGCAGCAATCCGGTCGAGCACATCGTGACCAGCACCGGCGACTGGTCGCTGCGGCTGCTGCTGGCCACGCTGGCGGTCACGCCGCTGCGCAAGCAGCTGGGCTTGCACGCACTGGCGCGCTGGCGACGCCTCCTGGGCGTCTGGTCCTTCGTCTACGCGCTGCTGCATCTGGCCGCCTATGCCTGGCTCGACCTGGGGCTGAACCTGGCCGAGATCCTGCACGACCTCATGACCCGCCCGCTCATCACGGTCGGCTGGCTGGCGCTGGCCTTCATGCTGCCGCTCGGTGCGACCTCGACCAACGGCGCGATCCGGCGGCTGGGCGCACGGAAATGGCAGCGCCTGCACCGACTGGTCTATCTGGTCGCCATCCTCTCGGTGCTGCATTTCCTGCTGAAGAAAGCCGGCAAGCATGATTTCGCCGAGGTCTGGGTCCATGCTGGCTTGCTGACCGTCCTGCTGGGCTGGCGCATCCACGACAAGTGGAGGAAAGGCGGCTTCGCGGGCTTCTTCTCGGCTGGTCCCCACAGCTGCGGCCATGCCCATGGCCCGAGCACCACGCCCTCCCGACCATCAGATGCGATGGGAGCGCAGATCGCACCGATCACCTTCCACCGCAAGCGGCCCGCCACCGGCAAGGACTCACGCTGAGTCGGTCCAGCCTGGTCACAGCCCAGCCGTTGCAGGCGCTGGATTCAGTCCAAGCCTGGCACCGGCCGGTCGACCGTCACGACCGTCAGCAACGCCGCCACATCGTAGTGGTCTGACTGGCGCTCGGCGCGCAACACCTCGGCCAGGCAATGAACCGGCGATGAGTGGTAGGGCTGCAAGGTGAAAGCGAAGCGCTGCCTGGGCGCGAACGGCTCGATGGTGGAAAACAGGATGCCGTGCGTGCTGAGGTTGCGCGTCATGCCCTGACCGCCGCGAAATTCGAGCGGGCACTCGAAGCGGTGGCGCTTCGTGGCACGACGGTCAGGATCTGGCGATATAGACATGGGCGGCCTCTCTGCAGGCGAATCGGCTGACCGTTCTGTCACAGTGCGTGAGCAGGTATGAGCATGAAAGAGCAGAATTGAGCAGGTTTTACGGTAACTGAATGAAACCCAGTGACTTGGAGCTCACTGGCGGCAGCCGGCATGAAGGGTCCGAGCCACGCCACGCGCCACTTCCGTCACGACAGCAAAAATTAAGCAGATAGTCGGACTTTGTCAACAGGACATTTATCCTGGTAAACCTGGAAAAAACAATAGGGCACCAGCTAATCAGATGAACCAACAGCTCACATGAGCCACACCAAAAAATAAAAAATACTGCAACAACACCAATTACACAATGAATTTCAATACCAGATATATCGATATGAAGTGCTAAAATTATCAAATAAAAAGCAAAAACAAAACCATGCTTTCCAGCTACCACGCACACAACAGGACAAATACTCCCTGAAAATTCAGTGGTTTATCCTATTTCAAAAACATCTTGATGGAAAATAATGGGTCTTGCATCGACTTGCAAAAGCCGCATGCAAATCCGAAATTTTGCACTTGACATGGAATAGACGTGAATACCACTAACCAGCCGAGTCGCCAAATTAACCCAAATCAGTGGAGGTAACATCATGGCAAGCAAAAAAGCACCCGACAACAACGGTGACGACCTGCTGCACGGCACCACCGGCGCAGACATATTGGATGGTGGCAACGGTGACGACATCCTGTTCGGGGATGAGGGCGCCGACAACCTGATTGGCGGCAACGGCAACGATACGCTTTACGCTGGCGACGATTCCCATCAGGGGACAGCTCCAGACGATTACAACAACCCTGACATACTGTCTGGCGGCAACGGTAACGACGTGCTGTACGCAGGCGAGGATGCTTGGGAATATCAGGATGGGGACACCTATTCCGTGGAATATTTCGGCGACATCCTGGATGGTGGGAACGGAAATGACACGCTGTACGGTAGCACCGGCGGAGACACCTTGACTGGCGGCAACGGTGACGACGCACTCTATACCGACGCCGGTTATGGATCGGCTTCCGCCGACGTTCTGGATGGCGGCAGCGGTAGCGACATGCTGTACGTGCAAGCCAATTATTGGTCGGAAGGCGTCGAGGCCACGCTGACCGGCGGCAAGGGCGATGACGTATTCGACTTCACCGGTCTTACCTGGAGCGATGGCCAGTCGGATTTCAACCATATCGTCACCATCACCGACTTCAATTCAGGCTCGGAAAAGATTGTTTTCGCGGCACTCAACGACGAAATCGGCGATTTCAAAGCCGGAAGCGTTGCAGGCAGCTACGTTGAAAACCTCGTCGCTGCCGAATCCTTGGATGCATTGGGTACTGCTGCTGCGGCGGCGCATGCTGAGGGTTCCGATTACTACTTCGGAGTATTCAACGGCGATGGTTACCTCGTCGCGGATGACGGTGCCTTCGGCTGGGGCACTGTCATCAAGCTGGCCGGCGTGACCGACATGGAGGGTGCGGACATCCTTGTTGCCTGATCGCTCTTGAGTTTCAGCTCAAACCCCTGCCTCCCACCAGGAGGCAGGGGTTTTTCATTCAGACCCAGCGCAGCACCCGGTTCGGCTTGAAGCCCAGGCTGGTAGCGTCCTTGCCCTTGCGCCCGCGCGGTGAGCGCGCGTTGTTGAGGCTGCGGATCTCCAGCGTCTCCTCGCGCAGCTTGCCGCCGCGACCCACGCCCTCGATGCGCACGCTGCGGATGTAGCCGACGGCGCCTGCCAAGCGGTCCGGCTCCTCCAGCGCCAGCAGCTGCAGGCCGCGCCCGCCCTTGGGCTGGTGCTTGAGCTCGGCCAGCTCGCAGGTCAGGATGCGTCCGGCCTGCGAGATGCAGCAGACATGGGTCGCCGCCAGCGCGGCGCCGGCGGCCTCGGCGCCCTCGCCCGGCACGGGCGCCAGCACGCTGCCGTCCTGGCCGGCCAGCCGGACGGCGCCGCCGCCTTGCACCAGCGAAGGCAGGCAAACCGTCTCATCCCCGGCCAGCGTGATGAAGGCCTTGCCGCCCTTGTTGCGCGCGACCAGGTCCTCGACCCGGGCCAGGAAGCCATAGCCACCCGAGCTGCTCAGCAGCAGCAGCGCGGGCGCCGCGCCAGCAAAATAATGCACCGGCTGGGTGCCGGCTTCGAGCTCGATCAGCGTCGTGATCGGCTGGCCATCGCCGCGCGCGCCGGGCAGGCTGGCGACCGGCACCGAATAGACCCGGCCATTGCTGCCGAACACGATCAGCTGGTCGACCGTGCGGCACTCGAAGGTGCCGTGCAGCCCATCGCCGGCCTTGAAGGCGAAGCCGCCCGCCTCGTGGCCGTGTCCGGTGCGCGCGCGCACCCAGCCCTTGGCCGAGATCACCACCGTGACCGGCTCGTCGACCACCTTGATTTCGGCCACGGCCTTCTTCTCGGCCTGGATCAGGGTGCGGCGCTCGTCGCCGAAGGTCTTGGCGTCGGACTCGATCTCCTTGATCATCAGCCGCTTCAAGCTGTTCGGATTGGCCAGGATGTCCTCAAGCTTGCCCTGCTCGCCGCGCAGTTCGGCCAGCTCCTGCTCGATCTTGATCGCTTCGAGCCGCGCGAGCTGGCGCAGCCGGATTTCGAGGATGTCCTCGGCCTGGCGCTCCGACAATTTGAAGCGTTCGATCAGCGCCGCCTTGGGCTCGTCGCTCTCGCGGATGATCGCGATCACCGCGTCGAGGTTGAGCAGCACCAGCTGGCGCCCCTCCAGGATATGGATGCGGTCCAGCACCTTGTGCAGCTTGTGCCGGGTGCGGCGCGTGATGGTGGTCTGGCGGAAGGCCACCCATTCGACCAGCATCTGGCGCATTGACTTCTGCACCGGCTTGCCGTCGAGCCCGACCATGGTCAGGTTGATCGGCGCCGAGTTTTCCAGGCTGGTGTGTGCCAGCAGCGCGGTGATCAGCTCCTGCTGCCCGGTGCTGCGGCTCTTGGGCTCGAACACCAGCCGCACCGGCGCGTCCTTGCTCGACTCGTCACGCACGCCGTCGAGCACCGCCAGCAGCGACGCCTTGAGCTGGGTCTGGTCCTGGCTCAGCGCCTTCTTGCCGGCCTTGAACTTGGGGTTGGTCAGCTCCTCGATTTCCTCCAGCACGCGCTGCGAGCTGACACCGGGCGGCAGCTCGGTCACGACCAGCTGCCACTGGCCGCGCGCCAGGTCCTCGATCTTCCAGCGCGCGCGCACCTTGAGGCTGCCGCGCCCGCTGCGGTAGGCGTCGGCGATGTCGCCCGCGCTGCTGATGATCTGGCCGCCACCGGGGTAGTCCGGCCCCGGGATCAGCTCGAACAGCTCGACATCGCCCAGCTGCGGGTTCCTGACCAGCGCGACGCAGGCGGTCGCGATCTCGCGCAGGTTGTGGCTCGGGATTTCGGTCGCCATGCCGACCGCGATGCCACTGGCGCCGTTGAGCAGCGCGAACGGCAGCCGCGCGGGCAACTGTTTCGGCTCCTGGGTGCTGCCGTCGTAGTTGGGAATGAAGTCGACCGTGCCCTGGTCGATCTCGTCGAGCAGCAGGCTGGTGATGCGAGACAGGCGCGCCTCGGTGTAGCGCATCGCGGCGGCGCCATCGCCGTCACGGCTGCCGAAGTTGCCCTGGCCATCGATCAGCGGGTAGCGCAGCGCGAAGTCCTGCGCCATGCGCACCAGCGCGTCATAGGCGGCGCTGTCGCCATGCGGGTGGTAGCGGCCCAGCACGTCACCGACCACGCGCGCGCTCTTGACCGGCTTGGCCGGGGTGTTGTTGTTGGTGCCGCCATAGCCCAGGCCCATGCGCTGCATCGCGTACAGGATGCGGCGCTGCACGGGTTTTTGGCCGTCACAGACATCGGGCAGCGCGCGGCCCTTGACCACGCTGAGCGCGTATTCGAGGTAGGCGCGCTGGGCGTAGCCGGCCAGGCTGTCGGGGTCGCCCGTGGCGGGCTTGAGGTCGAGGATTGCTTCGGTCATGGGGACGCTATCGTAGCGCCTCGGACCCAGGCCCCACGCAGCAGCGGCGGCCAGGCGGGTGCAAGCGGCATCCAGAAGCCCAAAACCTGCCATTCAACGCCCATTTTCGGGCCTTTATGCACCGCTATCGTGCGCAATCACAATAGGCCACAAGAATGCCAACGATCGAATTGAGGAAAATTCCTGCAGCGCGCGACTGGATTACATTTATCCATTCCAGGCAGCGGAATTCCCGCTATCGAAGACAATCCCAACCCATTCATTTCCAGGCCCACAGGATCCAGACGATGCGACCCCTCACCCCCTCCGGCCAGCAGGCCGTCAACCAGCTCGCGCAGCGCCATGGCTTCAGCGTCGAGGCCGTACTGGTCATGCTCGACGCAGTCCTCGACGGCAATGGCAGCATGGCCCAATTCAGCCACCCCGAATTCGGCGGCTCGGGTCAGTGGATGGCGGGCGGCATGACCATGCTGTCCGACATGTTCAACCACTACCTCAAGGGTCGGGTCGACAACCTGTGCGCCGAGCTGGCCGCCCTGCTCGCCAGCCAGGCCGACCTGATCCAGCGCGGCAGCGTCCAGCCGCAGGACCAGAACGGCGCCAGCCTGTTCGCGCCGCCGGGTCCGGACTGGTGGGGGCCGGAGCTGCGCTGGCCCGACAGCAGCGGCGCGCAGAACGGCGTGCGCTATGCCTATTTCTCGCAGGCGCACCGGCTCGCGATCGAGGTCAACGGCCAGGTCACGATCTACGACACGCTAGACCACCAGATCGGCGGCATCTCGCAGCAGCAGGGCTACGGCGGCTCGCTGAGCTTCAACAGCCAGTACGGCCTGATCGACGTCAACCGCCTGCCGGTGCTCAGCATCGATGGCCAGGTGGTGGCAACACCGGCGACACCAGTGGCAGCTGCACCGCAGCCACCGCTGGCCAGCGACCCCGGCGCCTGGCAGCCGGCCCCCGCGCGGCCGCTTGCGGGCGAAAGCGATATCTTCACGCTGATCGAACGACTGGCCGAATTGCACCAACGCGGCCTGCTGAGCGATCTGGAATACGGCAGCAAGAAAGCCGAATTGCTGTCCCGTCTCTGACGCAGATATTGCTGCGCTATCGTCCATTCCCTGCACGACTTGATGCGGCAATCCGGGATTTGACATCCTCCCCTGCCTAAAGGCAGGGGATTCCTACGGCGCGGAGGGGCATGGCGCCTGACTCCGTCGCTTCGGTGGGTTCCTGCTTCGCCGAGGCGGCACGCCTGGCCCTTGCGGGCCTGGCTTGACTGACTGCCTCTCCACGGGCTGCAACGCGGTGTCCCCGCGCCAGTATGTTCATCGCGCCGACCATATCGGCGTTTTCCTCGTAACCGCATTGCACGCACGCGAATCTCGCTTGCGTCTGCCGGTTGTCCGCCGAGACATGACCGCAGGCGGGACAGGTCCGGCTCGTGTTCTGCGGTGGCACGGCGATCAGCAGACCCCCGTTCCAGGCCAGCTTGTAGTCGAGCTGGCGGCGGAACTCGGCCCAGCCCTGGTCAAGGATGGCCTTGTTCAGTCCCGACTTGGCCCTCACGTTCTTGCCCGGCTGCTCGGCGCTGCCGGCCGCCGACTTCGACATATTCTTGACCTGCAAGTCCTCGATGCAGACCATCGCGTGGTTCTGGCTGATGGCGCTCGTGGCCTGGTGCAGGTAGTCGCGGCGGACGTTGCCGATGCGGGCATGGAGACGCTGGACTCGGGCCTTGGCTTTCTTCCAGTTCTGGCTGAATTTCACCTTGCGGCTCATGGCCCGCTGGTGGCGGCGCAAGCGCGCCTCGTGCTTCTTGAAGCTGTTGAGCGGCACCAGATGGCTGCCGTCGCTCATCGTGGCAAAGCGGTTGATTCCCACGTCGATGCCGATGGCGCTGCTGGCCTTCGGGACCGGAGGCTCGACTTCGCGCTCGGTCTGGATCGAGACGAACCATTTGCCGCCGTTACAGGACACCGTGGCGTTCTTCAGCGTCCCCAGCGCCTCGCGGCTGTTGCGGTAACGCTGCCAGCCGAGCTTGGGCAAGAAAATACGACCGTTGGCCTGATCGAGTTGGATCTGCTTCGGGTCCGGGTAGCGAAAGCTCTCGCGCTGACCCTTCTTCTTGAAGCGCGGGAAGGCCGCGCGCTGGGCGAAGAAGTTCCGGTACGCCCGATCCAAGTCCTTGAGCGCGTGTTGCAACGGATGGACGGGGGCGTCCTTGAGCCACGGCGTCTCGCTGCCATTGCGCCACACGGTCAGGTGCTTGGCCATCGCCACATAGCCGATGAATTGGCCGCCCATCTCGTGATTCGCCTTCTGCAACGCCAGCGCCTGGTTGAACACGAACCGGCACGCCCCGGCGAAGCGGCGCATCTGCCGCTCCTGCTCGCAGTTCGGGCGCAGTTCGTACTTGAATGCCTGCAGGCGCTGCATGGGGTCAGTATAGTGGGGTCCGGTAGACGCTGCACTGACCGTCCCAGGGACGCCTTCGGCGTCCGCGCTATCCTTCCCCGTCCTGAAGGACGGGGTTTGACGCGCATCTCGATCAATTCGATGCCGATCAGCAGGATCTGTTCAAGGTCTGCCATGGTTGCCGGTGACAGGGCGGGCGACCACCTCATGCTGGAGTACCAGAAATCGGCGTCCGCCCGCCCTGCCACCGGCGCCTACCCACAGCATTGCATGAGTAGAACTGGCAAGCGGATTGCTACGACTTCAGCGTGAAGCCGCACCCTGCGCGGCGTGGGTCGGACCGGCGGACGCCGATTTCTGGTACCCCAGCATGAGGTGGCCGCCGGTCCGGCTCACGCCACAACGCCAGCAAGACACCCGCACAGATCAGACGTCGATCTCGACCTCGTCGCCGTGCAGCTCCATCAGCTCGCGCCGCGCCGCCGCCTCGCCCTTGCCCATCAGCTGGGTGATGATGCCCTCGGTCGCGGCAAAGCTCAGGCCACCGAGCTGCACCGGCAGCAGACGGCGCGTATCGGGGCTCAAGGTCGTGTCCCAGAGCTGCTCGGCGTTCATCTCGCCCAGGCCCTTGAAGCGGCTGATCTGGCACTTCTCGCGCGCCACGCCATCCTTGGCGCATTTGTCCAGGATCGCCGTCAGCTCGCCCTCGTCGAGCGCGTAGGCCTTGCTCGCCGGCTTCTTGCCACGCGCGGGCACATCGACCCGAAACAGCGGCGGACGCGCCACATAGACATGGCCGGCCTCCACCAGCTTGGGAAAATGGCGGAAGAACAGCGTCAGCAGCAGCACCTGGATATGCGAGCCGTCGACATCGGCATCCGACAGGATGCAGACCTTGCCGTAGCGCAGCCCGCTCAAGTCCGGCGCATCCAGCGGGCCATGCGGATCAACGCCGATGGCGACCGCGATATCGTGGATCTCGGTGTTGGCGAACAAACGGTCGCGCTCGACCTCCCAGGTATTGAGCACCTTGCCGCGCAGCGGCAGCACGGCCTGGGTTTCCTTGTCGCGCCCCATCTTGGCGCTGCCGCCGGCCGAATCGCCCTCGACCAGGAACAGCTCGTTGTGCGCCAGGTCCCGGCTCTCGCAGTCGGTCAGCTTGCCCGGCAGCACCGCCACGCCGCTGCCCTTCCTCTTCTCGACCTTCTGGCCGGCGCGCTGGCGCGACTGCGCGGCCTTGATCGCGAGCTCGGCGAGCTTCCTGCCGTAGTCGACATGCTGGTTCAGCCACAGCTCCAGGCTGGGGCGCACATAACCCGAGACCAGCCGCAGCGCGTCGCGCGAGTTGAGCTTTTCCTTGATCTGGCCCTGGAACTGCGGGTCGAGCACCTTGGCGCTCAACACATAGCTGGCGCGCGCGAACACGTCCTCGGGCATCAGCTTGACGCCCTTGGGGCAAAGCGCGTGCAGCTCGATGAAGCTTTTCACCGCCTGGAACAGGCCGTCGCGCAGGCCGCTGTCGTGGGTGCCACCGGACGGGGTCGGGATCAGGTTGACATAGCTCTCGCGCACCGGCGCGCCGTCCTCGGTGAAGGCCACGGCCCAGGCCGCACCCTCGCCCTCGGCGAAGCTCTCGTGACCGGCGTCGGCATGGCCCTCGCCCTCGAACAGCGGGATCACCGGCTCGCCGCTCAATGTCTGCTGCAGGTAGTCGCGCAAGCCGCCCTTGTACTGCCAGGTCTGGACCTCCCGGGTCTTCTCGTTGACCAGCGTGACCGAGACGCCCGGCATCAGCACCGCCTTGGAGCGCAGCAGCTGCAGCAGATCGCCCGACGGCAGGGCGGCGGACTCGAAGTACTTCGGATCGGGCCAGGCGCGCACCGTCGTGCCCTGCTTGCGCTCGCCGGACTCCAGCGGGCGGCGGCTCAGCGGCTCGACCACGTCGCCGCCGGCAAACACCAGCCGCGCGACATGGCCGTCGCGGTGGCTGCTGACTTCGAGCCGGGTCGACAGCGCGTTGGTCACGCTCACCCCCACGCCGTGCAGGCCGCCCGAGAAGCTGTAGGCGCCGCCCGAGCCCTTGTCGAACTTGCCGCCCGCGTGCAGCCGGGTGAAGACGAGTTCGAGCACCGGCGCCCCCTCCTCCGGGTGGATGCCGTGCGGGATGCCGCGCCCGTCGTCCTCGACCGCAACCGAGCCGTCGGCATGCAAGGTGAGCTTGATCTTCTTGCCGTGGCCGGCCAGCGCCTCGTCGGCGGCGTTGTCGAGCACCTCCTGCACGATGTGCAGCGGGTTGTCGGTGCGGGTGTACATGCCGGGGCGCTGCTTGACGGGCTCCAGGCCCTTGAGCACCCGGATCGAGCCCTCGGCGTAGGCGATGCCGGCGGAATTCGTCGAGTTCGGTTTGTCTGCCATGATGGAGCGCGATTGTAGAGAGCGATCGGGTCCGATCCGACCCCTGGCCCGAGTCGGACTGCACGCACGACCTAGAATGCCAGCCATAACCATAACCCTATCGATCGAGACATGAATTCCACCCCCCGCCACCTGCCCCTGCTGCGACTGCTGATCTGCAGCAGCCTGATCCTCACGCTCGCCATGGGCATCAGGCATGGCTTCGGGCTCTGGATGCAGCCGATCACGCAGGACCAGGGCTGGACGCGCGAGGCCTTCTCGCGGGCGATCGCGGTGCAAAACCTGTCCTGGGGCGTGTTCGGCATCGGTGCCGGCATGCTGGCCGACCGCTGGGGTGGCTGGCGGGTGCTGCTCGGCGGCGCGCTGCTGTGGACGCTGGGCCTGTGCGGCATGGCGCTGTCGGAGTCGCCGCTGGCCTTCACGCTCAGCACCGGCGTGGTGATCGGCGCGGCGCAGTCCGCCAGCACCTATGGCGTGCTCTACGGCATCATCGGACGCCAGATCGCGCCGGAACAGCGCTCCTGGGCCATGGGCCTGACCGGGGCAGCCGGCAGCTTCGGCCAGTTCCTGCTGGTGCCGACCGAGGGCTGGCTGATCAGCAGCTTTGGCTGGCAGCAGGCGCTGCTGGTGCTGGGCGCGTCCACGCTGCTGATCGCGCCGCTGGCGCTGCTGCTGCGCGAGCCGGCCACGCCTGCAGCTGCACCGGGCGCGGCAGCACAGCACCAGGGCATCTGGCAAGCCATGCGCGAGGCGGCCAGCTATCCGAGCTTTCGCCTGCTGATGGCCGCCTACTTCGTCTGCGGCTTCCAGGTCGTCTTCATCGGCGTGCACCTGCCGAGCTACCTCAGGGACCAGGGCCTGGCACCCCATGTCGCCAGCACCGCGCTGGCACTGATCGGCCTGTTCAACGTCTTCGGCAGCTACGGCGTCGGCCTGCTGGGCCAGCGCTGGCCCAAGCGCTACCTGCTGGCAGGCATCTACGGCACGCGTTCGGTCGCGATCACGCTGTTCCTGCTGGCGCCGCTGACGCCCTGGAGCGTCTACCTGTTCGCTGCCTGCATGGGCCTGCTGTGGCTGTCGACCGTGCCGCCGACCAATGCCATCGTCGCGCAGATCTTCGGCGTGCGGCATTTCTCCATGCTCAGCGGCTTCGTGTTCTGCAGCCACCAGGTCGGCAGCTTCACGGGGGTCTGGCTCGGCGGCCTGCTGTACGACCGCAACGGCAACTACGACCTGGTCTGGCTGATCTCGATC
This sequence comes from Malikia sp., assembly GCF_028687635.1. GTDB lineage: Bacteria > Pseudomonadota > Gammaproteobacteria > Burkholderiales > Burkholderiaceae_C > Malikia. The sequence goes on along the minus strand of NZ_JAQTZS010000023.1, from coordinate 12,407 downwards.
GGCCTGGGCCTGCTCGCCACCGCCGTCAGCCTGCCGGTGCGCGAGACCGCGATCCCGCGCGCGCCGCAACGCGTCGCCACCAGCGCGCCATGACACCGTGGCTGCGCGTCCTGCTCTGGAGCGTCAGCCTGCTGGCGCTGCTGGGCGTGTTCTCGCTCTACCGGCAACCGGACTTCATGCGCGACATGGCCGACCTGATCTGGTCCTGTCTCTAGAATCCGGGACATGACGATCGAGCACAACACACAGGCCCCCTCCGACTGGGTGCGCCGCTGGGGCCATCTGGTTCCCGACCGGCCCGGCGGCGCGCGCGTACTGGACCTGGCCTGCGGGTCGGGGCGCCACAGTCGCTGGCTGATGCGACAGGGCCACCAGGTGACCGCGGTCGACCGCGACGCGCAGGCACTGGCCGGCCTGGCCGAGCTCGCGCCCTGGGTGCGCACGCTGCGGGCCGATCTCGAGAACGGCCCCTGGCCGCTGGCGGGCCGCGAGTTCGAGGCGGTCGTCGTCACGAACTACCTCTGGCGCCCGCTCTGGCCCGACATCCTGGCCAGCCTGGCGCCCGGCGGCCTGCTGATCCACGAAACCTTCGCCCACGGCAACGCCAGCGTCGGCCGGCCATCGCGGCCCGACTTCCTGCTGCAGCCTGGCGAGCTGCTGCGGGCCTGTGCCGAGTTGCGCGTGGTGGCCTACGAGGACGGCTTCCTGACCCATCCCGAGCGCTATGTGCAGCGCATCGCCGCGGTGCGCGAGAGCGGCGCGGCAGAACCAGCCGTCACCACTGGTGACAAAGCCGTCGCGCCGCCCCGCCATGCCCTGCACGGCGCTGGGTAGAATGTAAGTCGATATTCAAAACTCTCGAGACTCCGCCCATGAAACCCATCACCGGCAGCATCGTCGCCCTCGTCACTCCCATGCATGAGGACGGCAGCGTCGACTACGCGGCGCTGCGCAAGCTGATCGACTGGCATATCGCCGAAGGCACGGACTGCATCGGCGTGGTCGGCACCACCGGCGAATCCCCGACCGTCAACGTCGAGGAACACTGCGAGATCATCCGCGTCGCGGTCGAACAGGCCGCCAAGCGGGTGCCGATCCTGGCCGGTTGCGGCGCCAACTCGACCACCGAGGCGATCGAGCTCGCGAAATTCGCGCGCAAGGTCGGCGCCGACTGCCAGCTGCAGGTCGTGCCCTACTACAACAAGCCGACCCAGGAAGGCCAGTACCTGCACTTCAAGGCCATCGCCGAAGCCACCGGCGGCGACCTGCCGGTCATGCTCTACAACGTGCCGGGCCGCGCGGTCGCCGACATGGCACACGACACCGTGCTGCGCCTGGCCCGGGTCGACGGCATCTTCGGCATCAAGGAGGCCACCGGCAACCTCGAGCGCGCGCAGTGGCTGATCAAGGAAACCCCGGCCAGCTTCTCGGTCTACTCGGGCGACGACGCGACTGCGGTCGGCCTGATGCTGATGGGCGGCCAGGGCAACGTCAGCGTGACGGCCAACATCGCGCCGCGCCTGATGCACGAGCTCTGCGTCGCGGCGATTGCCGGCGACGTCAAGCGCGCGATGGCGATCCAGCTGCAGCTGCTGCCGGTGCACAAGCACCTCTTCGTCGAGGCCAACCCGATCCCGGTCAAGTGGGCCATGAAGCGCCTGGGCCTGTGCAACGACGCCATGCGCCTGCCCATGACCCGGCTGTCGGCTGGCTGCGAGCCGGTGGTCGAGGCGGCGCTGCGCGCCTGCGGCCTGCTCTGAAACCAGTCCCTATTTTTTCGCTGACCCAGCCACTGCCTGTATGACCTTGCCCTCCTCTCAGCGCCAAGCCGGCCACCGAATCGACCCTCGCCCCCACGCTGCCCTGCGCTGGGGAGCCGTCAGCCTGGCGGCCCTGCTGGCGACGGGCTGCGCCATGCTCGATGAGGAAAAGATCGACTACCGCAGCGCCAAGAAAGTCAGCACCCTTGAGGTGCCGCCCGACCTGACCCAGCTCAGCCGCGACACCCGCTACATCGCGCCAGGTGCCTCGGTCACCGCCTCCAGCATGCAGGCGCCGAAAGCGGCCCAGGCCACGGCGGGCGTCGTGGCGGCTCCGGTCAAGTCGGAGTTGCGCATCGAGCGCGCCGGCAGCCAGCGCTGGCTGGTGATCGACCGCGCGCCCGAGAAGCTCTGGGAGCCGCTGAAATCGTTCTGGGAGGAAAGCGGCTTCACCCTCACGCTTGAGCAGGAAAATCTCGGCATCATGGAAACCGAGTGGAATGAAAACCGCGCCAAGATCCCGCAGGACTTCATCCGCCAGACCATAGGCAAGGTCTTCGACAACCTGTATTCGAGCGGCGAGCGCGACAAGTTCCGCACCCGCATCGAGCGCAATGCCCAGGGCGACAGCGAGATCTACATCAGCCATCGCGGCATGCAGGAGGTCTACACCAGCGACAAGAAGGAGTCGACCGCCTGGCAGCCGCGCCCGTCCGACCCCGAACTCGAAGCCGAGTTCCTGCGCCGTCTGATGATCAAGCTCGGCACCTCGGCCGAGCAGGCCAAGGCCGTGCTGACAACCGGGACCCAGCCCCAGGCCTCCAGACTCGCGAGCGTGGACGGCGTGTCCGCCCTTCAAGTCAGCGAGGGTTTCGACCGCGCCTGGCGCCGCGTCGGCCTGGCGCTGGACCGGACCGGCTTCACGGTCGAGGACCGCGACCGCACGCAGGGCGTCTACTTCGTGCGCTATGTGCCCAGCGAAGCGGACACCGCGAAGGACAAGCCCGGCTTCTTCGCCAGCCTGTTCGGCTCCAAGTCCCAGGATGCCACGCCGCAGCGCTACCGCATCAAGGTCGACAGCGCGGCCTCCCAGAGCACCGTGTCGGTACTCGACGCCGCCGGCCAGCCTGACGGGTCGGCTCCGGCCAGGAAGATCCTGCAACTGCTGGCCGACGAGCTGAAGTAAGCCACGGCTTGCATCCAGCGCAACGGCCCCTTTACAGGGGCTGTTTTTTCCGTCGGTGTCCGGAAATGAATCCGCGACAGCTCGGCTGGGGACATCAAGCAGGCGAAAAAAAACCGCCTTGCGGCGGTTTCCTTGCCGGGAGCAGAAGGGATTACTTCTTCTCTTCAGCGGCCGGAGCAGCAGCAGCCGGAGCAGCAGCTTCAGCAGCCGGAGCGGCGGCGGGAGCAGCTTCAGCGGCCGGAGCAGCCGGGGCGGCGGCCGGAGCAGCAGCGGGAGCTTCAACAGCGGGTGCGGGTGCCGGTGCCGGAGCAGCAGCTTCTTCCTTCTTGCCGCAAGCGGACAGAGCAGCGGCAGCCATCAGAGCAGCGATAACGAGAGTCTTGTTCATGTTACGGTCCAAAAAAAATCAACCAGGACGATCATTTGAATCAGCTGGTGCCACCATCCTGGTATGGCCGCCAGTGAAACTTTCGCGATGCTGACAAGCGGAGTCAGTGATCACAAGTTCATTTTCAATCATATCGCCAAAATAAGAGAGGGATAACCCTGATCCCCCCTTTTTTTGTAGCAAATTGTCAACAGGCGCCCCGGGATCGCAGCGCCGGCCGGCCGGTCGGGCTCAGATTTCCCGCGCGTGCAGCCAGCCCGCCACGAACCACTCGCCCAGCAGCGCCTGGGCATCCTCGCTCGCGTCACGCACGGCCGCCGCGTCCAGGCGCCGTTCATTGGCCAGGCGGCGCATCAGTTCGGCATCCTCGCCACCGGCACGGTAGGCCTCGCCGTTGATGAACACATGGCGCTCATCGTACATCATGCGGGTACGACGGTCGAGCCGAACAGCGTCGGGCTCCCAGTCGCCCTCGGGCTCGTCGAACCAGACCTTGGGCTTGGGCTCGGTCATGACTTCGCCCAGCGCGCGTGCCATGTCCTCGGGCTGTTCGAGCAGGCGGCGCAGCGCGTCGGCCGTGAAGGCCTGCAGACCGGCCGGGATGCGGCCGGGCTGGCGGGTCGCGGGCTGGTCGGGGTCCTCGTACAGCGTCTCGTCCTCGTGATCATCGGCCAGGCGCTGCGCGATCTCGCCGGCCAGGCCGCCACGCTGCGGCACCCGGAAACCGACCGAGTAGGTCATGCACTCACCCTCGATCGCCACGCCGTCATGGGCGTATTTTGGCGGCAGGTAGAGCAGGTCGCCAGGCTCGCAGACATAGTCCTCCTCGGCCTTGAAGTGGCTCAGGATCTTGAGCGGCACGTCGTCCTCCAGGCTCAGGTCGTCCTGGCGACCGATGCGCCAGTGGCGCTTGCCCTGGGCCTGGATCAGGAACACGTCATAGCTGTCGAAATGCGGACCGACGCCTCCGCCCTCGCTGGCCCAGGAGATCATCAGGTCGTCCAGCCGGGCATCGGGCAGGAAGCGGAACTGCTGCATCAGCGCGTGCGCGCCGTCGTCGTGCAAGTCGACACCCTGCACCAGCAGCGTCCAGTGCGGCTGCTTGAAGGCCGGAAAGGCCGACTTGGCGAAAGGCCCATGCTTGAGCGTCCAGCCCTGGCCGGGCTTTTGCACGATCAGGCGCGACTCGACATCGTCCTGGCCGGACAGCGCGAACAGTCGCGGGCGCGACAGCAGGGGCTGAAAGCCGGGCAAGGCACCGCGCACGAGCAGCGGCTTCTTCTGCCAGTAGTCACGCATGAACTGGGCTGGCGTGAGGCCGCCGAGCAAGGCGAGCGGTTGGTCGGACTCGGGGGGGAAAGGCAGATAGGTGGCGATCATGGGACAATTGTGCGATGAAAATCACTCCACAATGCGTCGTGTCGCTGACCTGGACGCTCAAAGACACCCTGGGCGAAACGCTGGACGAACTCGACGAGCCGGTCGAATTCCTGCTCGGCGGCGACGATCTGCTGGCCAAGATCGAGGAAAAACTGCAGGGCCTGGAGCCCGAGGCCGAGCTCGAGCTGCACCTGGAGCCCGAGGACGCCTTCGGCGACTTCGACGACCGCAAGCTGTTCCTGGAGCCGCGCGCGGCCTTCCCGCAGGAGCTGGAAGAAGGCATGACCTTCGAGGGCCTGCCCGAGGGCTGCAACCCGGAGGCGCCGCGCGACCTGGTCTACTTCGTCAGCGAAATCTACCCCGAGCATGTGGTGCTCGACGCCAACCACCCGCTGGCCGGCATCGCCTTGCGGCTGCAGCTGAAGGTGCACGAGGTGCGCGAGGCCTATGCCGAGGAGATCGGCCAGGGCACGATGGGCACGGGCTTCTTCCGCCTCGGCGGCCAGGCCTCGGAAAACCAGGGCCTGGTCAACAGCAGCGGCCAGACCCTGCACTGAGGACGACCAGCCACCGGCCCGCTACCCGGCGGCCGATCGGCGCCGGGTAGCTGGGGTCAGGAGCCAGGACTCAACCGCGACCGGTCGAGCCGTAGCCGCCAGCGCCGCGCTCGGTCGCGGCAGCGAAATCATCGACGATGTTGAAGCTGGCCTGCAGCACCGGCACGATCACCAGCTGGGCAATGCGCTCCATCGGCTCGATGGTGAACGCCACCTCGCTGCGGTTCCAGGCGCTGACCATCAGCTGGCCCTGGTAGTCGCTGTCGATCAGCCCGACCAGATTACCCAGCACGATGCCATGCTTGTGGCCCAGGCCCGAGCGCGGCAGGATCAGCGCCGCAAAGCCCGGATCGGCCAGATGGATCGCCATGCCGGTCGGCACCAGCTGCCAGGCGTTGGGCGCCAGCGTGAGCGGCTGCTCCAGGCAGGCGCGCAGGTCGAGGCCGGCGCTGCCGGGCGTGGCGTAGGCGGGCGGCTGCTGCGCGAGCCGCGGGTCGAGGATCTTGACGTCGATTTGCATCTTGAATGGGTGAATTGAGCCTGGCATCAGAGGGCATCAGAGCCGGGCCGACTGCATGTAGCGGTCGAAGGAAGCCTCGGCGAGCCGGTGCCAGAGGTTTTGCTCGCGCCGGAAGGCGGAAAAATCGGCATGGATGCGCCGCCAGTTCGGGTTGCGGCGCGACAGTTCGGCATGCAGCGCGCTGGAAGCCTTGAAGGCCGCATCCATCACCGGCAGCGGAAAGGCCTTGACCTTGGCGCCCGCCGCCACCAGCTGCTTGAGCGCCACCGGGTTGAGCAGGTCGTAGCGCGCCTGGATGGTGGCATGGACGCACTGGGCAGCCGCCTCGACCACGGCCTTGAGTTCGGGCGCCAGGGCGCGCCAGGCCTTGAGATTGCAGTACAGGCTGAGCTGGGATCCGCCTTCCCACCAGCCCGGGTAGTAGTAATGACGCGCGACCCGGCCCAGACCCAGCTTGCGGTCGTCGTGGGGCCCCACCCATTCAACGGCATCGAGCGCGCCGCGCTCCAGCGCACCGACGAGCTCGCCCATCGCCATCTGCTGCGGCGAGCCGCCTAGCGCCTGCAGCACGCGCGCGCCCAGTCCGTCGATCTGCATGCGCAGCCCCTGCAGATCGCCCGCCGAGTGCAACTCGCGCCGGAACCAGCCGCCCATCTGCGCGCCGGAGTTGCCCATCGGGAAGTTGACGATCTGGTGCGGCGCGTAGAAATCCCGCAGCAGCCTGAGGCCATTGCCTTCGAGCTGCCAGGCGTTCATCTGCCGGCTGTTGAGGCCGAAGGGAATGGCGCTGTCGAAGGCAAAGCATTCGTCGAGGCCCACGAAATAGCTGGGCACCGCGTGCAACGCATCGATCTCGCCCTGCTGCAGTGCCTCAAGCTGGGCCAGATGCGGGATCGGCTCCTCGTTGGGCAGCAGGGTGACCTGGAGCCGACCGCCCGACAACAGGCCGACCTGACGCGCGAACTGCTCGGTGCCGCCATGAATGGCGTCGAGCGTGGCATGAAAGGCCGTGGCCAGGCGCCAGCGCACGACCGGCTGGGCATGGACGGCCGGCGCAGCGCAGGCGGCCAGGATGCCGGCCAGGCCGGCTTGCTGCACGACGCGGCGACGCCTCAAGCTGCGACTCCTGGCTGCGGCTCGGCGGGCGCCAGCCAGGCGCGCACGCTGCGCTCGATGCCCTCGGCATCCAGGCCCAGCCCGGTCAGCAGCTGGCCGTGGTCGCCATGCTCGATGAAGCGGTCGGGCAGTCCCAGCTGGAGCACTGGCAAGGGCAGGCGCGCCACCTGCAGGGCTTCGAGCACCGCCGAACCGGCGCCGCCGGCGATCGCGCCCTCCTCGATCGTCACGATGAGCTCGTGACTGCGCGCGACCTGCAGCAGCAGCTCGCGGTCCAGCGGCTTGGCCCAGCGCATGTTGACGACGGTGGCGTCGAGCGCCTCGGCGGCCACCAGCGCCGGCTGCAGCAGGGTGCCGAAGGCCAGGATCGCGACGCGCTGGCCCTGACGGCGCAGCTCGCCCTTGCCGAACGGCAGCCCTGCAAGGTCATCGGGCAAGGCGGCACCGGTGCCGCTGCCGCGCGGGTAGCGCACCGCGACCGGGTGATCCTGGGCGTAGGCGGTCGACAGCAGGCGGTAGCACTCGGCCTCGTCGGCCGGACAGGCGATGCTGACGTTGGGGATGCAGCGCAGGAAGGGAATGTCGTAGGCGCCGGCGTGGGTCGGGCCGTCGGCGCCGACCAGGCCGGCGCGGTCCAGCGCCAGCACCATCGGCAGCTTCTGCAGCGCGGCGTCGTGCACCAGCTGGTCGTAGGCGCGCTGCAGGAAGGTCGAGTAGATCGCGACCACCGGCTTGATGCCCTCGCAGGCCAGGCCGGCGGCAAAGGTGACCGCATGCTGCTCGGCGATGCCGACATCGTAGTAGCGGTCCGGGAAGCGCTGGTGGAACTCGACCATGCCCGAGCCCTCGCGCATCGCCGGCGTGATGCCGACCAGGCGCTGGTCATGCGCGGCCATGTCGCACAGCCAGCGGCCGAACACCTGGCTGAAGGTCGGCTTCGGGGCGGTGGCCGGCTGCTGCAGGCCGACCTTGGGATCGAACTTGCCCGGGCCGTGGTAGGCCACCGGGTCGGCCTCGGCCAGGTCGTAGCCCCGGCCCTTCTTGGTCACCACATGCAGGAACTGCGGGCCTTCGAGCTGCTTGATGTTCTCCAGCGTCGGGAGCAGCGATTCGAGGTCATGGCCGTCGATCGGACCGATGTAGTTGAAGCCGAACTTCTCGAACAGCGTGGCCGGCACCACCAGGCCCTTGGCCTGCTCCTCCAGCCGCTTGGCCAGCTCGAACAGGTGCGGCGCCTTGGCCAGCACCTGCTTGCCAACCTGCTTGGCCGCCGAGTAGAAGCGCCCGCTCATCAGCTGGGCCAGGTAGCGATTCAACGCGCCGACCGGCGGGCTGATCGACATGTCGTTGTCGTTCAGGATCACCAGCAGCTTGCCGTCGAGCACGCCCGCGTTGTTGAGCGCCTCGAAGGCCATGCCGGCGGTCATCGCGCCGTCGCCGATGACGGCGATCGCCTGCCGGTCCTCACCCTTTTGCCTGGCAGCCATCGCCATGCCGAGCGCGGCCGAGATGCTGGTCGACGAGTGCGCGGTGCCGAAGGCGTCGTACGGACTCTCGCTGCGCAGCGGAAAGCCGCTGATGCCGCCGAGCTGGCGCAGGCTGCCCATGCGCTCGCGCCGGCCAGTCAGGATCTTGTGCGGATAGGTCTGATGGCCCACATCCCAGACGATGCGGTCCTCGGGCGTGTTGAAGACATAGTGCAGCGCGATGGTCAGCTCGACCGTGCCGAGGTTGGAGCTCAGGTGGCCGCCGGTGCGCGCGACGCTGTGCAGCAGGAAATCGCGCAGCTCGGTCGCCAGCGCGGGCAGTTGGGCGCGCGTCAGTCGGCGCAGATCGGCCGGAGAATCGATGGTGGACAGCAAACCGGTCATTGTTCGGGGTTCTCGTGTAGCGAGGGTCGGCAGGCAGCGCAGCGGCTGGCTTGTCAGTGATTGCGGCGCACGACCCAGTCAGCGATGGCGTGCAGGTGATCGGCCCGTCGCAGGCCGGCTTGTTCCAGCGCCTCATGCGCCTGCGCCAGCAGGCGGTCGGCATAGGCCTGCGCCGCCTCCAGCCCGAGCAGCGAGACAAAGGTGGGCTTGTCGGCGGCGGCGTCCTTGCCGGCGGTCTTGCCCAGCGTGGCCGAGTCGGCGGTCACGTCCAGGATGTCGTCGACCACCTGGAAGGCCAGCCCGAGCGCGCGGCCATAGCGGCCCAGCGCCTGCAGCGCGGACTCGTTGGCACCGGAGGCGACGGCGCCCATCTCGACGCTGGCCAGCAGCAGCGCGCCGGTCTTGCGGCGGTGCATGTCCTCCAGCCGGGTCTGGTCCAGCAGCTGGCCCACGCCGGCCAGGTCGATCGCCTGGCCGCCGGCCATGCCGTCCCAGCCCGCGGCCCGCGCCAGCAGGCGACAGAGACGCACCATCAGCGCCGGCTCCAGCGAGGCCTCTGGCGGCAACAGCAGCTCGAAGGCCAGCGCCTGCAGCGCGTCGCCCGCGAGCAGCGCCAGCGCCTCGCCGAACCGCACATGCAGGGTCGGCTTGCCGCGCCGCAGCACGTCGTTGTCCATGCAAGGCAGGTCGTCGTGCGCCAGCGAGTAGGCGTGGATCAGCTCAAGCGCGCAGGCCGCGCGCCAGGCGGCGGCGCCCGCAGGCGGCAGCGCGCCGGCCACCGCTTCGGCGGTCGCCAGCACCAGCAGCGGACGCAGGCGCTTGCCGCCGTCGAGCACCGCATAGCGCATCGCGGCGCCCAGGCCGGCCGGAGCCGCCGCGGGCACCCACTGCTCCAGCAGGCGCTCGACCTCGGCCAGACGCGCCGTGCTCCATTGGCTGAAATCGGCGGAGGTCCCGCTCATTGCGCCATCCCCCGCTTGAGGGGCAGGCCGAAACGGCAGGCGGACGGGACAAGCTCCCGGAGCGCAAGGATAGAGGCCATGAATGAGGCCGCTGCGGGAATGGGCCGCAGGCGACAGGAAGTCAAAAGTCTCATTTTAGAGCCTGCCAACCGACGTGCTCGATCCGGGCCGGATTGGCCTAGGGCGATTGCGCTATGTAGCCCGGGAATGATCTGAGACTGGGCTATTGAGCTGGCCGGGTGGATACTGAAGGCATGCTTGCCAACCCCCAGACCTACTTCGCCGAGTTGCCCGACCCCAGGCGGCAGACCCGCAACAAGCTGCACAAGCTCGAGGACATCGTGATGATCACGCTGTGCGCGGTGCTGTGCGGCTTCGAGGACTGGGTCAGTATCGAGGACTTCGGTTGCGAGAACGAGACCTGGCTGCGCGGTTTCCTGGAGCTGCGCAACGGCATTCCGTCGCACGACACCTTGAGCGACGTGATGGGACGCATCGATCGCCAGGCGTTTGCGAGCGCCTTTGGTCAGTGGATGCGGCAGTCCCTGCCAGCTCTGGCGGGGCAGCAGGTCGCGCTCGATGGCAAAAGCCTGCGAGGGAGTCGGGACGGGCAGCAGCCACCGGTACATCTGATGAGCGCGTTCGCCACGCAGGCGCGCCTGGTGCTGGGCGTGCAGGCGGTGGCGGACAAGTCCAACGAAATCAACGCGATTCCGGATCTGCTGGCCCAGCTCGAGCTGGCCGGCGCGGTCGTGACGATCGATGCCATGGGCTGCCAGAAGTCGGTCGCACAGGCCATCGTCGAGCACAAGGCCGACTATGTGCTGGCCCTCAAGGACAACCACCCGACGCTGCACGAGGACGTCGCGAGCTGGCTCGATTACTGTGATGCGAGCGGCGATGTGTATCAGGTCGAGTCCGTCGAGAAGGAGCATGGACGGCTGGAGACGCGCCGCGTGGTCGTGAGCACCGAGCTCGACTGGCTCGAAGCCAAGCCCGAATGGGCGGGGCTCAAGGCCGTGGCGATGGTGGAGTCCACGCGCGAGCCTGCCGGCAAGGCCCGTCTGCATGCCAGCGTGCAGCGGCGCTACTACCTGTGCTCGATCAGGGAGCCCGCGCGCATCGCGCAGGCGATACGCGAGCACTGGCGCATCGAGAACCAGCAGCACTGGGTGCTGGACGTGCAGTTCGGCGAGGATGCCCATCGGGCGCGCAAGGACCATTCGGCGGCCAATCTGGCCGTCATTCGCCGGGCCGCGCTGAACCTGCTGCGCGACAACGACAGCAGCAACGTGAGCATACGCCGGCGCAAGATGCGCGCCGGCACCAGCCTCGACTACCGCCAGCAGATCCTGTTCGGTCAAATCTCGCCAGACTCAACATAGCGCGATCGCCCTGGGAACGATAGTCATGGGCGTGACTGAGCACACCGTATGTGCAATGATCGACGGAAATCTGCCAGCAGTTGACCACCACCGAACCCGTTGAGTCGATGACGGGTTCAGGCTAGGAGCGGTCAGAAAAAACTTCGCCGCGACCGGCAGGTTTCGACCCAATGCCGACATTGAGCTTTGAGGAAAGCTGTCGTTCAACGTTTGAATTCAGCGTCCGCGGAAGGTGGTCAGCTGGAATGAAGGGTTAGCCTTCAGTTTCTCCGTCGGGCGCAATGAAACAATTCCCAAATGCCAACGGCTGAAGCATTACCGGCTTGCTTTCCGGGTCTGTCATGACGATTGCAAGGCCCTCTAGTGAATCAAACTCCGCGTGACAAAGCATCGTGAATTGAGACGGGCCTGTTACCCAGTTAGATGAGAAAGGTATCTCAACATACTTTCCGCCGATCTGGCCCTTTAGTCGAAGGTCGTGACGCAACTTCCGTTGTCCCAGTTCTTCGCATGAGGCATCCCAGAGTTCCTGCTTTGTATGCCCAAATGAATCGAATTCGAGTTCTCCATGAAACACAACTAGATCTCCTTTATACACAGATCTCCAGTCCTCTTGTGTAGTAAGCAACTTGGCCTTCCCCGTTTTGGGAATGATCTTTATGAGGTGTGCGACCATGTTCTCGGGTGCCATCACCTTCTCTGTTGACTGCTTTCCAGCCTTGGTCGCCTTCAGTGAAGGTGTGAGCATCCCCAGCAGGCTCGCGCCAATCCCGGCTTCGACGGACTTTGACGACTCGACATTCGTCTTAGTGACTAGCCCATCCGTTAACTGAGAGAATACGCTCTTGATACGATTCTCATTGAGGTAGAGGTAACTCTGCATACTTTCTCCTGGAGGCTAACGTGTTAGTTCACCGGCTCGCCGTAGGCGAGTCAGGTGCAGCTAAGGATTATCAGGTCGGACGGCATTGCGATGACGCGGCTAGAGGGTACGACGTGCTGATTACAAGAACTCAAAACACTATGCTACCGACCACGTGAGAATATCCACCAATCAAGTCCGCCAATAAGCATGAGGCAAATGCCACCAAGTTGCAAGAAATTTTGGAGAACTGCGCCTGTGCCGGTCGTGCTGACTCCCGATGCCCTGAAGCCCATCCCGTTATACATAAGTCAGATCCCACCGGCTTGGCGCGCATACCGTATGCCTTCGACAAAGACGGCCACATCCTGCATGCCCAGCCAGATCGCCTTGGCTCCCGGTTCTCCGTCACCCTTTCGT
>NZ_JAQTZS010000050.1:1760-2632 GCF_028687635.1 Malikia sp. | reverse complement strand
GGTCATAGAACCAATCTTGGAAGTCGTACCCCCCTTGTTGTGTTCCTACCGCCGAATGAAGGGTATCCAAACGTTGTTGTAGTCTGATCTTGTCCGTCAGGCTCCGTTGAATTTTTTGGCGCTCATCGCGAGCTTTCGCCTTGGCCTCCTCCCGCTCTCTTTCGTCCCGAATGTTCTCGTCTTGTGATTTAAGGTACGCCTTCAGTTCTACAACCGCTTTTGTCGCTTCGGCAATCATCTGCGCAGAGCCCTCCCAATTGCGTAAATCTGGGAATGTCGTCTGCTCTGACAGAAATCGCGCTATTTCGAAGATTACGGCCTTGCCCCGATCTGACGCTTGAAGCGCCTGAAAGGCTCTATCAAGAAAATCTCGTTTCGTTTCATCGGATGCCCACGTAGCCATAAATTTTTCCGCTACATGAGAAGCCCGCAGAAACTTACGGAGTGCCTCTTTGCGCCAAAATGACTTGAGGGCGGCCTCGTAGGTTAACTCGATGAGCCGTGGAGTGATCTTTGCTGCCATTACGTCAGTGCACCTCTTTGCCGCTCGTCACGCGGCAATCCGTTCCAGCGGATGAATCTTTTTCAATACATCAGCCAAAGCGTCCCTCGCCATTTCGGTATCGTATTTTGCCTGGAGGCGCAGCCACCAGCCGTCCGACATGCCGAAGAAGCGGCACAGCCTGAGGTCGGTGTCGGCGGTGATGCCGCGCTTGCCGGAGACAATATCGCCGATGCGTTGTGGCGGCACGCCGATTTCCTTGGCGAGGCGATATTTGGTCATCCCCAGGGGTTTCAGAAATTCTTCTTCCAGCATTTCGCCGGGTGACACGGGGGCAATTTTACGCATGAGGGTTCCTTTCAATGGTAGT
>NZ_JAQTZS010000050.1:0-1750 GCF_028687635.1 Malikia sp. | reverse complement strand
CCGTCCTCGAAACGGAAACACCCCCGCCACTGATCATTGATGCGAACGCTCCACTGTCGGGCACGGTAGCCTTTCAATACCTCCAATCGATTTCCCGGCGGGATGCGCATATCTTCGATGGTCAACGCCAGATCGAGCTGTTCCAGTTTGCGCAGCGCAGCCCGCTCGAAATTCACGAAGCGTGCGACGCGCTTGCCGTTAAACAGCGCCTCGGTGTCGAGGCATCGGAACGTTTTGATCATGCGCACATATTAACGAGCCACGTTAATATGTCAAGGCCGCATGGGGCAAGGCTTAGAGTTTATACCCCCGGTGCACCGCCACCACACCGCCCGTCAGGTTGAAGTATTCGACGCGCTCCAGCCCGGCCTCTTCCATCATCTGCTTCAGTTCCTCCTGCCCGGGGTGCATGCGGATAGATTCGGCGAGGTAGCGGTAGCTGTCGGCGTCGTTGGCGACGAGCTCGCCGATCTTGGGCAGCAGCTTGAACGAGTAGGCGTCGTAGAACGGCTCCAGCGGTTTGGCGATCTTGGAGAATTCCAGCACGATGACGCGCCCGCCGGGGCGGACCACGCGGCGCATCTCGCGCAGCGCGGCGTCCTTGTGCGTGACGTTGCGCAGGCCGAAGGCGATGTTGGCGCAGTCGAAGTAGTTGTCGGGGAGCGGCAGGTGCTCGGCATCGCATTGCGCGGTCGGCGTGGCGATGCCTTCGTCGAGCAGGCGGTCGCGGCCGACGCGCAGCATGGCGTTGTTGATGTCGGTGAGCACGACCTGGCCGCTCGCGCCGACCTTCTTGAGGAACAGCCGCGACAGGTCCGCCGAGCCGCCCGCCACGTCGAGCACGCGCTGCCCCTCGCGCACGCCGCTGACGCCGACCGCGAAGCGCTTCCAGATGCGGTGCAGGCCGACCGACATCAGGTCGTTCATGATGTCGTATTTGCTCGCGACCGAGTCGAACACGCCCGCGACGCGTTTGGCCTTTTCTTCCTCGGCGACGGTTTCAAAACCAAAGTGGGTTTCAGCCATTTCTAATGCTCCTTCAATGCGTCGCTTGATTTCAGCGGGTCGTGCTCATAGCGAGCGGATCTTGTTCAGCAGCGCGGTGGTGGAACGCTCGTGCAGGAACGGGATGCTGTGCACCCTGCCGCCCCAGCCCTGCACCTCGCGCGCGCCGACGATGTTTTCGATCTGCCAGTCGCCGCCCTTCGCCAGCACGCCGGGACGGCAGGCGAGGATCAGGTTAAGCGGCGTGTCTTCGTCGAACGGAACCACCAGGCTGACCGATTCCAGCGCGGCGAGCACTTCCATGCGGTCGTCCTGTGGGTTGACCGGCCGTTCGCCGCCCTTGCCGAGGCGCTTCACCGAGGCGTCGCTGTTCACCCCCACGATCAGCGCGGCGCCCAGCGCGCGTGCCTGCGCGAGGTAGGTCACATGGCCGCGGTGCAGCACGTCGAAGCAACCGTTGGTGAACACCAGCGGGCGCGGCAGCAGGGCGGCGCGCTCGGCGAAGTGCTCCGGCCGGCACAGCTTGTGCTCGAAGGCGGGCGCGGGATACATCCCTAGTCGAGGTATTCGAACAGCCTGACCACGCGCTGCACCCCGCCGGTGGTGCTCGCGACCTCGGTCGCGGCGTCGGCCTCGGCGCGCTTGACGATGCCCATCAGGAACACCGTGCCGCTCTCCGTGACCACCTTGACGTGGTCGGCGTTGAAGCGCTTGTCCTGCATGAAGCGCAGCTTCACGTCTGTGG
>NZ_JAQTZS010000022.1 GCF_028687635.1 Malikia sp. | reverse complement strand
CGCGCACCCGATGCATCACTTGCGCGAAATCCAGCGTCTTGCCCTTGACCACTCCAGCCATGACAGCCTCTGTCAGAAGTCTCTACGCCTCCAGTTTGCTCTCGTTCGGCCAAATTGAGAATTGCTGGGAAACCCCCACGATACGCCGGTTGGCACACATGCTCCTCCCCTATTTCGGAGGGCAACTTCGGGCATCAGAAAGTTGCACATCGCGTGAAGCTCCGACCTCGGCCAGCGGCCTTCATCGGCCCTGGGCTGTCGACAACCCGGCTGCGGCCGGGTTCGTTTTTGGGGCGCGGCCGGCGTCGCGCAGGTCCTCTTTCGCGCGCTGGTGATAATCGGGCCATGAACACGAGATGGAAACCCAGCGTCACGGTCGCCGCGATCATCGAACGCGACGGCCGCTACCTGCTGGTCGAAGAACACACCCCGGAGGGCCTGCGGCTGAACAACCCGGCCGGCCACCTCGACCCTGGCGAAAGCCCGGTGCAGGGCTGCCGGCGCGAGACGCTGGAGGAAACCACGCACGCCTTCGAGCCCGAGGCGCTGGTCGGCATCTACCTGGCGCGCTCGGTGCTGCCAGGCGATGCCGGCGACGTGACCTATATGCGCTTCGCCTTCTGCGGCCAACTTGGCGACCCGGTTCCCGGCGCCGAGCTCGACTCGGGCATCGTGCGCACGCTCTGGCTGACGCCCGACGAGCTGCGCGCCAGCCGCGCGCGGCACCGCAGCCCGCTGGTGCTGCAGTGCATCGAGGACCACCTGGCAGGGCGCCGCTATCCGCTCGAACTGATCCACACCGACCCGTCGGTCACCGCATAAAGGAAACCCGATGGCCATCAAGTCCACCATCTTCAAGGCGAACCTGCAGATCGCCGACATCGACCACGGCTACTACGCCGACCACGGCCTGACGCTGGCGCGCCACCCGAGCGAGACCGACCAGCGCATGATGGTGCGGCTGGTCGCGCTCGCGCTCAACGCGCACGAGCTGCAGGATATCTGCGGCGGCGACGGCACCCTGGCCTTCGGCGCCGGCCTGTCCGACGTGACCGACCCGGACGTGCACCTGACCGACTTCACCGGCCGCAAGCGGCTCTGGATCGAGGTTGGCCAGCCCGAGGACAAGCCGCTGCTGAAGGCCTGCAGCCAGGCCGACGCGGTGCGGCTCTATGTCTACGCCCACCAGGCCGATATCTGGTGGAAGGGCATGGAGAGCAAGCTGAGCCGGCTCGACAAGCTGCAGGTCTGGCGCCTGCCGACCGAGGCGGCGCAGGAGCTCGAAGGTCTAGCCGAGCGCAGCATGCAACTGCAGGCCACGATCCACGACCAGGTGCTCACCTTGAGCAGCGACAAGGGCAGCGTCAGCCTGGAAGCTACGCGCTGGAAGTGAGTCGCCAACCAGGCGCTGAGCCTGGCGCCGGCTCAAGCGCCAGCCAGCGCGAGCGCGGCCAGCGCGGCGATCGCCGCGGTCTCGGCGCGCAGCACGCGCGGCCCCAGCGTCAGCGGCGCGTAGCCCTGCGCCAGCAGGGCCTGCTCCTCCTGCGGCGACAGGCCGCCCTCGGGGCCATGCACCAGCAGCAGCGGCGCGGCCGGATCGGTGGCCGCGACCTGCAGCAGCGGCCTGGAGCCCGGCGCCAGCGACAGCACGCCGCGCAGCAGGCCCTCGGGTGCTGGCTGGCACAGCCAGTCATCGAGCGTACGCACCGGATGGATCAGCGGCACGCGGTTGCCGCCGCACTGCTCGCAGGCCGCGACCGCGACCGCCTGCCAATGCGCCTGCTTCTTGTCGGCGCGCTCAGCCTTAAGACGCAGCACGCTGCGCTCGGTCATCAGCGGCTGGATGCTGGCGACACCGAGCTCGGTCGCCTTCTCGACCAGCCAGTCCATGCGATCGTTGGCCGGCATGCCGACCGCCAGATGCACGGCGCGCGCCGGTTCGCGCTCGAGCGCCTGGTGCGCGCCGACCTCGACCTCGACGCTGCTGCGGCCCATCCTGAGCACGGTGGCGTCCCACTCGCCGCCCGCGACCGGATCGCCGAACAGCGTGATGCCGTCGCCTGGCTGCAGGCGCAGCACCTGGACATGGCGCGCGCCCTCGGGCGTGAGTTCGAACCGCAGGTCGGCCTGCAGGGCCTGGGGCTGGTGGATGCGCGGCATCGTTGGACCTCTCAGACCCGACCGTAGGCGAAGCCGGTCGCGACTTCCCAGCCCTCGACCTTGTCGATCAGGCGCAGCAGGGGCCCAAGCTCGCGGTAGCGCAGCGCGGTGCTGCGGAGGTAGTGGATGAAGCGCGGCGCGTCGGCCAGGTACTGGGGCTTGCCGTCGCGCAGCGTCAGGCGCGCGAAGATGCCGGCGACCTTGAGGTGGCGCTGCAGCGCCATCCACTCGACCGCGCGGTAGAAGGCGCCGAAATCCTCGCTCCAGCCGTCGAAGTCGAGCAGGCCGGCCTTGCGCGCGCGCTCCCAGTAGCGGATCGTGATGTCGAGCACGAAATCCTCCTCCCAGCTCAGGAAGGCGTCGCGCGTCAGACAGGCGATGTCATAGGTGATCGGGCCCCAGACCGCGTCCTGGAAGTCGAGCACGCCGAGGCGCCGCGCCGGATCGGCCGGCTCGAAGCCCGCGCGCGGCAACATCAGGTTGCGCGGCATGAAGTCGCGGTGCACCAGCACCTGGGGCGCGGCCAGGTTGCGCTCGACCACCAGCGCGAAGGTCTTGTCCAGCGTCGCGCGCATCGCGTCATCGAGCGCAATGCCCTTGTGCCGGGTCAGGTACCAGTCGGGAAACAGCTGCAGCTCGCGCTGCAGCAGCGCGGCGTCGTAGGCCGGCAGCCAGTCCGGGCGCGCGATGCGCTGCAGGTCCAGCAGCGCGGTGGTCGCATCCTTGAAATAGGGCAAGGCGGCGTCCGGCTGCCTCGGGTCGAGCGCGCTCAGCAGGGTCCGGTCGCCGAGGTCGTCGAGCAGCATGAAACCCTGCGCCTGGTCCCAGTCCAGCACGGCTGGCACGCGCACGCCGGCCTCGCGCAGCAAGGCGGCGACCTGGACGAAGGGGCGGCAGTTTTCCTGCTCGGGCGGAGCGTCCATGATCACGCGCGTGCCACCCTCGGCCGCATCGATGCGGAAATAGCGCCGGAAGCTGGCATCGGCCGAGGCCAGGCGCAGGCTGACCGGCAACAGACCGTGCGCGGCGGCCGCGCGGTCCAGCCAGGCCTCGAAGGCGGCCTGGCGCCGCGGGTCGGTCCAGACAATGGAAGACGGATGGGCGGGATGGGCTTGTGACATGTATAAGCTGGAATCTGGCGCGCCGCAGGCCGGCGCTTGCGACAACGACCCGCGACGCGGGCCTCGTGGTTGACTACTCCCCGGCCTGAAGTGCCGGGGAGTTTATGCTCCCGACGGCGCTCCATTTCGGAGTTCCTTCTGCAAGACGCGCTAGTCCGCGCGCGAGGATGTTCTGGGCGGCGTTGGTATCCCGGTCGTGAACTGTTCCACACGCTTCGCACTGCCATCCCCTTATTCCAAGACCTGCGGCACCTTTCGGTCCCGTGCGGCTTGCACAGCACGAACAGGTCTGGGTGGTATACGCTTCGTTGACTTCCTCGAACCATACGCCTGCGTCATCGCACTTGTACTGCTGCATGGTTCTGAACTGGCTCCAGCCTGCGTCGAGCACGGATTTCGCCATCCGTGTCTGTGCCAGGCCTGAAGCGTTCACGTCGCCAACAAAGATCGCCCCATAGCTGTTGACCAGCCGGGTACTGAGTTTGTGCAAGGCATCTTTGCGACGGTTCGCGACCTTCGCGTGGAGTGCCTTGACACGGTGTTTCTTGCCTGCCCGCTGGGCAGTGGCAAGCTGGGGCTCCAGGTCGCGGTAGAAGCGATGCGCATCGACCGCCTCGCCGTCGCTGGTGGTCAGGAAAGCCTTGAGCCCCAGGTCAATGCCTACAGAGGTGATGGGTTTCGGGGCCGGCGGGCCGACGAGCTCAGGTGTTTTCACGGTCACGTTGAAGTACCAGCGACCGCGACTGTCCTCGCTGAAGGAGCCCGCGCCAAGCTCGTAGTGGCTCAAGCCGTGGGAGTCCCACAGCGACAGCGGCTGGCCGGCGTACCACACCTGCCCGACCTTGTAGCGCACCGCACTGGCCTTGAACGGGATCCAGCCCAGCGAGCGCCGAGCACCGCCTGAGACGCGCCAGCGCAGTTTCACTTTTTTGAACTGCTTGCGGCGCGTCACGTATTCTTCCTGAATGGTTTGCACCGTCTGCGAATGCAAGCCCAGCTCCTTGCCGGCGCCCTTGGTATAGGGCTGCATGTCGTGGGCCGACAGGAAGGCGCGCTGGCGCTCGAAGTGCTTGACCGACAGCTCGTTGCAGAAGCTCCACACGCAGTTGACCGCGCGCGCGTGTTCGAGCAGCAACGCGCTGTGCTTGTCTTTCAAGCGCAGGCGCAAGGTGCGAACCGTGTGCGAAACGTCGGGTTTCATGTTGATCCAAGTATAGTGAACGCCCAACGAACTGACCTCTTGACCCAAAGTATGGATCTGGAGCGCCTTATATCCTCCCCCAAGTCGGGCGCCTTCGGCTCCAGGGCTACCACCCGACCGACTTGGAAGAGGTCTTACGGCGCAGCGGATAATTGTCCAGCTATTCTACGAACGGCGCCGCGCGCCCCATCCAGTACGCCCATCCGTGCCACCAGAGTCCAACACCGCCGCCCCGCTGCAGATACCCCTGCGCCCCCTCAGCGCCGCTGCGCGCAGCGCCCTGCTGCTGGCGGCCGGCGGTGCGCTGCTGGGCCCGGCTGCCGCGCAGTCCAGTGGCGCCGAGCCCGGACTGGCGCTGCAGCCCAGCCTGCAATTGCAGGAGCGTCTGCCCGGCGGCCGCGAGCTGGCGGGACCGACCTTCCTGCTCGGCGACCGCATCGAGGGCCAGACCGACGTGCAGACCCGGGTCGAGGGTCATGCCGAACTGCGCCGCCACGACCTGGTGCTCAAGGCGGATCGGCTCGAACACCAGGTCGCCAACGATACCGTGCACGCCAGCGGCGGGGTGCGCGTCAACCGGCTTGGCAACATCTACCAGGGCAGCGAGCTCAAGCTCAAGCTCGACAGCAACGAAGGGTATTTCCTCCAGCCCCGCTTCACGCTGCTCAAGAACGGCGGGCAGGGCGAGGCGAGCCGGCTGGACTTCCTGGGGCCGAACCAGTCCAGCGCCGAACGCGCCGTCTACTCGACCTGCTCGCGCCCCGATTCGGGCCCCTGGAAGCCCGACTGGTGGCTGTCGGCCAGCCGGATGGAGTTCGACACCGCGACCGATACCGGGACCGCGCACGGCGGCGTGCTGCATTTCAAGGGACTGCCGATACTGGGGGCGCCCTATGTGGAGTTCCCGCTGTCCGACCAGCGGCGCTCGGGACTGCTGCCGCCCAGCCTCAACATCGCGAC
The DNA here is from genome assembly GCF_028687635.1 of Malikia sp. Classification (GTDB taxonomy): domain Bacteria; phylum Pseudomonadota; class Gammaproteobacteria; order Burkholderiales; family Burkholderiaceae_C; genus Malikia. The sequence goes on along the minus strand of NZ_JAQTZS010000022.1, from coordinate 41,476 downwards.
CCAGAGCGGAATCGAAGTCGCGCTGCCCTACTACCTGAACCTCGCGCCGCGGCGCGACGCGACGCTCACGCCCACGCTGATGAGCAAGCGCGGGGTCGACCTGGGCGGCGAGTTCCGCTACCTCGAATCCGACTTCAGCGGCGAGCTGAGTGGCGCCTACATGCCAGGCGACAAGCTGCGTGACGCCGATCGCTGGAGCGCCTCGATCCAGCACCGGCAAGGCTTTTCCAGCGTACCGGGCATCGACCATCTGGGCTTGAGGTTGAACCTGAACCGGGTCAGCGACGACAACTACTGGCGCGATTTTCCGCGCGCGGGCAAGGGCTTGGGGCTGACACAGCGCCTGCTGCCGAGCGAGGCGGTGCTGAACTGGGGCCGCGGCGACTGGTCGTTCTCGGCCGGCAGCTACAGCTGGCAGACGCTGCAGGATCCCGCTCCGGCGGCCCAGATCGTCGCGCCCTATGACCGCGTGCCTTCGCTGGCGGCGCGCCTGGCTCCGGCCCCCTTCAGTCTGGCCGGCAACCCGGACTGGGAAGGATCGCTGCAGACCGAGCTGACGCGCTTCGCGACCGACCGTACCATCCAGATCGGCGACGGCAAGAGCGCGACGGTGCTCGGTGGCGATCGTGCGCTCGTGCTGGCCCAGCTGAGCAAGACCTGGCAAGCGCCGGGCTGGTTCGTCAAGCCCGGGCTGCAGCTGCACGCACGCCAGTACCAGTTCGACCAGGCGATCGGCAGTGGCCAGTCCAGCCAGGGGCTGGCGTTGCCGACGCTCAGCCTGGACAGCGGCCTGTTCTTCGAACGCGACGCGCGCTTCTTCGGTCGCGATCTGGTGCAGACGCTGGAGCCGCGGCTCTACTACTCGCGCACGCCCTACCGTGAGCAGGGCTACCTGCCGAGCTACGACAACGCCCCGTTCGGCTTCAGCCTGGCGACCGTATACCTGCCCAACCCCTACGCCGGCAACGACCGCATCGCCGACCTCGACGCGCTGACGCTGGGCGCCACCACCCGGCTGCTACAGCCCGAAACCGGCGCCGAGCTGCTGAGCCTGGGGATCGCACAGCGCTACCGCTTCCGCGAACAGCGGGTCACGCTACCCGGCGAATCGACTGTTGCATCCGGCCTGACCGACCTGCTGCTGGGCGCACGCGTGCAATGGACACCGCAATGGTCGGCCAGCGCGGAACTGCAGTACAACCCGGAATCCGGCGAATCGACCCGCAGCACGCTGGGCCTGCGCTATCTGCCGGGACCCTACCGGGTGCTCAACGCCGGCTACCGCGTCAAGCAGCAGTCGCAGCAATCGGCCAGCGATGCCAGCCGCCAGCTCGACCTGGGCTGGCAATGGCCGCTGCAGGCCCTGTTCGGTACGACGCCGGCCGGCGTGGCGGGCCGCGGCCTCGGGCCGCAACAGTGGTACAGCGTGGGCCGGATCAACTACAGTCTGCCCGAAAGCCGGATCGTCGATCTGCTGGCGGGCTTCGAATACGATGCGGGCTGCTGGATCGGCCGGGTCGTGGTCGAGCGGCTGCAAAACAGCACCAGCAGTGCCAACCAGCGCATCATGTTCCAGCTCGAGTTCTCGGATTTCACCCGCATCGGATCGAGCCCGCTGCAGTCCCTGCGCAACAATGTGCCCCGCTATCAATACCTGCGTGAAGAAATCAACCCGCCCAGCCGGTTCGAGCGTTATGAATAAATCCCTTGCACTGGCGACCGCGCTGCTGCTGTCCGGCGGCCTGGCTGTTGCGGCGACCAAGCCACCGGCCAAGACCGTTGCCCAGCCTGCGGTGGTCCCCCAGCCGGTCCAACCCGTCGTGGCTGCCGGCCCGTCGGCGCCTGCGGCAGAGGCCATGCCGGCCGACCATGTCGTCGCGCTGGTCAATTCCGAGCCGATCACCAACCACGAGGTGCACGCCCGCCTCGCGCGACTGCAGCCTCCCACCGGCGGCGCCCAGCAGCCACCACGCGCCGAACTGCTGCCCCAGGTCATGGAGCGGCTGATCCTGGAGCGCGCCATGCTGCAGGCCGCGGCCGAGCAGGGGCTCAGGATCGACGCCGCCACACTGACGCAGGCCGAAGAGAACATCGCGCGCCAGAACGGTCTGAGCGTCGAACAACTGCACGTGCGCCTCAAGGCCACGGGACAGGATGCCGAGGCTTTCCGTGCCGACCTGCGCAACGAGATGCTGCTGCAGCGCTTGCGCGAGCGCGAGGTCGACAACCGGATCAGGATCGGTGAGCCGGAAATCGATGCCTACCTGGCCGAACACCAGAGCCCCGAGCTGGCCGAGATCAACCTGGCCCAGTTGCTGGTCCGGGTGCCCGAGGACTCTGACGACGCCACGGTCGAGCGCCTGCGCCAACGCGCCGAGCAGCTGGCCCAGCGCGCCCGTTCCGGCGCCGACTTCGCCGCGCTGGTGCGCGAGTCCTCCGACGCGGCCGACAAGGCCCGGGGCGGCGAGCTCGGCCTGCGCGGCATCGACCGCTACCCCGGCCTGTTCGTCGACGCCACGCGCTCGCTGCTGCCCGGCCAGGTCGCCGAGGTCGTGCGCAGCGGCGCCGGCTTCCATGTGCTCAAGCTGCTCGACAAGCACAGCGGCGGCCTGTCCGACGCGGTGGTCACCCAGACGCGCGTGCGCCACATCCTGCTGCGCCCGGGTGCCCAGCTGAGCCAGGACGCGGCACTGGCCCGGCTCCAGGAGATGCGCCAGCACATTGCCGCCGGATCGGCCCGCTTCGAGGAGCTGGCACGCCAGCACAGCCAGGACGGTTCGGCCAGCGCCGGCGGTGACCTCGGCTGGGCCCAGCCCGGCATGTTCGTGCCCGAGTTCGAGCAGGTCATGAACCAGCTTGCGCCGGGCCAGCTGTCCGAGCCGCTGGTGTCGCGCTTCGGCGTGCACCTGATCCAGGTGCAGGAACGCCGCCAGGTGCCCCTGAGCGCGCGCGAGCTGCGCGAATGGGTGCGCAACATCCTGCGCGAACAGAAATCCGAACAAGCCTACGAGACCTGGGCGCGCGAGTTGCGCGGCCGGGCTTACATCGAATACCGCGAGCCTCCCCAGTGAACGCACCCCACAAGGCGCGCAAGCGCTTCGGCCAGCATTTCCTGTCCGACCAGTCCATCATCGAAGCCATCGTCGACGCGATCGCCCCCAGGCCCGGCCAGTTCGTGGTCGAGATCGGCCCCGGCCTGGCCGCGCTGACCCAGCCACTGGTCGAACGCCTCGGCCAGCTGACCGTGGTCGAGCTCGACCGCGACCTCGCGGTGCGGCTGCGCGCGCACCCGCAGCTGACCGTGATCGAGTCCGACGTGCTCAAGGTCGACTTCCGCGCGCTGGCGGCCAGCCGGGCGGAACCGATGCGCGTGGTCGGCAACCTGCCCTACAACATCTCGACGCCGATCCTGTTCCACCTGCTCGGCGTCGCCGACGTGGTGCAGGACCAGCATTTCATGCTGCAAAAGGAAGTGATAGACCGGATGGTGGGCCGGCCCTGCACGGCCGACTACAGCCGCCTGAGCGTGATGCTGCAGTGGCGCTACGAGATGGAAAACGTGCTGTTCGTGCCGCCCGAGAGCTTCGACCCGCCGCCGCGCGTCGACAGCGCGATCGTGCGCATGGTGCCGCTGGCGACGCCGCCGCTGCTCGATGCCAGGCTGCTGGAGGAGCTGGTGCAGGTCGCGTTCTCGATGCGGCGCAAGCTGCTGCGCCACAGCCTGGGCCGCTGGCTGGAAGCGCGCGGCTTTGCCGGCCAATTCGACCTGCAGCGCCGCGCCGAGGAGGTGCCGGTGGCCGAGTACGTGGCGCTGGCCCAGGCCTGTGAAGCCGGCCAGAGCAGCTGATCCGGCCTTGGTGCGCAGGTGCGACTTTTCCGGCCCGCCAGACGGACCAAAGGCCCGCTTGCGACGGGCCTTTGGCTGGCGGGATCAGAAGTGGATCGGCCGGGGGGCGACTGAACGAGGCCCTGGCTGCCCGCCAGGAGCCTGGCCGTCAGGCCGCGCTGAGCCAGTAGCCGGCGTTGAAGGGGCTGCTCATGCGCAGCGCCTGCGGGCTGACGTCGACCAGCTTGTCGGTCAGGGTCGGCTCGTCGCTGGCGCCGAGCTCGGCCCCCTTGGTCGCGCGCGCCACCGAGAAGCTGTAGAAGCAGCGGAACGGCACCTTGCGGTCGTTCCAGTAGTCGGCGATGTCGCGGAAGATGTCGAGCAGCAGCTCGCGCGCTTCCTTGTCGAACTTGGGGCTGGTCGGGATATGCTCGAGCACGACGATGAAGCCGGTCTGCTGGCCCGACTTGTGCACCACGTCGGTCATGCAGTCGTAGAGCGCATCGAAGTTCTTGCCGAAGGTCGACGGCAGCGTGTACTGCTGGGCGATCAGGTCGAGCACGTCCTGCTTGTTGGTGGCGGTCGCCAGGTTGGCGTAGAGGAAATGGTGGCCGAGTTGCTCGGCCGCTGCCTGCAGGTCCTTGACCGTGAAAGCCCGGATCGATTGAACGATATTGCTGCGCACGTTACGAAGTGGCTGGTCCATCCGCAAGTCTCTTTCCAATTCAATGTTGTCGATGATGCGACCGCTCGCCCTATGCTGCGGCTCAGGCTCGCGCCGGCGGTCGGAGATGTGGCGACAGGATCGGGTATATTCGCGTTGCAGCGGTCTGTCGCGGGCTTCCTGCCCGCTTGATCGGGCGCAACCAAGCCCAGCTCAAGGGCTGCGCCCGAACCTCGATGCCTCTCGCTCACGGGCCAACCCGCACGAAAATCGTGAGGGTAAACCCTGAAATTCAAGCGCGCTAGTGTGCCTGAAGCGGCCCCAAAAAGCAAGAACCCTGGTGCAGCGCAACATGGCACCGCACCAGGGTCGGACCGGGAAATCGCGCGTCAGGCCTGCGCGGCAGCACCCACGGCACGCGAGCCGATGTTGGCCTCGGCCACCGTCAGCGCGGTCATGTTGACGATGCGGCGCACCGTCGCGCTCGCGGTCAGGATATGCACCGGCTTGGCCACGCCCAGCAGCATCGGGCCGATCGCGATGCCGCCACCGGCCGCCGTCTTGAGCAGGTTGTAGGCGATGTTGGCCGCATCGACGTTGGGGCAGACCAGCAGATTGGCATCGCCCGCCAGCGTGCTGTTGGGCATGATGGCGGCGCGCGCCTGCGCGTCGAGCGCCACGTCGCCATGCATCTCGCCGTCGACCTCGAGCCAGGGCGCCTGTTCGCGCAGCAGTTCGAGCGTCTGGCGCATCTTGACCGCCGACGGCTGATCGGAACTGCCGAAGTTCGAGTGCGACAGCAGCGCCGCCTTGGGCGTGATGCCGAAGCGCATGATCTTGCGCGCCGCCATCATCGTGATCTCGGCCAGCTGCTCGGCGCTCGGGTCGTAGTTGACATGGGTGTCGACGATGAAGACCGAGCGGCCCGGCAGCATCAGCGCGTTCATCGCGGCGTAGCAATGCGCGCCGGGACGCTTGCCGATCACCTGGTCGATGTAGTTCAGGTGCATCGAGCTAGTGCCCCAGGTGCCGCAGATCAGGCCATCGACATCGCCATTGCGCAGCAGCATCGCGCCGATCAGCGACAGGCGGCGGCGCATCTCGATCTTGGCCAGCTGCTCGGTCACGCCCTTGCGCGCCGCCAGCTGGTGATAGGTCTGCCAGAAGTCGCGGTAGCGGTCATCCTGCTCGACGTTGACGACGTCATAGTCCAGGCCCTCCTGGAGGCGCAGGCCGAACTTCTCGACCCGCTGCGCGATGACGGCCGGGCGACCGATCAGCGTCGGACGCGCCAGGCCCTCGTCGACCATCACCTGGCAGGCGCGCAGCACGCGCTCTTCCTCGCCCTCGGCGTAGGCGACGCGCTTGTGCAGCGCCTTCTTGGCGATCGCGTAGACCGGCTTCATCATGGTGCCCGACGCGAACACGAAGCTCTGCAGCTTCTCGCGGTAGGCGTCCATGTCCTGCACCGGGCGCTGCGCGACGCCGCTGTCGACGGCGGCCTGCGCCACCGCCGGCGCGATCTTCATCATCAGGCGCGGGTCGAACGGCTTGGGGATCAGGTATTCGGGACCGAAGGCCAGCGTCTCGCCCGAATAGGCCGCCGCCACCACGTCGCTCTGCTCGGCCTGCGCGAGGTCGGCAATGGCGCGCACCGCGGCCACTTCCATCTCGTCGGTGATGGTCGAGGCGCCGGCATCGAGCGCACCCCGGAAGATGTAGGGGAAGCACAGGACGTTGTTGACCTGGTTCGGGTAGTCGGTGCGGCCGGTCGCCATGATCGCGTCGTCGCGCACGGCCTTGACTTCCTCGGGCAGGATCTCGGGCGTGGGGTTGGCCAGCGCGAAGATCAGCGGGCGCTCGGCCATGCTCGCCACCATGTCGGGCTTGAGCACGCCACCGGCCGACAGGCCCAGGAAGATGTCGGCGCCGGCGATGATTTCGCGCAGCGTGCGCGCGTCGGTCGGCTGCGCGTACTGCGCCTTGTCGGCGTCCATCAGCTCGGTGCGGCCCTGGTAGACCACGCCGGCCAGGTCGGTGACATAGATGTTCTCGCGCGGCAGGCCGAGCTTGACCAGCAGGCCCAGGCAGGCCAGCGCGGCGGCGCCAGCGCCCGAGGTCACCAGCTTGACGCTCTTGATGTCCTTGCCGACCACCTTGATGCCGTTGAGCAGCGCCGCGCCGACCACGATCGCGGTGCCGTGCTGGTCATCGTGGAAGACCGGGATCTTCATGCGTTCCTTGAGCTTCTTCTCGATGTAGAAGCACTCGGGCGCCTTGATGTCCTCCAGGTTGATGCCACCGAAGGTCGGTTCGAGCGCGGCGATGATCTCGATCAGCTTGTCCGGGTCCTTCTCGTTGATCTCGATGTCGAACACATCGATGCCGGCGAACTTCTTGAACAGCACGCCCTTGCCTTCCATCACCGGCTTGGCCGCCAGCGGGCCGATGTCGCCCAGGCCGAGCACCGCGGTGCCGTTGGTGATGACACCGACCAGGTTGCCACGGCTGGTGTACTTGAAGGCGTTGTTGGGGTCGGCGACGATTTCCTCGCAGGGCGCCGCGACGCCGGGCGAGTAGGCCAGCGCCAGATCGCGCTGGTTGGTCAGCTGCTTGGTGGCGGCGATCGCCACCTTGCCCGGGGTCGGGAACTCGTGATATTCGAGGGCGGCGCGGCGCAGTTCGTTGCGCTTGTCTTCCTGTTGCGGCATGGGAATCGTCTCCATCTGATGAAATGAGCTGCCGCATGGTGCGGTCAGCTCCATGGCGCATTATTGCAGCAGCGCAAGCCCCTACAGCGAGGCGGCACCTGAGGCTGACCACAGGTGCGCGACGAAAGGCACGGCTTCACCAGCGCCCGGAAGCACCGCCGCCGCCGAAGTTGCCGCCGCCGCCCGAGGAGAAGCCACCGCCGCCGCCTCGGCCGCCCGATCCGCCACCCCAGCCACCGCCCGGCCCCCCTGGTCCGGAACCGCCGCCACGGGTTGGCAGGCGGGCCATCAGCAGACCCATGACACCGGCCAGCAAGGCCGCCGCCAGGGCGATGAAGAGCGAGCCGGTGAAGGACCAGACGATGCCGCCCACGATGCCGGTCGCCACCAGGCTGCCCAGGGTCCGGCCCAGGATGCCGCGCAACACGCGGGTGATGACGGGCGCCGCCAGTCCGATGAAGATCAGCAGTTCCTCCCAGTTGGTGCCCGGTCCGGCCTTGGCCTGGGCCGAGGGCAGCGGCAACGCCTCGCCCTTGAGCCGGGCCAGGATCTGGTCCACCCCGGCGTCGAGCCCCCCGGCAAAATCGCCCTGCTTGAAGCGCGGCGTGATGACCGCTTCGATGATGCGGCTGGCCATCAGGTCGGGGATCGCGCCCTCGACCGCCTTGGCGGTGGCGATGCGCAGGGTACGGTCATCCTTGGCGACCACCAGCAGCACGCCGTCGCCGACCTCCTTGCGGCCGATCTTCCAGGCGTCGCCCAGGCGCTGGGTGTAGCTGAAGATGTCCTCGGGCGCGGTCGTGCGCAGCAGCAGGACGACGACCTGGCTGCCACGCTCGCGCTCGAAGGCGGCCAGCTTGTCCTCCAGCGCCCGGCGCTGCGGCTCGGTCAGCGTGGCGGTCTGGTCGATCACGCGCGCGCTCAGCGGCGGAATGGCTTGCAGCGGCTGTGCCAAACCCGGCAGCGGCCAAGCCAGCAGGCTGCACAGCAGCCAGGCCCAGAGCCAGCGCAGGGTTGACATCACCTGGTGCCGAAATCGACCTTGGGCGGCACCTTGATCGCCGCCTCGTCGGCGACCGTGAAACCGGCCTTGGGGTGGTAGCCGAAGACCATCGCGGTCAGGTTGCTCGGGAAGCTGCGCGCGAGCACGTTGTACTCCTGCACCGTCTGGATGTAGCGGTTGCGCGCGACGGTGATGCGGTTCTCGGTGCCTTCGAGCTGCACGCGCAGGTCGCCAAAGGCCTGGTTGGCCTTCAGGGTGGGGTATTGCTCGGACACCGCCAGCAGCCGGCTCAGCGCGCTGCCGAGCTGGCCCTGCGCGGCCTGGAAGCGCTGCATGGCCTGCGGATCTTCGAGCATCTGCGGCGTGAGCTGGATCGCGGTCGCCCTGGAGCGCGCCTCGATCACGCGCGTGAGCGTTTCCTGCTCGAAGTTCGCCTCGCCCTTGACGGTCGCGACCAGATTGGGCACCAGGTCGGCGCGGCGCTGGTACTGGTTGAGCACCTCGGCCCAGGCCGAGCCGGTCTGCTCGTCGAGCCGCTGGAAGTCGTTGTAGCCGCAGCCGCTCAATGCGGCCGTCAATGTCAGGGCCAAGGCCCCGCGCCGCCATGCCAGAAATCTCATCGTGCTCTCCCCGGTTGAGCCGCCATTCTAGGCCGATGCGGGAGCTGGCGCGATGCGATCGAACCAACAGCAACGGACCCGCGAGAGCAAACGACTCCTACAATTGGCCGGTCAAACAGCTGTTGCACCAACATCATGAAATTCCTGCGTTTCTCCGACATTTGCGCCAGCGGCCAGGCCGCCGGCAAGCGAGTCTTCATCCGCGCCGACCTCAACGTGCCCCAGGACGATGACGGCAACATCACCGAGGACACCCGCATCCGCGCCTCGCTGCCCGCGATCCAGATGGCGCTTGACGCCGGCGCCGCCGTGATGGTGACCTCGCACCTGGGCCGCCCGACCGAGGGCGAGTTCAAGCCCGAGGACAGCCTGGCCCCGGTGGCCAAGCGCCTGGGCGAGCTGCTCGGACGCGAGGTGCCGCTGATCTCGAACTGGGTCGACGGCGGCTTCGACCTCGCGCCGGGCCAGCTGGTGCTGCTGGAGAACTGCCGCCTCAACGTCGGCGAGAAGAAGAACAAGCCCGAGCTGGCCGCCAAGCTCGGCAAGCTGTGCGACATCTTCGTGCACGACGCCTTCGGCACCGCGCACCGCGCCGAGGGCACGACCTACGGCATCGCCGAGACCGCGCCGATCGCCTGTGCCGGCCCGCTGCTGGCGGCCGAGATGGACGCGCTGACCCAGGCCCTGCTGGAGCCCAAGCGCCCGCTGGTGGCGATCGTGGGCGGCTCCAAGGTCTCGTCCAAGCTGAGCATCCTCAAGACGCTGGCCTCCAAGGTCGACCAGCTGATCGTCGGCGGCGGCATCGCCAACACCTTCCTGCTGGCCGCCGGCAAGCGCATCGGCGACTCGCTGGCCGAGCCCGAGATGGTGCGCGAGGCGCAGCAGGTGATGGACATCATGAAGGAGCGCGGCGCCGAAGTGCCGCTGCCGGTCGACGTCGTCGTGGCCGACGAGGTCTCGGCGCTGGCGCGCGCCAACCGCATCCCGGTCGAGGAGGTCGGTCCGCACGACCGCATCCTGGACGTCGGCCCCAAGACCTCGGCCAAGCTGACCGAGATCATCGCGCACGCCGGCACCATCGTCTGGAACGGCCCGGTCGGCGTGTTCGAGTACCCGCAGTTCGCGGGCGGCACCAAGATGATGGCTTCGGCGATCGCGCACTCGGAGGCGTTCTCGATCGCCGGCGGCGGCGACACGCTGGCGGCCATCGCCAAGTACCACATCACCGACGATGTGGGCTATATCTCGACCGGCGGCGGCGCCTTCCTCGAAGTGCTGGAAGGCAAGACCCTGCCGGCCTTCGAGGTGCTGGCCAAGCGCGCCTGAGCGCGAACGGGCGGGGCCGATGCGGCCCCGCCCGCGTCAGGCAAGAGCCGGCCGCGCGCCGGCTTTTTCGGCGGTCAATTCTTGCTATATTGCCAACGGAGAATTCAAGTTTGCTTGAGTAAGGAGCGCCATGACCCATACCAGTTTGCTGCCACCGGCAGGGGATCCGTTCTGGATCGACTCCCCCCTGGAGATCCGCCAGATCATGCGGGATCTGGCCAGGCGGGGGCCGATCGTGCAATGCTGGGGCAGTCTGCTGGCCGAGCCGGTGACGGCCACGATCCTTGAGGTCAGGGAGTCCGACGACATGGTGTTGCGCTTTGCCGCGGGACCGCTGCTGCGAGCCGGCCAGTCGGTCGCGGTGCTGGCCAATCTGCGCAGCGCGCGGACCTGCTTTCTGGTCGAAAACCTGCGGCCTGATGACTCCGGCGAAGCGCTGGCTCATGCGGCCAGGCTGCCGCTGCGCGTGCACCGGCTGCAGCGGCGCGAGTTCTTTCGGGTGCCGAGTCCAGCCTCACTGCTGTGCGAGCTGCCGCTGCGCCGCGCCATGACGGATGAAGGCGCCGCCAAGTTCGGCCGACTGATGCTGCGGCTGATCGACATTTCCGCAGGCGGGGTATGCCTGGCCCTGCCCGCGGGGACCCGCCTGCCGCTGGAACGGGAGACGGTGCTGCAGGGTTGCTCGCTCGAACTGCCCGGCTTCGGGTTGATCCGCTTCGGCCTCCAGTTGCTGAGCCGGCTGGAGGCCGAAGAAAAGAGCGGCGAGCAACTGCTGGGCGCGCGCTTCGTCGAAATGGACCCGCTTGACCAGATGCTGTTGCAGCGCTTTCTCTACCAGTTGCAGATCAGCGCGTGCGATTGAGCGCTCGGCGGCATCCCTTTCAAAAGCAACAGGCAAAAAAAACCCCGGTCTAAAGGACCGGGGCTGGGAAGCCTTTTTGCTGTCACACACTAAGGCGCCCGCTCAGGGAGGAAAAGCGGGAGGTTGTCGCAAAACAACCTGAAATAAATTATAGGCAAGCTGGCGCCATTGTCAACATATCTGACAAAAAAAATATTTCGGAAGCATTTATGCCGAATCGAAGGCTTCAAGGCCAATGCGGCTGCACCGCGATGCCGAGCGCCTGCAGACGCTTGCGGCAGGCCAGCACGGCCTTGTCCTTGCTCAACAGGGTCGCGCCCTGCTGCAAGGCCAGGTCGATGAAGCCCTGGTCGTCCGGATCGGCGCAGCGCACCGGCGCGCGCGGCGCGGGCTCGGCCCACTCGACCCGGCGCTCGAATTCGGCCAGCAAGGCGGCCGGCTCGCGGCCGCCAGCCTGCAAGCGTCTGGCCACCAGGGGATAACCGAGCACGCGCTCGAACTCGACGCGCATCGGCGGCGTGGCCAGCCAGCGCAGTGCGCCGGCTTCCAGCGCGGCACGCAGCGGCCGCGCGCGCGGGTCGTCGAACACCCAGAGGTCGAGCAGCCAGTTGGTGTCGATGACCAGGCGCGGCTGCGCGCTCATGCCCGGCCTGCAGCGTCGTCAGTGCCAGCGCCTGAGCCAGCCGCCGGGTTGCCGCGCGCCGAGCCGGCCAGCAGGTCGAAGCGGAACAGGCGACATTCGATCGGGCCGTTCCACATCGGCACCCGGCGCGATTCCTTGAAGCGCATCTTGCCCGGCAGCTTGAGGTCGGGCGTCAGCAGCCAGGCACTCCAGCCGGCGTAATGCTTCTTCCAATGCGAGGCGAGCTGGGCGAAGAAGTCGTTGTTCTCCAGTCCGTCGGCGGTCTGCGCGGTCTCGCGCCCGCGCAGCGTGGTCTCGACCGGGGCGCCGGCGCTGAAGACGCGCGCGCCGCCACGGCCGGCCGCGCGGCTCTCGGCGCGCTGGCCGGCGACGCCGGCGGCCGCGATGCGCTCGCCATAGGGCGGGTTCAGCAGCAGCACGCCCGGGGTCGGGGTCGGCGGCATGCGCTGCAGCGCGTCGCCGCCGCGCAGCTCGAGCACCTGCATGACGCCGGCGCGCTCGGCGTTGCGGCGCGCGAAGTCGACCATGCGGAAGGCGATGTCGCTGCCAAAGATGAAGGGCTGGGCCGGCAGCGGACGCTCGGCGTCCCGCGCCTCCTGCTTCAGCGCCTGCCAGACATGGGGCTGGAAGGGCAGCAGCTTCTCGAAGCCGAAGCGGCGCTGCCGGCCGGGCGCGATGTTCAGCGCCATCTGCGCCGCCTCGATCAGCACCGTGCCGCTGCCGCAGCAGGGGTCGTAGAGCGGCACCGGCTGGCCGTCCGGACCCGGCTCGCCGGTCCAGCCGGTGGCGGCGATCATGGCGGCGGCCAGCGTCTCCTTGAGCGGCGCGTCGCCCTTGTCCTCGCGCCAGCCGCGCTTGAACAGCGGCTCGCCCGAGGTGTCGATGTAGACCGTGCAGGCGTCATGGGTCAGGTGGGTGAAGACGCGCACATCGGGGCGCAGCGTGTCGACGCTCGGGCGCTCGCCGCGCTTGTCGCGCAGGCGGTCGCAGATCGCGTCCTTGACCCGCAGCGCGGCGAAGTTCAGGCTCTGCAGCGGGCTGTGCTGGGCCGTGATCTCGACCTTGATGGTCTGGCGCGGCGTGAACCAGATCTCCCAGGCCACCTCGTTCGCGATGTCGTAGACATCATGCTCGCTGCGGTAGGGCTGGTAGGCGAGCCGCACCAGCACGCGCTGGCTCAGGCGACTGTGCAGGTTGAGCTTCATCGCGTCGCGCCAGCTGCCGGGCAGCTCGACGCCGCCGCGCGAAGCCAGCATGCTGGCCTGCGGCAGGCCGGTGATGCGCTCGATCTCGGCGGCCAGATAGCCCTCGACGCCGGCGGCGCAAGGCAGGAACAGGGTCAAAGCATTCATGGCGGATCTCGGTGCTCGGGTGGACGGGGGCGGGCCGGGGAGTGTAAGCGCAACGGTCGGCTCAGAGCGCCTTGCGCAGGTTGGCCGGAGCGATGCGCAGCGCCTCGCGGTACTTGGCGACGGTGCGGCGCGCGCATTCGATGCCCTGCGCCTTGAGCAGCTCGGCGAGCTGGCTGTCGCTCAGGGGTTTGCTCGGGTTCTCGGCCGCGACCAGCTGCTTGATCAGCGCGCGCACCGCCGTGCTCGACGCACTGACGCCGGTCTCGGTGCCCAGGCCGGAGCCGAAGAAATACTTCAGCTCGTAGGTGCCGAAGGGCGTCGCCATGTACTTGGCGGTCGTCACGCGGCTGATGGTGGACTCGTGCAGGCCGAGCTCGTCGGCGATCTCGCGCAGCACCAGCGGGCGCATCGCGAGCTCGCCTTGCTGGAAGAAGCGGCGCTGGCGCTCGACGATCGCGGTCGAGACGCGCAGGATGGTATCGAAGCGCTGCTGGATGTTCTTGATGAACCAGCGCGCTTCCTGCAGCCGCTGCTGCATGCCCTGGGCCGCCTCGCCCTTGTGACCACGCATCGCGCGGGCGTAGATGTCGTGCACGCGCAGGCGCGGCATGACGTCGGGATTGAGCCGGATCTCGAAGCCCTGCCCCTCGGCGCTCACGATCACATCGGGCACGATGATGTTGCGCTGCACATCGGCGAAGCGCCGGCCGGGCTTGGGTTCGAGCCGCATGATCAGCGCCAGCGCCTCGCGGGCCAACGCCTCGTCGATGCCGCATTGCGCGACCAGGCGCTTGAGATCGCGCCTGGCCATCAGTTCGAGCGGCTGCTCGCAGATCGCCAGCGCCGCGCGCGCCACCGGGCTGTTGCGCAGCTCGAGGATCTGCAGTTTCAGGCATTCGGCCAGGTCGCGCGCGCCGACACCGGTCGGCTCCATGTGCTGCAGCCAGTGCAAGGCGGTCTGCAGCAGCTGCCGCAAGGCCTCCTGGCGTTCGAAACGCAGCGCCTCGGGCCAGGGCTGGCCGCGCGCCCGTTCCTCCTGCAGCAGCAGGGCCTCGACCAGCTCGGGCAGCGGATCGGCCAGGTAGCCATCGTCATCGAGCGACTCGATCAGGAAATGGAGCGCGGCGCCCTCCTCCTCGTTCAGGCGCAGCGACAGCGACTGCTGATGCAGGTGGGACTGCAGCGTGATCCACTCGCTCGCGAGGTCGATGGCGCTCGCCCCTTCCTCGTCGCTGCCCGAGCCCTGACGGGCCGGCGCCTCGCCGCCCCAATCGCCGTCGTCCGGGCTGAATTCGACCGTGCCGTCGCCCTCCCAGTCGGGCTCGGGTTCGAGCGCGCCGGACTCCTCGCCGCCGTCGAGGCCGGACTCGGCGGCCGGAGCAGCCGCCGCATCGGGCTCCGCGGCCGCGCCCGAGCTCGCGCCAGGCGGGGCGGACGCAAAGTCCGCCACCTCGGCCGAGGGGTCGCCCAGGCTGGACGCTGCCTCGGCCTGGGCCAGGTCTTGCTCCTCGCGCTCGGTGGCCTCGGCTTCGAGCTCCAGGAAGGGGTTTTCGTCGAGCATCTGCTCGACCTCCTGCGCCATCTCGAGCGTGGACAGCTGCAGCAGGCGGATCGACTGCTGCAGCTGTGGCGTCAGCGCCAGCTGCTGCGAGGTGCGCAGCGACAAGCCGGGTTTCATTGACATGGGTGCATCACATCCGGAAATGTTCGCCGAGATAGACCCGGCGCACGTCGGCGTTCTCGACGATCTCGGCCGGCGTGCCCTGGGCCAGCACCCGGCCCTCGCTGATGATGCAGGCGTGGTCGCAGATGCCCAGCGTCTCGCGCACGTTGTGGTCGGTGATCAGCACACCGATGCCGCGCGCGGTCAGGAAGCCGATGATGCGCTGGATCTCGATCACGGCGATCGGGTCCACGCCCGCGAAGGGCTCGTCGAGCAGGATGAAGCGCGGGTCGGTCGCGAGCGCGCGCGCGACCTCGACCCGGCGCCGCTCGCCGCCCGACAGCGCGGGCGCCGGCGTGGCGCGCAGGTGCTCGATGTGCAGTTCCTGCAACAGGGCCTCAAGCCGGCGCTCGATCTCGGCCTTGGACAGCGGCTTGCCGGCCGGGTCGGCCTGCAGTTCGAGCACGGCGCGGATGTTGTCCTCGACGCTGAGCTTGCGAAAGATCGATGCCTCCTGCGGCAGGTAGCCGAGCCCGAGCCGGGCGCGGCGATGCATCGGCAGGTCCTCGATCGGCTGACCGTCGAGCAGGATCTGGCCGGCGTCGACCCGCACCAGGCCCACGATCATGTAGAAGGAGGTGGTCTTGCCGGCGCCGTTGGGGCCGAGCAGGCCGACCACCTCGCCGCACTCGACCGAGAGCGAGACGTCCTTGACCACCATCCGGCTGCCGTAGGACTTCTGCAGCCCGCGCACCTCGAGCCGGCTGGCGCAGGACGCGCTCACGGCTTGCTCCTCAAGCCGGTGCTGGGCTGCAGGGGCACGGGCTTGGCCGGTTGCTCCTGGACCTGCGACCTGGGCGCGAGGGTCGCGCGCACTCGGCCCGAGGGGTTGCTGGCGGATGCGCTCGCCGGCCCGCCATCGACGCGGAACACCTCGGTCTGGTTGTCGTAGACGATCACGGCGCCAGCGGTCTCGTCGCTCAAGGTCGTGCCCCGGTAGCGGCGCAGCACCGCCTGGCCGATGAACTTGACCTGGTCGGCGCGGCCGTCATATTCGATCCGCTGCGCCTCGCCCTCGATATGCTCGTCGACGTTGTCGCGCTTCTGGCGGTAGCTGGCCGGCTGGCCGGGGCCGGCCAGCACGAGGCCGAACTGGTGACCCTGCGGGTCCTGCCTGACCTCGACCTGGGCGCCGCGAATCTGGATCGTGCCCTTGGTGATCACGACCCGGCCGCTGAAGACGCTGGTCTGGCGCGCATCGTCGTAGCGCAGCGCATCGGCCTCGGCGTTCATGGGCTTTTCACGGTCGGCGCGCTCGGCCAGCGCGGCGGGCGCGCCGCAGGCACAGACCAGCGCCAGCAGGGCGGTCAGCAGAGGGCGTGGGAATGAGGTCTGGGGCATGGTCAAAAGCGGCACGAAACTTGCATTCATTGTAGCGACAGGGTGCGATCCCGTCACGCGCCGCAAGCGCTCTGGCGTGAAACAGACACGAAAAAGCCTGCGCGACGGCAGGCCCCGAGTGTCAGACTCCCCCGCCTCAGCCCTTGCGGACTTCGGCGATCAGCGCATTGACGATCGGCAGCGTGCGCTCGGCCTGTCCCGGCACCAGGAAGCGACCGGCGACGCCGACCGCCGGCGTGCCCTCGACCTGGTACAGGTCGGCCAGCTGGGTGGCGCGCCTGACCTTGCCGGCGACGCCGAAGGACTGGTAGGCCTGCAGGAACTTGACGCGGTCGACGCCGGCCTTGGCCACCCAGTCGGCCACCGCCTCGGGCTTGTTGCTGGCCGGTCGCACCGAGTCGGTGAAGAACAGCGCGAACAGCTTGTCGTGCGCCGCCTCCAGCTGGCCCATGGCCTCGAGCGCATAGTAGGCGCGCTGCAGTGGCTCGGCGAACACCGGCACGCGCCGGAACGCCACATGGGCCGGCTTCTGCTTGAGCCAGGCCTTGACCAGGGGCTCGAACTGGAAGCAGTGGATGCAGCCGTAGGAGAAGAACTCCAGCACCTCGACCTGGCCGGCCGGGGCATCGACGGCCACGGGCTGCTTGAGGCGCTGGAAGTCCTTGCCCTCCTTGAAAGCGGACTGCGCCCGGGCGGGCAGACCCAGCAGGCCGGTACCGGCCAGGACAGAGCCCGCCAGCAGGGTGCGGTTGAATGATCGACGTGGTATCACGGTAAGACTCCTGATCCGGTGGGGAATTCAGCGCTGGCTGCGCACCAGCGTGACCTCGACGCCATGGTCCACGAGGCGCTCCTGCGCCTGATCGACCTCGGCCTTGCTGCGGAAGGGCCCGAGGCGCAGGCGGTAGACCAGCCGGCCGGCCTGCTCGCGCTCGCTGACCTTGAAGTCGAAGCCCTGCATCGCGAGCTTGGCGCGCTGGGACTCGGCCTCCTCGGGGGCGCGGAAGGCACCAGCCTGCAGGAAATAGATGAAGGAATCGGTCTTGGCCGCGTTCGCGGCATTGGCCTCGACGCGGGACTCGATCAGCTCGCCAAGCGAATCCTTGGCCTGGGGCTTGGCGACCGGCGCCGACTTGCCAGGTTCGACGACGGAAACGGGAGCCGATGCAGGTACGGATGCCGGTGCGGGCGTGGCGGTAGCCTCGATCGGCTTGGGCTGGGGCACGCTCTTGCTCGCCAGGCCCGCGTTCGGGTTCCAGTCCCGGTTGCGCTCCTGCTCCTTCGCGTCCTGCACGGCGCCGGGCGGCGGGACATACTTGACCAGCGTGTCCTGCCCCTTGTAGACATAGACCGCGACCGCGAGCGCGGCCCCGAGACCGACCAGCAGACCCAGGACGAATCCGAGCAGGGTTCCCCCCCTGTGCTTTTTCATGATTTACATTTTCCGTGGCGCGCTGACACCGAGCACGGCCAGTCCATTGTGCAACACCTGCGCCGTTGCTGCCACCAGGGCGAGACGGGCCCGTTTGACCGCCTCGTCATCGACCAGGATGCGCTCGGCGTCGTAGTAGCTGTGGTAGCTCGACGCGAGCTCGCGCAGGTAGAAGGTCACGTCGTGCGGCGCGAAGTCCTGCGCGGCGGCGCTCAGCATCTCGGGGTACTTGGCCAGCTGCAGCATCAGCGCCTGGGCCTGCGGACCTTCCAGCGCGGACAGGTCGACGTCCTTGAGGGTCGCGACATCGCCACCCCAGGCCGCCAGCACCGAGCAGATGCGCGCGTGGGCGTACTGCACGTAGAACACCGGGTTGTCGTTGTTCTGCTGGATCGCGAGGTCGACGTCGAAGGTGTATTCGGTATCGGGCTTGCGGCTCAGCAGGAAGAAGCGCACCGCGTCCTTGCTGGTCCACTCGATCAGGTCGCGCAGCGTGACATAGCTGCCGGCGCGCTTGGAGATCTTGACCTCCTCGCCGCCCTTGACCACGCGCACCATGGTGTGCAGCACATAGTCGGGATAGCCCTCGGGGATGCCGACATTGGCCGCCTGCAGGCCGGCGCGCACGCGCGCGATGGTGCCGTGGTGGTCGGTGCCCTGGATGTTGATCACCTTGCCGAAGCCGCGCTCGAACTTGGTGATGTGGTAGGCGACGTCGGGCACGAAGTAGGTGTAGCCGCCGTCGGACTTGCGCATCACGCGGTCCTTGTCGTCGCCGTAATCGGTCGAGCGCAGCCAGAGCGCGCCGTCCTGCTCGTAGGTCTTGCCGGCGGCCTGCAGCTTTTGCACGGCGGCCTCCACCTTGCCGCTGGTGTAGAGGCTGGATTCCAGGTAGTAATGGTCGAACTTGACCTCGAACGCCTTCAGGTCGAGATCCTGCTCGTGGCGCAGGTAGGCGACCGCGAACTGGCGGATGCCGTCGAGGTCCTCGACATCGCCGCTGGCGGTGAACTCGCGGTCGTCGGCCTTGACGGTCTTCCTGGCCAGGAAGTCGTCGGCGATGTCCTGGATGTAGTCGCCGTTGTAGGCGGCATCCGGCCATTCGGCGTCACCGGGCTTGAAGCCGCGGGCGCGCAGCTGGGTCGAGTTGGCCAGGGTCTGGATCTGCACGCCGGCGTCGTTGTAATAGAACTCGCGGTGCACGTTCCAGCCCTGGGTCTGGAACAGGTTGCAGATCGCGTCGCCCAGCGCGGCCTGGCGGCCATGGCCGACATGCAGCGGGCCGGTCGGGTTGGCCGAGACGAACTCGACCAGCACGCGCTCGTCGCGCGCGGCTCGCCGGCCAAAGGCGGCACCCGCTTCGAGCACCTCGCGCACCACCTGCTGCTTGGCGGCGGCTTTCAGCTTGACGTTGATGAAGCCCGGACCGGCGATCTCGAGCGCATCCACCCACTGCTGGTAGGGGGCGGTGGCCAGCAGGGCATCGACCAACTGCTGCGCGAGCTGACGCGGGTTGGACTTGAGCGCCTTGGCCAGCTGCATCGCGGCGGTGCAGGCATAGTCGCCGTGCGCGGCCACTTTCGGGTTTTCAAAAGCGGCTTTCGCGCCGGCGCCGGGGGAGAGTTGTTCCAGCTCGGCGGCCAGGGCGGCGAGCAGTTCGTTTTTGACGGTGAGCATGGAGCAGGATTCTACGGTTGCCACCGCCCTGACCTTACAGTTACGGTTTCAAGGCCCATCGCCACGCCTCCAGAAGGATCCCCATGAAAATCGCCATCGCCGGCACCGGCTACGTCGGTCTGTCCAATGCCGTGCTGCTCGCGCAGCAGCACGAGGTCGTCGCGCTCGACATCATCCCGGCCAAGGTCGAGCTGCTCAACGCCCGCCAGTCCACCATCGAGGACGCCGACATCGAGCATTACCTCGCGACCAAGCCGCTCAATCTGCGCGCCACGCTCGACAAGCGCGAGGCCTACCAGGGCGCCGACTACGTCATCATCGCGACCCCGACCGACTACGACCCGGCGACCAACTACTTCAACACCGGATCGGTCGAGGCCGTGATCCGCGACGTGATCGCGATCAACCCGGACGCGGTGATGGTGATCAAGTCGACCATTCCGGTCGGCTTCACCGAAAAGGCGCGCGCCCGGTACGGCACGGACAAGCTGATCTTCAGCCCCGAGTTCCTGCGCGAGGGCAAGGCGCTGCACGACAACCTGTATCCGAGCCGGATCGTGGTGGGCGAGGAGTCCGAGCGCGCGCGCGTCTTCGCCGGCCTGCTGCAGGCCGCCGCCCTCAAGCCCGACGTGCCGGTGCTGTTCACCGGCAGCACCGAGGCCGAGGCGATCAAGCTGTTCGCCAACACCTACCTCGCGCTGCGCGTGGCCTATTTCAACGAGCTCGACAGCTACGCCGCCAGCCACGGCCTGGACACGCGCCAGATCATCGACGGCGTCTGCCTGGACCCGCGCATCGGCGCGCACTACAACAACCCGAGCTTCGGCTACGGCGGCTACTGCCTGCCCAAGGACACCAAGCAGCTGCTGGCCAACTACCAGGACGTGCCGCAGACGCTGATCAGCGCCATCGTGAGCGCCAACAGCACGCGCAAGGACTTCATCGCCGATGACATCCTGCGCCGCCGCCCGAAGGTGGTGGGCGTCTATCGCCTGGTCATGAAGGCCGGCAGCGACAACTTCCGCGCCAGCAGCGTGCAGGGCGTGATGAAGCGACTCAAGGCCAAGGGCGTCAAGGTGGTGGTGTACGAGCCGGTACTGGAAGCCGACGACTTCTTCGGCTCCGAGATCATGCGCGACCTGGCAAGTTTCAAGCAGCAGTGCGACGTCATCGTCGCGAACCGCCAGACCGCCGATCTCGCCGACGTGAGCCAGAAGGTCTACACGCGCGATCTGTTCGGCAGCGACTGAGGCGATCCGCCCCAAACTGATACAGCTGGCAGGGGATAAAATCGGTTCCCCTCGTTTTCCGGCCCGCCTTGCCATGCCCGCTCCCTCGAAACCGGCGCCCAGCGCTTGCCCTGGCCAGGCGCCGCAGGCCATCCCCCGTCGCTGGTGGCTGGTGGCGCTGGCACTGATCGTGGCCGGCGCGCTGCTGCACGGCTCGCCCTGGAACCAGGCCGCCATGCTGTGGGGCAACGGCCTGGGACTGCTGCCCGATGGCGTCTGGGCCGGGCTGACGCTGCTGGCCTTCGGCTGGTCGGCCTTGATCCTGGTCAGCGTGGCCGACCGCGGGGTCGAAGGCGGCCGTGCCGTGCTGCTGGCCTTCCTGCTCGGCGGCGGACTGGCGCAGGCGCTCAAGCTGTGGTTCGCGCAGCCACGCCCGGGGCTGGTGCTGCCCGAGGGCGCGCTGCATTTCATCGGCAGCCCGGTGCTCAACAGCCCCGCCATGCCGTCGGGCCACGCGCTGGCCGCGTTCAGCATCGCGACGCTCTGGGTCTGCCTGCTGCGCCGCGACGGCAGGCCGCTCTGGCTGCGGGCGCTGGCCTGGGCGCTGGGCGCGCTGATGGCGCTCTCGCGCGTCGCGGTCGGCGCGCACTGGCCGGCCGACATCCTGGTCGGCGCCGGCCTCGGGGTCGCGGTCGCCGCGCTGGGCTGGCAGCTGCAATCCCGCTGGCTGCGCCAGGGCATCTGGATGTCGGTCTGGGTTGCGCTGGCGGTCGAGCTGCTCGGCGCGCTGGCCGCCTTCACGGCCCGCGAAGGTTACCCCCAGGCGGAAGCGCTGCAATGGGCGCTCGGTCTGGCCGCGCTGGCCAGCGCCGGCTGGCGGCTGGCGACCTGGCTGGGTCAACGCCGCGCCCGCGGCTGATGGCGGCTGATAGCTGAACAAGGCAGCGATGAGCAAGAAACACAAGCCATCAGGCAAGAAATTCTGGATCACCGTCCTGGTCACGCTGGCGGCCGTCGTCGCGCTGGGCTGGATGCTGCGCCAGGTCGACTGGCGGCAGGCGGCGCTGGCCGGGGCACGCGTACCGGTCCATGTCTGGCTGCTCTCGACGCTGGGGCTGGCCTCCAGCCACCTGCTGCGCGCCGGCCGGGTGCGCGCCGAATGGCGCGGCCCGCTGCGCATGGGCTGGCGCGAGGCCTGGGGCCTGATGGTGCGCCACAGCGCCTGGGTGGTGCTCGTTCCCATGCGCGGCGGCGAGGCGATCTATGTCTGGGCGCTGCACCGCCAGGGTGGCGTGCCGCTGCGCCAGGCGGGCTTGAGCCTGCTGCGCCTGCGCTTGCAGGACATGGCGGTGCTCGCGGTGCTCGCGCTCGCGCTCTTCGCGCCCTTCGGCTGGCCCTGGCGCCTGCTGCTGCTGGCGGCCATGCTGGTGACGGCGATCTGGCTGCTGCCCGCGGTCTGGTTCATCGTGCAGGAGCGCGCCGCGCGCCGCAGCGGCGAGAGCGGTCGCCAACTGCCGCCGCCGGCCTGGGCCAGCTGGGCCTATGCGGTCTCGAACTGGATCGTTAAACTCGCGGCCATCGGCTGGCCATTGCCGAGCCTGCTGCCGATCGACTTCGACGCCGCGCTCAAGGGCGCGACCGGCGGCGAGCTGGCCGCCGCGCTGCCGGTACAGCCGCCAGCCGGCTTCGGCCCCTACGAGGCCGGTGTCATCGCCGCCATCCGCAGCGCGGCCGAAGCGCCCTGGAGCGAGATCGCGCTGGCCGCGCTGGTCGTGCACCTGCTGGCGCTGGCCGTCACGGTCGGCTCCTCCATCGTCGCACGCCTGCTGGGCTGGAGCCACCGCGACCTGCGCCGCCACCCGTCCGGACCAGGTCCGGCCTGAAACCCAACAAGATCACCACATGTCCGAGCCGACCTTTCCCCTGCCGCCGCACCGCCTGTCGGTGGTGGTACCGATGTACAACGAAAAAGACAACGCCCGGCTGCAGATCGATGCGGTGCAGGAGGCGCTGCGGGACTACCCGCAACCCTGGGAGCTGATCGTGGTCGACGACGGCAGCACCGACGGCACGCCGCGCGAGTTGCGCCAGCGTGCCGCCGAGCTCGGCAACCATGTCCATGTGGTCGAGCTGCGCCGCAACTTCCGCCAGACCGCCGCGATGCAGGCCGGCATCGACACCGCGCGCGGCGACGTGATCGTGACCATGGACGGCGACCTGCAGAACGACCCGCGCGACATCCCCAGGCTGGTGTCGCGCCTGCTGACCGAGGACCTCGACATGGTCGCGGGCTGGCGCCAGAAGCGCCAGGACGGTTTCCTGCTGCGCAAGCTGCCCTCGATGATCGCCAACCGGCTGATCCGCAAGGTCTCGGGACTGGAATTCAAGGACCTGGGCTGCAGCCTGAAGGCCTTCCGTGGCGACGTGCTGCGCCAGGTCCGGCTCTACGGCGAGATGCACCGCTTCATCCCGGCCTGGCTGGCGACGGTGACCTCGCCGGGCCGCATGGCCGAGGAGCCGGTGCGGCATCACGCGCGCCGCATGGGCGAGTCCAAGTACGGCATCTCGCGCACCTTCCGCGTCATCGTCGACCTGCTGGCGATGCATTATTTCCTGCGCTTCGGCACCCGCCCGGGCCATTTCTTCGGCGGCTTCGGCCTGATCCTGTCCGCGATCGGCGGCCTGATGCTGGCCTATCTCGGCGTGCTCAAGCTGCTCGGGCAGGATGTCGGCGGCCGGCCGCTGCTCTGGCTGGGCTTCTTCTCGGTGCTGGCCGGGGTGCAGATGCTGACCACCGGCGTGCTGGCCGAGATCCTGATGCGCAGCTACTTCGACCAGAGCGGGGCGCGTTCCTACCAGGTGATGCGACCCGACCCGCGCGCTGTTCAAGAGGGCTGGCATGGCCAGGGCAAGACCGATGCCGCCGTCTGAGCGGGCAGCGCCCCGGCTCTGGGCCGTGGCGCTCGCGCTGGTGCTGCTTTACCTGTGGCGGCTCGGCGCGGCGCCGTTGTTCGACGTCGACGAGGGCGCCTTCTCGGAGGCCACGCGCGAGCTGCTGAGCTCGGGCGACTGGGGCCACACCACCCTCAACGGCACCGACCGCTTCGACAAGCCGATCCTGGTCTACTGGTTGCAGGCGGCGTCGATGGCGGTCTTTGGCGTCAACGAATGGGCGACGCGACTGCCATCGGCGCTGTGCGTGCTGGCCGCCACGCTGGCGGCGGGCCGCTTTGCCACCCGGCGCTGGGGTCAGCAGACCGGTGCGCTGGCCGCGCTGGTGCTCGGCAGCGGCCTGGGCCTGCTGGCGATCGGGCGCGCCTCGACCGCCGACGGCCTGCTCAACGCGCTGCTGGTGGCGATCTCGCTCTCGCTCTGGCGGTTCGCCGAAAGCGGCCAGCGCAAGCCGCTGCGCTGGGCCTATTTCTGGTGCGGCCTCGGGCTGCTGGCCAAGGGGCCGGTCGCGGTGGTGGTGCCGGGTGGGGCGCTGGTGCTGTGGTCGCTGTTCAGCGACCGGGGCCGCACCGCGCTGCGCGCGGCCTGGGATCCGCTGGGCTGGCTGATCGCGCTGATCGTAGCCCTGCCCTGGTACCTCTACGCGCTCCAGCGCCACGGCCAGGCCTTCATCGACGGCTTCTTCCTGAAGCACAACGTCGAGCGCTTCACCGGCACCCTCGAAGGCCATGGCGGCGGCTTCGTCTATTACCTGATCGCACTGCCGCTGCTGCTGCTGCCCTGGTCACCGCTGCTGATCGCGGTGCTGGCAAGGGCGCGCGTGCTGTGGCGCGATCCGCTGTCACGCTTCCTGCTGCTGTGGGCCGGCTTCGTGTTCGCGCTGTTCTCGGCCTCGGGCACCAAGCTGCCGCATTACATGCTGTATGGCGTGGCGCCGCTGGCGCTGCTGATGGCGCGCCAGCTCTGGGCGATCGGCCGCTTCGGCCGCGCCGCGCTCTGGACCGTGCTGGCCTTGCAGCTGGCGCTGGCCGCCGCGCTGCCGACCCTGCTGCCCGCGCTGGCGCCCCAGGTCAAGGATGTCTGGGTGCGTGGCCTGTTCGAGACCGCGCCCGGCGCCGGCCCGCTGCCACTCTGGACCGGGCTGGCTGGCGCGCTGGCCCTGGCGGCGCTGCTGCTGCGCCGCTTCGACTTCGGCCCACGCTTTGGCGCGGCCGTGCTGGCGGTCGCGCTGCTGTGGGTCGGCGCCGTCATCCCCTGGCTGTCCGACACGCTGCAGGGGCCGTTCAAGGCGGCCGGACTGTGGGCACAGGGACGCTCTGAGACCGTGGTCCAGTGGCGCATGCACCAGCCCAGCTTCGCCTATTACCGAGGCATCCCAGCCGTGCAGCGCGATCCCGCTGTCGGCGAACTGGCACTGGTCAAGCGGCATCGGCTGGGCGATTTCCCCTATCCGCATGAAGTCGTCTTCGAGCAGCGCGGCCTGCTGATCGTGCGCCGGCTCGCGGAGCCGCGACCATGATCGGCGGCAAGCTCCGGCCCGCGCTGGCGGTTCCGCTGGCGCTGGCACTGCTGCTGGCCTGGCGACTCTGGCAGGTTGCGCACAACGGCGCCGGCCTGCATGTCGACGAGGCCCAGTACTGGTACTGGTCGCAGGCGCTCGAATGGGGCTATTTCTCCAAGCCGCCGCTGCTGGTCGGGCTGATCCGGCTCTCGACCGGGCTGTTCGGCGACGGCCTGCTCGGCGTCAAGGCGCTGGCGATGGTCGCCTGGCTGCTGGCCTCGGCGGTGCTCTGGCGCCTCGGCAAGGCCATGGGCAGCGAGCGCGCCGGCGTGGCCGCCGCCGCGCTGCTGGCCGCGACACCGGCCTCCGGGCTGCTGGGCTTGAGCGTGACCACCGACTCGGTGCTGATGCTGTTCTGGTCGCTCGTCATGCTGGGAGCCTGGCGCGCGGCGCACGCCGAGGGCGCGGCGGCCTGGTGCTGGTGGACGCTGACCGGGGTCGCGCTCGGGCTGGCGGTGCTGTCCAAATACACCGCCGGCGCCTTGAGCCTGTCGGCGCTCTGGCTGCTGTGGCGCTGCCCACCGGCCCGGCGTGGCCGGCTGCTGGCCGGCCTGGCGCTGGCCGGTGGCATCGC
Source organism: Malikia sp. (assembly GCF_028687635.1). Taxonomy (GTDB): domain Bacteria; phylum Pseudomonadota; class Gammaproteobacteria; order Burkholderiales; family Burkholderiaceae_C; genus Malikia. Next base: position 15,980 of record NZ_JAQTZS010000022.1, on the reverse strand, counting down.
GGCGCTGCTGCTGCTGCCGCACCTGTTCTGGAACATGCACAACGGCTGGCCGACGCTGCACCACACGCTCGACATCACGGTGCACGGCGGCGCCGCGAGCGCCACGGACCGCGCCGCTGGCCTGGGCCACAAGCTGGGCTCGGCGCTGGAATTCGGCCTCGGTCAGCTGCTGCTGCTCGGCCCGGCCGGACTGGCCATGCTGGCGCTGGCCTGGAAGCGCCGCCGCCAGCCAATCGATCAGCCCGCCGCAGGGAATCCCACGCTCTGGGCCGCTCTATCCTACGCCTGGGCTTTCGCCTGGCCGCTGCTCGCGCTCGGCCTGCTGCAGGCCTTGCGCGCCAAGGCCCAGGTCAACTGGGCGCTGCCGGCCCTGCTGGGTGTCTGCCTGGCGGCCGGCTGGCTGACCTGGCGCAGCAAGATCTCGTGCAAGACGCTGGCGACCTGGGTACTGGCCGGCCTGGCGCTGTCGGCGGCGATCGCGCTCGGCGGCGACCTCAGGCGCTGGATCGGCGCGCCGGTGGCGGCCGGCAAGCCGGCCTGGGACATCTGGAGCCGCATGCGCGGCTGGCACGAGGCGCTGGGCGCGCTGCGGCCGGTGCTGGCACCACAGCGCGATCTGCCCTGGGTGCTGGACGACCGCACCCTGCTGGTGCAGACCGGCTACGAACTGCGCGCGCTGCAGCCGACCCTGCGGTCCTGGAGCGCCGACGGCCAGGTGCGCCACCATTTCGACTGGAAGCAGCCCTTCCGGCCCGATCGGAACCCGCAAGGCGCGATCTTCCTCGGCCAGGGCGAGCCACCCGCCGGACTGCTGGCCCGCTACCCCGGCTCACGCTTGCTGGCCCAGTCGGATTCAGGCCGGCTACACCTGCAGGCCTGGCTGCTGCAAGGCAGACCGGCCGCCCAGGCGGGCCGCGAGGCAATCAGCCGATGAACGCGACCCGACGCGAAACCCGAGCCTGGCTGTCGCTCTTCATCGCGCTGCTGCTGATCTACCTCGCCTGGCCGGCACTCGACCTGCCGGTCAGCGCCTGGTTCTACCGCCCTGACAGCGGCTTCTGGATCGACGACCAGCCCTGGGTGCAGGTGGTACACCACACCGTGCCCTGGGTCGGCCGGCTGCTGCTGGTCGGCTCGCTGGCTGGCTGGCTGCTGGGGCGTTACACGCGCCAGCCCGGACCGCGCCGGCTGACCCGGCCCGCCGCCGCCCTGTTCCTCGGCCTGGTGTTCGGCCTCGGCCTGCTGGCCCATGGCGTGCTGAAGGAGCACTGGGGCCGCGCGCGCCCGGTGCAGGTGACCCAGTTCGGTGGCTCGACCAGCTTCACCCCGCCCTGGCAACCGGCTGCGCAATGCCGGCGCAACTGCTCCTTCGTCAGCGGCCACGCCGGCACCGGCTTCGCGCTGATCGCGCTCGGGGCGCTGGCCGCACCGCGCCGCCGCCGCTTCTGGCTGGTGACCGGCTGGAGCGCCGGCCTGCTGCTGGGCGCGCTGCGCATCGCGCAGGGTGGGCATTTCCTGTCCGACGTGCTGTTCTGCGGGCTGCTGCTGTGGGGCACCAGCCTGGCCATCCGCGCGTGCTGGACCCGCTGGCGCCTGCGGCGCTGGCACAAGTTGCGGCAGCAAGCCGCCTGAAAGGCTAGACATGAGAATTCTGCTCACCGGCTGCGCCGGCTTCATCGGCATGCACGCCGCGCTGCGCCTGCTCGAGCGCGGCGACGAGGTGGTCGGCATCGACAACCTGACGCCCTATTACGACGTCCAGCTCAAGCGCGACCGCCTGGCGCAGCTGATCGGCTACCCCAACTTCCGCCTCATCGAGCAGGACCTGGCCGACCTCGCGGGCGTGCAGGCCGCCCTGGGCGACTGGAAGCCACAGCGCGTGTTGCACCTGGCCGCGCAGCCCGGCGTGCGCTACTCGATCGACCACCCGCACAGCTACGCCCAGGCCAACCTGGTCGCCTTCCTCAACGTGCTGGAGCTGTGCCGGCATTGGCAGGTCGAGCACCTGGCCTACGCCAGCAGCTCCAGCGTCTACGGCGCCAACGCCAAGCTGCCGTTCAGCGAGGACCATTCCGTGGACCACCCGGTCAGCCTCTACGCCGCGACCAAGAAGGCCAACGAGCTGATGGCGCATACCTACAGCCACCTGTACGGCATCCCGACCAGCGGCCTGCGCTTCTTCACCGTCTACGGTCCCTGGGGTCGGCCCGACATGGCGCCGTTCAAGTTCGTCAAGGCGATCTCGGAAGGCCAGGGCATCGACATCTACAACCACGGCCGCCAGATGCGCGACTTCACCTATGTCGACGACATCGTCGAGTCGACGCTGCGGGTGCTCGGCAAGCCCGCGACGGCCGATGCGGACTTCGACCGCCAGCACCCGCGCGGCTCGACCAGCTTCGCGCCCTACCGCGTCTTCAACATCGGCAACTCCGACCCGGTGCAGCTGATGGACTTCGTCAGCACGATCGAGCAGGCGGTGGGCCACGAGGCCGACAAGCGCATGCTGCCGGCGCAGCCCGGCGATGTCGAGGCGACCTACGCCGACACCAGCGCGCTGCGCGACTGGGTCGGCTTCCAGCCCGCCACGCCGCTCAAGGATGGGGTCGATCGCTTCGTGGCCTGGTACCGGGACTACTACCGCCGCGGATCTGCCGCATAATTTTCCCCATAACCGAGGAAAAAATCATGAGCAGCATAAGTGGCGTGGGCGGTGGAAGCGCCTGGATGACGCAGGACATGCGCGGGATGCACAAGATGCCGCCCCCGAACGTGACCGAGATGGCGGACAAGGTCTTCTCCCGGCTCGACAGCAGCGGAAAAGGCTATATCGACCAGGCCGACCTGCAAGCGGCGACCCAGCAGCTGACATCCGCTGCCGCGTCCCAGGATGCTTCGTCGGATGTGGGCAAGCTGTTTTCGGCGCTCGACCCCGACAGCAGCGGCCAGGTCAGCAAGCAGGAATTCAGCGACTCGCTGCAGAAGATGGCCGATCAGCTCGACCAGCAGCGGCAAAGCAGCCGGATGGAGAACGCGATCGCAGAAGCGGGTCTGGGCGGACAAGCTGGCGCGGCAGGGGCGCAAGGCATGGGTGGCGGCAGCAAACCGTCGAACGGGGTGCGGAGCTTCGAGGCCGCCGACCTCAACCAGGACGGCAAGGTCAGCGCCGAGGAGGCACGGGCCTACCAGCAGACCCAGGCCAGCCAATCGATGGAGCAGGCCGGCGGCAGCACCAGCAACCAGGCTGGAACGGCCGCCACGGACTCCAGCCTGTCGCCGGCCCAGGTGTTGATGCAGGTCAGCAGACTGTTCCAGGCCTATGTCGTCAACCACGACAGTGGCAGCCAGGCTTCCCTGTCGGTCAGCGCCTGACCCCTCCGGCGGCGGCCCGGCCTGTTATCAGCCCGTCATGTCCGCCCCGGATAATGACATCGCATCGTCACTGAAACGACACGCGATCCGACCAACGTTTTTCTCCCGGAACCACCCCATGCCCCAGCGCGCCACCAAGATCGTCGCCACCCTCGGCCCCGCCTCCAGCGACCCCGCCCTGCTCGAACAGATGATCCGTGCCGGCGTCAACGTCGTGCGGCTGAACTTCTCGCACGGCAAGGCCCAGGACCACATCGACCGCGCCGAGATGGTGCGGGCGGCGGCGCGCCGCGCCGGCGTCGAGGTCGCGATCATGGCCGACCTGCAAGGCCCCAAGATCCGGGTCGGCAAGTTCGCCGACGGCAAGGTGATGCTGGAGGACGGCGCGGCCTTCGTGCTCGACGCCGCGCGCACCGAACCGGGCGACCTCGAAGGCGTGGGCCTGGACTACAAGGACCTGCCGCGTGACGTCAAGGCCGGCGACCGGCTGCTGCTCAACGACGGCCTGATCGTGCTCGAGGTCACCCGCGTGGCTGGCGAGGCGGTGCACACCGTGGTGGTGATAGGTGGCGAGCTGTCCAACAACAAGGGCATCAACAAGCAGGGCGGCGGCCTGACCGCGCCGGCGCTGACCGGCAAGGACATGGACGACATCAAGACCGCGATGGGCCTGAAGGCCGACTATGTCGCGGTCAGCTTCCCCAAGAACGCGACCGACATGGAACTGGCGCGCCAGCTCTGCCAGGTCGCGGCGCCGGCCGGCCACAAGCCGGGCCTGATCGCCAAGATCGAGCGCGCCGAGGCCATCCCCGAGCTGGAGAACATCCTGCGCGTCTCGGACGGCATCATGGTCGCGCGCGGCGACCTGGCGGTCGAGGTCGGCAACGCCACGGTGCCGGCGCTGCAAAAGCGCATGATCAAGCTCGCGCTGGCCAACGACAAGGTCGTGATCACCGCGACCCAGATGATGGAGAGCATGATCACCAACCCGGTGCCGACCCGCGCCGAGGTCAGCGACGTCGCCAACGCCGTGCTCGACGGCACCGACGCCGTGATGCTGAGCGCCGAGACCGCCGCCGGCAAGTACCCGCTGCAGACCATCCAGGAGATGGCCAAGATCTGCCTGGCGGCGGAAAAGGCCGACAGCTACGAGCTCGAATCCGACTTCACCGGCAAGACCTTCGACCGCATCGACCACACCATCGCGATGGGCGCGCTGTTCACCGCCAGCCACCTCGGCGCCAAGGCCATCGTGGCGCTGACCGACTCGGGCTCGACCGCGCTCTGGATGAGCCGGCACAAGGTCGCGATGCCGATCTACGCCGTCACCTCCAAGCTGTCGGCACAGCGCAAGATGGCGCTCTACCGCAACGTGCGCCCGCTGCTGATGGACACCAGCGCCGACCGCGACACCGCGCTGCAGCAGGCCGAGCAGCATCTGAAGGAACGCGGCATCGTGCAAAGCGGCGATGTCTACGCCATCACCTGCGGCGAACCGATGGGCACGCCGGGCGGCACCAACATGCTCAAGATCTGCCGCGCGCAGTGATCCTCTGGCTCGCCATGCTTCAGGCGTGAACCCCCACAGCTCAAGGGCTGCTGGGGATCATTGCCCTGATGTCCTTCAGCAGCAGGAAAAGATGCAAGGAATCCGTGGCGCTGGGCTCGAATTCCCACTGCAGGTACCAGTCTCTGGCGGCCTCGTCCTTCGCATGGACCAGCAGCGCCCGGATGCCCGCGATGTCGGCCGCGCGGGCGGTCCGGATCAAGGCATCCTTGAGCAAAGCCCGGCCGAGACCGATGCCCTTGTGCCCGGCATCGACGGCGAGTCTGGCCAGCAGCATGACAGGTATCGGGTGTTGCGGCATGCCCTTGACGACCCGGGGTGCTGCAGCGCCGGGTTCGACGCTCCCCACGGCCAGGCTGTAAAAGCCGGCCACGGCACCCTCGCAGCAGGCCACATAGGTCTGTGAACTGTTGGCTTTCTGGTTGCCCAGCGCAAAGCGCCGCAGGTACTGGTTCAGGGCCGGCTGCCCGCAGTCGAAACTGTCGAGTTGATCGGAAGCCTGCAGCTTGCAGATCGGCTCGTATGCCCGCGCCATCAACCCAGCAACCCCGGCTCGCTGAGCAGCTTGTTGAGCTTGGGTTTGGCCGTCACGGGTTGATCAAGCGCGGCCTGGAACGCGTCCCACTGCTCTGGTGACAACTCGAAGCGCAGACGATCGGCCAGCATCTGGTTCGCGGCCAGGATGCCGGCGTCGAGCAGGAACTCACTGACGTTCTTGTGCGCGGCGCGAGCCGCCTCCTGCAGCAACTGCTTGACTGGAAGGGTAGCTCGAACGTCGATACGCTCGGATTTTGACAGGATGGCTGCTGGCATGACGATGACCTCTATGCTTGGTACCTTGAATCATACCGTCCGGACAATGTACTGACAAGTGATCCATACCTGGAGCTTTCGCGCCAGGCACCGTCGCCTTGGGCGTGGACAATGTCGGTCTGACTGAAGATGGCATAAGCAAGGGGTAGTGGTTTGAGCTGGATTTTGCAATGCGCCGCCTGGTGTAAACAGGTGAAGTTCCTGAACGATGAGTTGATATGGACGGAGAAACCCAGTCGCAGCACCTACCTGCAGGCGAGCAGCGCCCTCCTCGACGCGCAGAAACAGGCGATCCCCTACCTGAGCTTCAAGGGCGAATACCGGCCTGGCAAGCACGGAGACCAGATGTCCTACGGCCTGATGTATCGGCACGGGCGCGAATCCCGACGCGTCTTCATGCTTGAGGTCTATCCTGATCACGTCCGGTCACATATCGAGCCCGACAGGACCGAGATGTTCGGCCCTCACATCCATCTTGGCGATGAACGCCTGGAGCAAGTCACGCGGGAAGTCATCACCCAGATCGGGATGGCCACGGCTCAGAAGTGGGTTGAACGATTCAGGCGCCACGCTAGAATCAAGGACTACTTGAACGCCAAGTTGCTTTCGCCTGTCGGTGATGATCTTTTCAGGTGACCGAGGGATGGATACTTTGCACTGCTGCAGTGACTACTTCAAGCAGGCCGGCTGGCACTGCTCGATGCTCGGCGATGCCCACGGTAGTGGTGCGCTCTACATCAGTACGCCCATCGTGCTGAGTGGAGGCAAGCCACTGGACTTCTACGTCCAGCAACAAGGTTCCAAGGTCTTGCTGACGGACGACGGCATCACCCTGTTCGCGTTGCGCAGCCTGGGCTTTGACTTCAGCGACAAGCGCCACTGGAAGGGCTTGGAGAAAATCGCCAGGCGTCACCACTTCACGCTCAGCGACGATGGGGCCTTCCAAGCCGAGTTCGATGCCAAGCAGGACGCGGCATGGGGCAGCGAAATGCTGCTGCTCTGCGCCGAGATCCACGCCTGGGAAAAAGAACATTCGAGCCAGGGGGACATGGACTTCTCTCTGTCCGATCATGTCGAATCCATTCTCAAGAAAATGAGCCCGGACCGGGAACTGCAGCATCCCGTCACGGTAGAGGTAGGCCGCGCCCTACTGGAGTTCGACTTCAAGTGGGGAGACCTCTTCATCGATGCGATCCGCCCGAGCAATCAGGCGGTCAATGCCAGGCTGAGAAAAGGCATCCTGATGCAGCGCATCGGGGAAGACGCGAACGTCCTGTTCATCGTGGATGACCGCTTCAACGCCGAGAAGGCTCGACAAGAGCTGTCCGTTCTCGGAGGGGTTGCCCCAGCCATCGCGCTGACAGACTTCGAGCAGCGGGAAGACTACGCAGCCTGAAGTCACCTAACCCAAGAGTCCAGACTTTCAGCAGCCCGGCGCACGCTGGGGGGGGTCATTCAGTTACCGTAAAACCTGCTCAATTCTTCTCTTTCATGTTCATACCTGCTCACGCACTGTGACGGCATGACGGGAAGAACTGCAGGCCTGTTCAAGCCGTGCGGGTTCGTGCCAGAATCATGCCGCCATGCTGATCGCGCACAAAATCGCCCTCGATCCGAACAACGCGCAGGCTACCTATCTGGCCCGCGCGGCGGGCGTGGCGCGCTTCGCCTACAACTGGGCGTTGGCCGAGTGGAAGCGCCAGTACGAGGCCCACAAGCTTGATCCGACGCTGTCCAAGCCCTCCCAAGCTGCCTTGCGCCGCCAACTCAACGCCGTCAAGCGCGAGCAGTTCCCGTGGATGCTCGAAGTCACCAAGAACGCGCCGCAGATGGCGATCATCCAGCTGGGTCAGGCATTCCAGAACTTCTTTGCCGGCCGCGCCCGCTATCCGCAGTTCCGCAAGAAAGGCCGGCACGACCGCTTCAGTCTCAGCAACGACCAGTTCAGTCTCGACGACTCGCGCATCCGCATCCCCAACCTGGGCTGGGTACGGATGCGCGAGACGTTGCGTTTCGCGGGCAAGCTCCTGTCAGCCACGGTTTCCCGCGTGGCCGATCGCTGGTATGTCAGCCTTGCCGTCGATACCCAGGACGATTCACCTCTACCCCCAGCCGAGAACCAAGGCGCGGTGGGTGTGGATCTGGGTGTCAAGGCGTTGGCGACGCTCTCGACGGGAGAGACGATCCCCGGTCCCAAGCCCCACAAGGCGCTGCTGTACCGCCTGCAACGGCTGTCACGCAGCCTGTCCCGCAAGCAGAAAGGATCGGCCAATCGCAACAAGGCCAGGGCCAGGCTGGCCAAGCTCCATGCGCGCATCGCGGCGATCCGTTCCGACGCCCTGCACCAGCTCACGACGGACCTCACGCGCCGCTTCCACACCATCGGCATTGAGGACCTGAACGTGCGCGGCATGGTCCGGAACCGTCGACTGGCCCGCTCGATTGCCGACATGGGTTTCTTCGAGTTCAGGCGGCAGCTGGACTACAAGGCCGCGATGCGCGGCGGGCAGGTGGTGGTGGCGGATCGCTGGTACCCCAGCAGCAAGACCTGTTCGGGCTGCGGGCATCGACTCGACGAGCTACCACTGTCGGTGCGCAACTGGACCTGTCCTGCCTGCGGCGCTGTCCACGACCGCGACGTGAATGCGGCTGTGAATCTCAAGAACATGGCCGTGAGTTCCACGGTTTCAGCCTGTGGAGAGGAGGGCTCTGGCCGCCGTCGCAAGACGGGGGCGAAACCAGCCTCGGCGAAGCAGGAAGTCAGCTTTGTTCATGTTTGCACATGAATGAGCAAGTCTGACGGAACGGAAATCCTCGTCCTGCTGACCGACGACCCGACTGGACGGGGACAATGTGTCCCCAGACCAAAGAGAGACTCCCAACATGCCCTTCCTCGACTGGGTGAACAAGACCCAAGCCGTGACCGTGGCGGGCGCCGTGCCCTACCACCTGCTGAACTTCGAGTCCGCGCATGGCGACCCGAGCGCCGACAACCTGCTGATCCAGGGCGACAACCTGCTCGCCTTGAAGGCGCTGCTGCCGTTCTACCGGGGTCGGGTGAAATGCATCTTCATCGACCCGCCCTACAACACCCAGAGCGCGTTCGAGCATTACGACGACAAGCTGGAGCACAGCCAGTGGCTGAGCATGATGCACCCGCGCCTGGTACTGCTGCGCGAGCTGCTGGCCGAGGATGGCAGCATCTGGGTCACGATCGACGACAACGAGGCGCATTACCTCAAGGTGCTGATGGATGAGGTGTTTGGTCGACCTTGTTTCCAGACCACAATCGCCTGGCAAAGCCGCTACTCGCGGTCAAGCGACGCCACTTTCTCGATTTCGCATAACTCCATTCACGTCTACACGAAGTCGCCTGAGAAATGGCGAGCGGTTCGAAACAGACTGCCACGTAGCGCCGAACAAGCGAAGCAATACACAAACCCGGACAGCGATCCCAGGGGGCCATGGCGCGCGATTCCGTGGGATGCACCAAATCTCAGGGCAAACCTTTCGTACCCCATCGTCACCCCGTCCGGAGTCACCCGCTTTCCACCACAGGGACGTTGCTGGTCAAGAACGGAAGAGCAATGGCAAGAACTGGTGCGCCAGGGTTTGGCTTACTTTGGTCGTAACGGCAGTGGAGCTCCAGCCTTCAAACAGTATCTCGACGACGCACCGGCCATCGTCCCGAATACTTGGTGGGCACACGAAGATGCAGGACACACGGATGAGGCGAAAAAAGAACTCCTCGCACTCTTTGGCAGAGATAGCGTCTTTGCCACACCCAAGCCTGAACGCCTAATTCAACGCATTTTTCAAATAGCAACGCAACCTAGCGACATCGTCCTGGACAGTTTCCTCGGCTCCGGCACCACGGCTGCCGTCGCGCAAAAAATGGGCCGCCGCTGGATCGGCATCGAGATGGGCGAGCACGCCCGCACCCATTGCCTGCCGCGTCTGGAAAAGGTCATCGCTGGCGAGCAGGGCGGCATCTCCGAGGCGGTCGGCTGGGAGGGTGGCGGCGGCTTCCGCTTCCACACCCTCGGCGAACCCGTGTTCGACGCCGACGGCGGCATCAACCCGCAGGTCAGGTTCGGCGCGCTGGCGGGCTATCTCTGGCATTTCGAGACCGAAGAACCGGCGGCCCGCAGCTTCGACTCGCCGCTGCTGGGCGTGCATGAGGGCACGGCGGTGTTCCTGCTCTACAACGGCATCCTGGGCGACCGCAAGCCGGCCGGTGGCAACGTGCTGACCGGCCCGGTGCTGGCGCACCTCGACCAGCTGCTCGCTGCCGCGACGCCCGCCGGCCAGCCCCTGCCCGCGCGCAAGGTGGTCTACGGCGAGACGACGCGGCTGGGCGACCAGCGACTGGAGGAAGCCGGCGTCACCTTCCGCCAGATCCCCTACGACATCCGCGCGCGCTGACCAGAAACCGAGCAGGCAGAATAACGATGACCACCTTCTCGCTGAAACGCTACCAGCAGCACACGCTGGATGCGCTCGAAACCTTCTTCCGTCGCGCTCGCGTGGCGGACCATGTCGCGGCCTGGGACGAGGCCATGGCCCGCACTGGCCAGAAGACTTCCTACGACACCGCGACGATGGGCGACGTGCCGGCGGTGTGCGTGCGCATCCCGACCGGGGGCGGCAAGACCACGCTGGCCGCGCATGCCGTCGCGCGGGTCGGCCAGGCCTACGCCGACACCGACGCGCCCGTGGTGCTGTGGCTGGTGCCTTCCGACGCCATCCGCACCCAGACGCTGGCCGCGCTGCGCGTGCCGGGCAATGCCTGCCACGCCGGCCTGGCCGAGCATTTCGGCGACCGCGTGCGCATCTGCGCGCTCGACGAACTCGCGACGGTCGGCCCGCACGAGGTCGGCAGCGCGGCGGTGATCGTGGTGGCCACGATCCAGTCGTTCGCGGTGCGCGACACGACGCTGCGCAACGTCTACTCGTTCGACGAGTCGCTGGCGCCGCATTTCCAGGGCCTGACGCCGGAACAGACCGGGCATCTCGACAAGGTCACCGAGGCCGACTTGCAGAAGCAGCCCTACCTGTCAGCGTCCGACCTGGGCCGGGTCAAGCCCTCGCTGGCGAACTGGGTCGCGCTGAACCGGCCGATCCTGGTCGTGGACGAGGCACACAACAACCGCACGCATCTGGCCTTCGAGACGCTGCGCCGGCTGGCGCCGACCTGCCTGGTCGAGATGACCGCCACGCCGGTCAAGGGCAGCAACGTGATCTTCCACGTCGGTGCCCAGGAGCTGCAGCAGGAGGACATGATCAAGCTGCCCATCGTCCTGATGGAGCATCCCACCGGCTGGCAGGACGCGGTACGCGACGCCATCCTGACCCGGGATCGGCTGGAGCTGGCAGCTGCCCGGGAAAAGGACTACATCCGCCCAGTGCTGCTGTTCCAGGCCCAGGCCAAGGGTGGCGAGGTGACGGTCGAGCGGCTCATCCAGCATCTGACCAATGCCGACGGCGAGCAACTGCCGCGCGAGCAGATCGCCGTGGCGACGGGCGACCAGAAGGAGCTCGATGGTGTCAACATTGGCTCGCCGACCTGCCCGGTGCGCTATGTCGTCACCGTGGAGGCGCTCAAGGAAGGCTGGGACTGTCCCTTCGCCTACGTGCTGTGCAGCCTGCAGAACGCCCACAGCGCCAAGGACGTCGAGCAGCTGCTCGGTCGCATACTGCGCATGCCCTACGCCCGTGTCCGTCAGCAGCCGGAGCTGAACCGGGCCTACGCACACATCGTGTCGGCGAATTTCGTTCGCGTCGCCGACGAGCTGACCGACCGGCTGATCAAGAACATGGGCTTCAATGCCTACGAGGCCGCAATGGCGATCGTGCCGGCCCAGGTCGTGCTGCCGGGCACGACAGACAGCGCGGGCGCGGGTGGCTCCGGGGCCATCACCAAGCCCAAATTGCCCGAGGCCATCGTCAGCTTGCCCTCGATGCCCGCGACGACGCTGCCCGTGACACTGGCGCAGCTCGTCGAGCTGCGGCCAACGACGAACGGCGCGACCGCGATCGTGCGCGGCGAGCTGGACGACGAGGTGGCGGCTTTCCTGCTCGGCGCCTTCAGCGGCAAGGCCCAAAAAGCCGTCAGCGCAGCGATCGAGCGCGAGCGCCTCCGGCAGGACGCGGTGAAGGCGCCGGCCGCGCGCGGCGTGCCGTTCGCCAGGCTGCCGCAGATTTGCCTCGATTTCGACGGCGAGCTGCAGCCGCTGGACCGCCGACTCTGCTCGGAGCTGGGCCATTTCGACCTCTTCGCCGAGCCGGTCCGACTGGATGGCTTCCATCTGCGCGAGAGCGGCAAGTCGTACGAGATCGACGTCGACGGCGGCCAGGTCGGCTACAAGGTGGCCAAGCCCGAGCAGCTGGGCCTGAACACCGTCCCGACTCACGCCGACGAAAATGATCTCGTCCGTTGGCTGGACCGTGAATGCCGGCAACGCGACATCGTGCAGGCGGTCATGCTGAAGTGGCTGCTGGCCCTGGTGCGGCATCTGCGACGGGATCGCGGCTTCACGCTGACCGCGCTGGTCCGCGCCAGGAACCCGCTGGCCGAGGCGGTCCGTCGTGAAATGGACGCGCGCCGCCAGCGCGCCGTCGTCCACGGCTTCCAGCAGGCGCTTGCCGGTCTGACCGCGGCACCCGTGCTGGCGGACAGCTTCCGCTACCACTTCACCTTCCACCCGGATCGCTACCCGGGCCGGCCGCCGTTCTACCAGGGCAGCTACCGTTTCCAGAAGCACTACCACGGCAGCCACCGCATCCACGATCTGCGCTACCGCACCGACGGCGGCAAGCTCTCCGAGGAATTCCTGTGCGCCCGCGCGCTCGACGAGGAGCGGCGCGTCAAGCACTGGGTGCGCAACGTCGAGCGCGACGAGCGCTTCTCGTTCTGGTTTCCCACGTCAACCGACTACTTCTACCCGGACTTCGTAGCCGAACTGGACGACGGTCGCGTGCTGGCGGTGGAGTACAAGGGCAAGCATCTGCTGGGCAGCGACGACACCCGCGAGAAAGCACAGGTCGGCCAGCAATGGCAGGCCAGCAGCGGCGGGCGCTGCCTGTTCCTGCTCGCGGTGGCGCCGGATGCCGACCCGGCAGGCCGGTCGCTGGAGCAACAGCTCGAGGAAGCGATCCTGCGGCGTTGAAGTCGATCACATCCCGGGCCGCATCGGTAGAATCAAAAGATTGCCTGGCCCCGGATGCCAATGCGTTCTGGTCAGAACTGCTTCTCAAATTTCACAGGAAAAATCCCATGGCTCTCGTCTCGATGCGCGAACTGCTGGACCACGCCGCCGCCAATGGCTACGGCATCCCGGCCTTCAACGTCAACAACCTGGAACAGGTCCAGGCCGTGATGGAGGCCGCCAAGGAAACCGGCGCTCCGGTGATCCTGCAGGCCAGCGCCGGCGCGCGCAAGTACGCGGGCGAGTCCTTCATCAAGCACCTGATCCAGGCCGCCGTCGAGGCCTATCCCACCATCCCGCTGGTCATGCACCAGGACCACGGCCAGAGCCCGGCGATCTGCCAGGGCGCGATCGACCTGGGCTTTTCCTCGGTCATGATGGACGGCTCGCTGCTGGAAGACGGCAAGACCCCGGCCAGCTTCGAGTACAACGTCGACGTCACGCGCCGCGTGGTCGAGCTGGCGCACAAGCTCGGCGTGTCGGTCGAGGGCGAGCTCGGCTGCCTGGGCAACCTGGAAACCGGTGAAGCCGGCGAGGAAGACGGCATCGGCGCGGCCGGCAAGCTCGACCACAGCCAGATGCTGACCGACCCCGAGGAAGCCGCCGCCTTCGTCCAGGCGACCCAGCTCGACGCGCTGGCGATCGCGATCGGCACCAGCCACGGCGCCTACAAGTTCAGCCGCAAGCCCACCGGCGACATCCTGGCGATCTCGCGCGTGAAGGAAATCCACGCCCGCATCCCCAACACCCACCTGGTGATGCACGGCTCGTCGAGCGTGCCGCAGGACCTGCTGGCGATCATCAACCAGTACGGCGGCCAGATGAAGGAAACCTACGGCGTGCCGGTCGAGGAAATCCAGGAAGCGATCAAGTACGGCGTGCGCAAGATCAACATCGACACCGACATCCGCCTCGCGATGACCGGCGCCGTGCGCAAGTTCCTGTTCGAGAACCCGGACAAGTTCGACGCCCGCGAATGGCTCAAGCCCGCGCGCGCCGCCGCCCAGGCCCTGTGCAAGCAGCGCTTCCTCGAATTCGGCTGCGAAGGCCAGGCCGGCAAGATCAAGGGCCACAGCCTGCAGGTCGTCGCCGCCCAATACGCCGCCGGCCAGCTGGCCCAGGTGGTCAACTGAGCCAGACGCTGGAGCAGCTGCGCGCCGGCGCGCTCGCCGGTGTCAGCCGGCTCACGCTGCGCGCGGGGCTGACCGAGTTCCCGCGCGAGATCTTCGAGCTCGCCGACCAGCTCGAAATCCTGGACCTGTCGGGCAACGCGCTGACCAAGCTGCCCGATGACCTGCCGCGCCTGCACCGGCTGCGCGTGCTGTTCTGCTCGGACAACCCCTTCACCGAGCTGCCCGAGGTGCTGGGCCGCTGCGAACAACTCGAAATGGTCGGCTTCAAGTCCTGCCGGATCGAGACCGTGGCGGGTGCCGCGCTGCCGTCCCGGCTGCGCTGGCTGATCCTGACCGACAACCGGATCGAACAGCTGCCGCCCGAGATCGGCCGCTGCGACCGGCTGCAAAAGCTCGCCCTGGCCGGCAACCGGCTGCGGGCGCTGCCGTCCGAAATGGCGGCCTGCCACAACCTGGAGCTGCTGCGCATTTCGGCCAACCGCCTGGCCGAGCTGCCCGGCTGGCTGCTGGCGCTGCCCAGGCTGAGCTGGCTGGCCGGTGCCGGCAATCCCTGCTGTGCCGACGCCGAACAGGCGACGCTGGCGAACAGCCCGATCGCCGCCATCGCCTGGCAAGAACTGCAGCTGCAGCAGATCCTGGGCCAAGGGGCCTCCGGGGTGATTCACCGGGCCGAACATCGGCAGACAGACCCGGCCCGGCCGGTGGCGGTCAAGCTGTTCAAGGGCGAGATGACCAGCGACGGCCGGCCGGAATCCGAAATGGCGGCCTGCCTCGCGAGTGGCGCGCATGACCACCTGATCCCGCTGCTGGGCCGGATCGAGGCTCATCCGCAAGCCGTGCAGGGTCTGGTGATGGCGCTGGTCGGGCCGGAATTCCGCAGCCTGGCCGCTCCGCCCAGCCTGGAATCCTGCACCCGGGACATCTACCCGGCCGACAGCCGCTGGAGCCTTGGGCAGGCGCTGCAACTGGCCAGCGGCCTGGCCTCGGCGCTGGCGCATCTGCATGCCAGGGGCGTGCTGCATGGTGACTTCTACGGCCACAACATCCTGCACGACGGCAACGGCCGAGCGCTGCTGGGCGACTTCGGCGCCGCGACCCTGCTGGCCGGTGTGCCGCAGGAACTGGCCTCGGCGCTGCAGCAGCTGGAACTGCGCGCCTTCGGCTGCCTGCTCGAAGAGCTGATCGAGCGCATCGACCCCGCACAGGGCGACGATCCGCGACTGGCCGGACTGGCGGCGCTGCGCGACGCCTGCCTGGACCCGCTGCCCGCGCGTCGCCCCGGCTTGCCGGCCATCGTCGCGGCCCTGGCTCGGCTGCGCGCCAGCGGACGCTGAGTCGGCGCCACGGTCTGGCCCATCCGGTCGACCAGCCAGCGTACGACAGGCAAAAAAAAGCCCCTCAAGGGGGCTGGGAAAGCCTTCCGGCTCGCCGCCAGGGAGGTAAGCGACGGGGACGAATCCCGGACCTGAATTTACTACAAATCCTTTCCATTCGCCAGCGATCTCATTTCATTTTTTCAGGGTATTCACATTGATCATTTACGATGCAATGAAACCGGCCTGCGGGCATGGCTGAGCCAGCACGGACGCGCTGGGCTGGAAACGCAAGACTTGCGATAATCGAGCACTTTATTCTGGCACCCTTGTCCATGACCCACGCACTCCACACCTCCGCCCTCAAGTCCCTGCCCTTGCTCGCACGCGGCAAGGTGCGCGACAACTACGCCGTGGGCGACGACCGCATCCTGATGGTCGCGTCCGACCGCATCAGCGCCTTCGACGTCATCATGGGCGAGCCGATTCCCGGCAAGGGCGAGCTGCTGACCCGCCTGAGCCTGTTCTGGTTCGACCTGCTGGGCCCGAACGGCCAGAACATCTGCCCGATCCA
>NZ_JAQTZS010000021.1 GCF_028687635.1 Malikia sp. | reverse complement strand
TTCGCCTTCTGCAACGCCAGCGCCTGGTTGAAGACGAACCGGCACGCCCCGGCGAAGCAGCGTATCCGGCGCGCCTGCTCGCCGTTCGGGCGCAGTTCGTACTTGAATGCCTGGAGGCGCTGCATGGTCCCTATTATAGTTTGGCCTATGAGCCAAGAAAGCGATCTTCGACGCGGCAGACACTGCGTATTCCTGATGCATGTTCACTTGGTCTTCGTGACCAAGTACCGGCGCGGCGTCTTCACCCACGCCGTTCTCGATGATCTGCGCGGCATCTTTGCCAGCGTCTGCGCCGACTTCGAGGCAGAACTGATCGAGTTCGACGGCGAGGACGACCATGTTCACCTGCTGGTGAACTACCCGCCCAAGGTAGCGGTATCCGCACTCGTCAACAGCCTCAAGGGCGTTTCCAGCCGCATGATCCGCAAGAAAAACTACCCAACCATCCGCGAGAAGTTGTGGGGTGATGCACTGTGGTCACCCTCCTATTTCGCCGGGAGTTGCGGCGGTGCACCCATCGCCGTCATCCGGCAGTACATCGAGCAACAGCAGACGCCGCACTGAACGTCCCAAGGACGCCTTCGGCGTCCGCGCTTTCCTTCCCCGTCCTGAAGGACGGGGTTTGACGCGCATCTCGATCAAGCAGTTCGCCGATGACGCCGGCAAGAAGGGCGGCGAGTTCTACACGCCCAAGGCCGTGGTGCAACTGGTGGTGGAACTGCTCGACCCTCGGCCGGGCATGAGCGTGTACGACCCCACCTGCGGCAGCGGCGGCATGCTGGTGGAGAGCGCGCACCACATCGCCCAGCTGCCCGGCGGCAAGCTGCTCGGCGACCGGCCCAATGTGCTGCTGTATGGCCAGGAAAAGAACCTGGGCACCTGGGCCATCGCCAAGCTCAACCTCTACCTGCACAACATGCGGGCCGAGATCGAGCGCGGCGACACGCTGGTCGAGCCCAGGCATCTGGAAGGCGACTACCTCAAGACCTTCGACCGGGTGATCGCCAACCCGCCGTTCTCGGCCAAGGCCTGGTGGACACCGCTGGAGCTGGCCAGCGAAGCCGAGCAGGACAGCGACAAGAAGCCCAAGGCACCCAACTACAAGCAGGTCAGCGATCCCTATGGCCGCTTCAGCTACGGCATCCCGCCGCGCGGCTATGCCGACCTGGCCTTCGCCCAGCACATGCTGGCCAGCCTGAAGGCCGACGGGCGCATGGGCATCATCCTGCCGCATGGCGTGCTGTTCCGCAGCGGCGAGGAAGGCCGGATTCGCGAGGGGCTGCTGTTCGGCACCGACGCCGCCAGCGGCAACCAGCCGGGCGACCTGATCGAAGCCATCATCGGCCTGCCCTCGGCGCTGTTCTACAACACCGGCATTCCGGCCTGCGTGCTGGTGCTGAACAAGCGCAAGCCCTCGGCGCTGAAGGGCAAGGTCATCGTCATCGACGCCAGCCGCGACTACCTCGAAGGCAAGGCGCAGAACATGCTGCGCCCGCAGGACATCGCCCGCATCAAGGCCGCGCACCAGGCCGCGTTCGAGCAGCAGACCGAGGTGGAGCACTACTGCCGCGTGGTGACGCTGGACGAAATCCGCAACAACGACGGCAATCTCAACATCGCGCGCTACATCGACAACGGCGAGACCGAAGCGACGGTCGATGTGGCGGCGACGCTGGCGCAGCTGGCGGTGCTGGCCGAGGAGGAGGCGCGGATCGATGCGCGGTTGAATGGGTATCTGGTGGAGTTGGGGTTGGTGGAGGCCAAGGCATGATCCAGTTTAAGACGAGTCTTCTTCGGGAAACTCCAATAGGGGCCATTGCCGCAGATTGGGAAATTGGGGTGGTTGGTGACTTTGTGGCGGAACTTCAAGCAGGCGTTAGCGTCAATTCCGTTGAGACAGACTCCGGCTGCATTGAGGGTGAAATTGGAGTGTTGAAGTCCAGTGCGGTTTTGAAAGGTAGGTTCTTTCCGAAGTATCACAAAGTGGTCGTGCATGAAGACTTGTCAAGGGTTGCAACAAGCGTAGTCGGAGATCGAATCATCATCAGCCGCATGAACACGCCTGCGCTTGTCGGTGAGTCGGGCTACGTGGCTGAAGATGCTCCATACCTTTTTCTGCCTGACCGTCTATGGCAAACCAAGCCATCGGGGCGGCCGCATTCGCAGCGTTGGCTATCTTATTGGTTGCAGCATTCAAATATTCGCCGGCTGATTGCTGCTGGCGCAACTGGCACTAGCAATAGCATGAAGAACATCTCGAAAGAGACTGTGCTGTCATTGCCTATTCCCCGAACTCCACTCCCAGAGCAGCAGAAAATCGCCGCCATCCTCACCGCCGTGGACGACAAGCTGGATTTAATTGCCCGCCAGATCGAGGCGACCCAAACGCTCAAGCGCGGGCTGATGCAGACGCTGTTCAGCCGGGGCGTCGGAATCCGGAATGCAGATGGTAGGTGGATTTCTCATGTCAATTTCATGACGGATAACTCGCAAACATATCCTGCCAATTGGAAATGGGTGCGAATGGGGGAGGTCGCACCCGTCATTCGGCGTGAGGTTGATGTTAGGCTGGATGGAGTCTATCCAGAGCTTGGGCTTCGGTCGTTTGGAAAAGGGACTTTCCATAAGCCTGCGCTGAGCGGTATTGAAGTAGGGGATAAGCGCTTATTTATCATCAAGGCAGGCGATCTGTTGCTCTCCAATGTGTTTGCTTGGGAGGGTGCTGTCGCTGTGGCTAGAACGGAGGATGAAGGTCGATATGGTTCACATAGGTACATTGCCTGTGCTGTTGATCAAGTGAGGGCTAGCGTCAATTTTGTTGCCAGATACCTTCTTACTCCTCCAGGTTTGGCGGCTATTGGCCTGGCCTCGCCCGGAGGGGCAGGAAGAAATAAGACGTTAGGATTATTGGCCTTAGCGAATATTAAGATTTTGCTTTCGCCATTATCTGAGCAATGTGCCATAAATGAAGCCCTTGACGCAGCGGAGGAAAAAATCAGGCTGACACAAATCAAGTGGGAGCAATATCAAACCCTCAAGCGCGGCCTGATGCAAAAGCTCCTGACCGGCGAATGGCGAGTCAAGATCGACGAGGAGCCCGTGTCCGCCTGAACGACAATGCCCGACAAGAACACCGATAGGAACAAGAGATGGGCAACGCGGAAAATATCGGATTCGATATCGGTTTTTTGCGAGTGACAGCATCGCCAACTCGTTGACGATGCTGGTGAGTCCTTGTATTGATGGCTATCAATCAACCACGGGTCTGCGTTTCAGATTGTTGAATGCCTGGCTCGTTTCTTGTTTGATCTCGGCGGCGTGCGCTGCGCATCCATGGTAAAACAAGCGTGGCTCCAAGACTCAATAACAGGGTGTCTGGTTCGGGAACTTCTGTGACCCCGACGCATGACCCAGGACAACCTGCATATCTAAGTGTACCTGGGTCGGTGTAGAGCTGATAATCCTTTTCGAGCGGACCACTGTACAGGCTGCCGTACTGCGGGGAATTTACCAGACTTGAGAAATCCACGACAAATGCGACGCCGCCATAGGAAAACTTGCCGCCTTCTCCAGCCCAGGGCGGGGAGAATCCCTTGTTGGGGTTGAAGAGGTTGTCCGTGGGGGAGTGGGCGCTGGTGTCGAGGCCCGGTGGGGTGTTGTAGATGCTGTTTTCGACAATCGAGCCGACGGGTAGCAGGGACTTGATGGGGAGTGGCATGTCCAAGGCGAATTCTTCGAACCAGAACCCTGAAATTCCGGTGATTTTGTAGCCGGTAAAGGTGTAGGCCGGGGATGTGAGCCCGGCGGCCACATTGGTGTGTGCTCCGTAGGACTCGGTTGTTAATGCATCTTCTGTTTGTAATTTGATTTGGAAGGTGTCACCATCTGCTCGTTCGGCGTTGAAGCTGAATATTTTGGTGGCGCTTGCTGAGGTGCCTGATAGCAGTGTCCCGGCGCCAATCAGGGCGGTGAAAATGAACTGTTTCAAGTTCTTCATGAAATACCTCGGTCGTGAATGTTTCAGTGCATGGGCATGATGGATGTTTGCGGTCGCCGTTTCGGCCTTGCTGGCGGCTGTCATGGCTTCCGCTGGTTAAACTCAGCAGAAATCGTGCCAAGCGATTCCGGTTCTCGGCTTGCTGTGCAGCTTGTTGATTGGTAATGGTTTTTTCCGGCATCGGAACCGGTTTGCCAGGCGGTGGGTGACTGGGGGGAGGGGCTGTCATAAAATTCGACAGCGATCCGGCTCGGACTCATAGCATGGAAAATCTGTACGGGCCAACTGAAGAACCATGCAGAGGAACGAGAGATGGGCAACGCGGAAAAGGTCGGAGTCGAAACACCCGCCATCGACTGGCTGGTCAAGCTGGGCTACCAGCATCTGCCCGGCAGCCAGGTCAAGGTCGAACACCGCCACCTGGCCCCGGTGCTGGAGGACATCCTCAAGCCCCGGCTGTTGTGGCTCAACCCATGGCTGGCGAGCGCGCCCGGTGGCGTGGACGCCGCGCTGATCGAGCTGAGGAAGCGCGTCAACGACGAACTGCTGCCCGCCAACAAGGCGTTCTGGGAGCAGGTGCTGCACCGCTCCGACATCCAGCTCAAGGACGCCGAGGGCAGGCCGCGCAGCGTGCGCTGCTTCGACGCCGCCGCGCCGGCCCGCAACGACTTCCATGTGGTGGACCAGTACGTCGGCCGCAACGCCGACGGCGACCTGTTCCGGCCCGACCTGCTGCTGTTCGTCAACGGGCTGCTGCTGGCCATCATCGAATGCAAGGCCAGCCATCACCGGCTGGACGAGGCGCTGGCGCAGCTGGACGGCTACCGGGCCGCCTTCCCCGACCAGTTCGTGTTCAACCAGGTCAGCGTCGCGCTGAATCGACGGCAAGGGCGGTATGGCGCCATCTTCACCCCGCCGGCCTTCTATTTGCATTACCGGCTGCAGGATGCCGAGCGCGCCGAGGTCGCCGCCCTGCTGGGGGCCGAGCCGAGCGAGCAGGAGCAGCTGTTGTGGGCCTTGTTCGAGCCTGCCCGTTTTCTGGAACTCGTCACCCACTATGTGCTGTTCGAGACCCGCGATGGCAAGACGGTCAAGAAGCTGCCGCGCTACCAGCAGTGGCGCGCGGTGCGCAGGACGGTGCAGCGCTTGACCGCGCCCAAGCCCGTCGGCGGCGTGGTTTGGCACACCCAGGGCAGCGGCAAGTCGCTCACCATGGCCTTGCTGGCCCGCCTGTTGCGCGCCGAGAGCACGGGCCTGGACAATCCGACGGTGCTGGTGCTGGTGCTGACCGACCGGCGCGATCTGGACCAGCAGATCTTCGACACCTTCCATGCGGTGGGCATCAAGGCCATCCAGGCGGTCTCGGTCGATGGCCT
Source organism: Malikia sp. (assembly GCF_028687635.1). Lineage (GTDB taxonomy): Bacteria > Pseudomonadota > Gammaproteobacteria > Burkholderiales > Burkholderiaceae_C > Malikia. The sequence goes on along the minus strand of NZ_JAQTZS010000021.1, from coordinate 44,962 downwards.
GGTCAAGATGCTGTCGAACGACTATGGCAGCGTGTTCACCAGCACGGTCCAGAAGTTCCAGGAGCAGGACGAGGCCGGCCAGGAGGTGGAGCTGGCATCGGAATCCTCGGCGGACGGCCGCGACACCCTGCAAGCCAGCCGGCACCGGCGCGTGCGCGACGGCAAGGACTTCTTCATGGTCGTGGAGCGCAACGCGCACTTCGGCCAGCATGATGAAGACGGCGTCCTGTTGTCGCCCAAGTGGGAGGAAGTCAGCCGCGAGCCGGTGAACTTCCGCGTGCTGAGCAACAAGTCCAATTGCTACGTGCTGGTCGACGAGGCGCACCGCAGCCAGTACGACTTCCTGGCCGCCTTCATGCGGGCCAGCCTGCCGAACGCCAAGTTCATCGCCTTCACCGGCACGCCGCTGCTGAACGAGGACAAGCACACGCTGGCCGAGTTTGGTGGCGGCGAGTATATCGACGAGTACCGGCTGCACGAGGCGGTGGCCGACGGGGCCACGCTGCCCCTCAAGTACCAGGACGCCTGGGTGGCGTTGGCCGCCAACGCCAAGCTGGACCAGGCGTTCAAGGACCAGTTCGCGCAGGAAACGGAGGCGCGGCAACAGGCGCTGAAGAAGGAACTGCTCGCGCGCTGGCGCCAGGCCGGCGACCGCATGGAGCAGGTGGCGTACCATCTGGTGGAGCATTTCTTGGGCAGCGTGCGGGCCAAGGGACTCAAGGGCATGCTGGTGTGCGACGGGCGCGAGATGGCCGTGCGCTACAAGGACCTGCTCGACGCCATCATGAAAGAGCGCGCCCGGCAGGGGCTGCCGACCTTCGAGAGCCGGGTGGTCGTGTCGCTGGCCAGCATCACGGCGTCGCGCACCGGCGCGTCCTTGCAGGAAGCGGCGGCCGAGTACCAGCTCGATGCCAAGAAGATTCGGACCATCGAGGAACGGGTACGCGCCGAAATCAAGGCTTGCGAGGAGCCGGTCACCCTGCCGCCCGAGCAGATCGCCCATTTCGTCAGCAAGCTGTTTCCGTTGCCCTATGGCGACGAGGCCAAGGGCCAGGACGGCAAGGTCCATGCCAACAACGTCGGGCTCATCATCGTGTCCGACATGCTGCTCACCGGCTGGGATGCGCCCATCGTCGGCACCATGTACCTCGACAAGCCGCTCAAGGAACATACCCTGCTGCAAGCCATCGCGCGCGTGAACCGCACCCTGGCGGGCAAGAACGCGGGCTACATCGTCGACTACCACGGCGTGGTGGAGCAGCTGGACCACGCGCTCAAGCTATACGGTGGCGAGCTCAAGCCCGCCCAGGTCTGGCAGGGCGTCGAGAGCGAATTGCCCAGGCTGCAGGCGACCCTCGACCGCCTGCTCAAGCTGCTGCCGCGCAAGCACGACCCGCTGACCCAGCGCGAGGATTACAAGAGCGATGCCGAGGCCTTCCTGGACCCGGCGAGCCGGCTGGATGCGGTCGAGGACTTCCTGGAACTGGCCAAGCAGTTCAACCGCAGCATCGACATCATCCTGCCCGATGTGCGCGGGGCGCCCTTCAAGTCCTATTTCACGCTGTTCGCCGAGATCCGCCTGATGCTGCGCGACAAGCTGCCCGGCACGGCGTACCGCGAACGCATCACCCGGTTGGAGTCGGTGCTGTTGCAGCAGTTGCTCGATGAGTACATTGATGCCAGCCCGGCCAAGCAGCTGCTCGCCAATGAGGTGTCGATTCTCGATGCGTCGGACATGGCCCGGCTGAAGAAGCTGGCCAGTCCCGGCAGCCAGGCGCTGGTGATGAAGAACCAGCTCAAGCACACCATCGTGACCGGCCGCGACAAGGACCCGGCGTTCTTCGACAAGCTGGCGCAGGAGCTGGAGAAGCTGCTCGAACAGGAAAAGGCCGGACGCATCTCCCAGGCCAGGTTCCTGGAGCAGCTGGGCCTGTTCGGCCAGCGCATCAAGGGCAAGGACAACACCGGCTTCGCCATCCCGGCCCAGTCGGCGGTGTTCCATTACCTGGAGTCGCATCTTTCGAGCGAAGAGGCGCGGCTCGTGACGACCCAGCTGTTCGAGGACGCCGAGCTCAGCCACACCACGGCGTCCAGCAACTGGAAGGCGATGCCGGACCTGCATCCCGCCGTCAAGCAACGCATCAGCGGCTTGCTGGTGCCGTCGGCGGGATGGCAGCGCTCGGTGGCGCGCGAACATGCCGGGCAGCTGCTGGGTATCCTGCTGAAGAACTGAGCCATGCCACGCTTGCAGTACGGACAGACCACCATCGAGTGGCAGTTCCAGCCCGATGCCGGTCTGAAACACCACTACGTGACGGTCGAACGTGGCCAGCCAGTGCTGTTGCGCGGGCCGTGGGTCGATGAGCCCGAGCAGGAGGCGCTGGTGCGACAGCGTGCGCGCTGGATACGAGAGCGGCTGGCGCTGGTCAACCAGCCGCAGGTCGAGGACGCCATTGTCACGGGCAGCCGGCTGAGGTATTGCGGCCGCAGCTACTTCACGGAGGTCCTGCATTTGCCTGCCTTGTCCGTGCCCCGGCTTGCCTTCACCGCCTCGCGCTTCGTTGTCGAGTGCCCCTGGGGACCGTCACTCGCTACAGGCCAGGTCGCCTTGCTGCTGGAGGGCTTTTACCGGGAGCGTGCCGAGGAAAAGCTGCCGCCGCGAGTCCGTCACTGGGAGCGTGAAACAGGGCTGAAGGCCGCTGGGGCGCGCATCCGGACATTTCAAAGCCGATGGGCGAGCTGCGACGCCGGAAACATGCTGCAGTTTCATCCGAAGGTGATGGAGCTGGCCGCCAGCGTGCAGGACTACATCATCGTCCACGAGCTCTGCCACACGGTCGAGAAGAGCCACACCAAGGCGTTCTGGAGCCTGGTCGCGCGGTTCATGCCCGATTGGCGTCGGCAGCACGAGATGCTGGAGCGGGCTGGGTTTGGGGGTGCTGCCTAGCTAAGACTGAGTGACTTGGGAAGTCAAGCAAGTTAGATTGCTGATTTCACTCAATTTTTTGATGTTAGGTGACGAGCCTCTACCCCGGCACTGGCTCCGCGGTTAGGGCTGCTTGGTTCCCCACCTGACCCGGTTGGCCGCTTCCCCATGCGGGAAGGCCCGTCAATCGATATTGTACGCGCTGCGGCTGGCGTTTTTCGGCGTGTGCGGCTCAGAAGCCGATCAAATCATCGACCGGCAGCGCGAGTTGCTTGAGCCCAGTGATGGTTTCGATCGTCCGGGCGATCACCTGTACATTGTTGTCGAAGCCGCCGTGCGATGTTTTCTCGGTCCGGGGCGCGAGCGCATTGCCCTGGCCGATGCGGGTCGTGATCCTTTCCTCGTCATGCACATGCAGGCGCGACTTGAGCCGGCTGAGCTCGGCGCTGGTGCGCCAGTTCAGCAGCACCTCGGCTGTGTTCGCCGAGCCATCCCAGCCCTGGTAGTCGGGTTTGAACACGTTTTCGAGCCCCAGTATCGGCAGACGCGGGTCGGCTTCGAGCGCGTTCGAGACGAAGTAGAGCAGTGACTTGCGGTAGATCTGGCCAACGTTGTCGTCGCGCTCACGTCGCTCCGAGAGCAGGTGCAGGTGCAGCCGCTGCATGATCTCGGCGTGCGGCGCGTAGTAGCGGTTCGCGAAACTCACGCTACAGGCCGGCGCGTACAGATGCACGCTGCCGATGCGCTCGCCCAGACCTTTTTGCGTGAGCTTCGCCAGCAGCCGACCCAGGATGATGGAGCCGGCCGAGTGCCCGATCAGGTGCAGTTCGAAGTCCTGGCCCCAGCTCGCCGCGAGTTGGCGCAGCGCTTCGGCCAGCAGATCGCCGCCGTGCCCGTTCTCGCTTGCGAGCTCGGCGTTCTCCTTCATCTCGCTCCAGATCGGTCGCACCAGCGGGCGGCCCACGGTTTTTTCAAGCACCGGGTCGCTGAACCCGTCGCTGAACCAGTTGCCGGCCAGTCCGGCGGGGGTGGTTTTGTCACTGTGGTCCTTGAGCAGGTTGGAGATCGATTCGAGCAGCCCGCTCTTCCAGACCAGGAACAGCGGATAGCAGCCGTTGCCGAGGAAGTAGCGGCCCATGGCCTGCGCTCGTTCGATCGCCGCCGCCTCGCTGTTGAGCCCGCCGTGGGCGTAGAGCACCAGGCGCTTGACCGGCTGCGCGTTTTGCCGGAACCAGGCGTCGGGCAGCACGCAGGCTTGGTGTTGCAGCGTGCGCGTGACGCCATCGACCGTGTCATAGCGCTGCACGCGGCCATTGTTGCCTAGCACCAGGCTGTGGCGGTAGGCGGTTTCCTGGTCCCACCAGTGCAGTTGTCGCGCCGCGGCCTGCGCCTGGCTGCTTGCCGTCTGCTCGCTCGCGAGCTGGCCCGCGACCACGCCGGGCACGCCGAGTGCCGCGACCCAGGCATCCATCGCATGCGCGAGCCAGTCGGCGTAGCTGATGACCGCGAACCCCCCTGCGCCCCAGTCCGGCCCCCAGGAGTTCTGCAGCACGAAGCCGGTGCGGTTGTAGCCGACCAGCGCGAAGGCATGGCCGCCCGTGCGCGAGGGCTTGCCGGCGTAGCTTATCTCGGGCAGGTTGGCATGTGAGCCCGGCGCGGTCTGGTGCGTCGGCACATGCTCCCAGCCTTCGTGGGTGTAGGCCGAGACGTAGATCGCGCCGATTTCCTGGATCGCGGCCTGCAAGTCGGTGATGGCCTGTGGCGCGATCCGGTAGTACACGCCCAGCGTGTGCTCGCGCGCGCGCAGGTTCCAGCCCGGGCTTGGCTGGCTCGCGCCGCCAGGCTGGTAGCGCCAGTCCGATTCGAGGCAGACGCCGTTGATATACCAGCCTTTCAAGGCACCGCGGCAGCTCGAACCCTCGTAGTTCTCGCCCTCGTACTCGTCGTAGCGACGCGCGAACTGGTAAAGCATCCGCGGGCTGACTGATTCGAGTCCGTCCGCCATCAAGGCCCGGCGCCAGCGCAGGTAGTTGGCCACGCAGGCCAGGCCGAAGCCGGTGCAGGCGCCTTCTCGGCCCTGGTCGAGGATCAGCCCGGCCTGGGTGTAGGCGCCGATGAAGCGGTGGATCTGGTCGTCGGCCGGATACTGCTTGAGCAACGAATGCGGCGGTGGCTGGTAGGCACGGTCGCGCAGGTCGGCCGCGTCTTTGATCACGTCGAGGCTGGCGCGGCGCGACACTGCAAGCTGGGGCTTGATCGCCGTGACCAGGGTCGCGGTTGGCGTCTTCCAGAGCGCAAGCGCGCGTTGCACGGTGTCCTTGAACCGGTCCAGGCCGTGGCTGCCGCCGTTGATGATCTTGCGCGCGCCGCGCAGATCGTCAGCGGCCATGGCCTGCGCCAGGCGTTCGCGGTGTTTGGACAGGAAGGCAGCGAGCAGGCAGGCGGCGATCTCGGGCGCGCAAGCGCTATCGGGCTGTTCGTGCAGCGCAAAGCCCAGCGTCAGGCCGAAAAGTTCGTAGTTCTTGCGGCCGGTCAGCTGCACATAGCCGCGACCGCGAAAGCGCGCGCCGTCGCCGGGTTCGCAGTTGCCGAGGGTGTCGAGGTTCTCGTAAGCGCTGAAGGCGGACTGACCGGGCCGGGTGTTGAAATGCGAGGGCTGCTCGGAGATCGGCACGAAGCCTTCGGTTTCGGCTCGGATTGTGCCGAGTGCGGCGATGACCAGATCCTGATTGCACAGATTGAAGGCCGCCAGTGCGGCCGCGACATAGGGCAGGTGTTGCTCGATGCTGGAACTCCGGGTGTACGGAAACAGGCGCTTGACTTGCGCGGGTTCCAGCGCCACGGCCAGCGGCGGCAGTTGCAGCAGGCCCAGTGCGGCGAGCGTGCGAGGCCCCGCGATGCCGTCTGCGATCAGGCCGGCCCCGGCCTGCCAGGCGCGCAGAGCGTTCTCGGTCAGCGCGTCGAATTCGCTGCCCTGCGCGAGGCCGGGATAGGCCGAGGCGTCCTCGCCGAGGGCATGGGCCAGCGTCTGCCTGAGCGTGGCAACCAAGGTGCTGGGCTTGCCGCGCATCAGCAGGGCTTGTGCAAGGGTGGTTTTGGGCATGGTCAATCCTCCTGAACTCGTGGTTTTATGACGCTTTCCACTCTAGGGCGCGCGGCTTCGTCGTGGCTGGGAGTTTTATGGGGAAATCCGGCCAGTCCTTGTCATGGGTGCGCGACATGCAGACCTTAGAATCGCGCCATGTCTTATGTCGTCCTCGCCCGCAAGTACCGCCCCCGGAATTTCTCCGAAATGGTGGGGCAGGAGCATGTGGTGCAGGCCCTGGGTAATGCGCTGACCACCCAGCGCCTGCACCATGCCTACCTGTTCACGGGCACGCGGGGAGTGGGCAAGACCACGGTCTCGCGCATCCTGGCCAAGTCGCTCAACTGCACCGGCCCGGACGGGCAGGGCGGCATCACGGCCACGCCCTGCGGCGTCTGCGACGCCTGCCGCGACATCGACAGTGGCCGCTTCGTCGACTACACCGAGCTCGACGCGGCCTCCAACCGCGGGGTCGACGAGGTCCAGGCCCTGCTGGAGCAGGCGGTCTACAAGCCGGTGCAGGGGCGCTTCAAGGTCTTCATGATCGACGAAGTGCACATGCTGACGAACACCGCGTTCAACGCGATGTTGAAGACGCTGGAGGAGCCGCCCGAGTACCTCAAGTTCGTGCTCGCGACCACCGACCCGCAGAAGGTGCCGGTCACGGTGCTGAGCCGCTGCCTGCAGTTCAACCTGCGCCCGATGGCGCCCGAGACGGTGTTCGAGCACCTGGGCCAGGTGCTGGCGTCCGAGGGCGTGGCGTCCGAGCCGATGGCGCTGCGCCTGCTGGCGCGCGCCGCGCGCGGCTCGATGCGCGATGCGCTTTCACTGACCGATCAGGCGATCGCCTTCGGTGGTGGTCAGTTGCAGGAGGCCGCCGTGCGCCAGATGCTGGGCGCGGTCGATCGCAGTCATGTCTTCGCGCTGATCGGCGCGCTGGCCGTGGGCGATGGCCGCACCGTGGTCGAGACGGTGGATACGCTGCGCCTGAACGGCTACAGCGCGGCCTCGGCGCTCGAAGAGATGACCGGCGTGCTGCAGCGCATGGCGGTGGCGCAGCAGGTGCCGCAGGCGGTCTCGGTGTCGGATGACCCCGAGGCGTCCGAGACGCTGCGCCTCGCCCAGGCCCTGCCGGCCGACGAGACCCAGCTGCTCTACAGCCTGTGCCTGCACGGCCGTGGCGAGTTGGGCCTGGCGCCCGACGAGTACGCCGCGCTGACCATGGTGCTGCTGCGCTTGCTGGCTTTCAAGCCTGCGGGCATGGCTGAAAAAAAAACTCTGAAGCCGGCTGAGTCGGGGGCTCTTCAGCCGCTCCCGGCGGCTGCCGTGCCTGCGACCGCTACGGCTATGCCCACCCAGCCTGCTGTCGTGCCGCCAGCCCCAGTCCCGAGGCCTGCCCCGGCATCCATACCGGCGGTCCGTCCCGCGCCTGCCGTTCAGCCGGCCCCCGCCTACACCGCTCCCGCTTCATCGGCGCTGGCGGCGCCCCCGGCAAGGGCCGCCGCGCGTCCGAGGCCAGCGCCTGCGCCTGCCATGGATGATGGCTGGAGCAGCTCGTACGGCTCCGACGTCGAATTCGACGCCGAGGCCGAACTCGACGCCATGCTGAGGGCCGCACCTGCGCCCTTGGAGGCTGCCGCGACCCGGCCTGTCAGCCCGGCGCCAGCCGCCGTGGCCAGTCTCGCGCCAGAGCCACAGCGGCCAGAGCCACCGCAGCAGCCGGCCGTGTCGTCCGCGCGGGGTGATGAAGCCGATTTCTGGTTTGACACCGTCATGGCCCTGTCCGATTCGGAGGCCATCATCGCGCTGGTGCGCGAGCTCGCCTTGCAGTCCGAGCTGGTCGCGCGCACCAGCGATGAATGGCTGCTGCGCTCGGCCAACGCCTCGCTGGTGCAATCGGCCGCGCGCGACCGGCTGCAGGCCGCGCTGACGCAGGCTGGCCATGCCGTGCGGCTGCGCGTCGAGGTCGGCCAGACCGGCGATACGCCGGCCAGCCGGCTGGCCGCCGCCGCGACCGAGCGCCAGCGCCTGGCCGATGCCACCATGATGCAAGATCCCTTCGTGCAGGCGATGCTGCGCGACTTTGGCGGCAAAATCGTGACTGGCAGCATCAAACCGATCTGATTCTCGTTTTCAAAACACCTAAGGAAATCACATGTTCAACAAAGGACAACTCGCCGGCCTGATGAAGAAGGCCCAGGCCATGCAGGACGACCTCAAGCGCGCGCAGGACGAGCTCGGCAACATCGAGGTCAGCGGCGAGTCCGGCGCCGGCCTGGTCAAGGTCCTGATGACTTGCAAGCACGACGTCAAGCGCGTCACGATCGACCCCAGCCTGCTGGCCGAGGACAAGGACATGCTGGAAGACCTGGTCGCCGCCGCCTTCAACGCCGCCGTGCGCAAGGCCGAGGAGACCAGCTCCGAGAAGATGGGCAAGATCACCGCCGGCATGCCCGGACTGCCGGGCGGCATGAAGTTCCCGTTCTGATCGGGCGGTCGTGAGCCAGGCCCAGGCCCTTGACACCTTGGTGCGCGCCTTGCAGCGCCTGCCGGGGGTCGGCGTCAAGTCGGCCTCGCGCATGGCCTTCCATCTGCTGCAGCATGACCGCGACGGCGCCTTGCAGCTCGCCCATGCCTTGCAGCAGGCCGCCCAGGGGGTGCGCCACTGCACGCTGTGCAACACCTTCACCGAGGATGAGGTCTGCCCGACCTGTCTGGACCCGCGCCGTGACGCCGGCCAGCTGTGCGTGGTCGAGACGCCGGCCGATCAGGCCGCGCTAGAGCGTACCGGCGCCTACCAGGGTCTCTATTTCGTGCTGATGGGCAAGATCAGCCCGCTCGACGGCGTCGGGGCGCACGACATCGCGCTGCGCCGCCTGTTCGAGCGCGTGGCGCAGGAGCCACCGCACGAGGTGCGCGAGGTGATCCTGGCGACCAACTTCACCGCCGAGGGCGAGGCGACCGCGCACCTGATCACGCAGGCGCTCAGGACGCTGCCGCTCAAGGTCACGCGGCTGGCGCGCGGCGTGCCGATCGGCAGCGAACTGGAATACGTGGACCTGGGCACCATCGCCCATGCGCTGGCTGACCGGCGCTGAGTCCGGTCGCGCCGTCAGCGTCCGGCCTTAGCGCTTCTTGCTGGCGAGCGCGACCTTGAGCTCGGCGGAGGACTTGGCCTTGCCGCGCGCCTGGCCCGCCGCTGCCACCTGCTTGCCCTTTTTGGCCGGGCTGGCCTTGCTGACCACCGCCGCGCTGCGTTCGCCCGCTGCGGCCGCCACGGCCTCGCGCTTGGGCAGATGCAGCACCAGCAGCTGGCCGGGCTTGAGCCGGGCTTTGCTGGACAGGTCGTTCCAGTCGGCGACCTTGTCGGCGCTGACCTGGTAGCGCTGCGCGAGCTTGGCCAGCGTGTCGCCCTTGCGTGCCTTGACCTGGGTGCGCACGAGGATGATCTCCTGCTTGAGCAGCAGCTGGCCATGGTCGGCCAGTTGCCCGGGCACGTCGAAGTCGAGCTTGCCGTGGCGCGGCACCAGCAGGGTCGAGCCGGCCTTGACCAGCATGCGTGGCGGAATCTTGTTGAGTTCGCGCAGTTCGTGCTCATCGATTCCATGCTGTTCGGCCGCCTGCGCCACGCTCATGTCGCGCGGTGCGCGCCAGGCGGTCCAGCTCGCCAGCGGGCCGAACTGCGTGGCCAGCTTGGCCTCGAACAGGGCCGCGTTGTCCCAGGGCAGCAGCACGCTGGGGTTGGCGGCGGCCATGAACATCGGCTTGTTGATCGACGGGTTGAGCTGGCGCAGGTCGCGCTCGCTCACACCGGCGAGTTCGGCTACCTTGGCCACGTCCATGTCGCGCTGGATCGGCACCGCGTCGAAGAAGGGGTGGTTGCCGATGGCCGGCAGCTGGGCGCGGAAACGCTCCGGGCGGGCGACGATGTGCTTGATCGCCAGCAGCTTGGGCACGTACTGGCGCGTTTCCTGCGGCAGGTTGATCTCGGCGTAGGAGGTGCCCAGGCCCTGCGCCTGGTTGCGCTTGATGGCCTTGGCGACGTTGCCCTGGCCCCAGTTGTAGGCCGCCAGCGCGAGCTGCCAGTCGTTGAACTGGCGGTTAAGCCGCTCCAGGTAGTCGAGCGCGGCGCGGGTCGATGCCAGCACGTCGCGCCGGTCGTCGCGGAACATGTTCTGCTTGAGATCGAAGTCCTTGCCGGTGGCGGGCATGAACTGCCACATGCCGGCGGCACTCGCGCTGGAGACCGCCTGCGGGTTGAAGGCACTCTCGACGAAGGGCAGCAGCGCCAGTTCGGTCGGCATGTTGCGCCGTTCGAGCTCCTCGACGATGTGGAACAGGTACTTGTGGCTGCGCGCGGTCATGCGCTCGATGTAGTCGGGTCGCGCGGCATACCACTGCTCGCGCTCCTGCACCTGCTCGTTTTCCAGGTCTTGCATCGCGAAGCCGCGCCGGATGCGCTCCCAGAGGTCCTGTGGCACGGTCAGTGGTGCGACCGCGCGCAGCCCGAGGCTGGACTCGGTGCCGAGCTCGGACAGGGTCGGGTTGCCGCCGCGTCGGGCCTTGAGTGCGTAGCGCGATTCGCCGGTCAGCGCCTGCGGGCCGTTGTCGGCCTGGTCGTCGGGCTGGGGCAGGCTGGAGCAGGCAGACAGGAACAAGGCGCCCAGCAGGGGCCACCAGAGTCGGTGTCGGATCATCGGGTAGTTGGGGGAAAGCCAAATAGGTATCAGACTGCCATTATCGGTCAGGGTTCCCCCTAACGCCAATTTCAGCGAAAACCGTTCTTCCATTCGCGCAGGGCAGCGAAGCGCGCGACTTCGTCAGTTGCCTGTGGGTCGTGCTGCGCCAGCGTGGCGACGACCGACGGCTCCCGGCTGCGCAGGAAGGGGTTGATGCGGCGTTCTTGCGCCAGGGTGCTCGGCAAGGTGGGCAGGCCGCGCTCGCGCAGGGCGCTGCAGCGCGCCAGCTGCCGCTCGATGTCCGCATTGCCGGGTTCGACCGCCCGCGCGAAGCGCAGGTTGGACAGCGTGTATTCGTGCGCGCAGCAGACCCGGGTGTCGTCGGGCAGGGCGGCCAGGCGGTCGAGCGAGGCCAGCATCTGCGCCGGTGTGCCTTCGAACAGGCGGCCGCAGCCGGCCGAGAACAGCGTGTCGCCGCAGAACAGCAGCGGCCCGCCCGGTGCCTGCGCCGCATGGTAGGCGCCATGGCCCGCGGTGTGGCCGGGCACGGCGAGGCACTCGAATTCCAACCCCAGCAGGGCCAAGCGGTCGCCATCGGCCAGCGCCTGTACCGGGCCGACCGAGGCGGGCAAGGTTTCGGCCGCCGGGGCGTGGACGGTCGCTCCGGTGGCCGCGCGCAGCTCGGCCACGCCGCCGGTATGGTCGGCATGGTGGTGGGTCAGCAGGATGGCCTGCAGCCGTAGTTGGTGCTGTGCGAGGCAGGCCAGCACGGGCGCGGCGTCGCCGGGGTCGACCACGAGCGCCTGCCTGCCGTCGTGCAGCAGCCAGAGGTAGTTGTCCTGGAACGCGGGGATGGGGAGGAGGTGGTGCATGACAGAAATATTTTAGTCACACATTGTGTCTAGAATGTTTGGCATGCTTACAAATGAACAAATCATCGCTGCCCAGAAAGCACAACTGGAAGCCTTCCATGAACTGGCCACTCATTACGTATCCAGCGTCGAAAAGTTGACGGCGCTGAATCTGCGTCTCACCCAAGGCTGTCTGCAAGACTCCGCCTCGAATGCGCAAAAGATCCTCGATTCGAAGGGGGGGCATCATCTGCTGGGAATTCACCATTCGACGTTCGAGTCCATTTCTCCCAGGGTGACGGATTACTGCAAGCATCTGTTTGACATCGCCAGCACCCTGGGGCACGGATTGACCGAGGTCTTTGTCTCGCATGCCGACAAGACCCGCCAGCACCTGGCGGCGAACTCGGATGAGGGCCAGGCTAAAGAACACCTCAAGAGCGATTCGTGATCGACACCTGCGCCTAAGTCCGGCTACCGTAACCCATTTCAGATAAAAGGTATCAATGCTCGCCATCAAGAAAGCCCGCAAGATGATCCAGGCCGATCCGAAGGCGAATGCTTCGCACATACTGGCGGAGTTCATCATCGCCCTGGAGAACGAGTCGCCCTATCAACTCAGGCGCCTCTATGATCTGAATGGTGAGAACTTCAAGATCTGTCTGGCCATCCTCAATGAGTGGCGCATCGACCGTTATTACGCCGGCAAGCGCAAGGCAGTCAAGGTCGCCATGGAGCTGCAGCAAGAGGAAAGCCAGACCCAGGAGACGTAACTCCTGTTTTCGGCTCAGGCGCCGAGCAGGTAGTCGAGCTCCTGCTGGCTGAAGCCGGCGCGCAGCCGGGCTTCCTGGTTGAACGGCGGGCGCAGGGGTGGGGCCTGGTGCCGCCGCACCAGTTCGCCGTAAAGCGCGACGGGGTCCAGTCCCTCGCGCTGGCACAGCCAGCGGTACCAGCGGTTGCCGATCTCGACATGGCCGACCTCGTCGCGCAGAATGATGTCGAGCAGCGCCATCGCCTGCAGCGCATCCGCCGTGCCAACCCGTCTGAGCTTGGCCTGGATCTGCGGCGTGGCGTCGAGGCCGCGCGCCTCCAGCGTGCGCGGCACCAGCGCCATGCGCGCGGTGACGTCGTGCGCCGTCCGTTCGCACATGGTCCAGAGTCCGTCGTGGCCGTCGAAGTCGCCGTAGTCCCAGTGCTGGCCCGCTTGCGCGTGCGGCATGGTCAGCAGGTGCTCGCGCAGCAGGCCGTAGTGGTAGGACTCCTCGGCCGCCACGCGCAGCCAGTCGAGGTAGAACTGGCGCGGCATGCCGGCGAAGCGCCAGACCGCGTCGAGCGCGAGGTTGATCGCGTTGAACTCGATGTGACAGATCGCATGGATCAGCGCGGCGCGGCCCTCGGGCGTGAACGGCGAGCGCTGCGCGACCTGCTTGGGCTGGACCAGGCGCGGTAGCGCGGGCCGGCCGGGCAGGGTGACGCCAGCGGGCGGAGCCAGCCGGACAGCGGGATTCAGCGGCGTTCGCTCGGCCGCGGCGTACAGCGCGCAGGTCAGTTCGCGCTTGCGCTCGATGTCGGGGCAGCACAGCGCGGCCAGGGCCTGCGCGCGCAGTTCGGTGGTGACAAGACCTTGCGGTCCGGTTTGGGTGGCTTCCATCCTTACAATTCTAGACATGAGCATCTATCAACTCGACGACCTCGTGCCCGAGATCCACCCCAGCGCCTATGTGGCCGACAGCGCGCAGGTGATGGGCGAAGTCAGCCTGGCCGCAGACAGCAGCGTCTGGCATGGCACGGTGATCCGCGGCGACAGCGACCGCATCAGCGTCGGCGCCGGCAGCAACATCCAGGACGCCAGCGTGCTGCACGCCGACAAGGGCTACCCGCTGACCATTGGCGAGCGCGTGACCGTGGGCCACCAGGTCATGCTGCACGGCTGCACCATCGGCGACGAGACGCTGATCGGCATCGGCGCGGTGGTGCTCAACGGCGCCAGGATCGGGCGCCACTGCCTGGTCGGCGCCGGCTCGCTGGTGACCGAGGGCAAGGAGTTTCCGGACGGCTCCATGATCCTGGGCAGCCCGGCCAAGGTGGTGCGCCAGCTCACGCCCGAGCAGATCGAAGGCCTGCGCCGCAGTGCCGAACATTACATCGACAACGCCCGCCGCCACCGCGCCGGGCTGAAGCCACTGGCCTGAGGTCCACCATGTCTGAATTGCACAAGTTCCTGTTCGAAGGCCTGCCGGTGCGCGGCATGCTGGTCCGCCTGACCGATTCCTGGCAGGAGGTGCTGCGGCGCCACCGCGACGGCGGCGGCTACCCGCAAGCCGTGACCGAGCTGCTCGGCGAGATGTCGGCGGCCGCCTTGCTGATGCAGGGCAACATCAAGTTCAACGGCGCGCTGGTGCTGCAGATCTTCGGCGACGGCCCGGTCAAGGTCGCGGTGACCGAGGTCCAGCCCGACTTCAGCTTCCGCACCACGGCCACTGTCAACGGCGAGGTGGCCGACGGCGTGCCGCTGAGCCACATGGTCAACGTCAACGGCCAGGGCCGCTGCGCGATCACGCTCGACCCCAAGGACCGCCTGCCGGGCCAGCAGCCCTACCAGGGCGTGGTACCGCTGAGCGGCGACCAGCACGAGAAGCTGGAGTCGCTGGCCGAGGTGCTGGAGCATTACATGCGGCGCAGCGAGCAGCTCGACACCAAGCTGGTGCTGGCGGCCAATGGCGAGGTCGCCGCCGGCCTGCTGATCCAGCGTCTGCCCTCGACCGGGCAGGACAACCTGGCTGGCAGCTCGGCGGCGGTGCAGGCCGAGGGCGACGCGCTGGGCGAGAACGAGGACTACCACCGCATCGCGATGCTGGCCGCCAGCCTCAAGCCCGAGGAGCTGTTGACGCTGGATGCCGAGACCATCCTGCATCGCCTGTTCTGGCAGGAGGATCTGCTGCGCTTCCAGCCCGAGGACGGCCCGATCGCACCCCGCTTTGCCTGCAGCTGCTCGCGCGAGCGGGTCGCCACCATGCTCAAGGGGCTGGGCATCGACGAGATCGATTCGATTCTGGCCGAGCGCGGCGAGGTCGAGGTCGGCTGCGACTTCTGCGGCGCGCAGTACCGCTTCGACCCGGTCGATGCGGCCCGCCTGTTCCTGCAGCAGGACCGTCAGCCGCCGACGGGCGACCAGGTCCACTGAGGTCTCGCTTTCAGCTCCCGAGGGGCTGAGCTGGAATGAAAAACGGCCACCCTCTATGGTGGCCGTCCTGGTTTTCAGGGCTTGGTGGGCTGAGGCGGAGCCTCGCGCGGCGGACCGCTGTGCGTGCCCACCTGCACGAACACCTCGTTGGGCTTGACCATGCCGAGCTCGTAGCGCGCGATCTCCTCGACCATGGTCAGGCCCTCCTGCAGGTCGCGCACCTCGCCGGCCAGCTGCTCGTTGCGCAGCCGGGCCTGCTCGTTGGCGCGGGTCTGCTCGGCCAGCTGCTGGCGATAGGACTCGACCTGCGGCAGGCTGCCGCGCCCCTGCCAGAGCTGGTACTGCAGCAGGCCCAGCAGGCTGGCCAGTCCCAGCGCGGTCCAGTAGCGCGGCGCGAGCATGGCCTGTGTCCCCGATCAGCGCAGGTTGTAGAACGCGTCGCGGCCCGGATAGACGGCGACGTCACCCAGGTCTTCCTCGATGCGCAGCAGCTGGTTGTACTTGGCCATGCGGTCCGAGCGGCTCATCGAGCCGGTCTTGATCTGGCCGGCGTTCAGGCCGACGGCGATGTCGGCGATGGTGCTGTCCTCGGTCTCGCCCGAGCGGTGCGAGATCACGGCGGTGTAGCCGGCGCGCTTGGCCATCTCGATGGCGGCGAAGGTCTCGGTCAGGGTGCCGATCTGGTTGATCTTGATCAGGATCGAGTTGGCGATGCCCTTGTCGATGCCTTCCTTGAAGATCTTGGTGTTGGTCACGAACAGGTCGTCGCCCACCAGCTGCACCTTCTGGCCCAGCACGTTGGTCAGGTGCTTCCAGCCGTCCCAGTCGCCTTCGCCCATCGCGTCCTCGATCGAGATGATCGGGTACTTGTCGCACCAGCTCGCCAGCATGTCGGTCCACTGCTCGGCGCTCAGCACCAGGCCTTCGCCTTCGAGGTGGTAGACCTTGGAGCCGTCCGGGCCTTCCTTGCAGAACTCGGAGGCGGCGCAGTCCAGCGCCAGCACGATCTGCTCGCCGGCGACGTAGCCGGCCTTCTCGATCGCTTCGAGCACCAGCTGGATCGCGGCTTCGTGGCCGTTGACGGAGGGGGCAAAGCCGCCTTCGTCGCCGACCGCGGTGCTCATGCCCTTGTCATGGATGATCTTCTTGAGCGCGTGGAACACCTCGGCGCCCCAGCGGATGGCTTCGCGGAACGAAGGCGCGCCGACCGGCATGATCATGAATTCCTGGATGTCCAGGTTGTTGTTGGCGTGGGCGCCGCCGTTGATGACGTTCATCATCGGCACCGGCATCTGCACGCTGCTCATGCCGCCGAAATAGCGGTACAGCGGCAGGCCGGCTTCCTCGGCGGCGGCGCGCGCGACGGCCATCGAGACGGCCAGCATGGCGTTGGCGCCCAGGCGGCCCTTGTTGTCGGTGCCGTCGAGTTCGATCAGGGTCTTGTCGAGGAAGGCCTGCTCGGAGGCGTCCAGGCCCAGCACGGCTTCCGAGATCTCGGTGTTGATGTTCTCGACCGCCTTCAGCACGCCCTTGCCGAGGTAGCGGCTCTTGTCGCCGTCGCGCAGCTCGATGGCCTCGCGGCTGCCGGTGGAGGCGCCCGACGGCACGGCCGCGCGGCCCATGACGCCGCTTTCCAGCAGCACGTCGCATTCGACCGTGGGGTTGCCGCGGCTGTCGAGCACTTCACGGCCGACGATATCAACGATTGCACTCATGTCTTACCTTTGGAGCTAATGAAAAAAGGGTGGGGTCAGAACTCGCCGAAGCGGTCCTCCAGGAAGCCGTGGCGCTTGGTGACCTGATCGAGCGCGACCAGGGTTTCCAGCAGCGCCTTCATGTGCTTGAGCGGCACCGCGTTGGGGCCGTCGCTCATGGCCTGGCGCGGATTGGGGTGGGTTTCCATGAACAGGCCGGCGACGCCGACGGCGACCGCCGCGCGTGACAGCACCGGCACCATCTCGCGCATGCCGCCGCTGCTGGTGCCCTGGCCGCCCGGCAGCTGCACGCTGTGGGTGGCGTCGAACACGACCGGCGCGCCGGTCTCGCGCATGATCGCCAGGCTGCGCATGTCGGACACCAGGTTGTTGTAGCCGAAGCTGGCGCCGCGCTCGCAGGCCATGAAGTTGTCTTCCGGCAGGCCGGCCTCGCGCGCGGCGGCGCGGGCCTTGTCGATCACGTTCTTCATGTCGTGCGGCGCGAGGAACTGGCCCTTCTTGATGTTGACCGGCTTGCCCGACTGCGCCACGGCGCGGATGAAGTCGGTCTGGCGGCACAGGAAGGCGGGCGTCTGCAGCACGTCGACCACTGCGGCGACCGCCGGGATCTCGGCCTCGGTGTGGACGTCGGTCAGCACCGGAATGCCGAGCTCGCGCCTGACCTTGGCCAGGATCTCCAGGCCCTTGTCCATGCCGGGACCACGGAAGGTGCTGCCGCTGGAACGGTTGGCCTTGTCGTAGCTGCTCTTGAAGATGAAGGGGATGCCGAGCTCGGTGGTGATCTCCTTGAGCTGGCCGGCCACATCCATCTGCAGCTGCTCGGACTCGATCACGCAGGGGCCGGCGATCAGGAAGAAGGGCTGGTCCAGCCCGACATCGAAGCCACAGAGTTTCATGCTCAGCCTTTCCTGGAACGGTGCTGGGTCAGGCCGGCCTTGACGAAGGCGTTGAACAGCGGGTGGCCGTCCCAGGGGGTGGACTTGAACTCGGGGTGGAACTGCACGCCGACATACCAGGGATGGGCATCCTGCGGCAGCTCGACCATCTCGGTCAGGTGTTCGCGCTGGGTCAGCGCCGAGATCACCAGGCCCGCCGCGCGCAGGCGGTCGAGGTACTGGGTGTTGGCCTCGTAGCGGTGGCGGTGGCGCTCGGTGACGACATCGCCATAGATGGCGTGCGCCAGCGTGCCCGGAGCGACGTCCGAGCTCTGCGCGCCCAGACGCATGGTGCCGCCTAGGTCGGAGCTGGCGTCACGCTTCTGGATGCTGCCGTCGGCGTTCTGCCATTCGTCGATCAGCGCGATCACCGGATGCGGGGTCTGGGGCTCGAACTCGGTCGAGTTGGCGCCTTCGAGGCCGGCGACATGGCGCGCGAACTCGATGGTGGCGACCTGCATGCCCAGGCAGATGCCCAGATAAGGCACGCCATGCTCGCGGGCGTGGCGCGCCGCCGCGATCTTGCCCTCGACGCCGCGCTTGCCGAAGCCGCCCGGCACCAGGATGGCGTCGAAGCCGCCGAGCTTGGCCGCGACGTCGCCGGATTCCAGCGTCTCGGAGTCGACGTAGGTGATCTCGGACTTGACATGGTTCTTCATGCCGGCGTGGCGCAGCGCCTCGTTGACCGACTTGTAGCTGTCCGACAACTCGACATATTTGCCGACCATGGCGATCCTGACCACGCCCTGCGGGTGCTGGGTCTCGTAGACCAGGTCGTCCCAGCGCTTGAGGTTGGCCGGCGGGGTGTTCAGGCGCAGCTTGTCGCAGATCAGGCCGTCGAGGCCCTGCTCGTGCAGCACGCGCGGCACCTTGTAGATGGTGTCGACGTCGGGCATCGAGATCACGCCCCACTGCGCCACGTTGGTGAACAGGCTGATCTTCTCGCGCTCGTCGTCGGGGATCGGGCGGTCGGCGCGGCACAGCAACGCGTCGGGCTGGATGCCGATCTCGCGCATCTTCTGCACCGTGTGCTGGGTCGGCTTGGTCTTGAGCTCGCCGGCGGCGGCGATCCACGGCACATAGGTCAGGTGCACGAAGGCCGCGTTGTTGGGACCCAGGCGCAGGCTCAACTGGCGCACGGCTTCGAGGAAGGGCAGCGACTCGATGTCGCCGACGGTGCCGCCGATCTCGACGATCGCGACGTCCACCGCTTCCGGGGTGTTGTAGCCGGCGCCGCGCTTGACGAAGTCCTGGATCTCGTTGGTCACATGCGGGATCACCTGCACGGTCTTGCCGAGGTAGTCGCCACGGCGCTCCTTCTCGAGCACGGACTTGTAGATCTGTCCGGTCGTGAAGTTGTTGGTCTTCTTCATCCGGGTGGTGATGAAGCGCTCGTAGTGGCCCAGGTCGAGGTCGGTCTCGGCGCCGTCGTCGGTCACGAAGACCTCGCCGTGCTGCATCGGGCTCATGGTGCCCGGATCGACGTTGAGGTAGGGGTCGAGCTTGATCAGGGTGACTTTGAGGCCGCGCGATTCGAGCAGCGCGGCCAGCGAGGCGGCGGCGATGCCCTTGCCCAGAGAGGACACCACGCCGCCGGTAACAAACACAAATTTGGTCATGTCGCAGACGAGCCCGAGGGGCTCGCAGGAGTGTGAAATGGGGATTATAAAAGCGGCTGCCCGGTTTGGGCCCGGGCCGCAACGATGCGGTGCCTGGTGTACAGTGCTCGCCATGATGGATCTGGCAGGAAAACATATCGTTCTGGGCCTCTCGGGGGGCATCGCGTGCTACAAGTCGGCCGAGCTGTGCCGGCTGCTGGGCAAGGCCGGCGCCACCGTGCAGGTGGTGATGACGGAGGCGGCTGCGCAGTTCATCACCCCGGTGACGATGCAGGCGCTGAGCAACCGGCCGGTGGTGCTCAGCCAGTGGGACGCGCGCGAGCCCAACAACATGGCGCACATCAACCTGGGCCGCGAGGCCGACGCGATCCTGGTCGCGCCGGCCAGCGCCGACCTGATGGCGCAGCTGGCGCAGGGCCGCGCGGCCGACCTGCTGACGCTGATGTGCCTGGCGCGGCCGATCGAGCGCGTGCCGCTGCTGCTGGCGCCGGCGATGAACCGCGAGATGTGGGCGCACCCCGCGACGCAGCGCAACCTGGCGCAATGCCAGGCCGACGGCGCGACCGTGCTGCCGGTGGGGCAGGGCGAGCAGGCCTGTGGCGAGACCGGCGACGGCCGCATGCTCGAACCCGCCCAGTTGCTCGAATGGCTGATCGCTTCCTTCCAGCCCAAGCTGCTGTCCGGCCAGAAGCTGCTGGTCACCGCCGGTCCGACCTTCGAGGCGATCGACCCGGTGCGCGGCATCACCAACCACAGCTCGGGCAAGATGGGCTTTGCGATCGCCCGCGCCGCGCGCGAGGCGGGCGCCGAGGTCACGCTGGTGGCCGGGCCGGTGCATCTGCCGACACCGCTGGGTGTGCGGCGCATCGACGTGCGGTCGGCGCTGCAGATGCGCGACGCAGTGCGGGCCGAGGTCGAGACGGCCACGGTCTTCATCGCGGCGGCGGCGGTGGCCGACTGGCGCCCGGCCTCGGCCGCCGAGCACAAGATCAAGAAGGATGGCTCGGGCCTGCCGCCGGCGCTGCATTTCGTCGAGAACCCCGACATCCTGGCCGGCGTCGCGGCGAGCCCACGCGCGCGCAACGGGCAGCTGTACTGCGTGGGCTTCGCCGCCGAGAGCCAGGACCTGCTGGCCAATGCCCAGGCCAAGCGCGCGCGCAAGCAGGTGCCGCTGCTGGTCGGCAACATCGGCCCGGCCACCTTCGGCAAGGACGACAACGCGCTGCTGCTGGTCGATGCCCAGGGTGCGCAGGAGCTGCCGCACGCCAGCAAGACCGATCTGGCGCGCCAGCTGGTGGCCGAGATCGCGCGCCGGATGGCCGCCGCGCGCTGAACACTCCCGTGGCCTGAGAGCGATGTCCGCCTTTTCCGAGGCCGCGCTCGGGGCGCTGCAGCTGCTCGTCGAGCGCGATACCGTGCTGTGGGCCATCGTCGCTCGTTCGCTGGCGGTCAGTGCCACGGCCTGCGCGCTGGCCTGTGTGGCCGGCCTGCCGCTGGGGGCCTGGCTGGGGGTGGCGCGCTTTCGTGGCCGCGAGGGGCTGCTGGCGCTGCTCAACACCTGGCTGGCCGTGCCCTCGGTGGTGCTCGGGCTGGTGGTCTACCTGCTGCTGTCGCGCACGGGGCCGCTCGGGTTCCTGGGCTGGCTGTTCAGCTTCCAGGCCATGGTGCTGGCGCAGACCCTGCTGGTGCTGCCGGTCATCACGGCCCTGACGCGCCAGCTGGTGGACGACGCCGAGCGGCGCCATGGCGAGCAGCTGGCCTCGCTCGGTGCCAGTGCCGGGCTGCGCGGTCTGCTGCTGGCCTGGGACGAGCGCTACGCCTTGCTGACCGTGCTGATCGCGGCCTTCGCCCGCGCGATCTCGGAGGTGGGGGCGGTGATGGTGGTCGGGGGCAACATCGACGGCTTCACCCGGGTCATGACCACGGCCATCGCGCTTGAGACCAGCAAGGGCGACCTGCCGCTGGCCCTGGCCCTGGGCGGCGTCTTGCTGGCCGTGGTGTTGCTGCTCAATGCTGGCATCGCCGGCCTGCGCCGCTGGCGCGACCGCTCCGTCGCACCGGCTGTGGTTTCCACCCTTCAGACTGCCGGCGGCCGCCTGAGCGCTGCGCTGTCGGTCGGCGTGCAGGGGACCAACCGGTGAGCGTCCCCATCCTGCAGCTGCAGGGGCTGTCGCTGCGCCTGGGCCAGGTCTGGGCGCTGCAGGACGTGAGCCTGCAGCTGCGCGCGGGCGAGCGACTGGCCCTGGTCGGCGCCAACGGCAGCGGCAAGACCAGTTTGCTGCGGGTCATGCATGGCCTGTGCGCGCCGACCGTTGGCAGCCGCAGCCTGAGCCAGCCCTTGCGCCAGGCCATGCTGTTCCAGCGGCCCCACATGCTGAGCTGCTCGGTGCGGCACAACGTCGCGCTGGCCCTGTGGCTGGCCGGCACCCCTTGGCGCCAGGCGAGCGAGCGCGCCCTGAGCGCGCTGGCGCGGGTTGGTCTCGAAGGGTTGGCGCCGCGCCGCGCCAGCACGTTGTCGGGCGGTCAGCTGCAGCGCGTCGCGCTGGCGCGGGCCTGGGCGCTGGAGCCGCATCTGCTGCTGCTGGACGAGCCCACCGCCAGCCTGGACCCGCACGCCAAGCGCGAGGTCGAGCAGCTGCTTGGCGAATTCAGCCGGGGCCAGGTGGCGGGGCAGCCGGTGACGCTCGTCTTCGCGAGCCACAACCTGGGCCAGGTCAAGCGCCTGGCCAGCCGGGTGCTTTATCTGGAGGGTGGCCGGGTCCTGGCCGACCTGCCGGTGCACGATTTTTTCAACGATGCGCTGCTGGCGGATAATTATCCCGAAGCGCAGTCTTTTGTCCGAGGAGAAGCGATTTGATCAAAGTCACTGACAAGGGCCGGTTGCCGCCGACCCGGCGCGCCTGGAGCGCGGCGGCCATCACGCTGGTGCTGGGCGCGCTGGGCTGGGGCGGCCCGGCGGCCGCGCAGGCGCCCTCCATCGTCGTGGCCTCCACCACCTCGACCGAGCAGTCCGGCCTGTTCGGCCATATCCTGCCCGAGTTCAAGAAAGCCTCCGGCATCGACGTCAAGGTGGTGGCGCTGGGCACCGGCCAGGCCATCGACATGGCGCGCCGTGGCGACGCCGACGTGCTGTTCGTGCATGACCGGCCGGCCGAGGATAGGTTCGTCGCCGATGGCTTCGCGCCGCGCCGCTTCGACGTGATGTACAACGACTTCGTGCTGGTCGGCCCCAGGGCCGATCCGGCCCGGGTGCGCGGCCAGGACATCGTCGCGGGGCTGCGGAAGGTGGCCGCCAGCCAGGCGCCCTTTGTCTCGCGCGGCGACCGCAGCGGCACGCACGCGGCCGAACTGCGCTTCTGGCAACTGGCCGCAGCCGACAAGGGCGGCGGCTACCGCGAATGCGGCTGCGGCATGGGGCCGGCGCTCAACATGGCGGCCGCGACCGGCAGCTACCTGCTGGCCGACCGTGGCACCTGGCTCAGTTTCAGGAACAAGGCCGATCTGGCGCTGCTGGTCGAAGGCGATCCGCGCCTGTTCAACCCCTACGGCGTGATGCGGGTCAGCTCGGCCAGGCATCCGCATGTGAAGTCGGCCGAGGGCCAGCGGTTCATCGACTGGCTGCTGTCGCCGGCTGGTCAGACCTCGATTGCCAGCTACAAGATCAATGGCGAGCAGCTGTTTTTCCCCAACGCTGCCCGCTGAACTCCCGGCCCGTCCGCGGCGGCGGCCTCAGGCCAGCTCGCCGCCGAGCGCCGTGGTCAGATCCGTGATCAGCGCGGCGAGTTCGCCGGTGGCGATCGCCACGTCGCTGTCGAAGCCGCCGTTGTCCTCGGCGCCGGCCTGCTCCTCGAACACGCCGTCGAGGAAGGCGACTTTCTTGAGCTGGGTGCCCTCGGTCAGCACGAAGCTGACGCGGCCTTCCCAGTCGAGCGCGAGCTTGGTCGGCAGCTTGCCCTGCGCGATGTGGCGCTTCATCTCCTCGTCTTCGAGCGGATGGCGGGTGAACTTGACGACCGAGTTCATCTCGTCGCCGCTCTTGAGCTCGACCTCGCGCCCGGGCGCGAAGTGCTCGGGCCATTCGTCGGCGCTGCCGCTGAGCCACTGCGTCATCGCGGCCTGTGGCGAGACCTGGGTGTTGAGCAAGGACACCCGCAGCCCGGCCAGGCATTCGACCAGCGCGGTGACCAGGGTGTCGGCCTTGCCCTGGCTGGCGCAGTCGAGCACCAGCCGGCCGTTGGCCAGGTCGAGCCAGACCAGCACGCTGGAGGTGCGCGCGAAGGCCATCGGCAGCAGTTCCCGCACCAGCTCGTCGCGCAGCTCGCGGCTTTCCTTGCGGCCCGGCTTGCGGCCTTCCTTTTGCTCGATCTGCGCGCAGCGCTCCTCGAGCCGGCGCTTGACGACCGAGCCCGGCACGGCCTTGCTCTCGTGCATGAAGCGCAGGATGCGCTGGCCGGCGACCAGTTCGACCAGCGCGCCGTTCGCCTGACCGCGCGCTGGCGCCCAGCCGTGGGACTCGGGCTGCGTCGCGCCGCAGGGTTGGAAGGGCAGCTTGGCCAGCGCGGCCTCCATGGCTTCGACTTCCATCGCCCAGTCCGGGGCGAGGCGGTAGACCATCACGTTCTTGAACAAGTTCTTTCCTCTTTGGCTGTCCGGCGCCAGGCCGGGGGTTCGATTATGCGGGCCGGCGTCAGAGCTGGCGGCTGCGCGCCAGCGGCGGGTTGGCGGCGAAGTAGCGCGTGATGCCGCGCTGCAACGCCCGCGCCAGCCGGTCCTGGAAGTCCGGGTCGAGCAGCCGGGCCTCCTCCTGCGGATTGCTGATGAAGGCGGTCTCGACCAGGATGCTCGGGATGTCGGGCGCCTTGAGCACCGCGAACGAGGCCTGCTCGACCCGTGGCTTGTGCAAGCGGCCGACGCGCCCGATCTCGCCCAGCAGCGCGCCGCCGAGCTTGAGGCTGTCGTTGATCTGGGCCGTGGTGCTCATGTCGAACAGCGCGCGCTGCACATGCGCGTCATTGACCTTGATGTTGATGCCGCCGACCTGGTCGGACTTGTTCTCCTGATTGGCCATCCAGCGCGCCGCCGCGCTGGAGGCGCCGCGCTCGCTCAGCGCGTAGACGCTGGCGCCCTGCGGGTCGGGCGTGTAGAAGGCATCGGCGTGCAGGCTCACGAACAGGTCGGCCTGCACGCGGCGCGCCTTCTCGACCCGCACCTGCAGCGGCACGAAGAAGTCGGCCTCGCGCGTGAGGAAGACGCGCACCGGGTTGCCCTTGATCTCCAGGTCCTGGAGCCGGTCGCGCAGCCTGAGCGCGATCTGCAGCACCACGTCCTTTTCCTGGGTGCCGGCCGGACCGATCGCGCCCGGGTCCTCGCCACCGTGGCCTGGATCGAGCGCGATCACGATCAGGCGATCGGTCTTGTCGCGCGGCTCGGGTTCGTTGCGCACCGGAGTCGTGGCCGTCTTGCGCGGCTCGCTGGTGCCCGATGCCACGCTGCCAGGGCCAGGCTGGGCGTCGGACTTGCCGGGCGCCTTGCTGTCGGTCCGGATTTCGGTTTTCTGGCCGCCGCTCTTGCCGCTGTCGATCTGCTGCTGGATCAGTTCCTCGAGCGGGTCCGGCTTGAGCACGGGGGCGATGGCCGAGGGGGGCGGTGCGGATCGTTGGGTGGCGGGACCGGCGGCGATCGAGGCTTCCAGGCCCTGCAGCCGCTGCTGGATCAGCTCTTCGAGCGGGTCGACCGCGCGGGCCGGATAGAGGTCGAGCACCAGCCGGTGCTGGTAGGGCTCGACCGGCTTGAGGCTGAAGACCTGGGGCTTGACCGGCTGCTTGAGGTCGACCACCAGCCGCACCACGTTGGGCGCGTTCTGTCCGACGCGCACGCCCGAGATATTGGGATCGTTGGGCTGGACCTTGCTGACGAGCTCTCTGAGTCCCGGCAGCAGATCCAGCCCAACGATGTCGACCGCCAGCCGCGGCGGGTCGGGAATGAAGGTCTGGCTGGTCTTGAGGGCCGCATCCGACTCGATGGTCAGGCGGGTGTAGTCGCGCGCCGGCCAGGCGCGCACCGCGAGCAAGCTGGCGCCGCGCGCGAGCTGCGCCGGCCCGAGCCAGAGCGCGAGCAGGCCGCCGCCGAGCAGATGACGTCGTTTCATGGTGCGAGGGCCTCCAGCAGTTTCAGCCCGCTCTGGCTGTGCGCCTTGAGCGTGACGAGGCGGCTCTCGTCCGCCTGTGGCGCCAGCTCGATGCCGAGGTCGGGCGCCGGCATCAGGCCCCGCGCCTTCTCGGGCCATTCGACCAGCTTCAAGCCGGGGTCGGCGAAGACCTCGCGAAAGCCGGCATCCTCCCACTCGCGCGGGTCGCCGAAGCGGTAGAAGTCGAAATGCGACACCGCCAGTCCGGTGGGCCAGGCCGGCGCGGGCGGCGCGCGGTGCGGCTCGACCACGGCGTAGGTCGGGCTCTTGATGCGTCCGCTCACGCCGAGCGCGCGCAGCAGGTGACGCACGAAAGTGGTCTTGCCGGCACCGAGGTCGCCGTGCAAGGTCAGGGTCGCGTTGGCCAGCGCGGGGCTGAGCGCCAGCGCCGCGGCCAGCGCGGTCGTGTCGTCCTCGCTCGCGCACAGCACGGTGCGCTGCGCCAGGCTGGGGGCCTGCGCGGCTTGCGCGCTTTCTACAATGGGGTTCATTCAGTTACCGTAAAAACTGCTCAATTCTTATCTTTCATGCGCATACCTGCTCACGCACTGTGACGGCATGACGAGAACAACCGCAGCCCTGTCCAAGCCGTGTCGGTTCGTGCCAGAATTATGCGGCCATGCTGATCGCACACAAGATTGCTCTCGATCCGAACAACGCGCAAGCCACCTACCTGGCCCGCGCGGCGGGTGTGGCGCGCTTCGCCTACAACTGGGCGCTGGCCGAGTGGCAGCGCCAGTACGAGGCCTGCAAGCTCGATCCGACACTGCCCAAGCCTTCCCAGGCCGCACTGCGCCGCCAGTTGAATGCTATCAAGCGCGAGCAGTTCCCGTGGATGCTCGAAGTCACCAAGAACGCGCCGCAGATGGCGATCATCCAGCTGGGCCAGGCGTTCCAGAACTTCTTTGCCGGCCGCGCCCGCTATCCGCAGTTCCGCAAGAAAGGCCGGCACGACCGCTTCAGTCTCAGCAACGACCAGTTCAGTCTCGACGCCTCGCGCATCCGCATCCCCCACCTGGGCTGGGTACGGATGCGCGAGACGTTGCGCTTCGCGGGCAAGATCCTGTCAGCCACGGTTTCGCGCGTGGCCGATCGCTGGTATGTCAGCCTTGCCGTCGATACCCATGACGATTCACCTCTACCCCAAGCCGAGAACCAAGGCGCGGTGGGTGTGGATCTGGGCGTCAAGGCGTTGGCGACGCTCTCGACGGGAGAGACGATCCCCGGTCCCAAGCCGCACCAGGCGCTGCTGAACCGCTTGCGCCGGCTATCGAGGAGCCTGTCGCGCAAGCAGAAGGGGTCAGCCAACAGAAAGAAAGCCAGGGCCAGGCTGGCGAAGTTGCATGCCCGTATCGCCAACATCCGCTCGGACGCGCTACATCAGCTCACGACGGACCTCACGCGGCGCTTCCACACCATCGGCATAGAAGACCTGAACGTCCAAGGCATGGTCAGGAACCGTCGACTGGCCCGCTCGATTGCCGACATGGGATTCTTCGAGCTGCGGCGGCAACTGGAGTACAAAGCGGCGATGCGTGGGGGGGAGGTGATTGTCGCGGACCGCTGGTATCCCAGCAGCAAGACCTGTTCGGGCTGCGGGTATCGGCTCGACGAATTGCCACTGTCGGCGCGCGAGTGGACTTGTCCGCACTGCGGTGCGAACCACGACCGCGACGTGAACGCGGCGATCAATTTGAGAAATCTGGCGGTGAGTTCCACCGTGTCAGCCTGTGGAGAGGAAGGCTCTGGCCGCCGTCGCAAGACGGGGGCGAAACCGGCCTCGGCGAAGCAGGAAGTCAGCTTTGTTCATGTTTGTACATGAATGAGCAAGTCTGGTAGAACGGTCTTATGGTCGATGCTGCTCAATTCGTCTCGCAAATCCAGGCCTGGGGCCGAGAACTCGGATTCTCCCAAATCGGCGTGGCCGATGTCGAACTGTCCGCGGCTGAATCCGGCCTGTTGGCCTGGCTGGAGCAGGGTTTTCATGGTTCGATGCACTATATGCAGGCGCATGGCCTGAAGCGGGCGCGGCCGGCCGAGTTGTTGCCGGGCACGCTGAGCGTGGTCACGGCCAGGATGGATTATCTGCCGCGCGCCACGCCAGCGGGCTGGTTGCAGGATGAATGGCAGCGCCGGCGCGAGCCTGGCGAGGCCGTGGTCTCGGTCTACGCGCGGGGCCGGGACTACCACAAGGTGCTGCGCCAGCGCCTGCAGCAGCTAGCCGACCGGATGGCGGCCGCGCTGGACCCGTTGGGCTATCGCGTCTTCACCGATTCGGCGCCGGTGCTCGAAGTCGAGCTCGCCAGCCGCAGCGGCCTGGGCTGGCGCGGCAAGCACACGCTCACGCTGAGCCGTGACGCCGGCTCGATGTTCTTCCTGGGCGAGATCTTCGTCGACCGCGCGCTGCCCGCCACCGCGCCGGTCAGCGCGCACTGCGGCCAGTGCCGCGCCTGCCTCGATGCCTGCCCGACCCGCGCCATCGTCGCGCCCTACCGGCTCGATGCGCGCCGCTGCATCTCCTACCTGACGATCGAGCACGCCGGGCCGATTCCGCTCGAATTCCGGCCCTCGCTGGGCAACCGGATCTACGGCTGCGACGATTGCCAGCTGGCCTGCCCCTGGAACAAGTTCGCCCAGCACAGCGCGCTGCCCGATTTCGATGCCCGCGCCCAGCTGACGGGGCGCGGCCTGATCGAGCTGTTCGCCTGGAGCGAGGCCGAGTTCCTGCGTCACACCGAGGGCAGTCCGATTCGCCGCATCGGCCACGAACGCTGGCTGCGCAACCTCGCGCTGGCGCTGGGCAATGCCTTGCGCGCGGCCGACCCGGGCGATCTCCCGTCGCTGCGCGCGGCGCTGCGGGCGAGGGCAGGGCATCCGAGCGAGCTGGTGCGCGAGTCTGTAGATTGGGCGCTGGCGCAGGACAGGTTCACCAGTACGCCAGCCAGCCCAGCGCCAGCGGCAGGCTGAGCATGCCCAGCAAGGTCGAGATCGTCACCAGGCCCGCCACATAGGGGCCGTTGTAGCCCATGCGCGCCGCCAGCACATAGCAGCTGGTGGCGGTCGGTACGGCGGCGAGCATCAGCAGCACCCGCGTCGGCAGCTCGGGCAGTTGCCACAGGCGCGCCATCAGCAGCGCCAGCAGCGGCAGCCCGAGGTGCTTGATCGAGAGCAGCGCGACGCTCAGCGCCTTGCCTTCGCGCATGGCGCCGATCTGCATGCCCGCGCCTGCGGCCAGCAGCCCGAGCACGATCGCCGCCTGGCCGATGCGCGTGAGCGTGGGCGTCATGGCTTCGGGCAGCTGCAGCCCGAGCAGATTGGCGCACAGGCCGCTGGCGGTGGCCAGGATCAGCGGGTTGCGCGCGAGTTCGCGCCAGAGCCGGCCGCCGGCGTGGCGCGCCATCGGCAGCACCGCGCCGATATTGAAGACCGGCACCAGCAGCCCGATCAGCAGCGCGAGCAGCGGCAGGCCCTCGGGGCCCGCGACCCGATCGATCAGCGCCAGCGCGATGAAGGAGTTGAAGCGGAAGGCCACCTGGGCGCCCGCGGCGTGCAGCCGGCCCTCCAGGCCGCGCCCCAGCAGTGGCCAGCGCGGCAGCGAGTAGGCCAGCGCGATGACGCCAACGGCCATGCACAGACCGGCGCCCATCAGCGGCCGGGCGGATTGCCAGTCCAGCGGGTGCCTGACGATGGAATGGAACAGCAGCACCGGGAACAGGAAGAAGTAGACCAGGCGGTCGACCTGGTCCCAGACCTGGCGGTTGAGCGCGCTGTGGCGGCACAGCAGGTGGCCGCACAGGATCAGCGAGAAGTCGGGGAGCAGCAGCTGGAAGAAGTTCACCCCCCAAAGCATAAAGCCAAGCCCGGTCCGCGCCGATTGAACCATGTCACAATCGCGCCTCTTATTCCTATCAGAGCCCCTATATCGGGCCATTAATTTTATGAAAATGAAGTTCCATCTGGGCAAACGCAACCTGCCGCGCCACCTCCATTCCAGCCACCAGGCCAGCGGCATGACCCAGGCCGTCGCGCTGGTCGACGAGCGCTATCTCAAATGGCTGGCCGGACAGCACGGCAGCGCACCGCTGCAGCTGCAGCGCCACAACCTGATGCCGGTGCTGACCGACCTGTTGCGCCAGAGCGCGCCCGACGCGCAACTGTTGCGCGCCTACCTGTTCTGCGAGCAGCAGGTGCTCGAACTCTGCGATGACGTCGTCGTGCGCAGCGTGCCCCCGCACGCGGTCGATGATGGCCTGGGTCTGGTGCGCTCGCTCGGGCTTGAGCTCAACCAGTTCGCGCAACATGGCGGCGCCGGCCTGGTGCTGATCGTCAGCGATGACGAGCGGCTGATCCCCTATATCGACGAGGCGCAGTGGCGCGGACTCAAGGTGGCGCTGGTCAGCGACGAGGGTGGCCTGGACATGCCCAAGCTCATGACCGAGGCTCCGAGCTGGGCCCGCATGTTGCTGCAGGCTGATCGCCGTCTCGCGCTGGGTGCCCCGGCCTGGGAGGCGCTGACCGTGCCGGGCGCCGTGCTGCAGTCCAGCCGTCCCGTCGCCTTCCAGCCGCCGGCTGCGCAGCACGAGCGCGACGCCGACTCCTCCGAGAGCTACTTCAGCAATGCCGCGCCCTCGGACGACTGGCTGGAGCAGGTCAGGCAGGTGATCCAGTCCTGGTGGACCGAGGAGACCTCGGACGCCCGCCTCGACCTGCAGGAAGAGATGCAGAACAGCCAGGGTGTGCCGCCCGAGACCGATCGCCACCTGCTGCTGCGCGTGCGCCGCGAGCTGGCGCGCACCTTGAGCTTCCAGGAGAAGAAGGCGATGCGCGAGCTGATCCGCGCCACCGTGCTGGCCCCGTCACCGGCGCAGGAGCTGCCGGTCGCCGGCTGATCCCTGCCGGGGACGGCATGAACGAGTGGAGTGTCTCCGGTCGGGAACTGGTGGCCTGGTTCGCCACGCCGCCGGGTCGCTATCTGCTGGCCTGGGAGCAGGCGCGGTTCGATCAGGCGGTCACGGACCTGTTCGGCTACCACGCGCTGCAGCTGGGGCTGCCCGAACTCGGCGCGCTGCGCGCCAACCGCATGCCGCACCGCTGGCTGGCGCTGCCCGAGTCGGCCGGCGCCTTCCCGTGGCCCGACGAGACCGGTTCCGATCCGGGGCCCGCCGTGGCCCTCGTCACGCACGCGGCCGCGCTGCCTTTTCCCGCCAGCAGCCTGGACCTGCTGGTGCTGCCGCACACGCTGGAGTTCAGCGCCGATCCGCATGCCGTGCTGCGCGAGGTCGAGCGGGTGCTGGTGCCCGAGGGCCGGGTCGTGATCTCGGGCTTCCATCCCTGGAGCCTCTGGGGCCTGCGCCAGTGGCGCGCGCGCTGGGCGGCCCGCCTGGGCTGCCGTGGCGAGGCGGCGCAGCTGTTCCTGCCCGATTCGGGCGACTTCATCAGCCCCCGCCGCGTGCGCGACTGGCTGCGGCTGCTGAGCTTCGAGCTTGAATCCCAGGCCCAGGGCTGCTGGCGCCCCGCCGTGCGCAGCGAGACCTGGCTGCAGCGCTGGGCCTGGCTGGACCGCCTCGGGCCCCGTGGCTGGCCAATGCCGGGCGCGGTCTATTTCCTGGTCGCGGTCAAGCGCGTGCGCGGCATGCACCTGCTGGGGCCGGCCTGGCAGCCGCGCCGCGCCGGCCTCAAGCCGGTCGCGGTGGCGCAAAAACATCCCCTCTCGAAAAACCGATGAATCCTGTCACCATCTACACCGACGGCGCCTGCAAGGGCAACCCCGGCCCGGGCGGCTGGGGCGCGCTGCTGCGCTCGGGCGCGGCCGAAAAAGAGCTCTACGGCGGCGAGCGCGAGACCACCAACAACCGCATGGAGCTGACCGCGGTGATCGAGGGCCTGAGCGCGCTCAAGCGGCCCTGTCGCGTCAGCCTCTACCTCGACAGCCAGTATGTGCGCAAGGGCATCACCGAGTGGCTGGCGGGCTGGAAGGCGCGCGGCTGGAAGACCGCCTCCAAGGAGCCGGTCAAGAACCAGGACCTCTGGCAGCGGCTCGACGAGATCGTGCAGGGGCGCGGCCACCAGATCGAGTGGCACTGGGTGCGCGGCCATGCCGGCGACCCGGGCAACGAGCGCGCCGATGCGCTGGCCAACCGTGGCGTGCCAGCGCGCTGATCCCCAGGCAGTTCCGTTCAGTTCAGATCAGCCCGTCGAACAGCATCAGGTCAACGATATCGCCTATGGCCACATCGCCCTGATCGTGATCCAGCCGGATCAGGCAGTTGGCTTCGGCCATCGAGCGCAGCACGCCCGAGCCCTGGCTGCCGGTGCCGCGCACCCGCAGGCGACCGTCGGCGCCACGGCTCGCGATGCCGCGCTGGAATTCGGTGCGGCCCGGCTTCTTGCGCATCGGCTCCAGGCTGTGCGCTGGCACCAGCAGCGGCGCGCTGTCTGAAGCGCCCATCAGGCGCAGCAGGGCGGGGCGCACGAAGGCCAGGAAGGTCACCATCACCGCGACCGGATTGCCGGGCAGGCCGAACAGCAGCGCGCTGCCGCCGTCCTGGCGCAGCCGGCCGACCGCCATCGGGCGGCCCGGGCGCATCGCGATGCGCCAGAAGGCCATGTCGCCGAGCTGCCGCATGATCGCCTTGGTGTGGTCGGCCTCGCCGACGCTGACGCCACCGCTGGTGATGACCACATCGGCTTGCGATCCCGCGCGCCGGAACGCCGCCTCCAGGCTGGCCGGATCGTCTCGCACCGCGCCCAGGTCGATCGGCTCCACGCCGAGCCGGCTCAGCAGGCCGAACAGGGTGTAGCGGTTGCTGTCGTAGACCGCGCCTTCGCGCGCGGCCTCGCCCAGGCTCAGGATCTCGTTGCCGGTCGAGAAGAAGGCCACCTTGACGCGGCGGCGCACCGTGACTGTCGCCAGGCCCAGGCTGGCGATCAGGCCCAGCGCGGCCGGACCCAGCCGGGTGCCGGCGCGCAGCGCGGGCTGGCCGGCCATCAGGTCCTCGCCCAGCAGGCGGCGGTTGTCGCCGGCGCGCAGGCTGTCGGCCGCCAGCGTCACCCGCTCGCCATCCAGGCGGGTCAGCTCGACCGGCACCACGGTGTCCAGCCCGGCCGGCATCACCGCGCCGGTCATGATCTTGACGCATTCGCCCGCAGCCACCTCGCCCTGCCAGGCCGCGCCCGCATAGGCGGTGCCGATCACGCGCAGCGTCAGCGCCTGGCCGGACCGCAGCTGCGAGCCGGCGAAGGCGTAGCCGTCCATGGCCGAGTTGTCATGCGGCGGCACGCTGATCGGCGAGATCAGGTCAGCGGCCAGCACGCGCCCGAGCGCGTCGAACACGCCAACCGATTCGGTCTCGCGCAGCGGCTCGACCAGCCGGGCCAGGAATTGGTTGACCGCGTCGGCACGCAGCGCGGCGGGGTCATAGCCCTGCAGTTCGGAGGCGATCTGTTCGATGGTTTTCATCTTTAATTGGGGTCAGAGACCAATTTCCAGCGCGTGCAGTTCGGCCAGGGTGTTGGCGTTGAAGAAGGCGCGCGGGTCGTCGCCGGGCGCGTCGAAGGCGACCGCGACATGGTGCTGCGACTGGATCCAGTCGTCGATCTTGCGTCCGCCGGCCCGCAGGTAGGCGCGCAGGCTGTCGGCCAGCTCGCGCCGGAGCAGGCAGAACACCGGCTGGCGGCGCAGCCGGCCCTGCTCGTCGCGGCCCAGCGCCAGCGCGAGGTCGGCGCCCTCGCGTTCGGCGGCCTGTGCCAGCCGCTCCAGCAGGTCGAGCGGGAACAGCGGCGAGTCGCAGGGCACGGTCAGCAGCCAGGGGCTGCTGGCCTGTTCGAGCCCGGCCAGGAAGCCGGCCAGCGGGCCGGGGAAGTCGGGCCGGGCGTCGGGCCAGACCGGCCAGCCCAGCGCCTGGTAGCGGTCGAGGTTGCGGTTGGCGTTGACCATGCAGCCGGCCAGCCGGTCACCCTGCTGGCGCCGCAAGCGCTCCAGCGCGTGCGCCGCCAGGGGGCGACCGCCCAGCTGCTGCAGCCCCTTGTCGACCCCGCCCATGCGCGAGCCCTGGCCGCCGGCCAGCAGCAGCGCATCCACCTGTCCGATGTTCAAAGTTCAGCCTCCGATGTAGCTCATCTCGATCCGTCGTCCGGCCGCGCCCGCTGCCGCTGGCAGGGCGGCGCGCAGCTCGGAATAGCGGTCGGTGCGCCCCTGCCAGATCGCTGCCAGCGCCGAGGCGATCTCGGCGTCGCTCGCGCGGCCCATGCCGTGGTCCATGTCGCCGCGCAGCAGCGCGCGCAGGTCGTAGCCCTGGCCGGCGAACAGGCACAGGTAGAGCCGGCCCTCCATCGACAGCCGCGCCCGGTTGCAGTCGCCGCAGAAGGCCTGGGTCACGCTGCTGATGACGCCGATCTCGCCCAGCGACGGGTCGTGCTGGCCGTCGGCACCGGCATGGCCCCAGCGCTCGGCGGTCTCGCCAATGGCGTTGGGGCTGAGCTGCACCAGCGGCAACTCTTGCTGGATGCGCTCGACCACCTGGGCGCTGGGCAGCACCTCGTCCATGCGCCAGCCGTTGGTCGCGCCGACGTCCATGTACTCGATGAAGCGCAGCGTCACGCCGCTGCCTCGGAAATGGCGCGCCATCGGCAGGATCTCCTGGTCGTTGGTGTCGCGCTTGACCACCATGTTGACCTTGATCGGCCCCAGCCCGACGGCCTGCGCCGCCTCCAGCCCGGCGAGCACGTCGCGCACCGGAAAATCCACATCGTTCATGCGCCGGAAGATGGCGTCGTCGAGCGCGTCCAGGCTCACGGTCACGCGCTGCAGGCCGGCGTCCTTGAGCGCGCGCGCCTTGCGCGCCAGCAGGCTGCCGTTGGTCGTCAGCGTCAGGTCCAGCGGCTGGCCGTCCGGGGTGCGCAGCGCGGCGAGCTGCTCGACCAGGTGCTCCAGGCCCTTGCGCAGCAGCGGCTCGCCGCCGGTCAGGCGGATCTTGCGCACGCCGTGGGCGACGAAGATCCGCGCCAGGCGGGTGATTTCCTCGAAGCTCAGCAGCGCGCCGTGCGGCAGGTAGTGGTGATTCCGGTCGAAGATTTCCTTGGGCATGCAGTAGTTGCAGCGGAAATTGCAGCGGTCGGTCACGCTGATGCGCAGGTCGCGCAGCGGACGACCCAGGCCGTCGAGCAGTTGCCCGCTGGGGGGAATGGCCTCAAGGGGGCGGGGGGCTGCGAGCACCGGGCTGCGCAGGTCGACCAGGGGAATGACGCGTTCTGCCATGGGGTGTAAGGTTACACCAAGGCGAAGCCTGCCGTCGTCCGTAAGGCCGGGGTAGGATGGGCCGCTAAAATGGGCGCGATCGGCGCGCGCCGCGTGCCCGGATTTCCTCAACTCCATCCAGACCGACACCATGTCCCTCGACCACGTCACCCCCGGCAGCAAGCTGCCCGAAGCGTTCAACGTCATCATCGAGATCCCGATGAACGGCGACCCGATCAAGTACGAAGTCGACAAGGAATCCGGCTGCGTCTTCGTCGACCGTTTCATGAACACCGCCATGCACTACCCGACCAACTACGGTTACGTGCCCAAGACCATCGCGGGCGACGGCGACCCGGTCGACGTGCTGGTCATCACCCCGGTGCCGCTGCCCCCGGGCGTGGTCGTGCCCTGCCGCGCGCTTGGCATCCTGAAGATGGAAGACGAAGGCGGCGTCGACGGCAAGGTCATCGCCGTGCCGACCGCCAAGATCCTGCCGCTGTACGCCAAGATCGAGTCGCTCGACGACCTGCCCGAGATCCAGCTGGCCCAGATCAAGCACTTCTTCGAGCATTACAAGGACCTCGACGCCGGCAAGTGGGTCAAGGTGCTGGGCTGGGAAGGCAAGGAAGCCGCCCATCTGGAAATCACCGACGGCATCGCCGCCTACGACAAGGCACAGGCCTGATCGCCAACGGGCGGCCTTCGCGGCCGTCCGCAGACAGACGAAACCCCTCGGGATGGCGTGCTCGATTCGCGCCGCCCCGAGGGGTTCATTCAGTTACCGTAAAACCTGCTCAATTCTTCTTTTTCATGCTCACGCACTGTGACGGCATGACGAGAAGAACCGTAGCCCTGTTCAAGCCGTGTGGGTTCGTGCCAGAATTATGCAGCCATGCTGATCGCGCACCAGATTGCTCTCGATCCGAACAACGCACAGGCCACCTATCTGGCCCGCGCGGCGGGCGTGGCACGCTTCGCCTACAACTGGGCGCTGGCCGAGTGGAAGCGCCAGTACGAGGCCCACAAGCTGGATCTGACGCTGCCCAAGCCCTCGCAAGCTGCCTTGCGCCGCCAACTCAACGCCGTCAAGCGCGAGCAGTTCCCGTGGATGATGGAGGTGACGAAGAACGCGCCGCAGATGGCCATCATCCAGTTGGGGCAGGCGTTCCAGAACTTCTTTGCCGGGCGTGCCAAGTATCCACAATTCCGCAAGAAGGGTCAGCACGACCGCTTCAGCCTCAGCAACGACCAGTTCGCTCTCGACGGTTCACGCATCCGCATCCCCAACCTGGGCTGGGTACGCATGCGCGAGACGTTGCGCTTTGCGGGCAAGCTCCTGTCAGCCACGGTTTCGCGCGTGGCGGATCGCTGGTATGTCAGCCTTGCCGTCGATACCCAGGACGATTCACCTCTACCCCAAGCCGAGAACCAAGGCGCGGTGGGGGTGGATCTGGGTGTCAAGGCACTCGCAACGCTTTCGACGGGGGAAAGCGTCCCCGGCCCCAAGCCGCACCAGGCGCTGCTGGACCGCTTGCGCCGGTTATCCAGGAGTCTGTCGCGCAAGCAGAAGGGGTCGGCCAATCGCAACAAGGCCAGGGCCAGGTTGGCCAAGCTCCATGCGCGCATCGCGGCGATTCGCTCGGACGCGCTGCACAAGCTGACGACGGACCTCACGCGGCGCTTCCACACCATCGGCATCGAAGACCTGAACGTCAAGGGCATGGTCAGAAACCGTCGCCTGGCCCGCTCGATCGCCGACATGGGATTCTTCGAGTTCAGGCGGCAGCTGGAATACAAGGCCGCGATGCGTGGCGGGCAAGTCATCGTCGCGGACCGCTGGTATCCCAGCAGCAAGACCTGCTCGGGCTGCGGACATAAGCTGGACGATTTACCGCTGTCGATGCGGGCGTGGACCTGCCCGCACTGTGGCGAAAACCACGACCGCGATGTGAACGCGGCGATCAATTTAAGAAATTTGGCGGTGAGTTCCACCGTGTCAGCCTGTGGAGAGGAAGGCTCTGGCCTTGGTCGCAAGACGAAGGCGAAACCGGCCTCGGCGAAGCAGGAAGTCAGCTTTGTTCATGTTTGTACATGAATGAGCAAGTCTGACAGAACGGTTTTGTCGTTCTTGCCTGTCGTTGCGTAATCATCGGCTGAATAGTTAAAAAATTGCAGCTATACAAAGGATTCGTACCGTGGTGCAAAACTTCCTTGCCGGCTATCAAGCATGATGAAACGTAAGCGGTTGTTCATCACCTGACGTTCAGCCGAATTAACAGGCCGTTGAAAAACCCACCCGTCACCCCGCTGGCGGCGGGTACGATCTAGCCCAGTGCTGCCAAGTCATGCGCACGGTTTCTATGTGCAGGTTCTGCAGCTTGGCCACCTCGCGACTGAGCAGGGGTTGCGACAGCAGCAGCAAGGTCTTGGCGCGCTCGCGCGCGCGCCAGTCCGCTGACTTCCTGACCACCTGCTCCAGTGCCAGCCGGTCTGCTTCGCTCAGCCGGGTGTCGAGTCGCTTGCCCATCCGTTTCCCTTGTCCTCATGACGCGGCACCTGCCGCACTGGGCAGGATTAGAACCGATGGCTGGCTAAAACAGGGACATGGATCGAAAAATTTCTCAGGACTAACTTAGCCGTCAATGCAAATGCCGGAGCCGCACAAGTATCGGTGCCAACTTTGCCGCCGCAACAAGCGCTGACCGCTTGTATTGCCTACTACGGCACGTATCCAACCCGAGACTGATCGGCAAATCAAGCCTCTCTCAACCCAACCCATAGCCCCCTGTAAAAATGAGCGACACCCTCTCCACTCTTGAAATCACCAATACACCCACCCCTGACCGCAAGGAAGTCGCCTTCATTGACACAGGCGTCACCGGCTGGGAGACCTTGGCAGGGGGCGTGCGCCCTGGGGTGGACGTGGTGTTGCTTGACGCAGGGCAGAGCGGCCTGGCGCAAATGGCCGAATGGGCGGCAAACCATTCAGGCTACGACGCCATCCATGTCTTGGGCCATGGCGCGCAAGGTGCAGTGCTGTTGGGTAGCGATAGCGTTACCCATGCCAGTCTTGCCAACCAAGATGTGCAAGAAAAACTGGCCGCCTTAGGCCAGGCACTGACGGCGGATGGCGATTTACTGCTCTATGGCTGCGACGTGGCCGAGGGACAGGTGGGCCTGGACTTTGTGGCGAAACTGGCGCAGATCACCGGGGCTGATGTGGCCGCTTCGGTTGACACGACTGGATCGGCATTGCGTGGGGGGGATTGGGTATTGGAGAGTGTTTCTGGCAATATCAATGTACCAAGCCTTTCCAACGCTGCATTTGAAGGGTTGCTTGCAACCCAATATGTCAATATTCCAGATCCCCTGGCCTCAGCAGGCGCGCAGACGGCATTTGATGGTTTCAAGTCGATTGCCTCCATTGACTACGATGCCGACGGCGATACCGACTTCATTGCCGTCGACAGTTCGTCATCTTTCTACCAGTTTTACAACAACAACGGCAGCGGTTCATTTGCCGCCGTCGACCTCGGTGTTGTCTTGCCTTTTGTCAGTGGCCGTGAATACACCATCGCGGATTTTGACAATGATGGCGATCAGGATATCCTGGCCCCTAATCCTGATGCATATACTTCAAGTTATTTCATAAACAACGGCAGCGGAAATTTCACTCAAGGCGCCGACCCCTTGGCCGCAGCAGGCGCGCAGACGGCATTTGGCGGCGTCAAGTCGGTCAGCGCCATTGATTACGATGCCGATGGTGATACCGACTTCATTACTTACAATGGATGGTCTTACCAGTTTTACAGCAACAACGGCAGCGGTTCATTTGCCGCCGTCAACCCCGGCGTTGCCTTGCCTCTTGCCTATGGCCGTGAATACACCATTGCGGATTTTGACAACGATGGCGATCAGGATATCCTGGCCCCTGATCCTGATACAGGTACTTCAAGTTATTTCATAAACAACGGCAACGGAATTTTCACTCCAGGCGCCGACCCCCTGGCCGCAGCAGGCGCGCGGACGGGATCTGGTGACGTCAAGTTGGTCAGCGCCATTGATTACGATGTCGATGGTGATACCGACTTCATTGCTTACAATGGATCGCCTTACCAATTTTACAGCAACAACGGCAGCGGTTCATTTGACGCCGTCAACCTCGGTGTTTCCTTGCCTTTCGTTTATGGTGCCGAATATACCATCGCGGATTTTGACAACGATGGTGATCAGGATATCCTGGCCCCTGATGGTTATGTAAATACTTCAAGTTATTTCAGTCACTATGGGACTGTCGCCGGCA
Source organism: Malikia sp. (assembly GCF_028687635.1). GTDB lineage: Bacteria > Pseudomonadota > Gammaproteobacteria > Burkholderiales > Burkholderiaceae_C > Malikia. Next base: position 6,240 of record NZ_JAQTZS010000021.1, on the reverse strand, counting down.
CCAATGACCGTCCGCCACGAATTTTCATTTCAAGCCCTACTGATAACGCGACGAGTATTGCCGGAAGTTCAAACATTGTTTTGACGTTCGACGAAACCATTTCGTCGGTGGGCTCTGGTGCGATCCGTATTTACAAGGCATCCGATAATTCATTGGTCGAAAGCATCGCGGGTAACGACAGCGGGAAGGTCGGAATTTCCGGCGCTCAAGTCACGATCAATCCAGCCGCGACGCTTGCGGATGGCACGGATTACTACGTTTTGATCGGCCAGGCTGCCTTTTTTGACGCTGATGGCATGACATTTCAGGGCATCAGCCAATCATCCACCCTCAACTTCACCACTGCCAGCAACCAGCTGCCCACCATCTCCAGCGTCACCGCCCCCAGCAACGGCAGCTACCAAACCGGCGACGTCCTCAGCTTCACCGTCGCCACATCGGCCGCCATCACCGTCACGGGCACCCCGCGCATCGCCCTCACCCTGGACACCGGCGGCACCGTCCATGCCACCTATGCCAGTGGCTCCGGCACCAGCTCGCTGACCTTCAGCTACACCGTTGCCAGCGGCGAGCTCGACACCAACGGGATTGGCATTGCCACGTCGATTGATTTGAACGGTGGCACGCTGAAAGACGGCAGCAGCAACGACTTGACCTTGACTTATACCGCCCCCACGCTGACCGGCGTGCTGGTGGATGGCGTGCTGCCCACCGTCACCGGCATCACCTCCAGCACCAGCAACGGTGCCTACAACGAAGGCGACACCATCAGCATTCAGGTGGCCTTCAGCGAATCGGTCACCGTCACAGGCACGCCGCAGCTCACGTTGGAGACGGGGGCCATCGACCGCGTTGTCAACTATGTCAGCGGCACCGGCACCAACACCCTGACATTCACCTACACAGTGCAGGCGGGAGACAGCTCTGCCGACCTGGACTATGCGGGCACCACCGCCTTGGCGCTCAACAGCGGCACCATCAAAGATGCAGCTGGCAACAACGCCACGCTGACGCTGGCAAGCTCTGGCGCTGCCAACTCGCTCGGGGCCAACAAAGCCATCGTGATTGATACCACCGCGCCCACGGCAGCCACCCCAGTGCGGGCCGATCTGGCGGCGCCCACCGGCACATCGTTCACCTTCAGCGTCAGCTACGACGATGCCAGCGGTGCGGGCCTGGACAGCAGCACGTTTGGCATGAGCAATGTCACGGTCAAAGACCCGTCCAATAACAGCCTGACGGTGAGCAACGCAACGGCCAGCGGCAATACCGTGACCTACACCGTCACCCCACCCGGCGGCAGCTGGGACTCTGCCGATGCGGGCACCTACACCATCGGCATCGTCGGCAATTCGGTAAAAGACCTGGCAGGCAACGCCGTGGCCGCCAACACGAGTGCCAAGACCTTTGCGGTGACGTACCGCGATCTGTTCACCATCACCGGCAACGCCTACGATGAGTTCCAGACGGTGACCGATGGTTCAGCCGTGATGACCAAGGATGCGACAGGGCTTGGGACAGGCGATCCGGTCACCGTGACATTCGGATCGGTTCCCCTGGGCACCACCACGGCGGCCTTTAATGCGGCCACCTCCAATTTGTACGGTGATGCATCAACAGGCGATGTGCTGTTTGTCCCGACGCTGCGCGACGCAAATAGCTCCTATAACGATGAGTCGAGTTTCATTATTGAATCCTTGACCCATTCTTTTGATTTTTCCGATTTCACCTATTTCGCCGATTTCGTCGATTTCGTCGATTCCGTAGCTAGTAACATCGGAACCTACACCATCAAGGGCTATTACAAAGGTGTCCTGGTGGATACCGTGGTGATTAACAGTTCTGACGGAACCGGAACAGCGGCAGCAGATATTGGCTCAAAATTCACCGGCAACGGCAAGCAAGTCAATCGCGTGATTATTGAAGCCTCGGATGGAACCGCTGAGCCCCCGTATTACGGCTACAATCATTTTGACCTGGCCAACTTCACGCCGTTGGTGCTCAACGTCAGCCCCGCTTTCGTGGGTGCCACCACCACCCTGACGGTGGACGAAGGTACCTCGGCGACAGATATCAAATCGCTGCTGCATGCGTCGGACAGCGATGGCTCGCAAACGCTGACCTGGACAGAGAGCAGCGCGCCCAGTCACGGTAGCCTGAGCTTTTCGAGCGCTAGCACCAGTTCGGGCAGCTCGGACGTTACCCCCGGTGGCACGATCACCTACACGCCGACGACGAACTATGCCGGTTCGGACAGCTTTACCGTCCAGGTGAGCGATGGCAGTGCTTCGGCGACGCGTACGGTTAACGTCACGGTCAACGACGTCAACCCGTCCATTTCCAACGCCACGCTTTCGGTCAACGAGAACGCCAGCAACGGCACCTCGGTCGGCACGGTGAGCGCGACGGGCGACACCAACGGGCTTGCTTACAGCATCACCAGCGGCAATACCGGCAGCGTCTTCGCCATCAACAGCAGCACCGGCGAGATTACCGTTGCCAACCCCATCAACTACGAAGGCAGCGCCAGCTACAGCCTGACGGTGGCCGTGGATGACGAAGATGCCGACACCACGGCGGATGCGACAGCGACGATCACGGTCAACCTCAACGACGTGAACGAAGCGCCGACAGCGGTCAATGACCTGTACGACGTTCAGCAAAACGCAACGTTATCGATAAGTCTGGTGCCCGTACTGGATCAGTCGCAGACGACTTTTGATACAGGTATTCCTTTGGGAGCCAATGCCGTTGTCTATCAGACCTTTACGGCCGGTAAGACGGGGGATTTAAAAAGCATCACGCTGTATCAAAATGGTTTGCCAGAGACAGAGACTTCCTCAAGCATTCGCATTTATGAAGGAGCGGGACTGGGTGGTGCGCTATTAAGCACGTCTGACATTATCTGGCTTAGCGCTTCATCCTCAGAAACTAGCAATGAAAGAACCGTCACCTTTTCAGCGCCAGCCTATTTGAAAGAAAATCAGGTCTACACCCTGAATATTTACTCCACGTCTGCCACCGCAAACATCGTGGGAGCAGAGGCCTCGTCCTACGCCGGCGGTAACTTGTTCCATAGTGATTATGGCGGAAATCTTGCGTGGGATCTGTGGTTCAAAACTTATGTCGAGCCTGCTGTGGGCGGTGTGCTCCTCAATGACACGGATCCTGAAGGCGATAAATTGAGCCTGACCGCGATCCGCACCGGTGCAGTTGCCGATTCGGGTACGGCTGGCACCTTGGGCAGTCCGCTCACGGGGACTTACGGCGTTCTCACGATCAACTCATTCGGCGCCGTTACCTATCAAGCCAACAATGCGCATGCACTCGACCTAGGGGAAACTGTTGATGATGTTTTCACTTACACGATGCAGGACGCCGTGGGGGCGACCAAGCAGGCAGAACTGAAAGTCAGGGTGACAGGCGTGAATGACACGCCCACGCTGACCAGCGTCAGCACCCTCACCGGCGCCATCGAAGACACGGCCTACACCATCAGCCATGCCGACTTGGCCGCCGCCGCCAACGAAGCCGATGCCGAGGGCGCCACGCTGAGCTTCAGGGTCGAAGCGGTCGCCAGCGGCACGCTGACCAAGGGGGGGGTTGCCGTCACGCCGGGCACTACCCTGCTGGGCACGGGCGAATCGCTGGTGTGGAAGCCCGCAGCCAACGCGAATGGCTTGGCCATCAATGCGTTCACCGTCAAGGCGCATGACGGCGGCTTGGCCTCCGCCACCGCCGTGCAGGTGGCGGTGGATGTGGCGGCCGTGAACGACGCGCCCACGCTCTCAGGCAGCCCCTACAGCCTGACCAGCACCGACGAAGACACCAGTAGCAGCGGTACCCTGGTCTCCACCATTCTGGCGGGCCGGTATGCCGATGTGGACAGCGGCGCGCTTTCGGGCATGGCGGTCACCACCAAAGGGGGCAACGGCAGCTGGCAATACTCCACCGATGGCACCAACTGGACGGCTTTTGGCACCGTCACTTCCGCAGCGGCGCTGCTGCTGGCCAGCACCAGTCAAGTGCGCTATGTGCCAGACGGCAACAACGGCGGATTCGCCACGCTCAGCTTCCGCGCCTGGGACCAGACCAGTGGCACGGCCTCTAGCAACGGCACTCCGCAAACTGCCACCAACCCAATCGGCGGCGGCAATAGGGCGTTTTCCGCCGGCATGGCCACGGCCAGCCTTGTGGTCAGCAGCGTGAACGACGCGCCCAGCAACATCACGCTCTCTGCCAGCAGCCTTGCAGAAAACACCTCCACCACCAGCGCGGTGGACGTGGGCACGCTGAGCAGCACCGATGTGGATACGGGCGACACGTTGTTCAGCTACAGCATCGTGGGCGGCAGCGATCAAGGCGTGTTTCAGATCAGCGGTAACAACCTGCAGTTCAAGGCCGGCACGGTGCTCGACTACGAGGCCCAAAACAGCTACAGCGTCACGGTGCGCACCACCGATGCGGGCAATGCCACCCATGACAAGACCTTCTCGGTGGCGCTGACCGATGTGAACGACGCGCCCACCGTTGCCAACGCGCTGGTGGACCAAACGGCTTCCGCCACGCAGGCGTTCAGCTATGTTTTTGCCAACGACAGCTTTGCCGATCAAGACATCCCCGCTCAAACGCTGACCTACACCGCCACCCGGTCAGACGGCACCGCTTTGCCCACCTGGCTGACGTTCACCCCCGCCACGCGCACCTTCAGCGGCACGCCCACAGTGGGCGATGCGGGCACCCTGAGCGTCAAGGTCACCGCCACGGACAACGGCACTGGCACGTTGAGCGTGACGGATAGCTTCGACATCGCGGTCGCCAACGGCCTCAAGGTCAGCAGCATCGTGCCCGCAGGCAGCGCCACGGTGGCAGGCAGCGCGACTTCGGTCGACTACACCGTGACGTTCAGCGAGGCGGTGACGGGGGTGGATGCGACCGATTTCGCCGTGACAGGCGCCACAGGCACTGCCAGTGGATCGGTCGGCAGCGTGAGCGGCAGCGGCAGCACCTACACCGTCACGGTCAACAGCCTGGGTGGCGATGGCACGCTGCGCCTGGACTTGAACAGCTCGGGCACGGACATTGTGATTAGTGGCACCAGCGCAGCGATTGCCTCGGGCTATACCAGCGGTCAGACTTACACGCTGGACCACACGGCGCCCGCACTGACCGCCGTCAGCATCGCCAGCAGCAACGCCAACACGGCGCTGGCCAAGGTGGGCGACACCATCACCGTGACCTTCACCACCGATGGCACGCACAGCGGCATCCCCACGGCCACCATCGCCGGGCAGGTCGCCACAGTCAGCCTGAGCAGCGGCAACACCTACACCGCCACCCACACCCTGGTCAGCGGTGACACCGAAGGAGCGGTGGTCTTTGCCATCCATGCATCCGACGCTGTAGGCAACGCCATGACGGCGGTCACTGCCACCACCAACAGCTCGGCGGTCAACTTCGATAAGACCGCGCCCATCATCACTCTCAGCGGCATCGCGTTTGGCGCCGACACCGGCACCAGCGCCTCGGACTTCATCACCCACACCGCCGCCCAGACCATCAGCGCCACCTTGAGCGGCACCCCGGCGGGCACCGACAAGGTCTTTGGCTCGCTGGACAACGGCGCGACCTGGGTGGACGTCACCAGCCTGGTCAGCGGCACCGCCCTGAGCTGGACGGGCGTCACCCTGACGGGCTCCAGCACGCTCAAGCTCAAGGTCACCGATGCCGCAGGCAATGACGGCACGGTGGCCTCGCAGGCTTACGCGCTGGACAGCACGCGCCCCGCCTTGGCCTCGGCGATCACGCTCTCGGACACCGCGCTCAAGGTGGGCGACAGCGCCACCGTCACGTTCGCGTTCACCGAGGTCGTCACGGGCTTCACGGTCGCCGACGTGACCGCGCCCAACGGCACGCTGTCGAGCCTCGCCAGCGCCGACGGCGGCATCACCTGGACCGCCACGCTGACCCCGAGTGCCGGCACCACGGCGGCCAGCAATGTCCTCACGCTGGACTACACTGGACTGGCGGACCTGGCCGGCAACGCGGGCACGGGCACGGCCACCAGCGGCAACTATGCGGTGGACACGGCTCGTCCTACTTTGGCCTCGGCCATCACGCTCTCGGACACCGCGCTCAAGGTGGGCGACAGCGCCACCGTCACGTTCGCGTTCACCGAGGCCGTCACGGGCTTCACGGTCGCCGACGTGACCGCGCCCAACGGCACGCTGTCCGGCCTCG
>NZ_JAQTZS010000020.1 GCF_028687635.1 Malikia sp. | reverse complement strand
CGCTGTCGACCGACTCCTTCATCTCGGCGGCTTCCTTCCAGGAAACCACCCGCGTGCTGACCGAAGCGGCCATCATGGGCAAGCGCGACGAGCTGCGCGGCCTGAAGGAAAACGTGATCGTGGGTCGCCTGATCCCGGCCGGTACCGGCATGGCCTTCCACGACGCCCGTCGCGCCAAGGAGCAGATGGACGACGAGGAGCGCCGCTCGATCGCCGAAGCCGACGCCGCCGCGCTGGCGAGCGACCAGGCCGAGGCCAGCGACTCCGCGGCCGAATGAGGTCCTGAGCGCTGAAGGGGGAGGGCGTTAGCCCTTTCCCGTTGCAATATGAAACCCCGGCCGGCACCCGCCCGCCGGGGTTTTTTCATGATCAATCCGCCATGAACCTGCCATGAACCTGTATCTGCTGCTGGCCCTGGTCGCCTTTTTCGTTTTCCAGCTGCGCGCGCGTGAACAGCGCGCGCGCATTGCCCTGCTGGCGCAGCACCTGCGCCGCTACCAGATCGAGCCGCTGATGGAGCGCCTGACCGAGGGCTACCAGCGCGCGCTCGCCGAGTCCGACCCGCAGCGCCGCGAGGCGCTCTGGCAGCAGCACGGCACCAGTGAGCAGGCGCTGGCCGACCAGGTCGGTCGTCTGGCCAGCGACTTCGCGCGCGTCGAGGCCGGGCAGGCGCTCGTCAGCCGCTGGCCGCTGCCCTACGCCACGCGCTGGTGGCCTCAAGCCTGCTTCGATTTTCGCCAGCTGCTGGCGCTGCACGCGCGCGGCCTGGCCGAGGCCGCCGCGCGGGACGAGCGCCGTTCACCGCAGGAGCGTGCCTACCGGCTGATGGCCGAAATGCTGCTGCTGCAACACAGCTGTCACTGGTTCTGCCGCTCGCGCACCATCGCCAGCGCGCGGCTGCTGGCGCGCCACAAGACCCGCCACGACCAGGCCCTGCGGGCGGTCGGCGCGGCCACGCGCGAGGCCTATCTCCTGCTCATCGGCGGCTGAAACTGATCAAACCCTTGCTCATGCGCCTGGCCCGCCCTACACTGGCCCGACAGCCCGGGTTCCACGGGCGACCATGGACAGAGAAGGGACAAGACAATGGGCATTGCACCCCCCGCCCTGGCGGGATCGGCCGACGAGGCCGCCGCTCGCGCGTTGTATCGCGCGCGCTGCGGCTATTACGACCTCCAGCTTGCCCCCTATGAGGGGCTGCGCCGCTGCGCGGTCGAGCGCCTGGGCCTGAAACCGGGCCAGGTCGTGCTCGACATCGGTTGCGGCACCGGCATGAGCCTGGACCTGTTGCAGCAGGCGGTCGGCCCCGCTGGCCGCGTGGTCGCCGTCGACCAGAGTCACGAGATGCTGGAGCAGGCCCGTCAGCGTGTCGAGCGCGAAGGCTGGCAGCAGGTCGAACTCGTCTGCAGTCCGGTGCAGGATGCGGTGCTGCCCGCGCGGGCCGATGCCGCGCTGTTTCACTTCACCCATGACATCCTGCAGACACCGGCCGCGCTCGATCATGTGCTGGCGCAGCTGGCCCCAGGCGCCAGGCTGGCCGTCTGCGGGCTCAAGTGGGCACCGCCGCTGTTCGCCGCGTTCAACCCGCTGGTCTGGTGGCACGCGGTCCAGTCCGTCACCACGCTGGATGGACTCGATGCGCCCTGGGCAGGGCTCGCGCAGCGCGGCGCCCGCCTGACGGTGGAGCCCCTGCTCTGCGGCACGCTGTTCCTGGCCAGCGGCCAGCTGCCCTGAGGCTGCCGCTTTCAGTCCTGCTGCTGCAGCCGGACCAGCTCGACCACCGATTTCACCCCCATCTTGTCGAAGATGCGGGCCCGGTGCACCTCGACCGTGCGCACGCTGATCCCGAGCTGATCGGCCACCAGCTTGTTCGGCATGCCGGCGGCGACCAGCTGCATGACGGTCTGCTCGCGTTCGGTCAGCCCGGCGATGCGCAGCAGCAGATCCCGCTGGCGTTGGCGCTGGGCCAGCGCCTCGGCCGATTGCTCCAGCGCGCGCTCGATCCGGGCCACCAGGGCGTTGTCCGAGAACGGCTTTTCGCAGAAGTCGAAGGCGCCGCGCAGCACCGCGTCGACGGCGGTGGGCACATCGGCATGGCCGGACAGGAAGATCACCGGCAGCTGCGTGAACCAGGGCTGCTCGCGCAGGCGCTCGAACAGCGCCAGCCCGCTCATGCCGGGCATGCGCAGGTCCAGCAGCGCGCAGCAGGGCGAGCCCGGCCCCTCGCGCCAGCCCTGAGCCTCGGCCCAGAAGGCATCCGCGCTCGCGTAAGGGATGCTCAGCAAGCGGCGCGTGCGCAGCAGCCAGCCCAGCGAGTCGCGCACCGCATCATCGTCGTCAATCAGGAATACCGTACCGTCCTTGGCCATCCCCGCATCATAGGGCGGCTGGCAGCGTGAAGCGAAATACCGTGCCGCGCGGCGACCCGGACAGGTAGTCCAGCGCGCCGCCATGCTGTTCGACCACGGTGCGGCACAGGCTCAGGCCCAGGCCCATGCCCTCTGACTTGGTCGTGAAGAAGGGTGTGAAGAGCTGCCGAGCGATCTGGTCCGACAGGCCATGGCCATGGTCGGTGACCGTGAAGGCGATCCATGGGCGTCCGCCACTTGTTTCGGCGGGTGCTGGCGCGGCCCGCAGCTGCAGCGTGCGCAGCCCGGAACTGGCCGGCGGGTCGCCGGTCGGCATCGCCTGCAGGCCGTTGCGCACCAGGTTCAGCAGCACCTGCTCGACCATGGTGGCATCGCACCAGGCCGGCGGACAGCCGGGTTCGACCTGCCAGCGCACCTCGATGCCGGCCTTGCGCGCCTGCAGCTGTACCAGCGGCGCGATGCCGTCGAACAGCGCCTGGGGCGCGACCGCGCTGCGCTCACGTTCGCGCCGACGCACCAGGTCACTCACGCTCTTGATGACCCGGCCGGCGCGCTCGGCCTGGGAGGCGATGCGTCGCATCGCTTCCTCCAGGTCGGGCCGCAGGGCCTGGCAATCCCGGTCGGCCTCCTGCAGCAGGTTGAGCGAGCCGTTGGCATAGCTCGATATCGCCGCCAGCGGCTGGTTGAGCTCGTGACTGATCAGCGAGGCCAGCTCACCGGCCATCGCCAACCGCGCGGTGGCCGCCAGTCGCTCCTGCGAGGCGCGCGACTGTTCCTCGATCTTGCGCTGCGCGCTCAGGTCCAGCGCCGCGCTCATCCAGCCGGTCTGCCGACCCTGGGCGTCGATCAGCGGGGCTTCGACGACCAGCAGCGGCAAGCGGGTGCCGTCAGGCCGGATGTATTCCGCCTCGAAGCCCTGGCGCGGCTGCGGCTTGCCGGTCTGGTTCACCGGCTGACGCTGCAGGTATTCCTCGACCCGATCGGGCGGCCAGTAGGGCGCCGGGTTGCTGGTGCCGATCAGTCGTTCGGGTGGCAGGCCGACGAGTTGGCAGAACGCCGGGTTGACGTAGGTGATGCGGCCCTTCATGTCGCGCGCGCGCAGACCGGTTTGCAGCGAGTCCTCCATCGCCTTGCGGAACGCCAGCGCCTCGGCCAGTCGGGCCTCGGTACGCAGTCGCTTGCGCACGTCGTAGGCCAGCAAGGCCAGCACGCCGGCCAGCGCCAGTGCCAGCAGCGCCAGCGTCGAGCTCAGCGCCTTGGGCCTGCCGTCGGCGAATTCGCGCGCCTGCTCCAGCCGCAGCGTATAGGCGCTGCCGGGCAGTTCGAACAGCTGCACCGCGCGCAGGGTGTCTTGCCGATGGGTGAGCCTGCCGGCGATGGCCAGTCGGGTGCCGTCGGATTCGGTCAGCGCCACGCTGAGCGAACCCTGTGCATCGCGACCGACTCGCTCGGCCAGCAGGTTGCTCAGCCCATAGGTCAGGACCAGATAGCCCTCGTCGTCAGGCAGTTGCAGGCACATCTCAAGCAGTTCCTGGCCGCGGCCCTCCTGCTGCGGCAGGAAGTAGCTGGTCGAATAGGCCGGGCCGTTGAAGCGCCTGGCGTTGGCGCAGGCCTGCCGCACGTCGGGCTGGAACTGCGAGCGCGGCAGCTGGTCGAACAGGTTGGGCAGGAAGGGGCTGGCCTGTGCCAGCCTGATCTGCAGCTGCGGGTCGCGCCATTCGATGCGCAGCACCTCGCGGTTGTCGAGCAGCAGCGCGGTGCTGGCCTGTTGCCAGCGGGCCTGGTCAGGCCGCGAGCTGTGCAGGGCCTGCAGCGCTTGCACATTGTGGTTCAGGCTGGCCCGGATCTCGGCGACCAGATCGGTGGCGGTCTGCTCAAGTTGCTCGGTCAGGCGGCTGTCCTCGTAGGCCCTGGCGAGGAAGACCAGCGCCCCCAGCAGCAGCAGCAAGAGGACGCAAAGGGCCGACCACAGCCACCAGCGGCCGGCCCCGAGGGAGAACTTCAATCAGTCCTCCACGAAGGCTTCCTCGCGCTTCTTCTTCACCGAAGGCGACAGCACGATCAGCAGCAGCACTGCGGCGACGGCCAGCAGCGAGGCCGACAGCGGACGGGTCACGAACACGCTCCAGTCGCCGCGCGACAGCAGCATGGAGCGGCGCAGGTTCTCCTCCATCATCGGACCCAGGATCAGGCCCAGCAGCAGCGGTGCGGGCTCGCAGCCGAGCTTGACGAAGAAGTAGCCGATCACACCGAACAGGCCGGTCAGCCAGATGTCGAAGGTGGTGTTGTTGGTCGAGTACACGCCGACCGCGCAGAACAGCACGATGGCCGGGAACATCCAGCGGTAGGGCACCGACAGCAGCTTGATCCAGAGGCCGACCAGCGGCAGGTTCAGGATCACCAGCATCAGGTTGCCGATCCACATCGAGGCGATCAGGCCCCAGAACAGCTCGGGGTTGCTGGTCATGACCTGCGGACCCGGCTGGATGTTGTGTATGGTCATGGCACCGACCATCAGCGCCATCACGGCGTTGGGCGGGATGCCCAGCGTCAGCAGCGGGATGAAGGAGGTCTGCGACCCAGCGTTGTTGGCCGCCTCGGGGGCTGCCACGCCACGGATGTTGCCCTGGCCGAACGGTACTTCGCCCGGCTTGAGCTTGGTCTTCTTCTCGATCGTGTAGGCCGCGAACGACGACAGCAGCGCGCCGCCACCCGGTAGGATGCCCAGCGCCGAGCCCAGCGCGGTGCCGCGCAGGATGGCCGGCATCATGGCCTTGAAGTCGGCCGCCGTCGGCATCAGGCCGCTGACCTTCTTGGTGTTGAGCGCGCGTTCCTCCTCGGGCTGAGCCAGGTTGACGATGATCTCGCCGTAGCCGAACAGGCCCATCGCGATCACGATGAAGTTGATGCCGTCGGTCATCTCGGGGATGTCGAAGCTGTAGCGCGCCACGCCCGAGTTGACGTCGGTGCCGACCAGGCCGAACAGCAGGCCCAGGATGATCATCGAGATCGCCTTGAGCAGCGAGCCCGAGGCCAGCACCACGGCGCCGATCAGGCCCAGCACCATGAGCGAGAAATACTCGGCCGGGCCGAACATGAAGGCGATCTCGGTCAGCGGCACCGCGAAGGCGGCCAGCACCAGGGTGCCGACCGAGCCGGCGAAGAAGCTGCCGATGCCGGCGGCGGCCAGCGCCGGGCCGGCGCGTCCTTTCTTGGCCATCTGGTAGCCGTCGAGCGCGGTCACGACCGAGGAGGCTTCGCCTGGCAGGTTGACCAGGATCGCGGTGGTCGAGCCGCCGTATTGCGCGCCGTAGTAGATGCCGGCGAGCATGATGAGCGCGGCGATCGGCGGCAGCGCGTAGGTCGCGGGCAGCAGCATCGCGATCGTCGTCACGGGCCCAAGGCCGGGCAGCACGCCGATCAGGGTGCCGAGCAGGCAGCCGATCAGCGCGTAGAGCAGGTTCTGCATCGTGAAGGCGACGCCGAAGCCAAGCGAGAGGTGGTCAATGAGATCCGTCATGATGTGCTTTCCTTTCAGGCGCCGATGAACCAGGGCCAGACCTGGAAGGTCAGTCCAAGCATCTTGACGAACACGAAATAGCTGCTGACGGCCAGGATGGCAGACAGGATGAATGCGCGCTTGATGCAGAAGTCCTTGCTGGCCAGCATGGACACGAAGGTCAGGCCGACGATCGCGACCATCAGGCCCATGGCCGGGATGCCCAGGCTGGGCAGGCCGCCGAGCAGCAGGCCGAAGATCAGGTTGGCGCCGATGACGAAGGTCAGCGGCCGCCAGGCGATCTTGCCGATTTCCTGGCCTTCTTGCGGCTTGGCGCCGAAGGACTGGATGGCGGTCAGCATGCCGAGCACGGCCAGGATGACGCCGAGCACGAGCGGGAAGTAGCCCGGGCCCATGCGGCCGGCGGTGCCCATGTCGTACTCGCGGGCACCCAGCGCGAACGCGGCCCCCGTGAGCGTGAACATCAGTCCCGCGACCAGGTTTTGTTGGCTTTTGATCGCCATGTGATCTCCTATCGTGGTTTTAGTAATGAACGAATTGTCCACCGGCCATCACGACAGGAAAATTGTGGAAGCTACGTACGCTGGAGCGGGCCTTGTCGAGACGGGAATTAATCCAGTTTGAATACAAATTTCATGAAAGCGTATTTTTTCCTTTCTACGATGCGAGAAAGAAGTTTTTCTGCTGTCCCGCTGGCCAGTTCCGCAGGGGCGTTGGTAGGGAGGATGCGTTATTGCTGGTTGAATAATGAGATTTGAAAATTTTCACCTCTGTGCCAAGATTTGTGTGGATGATGGCGATCTCCAGATGGTGATTGATCGCGTGTCGCCGGGGGCAGTCCGCCTCACCATCGCCCCGCACCCATGAAGGCGGACTTGTGCTGATGACGAGCTACGCAGCCCCCATACTGGTCGCCGGCGACTCGACGGCGGATGCCGACTTGGTTCGTAAGTTGCTGGCGCATGTCTTCACGCGGCTGGCGGTCTCGACCGCCTCCGAGGACTATGTCGCCGACTTCGAGCGGCATTTGCCCGAGGTGCTGATTCTGGCCTTCAACGGTCTGGAGAAAGCCCGGGGTTATTACATGGGGCTGTGCCGCCTCAGCAAGATCGCGGCCAACCATCCGCACCGCACCCTGATACTGTGCAACAAGACGGATGCCAAGACCGCTTATGAGCTCTGCTGCCTGGAGCATTTCGACGACTACCTGCTGTTCTGGCCGATGACGCTCGACGGCGCGCGCCTGCCGATGTCGGTTCTGCTCGCGGCTCGCGCGATGCAGGCGCAGCGCGAGCAGACGCAACTGGCTGCCTATGTGCGCCAGGTCAAGCATTTGCAAGCCCAGCTCGACCTGCAGTTGACCCAGGGCCTGCAGCACACGGCGCGTGCCCAGGCCAGTCTGATGCAGGCCGAGGTCGGCGTCGGCGATGCCATGTCCGACTTCGCGCAGGCCATGCTCAGCGGGGAGATGAAGGCCGCTGTGACGGTGCAGGATCCCGAACTGCTGCGGCAGGCTTTCACCGAGCTGATGGCTGTCGGGCTGGGCGTCCCGCTGCAGCAGGCGCGCGGTGTCCTGCTGCCTGTCGATGACTGGCTCGATGGCGTCAAGTCCACCATCGAGCAGCTGCGCCCGAGCGACAGCCCGCCGACGCCGCCTCCCGCCAGGCCCACCATCTTGCTGGTCGATGACGATGGCTTCCAGCACAAGCTCGTCAGCCACCTGCTGGCCGACCTGAACTGCGAGCTGGCGTGCGCGAGCTCGGGCATCGAGGCGATTGCCTTGTTCAAGCAGAAGCAGCCCTGCCTGGTCTTGATGGATGTGATGATGCCCGACATCACGGGCATCGACCTGACCCGCTACCTCAAGTCGATGCCCAATGGCGCCGCGGTGCCGATCGTCATGGTGACTGGCAACAGCGACAAGGAGATCCTCGCGCAGAGCTTGCAGGCCGGCGCCGCCGATTTTCTGGTCAAGCCCTTCAAGCGCGTTGTGTTGCACAAGAAAGTGTTGCGCTTCCTGGGCTGACATCCGATGGCTCGCATCCGATGTCCGTCCCTATCTCCGAGTCCGAGAACATGTCGCCATCTACCCATCAGCCCTACACGCCGTCCTTGTTCGTTGCCCAGTCTGGATTGGTGGAGGCGCTCGATCGCATCCAGGCCATCATCAAGTTCGATCTCCATGGCCATGTGCTGCAGGCCAACTCGCTGTTCTTGCAGGCCATGGGCTATGAGTTCCACGAGATGGTTGGTCGCCATCACCGGATTTTCTGTGACCCGGACCATGCGGAGAGCGAGGCTTACGATCGGTTCTGGACCCGGCTGCGCTGCGGCGAGGCGCAGGCTGGCGAGTTTCATTACCTCGGCAAGGATGGCCGGACGGTCTGGCTGCAGGCTTCGTACAACCCGGTCCGGGGGGTCGATGGACAGATCGACCACATCGTCAAGTTCGCCACCGACATCACGCCGGCCAAGCTCGCCGCGGCCGAGTATGAGGGCCAGATGCGTGCGCTCAACAAGGTGCAGGCGGTCGTCGAGTTCGACATGCAGGGTCGCGTGCTGCATGCCAACGAGAACTTCCTGGCCATGTTCGGCTACGGCTTGCAGGAAATCGTGGGCCGGTCGCACAGCCTTTTCTGCGATCCGCTCGATGCCCATGGCGCCGAGTACGAATCGCTCTGGGAGCGCCTGCGCCAAGGGCAGTTCGACTCGGGCGAATACCGCCGGCTCTCCAAGAGCGGGGCAACCATCTGGATCCAGTGCTCCTACAACCCGATCATCGGTCCTGACGATCAACCGTACAAGGTGGTCAAGTTCGCCACCGACATCACCGCCGACAAGAACAACGATCTGCTGCTGCTGCGCACCAAGCAGGCGCTGGAGCTCTCGACCCAGGCGGCCCAGATCGGGTTCTGGGATTACGATATCGCCGGCGATACGCTGCACCTCTCGCCGTTCGGTGCCACCTTGCTCAAGACCCTGCCCGAGGTTCCGCTCGCGCTCGAAAGCCTGCTGGCCCGGGTCGAACAACGCGATATCCTGGAGCAGGCCATCCAGCACGCGACACAGGGCGGTGGCGGCTGGGATCTCGAACTGCTGCTGCAGACCTTCAATGGCGAGCAGCGCTGGCTGCGCATCATCGGCCATGCCGAGCAGATCGAGGGCCGATGTATCCGCCTCAACGGCACCATGCAGGACATCCAAGTCGCCAAGCAGCGCGAGATGGAGTTGCGCCACGCCCAGAAGGTCGCCGAGGATGCCGCCAGGACCAAGGACCAGTTCCTCGCGACCGTCAGTCACGAACTGCGCACGCCGCTCAATGCCATCCTGGGTTTTGGCCAGATGCTGGAGATGGATGAGCATCTGACCGAAGAGAACAAGGATCTCGTTCAGGACATGGTCAATGCTGGCAAGCATCTGCTCGCGCTCGTCAACGACCTGCTCGACCTCGCCAAGGTCAATCACAGCCAGATTCCCGTCACGCTCGTTCCCGTCGCGCTCAACGCCGTGCTCGACGAGTGTGAGGATCTGATCGAGCAGGCGGCGCAGGCCAATGGCATCACGCTCGACATCGCCCGGGAATCTGCGCATCTGATCCAGGTCGATCGGGTGTGGCTCAAGCAGGTTCTAATCAACCTGATGTCGAATGCGGTCAAATACAACCGCCCCGATGGCCGGATCGAGGTCAGAACCCAGCTGGTCGATGAGCGCAGCGTCAGGATACTGGTCTCCGACACCGGCATCGGCATAGAGGAGAAGTATCTCGGCAGTCTGTTCAAACCCTTCAACCGTCTGGGGGCCAAGAACTCGGCGATCGAAGGCACGGGCATCGGCCTCAACATCACCAAGAAGATGGTGAGGAAGATGCATGGCCGCATCGGGGTCAAAAGCGAGGTCGGGGTCGGCAGCACTTTCTGGGTCGAGTTTCCACTGGCCCATGCCAGCGAGGACAGGCCCGGCCAAGAGGCCGAGCCCGGATCTCCGCCCCGAGCCGTTCCGTCCGTGGACCGGCCCGCGGCGCGGCTGGACGCTCCAGCGCTCCGTACACCCTCGCAGCCGATACTGGTGGCCGAGGACAATCCCGTCAATCGCAAGGTGATTGGCCAGCAGCTCAAGCGCCTGGGTTATGCCTGTGAATTCGTCGGGAATGGCAGCGTGGCCCTGTCGCGTTGGCGTGAGCAGTCCTATGCCCTGCTGTTGACCGACTTGCAGATGCCGTACATGGGTGGCTACGAGCTGGCCCAGCATATCCGATCCGAGGAGGGCGAGGGCGTGCGCATGCCGATCATCGTGCTGTCGGCGAATGCCATGGATGCCAGCTGGGACGGCTGGCGCGCGATGGGGGTCGATGATTTCCTTACCAAGCCGGTCAAGATCGACCTGCTCGGCGAGAAGCTGGCGCACTGGATGCGGGTCGTGGACGACGGGGCTTGCCTGGTCGCCGAGCTGGCATCGAGCGTGGTCGAGTCCGACCAGATGCCCGTCGAGGAGGATGTGCTGCCCTCACTGTCCGTGCTCGATCTCGATGTGTTGGCCGAACTGATCGGAGGCGGGCATGAACTCGTGCGTGAATTCCTGCAGGACTACCGGACTTCCGCCGCCGAGCTCGTGCCGCAGCTGCATGCGGGTTTCGCCGAGGCCGAATGGCGCCAGGTCGCGCGCGTCGCGCACACGCTCAAATCCTCGTCGCGTTCGGTCGGGGCCATGGCGCTGGGTGAAGTCTGCGAGCGGCTCGAAAAGGCCGGCACGCAGGGGCAGGCGGATGAGATCGCCCGGCAGATGCCGCTGCTGGAGCGGCAGTGGAACAAGCTCATGCAGGCCATGGCTGCCGCCTTGGCGGCAGCCTCAAGCGTGGCGTGAGCGTGTCCCGGGGAGCGATCAGCCGCAACTGCCCAGGTGGCCGCACTGGGTGCAGTACTCGCAGCCGTCCTTCCTGATCACGGCATGGGCGCCGCATTCGGGGCATTTCTTGCCGGCCATCACGGGCGGAGCCTCGGAGGCGAGCGCCAGGTCCTGCTCCGCCAGCGGCAGGTTGAGCTGTTCGGCCTGCTCGTTCTGTTTCGCGCGCAGCGTCAGGATGTTCTGGATCGCGTAGGCGATCGCCGCCACCTCGGAGTCGTGCCACATCGGGATGCGGGCGCCGTCCTCGCGCTCGTGGGTGCCCAGGCGCACCGGGCCGCGGTCCCAGGCCACCTTGCGCATGTCGCTGAGCGCGCGCTCCAGGAAGCCGCCGCGCGCCGCCAGCGACAGCAGGCGCATGCTCGAGGTGATCCACTGCTGTGACTCGTTGCTCTGGCCGACCGGCATGAAGAACTCGACCGCGCGGTCCACCGTCCCGCCATGGCCGTCGGCCACTGGCAGGAAGGAGACGATCAGGTAGAGCGTCTTCTGGCCTTCCTGGGTCCAGTAATCGAGCTTCTCGGCCACCGCCGACAGCGCGCCCTTGGGGCGGCTCTCGATCACGGTGCGCATCGGGTCGAACGGGGCGGCCGCCACCGGCGTGGTGGCAGTGACCGGAGCGGGTGCAGCGGCCGGAACCGGCTCGGCGGCGGGTGCCGGGGCCGGAGTCACTTCGAGCACCGAGCCCAGGATGCTGTTGGGGCGGTAGGTGGCCAGGCCCTTGAGGCGCGCGTGCCAGGCCTGCAGGTACAGGCCCTTGAAGTCCTCGTAGGGATAGTCGGCCGGCACGTTGACGGTCTTGGAGATGGCGGTATCGACGAAGGGCTGGACCGCCTGCATCATGCCGATGTGGTCGGCCGCCTTCATCTCCAGCGCGTTGACGAAGCCCACCGGCAGCTGGTTCGGGTCGCCGCCGAGCTCCTGCCAGACCCGCCAGGCGTGGTCCTGCACCTGGTACTCGCTGCGGCTGCCGTCGGCCTCGCGCTTCTTGCGGGTGTAGGTCCAGGAGAACGCCGGCTCGATGCCGTTGGAGGCGTTGTCGGCGAAGGCCAGGCTCACGGTGCCGGTCGGCGCGATCGACAGCAGGTGGCTGTTGCGGATGCCATGCTGGCGGATTGCCTGCTGGAGGTCGGCGGGCAGGCGGCTGGCGAAGCTGCCGGCCTTGAGGTAGCCGTCGGCATCGAACAGCGGGAAGGCGCCTTTTTCCCGGGCCAGCTCGACCGAGGCACGATAGGCGGCGTCGCGCATGGTCTCGGCGATGCGGGCCGCCATCGATCGGCCGGCCTCGCTGTCGTAGCGCAGGTTGAGCATCGTCAGCGTGTTGCCCATGCCGGTGAAGCCGACGCCGATGCGGCGCTTGGACCTGGACTCCTCGTTCTGCTGCGGCAGCGGCCACCAGGTCAGGTCCAGCACGTTGTCGAGCGCGCGCACCTGGAGTGCCACGACCTGCTCGAAGGCGGCGAAGTCGAAGCTGGCCTCGCCCTGGCGGCCGAAGGCGTGGCGCACGAAGCGCGGCAGGATCACCGGGCCGAGGTCGCAGCAGCCGTAGGAGGGCAAGGGTTGCTCGCCACAGGGGTTGGTCGCCGCGATGGTCTCGCAGTAGCCCAGGTTGTTGTCGGTGTTGATGTTGTCCAGGAACAGGATGCCCGGCTCGGCGAAGTCGTAGGCCGACTTCATCACGGTGTCCCACAGCTCGCGCGCCGGCACGGTCTGGTAGACCCATTGGCCGTCGGTGCGCTGGCGAGCGCCGGCGGCCAGCAGGTGCTCGCCCGGCATGGCGCGGTGCACCAGATCCCATGGGGCGTCGTTGACCACGGCCTGCATGAAGGCATCGGACACACCGACCGAGACGTTGAAGTTGTTCCAGCGGCCCGGGGTGCGCTTGGCGGTGATGAACTCGCGCACATCCGGGTGGTCGATGCGCAGCACCCCCATCTGGGCGCCACGGCGCGCGCCGGCGCTCTCGACCGTCGAGCAGGACTGGTCGAACACATTGATGTAGCTGCAGGGGCCCGACGCCATCGACGCCGTGCCCTTGACGCGCGCGCCCTTGGGACGGATGCGCGAGAAGTCATAGCCCACGCCGCCACCGCGGCGCATGGTCTCTGCGGCCTCGCGCAGCGCCTCGTAGATGCCCGGGAAGCCCTCGTCGTCCACGCCCTGGATGCAGTCGCCCACCGGCTGCACGAAGCAGTTGATCAGCGTGGCCTGGATGTCGGTGCCGGCCGCGCTCATGATGCGGCCCGCGCCGATCGCGCCGGCGCGCAGGTTCTGCAGGAAGCGCGCTTCGTATTCCTCGCGCAACTCAGGCTGCTCGACCGAGGCCAGCGCGCGCGCGACACGGGCGTACAGGTCCTCGATGCTGGACTCGTCGCCCTTGAGGTATTTCTCGCGCAGCACGTCCAGGCTGATCGGTTGCGGGGCCATTGCATGGGCCGACAGATGCAGGTCGTCGAGTTTCATGTGATCCTTGAGTCTGGTGGGGGCCGCCGGGTGAACCGGTGCCGCAGGGCGGGCAGTGGGGGGGCGCCAGCAGGGGCGCCGCTCGGACTGCCCGAGCCCGAAAAAACCTGCCGCCCGGTCATCCGGACAGCGACCGGATTTTAGCGACGAACCTCAGTCGGCACTAGATGTAGTGCCGCAAATTATTCTTGTCACTACATCTAGTGTTTGTGGTAGAGGTCTCGCGCCCCCGGTCTCGCCCCGGGAGCGAGCCGCCTCAGATCACCGGCCAGGGCTCGCAGGGCATGTCCGCCGGCCGGCCTTGTCGTTGCAGGGCCGACAGCGCTTCGGCATCGGTGCGGTACAGCGCCAGCCGAGGCGACGCCTGCAGACAGCCCGCGCGGCGCAGCGCCCGCTCGACCGGCAGCTTGATGCCGCTGATGTGCAGCGTGATCTGGCGTGCCTGCAGCTGCCGCACCAGCTTGGCGAACAGGTCGACCCCGGTGGCATCGATGTGGTTGATCGGCTGCGCGAACAGGCAGACCTGCTCGGTGTCCGGGTGCCGGGCCAGATGCTCGACGATGGCGCGCTCGAAGTCGGCGGCGGTGGCGAAATCCAGCGCCTCGTCCATGCGCAGCGCATAGGTGTGTGCGGCCAGCGGCGGCAGCTTCCACAGGTGGCGGTCGCGCAGGCTGCCGTCCGGGTGCAGCCCGACCTCGATGATGCGCGGATGCAGGCGCTGGAACACGAACCGGCTCAGCGCCATCAGCACGCCAGCCAGCACCCCCCAGTACAGTTGCGGTGCCGCCAGCAGGGTGATGGCGAAAGTCACGCCCGCGATGACCGCCTCGACCCGCGAGATGCGCCACAGGCGCGCGAATTCGCGCGGCTTGACCAGCCCCAGCACGGCGACCAGCACGATCGCGGCCAGCACCGACTGCGGCACATGGCGCAGCACCGGCGTGAAGACCAGCAGCGCGCCGAACACCACCACGACCGAGAACACCGTGGCCCAGCCGGTGAGCGCGCCCGCATACAGGTTGAGCGCCGAGCGCGAGAAGGACGAACTGGTCGGGAAGGCGCCGCTGAACCCCGCCGCCAGCTTGCCCAGGCCCTGGCCGATCAGGTCCTGGTTCTGGTTCCAGCGCGTGCCCTGGCGCTCGTTGTCGACCTTGGCGCTCGACGCGGTTTCGAGAAAGCTCACCAGCGTGATGATCAGCGTCGGCAGCAGCAGCTGGCTCAAGGTCGACAGTTCGGGCAGCGTCGGCAGGTAGAGCGCCGGCAGACCCTCGGGCAGCGCGCCAATGACGTGGCCGCCACCCGCCTCGAAGTCCAGCGCCCAGGACAGGCCAGCGCTGGCCAGCACGATCAGCAGCACCGAGGGAAAGGCCGGCTTCCAGCACCGCGACAATTGCAGCAAGGCCAGGCTAACCAGGCCGAAGGCCAGCGAGGGCCAGTGCAGGGCGGGCGCCCGCAGCCAGGCGCTCCAGCCCAGGCTGATGCCGAGCAGATCGCGCAACTGCGAGCCGATGATCAGCAACGCCGCCGCCTGCGTGAAGGCCATCAGCACCGGGGCGTTGACCAGATTCAGCAGCCAGCCAAAGCGCATGAAGCCGAGCGCGACCTGCAGCAGCCCCGACAACAGCGCCAGCCAGACCGCCAGCTCGACCCAGCGTGCGCTGCCGGGCTCGGCCAGCCCGCTGAGCGAGGCGCTGACCAGCAGGCAGCTCAGCGCGGTCGGTCCGACCGACAGCCGCACCGAGCTGCCGAACAGTACCGCCAGCAGCGCCGGCAGCATCGAGGCATAGATGCCCGTCACCAGCGGCATGCCGGCCAGCGCCGCATAGGCCACCCCCTGCGGGATCACCATCAGCCCGACGGCCAGTCCCGCCATCGCCTCGCCGCGCAGCAAGGCAGCGTCGGGCCTGGGCCAGGACAGGAAGGGGAACAGGTGGTGCAGTCGAGTCATGGCGGCTGATCGTAAACCGCGCGCCGCGCCGCCAGCGCCGGACGCAAAAAAACCCGCCGGGAAAGCCCCAGGCGGGTTGTTGTTGGCGACGGCCGCTATTGCAGCCGTCAGGCGGGCATTACATGCCCATGCCGCCCATGCCACCCATGCCGCCCATGTCGGGCATGCCGCCGGTCGGCGCGTCGTCCTTCGGGGACTCGGCGATCATGCATTCGGTGGTCAGCATCAGCGAAGCGACCGAAGCGGCGTTCTGCAGCGCGGTGCGGGTCACCTTGGTCGGGTCCAGGATGCCCATCTCGATCATGTCGCCGTAGGTGTGGTTGGCGGCGTTGAAGCCGTAGTTGCCCGAACCGGCCAGCACGGCGTTGACGACCACGCTCGGCTCGTCGCCAGCGTTGGAGACGATTTCGCGCAGCGGCGCTTCGATCGCCTTGAGCACCAGCTTGATGCCGGCGTCCTGGTCGTGGTTGTCACCCTTGAGGGCGCCGATCTGGGCGCGTGCGCGCAGCAGGGCCACGCCACCGCCGGCCACGATGCCTTCTTCAACGGCTGCGCGGGTCGCGTGCAGCGCGTCTTCGACGCGGGCCTTCTTTTCCTTCATCTCGACTTCGGTGGCAGCGCCGACCTTGATCACGGCCACGCCGCCGGCCAGCTTGGCCACGCGCTCTTGCAGCTTCTCGCGGTCGTAGTCGCTGGTGGCTTCCTCGATCTGGATGCGGATCTGCTTGACGCGTGCCTGGATGTCGTCTTCAGCGCCAGCGCCGTCGATGATGGTGGTGTTTTCCTTGCCCACTTCGATGCGCTTGGCCTGGCCCAGATCGGCCAGGGTCACCTTGTCCAGGGTCAGGCCGACTTCCTCGGCGATCACCTTGCCGCCGGTCAGGATGGCGATGTCTTCCAGCATGGCCTTGCGGCGGTCGCCGAAGCCCGGAGCCTTGACGGCGACAACCTTCAGGATGCCACGGATGGTGTTGACCACCAGGGTCGCCAGCGCTTCGCCTTCGACGTCCTCGGCGATGATCAGCAGCGGACGGCCAGCCTTGGCAACGGCTTCGAGCGTCGGCAGCAGGTCACGGATGTTGCTGATCTTCTTGTCGAACAGCAGGACAAACGGGTTGTCCAGCAGGGCAGCCTGCTTTTCCGGGTTGTTGATGAAGTAGGGCGACAGGTAGCCGCGGTCGAACTGCATGCCTTCGACGACGTCGAGCTCGTTCTGCAGCGACTTGCCGTCTTCCACGGTGATCACGCCTTCCTTGCCGACCTTGTCCATCGCGTTGGCGATGATTTCGCCGATCGAGTAGTCGCTGTTGGCCGAGATCGAGCCGACCTGGGCGATTTCCTTGCTGGTCGTGGTGGCCTTGGAAGCCTTCTTCAGCTCGACGATCAGGGCCTCGACCGCCTTGTCGATGCCGCGCTTGAGGTCCATCGGGTTCATGCCGGCGGCGACATACTTCATGCCTTCGCGCACGATCGACTGGGCCAGCACGGTGGCGGTGGTGGTGCCGTCGCCCGCGTTGTCGGAAGTCTTGGAAGCGACTTCCTTGACCATCTGCGCGCCCATGTTCATGAGCTTGTCCTTGAGCTCGATTTCCTTGGCCACGGACACGCCGTCCTTGGTCACGGTCGGAGCGCCGAAGGAACGCTCCAGCACCACGTTGCGGCCCTTGGGGCCCAGGGTGACCTTGACCGCGTTGGCCAGGATGTTCACGCCTTCGACCATGCGAGCGCGTGCGTCAGCGCCGAAAACAACGTCTTTTGCTGCCATTTTTCAGATTCCTTAAATATTTGAAAATCTATAGTCAGTTGGGGACAGAGTCAGCGTGCGCTACGCGCGTCGCTGGGTCTGTCCCACAAAATCGTCAGGCTTCGACGACTGCGAACAGGTCGTCTTCCTTCATGACCAGCAGCTCGTCGCCGTCGATCTTGACGGTCTGGCCGCTGTACTTGCCGAACAGGACGCGGTCGCCGACCTTGACGGTCAGGGCCTTGGTTTCGCCCTTGTCATTGGTCTTGCCCGGGCCGACGGCCAGCACTTCGCCTTGGTCGGGCTTCTCGGCGGCGTTGTCGGGGATGTAGATGCCCGAAGCGGTCTTGGTTTCGTTTTCCAGGCGCTTGACGATCACGCGATCGGCGAGGGGACGCAGTTTCATGGGATTTCCTCCGAAATTCAAAGACACAGGGGTTGCCAGGACTGGCCCGGGCGCTGTTAGCACTCGTTGCCATTGAGTGCTAATCATAAGGGCTGGTTCGTGCCTTTTCAAGAGCCGGGTGGCGCAAAAGCCGCTCGGCTCCTGTTCGGGCCGCCCTGAGCCAGTCTGGTGAAGCAGTCTGGTGGATTTGGCAACGCACCCGTCCAGCACGCACAATCCCGCCATGAGCCACCGCAAGAAGCTGCCGATCGGTATCCAGACCTTCGCCGAGATCCGGCAGGAAGGCCACTACTACGTCGACAAGACGCCGCATGTCCTGCGCCTGATCGACGAGGGCAAATACTATTTCCTGAGCCGACCCAGGCGCTTCGGCAAGAGCCTGCTGCTCGACACCATCGCCGAGTTGTTCGAGGGCCGGCGTGAACTGTTCCAGGGCCTGCACGCCGAACGGCATTGGGACTGGTCCCAAACCTACCCGGTGATCCGCATCAGCTTCTCGGACGGGGTGCTGCGCAGCCAGCAAGCGCTGGAGCAGAAGATCCGCGAACTCCTGCGCGCGCAGCAAGAACGCCACGACATCGAGTGCCGCAACACCAGCATTTCGGGCTGGTTGGCCGAGCTGATCCAGGAACTGCATGAACAGAGCGGCCAGCGCGTGGTGGTGCTGATCGACGAGTACGACAAGCCCATCCTCGACAACATCACCGAGCCCGAGATCGCGCGCCAGATGCGCGACGGCCTGCGCGACCTGTATTCGGTGCTCAAGGGGCAGGACGCGCACATCAAGTTCGCGCTGCTCACGGGGGTGAGCAAGTTCAGCAAGGTGTCGCTGTTCTCGGGGCTCAACAACCTGCGCGACATCACGGTTTCGGCGGCTTATTCGGCCATCTGCGGCTACACCGACGAGGACGTGGACCAGGTATTCGCTCCCGAGCTACCCGGACTCGACCGCGACGAGATCCGGCGCTGGTACAACGGCTACAACTGGACCGGCACCAGTGTCTACAACCCTTTCGATCTGCTGCTGTTGTTCCAGGAGCGCCAGTTCAAACCCTACTGGTTCGAGACCGGCACGCCGACCTTCCTGGTCGAGCTGCTGATGCAGCGCCAGACCTTCACGCCCGAGCTGGGGCAATGGGTGACGATGGACAGCCTGTTGTCGACCTTCGACGTCGATGAGATCAGCAGCGAGGCCTTGCTGTTCCAGAGCGGCTACCTGACGATAGGCAGCCAGTTCAAGATGGGTGCACGCACCGAATACACGCTCAAGTACCCGAACCAGGAGGTCGAGGCCAGCTTGAACGGTGTGCTGCTGCAGGCGCTCACCGCCCGCTCGACCGAGACGGCGCGCCAGAGCGGGCGCCTGTATCGGCTGCTGCTGGCCAATGACTTCGCCGGTCTGCAGGCGCTGTTCACCGCCTTCTTCGCCAGCATACCGAACGACTGGTATCGCAGCAACAAAATTGCCAGTTACGAGGGCTATTACGCGAGCGTGTTCTACAGCCACTTCGCCGCGCTGGGGCTCGACATCCGGCTCGAAGACGTGACGAACCAGGGCCGCATCGACATGACGGTGCTGTTCAACGGGAATGTGTACCTGTTCGAGTTCAAGGTCGTCGAGCTGCTGCCCGAGGGCCGGGCGCTGCAGCAGATCAAGGACCGGGGCTATGCCGACAAGTACCGCGCTCGCGACGAGACCATCCACCTGATCGGGGTGGAATTCAGCAAGGAACGGCGCAGCGTGGTGGGCTTCGAGGTCGAGACGCTGGCTGCCGGAGCATGCGAGGAGCGCCATCCGGGTTTGCCCTTGGTAGGCCGCTCGGGAAAAGTGTCGTTTTTATGACACGGTTTGCCGCGAAAAATCAGGGTAAACCTTTATATTGGGGCCAAATTCTGGTGAAATTGGCTTGCGTCATCGTTTGCGACGACGACTGTCTCTGCGGCGCCTCGTTGCGCTGAACCCCAACCCCAAGAGGAATTCAAAATGAAAAAGTCTCTGATCGCTATGGCCGTGCTGGCCGCTGCTGGCGCCGCTTCCGCTCAATCTTCCGTGCAGCTGTACGGTATCGCTGACGTGTGGGTCGGTGCCCAAAAGATCGGTGCTGCCAAGGCCCAGACCGTCGTCGAAAGCGGCGGCGTTGACGCCAGCCGCTTCGGCCTGAAGGGTTCGGAAGACCTGGGTGGCGGTCTGAAGGCCATCTTCACCTTGGAGCAAGGCTTCAACCTGGACACCGGTGCGCAAGCTACCGCTGGTCAGGCTTTCAGCCGTGAAGCCTCGGTTGGCGTGGCTGGCAACTTCGGTACCGTCAAGCTGGGCAAGGTCTGGACCGCTTATGACGACGTGCAGAATGCTTCCAATCCGGTGTTCGATTCGGCTCTGACCCCGTCGGCTGGTGCCTTCGCCACCACTGCAGCTGCCACCGGCTACCTGGCCAACCCGGCTAACGGCATCAAGTACACCTCGCCGTCCTTCGCTGGTGTCACCGGCATCGTGAGCTACGCCCTGGACGAGAATACTGCTGGCAACGCGGAAGTCTCCGCTCTGGCAGTTCAGTACGCCAACGGCCCGCTCGCCGCTGCCGTTGCCTATCAGAACCAGCAAGCTGTTGGCTTTGTCAATTCCATCGAGTTCACCAACCTGAACGCTTCGTACAACCTGGGCGTCGTGACCCTGAAGGGCAGCTACGCTCAGCGCGACAACAACAACGGCATCAAGGACAAGGAATACCAACTCGGCGTCGACTACCCGCTGGCTTCCAACCTGATCCTGTCGGCTGGCTACGCTTCGTCGGAAAACAAGGACAAGGGCGTCAAGCAGTCTGACAACAGCGGTCTCGGCCTGGCTGCCGCCTACCTGCTGTCCAAGCGCACCACCGCCTACGCTGGCGTGCGCAGCACCAAGCTGGACCACGTCAATGCTGCTATCGCCGACGTGACCACCAACGTCTACGCCGTTGGCGTCAAGCACGCTTTCTGATCTGACGCTGGCGTAAGCCAGCGCGAGGTCTAGCAATCCAAAGAACCCACCGTGGTAACGCGGTGGGTTTTTTGTCGTGTGCGCCCGGCAAGGGCGGGTTCTGCGGTGGCGATCGCAGCAGCATCGCGACAAATAAAGTGTCGCGAAACAGGTGCCTCGACACAAGTGATGGCATGTCATATCATGAATTTCATGTTGCTTAATTGATACAGTTTTTCTGGTTATTCGGGTCTTTGTGGATATTCAGGCTGGCTGTATGATGTAATTGATCCGACGACCCAGGGGGGTCGGGCTGCTACGGTAACGCGGCAGCCGGAGTCAATTCATCACTGGAGTACTGACATGAAAAAGAGTCTGATTGCCCTGGCCGTGATGGCCGCCGCTGGCGCCGCTTCCGCCCAATCCTCCGTGCAGCTGTACGGCCTCGCCGACGTCTGGTTCGGTTCTGCCAAGACCGAAGTCAACGGTAACAGCGTGACCAACACTGCGGTCGAAAGTGGCGGCATCAACACCAGCCGCTGGGGTCTTAAAGGTTCCGAGGACCTGGGCGGCGGCCTGAAGGCCAACTTCCAGCTGGAGCAGGGCATCAACCTGGACACTGGCGCGGCCCAGGACAGCTCCAAGGCCTTCAGCCGTCAGTCCTGGGTGGGTCTTTCCGGCGGCTTTGGCGAAGTCCAGCTGGGCAAGGTCTGGACTTCGTATGACGATGTCCGCGCGGCGGCCAACGACACCTTCAACGCCAACATCGCGGCGTCCAACCGCGCCTGGCTGGGTTACTCCGACCGCACCGACAACGGCCTGAAGTTCATCAGCCCGAACTACGGTGGTTTCAGCGGCTCGCTGACCCTGGCCCTCGGCGAGGACAAGAACACCGACGCGGATAAAAACAACAGCGCCAGCAGCGTGGCTTCGCTGGGTCTGCATTACGCCAACGGCCCGGTGGTCGTGGGCTTCGCGCACCAGAGGCAGAAGCAGAGTGGCATCGGTGGGGTCTTCTCTGCCCTTCCGGGCGTGGCCGCCGCCGAGTTGCAAGCGCTGCTGCCGACGGGTCTGCTCCAGGGCAAGACCACGTACAACGTGCTGAACGGCTCTTACAACTTCGGTATGGCCAAGCTGGTGGGTGGTCTCAGCCACGTCAAGCAGACCATCGATGGCGCGCCCGATTCGCTCAAGGCCAAGGAATTCAACCTGGGCGTCGAAGTCCCCTTGGCTGCCAACCTGAACCTGGGTCTGGGCTATGCGCGCTCGAAAGTTGAAGATTCTGGCAATGACCTGTTCAAGACCACCGGCTATACCGGCGCCCTGGTCTACAGCCTGAGCAAGCGCACCTCGGTCTACGGCGCCCTGACCCAGGCCAAGCTGGATGTCGATAACAGTCCCAGCGAAGCCAAGTCGACCCTCTACGGCGTTGGCGTGAACCACAAGTTCTGATGCCCGTGCTGGCCTGAGCCAGTTCGCAAGTTGGAAGCGAAAACCCACTGCAGCGATGCGGTGGGTTTTTTGTCGCGTGCGCCAGGCAAAGGTGGGCTCGATCATGCTTCACGACGATGATGACTCTGCCAGGCTGCGAGTTCCAGCGGGCGGATGCCGAACCGCACCGCGTTGCCTGCGTGCAGTGCGTCGAACTCGGCCAGAACCAGCCGTATGAAGTGATCCTGTTCAGCTTGCGGCACGGTAGCGGGGATCTTGTCCCTGATCGCGTGCTCCGTGGCCGCTTCGTCCTGGCGCACGATGGCGGCAACCACCTCGGCCAACGCCTGCCGATGGCGCAGGCGGAACAGGTCCGGCAGCACCAGGGTTTGTCGCACGGCGACGTACTGCTGACAGGAGCGCTCGTAGGCCCAGACAAACAGGTCGCGCAACAGCTCGATCCGGTTCAGCTCGTAAACCCCGATCATCGCGTTGACGTAGGCCTGCTGGGGCACGTCGATGAAGGACAAGGGGCACAGGTTGTGGCGGATGAACGGGATGTTGGCGGCCAGCCGGGACACGCGCTTGTTCACGTCCTCGAAGGGTTGCAGGTAAGGCAGATGCACCATCAGGAAGAACGCTTGCTCGAACGGGTCGGCAATCTCCGCTGCCATTTGCACCACGATGCCGAACAGTTCTTCCAGGCGCTGAGGCAGCGCAATCGGCAGATAGACGCTGCCCCCGATTTCCACTGCGCGGCGACGGATGCGGCCGACCGCCGCCGGGTCCGCCATCAGGCCGTCCGACAGGAAGGCATGCAGCGCGATGAGCGTGCCCGTGTCCACGCGGGTGTGTTCCGGGTTGAGCACCAGATACTCGATGGCCTGCTTGTGGTTCAGGATCATCTGCGTCTCGAAGGCATCCTTGCCCGCCGCAGCCTGGCCGTATTCGATCAGCCGCTCGGTGTCCAGTCTGCTGTAGGTGTTGCCTTCCAGGTGGGATGAAGCCCACGAGAGATCAATCAGCAAGCGGTTGAGGATGTCGCGGGCAAAGGTGCCTGCGGGGGTCTGCTGTGCAGGTGATCGGCCCAGCGCATGCAATTGCTCGCGCAAGCCTTGCGGCAAGTAGGCGGTGTGGTTCGGGTGGTACGCCTCCAGGAATTCCAGCCGGTAGCCGACCGGGCCGCGAAGCTGGCGTGGCTGAACGACGTAGGCCCTGATGGCCTCGCCTTCTGCGGAAATCGGGAAGCGGGCCTCGGTTGAAGCGTGAAGGGGAGTTGCCGGTTGGGCAGGTAGGCTGGCGCTGCCGCCCGGCGCCGCTGCACGGCGGTAGCGGACAGCGCGGCCTTCACCGTGCATCTGGAGGCGTTTTTGCGCCACCAGCAAGGCCAGTCGCCGCTGCAAGGTGCGGCGCTGCCACCTATCACCCAGTTGGCGCAGAAGGGCGTCAATGCCCACGCCCTCAGGATCATCTGATATCAGTTCGACAAGGAAATCCAGCTCTTTTTGTTGGGTGATGGGCGGCATGTGGCGGGCTCTGCGGTGGTGATCGCCGCAGTATCGCGACAAATAAAGTGTCACGCAAGCAGTATCACGACAAATAAAGTGTCGCGAAACAGGTGTCTCGGCATCAAAAATAGTCGGCAGATTGCCGTTCTGATGCCAGCGTTGGCCTGCTCCCACCCGGCGCTTGCCTATGGTTAACCCTCGTTTGTTGCATGATCGCAACGTTTTCTGGGTGTCAGGCCGCCTCGGTTCTTGGCCGGGCCGAGCCTCTCTGCTTTAATTCCTACAGCTTCACACGCTGGAAGTCAGGCGCGGCAAGGTGCTGCGACCGAAGTAAACAACTTTTGGAGAACCCCCATGAAAAAGAGTCTGATCGCTCTGGCCGTCCTGGCCGCCGCTGGTGCCGCTTCCGCTCAATCCTCCGTGACCCTGTATGGCCGCCTCGACGCTGGCCTGGTCAACGTCAAGGACGAGATCAATGGTGACGGCGTCACCCGCAACAAGCTGGAGTCCAACGTCCTGAACAACAGCCTGTGGGGCATGAAGGGCTCCGAGGACCTGGGTGGCGGCCTGAAGGCCAACTTCGTGCTGGAACAGGGGATGAGCGTTGATACCGGTGCACCGGCTAACGCTGAGCGCGCTTTCCATCGCCAAGCCACCGTCGGTCTGTCGGGCAGCTTCGGTTCCGTTGACCTGGGCCGCAACTACCCCGCCTACGACACCATCCGCACCCTGGTCAACAACACTGCCGACACCAACATGGCAGTGACCAACGAGGTGTTTGCCAACGGTGGTGACTACACCAACCGTACCAACAACTCGATCCGCTTTAACTCCGCTGACTACAGCGGCTTCAGCGGTGCCGTGTCCTACGGCTTCGGCGAGAACAAGGATGTCACACCGGGCGCGAAGTCGACCGACCAAGTCTCGCTGAACGTCAAGTACGCCAACGGCCCGGTGCTGGCCGCCTACGCTCACCTGAGCGACAAGCAGGCTGATGGCAGCTCGAAGAAGTACAACCTGATCGGTGGTGCCTATGACTTCGGCGTCGTCAGGCTGAACGCTGGTTACAACACCACCAAGCGCACTGGCAGCGACGACAAGGAATACCAAGTCGGCGTGTCGGCTCCGTTCGGCGCCACCACCGTGTACTTCGGCTACGCCAACTCCAAGACCGATCCGGATGTGGGCGCTACCGTCAAGCGTTCGGGCTTCGATCTGGCTGCCACCTATGCCCTGTCCAAGCGCACCACCGCTTACGCTGGCTACAAGACCTACGAAGTCAAGGACGCCAACAAGGAATTCACCGCCGTCGGCGCTGGTATCCGTCACGTCTTCTGATTTCCCGCTGGCGTGAGCCAGCTGGTCTGAAGCAAACAAAAAGCCTGACCGCGCAAGCCGTCAGGCTTTTTGCTGTCCATCAGTGATCATGTGGCGCGGGTGGGCGGCACAATCCCCGCATGGACCTCAGCCCCTGCCTGCCCGGTGCCGTCCGGATCGACACGCATATCTCGACCGTCTGGCTCGCCGGTGACTACGCCTACAAGCTCAAGAAGCCGGTCAGCCTGCCGTTTCTGGACTTTTCGACGCTGGAGCGGCGCCGCTTCTTCCTGGAGGAGGAGCTGCGCCTGAACCGGCGCACCGCGCCCGAGCTCTACCTCGATCTGCTGCCCGTCACCGGCGGCGCTGCGGCCCCCGTGCTGGGCGGCGTGGGCGAGCCCATCGAGTGGGTGCTGCGCATGCGGCGCTTCCCCGCAGGGGCCTCGCTGTCCGAGCTGGCCGCATCCGGGCAGCTGCAAGCCAGTCACATCGATGCGCTGGCCGCCCATGTGGCGGACTTTCACCAGTCACTACCTGCTTTGCCGGCAGAGTCGGCACCGGCCAAGGAGGTGGTCGAGTGGACGCGCGAGAGCCTGGACGAGGCCGAATCCAACCCCCTGCGTCCGCCCGCGATCGACTTGGCGCGGGTGCTGGCGCTGCGCGAGCGGCTGCTGGCGCGCCTTGAGGCCCAGGCGGCCTGGCGTGCTGCTCGGCTGCGCGACGGATTCCTGCGCGAAGGCCATGGCGACCTGCATCTGGGCAATCTGGTGCTGTGGCGGGGCGGGGTCATCGCTTTCGATGCGATCGAGTTCGAGCCCGCGCTGCGCTGCATCGACCTGATGAACGATGTCGCCTTTGCCTTCATGGATCTGCTGGCCTGCGGGCGGGTGGAGCTGGCCTGGCGCTTCGTCAACGGCTATGTCGAGCGCAGCGGCGACTTCGACGGGCTGGTCGGGCTGCGTGCCTTCGCGGCCTACCGTGCGCTGGTGCGGGCCAAGGTCGCGCTGCTGTCCGGGCAGCCGGAGGGTTTCCTGCGCTACTGGCCCTTGGCCGAGGCGCTGGCGGCCGATCCGGCGCCGCCGCACCTGCTGCTGGTCATGGGCCTGAGCGGTGCCGGCAAGTCCACGCTGGCAGCCCTGCTGGCCGAGCAGTCGGGCGCGATCCGGCTGCGCTCGGATGTCGAGCGCAAGCGCCTGTTCGGGCTGGCAGCGACCGACCGGCCCGCGCCGGGGCGGGCGCTCTATGGCGCCGAGGCGACGCGACTCACCTATGCGCGCTTGTCCGCGCTGGCCGAGGGGCTGCTGGTCGCGGGCCATTCGGTCGTGGTCGATGCCGCGCTGCTGCGTCAGGCCGAGCGCGCGGCGTTGCGCGCGTTGGCGCGCCGGTTGGGCACGCCTTTCCTGCTGGTCGAATGCGTCGCCAGCCAGCAGCGGATGGAGCAACGGCTGGTGGCACGCGCCGCCGCCGGGACCGACGCCTCGGACGCTGGCATCGAGGTGCAGCATCGCCAGCGCGAGTGGGCCGAGCCGGTCCCGGCTGACTGGGTGCCAGAGCACCGCCTGGTCGCCAATGACGGCAGCCTGGCCGATCTGCAGGCAGCCGTCGTGGCACTGCTGGCCGAGGCAAGGCGCTGATCGGCAAGACCGGCTGGCGCTGAAGCGCTCGGCGCCGGCTCGCTTGCTCAGTCGAGTTCGCTGGCCTGGCGGAAAGGTCCGATCGGTCTGGACGATTGGCCGGCCTGGGTCGTGCGGATGTCATCCTCGCTCGGGTAGCGGCCGAGCAGCAGGTAGTCGAACACGCGGCGCGCGATCGGCGCGGCGCTGGCGGCGCCGAAGCCGGCGTTTTCCACGATCACGGCGAGCGCGACCCGAGGCTGGTCCACCGGCGCGAAGGCGGAATAGAGGGCGTGGTCGCGCTGGCGCTCGGCCAGCTTGGCGGCGTTGTACTTGTCCTTCTGGCCAATGGTAACGGCCTGCGCGGTACCCGTCTTGCCGCCGCTGCGGTAGGGGGCGCCGGCAAAGACCCGGGTACCGGTGCCCTCGGTCGTCACGCCTTCCATCGCGTTGAGGACGGTGGCGACATGCGCGGGCTTGTAGCCCAGCGATTCACCCGGACCGACGTTGGCCGGTGTCTCGGCCCGGTTGACCACGTCCTGCGTGCCCAGCAGCACATGAGGCTTGTACTTGATGCCGCCGTTGGCCAGTGTCGCGGTCGCATGCGCGAGCTGCAGCATGGTGAAGCTGTTGTAGCCCTGACCGATGCCCAGCGAGATGGTCTCGCCGGCGTACCACCTGCGCTGCTCGGGGCGCTTGTAGGTCTTGCGCTTCCATTCGGTGCTGGGCAGCACGCCGCGCACCTCGCCGCGCAGGTCGATGCCGGTGATCTGGCCGAAGCCCAACGGCGCCATGAAGTCGTGGATGGCGTCGACGCCCAGGTCGTTGGCGAGCATGTAGTAGTAGACGTTGCTCGATATCACGATGCTGCGCTTCATGTTGACCGCCCCGAGACCGCCGTCGCCGTGGCTGCGGAAGCGGTGGCCGCCGAACTCCCAGTAGCCGGTGTCGTTGATCACGGTCTCGGCCTTGCGCTTGCCCAGTTCGAGCGCGGCCAGCGCCATGAAGGGCTTGTAGGTCGAGCCCGGCGGGTAGGTGCCGCGCAGCGCGCGGTTGAGCAGGGGTTTGTCGAGCGACTCGTTGAGCGCCTTCCAGTTGTCGACGTCGATGCCCTCGACGAACAGGTTGGGGTCGAAGGTCGGCTTGCTGACGAAGGCCAGCACCTCGCCATTGCGCGGATCGATCGCGACCAGCGCGCCGCGACGATCGCCGAACAGATCCTCGACCATTTTTTGCAACTTGATGTCGATCGTGAGCCTGACCGTGTTGCCGGGTGTCGCGGGGGAGTCGGCCAGCTTGCGCACCGCGTGGCCGCCAGCCGAGGTCTCGACCCGCTCGAATCCGGTGACGCCGTGCAGCACCGACTCGTAGCTTTGCTCGACCCCGAGCTTGCCGATGTATTCGGTGCCGCGGTAGTTGGCGATCTCCTCGTCCGGCCAGTCCTCCATCTGTGTCTTTTCACGCGCGTTGATGCGGCCGATGTAGCCGATCACATGGCTGGCGGTCTCGCCCAGCGGGTAATGGCGGAACAGGCGGGCCTGGATCTCGATGCCCGGAAAACGGTAACGCTGGGCGGCGAAGCGGGCGATCTCCTCGTCGCTGAGTCGGGTGCGGATCGGGACCGAGTCGAAGCGGCGCGACTCCTCGGACAGTCGCTTGAAGCGGCGCAGGTCGCGCGGCTGGATCTCGACCACCTTGCCGAGTTCGGCCAGCACCTCGTCGAGCTTGCCGGCCTTGGAGGGCGTGATCTCCAGCGTGTAGGCCGAATAGTTGTTGGCCAGCACCACGCCGTTGCGGTCCGTGATCAGGCCCCGGTGCGGGACCACGGGCAGCACCGCGATCCGGTTGGATTCGGCCTGTTCGAGCAGGTCCTCGTGCCGGATCACCTGCAGGTACACCATGCGCGCGAGCACCAGCCCGAAGCAGAAGGCGGCGAACAGGCCCGCGATCCAGACCCGGGAGCGGAACTGGTCCAGTTGCTGCTTGAGGTTGCGCAACTCCATGGCGACTCAGATCGGACGGTTGCCGTCGGGGTCGTGCGGTCGGCGCTGCGGCGCCAGCAGCAGCCAGGTGGCCGGCAGCCAGAGCAAGGCCTCGGCCAGCGGCGCCAGCAGCGCGTCCCAGCCCGGCCAGCCCGACCCGGCCAGCAGGCGCACCAGCCATTGCAGCGCGTGCGCGGTCAGCAGCAGCGGCAGCACATGCAGCGCCTGCGTCGGCAGCGCGAACCAGAGCAGTCGCCGGTGCACCTGCAGGCCCAGGAAGCCGAGCACCGAGAAGGCCAGCGCGTGCTGGCCCAGCAGCGCGCTCTGGTGCACGTCGAGCATGAGGCCCAGGACGAAGCAGGCCATGAGGCCGACCCGTGATGGCTCGTGCACGACCCAGAACAGCAGCGCGACCGCCAGCAGGTCGGGCGTCCAGGCGGCGCGCCCGGTCAGGCCCATGTTGAGCGCCATGTCGAGCACCAGCGAGAGCAGCAGGCTCAGCCAGACGAACCAGGGCCTGACCGGCAGCAGCAGCTGCTGGTGGCCGGCGGGCATGATCATTGCGATCCCTCCGTTCCGGGGCGGCCGGGTTTGCCGGTGCGACCGTTGGCCGGCTTGGGCGGAACGAGCGGCCTGATGCCCTCGTCGGTCGGCTTGCCGGTCGGCGGGTCCAGCACCAGCAGTTGCAGCGAATGCTCGGTGTGCGCCATCGGTTGGCAGAGCACGCGCGCGTAGCCGCCTTCGCCCTGGCGCGTGACGCTGTGGATGCGCGCCACTGGCAGGCCGGGCGGGTAGACGCCGTCGACGCCGCTGGTGGTCAGCAGGTCGCCCACCTCCAGGTCGGCGCTGGCCGAGACGAAATGCAGCTCAAGCAGCCCCAGCCGGGGCTGGCCATAGGCGACGCTGCGCTGGCCAGTGCGGGTGTTGAGTACGGGGATGGCCTGATCGCGGTCGGTCAGCAGCGTGATCTCGGAGACCAGCGGGTAGACGCGCGTGACCTGACCCAGCACGCCGTAGCCGTCCATGACGGGCGAGCCGGGCTTGATGTCGTGCGTCTCGCCACGGTCGATCACGAGCTTGCGGGTGTAGGGGTCGGCCGCGTCGTAGAGCGCCTCGGCGCCATGGGCCTTGACGCTCAGCCGCTCGCGCATGCCGAGCAGGGCGCGCAGTTCGCGATTCTCCTGGCCCAGGTGCTCGACCTGGGCGGCGCGCTGGGCCTGGCGCGTCAGCTCGGCACGCGCCAGCGCGGCCTCCTGTTGCGCGGTCTGCAGGTTGCCGAAATAGCCGCCGCCGGCCTGCAGGGCGCGTATCGGTGCCAGCGCCAGCCATTGCAGCGGCGTCAGCGCGGTGGCCACTGCCGCGCGCACCGGCGCGCCCAGCTGCAGGCGGGTGTCGACCACCATCAGCAGCACCGACAGCGCACCCAGCAGCAGCAGCTTGGACAGGGGCGTGAGGCCCTGCCGGAACAGCGGCGGGACCCGGCGGTCTACGGTCGCCTTGGGCATGGCCCGAGCCGCTCAGGGATTATTCGTGGGACAGGACGCTGCCGCCGAGGCGGTCCATGCGCTCCAGCGCCATGCCGCAGCCGCGCACCACGCAGGTCAGCGGCTCCTCGGCGACCAGCACCGGCAGGCCGGTTTCCTCCGCCAGCAGGCGGTCGAGGTCGCGCAGCAGCGCGCCGCCGCCGGTCAGCATCATGCCGCGCTCGGCGATGTCGGCGCCCAGCTCGGGCGGGGTCTGCTCCAGCGCGATCTTGACCGCCGAGACGATCTGATTCAGCGGGTCGGTCAGCGCTTCGAGCACCTCGTTGCTGCTGATCGTGAAGCTGCGCGGCACGCCTTCGGACAGGTTGCGGCCCTTGACTTCCATCTCCTTGATCTCGGAGCCGGGGAAGGCCGAGCCGATCTGCTTCTTGATCGCTTCGGCGGTTTGCTCGCCGATCAGCATGCCGTAGTTGCGGCGGATGTAGTTGATGATGGCGTCGTCGAACTTGTCGCCGCCGACGCGCACGCTGCCC
This sequence comes from Malikia sp., assembly GCF_028687635.1. Taxonomy (GTDB): domain Bacteria; phylum Pseudomonadota; class Gammaproteobacteria; order Burkholderiales; family Burkholderiaceae_C; genus Malikia. The sequence goes on along the minus strand of NZ_JAQTZS010000020.1, from coordinate 21,036 downwards.
TTGTAGACCATGCCGCCCAGGCTGATGACGCCGACCTCGGTCGTGCCGCCGCCAATGTCGATCACCATCGAGCCCGAGGCTTCGGACACCGGCAGGCCGGCACCGATCGCGGCGGCCATCGGCTCCTCGATCAGGTAGACCGCGCTGGCGCCGGCGGCCTCGGCCGCGTCCTTGATCGCGCGGCGCTCGACCTGGGTCGAGCCGCAGGGCACGCAGATGATGATGCGCGGGCTCGGGGTCAGCAGGCTGCGCGGGTGCACCATCTTGATGAACTGCTTGATCATCTGCTCGGTGACCACGAAGTCGGCGATCACGCCGTCCTTCATCGGGCGGATCGCCTCGATGTTGCCAGGCACCTTGCCCAGCATGGCCTTGGCTTCCTTGCCGACGGCCTGGATCGTCTTCTTGCCGCTGGGGCCGCCTTCGTGACGGATCGCGACCACCGAGGGCTCGTCGAGCACGATGCCCTTGTTGCGCATGTAGATCAGGGTGTTGGCGGTGCCGAGGTCGATCGCCAGGTCGGTGGAGAAATGCCGACGGAAAACTTCGAACATGTCAGGGTGTCCTGTGCGGCCTGCCTGCGCGTGGGGCTGGGCAGCGCCGAGTATGGTGGGGGATTCGGGACTGGCGGACAGCCGCTTCGTAGACACGCGCCAATGCGCGGCTCGACCCAGCGGTCGCCAAACGCGGGATAATACCGCATGGCCCGCGCCTAAGGTCTTTTGGCGTCGAGGTTTTTTGTAACGAAAGTCCTGCTTTCTGGCTGGATCTTCCCTTCATTTGGACCCTTCATGTCCCTGACCCTGCAAGATATCGGGCGAATTGCCCATCTCGCGCGGCTCGAGCTGGACGAGGCTCATGCCCAGCGCATGCTGACCCGGCTCAACGGCTTCTTCGACATCGTCGAGCAGATGAGGGCGGTCGACACCGCCGGCGTCGAGCCGCTCGCGCATCCGACCGCCGTGATCGGCCAGGTCGCGCTGCGCTTGCGCGACGACGTGGCGAGCGAGCCCAACCAGCGCGAAGCCAACCAGCGCAGCGCCCCGGCCGTGGAGAACGGCCTGTTCCTGGTGCCCAAGGTGATCGAATGAGCGAACTGTATCAACTGGACGTGAGCGCGCTGGCGGCCAAGCTGGCCGCGCGCGAGGTCTCAAGCGTCGAAGTCACGCAAGCCCTGCTGGAGCGCGCCAAGGCGAACGCCGATCTCGGCGCCTACCTGGCGCTCGACGAGGAAGTCAGCCTGGCGCAGGCCCGTGCCGCCGATGAGCGCCTGGCCGCCGGCGAGCGCCAGCCGCTGCTGGGCGTGCCGATCGCGCACAAGGACCTGTTCGTCACCAAGGACTTTCCGACCACCGCCGGCTCCAGGATGCTGGAAGGCTATCGCAGCCCCTTCGATGCGACCGTGGTGGCCAAGCTGGCCGCGGCTGGCGCCGTGACGCTGGGCAAGCTCAACTGCGACGAGTTCGCGATGGGCTCGGGCAACGACAATTCGGCCTACGGCCCCGCGCTCAACCCCTGGGATAAGACCCGGGTGCCGGGCGGCTCCTCGGGTGGCTCCTCGGCTGCCGTGGCGGCGCGCCTGGCGCCAGCGGCGACCGGCACCGACACCGGCGGTTCGATCCGCCAGCCCGCCAGCTTCACCGGCATCACCGGCATCAAGCCGACCTATGGCCGCTGCTCGCGTTACGGCATGGTGGCCTATGCGTCCAGCCTGGACCAGGCCGGCCCGATGGCGCGCAGCGCCAAGGATTGCGCGATCCTGCTGTCGGCCATGGTCGGCCCCGACCTCGACCGTGACTCGACCAGCCTGGACCGCCCGGCCGAGGACTACGCCGTCGCATTGGGTCAGCCGCTGGGCGCCGACGCGACCGTCGCACAGCCCCTGAAGGGCCTGCGCATCGGCCTGCCCAGGGAGTTCTTTGGCGCGGGCTGCGCCGTCGACGTGCAGGCCGCCCTGCGCGCCGCGCTGGCCGAGTACGAAAAGCTGGGCGCCACGCTGGTCGACATCAGTCTGCCGCGCACCGAGCTGGCCATCCCCGCCTACTACATCATCGCCCCGGCCGAGGCCAGCTCCAACCTGAGCCGCTTCGACGGCGTCAAGTTCGGCCACCGCGCCAAGGACTACGCCGACCTGAGCGACATGTACAAGAAGTCGCGCAGCGAGGGCTTTGGCGAGGAAGTCCAGCGCCGCATCCTGACCGGCGCCTATGTGCTGAGCCACGGCTACTACGACGCCTACTACCTCAAGGCGCAGCAGATCCGGCGCCTGATCGCGCAGGATTTCCAGTCCGCCTTCGGGCAATGCGACCTGATCGCCGGTCCGGTCGCGCCCAGCGTGGCCTGGAAGATCGGCGCGAAGTCGGACGATCCGGTCGCGGCCTACCTGGCCGACATTTACACCCTGCCGGCCTCGCTGTCGGGCCTGCCGGGCATGAGCGTGCCGGCCGGCTTCGGCGCCGACGGCATGCCGGTCGGCCTGCAGCTGATCGGCAACTACTTCGACGAGGCCCGCCTGCTGGGCGCCGCCCACCATTTCCAGTGCGCCACCGACTGGCATACCCGCGCGCCGAAGGAATTCGCATGAGCAAGAAGCAAGCTTCCCTGCTGGTGCAGGGCTACGAGGTCGTGATCGGCTTCGAGACCCATGCCCAGCTCTCGACCCAGAGCAAGATCTTCAGCCGCGCCCCGGTCGCCTTCGGCGCCGAGCCCAATACCCAGGCCTGCGCGGTCGACCTGGCGCTGCCCGGCACGCTGCCGGTCATGAACAAGGGCGCGGTCGAGCGGGCGATCCAGTTCGGCCTGGCGGTCGGCTCCCATGTGGCCGAGCGCAGCATCTTCGCGCGCAAGAACTACTTCTATCCCGACCTGCCCAAGGGCTACCAGATCAGCCAGTTCGAGATCCCGGTGGTGCAGGGCGGCGAGGTGTCCTTCTTCCTCGGCGACGAGAAGAAGACCGTGCGCCTGGTGCGCGCCCACCTGGAAGAGGACGCCGGCAAGTCGCTGCACGAGGACTTCCACGGCCTGTCGGGCATCGACCTCAACCGCGCCGGCACGCCGCTGCTCGAAATCGTGACCGAGCCCGACATCCGCTCCAGCGCCGAGGCCGTGGCCTATGCCAAGGAACTGCACAAGATCGTGACCTGGATCGGCATCTGCGACGGCAACATGCAGGAAGGCAGCTTCCGCTGTGACGCCAACGTCTCGGTGCGCAAACCTGGCGCGGCGCTCGGCACAAGGCGCGAGATCAAGAACCTGAACAGCTTCAAGTTCATGCAGCAGGCGATCGACTTCGAGGTCCGCTGGCAGATCGACCGCATCGAGGACGGTTATGAGATCGAGCAGGCCACCGTGCTGTTCGACCCCGACACCGGCGAGACCCGCGCCATGCGCACCAAGGAAGATGCGGCCGACTACCGCTACTTCCCCGATCCGGACCTGCCGCCGCTGATGATCGAGCGCGAATGGGTCGAGCGGGTGCGCGCCGAAATGCCCGAGCTGCCGCGCGATTTGGAGCGTCTTTACGTTGATGAATACGGGTTGACCACCTATATGGCAAGTCAAGTAGTGGGGACGTATGCCAAAGCGCAGTTTTTCCATTCTGCAGCTATTCAAAATAGTGATACTGAAGCTATCTCAGCAGATCAGCTTAATGATCCGGGATTTTATAAGCCTTTTGCTCGTCGGATTGCTGTTTGGATCTCTGGTGAAATTAGTAGGGCAATGAATGAGGATGGAGGGCCTGATTGGCGTTTCTGGATTGATCCTGCTACATTGGCTCGGATAGCTTTGCGGGAGCAGCAGGGGGTTATTTCTGGTAAGGCAGCAAAAGAGTTATTTGACTATATTTGGAAGAAGGGTCGAGTCGATCAGAGTAATTCTCCGCCTCAGCTGGTAGATGATCTAATTGAAGGTAGGAATCTTAGGCAGATGGATGATGCAGGTGAGCTTAAAGAGATAATAGTTGAAGTGATTGCTACTAATGTTGATAATGTGGTGCAATATAGGTCCGGTAAAGAAAAAGCGTTTAATGCCTTGGTTGGGCAAGTCATGAGGCTTACCAAGGGTAAGGCTAATCCGGCTCAAGTTACTGCCATGCTTAAAGCTATGTTAGCTTAGTAAGCTAAAACCTGCCGCAGTTTTTGCTGCGGCAGGTTTATTGATGCGGCAATCATTAACCTGATCAGGCTTTTACTGAATATATAGTCTTGCATTTCAAACTTGAATCCGCTAAGTTATGGGTAAGTTATTATTTTTTCTTTGTTTTATTTTATCTAGTACTTCCTTGTGGGCTGCGGATATATATACTGAGTCTAATAGAAATTCGCATCATTTGTATATTGATGGCGTGATTCGTGATGGGGATGCGGAGAGATTTGCGAAGGAGATGAGTAAATTGCCATGGGTTAACATTCTTTGGCTAAATTCTCCCGGTGGTAGTGTGGTTGAAGCGTTGAGAATTGCTAAATTAGTTAAATATTCAAATATTTCAATACATATTAAGGAAAGATCAGATTGCGTTAGTGCATGTTTTTTTGTTTGGTTGGCTGGCTTGAGTCGAAATGCTGTAGGAGTTGATGGTGGAGGTTTGGTTGAGCCTCCGAGTAATCGCGATAGACCGTGGATGAGTTTTGTTGGAATTCATCGTCCCTACATTGTTGATAAAGATCTGATCGCCTCTAGATTTTTGAAAAACCAAGTTTCTGCTATGGATTATGTAAGAGAATATCTTTCTGATAACGGAGTGCCTTTGTATTTAATTGATGAAATGATGGCGAAGCCATCAAATCAGGTTTATTGGTTAAAAAATCGCGACCTAGATGCAATTGGTTATTATCGACCTGAAATAGAAGAGCTTTTGATTAGAGATTGTGGGTATGAGAGAGATTATTACTGGAAGTACAGGGATAATCCACAGAAGAAGAACTACATAATGGATTGTGAGTCAAAGATAGTAGTTTCTAATTTTCAGTATATTCAGGACAATATCATAAGTAAGTTGAAATCTGGTTGGCGGCCGTGGTGAATTAAATAAATACTTTTATAAAAACTTGTAATTTTAAGCAGGTAAGTGACAGCGGCGCGCTGGAAGCTAGCGTCGACGAGGTGCTGACCGCCAACGAGAAGAACGTGGCCGAATACTGCGCTGGCAAGGAAAAAGCCTTCAACGCCCTGGTCGGCCAGGTTATGAAGGCCAGCAAGGGTTTGATCAGATCCAGTAAAAAATGCTCAAATCTCCTCACTCTTGCTTATACCTGCGCACGTACTTTGACGTAGGTACGTGAAGAACATCGAACAGTAGGCTACACCAGCTCTGTTCAAGCCGTGCCAGTTCGTGCAAGAATGATGCCCCCTATGCTGATCGCCCACCAGATCGCTCTCGATCCCAACAACGCGCAGGCCACCTACTTGGCCCGCGCGGCGGGCGTGGCGCGCTTCGCCTACAACTGGGCGCTGGCCGAGTGGAAGCGCCAGTACGAGGCTCATAAGGTGGATCCGACGCTACCCAAGCCCTCCCAATCCGCCTTGCGTCGCCAGTTGAACGCCATCAAGCGCGAGCAGTTCCCCTGGATGCTGGAGGTCACAAAGAACGCGCCGCAAATGGCTATCATTCAGCTGGGCCAGGCGTTCCAGAACTTCTTTGTCGGGCGTGCTCGTTACCCGCAGTTCCGCAAGAAGGGCGTGCACGACCGCTTCACGCTTAGCAACGACCAGTTCAGCATCGACAGTTCACGCATTCGTATCCCCAATCTGGGCTGGGTACGAATGCGCGAGACGTTGCGCTTCGCGGGCAAGATCCTGTCGGCCACGGTCTCCCGTGTGGCGGATCGCTGGTTGGTCAGCCTCGTCGTCGATACCCAGGACGATTCACATCTGCCCCAAGCCGAAAACCAAGGCACGGTCGGTGTGGATCTGGGTGTAAAGGCGTTGGCAACACTTTCGACGGGAGAGGTGATCCCTGGTCCCAAGCCCCACAAGGCGCTGCTGTGCCGCTTGCAACGGCTGTCACGCAGCCTGTCGCGCAAGCGCAAGGGATCGGCCAACCGCCGCAAGGCGAAGGCCAAACTGGCGAAATTGCATGCCCGCATTGCCTCGATCCGCTCGGATGCGCTGCACCAGTTGACGAGCGATCTGACGCACCGTTTCCACACCATCGGCATCGAAGATCTGAACGTCCGTGGCATGGTAAAAAACCGCCGTTTGGCGCGCAGCATCACCGACATGGGCTTCTTCGAGTTCCGGCGGCAGCTGGAATACAAGGCCGCGATGCGTGGCGGGCAGGTGATCGTCGCCGATCGCTGGTATCCCAGTAGCAAGACCTGCTCGGGCTGCGGGCACCAGCTCGATCAACTGCCGCTGTCGGTGCGCGAGTGGACTTGCCCGGCCTGCAGCTCTGTCCACGACCGTGATGTGAACGCGGCGGTCAATTTAAGAAATTTGGCGGTGAGTTCCACCGTGTCAGCCTGTGGAGAGGAAGGCGCTGGCCTTCGTTGCAAGACGAAGACGAAACCGGCCTCGGCGAAGCAGGAAGTCAGCTTTGTTCATGTTTGCGCATGAATGAGTAAGTCTTACGGAACGGCAAGGCCAACCCGGGCCAGGTCAACGAGGTCCTGAAGGCCCGCCTGGGCTGATCTTTAAGGCCAAGGCCGCTGCTTTCAGCGGCCTTCCTGTTTCCAGAGCTCACGCAGGCGCGCGAGCTCATCGTCGAAGTTCTGCAGGGTCTGCTGGCGCGCGCGCTGCTGTTCGGCCAGGTAGTCCGCCTGCGACTGGCGCTGGCGCGCGTTCTCCTCGCTCAGCTTCCTGAGCCAGACCGGCGCCTTGGCGGGGTCCTGCTGGTAGAACTCCAGCTCGGCCGCTATTTCCCGCTGCTGCTTGTCGAGCTCGCCTTGGCGCTTGTGCACGGCGGCGATCAGGGCGTCGAACTGGGCCACGGCCTCGGCGCGCGCCTTGCCGTGCGCCGCCTGGTCGGGGTAGCGCGCCACCAGCGCGCGCTGCTTGCGTTGTTCCTCCGCCAGTCGGGCCTGGCGGGCTGTCTCCTCGCGCAGGCGTTCGGTCTCCCGCGCGCGTTCAGTCGCGGTCAACACCGGAGGCATGATGCGCTTGAGGTTGCCGCCCGGGCCGAGCTCGCGCTGCCCGCTGCCCATGCATTCCGCTATCGGGCGGTCGGAGGTGATGCGCCTGCCCTGCGGGTCGATGCAGGTATAGATGCTGGGCTGGCTGCCCGGCAGGGGGCTGCCCTGGCCCCAGACCAGGCCCGCGGCACAGCAAGCCGCCAAGGCCAGCCAGCCGGAGGCCTTCGCCACGGGCGCCCATCTGGCGGGCTGGTCTGCCATCCATTTCTCCTTTGAGTGCCCGATGGGACTGGCGCATCAGACCACGCCGTAGCGATCCCGATAGGCCTGGACCCGGTCGCGGTGCTCGGTCATCTCGCCGCCCGCCTGTTGCTGCAGATAATGCAGCAGGTCGGACAGTTGCGCAATCGCGCAGACCTGCAGGCCGAGCTGCCCGCGCACGTACTGCACCGCGCTGTAGGGGACGTCGCGCAAGCCGTCCGGCGTGGCTTCGGTCGCCATTTCCTGGCGGTCGAGCGCGATCGCGACCGCGTGCGGGATGGCGCCGGCGGCCTTGATCAGCGTGATCGACTCGCGTGCGGCGGTGCCCGCGCTCATCACGTCATCGACAATCAGCACCCGGCCCTTGAGCGGGGCGCCGACCAGCGAGCCGCCCTCGCCATGGTCCTTGGCCTCCTTGCGGTTGTAGGCGAACGGCTTGTTGACGCCCAGGCGCGCGAGCTCGATCGCCACCGCCGCCGCCAGCGGAATGCCCTTGTAGGCCGGGCCGAAGATCATGTCGAACTCGATGCCGCTGGCCTGGATGCGCTGGGCGTAGAAGGCGGCCAGGCGTCCCAGCTTGGCGCCATCGTCGAACAGGCCGGCGTTGAAGAAGTAGGGGCTCAGACGGCCGGCCTTGGTCTTGAACTCGCCAAAGCGCAGCACGCCCGATTCGACGGAAAATTGCACAAATTCCAGTGCCAGCGCGTCATCTGCCGCCGGCTTGTTCGCTTCAACCATCATGGGAAATTCCTTGTTCAAACTCACCAGCCTCAACCTCAACGGCATCCGTTCCGCCAGTTCCAAGGGGCTGGAAGACTGGGTCGCAGCCCAGGCGCCCGATTGTATTTGCGTGCAGGAACTCAAGGCGCAGGGCGCCGACGTGGCCGGCCGCTTCGAGCAGCTCGCCGGCCTGCGGGGCCATTTCCATTACGCCGAGAAAAAGGGCTATTCGGGTGTCGCGGTCTACAGCCGGCACGAGCCCAGCGAGGTGATCGTCGGCCTGGGCGAGCCTGAGTTCGATGCCGAGGGTCGCTACGTCGAGCTGCGCTTCGATACGCCCAGCCACAAGCGCAGCATCGTGAGCTGCTACTTCCCGAGTGGCTCATCGAGCGAGGAGCGCCAGCAGGCCAAGTTCCGCTTTCTCGACCTGATCTACCCGCGTCTCTCCAGCATGAACGCCGAGCGCGACTACGTGCTGTGCGGCGACGTCAACATCGCGCACCGCGAGATCGACCTCAGGAACTGGAAGGGCAACCTCAGGAACAGCGGCTTCCTGCCCGAGGAGCGCGCCTGGATGACGAAGTTGCTCGACGAGGCCGGCCTGGTCGACGTCTATCGTCACCTGCACCCCGAGGAGGGCGAGGGCGCCTACACCTGGTGGAGCAACCGCGGCCAGGCGCGCGCCAACAACGTGGGCTGGCGCATCGACTACCAGCTCGCGAGCCCGGCGCTGGCCCGGGGCGCGCGCCGCGCGAGCATCTACAAGCAGCAATGGTTCAGCGACCATGCGCCGCTGACCATCGAGTACGACTGGACGCTCTGACCCGCGTCGGTATCTCAGTCCTGTGCCGGTCGATCGAGCTTCCAGCGCGCGAGCTTGCCGTCCTCGAACTCGCAGCTCACGCTGGAGCCCGAGTCGTCGCTCCAGCGGTAGACCTCGGGCTGCGCCGCCTCGACCGACAGCCGCTCGCCGAGCGCGCGTGTCTGCGCGATCACATGCATCAAGGTCCGGCCCGGCTGCAGCTTGGCGTTGAGCATGACCGCGCTGTCGACATGACCGATGGGTCGGTTGGCCACGCGCTTCATGACACCCATCAGGCGGGTGAAGTGCAGCAGCAGCCACATCACCAGGCCGGCGCCCGCGAAAGCCACGCCGGGCCAGCCGAACTGGGCGTGCGCCAGTACCAGCAGCGCGGCCACGCCGCCCCATAACAGAATGCCTTGGAATTTCATGCCCCGCATTGTCGCCGCAACGGGAGACCGCGGCAGGGCGTGACCTGGCCCCGGAAAATCGGCACAATGGGCCATGCCCGGGCGGGTTTCCGCCCCGTCGCTTCCATCCGACCCGAGCCAGAACGTGCCAGCCTCGCCTACCGCAACTGTCTCTCCGCCGTCCGTTGCATCGGCCTATCCCAGGCCCAGGGTGCCGGACGAACTCTGGCAACTGCTGCAGAACCCCTAGTCCCAGGCCCATGGTGCGCGCCATCTCGGCGATGCCTTGGTGCGCAGCGGGGTGCTGACCTCCGGGCAATTGCACGATGCGCTCGCGACCCAGGCCGAGGAGCGCAAGCTCGGCATCTACCGCCAGCTCGGCCAGCAGCTGGTCGAGCAGGGCCAGTTGACCGAGCCGCAGCTGCGCCATGTGATCGCGGGCTGGCTGGGCAACCGGGTGCTCGACCCCTCGGCCTACCTGTTCGACCAGGAGGCGCTGGCGCTGGTGCCGCATGCCTTCGCCGAGCGCGAGGCGGTGCTGCCGCTGCTGCAGCACGAGGACATCCTGGTGCTGGCGATGGCCGACCCGCTCGACAAGCGCTTGCTCGACGAGTTGCGCTTCATGACGCAGCGCCGCATCGTCCCGGTGCTGGCCGCGCCCGGCACGCTGATGCCCTCGGTCGCGCGCGCCTACGAGCGGCAAGCCGAGCCGCCCCAGTCCTCCAGGCCCAAGGACCCCAACCGTGCCTCGTCGCGCGATCTGGTGCACGACCTGCAGGCCGGTTCCGAGGGCGGCAACGAGCCCGAGTCCGACGTCGTCAGCGAGTCGGACAATACCTTGGTGCGGCTGATCAACTCGCTGATCGCCGAGGCGATCACGCAGAAGGCGTCCGACATCCATATCGAGACCCAGCCCGCGCCCAGGAAGGTCCGGATCCGCTTCCGGCTCGACGGCGAGCTGCGGCGCTACCTGGAGATCGAGTCGCGCTTTCGCTACGCCATGATCGCGCGCATCAAGATCATGGCGGGAATGGACATTTCCGAGCACCGCAAGCCGCAGGACGGCAAGATCGATTTCTCGCGCTTCGGCGGCAGCAAGACCGAGCTGCGGGTCGTGACCGTGCCGACCTGCGGCGGGCTGGAAGACGTGGTGCTGCGCCTGCTGGCCGGCTCCAGGCCGATGCCGGTCGACTCGATCGGCCTCAGCCCCTGTGACCTGGTCGACCTGCGCCGCATGGTGCTCAAGCCCTACGGACTGATCCTGGTCTGTGGCCCGACCGGCAGCGGCAAGACCACCACGCTGCATTCGCTGATCAGCGACATCAACACCGAGGACCGCAAGATCTGGACCGCCGAGGACCCGATCGAGATCACGCAGGACGGCCTGCGCCAGGTGCAGATGAACCCGCGCATCGGCTGGAGCTTTGCCGCCGCGATGCGGACCTTCCTGCGCGCCGACCCCGACGTGATCATGATCGGCGAGATGCGCGACGAGGAGACCGCGCGCATCGCGATCGAGGCCTCGCTGACTGGCCACCTGGTGCTGTCGACGCTGCACACCAACTCGGCGCCCGAGAGCATCGCGCGCCTGCTCGAGATCGGACTCGATCCCTTCAACTTCTCTGACTCGCTGCTGGCCATCCTGGCGCAGCGGCTGGTGCGCCGTCTGTGCCAGCAGTGCGTCGAGACCCGGCCGGCGCGCGCCGACGAGATCGAGGCGCTGGCGCACCAGTACCTAGAGGGCGAGTCGCATGGCGACCGCGAGATCGCGCAGCTGATCGCGCGCTGGCGGACCGACCATGGCCGGCCCGATGCGTCCGGTGCGCGCCAGCTCCAGACCCATGTCCGGCATGGCTGCGAGGCCTGCGAGCAGCGCGGCTACAAGGGCCGGCTCGGCATCTACGAGCTGATGCTCAGCGATGACGCGATCCGGCACCATATCCGCCGCCGCGCCTCGGCTGGCGAGGTCCGTCAGTCCGCGCTCGCCGCTGGCATGCACACGCTGCGCCAGGACGGCATCGAGAAGGTGGTCGCCGGCCTGACCGACCTGGCCGAGGTGATCGCCGCGACCAACATGTGAGCCGGCCGGCTTGCCTACAATGAGGCGCATGCTGCAATACCTCACGATACCCGTCACGCCCTTCCAGCAGAACTGCTCGCTCGTCTGGTGCGACCAGACCCTGGAGGCCGCCGTGATCGATCCGGGCGGCGACCTTGAGCTGGTGCTGGCCGAGGTCGCCCGGCTCGGGCTCAAGCTCGCCCAGATCTGGCTGACGCACGCCCATATCGACCACGCCGGCGGCACCGCCGAGCTGGCGCGGCGCTGCAAGCTGCCGATCATCGGCCCGCACGAGGGCGACCAGTACTGGATCGACGGTCTGCCGATGCAGAGTGTCCAGTTCGGTTTTCCGCCGGCGGGCCACTTCACCCCGACGCGCTGGCTGCATGATCTCGACCAGCTGCAGCTGGGCCGGAGCCAGGTGACGGTGCGCCATTGCCCGGGTCACACGCCCGGCCATGTGGTCTTTTACTCGGCCGAGGCCAAGCGCGCCTTCGTCGGCGACGTGCTGTTTGCTGGCAGCATCGGCCGCACCGATTTCCCCGGTGGCGACCACGACCAGCTGATCGCCAGCATCACGCAGCGCCTGTGGCCGATGGGCGACGACACGGTGTTCATTCCTGGTCACGGCCCCGAGAGCACTTTCGGGCGCGAGCGCCGCATGAACCCCTACGTGCGCGGAACCTGAGCCGCTTCAGCCTCTGGCCTGCTCGTAGAGCCGCTGCACCTTGGGCAGGTTGTCCTGCAATTCCTGGATCCGGTTCGGGCCGCTCGGGTGGGTCGACAGGAAGCCCGGCCCGCCGCTGCCGTTGGCCGTCATCATCTTGCGCCACAGCGAGACGCTGGCCGGTGGGGCGTAGGCACCGCGCGCGGCCAGCTCCAGACCGACCAAGTCGGCCTCGGTCTCGTCGTCGCGACTGTACTTGAGCGCCAGCAGCTGGGTGCCGAGGTCGGCCGCCACATTGCCCAGTTCGCCCAGACCCAGCAGCCGCGCCCCCAGCGACAGGCCCAGGCTGGTGGCCTGGGTCTTGGCCAGCCGCTCGCGCGCATGCTCGCGCAGGGCGTGCGCCATCTCGTGGCCCATCACCATCGCGGCCTCGTCATCATCCAGCCTGAGCTTGTCGAGGATGCCGGTATAAAAGCAGATCTTGCCGCCCGGCATGCAGAAGGCGTTGACCTGGCTGCTGCCGATCAGGTTGACTTCCCACTGCCAGCTGCGCGAGCGTGAGTTCCAGGGGGCGGCGAACGGGATCAGACGGCGCGCGATCGCGCGCAGGCGTTGCAGCTGGGGGTGGTTGTCAGGCGCCAGCACCCGCTGGGAGCGGGCCTGCTCCAGCATCTGGCCGTACTGCTGTTGCGCCGCGCCCTCAAGCTGCTCGGCCGGCACCAAGGTGCGCACGGCTGAAGATTGACCGACGTCAACCTGAGCCTGCGCCGGTCCGCTCGCCAGCCCGACGGCGCTCGCCGCCCCGGCCAGCAAGAAACCGCGCCGTGGCGACCAGCGCCCGGCGTGGAGTTCATCATGAGCCGCGGCCGAAGCCGAAAGGGTGGATTTCGCGTCGCAAAGCCAGCACATGCGCCAATAATAGACAAAAGTCTGCGGCCTGCGCGGGTTTTCTGTTTCAAGCTGTACATGTCCATACCCGATTCCCGTCCCGCGTCCACTGTCACCGAGCCGCAGCTTGAGCCGGTGCTGTCCTGGCGCGCTGCCCTGCGCGTCTACCTCGAACCCGCCAGTCTGCGCCTGTTCGCGCTCGGTTTTTCCGCCGGCCTGCCGCTGCTGCTGGTGCTCGGCACGCTGAGTTTTCGCCTGCGCGAGGCCGGGCTGGATCGTGCCACCATCGGTTACCTGAGCTGGGTCGGGCTGGCCTACGGCTTCAAGTGGTGCTGGGCGCCGCTGGTCGACCGGATGCCGCTGCCAGGACTGAGCCGCTGGCTGGGCCAGCGTCGCGCCTGGCTGCTGCTGTCGCAGTGCGCGGTCGCGGCGGGCCTGGCCGGCATGGCGCTGACCGACCCGCGCACCGATCTGCAAGGCATGGTGGGCTGGGCGTTGCTGGTGGCCTTCGCCTCGGCGACGCAGGACATCGCGCTCGATGCCTTCCGGATCGAGTCGGCCGGCGCGCAACGCCAGGGCGCGCTCGCCGCGAGCTACCAGACCGGTTACCGGCTCGCGATGATCTGGGCCGGCGCCGGCGTGCTCTGGCTGGCGGCGCGTGCCGAACTGGCACCCGCCGCCGAGGCTGGCTACCAGCAGGCGGCCTGGCAGAGCGCCTACCTCGTCATGGCGGCCTCGATGGCGCTGGGTCTGCTGACGGTGCTGTTCTCGCCCGAACCCCAGCGCCGCCCGGTGGCGTCGGCGCGCGACCTCGCGACCTGGCTGCGCGAGGCACTGGTCGAGCCCTTCGCCGACTTCCTGCGCCGTTACGGCCGCCGCGCCCTGCTGTTGCTGGCGCTGATCGGCGTCTATCGCATCAGCGACGTGGTCATGGGCATCATGGCCAATCCCTTTTACGTCGACATGGGCTACAGCAAGGACGAGGTCGCTGCCGTCACCAAGGTCTATGGCGTGATCATGACGCTGGTGGGCGCGTTTGCCGGTGGTGCGCTGGCGATGCGCTGGGGTGTCGCGCGCGTGCTGATGCTGGGCGCGGTGCTGAGCGCCGTCAGCAACCTGCTGTTCGCCTGGCTGGCCGGGCATGGGCATGATCTGGTCGCGCTGATCGCGGTGATCGCGGCCGACAACCTGAGTTCCGGCATCGCGTCGGCGGCCTTCGTCGCCTACCTGTCGAGCCTGACCAACGTGAGCTATTCGGCTACCCAGTACGCGCTGTTCAGTTCCATGATGCTGCTCGCGCCCAAGTGGCTGGCCGGCTTCTCGGGCGCCTTCGTCGATGCGCATGGCTATGCGGTCTTCTTCACCGGCACCGCGCTGCTCGGACTGCCGGTGCTGTTGCTGGTGTGGCTGGCGACCCGGGAGCAGGCCCGAGTTTGAAATCTACCCTTGACTCCCCCAAACAGGGGATGTTCGCGGACTTGCGGCAGGTGCACAATACGGCCCAAGTGCTGTCACACTTGTCCAGAACAAGAGAGTCTCAGCGGGTGGATGCCGGCGCCACAAGAACAAAGTAGTGCCCGCCATCACCGGATTCCCAACGACGTCCTCTAGGACTTGCCGCCGCCCACCAGGGCGGCGTTTTTTTTGCCTGTACGGCCCGAAATCACTGCCGACCATCTTTTGTCAATGCTACCTGAGCGGCCTGCTGGGCTAGGGCCGCAGGCTTGGCAATGACCCGGCCCACGAGAGCCCCGGGCCAGGGCAATGCCGGTGCGGTGCAAGGGATGGGCGCACAATCGATGCGTTCCTTTGATCGTTATCGTCGATGCGCCACCTCGCCCAATCCAGTTCCCCCGTCCCGTCCGGCCCTGCTGTCGCCCAGCATGAACGCTCGGATGCCGCCACCCTGCGTCGCCTCTTGCCCTACCTCTGGCAGTACCGCTGGCGTGTCGCGCTGGCGTTGGCCTTCATGGTGGGAGCCAAGCTGGCCAACGTCGGCGTGCCGCTGCTGCTCAAGGAGCTGGTTGACGCGCTGACGCCGCGCACCGGGCTGGCGCCGGGCCAGGCCGCGCTGCTGGTGGTACCGCTGGGCCTGCTGCTGGCCTACGGCCTGCTGCGCTTTTCTACCAGCCTGTTCACCGAACTGCGTGAGCTGATCTTCGCCAAGGCGACCGAAGGCGCGACGCGCGCGATCGCGCTGCAGGTCTTCGGCCACCTGCACGGACTGAGCCTGCGTTTCCACCTTGAGCGCCAGACCGGCGGCATGACGCGCGATGTCGATCGCGGCACCCGTGGCGTGCAGTCGCTGATCTCGTACTCGCTCTACAGCATCTTCCCGACCCTGCTCGAGGTGGTGCTGGTGCTGGCGCTGCTGGGCATCAAGTTCGAGCTCTGGTATGTCTGGACCACGCTGGCCGCGCTGGCGGCCTATGTGTTCTTCACGGTCAAGGTGACCGAATGGCGCACCCAGTACCGGCGCGAGATGAACGAGCTCGAATCGGCCAGCCAGACGCGCGCGGTCGATTCGCTGCTCAACTACGAGACCGTCAAGTACTTCAACAACGAGGCCTTCGAGTCGAGCCGCTACGGCGAGAGCCTGGAGCGCCTGCGCCGCGCCCGCGTCAAGAGCCAGACCACGCTGTCGCTGCTCAACGCGGGCCAGCAGCTGATCATCGCGACCGCGCTGGTCGCCATGCTCTGGCGCGCCACCAGCGCCGTGACCCAGGGCGGCATGACGCTGGGCGACCTGGTCATGATCAATGCCTTCATGATCCAGCTCTACATCCCGCTCAACTTCCTGGGCGTGCTGTACCGCGAGATCAAGCAGAGCCTGACCGACCTCGACAAGATGTTCGCGCTGCTCGACCGCGAGCGCGAGATCGCCGACACGCCGGGCGCGCCCGAGCTGGCGCTGGACGGTCCGCCCGAGGTGCGTTTCGAGTCCGTGCGCTTTGCCTACGAGCCCGCGCGCGAGATCCTGCACGGCATCAGCTTCACCGTGCCGGCCGGCAAGACGGTGGCGGTGGTTGGTCCGTCCGGCTCCGGCAAGTCCACGCTGGCGCGCCTGCTGTACCGCTTCTACGATGTCGGCGGCAGGGACATGGCGCCGGAGGCGGCCGGTGTCATCCGGATCGCGGGCCAGGACATCCGCCGCGTGACCCAGTCCAGCCTGCGGCGCGCGATCGGCATCGTGCCGCAGGACACGGTGCTGTTCAACGACAGCATCGGCTACAACATCCGCTACGGCCGCCCGGACGCGAGCCAGCAGGAGATGGTCGCCGCCGCCCAGGCCGCGCATATCCATGACTTCATCCTGAAGCTGCCCAAGGGCTACGAGACCATGGTCGGCGAGCGCGGCCTCAAGCTGTCGGGCGGCGAGAAGCAGCGCGTCGCGATCGCGCGCACCCTGCTGAAGAATCCACCGATCCTGATCTTCGACGAGGCGACCTCGGCGCTGGACTCGGCCAACGAGCGTGCGATCCAGGCCGAACTGCGCAGCGCGGCGCGCGACAAGACCGCGCTGGTGATCGCGCACCGGCTCTCGACCGTGGTCGACGCGCACGAGATCATCGTGCTCGAACATGGCCATATCGTCGAGCGCGGCGCCCACGCCGAGCTGCTGGCGCGCAATGGTCGCTACGCCCGGATGTGGGCGCTGCAGCAAAGCGGCGCCGAGGCGATCGATGCGAGCGTCCCGGCCAGGGTAGCTTGAGATGGATACCAAGTGGCTGGAGGATTTCGTCAGCCTGGCCGAGACCCACAGCTTCAGCCGCTCGGCCCAGTTGCGCCATGTGACACAGCCGGCCTTCTCGCGTCGCATCCAGTCGCTTGAGGCCTGGGCCGGCACCGACCTGGTCGACCGCAGCGCCTACCCGACCCGGCTCACGCCGGCGGGGCAGACCCTGTACGAGCAGGCCATCGAAATGCTGCACGCGCTGCAGGCCACCCGCACCATGCTGCGCCAGCAAAGTCCGACCGGGCAGGACCAGATCGAGTTCGCGGTGCCGCACACCCTGGCCTTCACCTTCTTCCCGGCCTGGCTCTCCAGCCTGCGCGAGGTGGTCGGTCCGGTCAAGACCCGCCTGATCGGACTCAACGTCCACGATGCGGTGCTGCGCCTGATCGAGGGCAGCTGTGACCTGCTGATCACCTACCAGCATTCGTCGCAGCCGATCCAGCTGGACGCCGCGCGCTACGAGATGCTGTCGCTGGGGCAGGAGGTGCTGGCGCCCTATGTCAGGCCCGGCGAGGACGGCGCGCCCTTGTACCGCCTGCCCGGCACGGCCGAGCAGCCCTGGCCTCAGCTCGCCTACGCGCCTGGCGCCTACCTCGGGCGCGTGGTCGATTGGGTGCTGCGGCAGGGCGGGACTTCCCTCCACCCCGAGCGGGTCTACGAGACCGACATGTCCGAGAGCCTGAAGGCGATGGCGATCGCCGGCCACGGCGTGGCCTTCCTGCCTGCGAGCTCGGTGCAACAGGCCTTGCGCGACGGTCAACTGGTCCGAGCCGCCAGCCCGGACCTGCCCTGCGAGGCGAGGCTGGATATTCGGCTCTACCGCGAGCGCCCCGGCGCGCGCCGGCCCAAGCGCGCGGCACAGAAGTTCTGGGACGACGTGGCTGCGGCGCAGGTCCAATCGAGCTGACTCCTGCCGCTTTGGCGCGGTTTTTGCTTGGTACTGCTGCGCCATGCAGTCCGGGGCTGGCTAGACCCTATGGCGGTGCCTTGGCACGGGCCCTAGAATGGGGCGCAACCGTTTTCCTTCGACCGATAAAGGACCTTGACATGAAAAATAGCATCCTGGCCATGGCCTTGATGGCGGCCTGCGCCGGTTCCGCCTGGGCCCAGACCAACGACACCCTGGCCAAGATCAAGTCCAGCGGCAGCGTGACGCTCGGCGTGCGCGAGTCCTCCGGTCTCGGCTTCACCTTGGGCAACGGCAAGTACGTCGGTTTCCACACCGAGATGGGCGAGCGCATCCTGGCCGACCTGCGCAAGCCGCTCGGCCTGTCGCAGATCGAGATCAAGTACCAGCCCGTGACCTCGCAGAACCGCATCCCGCTGCTGCAGAACGGCACCGTCGACCTGGAGTGCGGCTCGACCACCAACAATGCCGCGCGCCAGAAGGACGTGGCTTTTGCCGTGACCACCTACGTCGAGGAGGTGGGCATTGCCGTGCGCACCAACTCGAACGTCCACCACATCAAGGACCTGAACGGCAAGTCCGTCGCCACCACCACCGGCACCACCTCGGTGCAGACGCTGCGCAAGAACGAGCGCGCCACCGGCGTGGATTTCAAGGAGGTCTACGGCAAGGACCATGCCGACAGCTTCCTGCTGCTCGAGTCGGGCCGCGCGGAAGCCTTCGTGATGGACAAGTCCATCCTGGCGGCCAACATCGCCAAGGCGAAAAAACCGGGTGATTTCAAGATCCTGGACGATGTCTTGAGCGTCGAGCCGATCGCCTGCATGCTGCGCAAGGACGACCCGGCCTTCAAGAGGGCGGTCGACGACAGCATCAAGCGCCAGATCAAGGACGGCTCGCTGGCCAAGCTCTACGACAAGTGGTTCATGCAGCCGATTCCGCCGGCCAACGTGAACCTGAAGATGCCCATGTCCGACAGCACCAAGGCCGCCTGGGCCAATCCGAACGACAAGCCGATGGAAGAGTACGCCAGGAAGTAAGCCGGCATGACATGAGCCACACCCCCGGGAGCCTGTCGGTGAAGGGGGTGTTTTTGTTGACGCTTACAAGGAGCTGCCCATGAGTTGGGACTGGCAGGTGTTCTGCGAGGACACCATCACGCGCGAAGCCACGCCAAGCTGTTTTGGCCAGGGGGGCGACATCACCTACCTGGACTGGTTGCTGTCGGCCTGGGGCTGGACCGTTTCGGTGTCGCTGTCGGCGCTGCTGCTGGCGCTGCTGGTGGGGTCGGTGATCGGCACGCTGCGCACGCTGCCGAACCGGCCCTGGGTGGTGCGGGCCGGCAATGCCTGGGTCGAGCTGTTCCGCAACATCCCGCTGCTGGTGCAGCTCTTTCTCTGGTACCACGTGCTGCCCTCGCTGTTCCCGGCGCTGCAGGCGGTGCCGGGCTTCGTGCTGGTGGTGCTGGCGCTGGGCCTGTTCACCTCGGCGCGGGTGGCCGAGCAGGTGCGCTCGGGCATCCTGGCCCTGCCGCGTGGCCAGCGCCACGCGGCCATGGCGCTGGGCATGAGCACCGCGCAGTCCTACCGCTATGTGCTGCTGCCGATGGCGTTTCGCATCATCATCCCGCCGCTGACCAGCGAGACCATGAACATCTTCAAGAACTCATCCGTCGCGTTCGCGGTGTCGGTGGCCGAGCTCACCATGTTCGCGATGCAGGCGCAGGAGGAAACCACGCGCGGTGTCGAGGTCTATCTGGCCGTGACCACGCTCTATGTCATCTCGGCCTTCGTCATCAACCGCGTGATGGCCTTCATCGAGCAGCGCAGCCGGGTGCCGGGCCTGATCGCCGCTGGCGGGGGAGGGCATTGATCATGATGAACCTCGACTGGTCCTTCTACAACTGGGCGCTGATCCAGGACTTCGTCCTCAAGGGCCTGGGCTTCAGCCTGATGCTGACCCTGGTCGCCACGCTCGGCGGCATCCTGTTCGGCACCCTGCTGGCGCTCATGCGCCTGTCGGGCAAGCGCTGGCTGGTGCTGCCGGCCACGTTCTATGTCAACGGCATGCGCAGCATCCCGCTGGTGATGGTGATCCTGTGGTTCTTCCTGCTGGTGCCCTTCCTGATCGGCCGGCCGATCGGCGCGGAAGTCTCGGCGATGGTCACCTTCGTCGCCTTCGAGGCGGCGTATTTCAGCGAAATCATGCGCGCGGGCATTCAGTCCGTTCCGCGCGGGCAGGTGTCCGCCGGCCTGGCGCTGGGCATGACCTACGGCCAGAACATGAAGCTGGTGGTGCTGCCGCAGGCCTTTCGCAACATGCTGCCGGTGCTGCTGACGCAGACCATCATCCTGTTCCAGGACACCTCGCTGGTCTATGCGATCGGCGCCTACGACATGCTCAAGGGCTTCGAGGTGGCCGGCAAGAACTTCGGCCGCCCGATCGAGGCCTACCTGATGGCGGCCTTGCTCTACTTTGTCATCTGCTACGCGCTGTCCGCCCTGGTCAAGCGCCTGCACCAGAGAATAGCCATCATCCGCTGAGCGCGGACCCCGGAGAACCAGCGATGATCGAACTCAAGAATGTGTCCAAATGGTACGGCCCGGTGCAGGTGCTCAACGACTGCTCCACCGTCATCCACAAGGGCGAGGTGGTGGTGGTTTGCGGCCCGTCGGGCTCGGGCAAGTCCACGCTGATCAAGACCATCAACGCGCTCGAACCGATCCAGCGGGGCGAGATCTGGGTCAACGGCCAGGCCGTGCACGACCCCAGGACCGACCTGCCCAAGCTGCGCAGCCATGTCGGCATGGTGTTCCAGCATTTCGAGCTGTTTCCCCATCTGAGCGTGACCGAGAACCTCACGCTGGCGCAGGTCAAGGTGCTGGGCCGCAGCCTCGATGACGCCAGGAAGCGCGGTCTCAAGATGCTCGACCGCGTCGGCCTGATGGCGCACAAGGACAAGTTCCCCGGCCAGCTCTCGGGCGGACAGCAGCAGCGGGTGGCGATCGCGCGCGCGCTGAGCATGGACCCGATCGTGATGTTGTTCGACGAGCCGACCAGCGCGCTCGACCCCGAGATGGTCGGCGAGGTGCTCGACGTGATGGTCGGTCTGGCTGGCGAGGGCATGACCATGATGTGCGTGACCCACGAGATGGGCTTCGCGCGCAAGGTGTCGGACCGCGTCATCTTCATGGATGTCGGCGGCAAGATCCTGGAGGACTGCAGCCGGGACGAGTTCTTCGGCAACCCGGAGGCACGCCAGTCGCGCACCAAGGACTTCCTCAACAAGATCCTGCAGCACTGAGGCGGCCCTGCCAGGGCGATTGCGCTATGTAGCCCGGGAATGATCTGAGACTGGGCTACTGCGCTGGCCGGGTGGATACTGAAGGCATGCTTGCCAATCCCCAGACCTACTTCGCCGAGTTGCCCGACCCCAGGCGGCAGACCCGCAACAAGCTGCACAAGCTCGAGGACATCGTGATGATCACGCTGTGCGCGGTGCTGTGCGGCTTCGAG
>NZ_JAQTZS010000019.1 GCF_028687635.1 Malikia sp. | reverse complement strand
CGCGACAACGACAGCAGCAACGTGAGCATACGCCGGCGCAAGATGCGCGCCGGCACCAGCCTCGACTACCGCCAGCAGATCCTGTTCGGTCAAATCTCGCCAGACTCAACATAGCGCGATCGCCCTGCCGTCATCGACCAGGCTTGCCTCAAATGATTGGCTATATGATATAGTTTTCTTATATGCATGATTTTTCATGAAACCGTCAAACCTCCTGCTCAGGTGCTTGACCTCTTCCTGGAACGCGCTGGCAGTCCTGTTGCTGGCGCTGGCGGGTTTCGTCGGTTTCGATCTGCATGTCTCCCATGCCGCCATCGAGGCGCAGGAGCGCCAGCGGCTGATGCAGCTGGCTGGCATGGTCGAGGCCAACCTCAGCAGTCGCCTGCAATCGACCAGCAATGCCCTTGACTCGATCCGGCGCGATTTGCCCGAGCTGCTGCTGCCGCGCCGCGACATGAGCGCGCTCAACCAGCGTCTGCAGTCCATGATCGCTGGCATGACTGGCATGACTGGCGTGCGCTCGCTGAGCGTCGTGAGTCGCGATGGCGACCTGATCGCGAGTAACCGGTCTGATTTTCTCGGTCTGAACTTCCGCGAGGCCGAGCGCTATCAGGCCATGCGCCGAGGCGGTGACCCGAACCTGCTGTATGTCTCGAACCCCTTTCTAAGCCCGGACGGAGTGTCCAGCCTGGCGGTCGGCAAGGTGGTGCTCGACGCCAAGGGCGAGCTCAAGGGCTATGTGTCGGCCGTGCTCGATCCGGACTATTTCAGCGTGCTGCTCGAATCGGTGCTTTACGCGCTGGACATGCGCGCCGCGCTGATTCACGGCGATGGTCAGGGGGTATTCCAGGTGCCCGACAGCGAAGGGGTTGCTGGCATGAATTTCGCCAACACGCCCAGCGTCTTGTTCACGCGCCATATCCAGAGCGGACTGCGGAGCAGCCTGCAAGAAGGCATGGCCGTTCCGACCGGGCGGCACAGCCTGGCCGTGCTGAGCTCGATCCAGCCCACCATCACCCCGTCCAACAAGTTCCTGGTGATTTCCCTTAGCCGGCAGCTTCCTGCCATTTACCACGACTGGGAGCGGCAGTCATGGATCAAGCTCGCCCTGTTTGGTGCCATCGCCGGGGTGGCCAGTCTCGGTTGGCTGGCGATCCAGTGGCGCCAACGGGCTTACGCCCAGCTGCGCCACAGCCATGAGGCCGAGTCCAGCCTGGCCGACGAGCGGCTGCGCGAGAGCGAGGAGCGTTTTCGCAAGCTGTTCGAGGACACGGTCCAGGCCGTCTTGCTGCTCGAGAACGACCGCTGCACCGCCGCCAACCAGGCCGCCCTGGCCATGCATGGCATGGAGCGCCTCGATCAGTGGGTCGGCCGCTCGCTGAGCGAACTCTCGCCCCTGTTCCAGCCCGATGGCCAGCCTTCGGCGGACAAGGCGGCTCAGCTGGCGCGAGCCGCCTTGGAGCAGGGCGCCTGCGAGTTCGAATGGACCTTCCTGCGTCCCGACGGTCAGGCCTTCATCGCGCATCTGGTGGTGACCCTGATCCAGCAGGGCGGCCAGGCCTTGCTGCATGTCGTCGGCACCGACATCACCGAGCAGAAGAAGGCGCGCGAGCAGGTCGAGTTCCTGGCCTATCACGATGCCCTGACCGGCCTGCCCAATCGGGTCCTGGGCCAGGACCGCTTGCAGCAGGCCCTGGAGGTCGCCAAGCGCCAGCGCAACGGCCTGGCCGTGCTCTACCTGGACCTGGACAAGTTCAAGTATGTCAACGACTCCTATGGCCATGCCGTGGGAGACGCCTTGCTCAAGGGCGTGGCGATGCGGCTGAGCCTGTGCCTGCGGGCCGAGGACACGGTGTGTCGCCTCTCGGGCGACGAGTTCATGGCGGTCCTGCCCGAGGTGCTGGCCTACCCGCAGGTTTCCAATCTCTGTGTCCGCATCCTGTCCGAGCTGGGCGCCCCCTTCGAGCTAGAGGGAGTCCAGCTCTTCACTTCGTTCTCGATTGGCGTCGCACTCTATCCGCAGGATGGCAGCGACAGCGAAACCCTGATGCTCAACGCCGATACGGCGCTCTACGAGGCCAAGAAGGCCGGACATAACCTGTACCGTGTCTTCGAGCCGGCCATGAACGTTAAGTTGCTGCATTACGTCGAGACCTGCGAGGCCTTGCGGCTGGCGCTCGAGCGCTAGCAGTTCGAATTGCACTACCAGCCGCAGATCGACCTGCGCGGCGGGCAGGTGGTGGGCGTCGAGGCCCTGATCCGCTGGCGCCGGCCGGGACAGGGCCTGATCCAGCCGGGTGCCTTCATTGGCATCGCCGAGGAAAGCGGGTTGATCGCGCCGATCGGTCGCTGGATCCTGCAGGAGGCCTGTCGCCAGGCGGCGGCCTGGCAGCGCGCGGGATTGTCGCTCGGGCGGGTGGCGGTCAACCTGTCGGCCGTCCAGTTCCGCCAGGGCGTGGTCGAGCAGGATGTCCGATCCGCCCTCAAGACCAGCGGTCTCGATCCCAATCGCCTGGAGCTCGAGCTGACCGAGTCCACCCTGCTGCAGCACGACGAGTCGGTCATGGCCATGCTGGCCCAATGGAGCGCGCTGGGCATTCACCTGGCCATCGACGATTTCGGCACCGGTTACTCAAGCCTGGCCTACCTCAAGCGGATGAAGGTCGACAAGCTCAAGATCGACCGCAGCTTCATCACCGGCCTGCTGCACGAGGACGAGAACCGGGCCATCGTGCGCGCCATGATCCAGATCGCCCGCAGCCTGCAGATCGACACCCTGGCCGAAGGCATAGAGGACCCGCTGGTGGCGGAGCAACTCAAGGCGCTGGGCTGCGACGGCGTGCAGGGCCACTGGTATTCCGAACCGCTGCCCGCCGCCGAACTCGAGCAGTGGCTCAAACGGCGTGCGGCTTGATTCCTGGCCGCTGGAAGCTGCCAGGATCGGCTTCCATCTGCCTGGCCATGGTCTTGCCGAGCTCGACGCCCCATTGGTCGAAGGCGTGGATGCCCCAGATCGCGGCCTGGCAGAACACCTTGTGCTCGTAGAGCGCGACCATGGCGCCCATGGTGTGGGGGGTGAGTGCCGGCAGCCAGAGGGTCGAGTTCGGCACATTGCCGCGGAAGATGCGGTGCGGCAGCAGTTCCGCCACGCGGGCCTCGTCCAGTCCATTGGCGCGCAGCTCGGCCTCGGTCGCTGTGGCGTCGCGCCCCAGCGCCAGCGCCTGGGCCTGGGCTTGCAGATTCAGCAACGCGACGCGATGGTGCTCGGCCGCCAGCGGCAGCAGGCAGTCCTCGCTTTGCACGCCGATGAAATCGACCGGTACCCGGTGCTGGCCCTGGTGCAGCAGCTGGAAGTAGGCGTGCTGGCCCTCGATGCCCAGGCCGCCCCAGACGATGGGGCCGGTGCCGACCTCGACCGGGCTGCCGTCGACATGGGTGCTCTTGCCATTGGATTCCATGTCGAGCTGCTGCACGAAGCGCGCGAAGTGGAACAGCCGGCTGGCGTAGGCCGCGATCAGGTGGGTCGGGCAGCCCAGGAAGTTGCGGTTCCAGATGCCCAGCAGCGCCATCAGCAGCGGCATGTTCTGCTCGGGCGGCGCTTTCCAGAAATGGCGGTCCATCGCGTGGCCTCCAGCCAGGAAGGCGCGGAACTGCTCGGCGCCGATCGCGATCGCCAGCGGCAGGCCGATCGCCGACCAGACCGAGTAGCGCCCGCCGACCCAGTCCCAGAAGCCGAAGGTGTTTTCCGGGGCATAGCCCTGGGCGGCCGACACTGCCGGTGAGGCGGTCACGGCGATCAGGTGCGGCGCCTGTTGCTCCGTCGTGCTCAGACCGTGGTCAGCCAGCCAGCGTTGCGCCGATGCGGCCAGCGTCAGGGTCTCCTGGGTGGTGAAGGTCTTGCTCTGGACGATGAACAGCGTGCTGTCGGGCTTGCACCAGCGCAGGATCGACTGTAGCGCCCAACAGTCTGGGTTGGAGACAAAGTGCACCCGCACCGCGCTGGAGGCACAGGCGTCGAGCGCCTGCACCGCCATGCGCGGGCCCAGATCCGAGCCGCCGATGCCGATATTGATCACGTTGGCAATGCGCTGTCCGCGCTGGCCAAGCCAGCGGCCGTCGCGGATGCGCTCGGCGGCATCCAGGAAACGGTCGAGCTCCTGGCGCACCGCGCTGGAAACCGCCTCGCCCCAGGGGGCGTCAGCCATGTCGGCGCCGCGCAAGGCCATGTGCAGCACGGCGCGCTGCTCGGTCGCGTTGATGGCAACGCCTCGGCGCTGGGCCTCGCTCTGCTGGAGCACGCCCGATTCGGCGGCCAGCTCCAGCAGCGCCTGCAGCACTTCAGGCGTGACCTGTTGGCGGGAGGCGTCCAGTTGCAGGCCGGCGACGTTCAGCTGCAGGCCGCTGGCGCGAGCGCGGGACTGATCGGCGAGCAGCTCGCGCAGATGGGGCAGTTCACTCTGGGCCAGCGCCTGGAGCTTGTTCCAGGCAGCGCGTTTTTGCGGGGGGATGAAGGCGTTATTCATGGGCTTGCCTCCTCGGTCCGCTGGATCAGCGGGGGCGCGGGGAGTTCATGGACAGTTTCGAAGAATGATAGGGGATTTCGAGGGCGAAACCGGGTTCAGCCCTGGTCCGATTTGCCCATTGCCACTCGATCCGAGCCAGCGCGCCCACGTCGCCGTCTATGTGAGTCAAGTCGGCTAGACCTGAAATGTTAATTACAGTAACATGGCCATCAAGCGAGAGGACTGTTTTGATTGCTCATCGACGTCTGACAAGCATCGGGCATCAGTTCCTCGCCGTTCATGAGCAGGCTGAAAGGAGCGCACCATGCTGGAAAACAACCCACACTACAGCGCGATCAACCAAGCGTTCCCTCACATCGGAAGCAAGCTCAAGTTGCACTGGGGGCAGCCGGATTTCATCCATTACATGGAGGAGTTGCTGCACGATACCCGCAACGGTCAGCGCAGGGGATTCCCCTTCGAGGTCGTCGTGGCGCTGACCTCGATAGCCGAGGAACATCACGCCCTTTTTTCGCACCTTGATCCACGCAGCGACGTCTGGTCGATGGCGCACCTGCGCTGAATCGCCGGCATTGAGTCAGCGAGGCACGGTGCAATCTGTGCGCTGTGGCTGGCGTCGAAACACCAGCACCTCGCAGCCGAGCTCGGGCGGCAGCAACAGGCGGGCCAGATCAGGGCGGCGCTCGACCGTGAACGCCTGCTGTGAGTCGTAATCCGCCCAGTTGCCGCTGGCGAAACGGTGAGTGCTCACGACGGCGATGTACAGCTCCACGCTGCCGGTGCGGAACACCTCACGCTCGAAGCTGTTTTGGGCGGGCGGCCACGAGCACAGCACCACCTGCGGCTGATAATGGCGCAACGCGGCACCGGCCTCCAGCCGCTCGACCGCGCCGGGAAAGGCGATCCGGTCTTGCCAGCTGTAGTCATCGGTGGCGGTCACCGCCACGCCCTGCTCGTGCAGGAAGCGGCTGAGCGTCCCGTCGCCGGCGGCGATCTCCAGACAACGGCGACTCCCGATCAGCTCGCCCAGTCGCCGCACGAACTCAAGCGAATAGAAGCAGTAAATCCCCTTGCGCTCCACCAGCGGCATCAGCAGGCGCTTTTGCCAGACCAACGGCCACAGCAGCTTGAACCAGCGCAGCGATACCGGTTTGCGTTCGAGATCGCGCCGAAACAGCAAGCGCTGCGCGAGCCAGCCGTTGAACAGGTTGAAGCGTACCTTGCCTGAAGTCCGCCCGGTGGCGATGGCCAGGCCATGGCGCTCGATCGCCAGCGCGGCCATGCGCTGCCGAATGGCCGCCCGCACCAGGTCTTGTTTCTCCCGCTTGTTGAGGGCGATCTTCGCGCGCGTTTCCGGAGTTTCCGGCTTGGCGCCGGGATGCAGCAGACGGTGCAGCCGCGTCGTATCGCGTGTGGCCAGCGCGGCCTGCAACTCCTGCTCCATGGCCTTCCACTCCTCGGGAAACGCCGCATGCAAGTCATGGGCCGAAGGCCGCTGCTGCAGCCAGGCCAGCACCTTGATGGGATCGTTCAGCTTCATGTGGGATTTGTTGGACTTCAAGCAACAAAAAACCCCGCCAAGGGCCTGATTCTTTATCAGTTCTTGCGGGGCTTGTTGCGGTGCGGTAAGTTGGCTTACCGTTTGCTGTTCATGGCGGAGAGGGCGTCAATTGAATCATTCTTGTAACTCTTTGAATTTCAAGATTGTTTTTGATTCGATTTTTTCCGAGTACCCCCAGCGATACCCCCAGCACTCCAAAACCCCGTAAAAGTCCAGTTTACACGAACATAAAACCGCCGTCCTCGTAGGCGCTGCCTGTCTCGCCGGCACGGGCAGCGGCACCCATGGCCATGGCGAGGGCCTGCATGCCGTCTATTCGGCCCGTGGCGCGGCTTTTGTCCAGCTTCCTGGCGCCGGTAGGGTCTTTGGTCACGGTGGCGTTAGCGGCGCACATGGTCAGGACTGGATGGGCGCCGTGGGCGATCCGCGCGTTCAGCAACTCGGCTTCCAGTGCGTCCAGGGCGGGCGCCATGTCCTTGTACCCTTGCCCCCACTCGACCAGCGGCAGGTCGGCGCCGATCTTGTCCAGCTCCTTGCGCAACAGGTCGATACGCCAGCGGTCATAGGCCACGGCCTCGACGTTCAGCTCGCTCAGGATCTCGGCCATCTCTTGCGCGACGAACTCGTAATCCACCGTGGCGCCGGGGGTGGTGCGCAGGAAGCCTTGGCGCTGCCACACGTCATAGGGCGCGCGATCGCGCCGGGCGCGTTCCTCAAGCCCTTGTTCAGGGGTCCAGAAGTGGGGCACCACATGCCAGATGCCATCAATCTGCCCGACGATCACCAGGGCCGTCAGATCGGTCCTGGCGCTCAGATCCATGCCGCAGAACACCGGGGCGTCGTAGAACGGCTGTACGGGCTCAGAGCAGGCCTTCCAGATGTCCGGGCTGATGAATGGGCTGTCGGTGCTGACGCGCTGATTCAGCAGCAGGTTGCGGGCCGTGTTTTCCATGCTCGGCATGCGCTGGGCTTGGGTCATCTGCTCGCGCAGATCCGCCTGGCTGCGAAAGATGCCCAGCGCCGGGTTTGCGGCCTTCCAGGCCTCCAGGTCCAGCAGGTCGCACCCCTCGGGTGCAGCGTAGAGGCGCGAGACGATGCGCGGGTCGGCGCTGGCGTGGGCATCGTCCAGCCAGACAGACAACAGATCCGCGTCGCTGGCCGCTTGTGTGCTGATGGCGATTAGCAGCGGCGCCTCGTGCGCACCCTGGCTGGTGGTGATCGCGTCCACGAAGTCCGATTGCGGGCCGCGCACCTGGCCGATTTCGTCTAGGATGGCCAGCACTGGGGAAAGGCCGTGGGCGGTCTTGCCATCGGCGGCAAGGGCGCGGTACTCAGTGTTGAGCGGCAGGCCCAGCAGGCGCTTGCCGCTCGGGATCACGCGCACCAGGGCTGACAGCTTGGGCGAGAGCTGAACCATCTTGGCGGCCAGGTTGAACACCAGGGCGGCCTGATCGCGGCTCATGGCGCCGCTGACGATCTGGCTGTTCTGCTTGGCCTCTGGCCCCACCAGGTGGGCCAGCAGCAGGCCCGCTATCAGGCCCGTCTTGCCGTTCTTGCGGCTCACGCTCAGGATGGCGCGGCGCGTGCCCGCTGGGTTGTCGTACACGTCCCGGATGAAATCCCTCTGGAATTCGGCCAGGACCATCGGCATGCCGACATGGGCGCCGTCAGGCGTGACGCAGTGCTTTTCGATGAAGGCGATCACGCGGCCGGCGCGGGTCAGGGTGGTCTTCATGGCCTCACCCCACCAGCCGCAGGCGCGGGATCAGTTCATCGTCGTCGTCGAGGGGCAAGGCGGCCTGGCGCTCGTTGGCCAGGGCGTTGCCGGCATCCCGGCTGCGGCCCACGGTCGCCTCGGCATGCACATGCAGCACGCGGGACAGGGCCACGGCGCGGCGTGACATGGTTTCGAGCAGCTTGTGCTTGGGGTTCACCATCGGCACGCCCTTGCCGTTGAGGATGGTGAAGCCCTCAAGATCCACTTCGACCTGCAGGCGCTCAATATCGGACTGACAGCGGGACAGGGTGGCCGCGATGGCCAGGTCGGATTCAGTCCAGGTGTCGCGGGCACGCGCGGTGACGATGGCATTCCAGAATGGCAGGTCGGCAGCGCGAAGCGACACATGGGCGGGCGGCTCCAAGGGGCCAAGTGCTGCCGACTGCGAAGCCGCAACGGCAGCCGCCGGGCTGTCTGACCTCATGCGCTTGTCGTTGATTTTCATAGGTTTTTTTGGACTTAGGGCAAAAAAGAGAGGAACTGATCGGTCTAGGGCCGCCGGTTCCTGGTGATTTCCGGGATCAGATCCATCTGAGGATCAGCCGGTCTTGGGGCTGCGGGCCGATTCCAAGGGTGATCCGGGTCAGCCGGCTTGCCGCTGGGGTCGCAGCCGTAGGCCACCCGCTTGCCCTGGTCGCGTGCGGTCTTGCGCGAGTGGCATTCATGGCACAACGGCTGCAGCGATTCGAGGCGGTTGTCGTCGGCCCCGTTCATGTGGTCCACGTCCGTGGCGGGCACCACCAGGCCGCGCGCGGCACAGTGACGGCACAGCGGCTCACGACTCAGCACGTCAGCCCGCACCCGCTGCCAGGCCGCTGTATTCAGCTTGAGCGTGCGGCGGGGGTCGGAGTCTCGCCCCGTCCGATTGGCTCGCTTACTGCGGTCCCACGGCTGGCGCATGGTCTATTCCTTCAATGGTGGGCAGGTTTTCCAGGCGCCGGGCCTCGGATGGCAGCAGCCAGCCGGCCGCGATGCCCTTGTCGTAGAAGTCGGCGCGGTTCACGCTGTCGCCGCGCAGCAGGCCCTCGACCTGGTGCTCGACAAAGTAGATTTGCTGGCCGTCCAACATAAGCATCTGTTTGGCGATTGCCTGTTCCCAGGCCACGAGATGGCGGCGCAAGGTCATGGTGACGAACTGGCGGGCCATCTCGACCGAGTTGGAATAGTTGCCGTGCCTCAAGTCGCCGATGACCGTGGGCGGCACGCGGAACAGGCGCGCGACCTCCTCGACACTGAACTGACGCGCGGCGATCCATTCGGCATCTTCCAGGCTCATGCTGACGGACTGGAAGTCCACGCCATGCTCCAGGATGGCGGTCCTGCCGGAGTTTCTTCCGCCTGCATACTGGCTAGACCAGCTCGCTTTTATGGCCGCCCGTTGGTCGGCATTGAGCTTGCCGGGGAACTTGAGCAGGCCCAGCAGCTTGGCGCCGTTGGTGAAGGTGTTGATGCCGTGGTCGGACTCGGCCAGCGCCAGTTCAACCACCCCGCGTGCTGCAGCAATGGGACTTACGCCCAGCACGCCGTCGTCGCCCAGGCGGTGACGCAGGTGCAGCACTTCATGGGCCAGCAGCCGATGCAGCACGCCGTTGCCGTCGGTGTAGTCGTAGGCCAGATTGCCAGCCGCCCGGACCACTGAGACGCGATCAGGCGACAAGGGCCACAGCTCGCGGACCTGGCCGTCGAAGCCGCGCACGATCCGCGCATAGCCATTGCCGCGCAGCAACACGCAGGCCTGCAGGTATTCGCGCACTTCGAGTGCGGTCTGCTCGGGGTTGGCCATGTCGTGCAGCACGCGATAGAGCGGGTGATCGGTGGCCCGCTCGCGGTCTTCCCCGCTGCGCTTGAACAGGATCAGCGGCAAGCTGGCGACTGTCTCGGAGATGGCTTGAACGCAGGCATACACGGCGCTCACTTTTTGTGCGGTAGCTTCGTTGATGGCGCTACTTCGCCCGCTGGCGAAGTCACTCCAATAGGAGTCGCCACCGGGAACCCCTCTACGTTCCAAGTTGAAGGCGCCCCAGGCGCGTTTGATGATGTTCACGTCAGACTTTCAGCAGGTCTCAAGCCATAGTCGGCGGGTATCGGTCAGCACGGCGGCGCAACGGCTACGCATGGCGACAGTGGTGTCCTGGTAGGCCGGGTCGCTGGTCAGAGTGATCTCGACCAGCTCCACGTCGATCAGCTCGCGCACCGGCTTGCCGGATCGCTGCTCCCAGCGTTCCCCGCCAGCCCGCACCCTGAACCCGAAGGAGCAACCCGCCACGTCCCCCCGACCGACCAGGATGGCCAGGTCGCGGCCATGGCTGGTGTCGGGTAAGGCCAGATCGAAGGCCAGCCCCTTGCCGTCCTCCCTGAGCTGCAGCGTGCCGCCTCGGGTCGTCCCCAGCAGGGCGTCGCCCTGGTGCTGGTAGAGGGCGCGAATGTTGGCCCCGCCCCCCAGGGACTTCGTGAAGGCGCCATTGCGGATCACCTCAGTGAAACCGCCCAGGTCAGTCTCGCTGTTGAACACGGCGGCATAGCCTGTCAGGGTCTTGCCCGTCGCCGTCAGGCCGCCGTTTGAACGGATCTCCAACATTCGCGCGGTTCCTCAGATGGCGATGTCGTCAACGACGACGAAGGCGTCTTCGCGGCGCGGCACCATGTCCATGGTCGTGAGGATGCGAATCTGTACCGCACCCCGGCTGTACGGGCCTTCGGCAAATTGGTTGGCTAGGATGTCCACGGCGCCCCAGGTGCCGACGAACATCTCGGAGAAGTCGCCCAGGATCATTCGACCCTTTGCCGGCGTGCCGGCCTTCTTTTCGATTTGCTGGGTCACTGCCACCGGAATGCCGGCCAGGTTGCCCGCTTCCATCAGATAGCCCGGCAGGCCAGCTTCGCGCAGAGTAGTGCGCAGCTTGGTGGCTACCTCGGGATGCGTCAGCCAGGCATTCGGGTTGACGTTCTTGAGGGCCATCCATTCGATCAGCTTCATGGCATTCGCCCAGTTCAGGGTCGAAAGGCTCCCGGTGCCAGTCTCGGAATTCAGCAGGCCTTTCGGTTGCTTGATGCCGTCGCCATGGATCAATGCCTTGTCAACTGCCAGGGAAACCACGTTGATGAAATCATCGCGCACCAGCGATTCAATCGCGGGATTGCTTTGTTGCAGCAATTGGCGCGATAGCTCGGTAATGGCGCCGACATGCTTGGGCTTCAGCGTGATGTTGTTGAAGGTCATTCCCGAATCAGTCAGGGAATCGCCTTCAGCCAGCCATTGCGCCGTGCTGCTGGTGGCCTGGCGCGGAATCACCACATCGCCACGAAGATTCGGCAGAACGCGGGCGCCCAGCGAGCGGACCACCATTGAATTGCGCAGCAGGCCGACGAATTGATCCGCGCGGAAATCCTCGGGGACGATGCCGGCTGCCGTGGTTGTGGTTTGGGCCGCGCGGGTTTCATTGAACAGGGCGGTCGGCACCAGGATGCCGCGCGCCTGAATGCCGTTGCGCTTTTGCTCCTGGTTGAATTCAGCCAGGGCACCCGACAGGGCGCGGCCCTCGACCTGGGCATTGATGGCTTCCATCACGCTGACGCGAGATTCCAGGTCGGTGCGGGCCTTGTCCACCGGCACGCCAGCGGTGCGGCGCTCGGCGTCTTCCACGAATTGGGCGCGGGCTTCGTCGCCTTCGATGACGTGGATGGTGGCCTTCAGGACATCGAAGCGCGCCTTTTCGTCGGCGTTCAGTTGGCGCTTTTCGGTCTCGGCGGTGGAGAGCAGGGCGCGGGCTTCGGCCACATGGGCCGCCTTCCTTTGGCGGAGTTCGTGAAGTTTCATGTTGGTGTTGCGGGTGGGTAATGCCTGCAGTGAACACCAGCCCAGCGGGGTTTGTAACCGGGGGTCAGCAGTTAAAACCCGGTTGAACCGTGGCGAACCAATTAGCATTTGTCATGTATAAAATGATAAAAGCCAGCATCGGAACGGGTGCCCGGTGCTGGCTTTGTGATCAGGATGAAATCAGTTTGAAGATTCCAAGATTCCAAGATTCCATGTTTTAGGAACGGGAATCTTCGGAATCTTCACGGGAATCTTCGGAATCTTGGCCCGTTTCAGGCCCTCCCGGTAGCCTCCAGTACCATCCATCGCGTGATCCGTCGGTTCCCTTCCTCCTAAGGATGCCTAGCTTCTTGGATGCCGACCAGATCTGTTTTTTGCTAAATCCGGCATCAATGACTGGCTTGCTTGCTAGGTCGGATTTTGTCCAGGCCTCGCTGCTCAGTTCATCGCGCAGCAGGTCGCAGACATCCCGCGAGTCTTCGCTTTCGGTGTCTGAGGCTGGTTCGGCCAGCAGCTCGATGGCCGTGCCTTCCAAGGTCTCGCCCCAGACGGTCCGGCTGGTCCAGATACCAGGCAGCGCCTCGCACTGCTCCAGGCTGTAGGCGAAGCCGCCACCGTCCGGGCCGATGTTGGACTTGGCGCGCGCCAGGATGCGGCGCTCGTTGCCTTCGGCGTCCTTGGTCTTGGCGCAGACCATGACCACGCGGGGCAGAGCGGCGAAGGCGATAGAGCCCGTCAGGCGCGAGGCCGGATCTGACCCGGCACCGCCCTTGGAGAAGTGCGTGATGCCGACCAGGGCGGCGCCGATGGCGGCGGCGAAGTCCACCAGCGGCTGCAGCGCACGCCGAACCTCGGTGTTCTTGTGGCTGTCGCCCGCCACGGCGCTGACGATGGGGTCCACCAGGATGAACTTGAGAGAGGGCAGCTCGCGCGCCGCTTCCAGCAGGGCCGCCACATCGGTCGAAGGGTCGAAGGGGCGGATCTCGCCGTTCACGTTCACGCCGCTGACGAAGTAGACCCGGCTTCGATCCACGCCGGCCGCGATCAGGCGGGGCAGCAGCGTGTCGCATGGGTCGTCCTCGCCCGACCAGATCAGCACATCGCCCACGGAGCAGCGGTTGCCGTCCGGCCAGTGCCCGCCTGTCGTGACGGTCGCGGCCATGCTCAAGGCCGCCGTGGTCTTGCCGGTGCCGGGTGCGCCGCCCAGGATCACCAGCTTGCCCAGGGCCAGCCAGCCCGGCCACAGCCAGCGAACCGGCTCTGGGTTCATGACGGCGCCACTGAGCAGCACCACGCGGTTCACGGGCTTGTTTTCTGGCGGCCAGGCGGCCTGGTCGCTCATGGATGGTGGCAAGTCGCTGAAATCCATCGGGTCAGCGCCAAACCCGGCATCGTTGTTGTAGGTCTGTGCGTCCATCATGGCCTGGCTGCGGTTGATTCGGTCGAAGTCCATCAGGCAAACTCCCTTTGCACGCCTTGTATGCGGGCACTGGCCGTCAGCAGGCGATCGAAGTTGTCTGGGGTCAGCGGACCTTGGCGCGCCATGGCCGCGGCTGCCAGCACGACGCCGACCTCGATAGCCAGCAGCTCCAGCGCCGCCCGTGGCGACAGCGTAGTCGGGCGTGTGATGGCTTGGGGTTTGCCGTTCTCGACCCAGCAGCCCAGCGCCTTGGCGGCCTCAATGAACTCCAGGCCGCTGGTGGCCATTTCGTAGGCCAGCACGTCGCCACCGCGCGCGCCACAGCCCGCCATGCAGCAGAAGGCGCCGGTCTGGGTGTTGATGCGCATGGAGTCTGAGCCGCCGTGGAAGCGGCATTCAGTGGTTTTCCACTTGGCCCTGTTCGGGCCTGTCAGCTTGAGGCCTTGCGCCTCGTAGTAGGCCACGGGGTCGGGTAGGAGGTTTCGGTCGAAGCTCATTCGGCCTCCCTTCGCGCGGTGCCGAACACCTCGCGCTCAAGGTTCGCCAGCGGCTCGCTGTCATCGCTCAGGCCTGAAATGATGACCCGCGACATGCTGCGGATGCGCCCGGCGATGCCTCGCACGACAAGGTGCAGCGGGTCATCGTCCGGGATCACGTTGCTGGCCAGATGCGCGGCCAGTTGCTCAATTTCCCAGCTTGCCCCAAGGCACGCGGACTGTCGTTCAGTGCTCAGGGTGACGGAGTAGTCCGGGTGTTCTGTCAGTCCTGCGGGGCGCAGCCAGTCGGAGGTGCGGCGCTTTGGGATCACGGTGTCGGCGCTCATGCTGCAACTCCCTCGGCCGCAGCCTGGTAGCGGCGGAACGACGGCGGCATCATCCATTTTTCAGCATCGCCGTACACGGCACTACCAGCCCCATCAATGCGGTCGGAAGCCATGTCGGACGCCCAGCCGATGCGCTGTGCCATCGCCTCGACGGCCGCCAGGTAGGTCTCTTCGTCGTCCTGTCCGGGCAGCAGGTTGACCATCAGCAGCGAGGTGAAGCGCTCGATGTGCTTCGCCATCGCGGCGATGTCGTTGAGCACGATGCCCAATTGCTCGACGGTCATGGTCGGCGTGGCCGGTTTCTGCCAGTCGGTCGATCGGCGGCGCTGGGTGATGTTGTCGGCGCTCATGCTGCAACACCTTCTGCCTGAGTGGCACATGCGCGCTTCAGAAGCGTTGCGGCACGGATCGCGCGGCCCGTGGCCTGCTGCAGTTTGGCCGGGTCGCAGTCGAGCGAGCGCAGCAGGTGCAGGGCGCCGGCCAGGGCGTTTTCGGCAGCGACATGCAGCCGGATGATTTCGGGGTTGGTGGTGTCCGTGGCGGACTGGATGGGCGCAGCGCGGCGGCTGGCCAGGGAGAGGATGGGCGCAGCAGTGCGCACCATGGGATTGACCTTGGTCATGGTTTCAGGTTCCGTTGTGAGACTGAAAACCACTCGCCACGTTCTTACGCGCAGCGGGTGGGCAGATGTTAAGAACACGTACAACGCCGTGCGGCCAGCCTCGCGGACAAGCCCATCTGCCCA
Organism: Malikia sp.; assembly: GCF_028687635.1. Taxonomy (GTDB): domain Bacteria; phylum Pseudomonadota; class Gammaproteobacteria; order Burkholderiales; family Burkholderiaceae_C; genus Malikia. The sequence continues at coordinate 36,751 of NZ_JAQTZS010000019.1, read as the reverse complement.
AAACCATGCCGCACCGGGAAACCCCGGAACGGACGAATTCGGACATGACAAAACCCCGCTTTTAGGTGGGGGCTGCAACCTCGTTGTACAGGTGTTCTTACGCACCGGGCCTTTCGGCTTGCGAAGAATGTAGCACGGCTGGGCCGCGTCCCGGCCAGCGGCTTCGGGAAAATTTGAAGATTCCCGTGAAGATTCCGAAGATTCCCGTCTCAGAAACATGGAATCTTGGAATCTTCGAATGTTCAAACCCGTCCGGGGGCGGTCTGTAGACTGCCGGCGGCAGCTCGGGCGCCGGATCATTGCAGCCCTTCCAGGGCGGCGGCGCCGGTCTCGACTTCCATGTGCTTGCGCCAGTCGGCGGCGGCTTCGGCGCTGACCAGGGTGCGCCGGCCCACCTTCATCAGGCGCGGCCCCTTGCCCTCCTTGACCAGGGCATAGAAGTGGGTCCGGCTGACGTTATGGGAACTCAGGAACTGAGGGACGGTGTAGGTGGCGGGGGCGTGGGGCTGATTCATGGCCGTTCATTTGGTTTGTTGCGAACAGCCACGAATGCTAGAGACGTTTATTGATGAAATCTATTTATATGTTTTCGACTTTTTTATAAAAAGCACATGGAAAAAATAAAATATGAAAACTCACTCTTTGCCCTGGTTTCCATAGGAATTGTAGTAGGCGGCTCTACAAACTGAGACACTGGTGATGTGCTTTTCGGCGGCCTTCTCGAAGGCTTCCATGACCTTCATTCCGTCATCATGAATCATCACCCAACATTCCATGGCAATCCGATCATCCTTGTCGCGCTTTTCGTTTGGAAAATCTTCCTTTTCGAAGAATGGAGATGGGAATACGACAAAGGCTTTCTTGTCCTTTATTTCGTAGTTGGATAAGATTCTCTTTGCCAGCACATATCGGGCCTTTTCCTCAATCGTTTCTGGATGCTGTATGCACATTGCTTCCATGCTGAAGATGCAGGCGGCAAGCTTTACCAGTTCCTCGTTTGCTGAATCGAAATTTGAATCGCATATTTCATTGAATCGCCTGTTGATTTCGGTGTAATCTTTGTGTGTGAATCCGTTGGTGGCCTTCATGTCATTCCTTGATGCAATTGGTTAGGTGGTCACTCCAGGCCTGCATCATAGCCGCGCGCTGCAGAATATAGGTGGCGTGGTTGTAACTGGCGCTGACTGAATTTCGCTCCTGGTGCGCGAGCTGTATCTCGATATGCGCATGATCGAATCCCTGTTCGTGCAGAATGGTTGATGCAATGCCGCGAAATCCGTGTCCGGTCATTCGGTGCTTGTAGCCCATTCGCGCCAATGCCATCAGGATGGTGTTATTGCTCATGGGACGCTTTGGGCTGCGCTCGCCAGGAAACAGCAACTCCCGATGGCCCGTCACCAGGTGCAGCGTTCGCAGCACTTCCAGGGCCTGCCTGGACAGCGGCACGACATGGGGCGTCTTCATCTTCATGCGCTCGGCTGGAATGTCCCAGCGGGCCGCTACCAGGTCGAATTCGTCCCAGCGGGCGCCGATCAGTTCAGACGTGCGAACGAAGGTCATGGCCATCAGCTTCATGGCCAGGCGCGTGGTGGGCGTGCCCTGGTAGGCCTCGATCTTGCGCAGCAGCTCGGGCAGCTCCCTGGCGTCGAGCCGGGCGTAGTTCTCGCGCTTGCGGGTGGTCAGCACGTCGCCGGGCTTGATGTCGGCGGCTGGGTTGCGGCTGGCCAGGCCGTGGGCGATGGCATAGCGGAAGATCTGGCCGCAGGTCTGCAGAGCCCGCTTGGCGATGTCCAGGGCGCCGCGCGCCTCGATGGTCTTGGCCATGCGCACCAGCTCGGGCGCCTCGATGTCGGATATGGGTCGGGTGCCGATGGCCGGGAACACGTCAGCCTGCAGTCGGCGCCAGGTCGATTCGACATGGTTGTCGGACCGGGCGGCCTTCCAGCTATCGAACCAGAGTTGGGCGACCGTGGCGAATGAGTTGTCGGCTGCCAGCTTGCGGGCGTGCCGGTCTGACTTGCGTTGCGCCATGGGGTCGATGCCGGCCAGCAGCTTGCGCCGCTCATCCTCATGCCGCATGCGAGCCGTAGGCCCATTCATGTCGGGGTAGATGCCGATGGCCATCACCTTCTCCTTGCCGTCCACGCGGTACTTCCAGCGCCACAGTTTGGAGCCGGTCGGCGTCACCAGTAGGTACAGGCCACGGCCATCGGTCAGCTTGAAGGCTTTTTCGGCGGGCTTGGCCTTGCGGATCTCGGTCTCGGTCAGGGGCATGTCGGGGCGGTTTTGCTAGGGGGTTTTCAGAATACCCCCAAACCGATACCCCCATGCCCCCAAAAATACCCCCAAAAAACACTGACTACAGCAGAACAGCAGCGAACACAAAAGAACGACGGCAAACAAAAAGCCCCTCTAAATCAACGACTTAGAAGGGCTTTTGTGGACTTTGGCGAACCGTTAGGAACAGCCAAAAACTGAATCATGGCGGAGAGGGCGGGATTCGAACCCGCGGTGGGGATAAACCCACACACGCTTTCCAGGCGTGCGACTTAAACCGCTCATCCACCTCTCCGTGAAGACTCGTATTGTAGACAGGAATGCCGGCTTTTTTCAAGGGCTGCCGATTTTTTTCAATTCCTGCTCGACTTGATCAGTTGCATGGCCGAGGCGACCAGGCCGGCGACCTCGTTCATGTTGCCGGGGACCACCAGCGTGGTGGTCGCATCGGCGGCCACGCGGCTGTAGGCGGCCACTGCCTGCTCGGCCACCTTGAGCTGCACCGCCTGCTCGCCGCCCGGCACCTGCAGGGCGGCCGCGATGCGTTCGAGCGCCTGCGCCGAGGCATTGGCCACGGTCAGGATCGCGGCCGCCTCGCCCTCGGCCTTGTTGATGGCTGCCTGCTTGTCGCCTTCCGAGCGCGCGATCGAGGCCTGGCGCTCGCCGGTGGCGATGTTGATCTGCTCCTGCTGGCGGCCTTCGGAGGCGGCTATCAGCGCGCGCTTCTCGCGCTCGGCGGTGATCTGGGCCTGCATCGCGTGCAGGATCTCGGCCGGCGGGGTCAGGTCCTTGATCTCGTAGCGCAGCACCTTGACCCCCCAGTTGAGGGCGGCCTCGTCGATCGCGGCGACCACCTGGGCGTTGATGATCGCGCGCTCCTCGAAGGTCTTGTCGAGTTCGAGCTTGCCGATCACGCTGCGCAGCGTGGTCTGGGCCAGCTGGGTGATGGCGGTCACGTAGTTGGAGCTGCCGTAGCTCGCGCGCATCGGGTCGGTGACCTGGAAGTAGAGGATGCCGTCGACCTGCAACTGGGTGTTGTCGCGCGTGATGCAGACCTGGCTCGGCACGTCGAGCGGGATTTCCTTCAGGCTGTGCTTGTAGGTGACCTGATCGATGAAGGGCAGCACGAAGTTGAGGCCCGGCGCCAGCGTGCCGGCGTACTTGCCGAGACGCTCCTTGACCCAGGCGTTCTGCTGCGGAACGATCTTGATCGACTTGATGACGAAGATCGCGGCGATGACGAAGAGAACGAAGGCGATTTCCATGATGAAGACTCCTAGTCGGGTTGGGCTTGCACGATCAGGTGACTGCCGCGCACGGCCACGATGCGGTAGCGGCCCGCAGCGGGCGAAACCGCCGGCTGATCAAGCTCGACGGTCCATTCTGCGCCGCGATGCCTGACCTGGGCACTGCCGTCGGCACGCCAGTGCCCGACCTGCACGAGCTGGCCGATGTCGAGGTTGAGATCCGGGCTGTCGGAGCGGTCGCTGGAGTCGGTGCGTTGTCGGGCCAGCTGGCTCCAGAGCAGCACCGCGCCGCCGCCGATCAGCGCGGCGGCACCGAGTTGCACGGTCGGTCCGGCGCCCAGCTGTGCGGCCAGCGCCGCCGCCGCCAGTCCGAGCGCCAGCATGAGCAGGTAGAAGGTGCCGCTCAGCAGTTCCAGCGCCACCGCCGCTCCGGCCAGCAGCCACCAGACGGTCGAATCCTTCATGCTTGCACTCCCAGGGTTGATGGCCGAATTTGCGCTCAAACGCGTGCGCGAGCGAACAGCTGACACATTATTTCCTTACACTTGGCGCCATTGCGCGCCGGACCAGATTCCTGGCGCATACAAGCCGTGCGGCCGGTGACCCGGTTCGCGTGTTTTTTGGCGCTCAACCGTTGTCACGCTTCATGAAATTTCGCTTTCCCATAATCATTATTGACGAAGACTACCGCTCCGAGAATGCCTCGGGTCTGAGCATCCGTGCCCTGGCCCAGGCGATCGAGGTCGAGGGCTTCGAGGTGCTGGGCGTGACCAGCTACGGCGACCTGAGCCAGTTCGCCCAGCAGCAAAGCCGCGCCAGCGCCTTCATCCTGTCGATCGACGACGAGGAGTTCACGCCCGGCCCGGATCTCGATCCGGCGGTGCTCAACTTGCGCGCCTTCATCCAGGAAGTGCGGCGCAAGAACCTGGACGTGCCGATCTACATCTACGGCGAGACCAAGACCAGCCGCCACCTGCCCAACGACATCCTGCGCGAACTGCATGGCTTCATCCACATGCACGAGGACACGCCGGAGTTCATGTCCAAGCACATCATCCGCGAGGCCAAGTCCTACCTGGAGGGCATCCAGCCGCCGTTCTTCAAGGCGCTGCTCGACTACGCCGAGGACGGCTCCTATTCTTGGCATTGCCCGGGTCACTCGGGTGGCGTGGCCTTCCTGAAGTCGCCGGTGGGTCAGATGTACCATCAGTTCTACGGCGAGAACATGCTGCGCGCCGACGTCTGCAACGCGGTCGAGGAGCTCGGCCAGCTGCTCGACCACAACGGCGCCATCGGCGAGAGCGAGCGCAACGCGGCGCGCATCTTCAATGCCGACCACTGCTTCTTCGTCACCAACGGCACCTCGACCTCGAACAAGATGGTCTGGCACCACACGGTGGCCCCTGGCGACGTGGTCGTGGTGGACCGCAACTGCCACAAGTCCAACCTGCACGCGATCATCATGACCGGGGCCATCCCCGTGTTCCTCAAGCCGACGCGCAACCACTGGGGCATCATCGGCCCGATCCAGCAAAGCGAGTTCGAGCCCGAGGCGATCAAGGCCAAGATTCGCGCCAACCCGCTGCTCAAGGGCGTGGACGCCGACGCCGTCAAGCCGCGCATCCTGACGCTGACCCAGTCGACCTACGACGGCGTGCTCTACAACACCGAGACCATCAAGGGCATGCTCGACGGCTACGTCGAGAACCTGCATTTCGACGAGGCCTGGCTGCCGCACGCGGCCTTCCACCCCTTCTATGGCGCCTTCCACGCCATGGGCCGCAAGCGCGCGCGCCCCGAGCACACCATGGTGTACTCGACCCAGTCGATCCACAAGCTGCTGGCCGGTATCAGCCAGGCCAGCCATGTGCTGGTGCAGGAATCGCAGAACACCAAGCTGGACCGCAACCTGTTCAACGAGTCCTACCTGATGCACACCAGCACCAGCCCGCAGTACAGCATCATTGCGAGCTGTGACGTGGCCGCGGCGATGATGGAGCCTCCGGGGGGCACCGCACTGGTTGAGGAGAGCATCGCCGAGGCGCTCGACTTCCGCCGCGCGATGCGCAAGATCGATGACGAATTCGGCGTCGATGACTGGTGGTTCCAGGTCTGGGGTCCGGAAGAGCTGGCCGAAGAGGGCATCGGCGAGGCCCGCGACTGGGTGCTCAAGCGCACCGACAGCGAGGGCGTGCAGCCGGTCGATGGCGAGGAGGCCTGGCACGGCTTTGGCGACATGGCGCCGGGCTTCAACATGCTCGATCCGATCAAGGCCACCATCGTGACGCCGGGCCTGAACATGAACGGTGATTTCGCCACCAGTGGCATCCCGGCCAGCATCGTGACCAAGTTCCTGGCCGAGCATGGCGTGGTGGTCGAGAAGACCGGCCTCTACAGCTTCTTCGTGATGTTCACCATCGGCATCACCAAGGGCCGCTGGAACACGCTGCTGACCGCGCTGCAGCAGTTCAAGGACGACTACGACCGCAACCAGCCGATGTGGCGCATCCTGCCCGAGTTCTGCCAGAAGCATCGCCGCTACGAGAAGATGGGCCTGCGCGACCTGTGCCAGTATGTGCACGAGATGTACGCCAAGTACGACATCGCGCGCCTGACCACCGACATGTACCTGAGCGAGCTGCAACCGGCCATGACGCCGACCGACGCCTTTGCCCAGATCGCGCGCAAGAACACCGACCGCGTGTCGATCGATGAGCTGGCGGGCCGGATCACGGTCGGCCTGGTCACGCCTTACCCGCCGGGCATCCCGTTGCTGATTCCGGGCGAGGTCTTCAACCAGAAGATCGTCGACTACCTGAAGTTCTCGCGCGAGTTCAACCAGCATTGCCCGGGCTTCGAGACCGACATCCACGGTCTGGTGGTCGAGGACGGCGAGGACGGCAAGAAGCGCTACTTCGCCGACTGCGTGAAGGTTTCTTGAACTAGATCAATACGCCATCCATGGGATGGCGCAAGAATTCAACTTTTATCAGGAGTAAACATGTTTCCCGAGTACCGCGAACTGATCACCCAGCTCAAGACCAGCGACCACCATTTCTCGCGCCTGTTCGACAAGCACAACGAACTCGATCAGCAGATCAAGAACATGGAATCCCACATCGCTCCCGGCACCCAGGTCGAGATCGAAACCCTCAAGAAGGAAAAGCTGGCGCTCAAGGATGAGCTCTACGTGATCCTCAAGAAGGCTTCGCAGGCCTGACGGACTTCCCCCGGCTCCAGCCATGAGAAAACCCGCCTAGGCGGGTTTTTTTGCGGGTGGCTGACGACGGCCGCTGGGCCGCCGGAGCAAGGACCGATCAGACGATCTGCGCGCTGTCGCGGCTGACGCCGGCGGTCGAGCTGAAGCCGCAGTCGACGTAGGAGATCTCGGCGGTCATGCCCGAGGCCAGGTCCGACAGCAGGAAGGCTGCGACGTTGCCGACCTCGTCGATCGTGACGTTGCGGCGCAAGGGGGCTGCGGCCGCGCCCATGCCCAGCAGCTTGCCGAAGTCCTTGATGCCGCTGGCGGCCAGGGTCTTGATCGGGCCGGCGCTGATGCCGTTGACGCGGATGCTGCGGCCGTCGGGCAGGGTGCCCAGGGCTTCGGCCAGGTAGCGCACGCTGGCTTCCAGGCTGGCCTTGGCCAGGCCCATGGTGTTGTAGTGCGGGATGGTGCGCACCGCGCCCAGGTAGGTCAGCGTCAGCAGCGCGGCCTTGTCGTTCAGGTAGGGCTTGGCGGCCTTGGCCATGCCGGGGAAGCTGTAGGCGCTGATGTCGAGCGCGATCTTGAACGCCTCGCGGCTCAGGCCGTCGAGGAAGTCGCCCGAAATCGCCTCGCGCGGCGCGAAGCCGATGCTGTGCACGAAGCCGTCGAAGGTCGGCCAGTGAACCGACAGGTCCTTGAACATCTGCTCGATCTGCTCGTCGCTGCCGACGTCGCAATCGAACACCAGCTTGGAGTCGAATTCGGCGGCGAACTCGCAGATGCGGTCCTTGAAGCGCTCACCGACGTAGCTGAAGGCCAGCTCGGCGCCTTGCGCGTGGCAGGCCTTGGCGACACCGTAAGCAATCGAACGGTTGGACAGCAGACCAGTGATCAGCAATTTCTTGCCAGCGAGAAAACCCATGAGTCAATCTCCAGAAAAACTTGGGCAGAATTGTCGCATGCGTTTACCCCTCCTGAGCCTGGGGCTGTCGAGTTTGCTGTTTTGCTGCGTCCTGCCCGCGCGGGCCGCGCACGCCTGGGCCCAGTTCGGCGAGCTCAAGTACCCGGCTGGCTTCGCCCATTTCGACTATGTCAACCCGCGCGCGCCCAAGGGCGGCGAGATCGCGCTGGTGCCGCCCACCCGGGCGAGCCAGTACGACAAGTTCAACCCCTTCACGCTCAAGGGCACGGCGCCGCCAGGCCTGAACGCTCTGGTGCTAGAAACCCTGCTGACCGGCTCGCTCGACGAGCCCAACACCGCCTACGGCCTGCTGGCCGAGGACGTCACGGTGACGCCGGACGGCCTGTCGGCGACCTTCCGGCTGCACCCGAAGGCGCGCTTTCACAATGGCGAGCCGGTGCTGGCGGCCGACGTCAAGCATGCCTTCGATACGCTGACCGGGCCCGAGGCGGCGCCGCAGTACCGCAGCTACTTCGCCGACATCCGGCGCGCGACCGTGCTGGGGGAGCGCCTGTTGCGCTTCGATTTCGCGCGTCGCAGCGCCGAGCTGCCCCTGATCGCCGGCAGCCTGCCGGTGTTCAGCCGGCAATGGGGCTTGGTGGGCGGCAAGCGTCAGCCGCTGGACCGCATCGTGGCCGAGCCGCCGATCGGCTCCGGTCCCTACCGGCTGGCTACCCAAGGTTACGGGCGGGACGTCAGCTATGAGAGCGATCCGCACTGGTGGGCGGCTGACCTCAATGTGCGCCGGGGCATGTACAACTTCGACCGCATCACCTACCGGCTCTACCAGGACAGCACGGCCCAGCTCGAGGCCTTCAAGGCCGGCGAGTTCGACTATATCCAGGCCTTCGTCGCGCGCGAGTGGGCCAAGGCCTACCAGGGCCGGCCCTTCGAGCGCGGCCTGCTGGTCAAGGAAGAGCTGGCGCATGGCAATGCGGGTGATTTCCAGGGCTTCCTGTTCAATACCCGGCTGGCGAAATTCAGCGACCCGCGCGTGCGCGAGGCGATCGGGCTGGCGCTGGATTTCGAGTGGATGAACCGCCAGTTGTTCTACAACGCCTACACCCGGGTGCGCGGGTTCTTCGTCGCGAGCGACTTCGAGGCAAGCGGACTGCCTGGTGCCGACGAGCTCGCGCTGTTGACACCCTGGCGCCAGCGGCTGCCGGCGGCCGTCTTCGAGCAGCCCGTGCCGCTGCCGCCCGCGACCCGCCTGGACCCCGACTCGGGTCAGATGCTGCGCGACCACCTGCGGCGCGCGCGTGACCTGCTCGCGCAGGCGGGCTGGCATTACCGTGATGGCGCGCTGCGCAACGATCGTGGCGAAGCCTTCACGATCGAGTTCGTCGACAACAGCGCCGCCATGGGACGGGTCTTCACGCCCTTCGCCAGGAACCTCGAAAAGCTTGGCATCCAGGCACGCCACAAGATGGTGGATTTCGCGCTGCTGCAGAAACGGCTGGATGGTTTCGACTTCGAGCTCATCAGCAGCCGCATCGTGGGCAGCGAGGCGCCAGGGGCCGAGCTGATCGAGCGCTTTGGCTCGCGCGCCGCCACGGTCGAAGGCTCGGCCAACCTGATCGGCGTGCGCGACCCGGTGGTCGATGCGCTGATCGAGCGCGCCCTGGCCGCCCGCAAGCGCCCCGAGCTGGTGGCGGCCTTGCGTGCGCTCGACCGCGTGCTGCGCCATGGCTACTATGCGGTGCCGCACTGGTACGGAGGCGTGCACCGCATCGCCTGGCGCGCTGGCCGCTTCGAGCGACCCCGCCAGCTGCCCAGGTATTACCAGCCGGAAAACTGGCTGCTGTCGAGCTGGTGGGCGAGCCCGGTCAACCGCGCCGCCCGCCCGGTGAAGGGCGGGCACTGAGATGTGGCACTACCTCCTCAAGCGCCTGCTGCTGATGGTGCCGACCCTGTTCGGCGTGCTGCTGCTGACCTTCGTCGTGATCCAGTTCGTGCCGGGCGGCCCGGTCGAGCAGATGGTCGCCCAGCTGCAGGGGCGCGACAGCGGCGGCGAGGGTGCCACCCAGGCTGGTGCCGGTTACCGTGGGCGCCAGGGCGTGGACCCTGAGCGCATCGAGGAGATCCGGCGTCTTTACGGTTTCGACCAGCCCGCGCCCGAGCGTTTCGTGCGGATGCTGGGCCAGTTCGCGCGCTTTGATCTGGGGCAGAGCTTCTACCACCACAAGGATGTCTGGACCCTGGTCAAGGAGAAGCTGCCGGTCTCGATCAGCCTGGGGCTGTGGACCTTCCTGTTGACCTACTCGGTCTCGCTGCCGCTGGGCATCGCCAAGGCGGTGCGTGCCGGCAGCCGCTTCGACACCGTGACCTCGATCCTGGTGCTGGCGGGCTACGCGATTCCAGGTTTTGTCCTGGGCGTGGTGCTGCTGGTGGTGTTCGGCGGCCAGCTGCAGTGGTTTCCGCTGCGCGGGCTGACCTCGTCGAACTGGGAAACGCTCGGCTGGGGCGCCAGGGTGGTTGACTATCTCTGGCATATCGCGCTGCCGGTGACGGCCAGCGTGCTGGGCGCCTTCGCGGTCACGACGCTGCTGACGCGCAACGCGATGCTCGAAGAGATCGGCAAGCAGTATGTGCTGACCGCGCGCGCCAAGGGTCTGTCAGAGCGCCGCGTGCTGACGCGCCATGTGCTGCGCAACGCGCTGCTGCCGATCGTGACCGGCTTTCCAGCCGCCTTCGTCGGCGCCTTCTTCACCGGCTCGCTGCTGATCGAGACCCTGTTCTCGCTCGACGGCCTGGGCCTGCTGAGCTACGAGAGCGTGATCCGGCGCGACTACCCCGTCGTGCTCGGCACGCTCTACCTCTTCACGCTGATCGGCCTGCTGACCAAGCTGGTGAGCGACCTCTGTTATCTGTGGGTGGACCCGCGTGTCAAGTTCGACTGATCAACTCGCTGCCAGCCCCTGGCGCCTGGCCTGGCGGCGCTTTCGCGCCCATCGGCTGGGCTGGTTCAGCCTGCGGCTGTTCGCGCTGCTGTTCGCGCTCAGCCTGGTGGCCGAGCTGGTTTCCAACGACCGGCCGCTGCTGGTGCGCTACCAGGGGCATTGGTATGTTCCGGTGCTGCAGGAGCTGCCCGAGACGACCTTTGGTGGCGACTTCGAGACGCCGACCGACTACCTCGACCCCTTCATCCGGCGCCAGCTCGACCAGCCCGACAACTGGGTGCTGCACGCACCGAACCGCCACCACCACGGCACCATCAACTACTTCGCGCGCGAGCCGCACCCGGCGCCGCCTTCGGCGGACAACTGGCTGGGCACCGACGACCGTGGCCGCGACGTGCTGGCGCGGCTGCTCTATGGTTTCAGGCTATCCGTGCTGTTCGCGCTCGCGCTGACCGGCTCGGGCGTGCTGCTGGGGCTGGTGGCGGGGGCGATCCAGGGCTATTTCGGCGGCCGCACCGACTTGCTGGTGCAGCGCCTGATCGAGATCTGGAGCGCGCTGCCCGAGCTCTACCTGCTGATCATCTTTTCGGCGCTGTTCGAGCCCGGCCTCTGGCTGCTGCTGATCCTGCTGAGCCTGTTCGGCTGGATGGGCCTGAGCGACTACGTGCGGGCCGAGTTCCTGCGCAACCGCCAGCTCGACTATGTGCGCGCGGCGCGCGCCCTCGGGCTGGGACATTGGCAGATCATCTGGCGCCACCTGCTGCCCAACAGCCTGACGCCGGTGGTGACCTTCCTGCCGTTTCGCATGAGCGCGGCCATCCTGGCCTTGACCTCGCTCGATTTCCTGGGGCTGGGGGTGCCGCCGGGCACGCCCTCGCTGGGCGAGCTGCTGGCGCAGGGCAAGGCCAATCTGGACGCCTGGTGGATCACCCTGTCGACCTTCACGCTGCTGGTGGGCACGCTGCTGCTGCTGACCTTCATGGGTGATGCGCTGCGCGATGCGCTTGACCCGAGAAAGGCCGTGCTGTGACTTCGCTGGAGACAACGCTACCCGTGCCGCCGCCCCTGCTCGATGTGCGGGACCTGCGCGTCAGCCTGGGCGGGCGCGAGCTGGTGCATGGCATCGACTTCAGCCTGAACGCGGGCGAGAAGCTCGCCATCGTCGGCGAGTCGGGCTCGGGCAAGACGATCACGGCGCTGAGCCTGCTGCGCCTGCTGCCGCAGGCCCGGGTGACGGGATCGGTGCGACTGCAGGGGGTCGAACTGGGTGAGCTCGACGAGCCCGGTTTGCGCGCGCTGCGCGGCGGCGCGGTGGCCTACGTGTTCCAGGAGCCGATGAGCGCGCTCAACCCGCTGCTGACGCTGGGCGATCAGATCGCCGAGGTGCTGCAGCTGCACAAGGGTCTGACTGGCGCACAGGCTGCGGCCCGCGTGCTTGAGCAGATCGCGGCGGTCGGCCTGCCCGACCCGGTCGCCAAGGCGCGCGCCTACCCGCACCAGCTCAGTGGCGGCCAGCGCCAGCGCGCGCTGATCGCGATGGCACTGGCCAGCGAGCCGCGCCTGCTGGTGGCCGACGAGCCGACCACGGCGCTCGATGCCCACCTGAGGTTGCAGATGCTGGCGCTGCTCGATGAGATGCGTCAGCGCCTGGGCCTGGCGGTGCTGATCATCACCCATGACCTGCATCTGGTGCGGCGCTTCGCCGACCGCGTGCTGGTGATGCGGGACGGCCGCGTGGTCGAGCAGGGCGCGGTCGACCGCCTCTTCGCCGCGCCGAGCCAGCCGTACACCCGCACGCTGCTCGACAGCCTGCCGCGCCGGGACCTGCCGCCAGACGCTGCGCTCCAGTCGCAGGGATCGCCTCCCAGTCTGGTGATTGAGGCCTTGCGGGTCTCGTATCCCGTGCCGCTGCCTGGCTGGCGTGGCTGGTTCCGGCGCGGCAGTAGCCTGGTGATCGATGGCATCGACCTGTGCCTGCCGCCAGGGCGCACGCTGGGGGTGGTCGGTGAGTCGGGCTCGGGCAAGTCGACGCTGGCGCTGGCGGTGCTCGGCCTGCTGCCGCATCAGGGTCACCTGAGCGTGCTCGGCCAGTCCTGGGATGGCCGCCAGGGCGGGGCGCTGCGCCAGCTGCGCCGGCGCGTGCAGGTGGTGTTCCAGGATCCCTATTCCTCGCTGTCGCCACGCCTGACGCTGGAGCAGATCGTGGGCGAGGGCCTGCGGGTGCACGAACCGGCCTTGCCCGCTGCGGCGCGGCGCGCCCGCGTGCTCGACGCACTGCGCGAGGTCGGCCTGCTGGCCGGCCTGTCGCCGGCCGAGGAGCCGTCCTGGCTGCAGCGCTATCCGCACGAGTTCTCGGGCGGCCAGCGCCAGCGCATCGCGATCGCGCGCGCGCTGATCGTCCAGCCCGAGCTGATCGTGCTCGACGAGCCGACCAGCGCGCTCGACGTGACCGTGCAGCAACAGGTGCTCGCGCTGCTGCTGCGCCTGCAGCGCGAGCGAGGCTTGAGCTATTTGCTGATCACGCATGACCTGGCGGTGGTCTGGGCCATGGCGCACCAGGTCGCGGTGCTGCGCGCGGGCCGGCTGGTCGAGCAAGGGCCTGCCGAGTCCGTGTTGCGGACTCCCCGCACGCCCTATGCCACCACACTGATCCAGGCCTCGGGCTTGTGATCCAATCGGAGCTAACCCTTTTTTCATCCACGATCATTGAATCCAATGCACGACAAGCAAGCTGCCTCGTCCGGCGTGACACTGGCTTCCCCGCTGCGCTGGCTCGCCCGCGGCTGGCTCGACCTGCGCGACGCTCCCCTGCCAGGACTGGTGCACGGTCTGTGCGCCTCGCTGTTTGGCGCCTTGCTGTTTGCCGTCGCCGGTCAGCGCTTCTGGCTGCTGGCGGGGGCCTTCTCCGGCTTCATGCTGGTGGCGCCGGTGCTGGCCACCGGGCTGTACCTGGTCAGCCGCGGACTCGAACAAGGCCGGCTGGCAGGGCTGGGCGAGGTGATCGCGCTCTGGCGCGGGCGCGATTCGCGCCTGGTCGCCTTCGGCCTGCTGCTGGGGCTGGCGGGCACCGGCTGGGTCCTGACCTCGGCCAGCCTGTTGACTCTGCTGACCCCCGAACCGATCAACAGCCTGTCCGACTTCCTGCGGCATGTGGTGCTGGCCGATTCACCCTTCCTGTTCGAGCTCTGGATGCTGCTGGGTGGCCTGCTGGCGGCGCCGGTCTTTGCCTCCAGCGTGCTGACCCTGCCCATGCTGGTGGATCGTGACTGTTCGCTCTGGAGCGCCGTGCGCGCCAGCTGGCGCGCGGTCGCCGATCACCCGGTCGTCATGGCCTGGTGGGCCATCCTGATCGTGTTGCTGGTCATGCTGGGATTGCTGACCTGGCTGATCGGCCTGCTGGTCGTGGTCCCGCTGCTGGGACACGCGAGCTGGCACGCCTACCGCGAGCTCAGCGCTGGCGCATCGGCCGAGGAGGGGCGCTGAAGATGGACAACAGTCTTTTCGGCCTGAACGAGGATCAGATCGCCGAGTTCGGCCTGACCTTCGGCGTCGCCGCCTTCATCCTCTTCATGCTGTTCATTGTGTTCAACCTGGCGCGCGAGTCCAAGGCCGGCAAGTTCGGCACCTTCGTGCTCTTTCTCGTGCTGTCCTTCGGCATGCTTGGATTCATCGCCAAAAACGTGATCCAATGGCTGATCCACATCTGAATGCCATTTTTGCATCTTCAATCCCATGACAGGCACCAGCCGCTTCGACTACGAGGACAAGTCCAGTGCCGAGCCTTCGCTGTCAGACCCTCCAGGCTTCGCGCCGCGGGAGCCTGATCTGCCAGCTTCCGAGCTGGTACCCGCCAGCCTGCTCAACGCGGTCAGGACCAGCCGCGAGGAGTTGAGCGCCGCGCTCGAGTCGCAGCTGCGCTTCAAGCCCATGCCGATCGGCGAGGCCCTGCTGGGCCTGGGCAAGCTTTCGATGGGGCAGCTGTCCGAGGCCCTGTCCCGCCAGTCGCAGGGCAAGACCGTTCCGCTGGGACAGATCCTGCTGGACATGGGGCTGGTCACGACGGCCGACCTGCAGCTCGCGCTCGTGACCAAGATGGGCTATCCCTTCGTCGACCTCAGGCAGTTCAGCATCGATGTCGCGGCCCTGCGCAGGGTAGCGGCGGCGACCGCGGTCAAGCTCAAGGTGCTGCCGCTGATGGAGTGGCGGTCCAACCTGGTCGTCGCGATGACCGACCCGCTGCAGTTCAAGGTGCTCGAAGAGCTCGAATTCACCAGCCAGCGCAAGGTCAGACCGGTGGTCACGACCAGCGCCGACCTGGTGGCGCAAATCGCCAAGGCTTACCGTGGCATTGGCATGGGGGGCAGTCCGGCACCGAAGGAGCGCCCGCCGCGCGTCGAGAGCGAATCCCGCGCCGCCTCCGAGCAGGACGCCTGGATGCTGGCGGCGGAACTGGCGGGGGGAGAGCCCCGGCCAGCCGAGGAAGAAAAGTCGATCGCGCAGTCCGACAATACCCTGGTGCGGCTGATCAACTCGATGATCACCGAGGCCTATCATCAGCGCGCTTCCGACATCCACATCGAGCCCTATCCCGGGCACGAGAAGGTGGCGATCCGCTTTCGCATCGATGGCGAGCTGCGCCCTTACCTGGAGTTGCCGCCCAGCTATCGCAACGCCCTGATCGCGCGCATCAAGATCATGTGCGACCTCGATATCTCGGAGCGGCGCAAGCCCCAGGACGGCAAGATCAACTTCGCGAAATTCGGTGGCCTGCCGATCGAGTTGCGCGTCGCCACCATCCCGACGGCCCACGGGCTCGAGGACGTCGTGATGCGGCTGCTGACAGGCTTCAAGGTCGTGGCACTTGATGCGCTTGAGCTCGCGCCGCGCAACCTCAAGCAACTGGAGCGCCTGATCGAGCGGCCCTACGGCCTGTTCCTGTGCGTGGGGCCGACTGGCTCGGGCAAGACCACCACGCTGCACTCGGCCCTGCAGCGCCTGAACCGGCCCAACCGCAAGATCTGGACCGCCGAGGATCCGGTCGAGATCACCCAGCATGGGCTGCGCCAGATCCAGGTCAATCCCAGGATAGGCTGGAACTTCGCCGCCGCGCTGCGCTCCCTGTTGCGCGCCGATCCCGACGTGATCATGGTCGGCGAGATCCGCGACTCCGAGACCGCTGAGATCGCGATCGAGGCTTCGCTGACCGGCCACCTGGTGCTCTCGACCTTGCACACCAATTCGGCGGCCGAGACCATCGTGCGCCTGAACGACCTGGGGGTCGACAGTTTTTCCTTCGCCGATTCGCTGCAAGGCGTGCTGGCGCAGCGCCTGGTGCGCCGGCTGTGCCCGTCCTGTGTCCAGCCTCGTCCCATGACGCCGGAGCGCTTGCACGAGATGACCGAGGACTACCAGAGCGCCTTGCCGGGCGGACATGCCCAGCGTGACCCCGCCGTCCTGCACGCCGAATGGCGGCACCGGTACGCGGTCAATGGCAGCCTGCAGGAGTACCACGCCGCCGGCTGCGAGCATTGCGCCAATACCGGCTACCTGGGCCGTCTGCCCCTGCACGAACTGCTGGTGGCCACCCCGACGGTGCGCGAGCTGGTGCAAAAGCGCGCGCGTCCCACCGAGATCCGGGAGCTCGCGGTCGCCGAGGGCATGCGTTCGCTGCGTCAGGACGGTATTGACAAGGTCCTCGCCGGACAGACCTCGCTGGCCGAAGTGCGCGCCTCGGCCAACGATTGAGTCCGGGATTGAAGATCCCCACGACATTGCGCCATGCGCTCACCGGAGCTTGAAATGCTGAAACATGCCACGGCGATCACGTTGTTGGCGGCAGCGGGGCAGATTCACGCCTTGACGCTGGGCGCCGCGCAGGGTCAGGTCGTGATCGGCCGCCCGCTGGAACTGATCGTCATGGCGGGCGCGGGCGCGGGCGCGGGCGCGGGCGCGGGCGCGTCCGATGCGGCCGCGGGGCAATGCCTGCAAGCCGAGGTGCACTACGGTGACAGCCGCCTGCCAGCCGCCGCGGTGACGGTGACGACCCTGGCTCCGGATGAATCGGGCGCCGTCCGCTGGCGGGTGCGTGCCAGCCAGCCGGTCAACGAGCCCATCGTGACCCTCCAGATGCGGGTGGGTTGCTCCCATTCCTACACCCGCAGCTATGCCTTGCTGGCCGATCAGGCTTCAGCAGCCCTGCCGCCACGGCGCATGCCGGAGCTGGCCGCTAGGTCGCGTGCGCGAGCCGCGTCGAGCGAGGCGCCAGCCAGGTCCGTTGCCAAGCCGAAGGCGTCCGTTCAGGGCGGGCTGCGCGCGGGTCCGACGCGCCAGCGCAAGCAGAGCTCAGAGGCGCCAAGCCGCCGAACAGTCAGCCCTGCCCCGATCCACCTGCCGCCTCCGCGTCCTCGTCCATCCGGCATCGAGCGCGCGCTGGCCAAGACCCGGCCTGCCCCCGTGCGAGAGGTGCTGGTCGAGGTGGCCGCTGCCGAACAGCCAATCGCCAAGCCGACCGCGCCCGCCACGACGGGACCCAGGCTGGAGCTCGACCTGATCAAGACCGGTGCCATGCCGTTCCAGCTCGCAGGCAGTGGCAGCACAGCGGGGGCAGGCGGCCTTCAGGCCGAGCTCGCGGGCCTGAAGGCCGAGCAGGCCCGCATGCGTGCCGCGGTCGAGGCCGTCCATCTGCAGCTGGCGCAGGCCAGGAGGCCGCGCTGGCAGGATCCGCTGGTGCTGGGGCTGCTCGGCTTGAGCACGGCCTCGCTGGGGGCGCTGGCCTGGACCTGGATCAGGCTTGGGCGCCAGCGTTGGGCCTAGCGCTAGCATTGTGCTTAAAGCGCCAGTCCGTGACCTGCTTCAGCGCCTGGGCTGCAGCGCGCCGGGGTTGACGATGTGGGTCGGCGTGCCGCGCAGGAAGTTGATCACGTTGTCGAAGGCGGCGGCAAAGTAGGTTTCGTAGCTCTCCAGCTCGACGTAGCCGATGTGGGGCGTGCAGACGCAGTTCTCCAGCCGCAGCAGCGCGTGGCCCTGCAGGATGGGCTCGGATTCGAAGACGTCGACCGCTGCCATGCCGGGCCGGCCGCGGTTGAGCGCCGCCACCAGCGCGTCGGGTTGCAGCAGTTCGGCGCGCGAGGTGTTGACCAGCAGCGCGGTCGGCTTCATCAGCGAGAGGTCCTCCAGCGAAATGCTGTCCTGGGTCTGTTCGCCCAGGCGCAAATGCAGACTGAGCACGTCGCTGGTGGAGAACAGCTCTGCCTTGGAGCTCACCGTGTCGTAGCCGTCGGCCCTGGCCTGCTGGCGCGCCGACTCGCTGCCCCAGACCTGCACCCGCATGCCAAAGGCGCGACCGTAGCCCGCCACGATCCGGCCGATACGGCCATAGCTCCAGATGCCCAGGGTCCGTCCCGCCAGCACCATGCCGAGCCCGAAGTTGCTGGGCATGGAGGCCGACTTGAGGCCGGACTGCTGCCAGGCGCCATGCTTGAGGTTGGCCACATATTGCGGAATGCGGCGCATCGCCGCCATGATCAGGGCCCAGGTCAGCTCGGCCGGAGCGATCGGCGAGCCCACACCCTCGGCCACGGCCACGCCGTGGTCGGTGCAGGCCGCCACGTCGATGTGCGCGCCGACACGGCCGGTCTGTGCGATCAGCTTGAGGCGCGGCAGCTTTTCCACCAACTGGCGGCTGATCTGCGTGCGATCCCGTATCAGTACCAGGATGTCGGCGTCGCGCAAACGCACCGCCAGCTGGCCCACCCCCTTGACGGTATTGGTGAACACCTTGGCCTTGTAAGGTTCCAGCTTGTTCGCGCACTGCAGCTTGCGAACTGCATCCTGGTAGTCGTCGAGGATCACGATGTTCATGCCCGATATTGTGCCGGCATATCGGTCCGCATCAGCGCCGCAACGCCAGTCTTATGCATAACTTAATATTGTCGTCATGAGTCATACCCTTGAATCCGGTGCCTGTGCCCGATCTGCGACCACCTGGCGCGCCGACGCGAAGGTCATGGCGTTGGTTGGTGTCGCGCACGCGATGTCGCATTTCTCCCATCTGCTGCTGCCAGCCTTGTTTCCGTTCTTCCAGCGCGATTTCGGCCTGTCCTATTCCGAGCTCGGCTGGATGATGATGCTGTTCTTCACGGTCTCGGGCCTGGGCCAGGCCCTGTCGGGCTTCGTCGTCGACCGGGTAGGTGCCCGGCCGGTGCTGTTTGGCTCGATCACCTTGTTCATGGGGGCGGCGCTGTCGGCCTCGCTGGCCCAAGGCTATGCTGGCCTGATGCTCTCGGCTTTGCTGGCGGGTCTGGGTAACGC
Organism: Malikia sp.; assembly: GCF_028687635.1. GTDB lineage: Bacteria > Pseudomonadota > Gammaproteobacteria > Burkholderiales > Burkholderiaceae_C > Malikia. Next base: position 17,851 of record NZ_JAQTZS010000019.1, on the reverse strand, counting down.
CCCCTTTCACCCGGTGGATTTTTCCATCCTGAATCAGCGTGTTTCTGCGCCCAGGCTGGGGCATGCCTACAGCGTGCATGGGCTGTCCGGCAACCTGGGCTGGGCCTTGAGCACGGCCTTCCTGGTCGGCATCGGTGCCACCAGCGACTGGCGCCTGGCCTGCCTGGGGGCCTTGCTGATTTACTCACTGGTGCTGGCGCTGCTGGTCTGGCAACGCCAGCACCTGGGCACGGTCGCCGCACCCCGGCGCACCGAGGTGGGCGGGGAGGGGGAATTCGACTTCCTGCGCCTGCCTGTCGTCTGGTGGTGCTTCGCTTTCTTCCTGCTCACCACCACCACGCTGGCCGTGGTGCACACTTTTTCGGTCTCGATCCTGCGCGCGCTCTATGGCGTCAGCCTGGAGACGGCCTCGGCGACGCTGACCGCCTACATGCTGTGCGGTGCCGCCGGCATGCTGGCCGGCGGTTTCCTGGCCGCGCGAGTCCGCCGCAGCGAGCGGGTCGTCGCGATCTGCATGAGCGGTGGCGCGGCGCTGCTGATCTTGTGCGCCAGCGGCTGGCTGGGAGCGACCGGCACCATGGTGGCGCTGGCGGCCACGGGCTTCGCGGTCGGCATCGGCGGTCCCAGTCGCGACATGATGATCAGGCGAGCCACGCCCGCCGGCGCGACCGGACGCATCTACGGCACCGTGTATTCCGGCCTGGACGCCGGTCTGGCCTTGTCGCCGCTGCTGTTCGGCGTGCTGATGGACCGGGATTGGTACGCCGCCACGCTGGCTGGCGCCGGCCTGGTGCTGCTGTTGGCCGTGGCCGTGGCGCTGGGGGTCGGGCAGCGCACCGTCCGCGCGAGCGCCTGAAAACCAGACTGCCCCGGGCCGGAGCCTGGCAGGATACAGGCAAGAAAAAACCGACCCAGGTGTTACCCTCGGGTCGGTTTTTCACGGAATGCCGCAGCGGATCAGGACAGGTGTTCGTTGATCAGCTTGGTCATCTCGAACATCGAAACCTGGGGCTTCTTGAAGATGGCCTTGAGCTTGTCGTCAGCGTTGATGTTGCGACGGTTGGCACTGTCTTGCAGGTCGTGCTTCTTGATGTATTCCCACACCTTCTTGGTGACTTCGGTGCGCGGCAGTGCGGCAGCGCCCACGATGGCTGCGAGAGCGGCGCTCGGCGTCATGGCTTTCATGAACGCGGCGTTCGGGGTGCGCTTGGCGGCAGGAGCCGGAGCGGCAGCCGGAGCAGCAGCAGTCTTGGTGGAGACTTTCTTTGCAGTTGCCATATAGCAAATCCTTCTGGAAGTTGAACTCTGTGCTTGCGGGCAGCGGGGCTGCAAGCAGGTGTGCGAATCCTAAACGCAAAGCGGGGCTTTTCCTAGCCGGTACTGGGTAAAAACGGGTTTTTTTGCCGGCTTGGAGCGTGACTCCAGCGTGCGGCACTGGGCCGCACGGCCACCGGACCGCCTGAATGCCAAGGCGTCGTCGAGTCAGGTGGGTGGGGGGCGCTGGGGCCGAATGAGGGTGTCTGCCGCCAAGTCGGACCGTCATCCTGAACGGAGGGGTTCAGGGGGGCGAGGGCAACGCAGCTTCGGGTTCATCTGACGCGAGACGCTCGCACCAGCCGCGCAATGTACCAAGCCCGGGCTCAGAGAGCATTGGTTCAAGGAAATATAAAGCCACGACAGTGGCGACAGACAGCTTCATTGTAAGGCCAAAAAGCGTCTGGCGCCAAGCGGGAACGAAGGTCTGGTAACGAACTCAGGACAGGCCGTCATCGGTGGTGAGTGTCTGGTCCAGGCGCTCGATCAGGCCGGACAGGCGCTGCTGGCGTGCGGTTTCGTCCAGTGCCGACTGCTGCTGCTCGATCTCGTGTGCGATGTTGAGACAGGCCAGCACCGCGATGCGGTCGCGCGACTTGATCTTGCCGGCGTCGCGGATCGCGCACATCGCGGCGTCGACCCTGGCGACGGCAGCCTGCAACGCGGCTTCGCCAGTTTCCGGGCATGAGAGGGTGTAGCTCTGGTCCATGATCTGGACTTCGAGCAGCTGGGGCGTGTGGCGTGGGTTCATTGGGCGTCTCCAACGGGAAGTGGCAGTTGTTCCAGCAGCGCATCCAGCCGCACCGTGGCGGTCTGCAGCCGTTGGCTCAACGCGTCGCGCTGCTCCCGGGCTTGCTGGAGTTCGCGTGCAAGTTCGGCATGGCGCTGCTGCAACTCGGCGTACCGATACAGCAAGCGCTCGACGCGATCTGCGATCTGGTCAATCTGGAACTGAGAAGACATGCGCCAATTCTATGGCCGAGTGGGGTGGTGGTGGATAGAATGTGGCCTGTTGGTGCTCGCTGCGCGGTTCTCGCGTGGCAGTTCAACGGGAAGCTGGGGGGATGATGCCGCACGGCGGACTCCTAACCAGCGCTGCCCCCGCAACGGTAAGCGGACGAGCTTTTCAGCTCCGCTTTCATCTCCCAGCCACTGGGCGCCTCGGGCGCCTGGGAAGGCGATGAAGGTTGTCTCCGCCAGCCCGGATACCGGCCAACGAAGTGGCCGCGCCTAGGCGCGGCCGTGACGTCCATGCACCGTCGGGGAAGGCGGTGAGGGCATCCTTCTATGTTTCATCTCATGAAAGTTTGCAGTTCCCCTGCACGCCTGGCCGTGCTCAACCTGGCGCTGGCCGCCGCATTGCCCGCGCTTGCGCAATCCCCACTGAAGGAAGTGGTGGTGACGGCCACCCGGGTCGCGCAGCCGCTGACCGATGTGGTCGCGGATGTCAGCATCATCGATCGGGAGGCGATCGAGCGCAGTGGCCAGAGTTCGCTGCGCGAGCTGCTGGCGTTCCAGCCTGGTGTGCAGTTGGTAACCAATGGAGGTTATCGTTCCTCTTCTGGCGTGTTTTTGCGCGGTGCTGCCTCATCGCAGACTGTTGTGCTGATCGATGGTGTCCGTATCGGTTCAGCGACCTCGGGCGGTGCGCCACTGGAAAACATTCCTCTCGATCGCATAGAACGTATCGAGATCCTGCGCGGCGCAGCGTCGGCCTTGTATGGACCTGATGCCGTGGGTGGCGTGATTCAGATATTCACCCGCGAACCAGCCGATGAATTACAACTGGGTGCTGGCGTGGGCGCCGGCACCGCAGGCCAGCGGCAGGCCAATGCCTCCTTGCGTGGCAGCAGTGGTGCCTTGGGTTACAGCCTGGGACTTTCGCGCGAGCAGGGAACAGGAACCAGTGTGGTGAGTAATCCAGCTGCCGGTGGATACAACCCAGATGATGACCACTTCAAGACCGAGAGTTTCGATGCCAAGCTGACTGCCAAGCTGAGCAAGGAGCATATGCTGACGCTGGGTCTCATGCACAGCGAATCCGAATATCAATTCGATGGTGCGCCTCCTCGTCTGGATAACCCGCTGAAGTTGAATCCCCTGACCTCGGATTCCTGGTCTTATCCCAAACTGGATAACACTTATGTGAAGTGGGATGCGCAATGGCTGCCTGTCTGGAAGTCCAGTCTGACTCTCGCGTCTGTCGATGAAGAGGCCGTCAGCCATTACTACCGGGTAGCGGATGGATTCCTGGGGAGCAGCAGCAAGTTCAATACCCAGCGCCAGCAGGCGACCTGGCAGAACGATATTGCCATCGGCAGGGATTTGCTGTCGCTCGTTCTGGAAAACCGAACGGAAACTGTTGATAGTACGACAAGCTATACGGTAAAGGATCGCGATACCAACAGCGCAGTGGCTTCCTATGCGCTCAACCGAAACAACTGGAACGCCTTGGCGGTTTTGCGGCACGATGACAGTTCGCAGTTTGGCGGATTCGATAACTGGGCGCTTTCCGGTGGCTACAAGTTGTCGGGCAATTTGAGGGCCATCGCGAGCGTGGGAACCAGTTTCCAGGCACCGACCTTCAATCAGCTCTACTACCCAGGATATGGCAACCCCACATTGACTCCGCAACTGAACCACGCCAAAGAGATCGGCTTGAAGTACAGTGCGGCGGGGCTGAACTTTACCGGGGTGGTTTACCGCAACGAGATCGATGGTTTCATTCTGCCCGCGACCAACACGCAGAGTTCGATGGCCGTATTGCGCGGCATGACGATCAGTGCTGACAGGCAGCATGGCAACAGCAACTACGCCATCTCCTACGACTATGCCGATCCACGCAGCCGTTCCAGCGATCCATTGACCGATAACCAGCGTCTGGTACGAGTGGCTCGCGGTACCCTGAACATGACTGCGCGTCATCGTCTGGGTGATGTGACGGTGTTCGGCGAACTCAAGCTCGCCAGCGATCGCGAAGACAACAGTCTGGACTTTACCGGTCGTGACACGCTCGGTGGTTACGCTCTGCTGAACTTGGGAGCAACCTGGAAGCTGAGCAAGGAGTTGTCGCTGCTTGGACGCATCAACAACGTCACCGACAAGAACTATGTGCTGGCAAATGGCTACTCCATGCCAGGGCGTAATGCCTTTGTCTCATTGTCCTGGGCAAGGTAACAAGCTGCTCTCACCAGGCCTTTAACGATGACGTCAACCCCCCGCTGCCCCGCCATCCTCGTCGCCGCCCCCGCCTCCGGCCAGGGCAAGACCACCATCACCTCGGCGCTGGCGCGCCTGCACGCGCGCCAGGGGCGGCGGGTGCGGGTCTTCAAGTGCGGCCCGGATTTCCTCGATCCGTTCTGGCACCAGCTCGCCAGCGGCCAACCGGTCTACCAGATCGACCTCTGGATGACGGGCGAGACCGATGTGCGCGTCCGGCTGCACGCGGCGGCGCGGGAGTCGGACCTGATCATCGTCGAGGGCGTGATGGGGCTGTTCGACGGCGAGCCGAGCGCCGCCGACCTGGCGCAGCGCTTCGGTCTGCCGGTGCTGGCGGTGATCGATGCCTCGGCCATGGCCGGCACCTTTGCCGCGCTGGCCTTCGGGCTGCAGCATTACCGGCCCGGGCTGCCCTGGGCCGGCGCGCTGGCCAATCGCGTCGCCAGCGAGGGGCATGGCCGCATGCTGGAGCAGGGCGTGGTGGCGGAGCACTGGCTGGGCGCGCTGCTGCGCAATCCGGCGCTGACCCTGCCCGAGCGCCATCTGGGCTTGACGGTGGCGACCGAGCTGGCCGATGCGATGGAGCGGCTCGATGCCGCCGCCGACGCGCTGGCAGCAACCCCGCTGGGCCGGATGGACGAGGTCGCGTTGCAGCGCTGGGCGGTCGATTTCGCCGCACCAGAGCCGATGCCCCCGCTGCCGCAGCTGCTGGCGGGACGCAAGATCGCGGTCGCGCGCGATGCGGCGTTCTGCTTCATTTACCAGGCCAATCTCGACACCTTGCGCGCGCTCGGTGCCGAGCTGGTCTGTTTTTCGCCACTGCTTGACGCCGCGCTGCCGCCGTGCGATGCGGTCTGGCTGCCGGGCGGCTACCCGGAGCTGCACGCCCAGCGGCTGGGTGCCAACTCGGGCTTGCGCGCGAGCCTGGCGGATCATGTCGCGGCGGGTAAGCCGGTCTGGGCCGAGTGCGGCGGCATGATGGCGCTGTTCGATGCCATCGTCCACCAGGAAGGCGAGTCCCATCCGATGTGGGGCCTGCTGCCTGGCTCTGTGACGATGCAGCAGCGCCTGGCGGGGCTGGGGCCGCAGCAACTGGAGTTGAGCGCGGGCACGCTGCGCGGCCATACTTTCCACTATTCGACCGCCGTGACCGATGTACCCGAATGCGCCCGTACCGCGCGCCCCGGCATGCCTGTCGTGCCGGACAAGGGCGAGGCGGTCTACGGAAAAGGATCGATCCGGGCCAGTTATTTCCATGCCTGGTTCCCGTCCAGCCCCGAGGCGGCGGCCAGCCTGTTCCTGCCGCAGGAGGCCCTGTGCTGAATGTCGCGCGCAGCGAGCTGATCCTGGGCGGCCAGAAAAGCGGCAAGTCCCGGCGCGCCGAATTGCTGGCGCGCGCCTGGCTGGAGTCGTCGCCCGGGCACCGGGCCGCGCTGGTCGCGACCGGCCAACCCTGGGACGAGGAGATGCGCGAGCGGATCCGGCGCCACAGAATAGACCGCGCCGAGCGGGTGCCCGGGCTGGAGACGATCGAGGAGCCGCTGCGGCTGGCCGAAACCCTGCTTGAGCGCAGCCGGCCCGATACCTTGCTGGTGGTCGACTGCCTGACGCTGTGGCTGACCAATCTGATGCTGCCGGTTGCCGGCACCGGCCTGCAGGGTGACGAGCTGGAATCGAAAATTATGAAACTTACGCAATCGATGGTTGCCACTCCAGGGCCAATCGTGCTGGTCGGCAACGAAATCGGGCTCGGCGTGATCCCGCTCGGGCGCGAGGTGCGTGCCTTCGTCGATACGCTGGGTCGGCTGAACCAGGCCGTTGCCGCCGCCTGCTCGCGTGCCACGCTGATGGCGGCCGGGCTGCCACTGACCCTGAAGGACTCCGCATGAAGCGCCTGCTGTCCCTGCTGCTGTGCTGCGGCGCCACGCTGGCTTCGGCGCTGACGCTGCCCGACGATCGTGGCCGCCCGGTCAATCTGCCGAAGTCGCCACGGCGCATCGTCAGCATCCTGCCTTCGCTGACCGAGATGGTCTGCCAGCTCGACCAGTGCCAGCGTCTGGTCGGTGTCGATCGCTATTCGACCTGGCCGGCCAGCCTCAGCAAGCTGCCGCGCGTCGGTGGCGGGCTCGACCCCAATATCGAGGCCATCGTCGCGCTGCGGCCAGATCTGGTGCTGGCGGGAACCTCGTCGCGTGCCGCCGAGCGACTCGTGGCGCTCGGCATTCCGGTGCTGGCGCTGGAGCCCAAGACGCATGCCGATGTGCAGCGTGTGCTCGGCAAGATCGGCCAGGTGCTGGAGGTGCCGGACGCGCAGCGGATCTGGCGCCATATCGACGCCGGCGTCTCGGCCGCCGCGCAGTCGCTGCCGCCCAGCGTGCGCCAGGTGCGGGTGTATTTCGAGGTCAACCGAGGCCCCTATGGCGCGGGGGAGGCCAGCTTCATCGGCGAAACCCTGGCGCGCCTGGGCGCGAAGAACATCCTGCCGGCCAGCCTGGGGCCGTTCCCCAAGCTCAATCCCGAGTACATCGTGCGCGCCAACCCGGACGTGATCATGATCGGCGAGCGCAACGCCGAGGGCCTCATGCAGCGTCCGGGCTGGCAGAACATCCGCGCCGTGCGCGAGGGCCGGGTCTGCATTTTCCCGGTCGCCGAATCCGACGTGCTGGTGCGTCCCGGGCCGCGCATGGCCGACGGCGCGCGACTGATGGCGCGCTGCCTGGCCGAGAAGGCGCCCGGCGCCGTCAAGTTCGATCAGCCCCAGGGCAAGAACGCCGGGGGCAAGGCGTGAACCTGCGCCAGGCTTCCCTGCTGGGCTGGGGGCTGCTGTTCATCGGGCTGGCGTTGGCCGCCCTGGGTACCTGTGTCGGCAGCGCCGGCTTCGAGAACCTGCTGCGCCCGTTGCTCGACGCTGGCGCCGATCCGGCCGAGCGCGACATGGCCTGGCGGATCGTGACCGAGATCCGGCTGCCGCGCACGCTGGGCGCCTGGGCCGCCGGCGGCCTGCTGGGCCTGGCTGGCGCGTTGGCGCAGGGGCTGTTTCGCAATCCGCTGGCCGATCCTTACCTGCTGGGCAGCGCCTCGGGCGCCTCGCTGGGTGTCGCGATCGCGCTGGCCGCCGTTGGCGGTGGCGCCGGCATGGTGGGCGCCAGCATGATGAATGGCGCCTCCTTCAGCATGCTGTCGGGCAGTCTCTGGGTGCGGCTGGGTCTGACCGGCGCGGCCTTTGCCGGCGCGGTGCTCGCGGTGATGTTGACGCTGGCGCTCGCGCGCGGCGTCGGCCACACCTTGCGCCTCTTGCTGGCTGGCGTGATCGTCGGCGTGGTACTGGGCGCGCTGACCTCGCTGGTGCTGCTGTTCTCGCCCGAATCGCTGCAGGCGATGCAGGCCTTCATGCTCGGCACCACCGGCTTCATCGGCTGGACCGCCTGGGGGCTGATGTTCGGTTGCTGGTGCCTGTGTTCGATCATTGCCTGGTCCCTGGCGCGGGTGCTCGACGGCCTGAGCCTGGGCGAGGCGACCGCGCACAGCCTGGGCCTGCCGCTGGCGCCGCTGCGTGCCGCGCTGGTCGGCACGCTGGCGCTGGCGACCGGCACCGCGGTCGCGCAGACCGGCCTGATCGCCTTCGTCGGCCTGGCCGCGCCGCACCTGGTGCGCGCGGTGGTCAAGGTGCCGCACCGCCAGCTGATGTGGCTGGCCAGTCTGATGGGCGGCGTGCTGCTGGAGGCGGCCGACCTGCTGGCGCGCTGGGTGATCGCGCCGCAGGAATTGCCCGTTGGTGTCGTCACCGCGGCGCTGGGCGGCGGCTATCTGCTCTGGCTGATGCACCGCCGCAGCAGCGGCCTCAGCGCGGGAGGACTGTCGTGAACGCGCCGGCCTACGTGATCCGCAGTCTGGGCGCTAGCCTGGGCGGGCGCCCCATCCTGCACGGCATCGATCTGGAGCTGCGCGCCTCGGCCTGGACTTCCATCGTCGGTCCGAACGGCGCCGGCAAGTCGACGCTGCTGCGAGCCATCGGCGGCTTGCTGCCCCGCAGCGGCCGGGTCGAGCTGCTCGGACGCGAGCTGCATGACTGGCCGCGTCAGGAACGCGCGCGGGCGCTGTCCTGGCTGGGCCAGAACCAGGTCGCGGCCGAGGACCTGACGGTGCATGACGTCGCGATGCTGGGGCGATTGCCGCACCAGGGCTGGCTGGCGCCGGCCAGTCCCGCCGACCAGGCGGCGGTCGAGCGTGCGCTGCGCCAGACCCAGGCCTGGGACTGGCGCGACCGGCCGCTGGGCGCGCTGTCGGGCGGCGAGCGCCAGCGCGTGCTGCTGGCGCGTGCGCTGGCGGTCGAGGCGCAGCTGTTGCTGATGGATGAGCCGCTGGCCAACCTCGACCCGCCACACCAGGCCGACTGGCTGCTGCTGGTGCGCGAGCTGGTCTCTGCCGGTCGCACCGTGGTCAGCGTGCTGCACGAGATCTCGATCGCGCTGCATGCCGACGACCTGGTCGTGATGGACCGGGGCCGGATTGCCCACCACGGAGCTTGCGACGAAGCGGCGACGCAGCGCGCGCTGGAACAGGTGTTCGACCACCGGATCGCGATCCACGCCCTGGCCGGGCAGTGGGTGGCGCTGCCGGTCACATCGGTCGCATGAACAAGACTCACCCGCAGGACTTAAAGGACTCAACAAGATGCAGATCGAAACCCCACCGACCGAAAAACCCTACGAGAAGGCCGAAGGCGAGCGCCGCGGCCTCGTCATCGTCAACACCGGCGACGGCAAGGGCAAGAGCACGGCCGCCTTCGGCCTGGCCTTGCGCGCACACGGCCGTGGCAAGGCGGTCAAGATCTTCCAGTTCATGAAGGTGCCGTCGGCGCGCTTTGGCGAGCATCGGATGTTCGAGCAGATCGGTATCCCGATCGAAGGCCTGGGCGACGGCTTCAGCTGGAAGAGCCAGGACCTGGAGCGCTCGGCCCAGCTCGCGCGTGACGGCTGGCAGAAGGCCAAGGCGGCGATCCTGTCGGGCGAGCTGTTCCTGGTCGTGCTCGACGAGATCACCTATCCGCTGATCTACGGCTGGCTGCCGCTGCCGGAGGTGCTGGATACCCTGAAAAGCCGGCCCGGCCAGGTCCATGTCTGCCTGACCGGTCGCCGCTGCCCCGAGGAGATCGTCGAGCTGGCCGACACCGTGACCGAGATGAAGCTGATCAAGCACGCGTTCCAGGCTGGCATCCCGGCCCAGCGCGGCATCGAGGACTGAGGCCGGTCGATGGAGACTATCCCGTCGCCTGCCGTTAGCTTTTTTGCCGCTGATGCCGCTGATGCCGCTGATGCCGCTGATGCCGCTGATGCCGCTGATGCCGCTGATGCCGCTGATGCCGCTGATGCCAAGCCGTCGCAGGCCTTCTCCCCTGAGACGCGTGAAGCCGTCTACCGCGCGATCTTCGAGCGGCGCGACATGCGCCATTTCGCCGGCGGATCGGTCGAGCCCGAAACCTTGCGTCGTTTGTTGACGGCCGCGCACCATGCGCCCAGCGTCGGCTTCATGCAGCCCTGGCGCTTCATCCGGGTGCAGGACCGGGCCTTGCGCCTGCGCCTGCGCGAGGCAGTCGAGCGCGAGCGCATCGAGACCGCGCGCGCCCTGGGCAAGCGCGAGGACGAGTTCATGCAGCTCAAGGTCGAGGGCCTGCTCGACGCCGCCGAGCTGCTGGCGGTCTGCCTGGCCGACGGGCGCGAGCAGCATCTGTTTGGTCGCCGTACCTTGCCGCAGATGGACCTGGCCTCGGCCAGCTGCGCGATCCAGAACCTCTGGCTGGCCGCACGGGCCGAAGGGCTGGGCATGGGCTGGGTCTCGCTGTTCGACCCGGCCGAGCTTGCATCCCTGCTGGGTCTGCCGCCGGGCGCGGAGCCGATCGCCTTGCTTTGCCTCGGTCCGGTGCACGAGTTCTATGCCGAGCCGATGCTGCAGCAGCAGAAATGGGCCAGGCGCCAGCCCTTGAACGAGCTGGTGTTCGATGAAGGCTGGGGACGTGCGAGCACGTTGTTCGCACCATCCATACCATCCGCATCGTCCGGCGTGGCGGCGGAGGATGCGGCCACTTTGAACGACCAGGGCGAGACCGCATGCTAGTCGGCGAGCTCGAACCGGCCATCCTGGCATCGGCCTTGCTGCTGGCGCTGGCGATCGACCGTTGGCTGGGCGAGCCGCCGGTGCGCTGGCATCCGGTGGTCTGGATCGGGAATTACCTGGGCTGGGCCGGTCAGCGCATTGCGCCGCTTGCCAGCGCGCCCCTGTCGGGCCAAGCCGACAAGCTGTCTGGCGGCCAGGTTGAGAGCCAGAGCACCAGTCAGGCCATCAGTCCGGTCGCGACCGTTGATCTCGCCGCCTTTGTTCGGGGCGCGCTGGCCTGGTGTGCTGGTGGCGCGGTCGTGCTGGCTGTAACCGCTGGCTTGCAATCCCGGCTGCTGCAACTGCCCGGCTGGGCGACTGCCATCCTGCTGGGTCTGCTGCTCAAGCCGTTGCTGGCCTGGGCCATGCTCAGGCGCGAAGTGCAGGCGGTCGAGGCTGCGCTGTCGATCTCGCTGGCGCGGGGCCGCGAACGCCTGTCCTGGCTTTGTAGCCGCGACACTTCACAACTGAGTGCATCGCAGGTACGCGAAACCGCGCTCGAGTCACTGGCCGAGAACCTGAACGATTCGGTCGTCGCGCCGCTGTTCTGGTTTGCCGTGGCGGGCCTGCCGGGCGCCGCGCTCTATCGTTTTGCCAACACGGCGGATGCGATGTGGGGCTACCGTGGCGAGCGTGGCGGGCGCCATTGGGAATGGGCCGGCAAATGGGCGGCGCATGCCGACGATCTGCTGTCCTGGCTGCCGGCACGCCTGAGCGCGCTGCTGCTGGCGGCGGGTGGCTTCTCGCTGGTGCCGCTGGCGCGGTTGCGGCGCGAGGCGGTCCTTACGCCTTCGCCCAACGGTGGCTGGCCGATGGGCGCGCTGGCGCTGGCGCTCGGCATCCGGCTCGGCAAGCCGGGGGTTTACACGCTCAACGCCGCGGGCCGGGCGCCCGAGCCGCAGGACACCGATCGGGCCTGCGCGCTGGCAGGGCGTGCGATCGGCTTGATCGGACTTGTCGCGCTAATTTTGTTACTTACGCAATTGCGGCTTGATATCTGGCTGTCAGGCCTGTGGCCGGCAAGCGGAGGCGGGCATGGCTGAATCCGTCCGTTTGCACGGCGGCCCCGACGCCTTCGGCGTGCCCCGCTTCGACTTCTCGACCAACAGCAACGCCTGCGGTCCCTGTCCGGCGGCACTGGCGGCGGTTCAGTTGGCGGACCCGACCCGCTATCCCGACCCGGCCTATCAGTCCCTGCGCGAGTCATTGGCCGCTTTTCATCAGGTTTCGGCCGAACGCATCGTGCTGGCTGGCAGCGCGAGCGAATTCATCTTCCGCATCAGCGCGCTGGCGGCCCAGAGGGCCAGTTCGCTGCAGTATCTTTCCTCGGACAGGACACAGCCACCGCAGAGACCAGCCACGGTCTGTCTGCCGCCGTTTCACTATGGCGACTACGCCCAGGCGGCCAGCGCCTGGGGCCTGCAGACCGTGACTGACTCCGCCGAGGCGGACCTGTCTTGGGCCTGCGACCCGTCGAGTCCGCTGGGGCAGCCGCATGAGCCGCTGGCGCAGCAGGTTCAGGGCCTGCATCCCGATCAGACGCTGGTGCTCGACTGCGCCTACCGTCCGCTGCGCCTGGAGGGCCGGCTGGCGCTGGATGCCGATGAACTGGACCGGATCTGGCAGCTCTGGACCCCGAACAAGGCGCTGGGCCTGACCGGCGTGCGCGCGGCCTATGCGATCGCGCCTCGGGACGCTGGCGACCGGGTCGAGGCCCTGCAGGCGCGATCGCCTTCCTGGCCGGTTGGCGCCCATGGTGTCGCGATGTTGCAAGCCTGGACTCAGTCGGCAGTGCAGCAATGGTTGGCAGACAGCCTGCAGACCTTGCGCGCCTGGAAACGCCGGCAGCTTGGTCTGTGCCAGGAAATGGGCTGGCAGGTCGAGCCCAGCCAGGCCAATTACTTCGTCGCCCGTCCCGTCAGTCCCGAGCTCGGGCATGATCTGGACCGCCTGCGCGCATGCGGCATCAAGCTGCGCGACGCCACTTCATTCGGCCTGTCCGGTGCCGTGCGCCTGGGCGTGCTCGCGCCCGAGGCGCAGGACGCGCTGGCGCAGGTCTGGACCTCCATTCGCCATCAGACATGACCCTTCAAGCCGACTTATCCATTCATCGGGCCAAATGCGTGATGGTGCTGGGCACCTCCAGCGGCGCCGGCAAGAGCTGGCTCGCCACCGCGCTGTGCCGCCACTACGCGCGCCAGGGCCTCAAGGTAGCGCCGTTCAAGGCGCAGAACATGAGCAACAACGCGCGCGTGGTCGCGTCGCCCAGCGGATCGGGCGAGATCGGCTCGGCGCAGTATTTCCAGGCCCTGGCCGCGCGCGCCGAGCCCGACGTGCGCATGAACCCGCTGCTGCTCAAGCCCGAGGCCGACACCCGCAGCCAGGTCGTCATGCTGGGCCAGGTCGATGCCGAACTCAGCGCCATGCCTTGGCGTGGCCGCTCGGAAAAGGTCTGGCCCCGGATCGTGCGGGCGCTCGATGACCTGCGCGCCGAGCACGACGTGGTCGTGATCGAGGGCGCGGGCTCGCCGGCCGAAATCAACCTGATGGCCAGCGACATCGTCAACCTGCGCGTGGCGCGCGCGGCCGACGCGCGCTGCCTGCTGGTGACCGACATCGACCGTGGCGGCGCCTTCGCCCATCTCTACGGTACCTGGGCCTTGTTGCCCGAGGCCGACCGAGCCCGCATCGACGGCTTCGTGCTCAACAAGTTCCGTGGCGACGCGTCGCTGCTCGCGCCCGCGCCCGAGCAGCTCGAACAGTTGACAGGTGTGCCGACCGTCGCCACCTTGCCGATGTGGTGGCAGCATGGCCTGCCCGAGGAAGACGGCGTGTTCGATGACCGCAGCCACGGCCAGGGCGCGGTCACGCGCACGGTCGCGGTGGTGGCCTATCCGCGCCTGAGCAACCTCGACGAGTTCCAGCCGCTGAAGAACATTCCCGGCCTGCGCCTGGTCTGGGCGCGCAGCCCGGCCGAGCTCGCTGGCGCCGACTGGATCGTGCTGCCCGGCTCCAAGCACAGCAGCTCCGACCTGGCCTGGCTGCGCGCCCAGGGCCTGGACCGCGCGATCGCCGACCATGCGGGGCAGGGCGGTGCGGTGCTCGGCATCTGCGGCGGCCTGCAGATGCTGGGCGAGGCCCTGATCGATACCCATGGCGTCGACGGCAACGCGCCCGGACTGGGCCTGCTGCCGCTGGTCACCGTTTTCGATCCCGACAAGACCGTCCAGCGCACCCAGGCCGGTTTCGGCCATCTGGTGGGTGCCTGGTCGGCCTTGTCGGGCGTGGCGGTGCGGGGCTACGAGATCCACCATGGCCAGACCGCGCAGCATCCAGCCATGGCCGCCGCCGGCGACATCGCGCGCGAGGTGCTGCCCGGCCTGGCCTGGCAGAACGAGCGCGGCAATGTGCTGGGCTGCTACCTGCATGGCCTGTTCGAGGATCCGGCCGTGCTGCAGGCGCTGTTTGGTGCCTCGGCCCCGACGCTGGACCGCGTGTTCGATGGCCTGGCGGACTATCTTGAGCGGCATACCGCCCCCGGCGTGCTCGACGCGCTGATCGCCTGAAGCCAGTTCGGCTGGAGCTGGTCAAAAAATCGGTCTCTGACCCCAATAGGAAAATCCATGACTTTTACCCTGCCCCGGATCGACAGCCTGCACAACGAGGTGCTGGCGCAAGCGCTGCAGCGCAAGCTCGATCACAAGACCAAGCCGCTGGGTTCGCTCGGCGCGCTCGAAGCGCTGGCGTTGCGCCTGGGCCTGATCCTGGGCAGTGACTCGCCCGAGCTGCGCGCGCCGCAGATGGTGGTGTTCGCGGGCGACCATGGCCTGACCCGGCGCGGCGTCTCGGCCTACCCGAGCGACGTGACCTGGCAGATGGTCGAGAACTTCCTGGCCGGTGGCGCCGCCGTCACCGTGCTGGCGCGCCAACATGGCATCGGCATGACCGTGGTCGATTGCGGCGTCGCGCACGACTTCGCGCCGCGCCCGGGCCTGCAGATCCGCAAGGTGGCTGCTGGCACCGCCGACTGCTCGACCGAGCCGGCCATGACTTCCACGCAATGCGAGCAGGCGCTCGCGCACGGCATCGAACTGGTCAAGGGCCTGCCCGGCAACGCGCTGCTGCTGGGCGAGATGGGCATCGGCAACACCTCGCCGGCCTCGCTGATCCTGGCCCGCCTGGGCGGCCTGGACATCGCCGACTGCACCGGGGCTGGTACCGGGCTGGACCAGCCTGGCATCGCGCGCAAGACCGATGTGCTGCGCGAGGTGCTGCTGCGCCACGAGGGGGTGACCGAGCCGCTGGCCGTGCTGGCCGCGATGGGCGGCTTCGAGATCGCGACCATGGTCGGCGCCGTGCTGCAGGCCGCCGCCGAGCGGCGCGTGATCCTGGTCGACGGCTTCATCACCTGCTCGGCGGTGCTGGTCGCCTCGCGGCTGGTGCCGGCGGTGCTGCAGCGCTGCGTGTTCGCGCACCGCTCGGGCGAGCGTGGCCACAGCCTGATGCTGGCCCAGCTCGATGCCCGGCCGTTGCTCGACCTCGGGCTGCGCCTGGGCGAGGGCTCGGGCGCCGCATTGGCCTGGCCGCTGCTGCCTTCGGCCTGCGCCATCCTGCGCGAGATGGCCAGTTTCGAGTCGGCCGGGGTCTCGAACCGGGACGGCGCGGCCTGACGCGGTCCAGCATGACGCAGCGCCTGTTGCTGTCCGTGCGCCACTGGCTGCTGGCTCTGCAGTTCTTCACCCGGATTCCGGTCACGGGCCGGCTGGCGGCCTGGGTCGGCTACAGCCCCGCCATGCTGCGTGCCAGTGCCGCGCACATGCCATCGATAGGTGCTCTGATCGGTTTCCTGGCCGCGCTACCTTTCGCCGTTCTGCTGTGGGCCTTGCCGGCGGTGCCGGCCGCGCCCTGGGTCGCGGCCTTGGCCAGCACGGCCTGGACGGTCTGGCTGACCGGCGCCTTCCACGAGGACGGCCTGGCCGACCTCGCCGATGGCCTGGGCGGCAGTTACGACCGCGAGCGCGCGCTCGAGATCATGAAGGACTCGCGCATCGGCTCCTTCGGTTCGGTGGCGCTGGTGCTGGCCTTCGGCCTCAAGTGCGCGCTGCTCGCGACGCTGGCGCAGGTCGATGCCGCGCTGGCCGTCGCGGCGCTGTTCGGCGCCCATGTGACGTCCAGGCTGGCGCCGCTGTTCGTGATCGCGACCTTGCCCCATGTCGGCGATACCCCTCGCTCCAAGTCCAAGCCGCTGGCCGATGCGATCAGCACCGGCGCGCTGGTCACCGGAACGCTCTGGTGGGGCTTGGCGATGGCGCTGCTGGTCGGCTGGAGGGCGGACCCGAGCTGGGGTGCGGCCTTGCTGGGCACGGCCCTGGCGGCGCTCTGGATGCGGCGCCTGCTCAAGCGCCGGCTGCAAGGCTTCACGGGCGACGGACTTGGTGCGACCCAGCAGGTCGGCGAGATCGCCTTCTACCTCGGCCTGGCCCTGGCCTTGGGCGCCGGGGTGGCCCGATGAGCGCCTCGCGCCGCCTCTGGCTGGTGCGCCACGCCCGGCCGCTGGTCGAGCCGGGCCTTTGCTACGGCAGCAGCGACCTGCCGGCCGATGCGGCCGATACCGCGCGCGCCGCCCATGAACTCGCTGCGGTGCTGCCCGCCGGCGCGACCTTGCTGATGTCCGGGCTGCGGCGCGCCCAGCAGCTCGCGCTCGCCTTGCACGCGCTGCGCCCCGAGCTGGCGCCGCCGGTCAGCGACCCGCGCCTCAACGAGATGGATTTCGGTCGCTTCGAGCTCAGCCGCTGGGACGCCATCGACCGCGCCGAATTCGACGCCTGGACCGCCGATTTTCATTCGCACCGCTTTGGCGGGCGCGAAAGCGTGGCCGAGCTGCTCGCGCGGGTCGGCCAAGTGCTGCGCGACCGGGTTCAGGGCCACCCATCGGCTGGAATGCCCGACAGCCGCGACAGGGTCTGGTTCACCCATGCCGGCGTGATCCGTGCCGCCAGCCTGCTGCACGCGCAGCCCGATGCCCGGCCCAGGGCCACCGACTGGCCGGTCCATGCGCCCGCTTTTGGTGGCTGGCTCCGTCTCGACTGGCCGCGTCTGGATTGATGGGGGCAGGGTAATTCCCGTCTAGGGTAAACCCGTGAACGTGATCGGGTTGACCGGCTTCGTAAGGCGACCGTCAGACCCGACCTGAGAATGGGATGCATGTGAGCCCTTCACATGAAATGCCACGCCCCATCCACACCATGAGAGGAGACATCCATGAGTGATCCGGTAGTCGACAAGATCCTGCGCAATCCCAAATATCAGGAACTCCAAAGCAAACGCAACAGCTTCGGCGTGTTGCTGTCCATCCTGATGCTGGTCGTGTACTACGGCTACATCGCGCTGATCGCCTTCAACAAGCCCTTCCTGGCCAAGCCAATGGGTGCGGGCGTGACCACGCTCGGCATTCCGATCGGCATGGCCGTGATCATCTTCACGATCGTGATCACCGGCATCTACGTGCGTCGCGCCAACGGCGAGTTCGACCAGCTGACCAAGGAAATCCTCAAGGACGCCGCAAAATGAAGAAAAACCTTAGCGCATTCCTGGGCGCGCTGCTGGTCCTCGCGGCCACCGGCGCGGCTCACGCCGCCGGCGGTGACCTCGGCGAGTCGGCCAAGCAGTCGACCAACTGGACCGCCATCGCGATGTTCGGCCTGTTCGTCTGTGGCACGCTCTACATCACCAAATGGGCGGCTTCCAAGACCAAGTCGGCCGCTGACTTCTACACCGGCGGTGGCGGCATCACCGGCTTCCAGAACGGTCTGGCGATCGCGGGTGACTACATGTCGGCCGCTTCCTTCCTGGGTATTTCCGCCGCCGTGATGGCCAACGGCTACGACGGCCTGATCTATTCGATCGGCTTCCTGGTTGGCTGGCCCGTCATCACCTTCCTGATGGCCGAGCGCCTGCGCAACCTCGGCAAGTTCACCTTTGCCGACGTGGCCGGCTACCGCTTCAAGCAGACCCCGATCCGCGCCTTCGCGGCCTCGGGCACGCTGGTCGTGGTCGCCTTCTACCTGATCGCCCAGATGGTGGGTGCCGGCCAGCTGATCAAGCTGCTGTTCGGCCTCGACTACTGGATGGCGGTGGTGATCGTCGGCGCGCTGATGATGGTCTA
>NZ_JAQTZS010000018.1 GCF_028687635.1 Malikia sp. | reverse complement strand
GCGGTGGTAGGGGCCATGCGGCTCGTCGCCCAGCAGCGTGATGCTGCCTGCATAGCCGCCGGCACGCAGCGATTCGGCCGTCTGCACGCCGGCCTGGCCGGCGCCGATGATCACGATGCCAGCCTGGGTGCTGTCGCTCATGGCTTATTCCTGGATGGCGGGCAGGCTCAGGATCAGGCCGGCGAGCGCGGGCGAGGCCTTGAGCTGGCAGGCCAGGCGGCTGTTGGCGCGGCGCTCGGCGGCGACGTTTTCCAGCATGTCGAGCTCGGTCTCGCTGGGCGGCGGCAGGTCGCCCAGGCGGGCTTCGTCGACATAGCAGTGGCAGGTGGCGCAGGCGCAGGAACCGCCACATTCGCCGAGGATGCCCTCGACGCCGTTGACGATGGCGCCTTGCATCAGGTTCCAGCCGTCCGGCAGGTCGACGGTGGTGGACTGGCCGTTGGCTTCGACGTAGGTGATCTGGGTCATGGGGTGTCTCCAAAAATGCAAAAAGGCTGCCGCCCGGTGTACCGGCGGCAGCTTCGAGATTACAGGATGATCAGGCGGTGGTCAGTTGCAGCACCAACGGGCTGCGGAAGGTCGAGGACGGCATCCAGGGCAGCTGGTCGGCCACGCGGCGGTATTGCGGCACCACCAGGTGGAATTCCTCGAAGGCGATCTTGACCGCCAGGCGGGCGATCGCGGTGCCCAGGCAGGCGTGCACGCCGCCACCGAAGCCCAGGTGGCCGCGCGGCTTGCGCGTGATGTCGTAGCGCTCGGGGTTCGGGTACTGGCGCTCGTCGCGGTTGCCGGAACCGTAGGCCAGGCAGACGAAGTCGCCTTCCTTCATGGTCTGGCCGTGCAGTTCGACATCCTTCATCAGGCGGCGGCGGAAGCGCTGGGCCGAGGTGTTGAAGCGCAGCGACTCCTCGATCGCGTCGGGCAGCAGCGCCGGGTCGGCGACCACGGCCTGGCGCGCCTCGTCATAGGTCGCCAGGTTGTAGGCGAACATCATCATGAAGCCGCCGAGCGACTCGACGCCGGCCATGATCAGCGTGGTGGTGGTCAGCAGCACCTCGTTGTCGTCGAGGCGGTCGCCGTCGATCTCGGCCAGCGCGAAGTTGCTGATCAGGTCGTTGCGCGGCTCGGCGCGGCGCATCGCGATCACCTTGGCCGCGTAGTCCTTCACCCAGTTGAAGGCGGCGATATGCTCGGGGCCCTTGGCACGGGTGCGGGCGTCGGACTGCACCATCAGCACCGCGTTCTCGCGCACGATCTTCTCGTCCACGATGGCCTCGTCGCCCATCGGCAGGCCGAGTGCCGCCATCAGCACCTTGACGGTGAACTGGGCCGAGACATCCTTGAAGTCGAATTCCTTCTCGCCCTTGAGCTGACCGAACACTTCCTTGGCCACGGCGCGGATCGGCTCCTCGAGCGCCAGCAGGTTGCGCTTCATGAAGGCGTGCTGGATCAGGCCGCGCAGGCGGTCATGCTTTGGTGGGTCCGAGCTGCCCAGGGTCGAGCCGGCGCGGCCCGGCAGCTCGGTCATCAGGTTGCCGCTGGCCGACGAGTAGGTCTGCCAGTCCATGCCGGCGCTGACGATGTCCTGGTAGCGCGACAGGATCCACATCTGCGCTTCCTCGCTCCAGAAGCAGGGGAATTCGTCGCGCAGGCGCTGGTAGTACGGGAACGGGTCGGCGTCGACCGCGGGTGAATAGGGATCGAAATGGAAATCGGTCATCTTGTCTCCTCAAACTGGGATGGATGTGACTTTAAGGCCAGCCCGCTCGAATCGCGATGCAAAATCACGCGCTGAAAATTGCACTTTTCGTTCATATGTGACCACCATGAAAAATCACGACCAGACTGCCAGCGGCGCAGCGAAGACCCGTGTCGTCTCGTCCCGCCGACCCGTGGGCGATGCGGGCATTCCGCGCTTCGCGCTCTACGGCGAGGTGGCCAGTCCGGGCCAGGAGATGCTGCACATCGAGGAGGTCTGGTCGCGCAGCAGCCTCTACCACTGGGAGATCGACGCCCACCTGCACCAGGGCCTGTACCAGGTCCTGTGGGTGCGCAAGGGCCAGGTTTCGGTGCTGCTCGACGAGGCGCGCGAGTCGGTGGCCGGGCCGGCGGCGATCGTGGTGCCGCCCGGCGTGGTGCATGGTTTCCGCTTCGAGCCCGGCACCGACGGCCTGGTGCTGACGCTGAGCGCGCGCTTCCTGGTCGAGGGCGAGTTCCAGGCGGTGGGCGAGGCCTTCCGGCTGCTGTTTGCCGGGCCGGCCGTCATCCGCTTCGATGCTGGCGAGGCGCCGCAGCAGCGGCTCGATGCCTTGCTGCGCGAGCTGGCCGCCGAGTTCATGCTGCCGGGCAATGCCGACTCGCCGGTGCCGGTCTGGTTGGCGCGCTCGCTGGTCTGGCGGCTGGCGCAGGCCTGCAAGCGCCAGCGCCAGGCCGGCGGCGCGGCGGCGCACCGGCACCAGGCGCTGTTCACCCGCTTCCTGCTGCTGGTCGAGGAGCGTTTCCTGGAGCACTGGTCGCTTGAGCAGTACGCCTCGCGCCTGGGGCTGAGCACGCCGCGCCTGAACCGGCTGGCGCGCGCCGAAAGCGGGCGTTCGGCGCTCGAACTGGTGCATGAGCGCCTGACGCGCGAGGCCTGCCGCCGGCTGGTCTATATCGCGGCGCCGGTGGCGGGCGTGGCCGAGGAGCTGGGCTTTGCCGATCCGGCGTATTTCTCGCGCTTCTTCAAGCGCCGCATGGGCATGAACCCGCACCGTTGGCGCCAGGCCCAGCTGGGCGGGTTGGGCGCAGTCGTTTCTGGTGCATCGGCAGCATGATGGGCACCACAAGAGTGCAAGGTCATGCGGCTGCGTATGCACCAATTTAGTGCGTTTGCCGGCCTCATGAAGGGGGCCAGCGATGGCACGTCACTTGCTTGGGTCAAGGTCTTTGCCGCGAGATGCCATGACCCGAGACGCCACGACCCTCCCGATCGACACCTTCCTGCCGTACATGCGGGACGTGGTTCGCTGCGAGCAGTCGCTGCACGAGCTCCACCTGATGTGGCGCATGATCGAGTCGTCGGCCAAGATGAACTGCCCGGTCGAGGCCAGGAGCATCCTGCCGACCATGGCCGCCACGCGCGCCGGCTTCAAGCGGCTGGAGCGGGAGCTGGTCGCCAGCCTGGTGGGCGAGAAGGTGGCCAACGTGCTCGACGCGATCGGCACCCAGGCCCAGTACGTGATCGACATCGTGGTGCGCAACCTGTACGAGCGCACGGCCGACGTCGGCTTCCTGGCCCGCGACCGCGAGCTGTGCGCCTTCGTCGCCGGCCAGCGCGGCGAGCTGGAGCGGGTGCGCGCGCGCCTGCGCGCCTACCGCAGCCTGTACTCGGTCTATGACGACATCCTGCTGCTCGACACCCAGGGCCAGGTGCTGGCGCATCTCGATGACAACCGGCCGCTCCAGCGCAGCCAGGATGCCCTGCTGGCGCAGACGCTGGCCAGCGACGGCTTCGTCGAGACCTTCCGCGCCACCGACCTGCGGCCCGGCCAGGCCCAGGCGCTGATCTATTCGCGCCGCATCCTGCATCCGGACAGCGGCGCCGTCATCGGCCTGCTGTGCCTGAGCTTCGATTTCGCGGCCGAGATGGCGGGCATCTTCCGTGCGCACCGCGACCCGGAAGGGCGGGCCAACATGCTGCTGCTGGACGCCGAGGACCGGGTCATCGCCAGCGCCGATCCGGGCTGGATCGCGCTCGGTGTCCGGGTACCGGTCAACCGCTGCGGCCAGCCGCGGCTGCGGGTCCATGCGGGCCGTGAATACCTGGTGCGCACCTTTGCCGCCGAGGGCTACCAGGGCTACCAAGGCCCGGCGGGCTGGCAGGGTCAGGTCATGATTCCGGTCGATCTGGCCTTTTCGTCCAATACCCGCCAGCCGCTCGACAGCCTGGAGCCGGCGCTGGCCAGCGGCCTGCTGTCCCACGCCAGTTCGTTCAGTCCGCCGCTGTACGAGATCATGACCGCCACCGATACCATCCGGCGCGTGGTCTGGAACGGTCAGCTGGTCTCGGCCGGCCAGGACGGCGGGCACCGCAAGCTCAAGAGCATCCTGGAGCAGATCAGCGAAACCGGCGCGCGCAGCAACGAGCTGTTCTCGCAGTCGATCCGCGACCTGTACGAAACCGTGCTGGAGTCCAATCTGAACAATGCCGAATCGGTCGCGCACCTGCTGGTCGATCTGCTGGACCGCAACCTCTACGAGCGCGCCAACGACTGCCGCTGGTGGGCGTTGACGCCGGAGCTGTGCGCGGCGCTGGCGACTGCGCCAGGCGAGCCGGCCCCGGACATGAAGCCGATCCTGGACTACATCAACCAGCTCTACACGGTCTACAACCGGCTGTTCGTCTATGACCGCGACGGGCGCATCCTGGCCAGCAGCCATCCCGAGCAGGAAGGCCTGGCGGGCGACAGCATCGTCGGTCACCGCATCGACGCCGAGACCCTGGGCGCCGTGCTGCAGCTGCGCAGCGAGCAGTCCTACCATGTGACGCCCTTCGAGGGCTCCTTGCTGTCGGGTGGCGTGCCGAGCTATACCTACCACGCCGCCATCCGCGATCCGGGCCAGCCCGACCGCGTGCTGGGTGGCATCGGCATCGTGTTCGATGCCCGGCGCGAGCTCGCCGCGATGCTGCACGGCAGCCTGGGCCAGCACAGCGACAGCACGGCCTTCTACATCGACCGCCAGGCCCGTATCCTGGCGAGCACCGACGCGTCGCGGCCGGTCGGCAGCCGGCTCGACATCGATGCCGACCTGCTGGCGCTCAAAACCGGCCGCAGCGTCGCGCGCATCGTGGTCCATGATGGCCATTACGCCATCCTGGGTTGCTCGGCCGGCCAGGGCTACCGCGAGTTCAAGGTCAGCGACGGCTATGGCGAGGAGGTGCTGGCGCTGGTGTTCAAGCGGCTGGGCGCGGTGCGTGAACGCGGCGGCGCGCTGCATCCGGCTCTGGCCGCCGCGCTCACCGAGGCCGCTAGCGAAGGCGGGCGGGAATACGCCACTTTCTCGGCTGGCAGCAGCCTGCTGGCCATCGATGCCCGCCAGGTCCAGCAGGCGTTGCCGGCCTCCGAGCTGACGCCGATGTCGGTTGGCGGCCACCCCTGTCGCATCGGCATGTTGTTGCCGCATGGGGACGCCGTCGCGAGCCAGTTCGTCTGGGTCTTCGACCTGGGCCGGCTGCTGCACGGCCAGGCCACGGTCGTCGACGGCGGCAGCCAGGTCATCATCGTGCGCCATGCCGGTCAGACCCTGGGCCTGCTGATCGAGGAGCTCCATGGCGTGCCCGAATTCTCCGAGCGCCAGATCCAGCCGCTGCCGCTGGGTCGCGCAGCCGAAGCCGGTCGCCTGGTCGAGCGCCTGATCCAGGCGGATGAAGGGCGCGTGCTGATCCAGCTGCTGGAGGTCGAGCCGCTGTTCCAGTTGTTGCAGCACGGCGCGCCCGCGCCGAGCGAGGCGGTGCCGATCGATTGACGCCGCGGCCTCAGCCGCGCCGGTCCGCCAGCGCCGGCGCCACGCCCGCCTCGATCTGCTCGCGCAGCCAGCGGTGGGCCGGGTCCTGCTGGTAGCGCGCGTGCCAGATCAGGTACATCGGCAGCGTCGGACAGGGCAGCGGCGGCTCGGCATGGGCCAGCCCGGCCAGCGTCTGCCGGGCCAGCAGGCCGGGCAGGGTGGCCAGCAGCGGCGTGCCCCGGATGAAGGCGGGCAGGGCGCTGAAGCCGGGCAGCAGCACGCCGAAGCGCCGTGGCAGCCCCTGGCGCAGCAGCAGCTCGTCGAGGTCGAGCGAGCGGTTTGGCTCGTAGAGCACCGACGCATGCTCGCTCGCGAGGTAGTCGGCCAGGTCGAGCGGCGCCTGGCGTGCCCGGGGGTCGTAGAACACCCGGTAGCGGTCCTCGAACAGGCGTTTTTGCAGGATGTCGCCCCCCTCGGGCGGTCGCGGGCTGATGATGAGCTGGCAGTCGTCGCTGCGCAGCAGCTCCAGCCGGGGCACGCCGGACGGGATCACGCGCAGCGTCACGCCCGGCGCCTGGGCGCGCAGCCTGTGCATCAGTCCCGGCAGCAGCAAGTCGCGCTGGAAGTCGTTGGCCGCGATCGTGATGCGGGTCTGCCAGCGCGCCGGGTCGAACTCGTGGCCACGGGCGAAGCGCTCGATCTGGCGCAGCAGCTCGCGCGCCCGCGCGGCCAGCGCCTCGGCCTGGGCGGTCGCGACGATGCCACGGCCCGACTTGACGAACAGCGGGTCCTGGGTGATGGCGCGCAGCTTGTCGAGCTGGTGGCTGACCGCCGACTGCGTCACCTCCAGCTGCTGTGCCGCGCCGGTGATGCTGCCGCGATCCACCACCGCGACCAGCAGCTGCAGCAGCCGGACATCGAGATCGGACCAATCGAATTTTTTCATGGGAAGTATTAGAATCAATCTGTTTATTTTATGTGACAGCCTGTGCACACTCGCGCCATTCCCGTGATGGATCCACCCCCAGAGGAGACGGCTGTGAACAACAAGATCACCATTCCCGGCACCACGCCTTTCGACGGCGTCGAGGCCATGAAGGGCTATGCCCTCAACAAGATGTGCTTCTCGTTCAACGAGAAGGCCAACCGCGACGCCTTCGTCGCCGACCCCGAGGCCTACATGAGCCAGTTCGGCCTCAACGAGCAGCAGAAGGCGGCGATCCGCTCCAAGCAGGTGCTCGAGCTGATCGCCGCCGGCGGCAATGCCTATTACCTGGCCAAGTTCGCCGGCATCTTCGGCCTGGACATGCAGGACATCGGCGCCCAGCAGACCGGCATGAGCAAGGAAGCCTTCATGGCCAAGCTGGCCGCCTACGCCCAGCAGTAACACCGGAGCACGGACAAATGGCACAACTCATCGGCGGTCTCGCCACCTCGCATATCCCCGCCATCGGCAAGGCGCTCGCCAAGGGCCTGCAGCAGGAGCCCTACTGGAAGCCCTTCTTCGACGGTTTCCCGCCCATCCAGCAGTGGCTGGGCCAGGTCAAGCCCGACGTGCTGGTGGTGTTCTACAACGACCACGGCCTGAACTTCTTCCTCGACAAGATGCCGACCTTCGCGGTGGGCGCCGCCGCCGAGT
The DNA here is from genome assembly GCF_028687635.1 of Malikia sp. GTDB lineage: Bacteria > Pseudomonadota > Gammaproteobacteria > Burkholderiales > Burkholderiaceae_C > Malikia. The sequence goes on along the minus strand of NZ_JAQTZS010000018.1, from coordinate 45,872 downwards.
ACAGCAACGCCGACGAGGGCTGGGGCATTCCGACCCTGCCGTCGACCCCGGGCTGCCAGGAGCTGTCCTGGCACATCATCAACCGCCTGATCGCCGACGAGTTCGACCTCGTGACCTGCCAGGAAATGCTGGTCGACCACGCCTGCTCGCTGCCGTTCAAGCTGTTCTGGCCCGATCATGCCGTCGCGCCGGTGCAGATCGTGCCGATCAACATCAACACCGTGCAGTTCCCGCTGCCGACGACCCGGCGCGTCTACAAGCTGGGCCAGGCGGTGGGTCGCGCGATCCAGTCCTGGGACAGCGACAAGAAGGTGATGGTGCTGGCCAGCGGCGGCCTGAGCCACCAGCTCGAAGGCGAGCGCGCCGGCCACATCAACACCCATTTCGACAAGCAGTTCATGCGGAGCATGGTCTCCAACCCCGAGTGGGTGACCCAGTTCAGCGACCTGGAGATCGTCGAGAAGGCTGGCACCCAGGGCGTCGAGCTGCTGATGTGGCTGGCGATGCGCGCCGCGCTCACCACCGCCGGCTCGGGCGTGCGCCAGGTGCACAGCAACTACTACCTGCCGATCTCCAACACCGCCACCGGCGTGCTGGCGCTGGAAACCATCGAGTAAGGCGCTGCTGGGCTGCTGGGGGCTGCTTCAGCGGTAGACCAGCACCGGGATCTTCGAGTGCGTCAGCACCTTCTGGGTCTCGCTGCCCAGCAGCAGCGCCGTGACGCCGCGCCTGCCGTGCGAGGCCATGAAGATCAGGTCGCAGCCGCTGGACTCCGCCGCCCGGATGATCAGCTCATAGGGGCGGTCGCCCACCCGCGCCAGTTGCTGGCAATCCACCCCGGCCGCCTGCGCCAGCTGCCGGGCGGCGCTCAGGATCTCTTGCGCCGCGCCGTCGAGGCGCTCGCGCAATTCCTGGCTCAGGTGCGGGTTGCCGATGGCGCCCAGGCCCAGGTAGGCCGTTGGTGCCTCGGGCTCCGCATAGAAAAAGGTGATGCGCGCGCCCGCCTCCCTGGCAAAGGACACCGCCCGCGCGATGGCGTCTTGCGAGAGGGGGGAACCATCGGTCGGGACGAGAAGATGCTTGAACATGGCAATTCCTTGCTTGTAGGGTGGAGCTTCAATGGCCGCCCGCGCCGGGCTCGATGGTCCGCGTGGGCTTGGGGGCCATCCAGATGATGGCGGCGGCGATGAAGAACATCACGGCCACCCCGGTCATCACCTGGTTGGTCGACAGCATGCCGCTTTGCGAGGTCAGCAGGTAGTCCAGCACCTGGGTGGCGACCTCGGGCGGCGTGCCCGACTGGGTCAGCAGGTCGCGCACGCTGCCGTCGCGGTCGGTCAGGCCCACCAGCTCGGCGTGGTTGCGCGTGGTCTGGTTGCTCCAGACCGTCGTCACCACCGAGGTGGCGAAGGCGCCCGAGAGCGTGCGCAGGAAGTTCATCAGGCCGGCGGCCGAATCCATCTCGCGCTCCTCCACGCTGCCCAGCGCGATGCCCGAGGTCGGGATGAAGAAGAACGGCAGCGCAAAGCCCATCACCGCCAGCGGAATCGCGATGTCCCAGAACGCCATGTCGCTGTTGGCGATGCTGCGCCACAGCGTCACCAGCCCCATCCAGACCAGGCCGAAGCAGACCAGCGCGCGCGGATCGCGCTTGCTGTTGGCCACGATCGGGGCCACGAACAGCGCGGTGACGCCGGTCCAGGCCGTGGCCAGGCCCGCGTCGGTCGCGGTGTAGCCCATGAAGCTCTGCAGCCAGAGCGGCGTGAGCACGCTGACACCGAAGAAGGCGGCGTAGGCGACGCTGACCGTGATCACCGAGGCGTTGAAGCCACGGTGGCGGAACACCCGCAGGTCGACCACCGGGTGCTTCTCGTGCAGCTCCCAGATCAGGAAGGCGGCAAAGCCCACCACCGCCACGATCGACAGCCCGATGATCTGGCTGGAGGCAAACCAGTCGAGGTTCTTGCCTTCGTCGAGCACCAGCTGCAGCGCGGCGACCCAGACGATCAGCAGGATCAGGCCCACCCTGTCGAAGGGGTTGCGCACCGGCTCGTCCCGCAGGTGCTTGAGCAGCTTCCAGGCGCCCAGGCCGAAACCGATGGCGATCGGCGCGTTGATCAGGAACACCCAGTTCCAGCTGTAGTCGTCGACCAGCCAGCCACCCAGGATCGGACCGACCACCGGCGCCACCAGCGTCGTCATCGACCAGATGCCGATCGCCGCGCCCGCCTTGTCCTTGGGGAAGATGCGCAGCATCAGCGTCTGCGACAGCGGCATCAGCGGACCCCCGCTCAGGCCCTGGAACACCCGCATCACCACCAGCATGCCGATCGAGTTGGAGAGCCCGCACAGGATGGAGAACACCCCGAACAGGATCATCGACGCCACGAACACCCGCACCGCGCCGAAGCGCGCGGCGAACCAGCCGGTCAGCGGCACGGTGATGGCCTCGCCCACGGCGTAGGAGGTGATGACCCAGGTGCCCTGGCTCGCGGCCGCACCCAGGGCGCCGGCGATGTTGGGGACCGCCACGTTGGCGATCGTCATGTTGAGGACGGCGATGAAGTTCGCCGCCGCCAGCATCAGGGCGGCGACCAGCAGCATCGGGCCCGTCAGGGGCGCGATGGGGCCGTCGCGCCCCAGGCCGCCCGGTGGCGCAGTGTTGACAGCTTGGCTCATGGGGTGCCTCGCTTACTGCTGGCCGCCGCGGGTGTCGATCTCGGCGTTCATCGACAGGCCGACCTTGAGCGGGTGGGCTTCGAGCTCCTTGGGGTCGAGCTTGATGCGCACCGGCAGGCGCTGTACCACCTTGATCCAGTTGCCGGTGGCGTTCTGTGCCGGAATGGTGGCGAAGGCCGAGCCGGAACCGCCCGAGAAGCCTTCCACCACGCCGTGGTAGGTCACGTTCTTGCCGTAGAGGTCGGCGTGCAGCTTGACCGGCTGGCCGACCTTGACCTTGGCCAGCTGGACTTCCTTGAAGTTGGCGTCGACGTACATCTCGCTCACCGGCACCACGGCCATCAGCGGCATGCCGACCTGCACCCGCTGGCCGACCTGCACCTGGCGGCGCGCGATCACGCCATCGACCGGCGCGACGATGGTGGTGCGGCCCAGGTCCACCCTGGCTTGTTCCAGGCGCGCGCGCGCCGCCGCGACATCCGGGTGGTTGTCCACCGTGGTGTCCGCGATCAGGGCCGCATTGGCTTCCTTGGCGGCCGTGGCGGCCTTCAGGTTGGCGCTGACCTGCGCGGCGCCTGCCTTGGCGGCGGCCAGCTGGGCGGTGGCGGCGTCAAAGGCGTTCTGGGCCCGGGTCAGTTCATCGCCCGACACCGAGCCGGACTCGACCAGGGCCTTGCGTCGCTGCAAGTCCACCTGGGCGCGCTCGAAATCGGCCTGGGCGGCGGCCAGCCGGGCGCTGGCGCTCTGGCCGTCGGCTTCGCGGGCGGCGATCTGCGCGCTCAGGTTGCCGTCGGTGGCGATGAGGCTTTTCACGCGGCGAATGGCGCGGCTGTGCTCGGCCTCGGCCTGGGCCAGCGCCAGCTGGGCATCGGTCGGATCGATCTGGAACAGCAGCTCGCCCTTCTTGACGGCCTGGGTGTCCTTGACCTTCACCTCGGCCACGGTGCCGCCGATGGCCGGGGTGATGGCCGCGACTTCCACGGCGGCGTAGGCGTTGTCGGTCGAGACGAAGTGGGAGGCGTACATGGTCCAGTAGGCCGTGACGGCCACGGCGCTCAGCACGACGACGCCGCCCAGCGCGGCCAGGCGCTGGTTGCGCCGCCGCTTGAGCTGCTGGTCTGCGATCTGAGTGGCGGTGTGGGTGTGGTTGTCAGACATGGCAAATTCCTCGGTTCGGTATGGGGGCTTAGCGCTGGGCGTGCAGGCTGGGCGGGGTGGTCTGGCTGTTTTGGTAGCCACCGCCCAGGGCGCGGTTGAGCGCGATGTCGAGCGTGAAGGACTGGGCGCGCAGATTGGTCTGCTGGCCCAGGCTGGCGAGCAGGCCGTCCTCGGCCGCCAGGACTTCGAGGTAGGTCGCCAGGCCGCCTTCGTAGCGGTTGCGCGCCACGCGGTGCGCCTCGGTGGCGGCTTCCACCGCTTCCGCGGCCTTGTTCAGGCGCTGGCCCAGGGCCTGCTGGCTGACGGCGGCATCGGCCACCTCCTGCAGCGCGCGGGCCACGGTCGCGTTGTAGCGCGCCACGCTTTCGGCGTAGGCCGCGTTGGCTCCGCGCAGTTCACCTTGCAGGCGCCCGCCGTTGAAGATCGGCAGCGAGATCGCCGGGCCCACGCTGCCGGTGCTGGAGTCGCTCTTGCCCAGCAGGTCCAGCCCCAGCGACTGCACGCCGATGAAGGCCGACAGGTTGACGTTGGGGTAGAACTCGGCGCGCTTTTGATCGATGCGGCTGGCTTGCGCTTGCGCCACCAGACGCGCGGCGACCACGTCGGGACGGCGGCCCAGCAGATCGGCCGACAGTTGACCGGGCAGGCCGAAGGCCTGGTCCAGCTTGAGTCGCGGCGGCTGGATGGCCAGGCCCCGGTCCGGTCCCGCGCCCAGCAGGGCCGCCAGCCGGTTGCGTTGCAGCGCGATCTGCTCGTCCACCGCCAGCAAGGCGCCTTCGGCGGCGGCGCGCGTGGCATCGGCGGCGCGCAGGCTGCCCCGGGTTTCCAGGCCGTTGGCCTGGCGCTGGGCAAACAGCTGGGCGGTCTTGCTGCGAATCGCCACCGATTGCAGGGCGAGCTCGCGGTTGGCGAACAGGCGGCTCAGCTCGGCGTAGTTTGCAGCGATGCCGCTGGCCAGCAGCAGGCGGGCCTGGGCCAGCTCGGCGTGGCTGGCTTGCAGCTCCGAGGTGGCGGCCGACAGGCCGGCGCGGTTCTTGCCCCAGAAGTCCAGTTCCCAGCGCAGGTCGAGGGTGGCGCGGCCGTAGTCGTTCCAGCCCTCGGTGGCGGGACTGCGCGGCACCAGGTGGTTGTAGCTCAGCTTGTCGGCGCTGAGGCTGGCGTTGGCGCTGACCTGCGGCTTCAAGGCCGAGCCGGCCAGTTGCGTGAAGGCATCGGCACGTTGCAGCCGGGCTGCCGCCGCCGCCAGGTCGGGCGAGCCGCGCCAGGCCTCCTCGATCAGGGCGTCGAGCTGAGCGTCGCCATAGCCCGCCCACCAGCGCTCGGTCGGCCAGTCGGCCTGGGGCGCGCTCAATGCCTGGGCGCTCTGGAAGTCGGCCGAGCTTCGCAGGGCCGGGCGCTCGGCCAGGTCGGGCAGCTGGGCGCAGGCCGCCAAGGCCATGACGGAACCCAGGACCAGCGCCAGGCGGCAGCGCCGATGCGGTGCAGTGGGGAAGGCTGCAGGTGAGAAGGGCATCTCGACTCCATTTATTAACTGTACCGTACAGTTTATCATTGACTTTGGCGGAATGCAAAATAAAATGTACCCATCAGTACAGAAAAGGATGAGGCATGAGAAAGAAGACCGAGAGCAAGCGACAGGCCATCCTGGACATGGCGGCCGAGCTGTTCCGGGAGTCGGGTTTCGAGCGCGCGTCCATGTCCGAGCTCTGCAGTCGCGTCGGTGGCTCCAAGGCCACGATCTACAACTACTTCGCGTCCAAGGAGGAACTGTTGTTCGAGGTGGTGGTGCAGGCGACCGAGGCGGAATTCCAGGCCACCCACGAGGCGCTTGATCCGAGCCAGCAGGACATCACGAAGGCGCTGCAGAACTTCGGCGAGCGCTTCGTGACGCTGATCTATTCGCCGGCGGTGCAGGCGGTGCGCCGGCTGGTGGTGTCCGAGGCCGGGCGCTCGGACCTGGGGCGGCGCTGCTACGAGATCGGCCCGGCCCGCAGCATGGCGGAGGTGGCCGAATTCCTGCAGCAGGCGATGCGCCAGGGCCAGCTGAAGCAGGCCGATCCCAACATCGCCTGCCTGCACCTGAAGGGCCTGCTGGAGGCCGAGTGGCTGGACCACTTCATGTTCCACACCTTCGAGGCGCCCAAGCCGCAGCAGATCGCCGCCACGGTCCAGCGTGCCGTCGCCGTCTTCATGGCGGCCTATGGCGCGCAGCCCGCGCGCTAGCGTTCACGCCGCCATCAAGCCAACTGAGCGATGGTGGCGCGAAAACGCCGCAGTGACAGCGCGAACAGCACCGCCCCGATCAGGGCCAACGCGACGAAGGAGCTCCACACCACGTCGAGTCCCGCGCCACGGTAGAGGATGGCCTGGCTCAGCTCGGTGAAATGGGTGGTGGGCGCCAGCGACATCGCCCATTGCACCCAGGTCGGCATGCTCTCGCGCGGGGTCACGCCGCCCGAGAGCATCTGCAGCGGCATCATCACCAGCACCATCAGCAGGCCGAACTGCGGCATGCTGCGCGCCAGCGTCGCCATGAAGATGCCCATCGAGGTGGTCGCGAACAGGTGCAGGCTCACCCCGCTGAAGAACAGCCACAGCGAGCCCTCGATCGGCACCCGCAGCAGGCCGCGGATCACGCCGTTGAGCGACAGCGCCGAGGCCAGCAGCACCACCAGCGCCATCGACCAGATCTTGGCCAGCATGATCTCGGTCGGCGTCACCGGCATCACCAGCAGGTGCTCGACCGTGCCATGCTCGCGCTCGCGGATCAGCGCCGCGCCGGTCAGGATGATCGACAGCATCGTGATCAGGTTGACCAGCTCCATCGGCGAGCCGAACCAGGTGTTGGACAGGGTCGGGTTGAAGCGGATCCGGGTCACCAGCTCGACCGGGGCCACGGCCGCGACGCGCTGGCGCTGCAGGAACTCGGCCACCTCGCCCTGGATGATCTGCTGCGCGAAGCCGCTGCCGGCGAAGGCCTGGCTCATGCGGGTCGCGTCGACGTTGAGCTGCAGCGCCGGTGTCCGGCCCGCCAGCAGGTCGCGCTGGAAATCGGGCGGAATCGCCAGCACCAGGGTGTAGCGGCCGGCGTCCAGGCCCGGGTCGACCTCGGCCTGGCTGATGCGCACCGGCAGCGTGAAGGAGGGCGGGTAGAAGGCGCCGATGAGGCGGGCCGACAGCGCCGAGTCGTCCTCGTCGACCACCGCGATCGGGGTGCGGTGCAGCGTCTCGGGCATCGCGGTGCCGGCGGTGTAGACCGCGACCGTGAAGGTGTAGCCGATCAGGAACAGCATCATCGGGTCGCGCCACAGGCTCCAGAGCTCCTTGACGCCGAGGCGGTAGATGTTGGCGAGCTGGCGCAGCATCATTTTTCCTGCTTCCTGAGCAGCAGCACGGCCAGGCCCAGGATCAGCGGCGCGGCGACCGCCAACGGCCAGAAGGATGCCGCCAGGTCATTGAAGCCGAGCGCCTTGCTGAAGACGCCCCGGCTGATCACGAACAGGTGGCTGGCCGGATAGAGCTCGCCGATCCAGCGCCCCAGGCCTTCGAGCGAGGAGACCGGGTGGATCAGGCCGGCGAACTGCACCGCCGGGATCAGCGTGCCGACCATGGCGAAGAAGATGGCGGCGATCTGGCTGCGCACCAGCGTCGAGACCAGCAGGCCCATGCCGGTCGAGCTCAGGCTGTAGAGCAGGGCGGCCAGCGCCAGGGTAGCGAAGCTGCCGGTCATCGGCACGCCGAAGACCGTGACGGCGGCCAGGCTCATCAGGCTGAAGTTGACCATCGCCAGCGCGACATAGGGCAGCTGCTTGCCGAGCAGGAACTCGGTGCGCGTGGTCGGCGTGACATAGAGGTTGATGATGGAGCCCAGCTCCTTCTCGCGCACCACCGCCAGCGCCGTCAGCATGGCCGGCAGCATCAGCAGCAGCAGCGGGATCACCGCCGGCACCATCGCGGGCAGGCTCTTGACGTCGGGGTTGTAGCGAAAGCGGGTCTCGACGCTGACCGCCGCGGCCGGCGTCATCCCCGTGTGCTGGCGCAGTTGCTGCAGCAGCCAATGCTGGTGCATGCCCTGCACGAAGCCGCTCACCGTCTCGGCGCGCTGCGGCATGGCGCCATCGATCCAGGCGCCGATCTGCGCCGGGTCGCCGCGCGCCACCTGGCGCGCGAAGCCCGGCGGGATTTCGAGCGCCAGCGACAGCTCGCCGCTGCGCAGCCGCCGGTCCAGCTCGGCGTAGTCCTGCAGCGGCGGCCGTTCGACGAAGTAGTTGGAACCCGACAGATTCAGCGCGTAGTCGCGGCTCAGCGGGGTCTGGTCGCGGTCGAGCACGGCGTAGCGCAGGTGCTCCACATCCATGCTGATGCCATAGCCCATCACGAACATCAGCAGCAGCGAGCCCAGCAGCGCCAGCGCGCCGCGCACCGGGTCGCGCTGCAATTCGAGCGCCTCGCGCCAGCTGTAGCTGCAGACCCGGCGCAGGCTTTGGCGCAGCCGGCTTGCGGGTTCCGGACGGATAGCCCCGCGCGCGTTTTTCGCGCCGGTGGGCGGCGCAGGGGAGGTGCCCAGCACCGCAGCCAGCGGCGGCGTCAAAGACTGCCCGGTCACCTGCCCGGGCTCAGCCGCGCTGGTTTGGGGCGCCGCGCCACCCCCCACCGCCAGCAGGTGGGCGATGAAGGCTTCCTCCAGCGTCGCCACGCCGCGTTCGGCCATGATGGCCGTTGGTGCGGCGCTGGCCAGCACCCGGCCGGCGTGCATCAGCGAGATCCGGTCGCAGCGCTCGGCCTCGTTCATGAAATGGGTCGAGATGAAGATCGTGACCCGGTCGCGCCGGGCCAGCTCCACCATCAGGCGCCAGAAGTTGTCGCGCGCGATCGGGTCCACGCCCGAGGTCGGCTCATCCAGGATCAGCAGCTCGGGCTGGTGCACCATGGCCACGGCCAGCGACAGGCGCTGGCGCAGGCCCAGCGGCAGCTTCTCGGGCAGCAAGGCCAGGGCCTCCAGCAGTCCGAAGCGGCCGGCCATCTCGGCCACCCGGGCCGCCACCTCGGCCTCGGGGACATGGAACAGGCGCGCGTGCAGCTCCAGGTTCTGCGCCACCGTCAGCTCGCCATAGAGCGAGAAGGACTGCGACATGTAGCCGACCCGCCGGCGCGTGGCCATGTCCTTCGGGTCGACCGGATGGCCGAACAGCCTGGCCTGGCCGGCGCTGGCCGGCAGCAGGCCGGTCAGCAGCTTCATCGTGGTCGACTTGCCGCAGCCGTTGGAACCCAGGAAGCCGAAGATCTCGCCGCGCCGGATCCGGAAGCTGACCCGGTCGACCGCGACGAAGTCGCCAAAGCGCATCGTCAGGCCCTCGGCCTCGATCGCGATTTCCGGCCTGTCGTCGTCGCTCAGCGGCGGGATGACGATCGCCTGGTGCTGCTGGCGCTTGGCTTCGGGCAGCAGGGCGATGAAGGCGGCCTCCAGGTTGGCGCTACCGGTGCGCCGCAGCAGGTCGGCGGGCCGGCCTTCGGCCAGGATGCGGCCCTCGTCCATGGCCAGCAGCCAGTCGAAGCGCTGCGCCTCGTCCATGTAGGCGGTCGCCACCAGCACGCTCATGCCGGGGCGCTGTGCGCGCATGTCCGCGATCAGCGCCCAGAACTGGGCCCGGGCCAGCGGGTCCACCCCGGTGGTCGGCTCGTCGAGGATCAGCAGGTCGGGGTCGTGGATCAGCGCGCAGCACAGGCCGAGCTTCTGCTTCATGCCGCCCGAGAGCTGGCCCACCGGGCGCGCCAGGAAGGGTTGCAGGCCGGTGGCCTGGGTCAGGCGGTCGATGCGCTGGCGCCGCTCGGCTGCGTCATGCCCGAACAGGCGGGCGAAGAACTGCAGGTTCTCCTCCACCGACAGGGTGGGATAGAGGTTCTTGCCCAGGCCCTGCGGCATGTAGGCGATGCGCGGGCAGACCTGCTGGCGGTGTGGCCGACTCGCCATGTCGCCACCCAGCACCTCGACCCGGCCGGCCTGCACCGCACGCGCGCCGGACAGCAGCGACAGCAGGCTGGACTTGCCGACCCCGTCGGGGCCGATCAGGCCGACCATGCAGCCCGCGGGCAGCTCCAGGCTGATGCCGTCGAGCGCGGTCTGCCGCCGGTAGCGCAGCGTCACCTGCTCCAGCCTGGCGACCTGGGCAGGGGCCGGCGTCGGCGTCGGGCTGGAGGGCGCTGGCTGCGTCAAGGCCGCTCCTTGAGCGCCAGCGCCTTGGGCCAGGCCGCCTGGGCATCGAGCCTGATCCAGGCCAGGCCCGGCAGCCCGGTCTTGACCTGCTCGGCATGGCGCAGCAGCAGCGCGCGGTCGACCTGGGCCCGCACGCGGAACATCAGCTTCTGGCGCTCGCTCGCGGTCTCCACCGTCTTGGGCGTGAATTGCGCCTGGCTCGCCACGAACGAGACCCTGGCCGGGATCACGAACTCCGGCGCGGCGTCGAGCCGGATGCGCACCTCGCTGCCGAGCGCGACCCGGCCCGCCACCTGCTCGGGCAGGAAGAAGGTCATGTAGACATCGGACAGGTCGACCAGTTCCAGCACCCTGCCGCCGCCGGCGACGATCTCGCCCGGATGCACCACCAGGAACTGCACCCGGCCGGCGCGCGGCGCCTTGAGCTCGCTGTCGGCCAGCTCGACCTCGATGCGCGCCAGCGTCGCCTCCAAGGCCCGCGCATTGGCCCGCGCGGCGCCGACCTGGGTCCGCGTCGCCGTGATGGCCGACTCGGCCGCCCGGGCCTGTGCCTTGGCGGCGGCCAGCACGGCCTGCTGGTTGCGCACCTTGGCGCGGTCATCCTCCAGCAGCTGTTCCGAGAAAAACCCTTCCCGAGCCAGCTGTTCCGAGCGCCGGGCCCGCCGGCGGGCGCTGTCGAGTTCGCTTTCGCGCTGCACCACCACCGCCAGCTCGGACTGGTATCTGCTCTCGGCCTGGGCCACCTGGGCCTGGGCCGCGCTGATGGCCTGCTGCGCCTGCTGCAGGCGCGCCACCGCCTCGTCCTGCTGGGCCCGCAGGCTGTCGACCTGCATGCGCGCCAAGGGCTGGCCAGCCTGGACGAAATCGCCCTCGCTGACCAGGATCTCCTGTACCCGCCCGGTCAGCTTGCTGGCGACCGCGATCTCGGTCGCCTCGATGCGGCCGTTACCGCTGACCAGGCCTTCCATCCCGGTCTTGCCGCGCCAGCCGCCCCACCAGATCACTGCAGCAATAGTTGCCGCCAGCAAGGCCGCAGCAGCGGCAGCCGTTTTCCACTTGACTGTCATCTGTGCATCCCCCTTACCCCTTGCAACGATTATCGGACGCGGCGCAGGGTTGCCGCCACCCTGGACCGCTGCGTCGGCGCCAGAAAGGCAAAAAGGCCGCGGATCGCTCCACGGCCTTTTCAGTCATCCGGCTGGCTCAGCCCGGCATCAGTTCATCGAGTCGATGAAGCTGCGCAGCTTGTCCGAGCGGCTCGGGTGCTTGAGCTTGCGCACCGCCTTCGATTCGATCTGGCGGATGCGCTCGCGCGTGACGTCGAACTGCTTGCCGACTTCCTCCAGCGTGTGGTCGGTCGACATCTCGATGCCGAAGCGCATGCGCAGCACCTTGGCTTCGCGCGGCGTCAGCGTGTCGAGGATTTCCTTGACCACGTCGCGCAGACCGGCCTGCATCGCGGCATCCATCGGCGCGGTGTTGGCGTTGTCCTCGATGAAGTCGCCCAGGTGGCTGTCGTCGTCGTCGCCGATCGGGGTCTCCATCGAGATCGGCTCCTTGGCGATCTTCATGATCTTGCGGATCTTGTCCTCGGGCATCTCCATCTTCTCGGCCAGGATCGAGGCATCGGGCTCGAAGCCATGCTCCTGCAGGTGCTGGCGGCTGATGCGGTTCATCTTGTTGATGGTCTCGATCATGTGGACCGGAATCCGGATCGTGCGTGCCTGGTCAGCGATCGAGCGCGTGATGGCCTGGCGGATCCACCAGGTCGCATAGGTCGAGAACTTGTAGCCGCGACGGTATTCGAACTTGTCGACCGCCTTCATCAGGCCGATGTTGCCTTCCTGGATCAGGTCGAGGAACTGCAGGCCGCGGTTGGTGTACTTCTTGGCGATCGAGATCACCAGGCGCAGGTTGGCCTCGATCATCTCCTTCTTGGCGTTGCGCGACATCGCCTCGCCTTCGTTCATGCGCTTGTGGATCGCCTTGAGCTGGTCCAGCGGCACCACCACCTCGGTCTGCAGGTCGATCAGCTGCTGCTGCAGCAGCTGGATCGGCGGGATGTGGCGCGCCATGGTCACGCTCCAAGGCTTGTTGGCCGCGGCCTGCTTGACGACCCATTCGCGGTTGATCAGGTTGGGCGGGAACTCCTTGACGAAGGTCTCCTGCGGCATGCGGCATTTGTCGACGATGATCTTGCGCAGCTCGCGTTCCTTCTTGCGCACGCCCTCGACCTGCTGGCGCACGGTTTCGCACAGCTTCTCGATCGCCTTGGCGGTGAAGCGGATGCTCATCAGGCGCTCGGTCAGCGCGGCCTGCGCCTTCTTGTAGGCCGGGGTGCCGTAGCCTTCGCTGCCGCAGATCTGCTGCAGCTGCTCGGACAGCGCGCGCATGTCGTCGAAGCGGCTCAGCGCCTCGCGCTTGAGCTCCTCGAGCTTGCGCGTCAGCGCCTTGGAGCCGCCCTTGCCGTCGTCGTCATCGGCCTCGTCGTAGCTGTCGAAGTCTTCCTCGGCCACGTAGTCGTCGGCCTCGTTGGCGTTGGTGAAGCCGTCGACCACGGTCGAGATCACCACCGCGCCCGAGCGGATGTCCTCGCCCATGGCCAGGATTTCCTTGATCGTGGCCGGCGACTGCGAGATCGCGGCGACCATGTCGTGCAGGCCGCCCTCGATGCGCTTGGCGATCTCGATCTCGCCCTCGCGCGTCAGCAGCTCGACCGTGCCCATCTCGCGCATGTACATGCGCACCGGGTCGGTGGTGCGGCCGAATTCGCTGTCGACGGTCGACAGCGCGGCTTCGGCTTCCTCCTCGGCTTCCTCCTCGGTCGCGGCGGTCGGGCCGGTGTTGGACAGCAGCAGGGTCTCGGCGTCCGGGGTCTGCTCGTAGACCGAGACGCCCATGTCGTTGAGCAGCGCGACCACGACTTCCAGCGTCTCGGCCTCGACCAGCTTGTCGGGCAGGTGGTCGTTGATCTCGCCGTGCGTCAGGTAGCCGCGCGTCTTGCCGATCTTGATCAGCTTCTTCAGGCTCTCGCGGCGCAGCTTGGCCTCTTCCTCGCTCAGGACGGTCTCGTCGAGGCCGAACTCCTTCATCAGCGCGCGCTCCTTGGCCTTGCTGACCTTCATGCGCAGCGGCTTGACCTTCTCGGCCGGCGCGTCGGCGACCGCTTCCTCGGTCACCGGTTCCTCGGCCTGCAATTCGTCGATGTCGCTCAGGTCGGCGTCATCGAAGCCCGGGCCCGCTGCCTTGGCTTCGGTCTTGGGCTTGCGGCCGCGCTTGACGGCGGGCTTCTTGGCGGCAACGGGCTGGGCGATGGCCGGCTGGTCGGCGGCGGCTTCGGCTGGCGCCGCTTTCTTGCGGGCGGCGCGCTTCTTGGGCGCTGCGGCGCCGTCGGCCTGGGCGGCGGCGAGCAGCGCGTCGGCGGCTTTGGTCAGTTCGGCTTTGCTGAGTTTGATGCTCACGTCAGACGCTTTCTGCCGGGGCGAAGGCGCCGCGGCGGTTGAAACTTGGGACTCAGTAAGGTTGCACGAGACGGTCCGGTCAGGCCGGACGGTCTGGCCCCGTACAAGGGGCCGGCAAGCAAGCTGGGTGGGCGAACATTTGGTGTGCAGTCCTTGCGGGGCTAGCGGCTGTGGCTATTGGCCGGGGAGGGTTTCCCTGTTGCCCGTTCTGGGGCTTTGGCCGGTCCGGAGGTGCTGCTGTCGCGCTTGCGTGATAAGTCATTAGATTATACCCGCGGGCTGGAGTTCCCGGCTTCCAGCGCTTTTCTCAGATTTTCCAATTCGGGCTCCAGTTCGCGGTAGCGTTCGAGCGCCTCGGGGTCATGTCCGGCGGCGGCGATCAGCTCGGTTTGGCGTTGCTTGAGATGCTCGAAGTGCAGGCGCAACATCAGCTCGCGCAGCTCGCGCCCGAGGTCGTCGGTCGAGGGCAGGGCCGCGCCGGATTCGGTCGCCGGCTCCTCGTCCTCGGGCCGTTGCAGCGCGAGTCCGCCGGCGTTGAGATCGAGCGCCAGTGCCTCGAAGGGCTGGCCGCGCAGCGCCTCGCGCAAGGCGGCCCAGGGCTGGGGGCCGTGCTCGTGCCACTGGGTCTCCAGCCAGGCGAACAGCGCGCCATGCGGCTCGGGCTCGTGCGCGAGCAGCTGGTGGTCGTCGGCGCTGAGCCAGTTCCAGGCCTCTGGCGTGCCCAGCACGATGCGCGCCACGCGGTCGGCCCGGCCCAGCAGGCCGCGCGATCCGCCGCGCCGGGACGGGCGCCAGCCGCCGTCACGTCCCCCCTCGCGTCCGCTACCACGCCCGCCGCCGTCGAGCCCGCCGTCGAGCCCGCCGCCGTGGCGCTCCTGCCGGCCTCGCATGGCTGTGTCATGCGACAGCCCAGGCCCGCCGGAATGCTCCGCCGCGCCGCTCCAGTGATCGGCCTCGGCCTCGGCTTGCGGCCTGGGGGCGCTGGCGCGCGGCTGGCGCGCGGGCAGTCCCCTGGCGCGGTCGCGCTGGCTCGCGGCCGACCAGAGCCGGTCGAGCTCGCGCGCGTCCAGCCCCACGGCGTCGGCAAATTCGCCCAGCAGCTGGCGCTTGAGCGCGCCGTCGGGCATCGCGCTCCAGAGCGGCTGGGCCTGCGCGGCCATGCGGGCGCGGCCCTCCGCCGTTTCGAGGTCGCAGTCGCTGGCCGCGGCTTCGAGCAGGAAGCGGCTCAGCGGCATCGCCTGCTTGACGCTCTGCGCGAAGGCGTCCGGGCCGTGCGCGCGGATGAAGCTGTCGGGGTCGTGCTCGGGCGGCAGGAACAGGAACTTGATCGAGCGCGTGTCGCTGGCCCAGGGCAGGGCGGCTTCGAGCGCCTTGCGCGCGGCGCGCCGCCCGGCGTTATCGCCGTCGAAGCTGAACACCACCGCGTCGGTGAAGCGCAGCAGCAGCCGCAGGTGGTCCGGCGTGCAGGCCGTGCCCAGCGTGGCCACGGCCTGGGCGAAGCCGAGCTGGGCCAGCGCGACCACGTCCATGTAGCCCTCGGTCACCAGGCAATAGCCGGCCTGGCGGATCGCGCTGCGGGCCTCGAACAGGCCGTAGAGCTCGTGGCCCTTGCTGAATACCGGCGTCTCGGGCGAGTTGAGGTACTTGGGCTCGCCCTGGCCGAGCACCCGGCCGCCAAAGCCGATGCATTCGCCCTTGACGTTGCGGATCGGGAACATGATCCGGTCGCGGAAGCGGTCGTAGCGCTTGCCTGAGCGGGCCTCGCCAGCCTCGCCCGGCTGCGCCTCGTCGGAGGCAATCACCAGCCCGGACTCGACCAGCAGCGGGCTCTGGTAGTCGGGCAGCACGGTCGACAGGAAGCGCCAGCCCTCGGGCGCGTAGCCCAGGCCGAAGGCCTTGGCGATCTGGCCCGACAGGCCGCGGCCCTTGAGGTAGTCCTGCGCGTGCCTGTGCCGGCAGAGTTGCTGGTAATAGGCCTCGGCCGCCTTGTCGAGCACGTCGTTGATGGTGGCCTGCTTCTGGCGCTGCTCGGCGGCGCGGGCGCGCTCCTGCGGGCTCAGGTCCTCCTGTGGCACCTGCAGCCCGACCTGCTGCGCGAGGTCCTTGACCGCCTCGACGAAGCCGATGCCGGTGTGCTCCATCAGGAAGCCGACCGCGTTGCCATGCTTGCCGCAACCGAAGCAGTGGAAGAACTGCTTGGTCGGGCTGACGCTGAAGGAGGGCGATTTCTCGCCATGGAAGGGGCACAGCCCCATGAAGTTGGCGCCGCCCTTCTTGAGCTGCACATAACGGCCGACGACCTCGACGATGTCGACGCGCGCGAGGAGTTCCTGGATGAAAGACTGGGGTATGGCCACGGCGCTATTTTCGCCGATGCCGGCCTGGCCTCACTTGTAGCCGACGCGGTCCAGCATCTGCTGCACCTTGGTCAGGTTCTTGGCTACCACGCCGAGCGGGATGTTCTCGGCCTTGAACTTGTCGCCGCCCATGGCCTTGAGTGCCGGGTTATCGAGCTTCACGCCCTTGGCGGCCGGGAACTCGTGGTTGCCGTTGGCAAAGTATTCCTGCGCGAACGGGCTGGCCAGGTATTCCATGAACAGGACCGCGTTCTCGGGATGCTTGGCATGCTTGGCGACCGCCGCGCCGCCGATGTTGACATGGGTGCCGCTGGTGCCCTGGTTGGGGAAGACCACGCGCACCTTTTCCATGGTCCTGCGGTCCTCGGGCTTGTCGGACTTGATCAGGCGCGCGACGTAGTAGCTGTTGCTCAGTGCCACGCCGCATTCGCCCGAGGCGACCGCCTTGACCTGGTCGGTGTCGCCGCCCTTGGGCGCGCGCGC
This sequence comes from Malikia sp., assembly GCF_028687635.1. Taxonomy (GTDB): domain Bacteria; phylum Pseudomonadota; class Gammaproteobacteria; order Burkholderiales; family Burkholderiaceae_C; genus Malikia. The sequence goes on along the minus strand of NZ_JAQTZS010000018.1, from coordinate 29,520 downwards.
CATGTTGTCGACCAGGCCCTTTAGCCAGGCCTCGCCCTTGGCGTCGCCCAGGCGCTCGACCACGGTGGCGAACAGTGACAGGTTGTAAGGGTGGGAACCCGAACGGGTGCAGACGAGTCCCTTCAACTTGGGGTCGGACAGCTGCTCGTAGTTCGCCACGTCGGCGGCCTTGACGCGCAGCGGGTCATAGACGATCACGCGGGCGCGGGTCGAGAAACCGGTCCAGCTCACGCCTTCGGCCGTCGGCGTGGCGCGCAGATTGGCCGGAATCGCCGCGTCAAGCTTGGCCGACTTGATCGGCTTGAACAGGCCCAGGGCGTCGGCGCTCGCCATGCGGGCCGCATCGACCAGCAGGATCACGTCGGCCGGCGACGAGCCGCCCTCGGCGCGCAGGCGCGCGACAATGCCAGCATCGTCGGAGTCCACCCGGTTGATCTTGATGCCGGTGGTCTTGGTGAAGGTGTCATACATCGCCTCGTCGCCCTGGTAGTGGCGCGCCGAGTAGATGTTGAGCACCTTGTCCTGCGTCTGTGCCCGCGCCGGAGCGGCTGCCGTCAGGGTGGCCAAGCCGACGAGGGTGAGGAATCTTGCGTATGCCATGGGAATGCCTGCTGGTGGTGGAAACTGGCCGCCATCGTAACACTAACGCGAATCGTTCGCAATAACATTGGATCACGGATGTCGTTTGAGAATAAGCAAGTGGTCGACCAACAGGCTGGCCTGTCCCGGCGTGCCTGTCTGTGGGCCGGACTGACCGGCTTGGGACTGCTGGCGGGCTGCTCGTCCCTGTCCGTTCCGGGCGGCACTGCTGTGACTGGCCCGGCAGCGGTGGTCACGCCCGACCAGGGTCAGCGCAGTCGCCCGCCTCGCATCGGCCTGGCGCTGGGCGGGGGCGCGGCGCGCGGCTTCGCCCATGTGGGCGTGATCCAGGTGCTGGAGCAGAACGGCATCCTGCCCGATCTGGTCGTGGGCACCTCGGCTGGCAGCCTGGTGGCCGCGCTCTATGCCAGCGGGCGCAATGGCGCCGAGCTGGAGCAGGCCGCGCTCAAGATGGAGGAGGCCGCCATCACCGACTGGACGCTGCCGCTGTTCAATCGCGGCCTGCTGCGCGGCGACGCGCTGGCGCGCTACGTCAACCAGCAGGTACGGGGCAAGACGATCCAGGATATGAAGCGCCCGCTGGGCATCGTCGCGACCGACCTGGCCAACGGCCAGGGCATGCTGTTCCAGCGTGGCGACACCGGCACCGCGGTGCGCGCTTCGAGCGCGGTGCCGGGCGTGTTCTCGCCGGTCGCCATCGGCGGGCGCGAGTATGTCGACGGTGGCCTGGTGGCGCCGGTGCCGGTGCAGCAGGCGCGCCAGATGGGGGCCGAGTTCGTGATCGCGGTCAACATCTCCAGCCCGCCCGATGGCAACGGCACCGGCGACACCTTCAAGGTGCTGATGCAGACCTTCGACATCATGGGCCAGACCATCAACCGCTACGCGCTGGCCGAGGCCGACCTGGTGATCAAGCCCGAGTTGCGCGGCGTGGGCAGCGCGGATTTCTCGGCGCGCCAGCGCTCCATCGTCGCCGGCCGCGAGGCCATGCAGGCGGCGCTGCCGCGCCTGCGCGAGCGGCTGCAATCGCGGCGGGTGGCGTTGGCGGGCCAATGAGCCAGGGCTTGAGCAAGCAAAAAAAAGGCCTCGCGACGCCGCGAGGCCTGCAAGGGTCCCTGAACCCCTGTTCCCGGGGACCCGAGGAGACAACCTCAAATCGGTAGTTTCGGTAGTTCTGGTATCGGCCTTGAATGGATCAGCGCTTCTTGGCGCTTTGCTTGACGCCGGTGTCCATTTGATGGGCCAGGGTGTGGACGTTGGCTTGCGCCATCTCGGTGGCTTGCTTGACGGCCTTCTGCACCTGGTCCATGGCGCCGGAGGCGGCGTTGACCGCGCTGCGCACGGCGGTGATCAGCGACTCGGAGCCGGCCGGTGCGTTCCTGGCGGCGTTGTCGAACAGGGCCATGAACTTCTGCTGGGCCTCGGCGGACTGGTCCTCGGCCGCCTTGGCGAATTCCGCGCTGGTGTCGGAGGCGATCTCGAACAGCTGGCGGCTGTAGGCGCTGACCTTCTCGGCCAGCGGCTGCATCAGGCGGGCCTGCAGGTCCAGCAGTTCCTGGGCGTCCTTGGTGCTGAGCAGGGCCTGCGCGTTGCTGGCCGCCTCGTTGACGGTGGCGCGGGTGGCCTGCAGGTTGAGGTCGACCAGGCGCTCGACACCCTCGAAGGCCTTCTGTGTCAGGCCGTACAGCGTTTCGAGGTTGGCTTTCTGGGCGGCGAGGATCTGTTCGGCGGTCAGCATGTCATGTCTCCTGTAGAAATAGGGCCCGATCCGGCAGCCCCTCAGTCAGGCCAATCGATCGGACAAGATTTGCTGCAGTGCAGCATGGACTGGATTATAGGGAGCTGCGCGCGCTTTGCAAGCCTTCCTGTTCGATCCCTGCGACCCATGCTGGCGCGGGGTCTGGGCGCCTGCGCCAAAATGCGGCCGTGCAAGCCTTCTATTCCGACCAGTTCGTCCTGCCCCTGCCCGAGGGCCATCGTTTTCCCATGGCCAAGTACGCCATGCTGCGCGAGCGGCTGCAGCGGGAGCTGCCCGATGTGCGGCTGGCCCCGGCCCAGGCCGCCAGCGCCGGCGAGCTCGCGCTGGCGCACCATCCGGCCTATGTCGCGGCCGTGGCGCGGGGCGGGCTCACGCCGGCGCAGCAGCGCGAGATCGGCTTTCCCTGGTCGCCGGCCATGGCCGAGCGCTCGCTGCGCTCGGTCGGCGCGACGCTGCAGGCCTGTCGCGCCGCCTTGGCGGGCGAGGGCCTGGCGGCCAACCTCGCCGGCGGCACCCACCACGCCTACGCCGACCAGGGCGCGGGCTTCTGTGTCTTCAACGATGCGGCGGTGGCCGCGCGCGCGATGCAGGCCGAGTGGGGTCGCGGCGGCGCGGCCGGGCGCCGGCGTGAGCTGCGGGTCGCCGTGGTCGACCTCGACGTGCACCAGGGCAACGGGACCGCGAGCATCTTCCAGGGCGACGACAGCGTGTTCACGCTCTCGCTGCATGGCGAGAAGAACTTCCCCTTCCGCAAGGAGGACAGCGACTGCGACATCGCGCTGCCCGACGGCTGCAATGACGCCGACTATCTGGCCGCCTTGGAGCAGGGGCTGGCCGAGCTGGAGCGCCGCTTCGAGCCCGGGTTGATCATCTACCTGGCCGGCATGGACCCGCACGAGAACGATCGCCTGGGCCGCCTCAAGCTCACGGCCGACGGGCTGGAGGCGCGCGACCGGCGCGTGTTCGACTGGGCCTGGCAGCGCCGCATCCCGCTGGCCATGGCCATGGCCGGTGGCTACGGCCGCGACATCGCGACCACGGTCGGGCTGCAGGTCAACAGTTACCGGGTCGCGCTGGACTACTGGCGGCGCTGGCACAATGCTTGATACCCAAAAAGAGGAGACCCGACTTGAACCTTCACGAAGCCCCCATCACCACGCCCACCGTCATCGACCCCGCCAGCGTGGACGCCGCCATCCGTGGCCGCTATTCCGCGCGCGCCTTCCTGCCCCAGCCGGTGCCGCGCGAGCTGCTGACCCAGCTGCTGCGGCTGGCCAGCTGCGCGCCCTCGGGCGTCAACACCCAGCCCTGGAAGGTCTATGTGTTGCAGGGCGCCAGCCGTGACGCGCTGGTCCAGCAGGTCTGTGCCGCCCAGGATGCCGCGCGCGATGACCCGGCGCTGGCGGCCCAGCATGTGGCGGCCTACGATTACTACCCCGCGCAGTGGTTCGATCCCTACCTGGCGCGCCGGCGCGAGAACGGCTGGGGCCTGTACGGCCTGCTCGGCATCACCAAGGGCGACAAGGAGGCGATGTACCAGCAGCACCAGCGCAACTACCGGCTGTTCGATGCACCGGTTGGCATCATGCTGACGATCGACCGCCGACTGGGGCGCGGCTCGCTGCTCGACGCCGGCATGTTCCTGCAGAACCTGATGATCGCGGCGCGCGCGCACGGCCTCGACACCTGCCCGCAGGCGGCCTGGCTGGACTACCACCGCATCGTCATGTCGCAGCTGGGCGCCGGCGAGGACGAGCTGCTGGTCTGCGGCGTCGCGCTGGGCTATGCCGACCCGCAGGCCCGGGTCAACGAGTTCCGCGCCCCGCGCCTGCCAGTCGACTCCTTCACGACCTGGCTCGACTGATCCGACCGCTGGCGGCCCGTCCCCGCGTACGGCCAGCCTTGCCTTAACATTCGTTCTCTTTTTTCAGCTAGGAACTTCCCATGATCACCACTTCCTCCGGCCTGCAATATGAAGACACCGTCGTCGGCTCGGGCGCCGTGGCCCAGGCCGGCCAGCGCGTTTCCGTGCACTACACCGGCTGGCTCTACAACGAAGGCCAGCAAGGTGCCAAGTTCGACAGCAGCAAGGACCGCGGCCAGCCCTTCGTCTTCCCGCTCGCCGCCGGCCATGTCATCAAGGGCTGGGACGAGGGCGTGCAGGGCATGGCCGTCGGCGGCACCCGTCGCCTGGTGATCCCGGCCGAGCTGGGCTACGGCGCGCGCGGCGCCGGCGGCGTGATCCCGCCCAACGCCACGTTGCTGTTCGAGGTCGAGCTGCTGGCGGTCTGATCCGCCTGATCCCGGGTTAAAATCGACTCTGGGTGTTGTAGGCGATCGGCCTCGGCAGGTTCTTGCGCAGGTCGGGCCGCCGCGCGGCTTTGCTGCGACCTCCTATGTCACCAACCCTGCTGCAACTCGTTGCCGCCGCCATCTTTGGCTTGGCGCTGTTGCATACCTTCTCGACCAAGTACTTCGAGCATCTGGCGCATGCCCGCCCGACCCATGCCGGGGTCTGGCACCTGCTGGCCGAGGTCGAGATCGTCTTCGGCTTCTGGGCCATGATCCTGATGGTCGTGATGTCCTTCATGGTGGGCAAAAGCGAGGCGCTGGCCTATCTCGACGGTCGCAATTTCACCGAGCCGCTGTTCGTGTTCGCGATCATGGTCGTGGCTGGCAGCCGTCCCGTGCTGCAGGCCGCCTCGGCCGCCGTGCAAGCCATCGTGCGGGCCATTCCACTGCCGCGCACCATAGCCTTCTTCCTCACCGTGCTGGCCGTCGTGCCGCTGCTGGGCTCCTTCATCACCGAGCCCGCCGCGATGACGCTGGCCGCCTTGCTGATGCGAGACACGATCTTTGCCAAGGCCTCGACCCGACTCAAGTACGCCGCGCTCGGCACCCTGTTCGTCAACATCTCGATCGGCGGCACGCTCACGCCCTACGCGGCGCCGCCGGTGCTGATGGTCGCCAAGGCCTGGGGTTTCGACCTCGGCTACATGCTGACCCACATCGGCTGGAAGGCCGCCGTGGCGGTGCTGATCAACGCGGCGGGCGTGACCTTCCTGTTCGCGCGTGAACTGCGCGGCCTGGAGCACTCGTCCAGATCGCCCTACAGCGGTGTGCCGCTCTCGATGGTGCTGGGCCATTTGCTGTTCCTGCTGGCCATCGTCCTCTTTGCCCATCACCCGGCGGCCTTCATCGCGGTGTTCCTGCTCTTCATGGGCGTTTCAACCGCCTATCCCGCCTATCAGGACCGTCTGATGCTGCGCGAGGGCCTGCTGGTCGCCTTCTTCCTGGGTGGCCTGGTCGTGCTGGGCGGCATGCAGCAATGGTGGTTGCAGCCGCTGCTGCTGCTGATGGGCGAGACCCAGGTCTTCTTCGGCGCGGTCGCCCTGACCGCCATCACCGACAACGCGGCGCTGACCTACCTGGGCTCCCTGGTCGAGGGCCTGACGCCCGAGTTCAAGTACGCCCTGCTGACGGGCGCCGTGACCGGCGGCGGCCTGACCCTGATCGCCAATGCGCCGAACCCGGCCGGGGCCTCGATCCTCAAGGGCACCTTTGACCAGGGCGCGATCGCCGCGCATGGCCTGTTTGCCGGGGCGCTGGGTCCGACCCTGGTCGCGATCCTCTGCTTCCGGCTGTTTCCGCTTTGACATCCTCCCCTCTTTTGAGACCATGGCTTGCTGCCGTGGCGCATTGCCCATGTCTTTTCAATCCCTGCGCCAGGACTGGTGCTCCAATGTCCGCAACGATGTGCTGGCGGGCCTGGTGGTCGCGCTGGACCCAGATCGCGAGCGGATGGGCCAGGGCGGGGAGGGTGCTATTCATGGCCTGAACCCGCAGCCGCTGGCGCTCAGAGTTCGGCCAGCGGAATGCCGCCGGCCTGCTCATCGGCCTGCAGCGCCTGGATCACCTGGGCCAGGTTCTGCTGCAGCTGGTCCAAGGTGGCGGGCGAGAGTTGCTGCAGCGCCTCGGGCAAGACGCCTTCATAGGGGCCGGGCGCGCCTTGCAGCAGTTGCTCGCCCGCCGCTTCGATGAAGAGCTGGACGCCGCGCCGGTCCACGCTGGATTTCTCGGTGCGCACCAGCTCGCGCTTGACCAGCTGGCGGATCAGGTTGCTGGCGGTCGACTGGTGGATGTCCATTGCGCGCGCCAGCTCGTTGACGCCCACCCCCGGCTGCTGCCTGATCACGTTGAGCGCCCAGACCTGGGCGCCGCCGATGCCGACCCGCTTTTCCACCTGCTGGAAATGGGTACGCACCGCGTTGAACACCACGCGGAACTGGCGCAGCACCTGCGCCGCCTGCTCCGGGCTGGCGGACTGGGTGGCGGGGCAGGGCGAATCGAGCGTGGGTGGGACGGACAAGGTGTTGGGCCGGCAAGTTGCAATCGAGGCAATGATGCTCCAATGTCACGCCGTGGTCAGCAGCTGCGTGCGGATTTTTTCCTGCAACAGATCATCGAAGCTGTAGAAGCCCTGGTCGCGTTGCGCCAGCTCCTGCAGCGCGAAGGCGGCACCGGTGCCGAAGGCCTCGCGCCGGATCGAGTCGTGGATCAGCCGCACCGTCTGGTGTGGGAAGCCGAAGATCACCTCGTGGTGGCCGACGATGCCGCCCACCCGCAGCGAGGTGACGCGGTCGCCGTCGAGCTCCAGCGTCTGGGCGATCTTGCGCGCGGTGCCCGAGACCTCCGGTTTCTCGCGGAAATGCTGCTCCACCACCTCGACATCGGCGAACGGCGCGATGCCGCGCAGCAGCTTGGCCGCCAGCAGCAGGAAGTTGATGCCCAGCGTGATGTTGGGCGAGCTCATGACCCGGGTGTCCTGGCCCATCTCGCGCAGGTAGTCCAGGTGCTGGGGCGTGTAGGCCGAGATCGCGCTGACCAGCATGATGCCGCGCCGGCGCAGTTCCTGGCCATAGAGATAGACCGAGTCGGCCTGCGAGAAGTCCACGATCGCATCGACCGGGTGCTGTTCCAGCCAGCTGCCAAGGTCCAGCCCTTCCAGGCCGACCACTGGTATCTGCGGATGGCCTTCCAGGTGCGCGCTGTCGCTGGAGCGGCGGCGCATGACCCAGCACAGCTGGTAGCGCGGGTCGTTCGCCAGCACATTGGCCACTGCCTTGCCGGCCTTGCCATAGCCCATCAGTCCTACCTTCATCATCATGCTCTCCGGATTCGCGTCAATCACACCCGTCGGAAGACGGGAACTTGCCAGCAAGTATATTTGCACAAATGTATATTGCAAAATGAACCGCTATCTGGCCTTGCCAAGCCAAAGGCCAGCGATGATTGCCAGTGCTTGAAAGAACACAAAATAGCTGGTCACAAATGACGGCCACATCGGAGGTCCAGCCATGTCGAAATCCACAGCACCGATCGGCAAGATACCCGCGGGGGTCTGGGTACTGGGCTTCGTCAGCCTGTTGATGGACATTTCCTCCGAGATGATCCACAGCTTGCTGCCCTTGTTCATGGTCGGCACCCTGGGTGCAACGGCCTTGATGGTGGGCCTGATCGAAGGGCTGGCCGAAGCCACCGCCCTGATCGTCAAGGTGTTTTCCGGTGCGCTCAGTGACTATCTGGGCCGGCGCAAGGGCCTGGCCCTGTTCGGCTACGCCCTGGGCGCGCTGACCAAACCGCTGTTTGCCATCGCGCCGGTCATTGGCGTCGTGCTCACCGCCCGCCTGCTGGACCGCGTCGGCAAGGGCATCCGGGGGGCGCCGCGTGACGCGCTGGTGGCCGACATCGCCCCCGCCGAGCTGCGCGGCGCAGCGTTCGGCCTGCGTCAGTCGCTCGACACGGTGGGCGCCTTCCTCGGTCCGCTGCTGGCGGTCGGCCTGATGCTGCTATGGGCCAACGATTTCCGGGCGGTGTTCTGGGTCGCCGTCATTCCCGGTCTGCTGGCGGTCGCCTTGCTGCTGTTCGGTGTGCGCGAACCGCAGCGACAGGTCGACGAGAAGCGCACCAACCCGATCCGCCGGGAAAACCTCAAGCGCCTGAGCGCCTCCTACTGGTGGGTGGTCGGCCTGGGCGCGGTGTTCACGCTGGCCCGCTTCAGCGAGGCCTTCCTGGTGTTGCGTGCGCAGCAGGGCGGCATCCCGGTCGCACTGGTGCCGCTGGTGATGGTCGCCATGAACCTGGTCTATGCCGCATCGGCCTACCCGTTTGGCAAGTTGTCCGACCAGATGAGCCACAACAAGCTGCTGGCGCTGGGTCTGGCGGTACTGATTGCCGCTGACCTGGTGCTGGCCATGAACGACCATTGGATCACCGTGCTGGCGGGCGTGGCGCTGTGGGGCGTCCACATGGGCATGACCCAGGGCCTGCTGGCCACCATGGTGGCCGATACCGCACCGGCTGATCTGCGCGGCACGGCTTATGGTTGCTTCAACCTGATGAGCGGGCTGGCGATGCTGGTCGCCAGCGTGGTCGCCGGGCTGCTGTGGGATCGGCTGGGCGCGTCCTTCACCTTTTATGCCGGGGCGGGCTTCTGTGTCATCGCCCTGGCAGGTCTTGCCTTCAAGGCACACCAGTCAGCCTGAATTCAAAGGAGGGCGCAAGATCTTCATGGCCCGGTTCCGCTGCAGGGGCAGTTGTCGCGCAGCTGGTAGAACTTCCTGATGCCTTCCCAGGCCTGCTCGGGCTCGTCGACATACTGGAGCAGTTCGAGGTCTTGCTGCGAGATCGCCCCTTCCTCGACCAGCACCTCGAGATTGAGCAGGCGCTTCCAGTAGTCGCTGCCGAACAGGAAGATCGGCACCGGCTTGGACTTCTTGCACTGCACCAGCGTCAGCACCTCGAACAGCTCGTCGAGCGTGCCGAAGCCGCCCGGAAACGCCACCAGCGCCTTGGCACGCATCAGGAAATGCATCTTGCGCAGCGCGAAGTAGTGGAACTTGAAGCTGAGCTCGGGGCTGATGTAGGGGTTGGGCTCCTGCTCGTGCGGCAGCAGGATGTTCAGGCCCACGTTGAGCACGCCTCGGTCGTGCGCGCCCCGGTTGGCCGCCTCCATGATGCCGGGGCCGCCGCCGGTCGCGATGTAGAGCCGGTCCTGCTCCGGGCAGCTCAGGCTGTAGTCGGCCACCAGCTGGGCAAAGCGGCGCGACTTCTCGTAGTAGTGCGCGTTGCGCAGCAGCGCCTGGGCGCGCCGGATCTCCGCCGTGTCGCCACTGGCCTGCGCCTTGTGCAGCTGGCGCTCGGCCTCGGCCGGTTCGCGGAAACGCGCGCTGCCGAAGACGACGATGGTGCTGTCTATGCCCAGCTCCTGCTGCGCCAGGTCGGGCTTGAGCAGTTCGAGCTGGAAGCGGATGCCGCGCGTCTCGCGCCGCAGCAGGAACTCGTTGTCGGCGAAGGCCAGCCGGTAGGCGTTGGGCTGCAGCCTGGGCCGGTCTTCCGACATCAGGTGCATCTCCAGCGCGGCATCGGCCAGGCGCTGCGCCTGCAGGTCGTGGATCTGGTCTTCGCTGCTGTCGGGGGTGTCGCTGTCTGGCATGAGGCTTACTGTAGCAATTGCCTGGCCCCCATCGGCGCGTCCAGCTGAAAAACTTTCCGCTCAAGCGCGCAGTGCGTCCGCGTGGTGGCTGAAGTGGTCAGCCAAGAAGCTGGCGATGAAGTAGTAGCTGTGGTCGTAGCCCGGGTGGCGCCGCAGCGTCAGCGGATGGCCGGCGTGCTGGCAGGCGGCTTCGAGCAGTTCGGGGCGCAACTGGGTGGCCAGGAACTCGTCGGCCTCGCCCTGGTCCACCAGCAAGGGTAGCCGTTCCGGCGCGTTGGCGATCAGCGCCACCGTGTCCCAGTCCCGCCTGCGGCTGCGGTCTTCGCCCAGATAGGCCGCCAGCGCCTTCTGGCCCCAGGGCACCTGGCTGGGTGCCACGATGGGCGAGAAGGCCGAGACGCTGCGGTAGCGACCCGGATGCCGCAGCGCCGTCACCATGGCGCCATGACCTCCCATGGAATGGCCGGAGATGCCGCGCGCATCGCTCGCGGGGAAATGCTGCTCGATCAGTGCCGGCAGTTCTTCGGCCACATAGTCCTGCATCCTGAAATGCGATGCCCAGGGCGCTTGCGTGGCGTTGACGTAGAAGCCCGCCCCCTGGCCCAGGTCGTAGGCCAGGTCGTTGGCGACCGCTTCGCCGCGCGGGCTGGTGTCGGGAGCGACGACGATCAGCTGGTGGCGCGCGGCATGTTGCTGCGCGCCGGCCTTGGTGATGAAGTTCTGCTCGTTGCAGGTCAGGCCCGAGAGCCAGTACAGCACCGGGCAGGGCTGGCCCGCGAGCGCGGCCGGTGGCAGGTAGACCGCCAGCCGCATCTCGCAGCCCAGCGTGGCTGAGGCATGCTGCCACACCTCCTGACGCCCGCCGAAGCTGGCGTGCTGTTCGATGCGTTCCATGACCACGTTCATCCGTAGTGGACCACGGAGCGGATCGACTTGCCCGCGTGCATCAGCTCGAACGCCTCGTTGATGTCGGTCAGCGGCATGGTATGGGTGACGAAGGGCGCGAGCTGGATGCGGCCGGCCATCGCGTCCTCGACCATGCCGGGCAGCTCGGTGCGGCCCTTGACGCCGCCAAAGGCCGAGCCCAGCCACTTGCGCCCGGTCACGAGCTGGAACGGGCGGGTGGAGATTTCCTGCCCCGCGCCGGCCACGCCGATGATGACCGACTGGCCCCAGCCGCGGTGCGCGCATTCCAGCGCCGCGCGCATCACGTTGACGTTGCCGATGCACTCGAAGCTATGGTCCACGCCCCAGCCCGTCATCTCGACGATCACCTGCTGGATCGGCTTGTCATGGTCCTTGGGGTTGACGCAGTCGGTGGCGCCGAAGACGCGCGCCAGATCGAACTTGCCCGGGTTGGTGTCGATGGCGATGATGCGCCCGGCCTTGGCCAGCTGGGCGCCCTGGATCACGGCCAGGCCGATGCCGCCCAGGCCGAACACGGCGACCGTGTCACCTTCTTGCACCTTGGCGGTGTTCTTGACCGCGCCCAGGCCGGTGGTCACGCCGCAGCCCAGCAGGCAGACCTGCTCCGGGTTGGCGTCGGGGTTGACCTTGGCCAGCGACACCTCGGCCACCACGGTGTACTCGCTGAAGGTCGAGCAGCCCATGTAGTGGTGGATCGGCTCGCCGTTGTAGGAAAAGCGCGTGGTGCCGTCGGGCATCACGCCCTTGCCCTGGGTGGCGCGCACGGCCACGCACAGGTTGGTCTTGCCGCTCTTGCAGAACAGGCACTCGCCGCACTCGGCGGTGTAGAGCGGGATCACATGGTCACCCGGCTTGACGCTGGTGACGCCTTCGCCCACTTCGACCACGATGCCCGCGCCTTCATGCCCCAGCACGGCCGGGAAGACGCCTTCGGGGTCGTCGCCTGAGAGCGTGAAGGCGTCGGTGTGACAGACACCGGTGTGCGTGATCCTGACCAGCACCTCGCCCTTCTGGGGCGGTGCCACGTCGATCTCGACGATTTGCAGGGGTTCTCCAGCCTTGAAGGCCACGGCGGCACGGGATTTCATGAACGGTCTCCGGAAAGGGCGGGGTTGAAGGAAATGAAACAGAGATGGGTATGAAGATCAGGCCAGTCGGCACTTCTCACTTCAGGTAGGAGCGCACCAGGCGCATGAGCTGCGCGATCTCGGCCTCCAGCCCGGGCTTGGCGTCCTGGGCCTGGCCAAAGGTCTCGCGCAGGTGGCTGTCGAGCACCTCGGCCATCAGCCCGTTGGTCGCGCCCCGCAGTGCGGCGAGCTGCTGCAGCAGCGATCCGCAGTCGGTGCCGGCCTCCACGGCGCGTTCCAGCGCCTCGGCCTGGCCACGGATGCGGCGCAGCCGGGTGATGACGCGCTTCTTTTCCTGGGGGGAATGGGGCATGGAAACGGTCGATGTTTTTTACTGGGGGGTAGTATATCAGCGGCTTGTCGGGAGGAACAGCTATCCTGGTGCGGCCAGCTGGCACATGAGGGCGCGCTGACTCCAAACAGGTCGCTGGATGTTGGCTTCAGGGTTGCAGGCTGGCGTTGACCGCCTGCAGGCTGGCCGCATCGAGTTGGCCGAGCAGGGCGTCGAGCCGCAGGCGGCTCTGCAGCAGATCGCTGCGCGCTTGCAGCAGGGCGAGCTCGGCGGCTGCCGCATCGTTCTCGGCGTTGAGCAGGTCCAGCGTGGTGCGGTCACCGACCTGGCGGCCCAGGCGGGTGGCGTCGAGCCGCGCCTTGCTGGCTTGCAGCGCCTGCGCCAGCGCATCGAGCCTGGCCGCACCGCTGTGCAGCGCGAGCCAGGCCGAGCGCGTCTGCTGGCCGACCTGGAGCCGGGCGCGGTCGAGCTCGGCCCTGGCCCGGTCCGCCAGCCGCAGGGATTCCGCCAGCTTGGCGCTGCGCCAGCCGCCGGTGTAGAGCGGGACGTTGAGCGCCAGCCCGATCATCTGCTGGGACTGGGTGTTGCTGGCGCCGCCGAAGTCGCCCGCGCCGCTCAGGCGCTCGCGCGAGGCCTGGGCGACCAGCTCCACCGTGGGGGAGGCCGCCAGCTGGTGCTTGTCGGCCTCGGCCTGCGCGGCGTCGAGCTGGGCCCGCAGCAGCCGCAGCATCGGGTTGTGCTGCCTGGCCAGCTCCAGCGCCTGGACCAGCTGATCGACGCCGGTTGATGACGCCGCGCGCACCGGAGCCAGCGGCTGCAGTCGTTCTGGCGCCAGCCCGGTGCCGTCGGCCAGCGCCTGGCGCGCCATTTCCAGCTCGTCGGCGGCGGCGACGGCCTGCGCCTGCAGCCCGAGCGCGCGCGCCGCCGCCTCGTGGGTATCGGTGACGGGGGCGTCGCCGATGGCAAAGCGGTCCCTGGCCTCGGTCAGCGCCTGCTCGACCGCCGCCTGCTGTCGTTTCAGCAGCGCGAGCCGGCGCTCGGCCAGCACCAGCTCGAAGTAGCGCTGCGCCGTCTGCAGCATCCAGTCCTGCTGCGCGGCCTGCCATTCGACCTCGGCCGCGTCGGCCGCCAGGTTGAGCTGGCGGCCTTGCGCGCGGCGCTGGGCGTCGTGGAGCGGCTGGCGCGCGCCCAGGGTCCAGCGGGTGGCGGTGCCGCCTTCGACCGAGGTGCCGAAGGAGGCTCCGGTGATGGGCGTGGCTCCGAAGTCTGGCGCCGAGAACTGCGCGCCGTTCATCCGGCTCTCGCCGCTGGCGCGTCCCGCGCTGGCGCTCAGACCCACGGTGGGGCGCCAGAGCGCGGCGGCTTGTTCGCGCCGGCTGGCGCCTGCCGCGCGTGCCGCGTCGGCGACGGCGCCTTGCGGGTCATGCTGGCGGACCGCCTGCCAGACTTCCATCAGGTCGGCCGCACTGGCCGTGGCGGCGGTGGCGGCGCACAGCGCGAACACCGCGCCGGCGATCAGGGTGCGAGGGCTCATCGGTGCGCTCCAGTGGGTCTGGTTCAGCAACCCGGCTTGACGCCGAGCTTGCGCAGGAGGGTTTCCATCATGCACCACTTCGTGAGGCCGCTTTGCAGCAGGTTGGCGCCGACGAAGGCGGTGAAGGCCAGCCACCACTGGCTGACAAAGACCGGGCTGCCCGGGATGCCGAGCGCCAGCGACAGCAGGATGAAGAGGCCGGCGACGATGCGAACGATTTGCCAGGTGGTCATGGGTGTTCTCCTTGGGGATGATGAAAAGGGGGTGGCTTGGGGCTCAGGCGGCCGGCTCGTGCTGGCGGCGGTAGGCCGCGTAGTAGAGCGTCGGGATCACGATCAGCGTCAGCAGGGTCGAGACCAGGATGCCGAAGATCAGCGAGATCGCCAGCCCGTTGAAGATCGGGTCGTCGAGGATGAAGAAAGCACCCAGCATCGCGGCCAGGCCGGTCAGCATGATGGGCTGGGCCCGCGTGATGGCCGAATGCACGATCGCCTGCTTGAAGGGCAACCCTTGGGTGACCTGCAGCTCGATGAAGTCCACCAGCAGGATGGAGTTGCGCACGATGATGCCCGCCAGCGCGATCATGCCGATCATCGAGGTGGCGGTGTATTGCGCGCCCAGCAGCGCGTGGCCCGGCATCACGCCGATGAGGGTCAGCGGGATCGGCGCCATGATGATCAGCGGCGTCAGGTAGCTGCCGAACTGCGCCACCACCAGCAGGTAGATCAGGATCAGGCCGACGCCGTAGGCCGCGCCCATGTCGCGGAAGGTCTCATAGGTGATCTGCCACTCGCCATCCCACTTGATCGCGTAGCCGCGCCAGGCATCCGCGGGCTGGCTGATGAAGTATTCCGCCAGTTGGCCGCCTGCGGGGGGCTGGATGGCGGCGATCCGCTCGCGCATCTGGAACATGCCGTAGAGCGGGCTGTCGATCCGGCCGGCCATGTCGGCCGTCACGAAGTTGACCGGCAGCAGGTCCTTGTGGATCACGGGCTGCTCGCGCAGGGTGTCGCTGACCGTGACCAGCTCGCGGATCGGCACCAGCTGGCCGGAGGCGCCGCGCACGGCGAGTTGCAGCAGCGCATCCAGGTCGCCATGGCGCTCGGGCGGCAGCTGGATCAGCGCGGGCAGCGGGTACTTGCTGCCGTCGTGCATCCAGGTCACTTCCTCGCCGGCCAGGCCGGCGCGCAGCGTGCTGACGATCGCCGCCTGCGGCACGCCCAGCAGGGCGGCCTTGCGGCGGTCGACCAGCAGCAGCTGGCGCGGGGCGTCCGCGATGCTGCTGTCGTCGACGTCGACCACGTTGTCGGTGCGCTCGAACACCGCGCGCACCGCCTTGGCGACCGCGCGCCGGCCCTCGGCGTCGGGGCCGTAGATCTCGGCCACGATCGGCGACAGCACCGGCGGGCCTGGCGGCACCTCGACCAGCTTGACGTTGGCGCCCAGGCGTCGGCCGATGGCCTGCAGCTCGGGGCGCAGCCGGGTCGCGATCGCGTGGCTCTGGTCGGCGCGCTGGTGCTTGTCGACCAGATTCACCTGCAGGTCGCCGAACTCGCCGCCGGCGCGCAGGTAATACTGGCGCACCAGGCCGTTGAAGTTGATCGGCGCGGCGGTGCCGGCGTAGGCCTGGTAGTCGGTGACCTCGGGCACGGTCGCCAGGTGGGCGCCGAGCTCGCGCAGCACGGCGGCGGTGTCCTCCAGCGGGGTGCCGGCCGGCATGTCGACCACGACCTGGAACTCGGACTTGTTGTCGAACGGCAGCATCTTGAGCTGCACCAGTCCGACGACGGGCAGCAGCACCGACAGCGCGACCAGGCCGGCGATGCCCAGGCCCAGCAGCCCGCGATTGCGCTGGCCCCGGATCGGGTGCAGCAGCGGCTCGAAGGCCCGCTGAAACAGCGGGTCGAGCTTGGCCGCCAGGCCGGTGGGGGCCTGGTGCGCCTGCGCGTTGCCGTGCGAGGGCTTCATCCACAGCCTGGCCAGCCAGGGCGTGACGACGAAGGCGATCGCCAGCGACAGCAGCATGCCCATGCTGGCGTTGATCGGGATCGGGCTCATGTAGGGGCCCATCAGGCCCGAGACGAAGGCCATCGGCAGCAGCGCGGCGATCACGGTCAAGGTGGCCAGGATGGTCGGGCCACCGACCTCGTCGACCGCGCCCGGGATGAGCTCGGTCAGGGTCTTGCCGGGGTGGAGCTGCTGGTGGCGGTGGATGTTCTCGACCACCACGATCGCGTCATCGACCAGGATGCCGATCGAGAAGATCAGCGCGAACAGCGAGACCCGGTTCAGCGTGAAGCCCCAGGCCCAGGACGCGAACAGCGTCACGGTCAGCGTCAGCATGACGGCGGCGCCGACAATGGCCGCCTCGCGCCGACCCAGCGCGATGAAGACCAGCGCCACCACCGAGGCGGTGGCGAACAGCAGCTTCTGGATCAGCTTCTGCGCCTTGTCGTTGGCGCTGGCGCCGTAGTTGCGGGTCTCGGCGACCTCGACCGCGTCGGGGATCACGCTGCCGCGCAGCGTCCGGACCCGCTGCATGACGGCGTTGGCGACGTCGATCGCGTTCTCGCCAGGCTTCTTGGTGATCGCCAGCGTCACGGCCGGGTACTCGCCGCCACCCTTGGCCTGGCTCAGGCCGTGCCAGACGTAGCGCGACGCGGGCAGCGGGCCTTCGCTGACCTCGGCCAGATCGCGCAGGAAGACCGGCTTGCCGGAGCGCACGCCGACCACCAGTTCGGCCACCTCGTCGGCGTGGGCCAGCCAGGGACCGGCCTCGATCGCGACGCTGCGGTTGCCGCCCAGCAGCTCGCCCACCGGCAGCCCCAGGTTGGCCGATTGCAGGCTCTGGCGCAGGTCCTGCACCGTCACACCCGAGCCCGCCATGCGGCCGGGATCGATCTGCACCCGCACCGCGCGGCCGGGACCGCCCAGCGTCGTCACGTCCTGCGTGCCCGGCACGCGCTTGAGGTCGGCCTCCATGCTGTGCGCGACCCGCTCCAGCTCGTAGGGGCCGGTCCCGGCTTCCTTGCTGAACAGGGTGAGCGTGACGATCGGCACGTCGTCGATGCCCTTGGGCTTGACCAGCGGCTCCAGCACGCCCAGGCCCGGCGGCAGCCAGTCGCTGTGGTCGCGCAGGGTGTCGTGCAGGCGCACCAAGGCCTCCGAGCGCGGCACGCCGACCTTGAACTGCACCGTCAGCACCGCGACGCCGGGGCGGGATACCGACAGCACATGTTCGATGCCCGCGATGCGCGACAGCACCTGCTCGGCCGGGATGGCGACCATCTGCTCGACGTCGCGCACCGAGGCGCCCGGGAAGGGCACCAGCACGTTGGCCATGGTGACGTTGATCTGCGGTTCCTCCTCGCGCGGCGTCACCAGCACGGCAAAGAGGCCCAGCAGCAGCGCGACCAGCGCCAGCAGCGGCGTGATCTGCGCGCGCTGGAACAGGGCCGCGATCCGGCCCGAGAGGCTCAGGGTTCTGTTGTCACTCATTCATGTTCCCCTGTTCCGGCTCGGCGCAGGGCCGCCGCAGCCTGCGGATCGGTCGCGACCTGGTCGCCGGCGCGCAGGCCCGTGAGCACCTCGACCCGGTCGCCGCTCTGGCGGCCGAGGCGGACCTGGCGCAGATGGGGCTTGCCCTGTGCGTCGACCACATAGACGCCGGTCAGCTCGGCGCGCCGCGCGACCGCGCCGGCCGGCACGAACAGGCGCTCGGCGCCGGCCTTGGCAGCGCCTGCGGCCGGCAGCCAGACGCGGGCGAACAGGCCGGGCGCGACCTCGCTGCCGCCAGCCGGCAGGCTCAGCCGCAGCGTCGCGCTGTGGGTCCCGGCATCGACCGTGGGCAGCAGTTCGACCCGGGCCGGCTGTTGCGGCATTGAGAAGCCGGTCACGCCCGGCAGTTCGTAGCGCACCGCCTGCAGGTTGGCCGCCAGGGCGGGCAGCATCGCTTGCGGCACCGCCGCCGTCACGCGCAGCGCGGCGGGGTCGTGCATCGTCAGCAGCGGGCGGCCTGGCATGGCCATGTCGCCCAGCGTGATGGCGACCGCGCTGACCACGCCCGCATAGGGCGCGTTGAGCACGAAGAAGCCCGATTGCGTCTGCGCGGCCCGGGTCTGGGCCTGCAATGCATTGACCTGGGCCTGCGCGGCCTCCCACTGCGCCTGCGCGCGTTCGAGCGCGGCCTGGCTGACATATTGCTTCTGATGCAGCTGCTTCTGGCGCGCCAGTTCCTGGCTCGCGACCTTGAGCTGGGCCCGCGCCGCTTCGACCTGCGCGGCGCTGGCCGCCACGCCCTGCTGGGCGGCGCGCGCGTCGATGCGCAGCAGTTCCTGGCCGGCCTTGACGCGGTCGCCGGCCTTGATGTTCAGGCTGACGATGGCGCCGGCCACCTGGGTCGAGAGCGTGGTCTGGCGCACGGCCTCGACCACGCCGTCCAGGCTGCTGGTCAGTGCCGTATCGCCAGCCTGCTGCACGGCCACGGTGGCCAGTGGTTGGCGCTCTGCCGCGCCGACAGCCGCCGGCAGGGCGAGGGCGACCAGGCTGACCAGGGTCACCAGATGGATGTGCTGCATCTTGGGCTCCTCTTGTTTGATTATTTAACTGATTGATTAATCATGCAATGATACAATGGAATCATGCACAACAGTCCCGTCCCCGTGGAAGATCCGGTGGCCTTGCCCGATCCGGCCGGGTATCCGGCGATGCAGCACATGCCAGCCGAGGCGCTGGTCGAGATCGCGGCCTACTTCCAGGTGCTGGCCGAGCCGACCCGGCTGCAGATCCTGAACCTGCTGCGCGGGGGCGAGCGCAACGTGGGCGAGCTCGCGCAGCTGTGCGGCTTCACGGCCGCCAACATCTCGCGCCATCTGGCGCTGATGAGCAAGCAGGGACTGGTCGCGCGCCAGGGCCGCGGCACCAGCGTCTACTACCGCATCGCCGATCCGTCCATCTACCAGCTGTGCGATCTGGTCTGCGGCAACATCGCGCGCCAGCTGCAGCGCTCGGCGGCCAGCCGGGCGCCCTTCGTCGCCAAGGCGAACTGACGGCTCGTCCAGCGGCCTTCCTCCCTCTCCGGCACGCTGCCTCATTGGCGGCTGCCTTCCCGCTTGCCTCATCCACTGCCACCTTGGCGCCCGCGCCGCCGGCTGGCAAGGCTTGGCCGCGCGCGACCGATTTCTGGCGCCGAAGGATAAAAATACAAACAAGTTGTCATAAATATCCATTTGGCTGCTGCCAAGTGAATATCCGGGTGACTGGTTTTTCAGGGGCATTAGGGGTAAACCATGAGGAAATTTTCCTCGATGACCGTTTTCCTTTGGCGCTCCTTTGTATAAACTGTGTCAACACGTTTACTTAAAGTGGTTTTGAGTAAATCCCGGACTTCAACGCAGATGCACAAGGAGCAATGATGAGCAAGCTACAGGACAAGACAGTGATCGTGACGGGTGGCGCGGGTGGCATCGGTGGGGCGACCTGCCGCCGCCTGGCTGCCGAGGGCGCCAAGGTTGCCGTGTTCGACATGAACCTGGAAGCGGCCGAGAAGGTCGCCGCCGACATCCGCGCCAACGGCGGCCAGGCAGCAGCGTTCAAGTGCGACATCACCGACCGCGTGGCGGTCGACGCCGCCGTGGCGGCCACCGAAGCCCAGCTGGGCCCGGTCGACGTGCTGGTCAACAACGCCGGCTGGGATGTCTTCAAGCCCTTCGTCAAGACCGTGCCGGCCGAGTGGGAGCGCCTGATCGCGATCAACCTGACTGGCGCGCTGCACATGTTGCACGCCGTGCTGCCGGGCATGTCCGAGCGCAAGTCGGGCCGCATCGTCAACATCGCCTCCGACGCCGCGCGCGGCGGCTCCTCCGGCGAAGCCGTCTACTCCGCCTGCAAGGGTGGCCTGGTGGCGCTGTCCAAGACCCTGGCGCGCGAGCACGCCCGCCACAACATCACCGTCAACGTGGTCTGCCCGGGCCCGACCGACACCGCCTTGCTGGCGGGCGTGGCCGAAGGCGCGCGCGATCCGGCCAAGCTGATCGAAGCCTTCCGCAGCGCGATCCCGCTGGGCCGCCTGGGTCAGCCCGACGATCTGGCCAGCGCCATCGCCTTCTTCGCCAGCGACGACGCTTCCTTCATCACCGGCCAGGTCATCAGCGTGTCCGGCGGCCTGACGATGCACGGCTGATCCCCCTTTTCACGAATACCCTCCCGAGGAAGCTCACATGAATTTCGAAGACATCCTGTACGAAGTCCGCAACGGCGTGGCGTGGATCATCATCAACCGCGCTGACAAGATGAATGCCTTCCGTGGCACCACCTGCGACGAGATCATCAAGGCCATGTACAAGGCCGGCTACGACCGCGATGTCGGCGCCATCGTGCTGACCGGCGCCGGCGACCGTGCCTTCTGCACCGGCGGCGACCAGTCGACCCACGACGGCAACTACGACGGCCGCGGCACCATCGGCCTGCCGATGGAAGAGCTGCATGCCGCCATCCGCGACACCCCCAAGCCCGTGATCGCCCGCGTGCAGGGCTTCGCGATCGGTGGCGGCAACGTGCTGGCCACCATCTGCGACATGACCATCTGCTCGGACAAGGCCATCTTCGGCCAGGTCGGCCCCAAGATGGGTTCGGTCGACCCGGGCTACGGCACCGCTTTCCTGGCCCGCGTGGTCGGCGAGAAGAAGGCGCGCGAGATCTGGTACATGTGCAAGCGCTACTCGGGTGCCGAGGCGGTCGCCATGGGCCTGGCCAACATCTGCGTGCCGGCCGACCAGCTCGACGCCGAAGTGCAGAAGTGGGGCGAGGAGCTGTGCGAGCGCAGCCCGACCGCGCTGGCGATCGCCAAGCGCAGCTTCAACATGGACACGGCTCATCAGGCTGGCATCGCGGGCCTGGGCATGTACGCGCTCAAGCTCTACTACGACACCGATGAATCGCGTGAAGGCGTCAATGCGCTGAAGGACAAGCGCAAGCCCGAGTTCCGCAAGTACTTCAAGTGATCAGCTGATCGGAGCGCGATTCATGCCAGTCAATGACCTC
Organism: Malikia sp.; assembly: GCF_028687635.1. Lineage (GTDB taxonomy): Bacteria > Pseudomonadota > Gammaproteobacteria > Burkholderiales > Burkholderiaceae_C > Malikia. The sequence goes on along the minus strand of NZ_JAQTZS010000018.1, from coordinate 8,745 downwards.
AAGCCGTCCGGCGCAGTGTGGTGGCCCGACCACGACATGGTGGAGAACGCCAACCTCACCCGCTTCATGCGCGCGCTGGGGGTTGACAGTTTCGAGGCGCTCAATGAGCGCGCCAGCGCCGACCCCGCATGGTTCAACGACGAGCTGATCCGCTTCCTCGACTATCGCTTCGAGCGACCCTATGACCAGGTGCTTGACCTGAGCGCGGGGCTGCCCTTCGCCAAGTGGTGCGTGGGCGGCACCACCAACGTGGTGCTCAACTGCCTGGACCGCCGCCGTGGCACCGAGCGCTACACCCAGGAGGCGCTGGTCTGGGAAGGCGAGGACGGCACGGTGACCCGCTGGACCTTCGCCGATCTGGACCGCGAGACCTGTCGCCTGGCCTGGGGCCTTCGCAGCCTGGGCCTGGGCCGTGGCGACGTGGTGGGCATGTACCTGCCCAACCTGCCGCAGGCGGCGGCCGCCATGCTGGCCGTGGCCAAGATCGGCGCCATCGTGCTGCCCATGTTCTCGGGCTTCGGCGCCGACGCCATCGCGCAGCGCCTGAACGATGGACGGGCCAAGGCCCTGATCACGGTCGACGGCTCCTTGCGCCGCGGCAAGCCGGTGGGCGCCAAGAGCGTCACCGACGAGGCGCTGCTGCAGTGTCCCAGCGTGGAGCATGTCGTGGTGCTGAACCACCTGGCTACCCTGCACGGCTGGGAAGAGCGGCGCGACCACTGGTGGCCCGAGCTGGTCGCCGGCGCGCCCGAGGATTACACCTTTGTGCCGACGCAAGCCATGCCCGCCGACGCTCCCTTCCTGCTGATGTTCACCTCGGGCACCACCGGCAAGCCCAAGGGCGTGGTGCACTCGCATTGCGGCTTCCCGGTCAAGACGGCGCTCGATCTGTCGATCTGCATGGACCTCAAGCCCGATGACCGCTTCCTGTGGATGTCGGACATGGGCTGGCTGGTCGGACCGATCCTTGTCTTCGGCGGCCTGCTGGTGGGCTCCACCGTGGTGCTGGCCGAAGGCGCGCCCAACTTCCCGCAACCCGACCGCCTGTGGCGCCTGGTCGAGCGTCACCGCGTCAGCTATCTGGGCCTGGCGCCCACGGTGGCGCGCCTTTCGATGTCGATCGACCCGCAACTGCTGGCGCAACGCGACCTGTCCGCCTTGCGTGTCATCGTCTCCACCGGCGAGGCCTGGACGCCCGAGGCGTGGCGGTGGACCTTCGAGACCATCGGGAAAAAGCGCGTCCCGCTGCTCAACTATTCTGGTGGTACCGAGGTCGGCGGCATCCTGACCGGTACCGTGATTCACCCGCTCAAGCCCAGCGCTTTCGCCGGACCGGTGCCAGGCACCGGCGCCGACATCGTCGATGCCGAAGGCGTCACGGTCGGCCCCGGCGTGACCGGCGAGCTGGTCATGCGCAGCCCCAGCATCGGACTCACGCGCGGCCTGTGGCATGACCGGGAGCGCTACCTGGACAGCTACTGGTCGCGCCTGCCCAAGCTGTGGGTGCACGGCGACTTCGCCAGCCGCGATGCCGACGGCATGTGCTATGTGCATGGCCGCTCCGACGACACGCTCAAGATCGCCGGCAAGCGCACCGGACCGTCCGAGATCGAGGCACTGCTGATGGACACCGGGCTGCTGGTCGATGCCGCGGCGATCGGCGTGCCCGATGCCGTCAAGGGCACCGCCATCGTCTGTGTCTGCGTCCCGCGTCCGGGCATCGACCTCGATACCGCGGTCAAGAGCCTGTCGGGTGCCGTGACCGCCGGACTGGGGGGCGCGTTCAAGCCGGCCCAGGTGCTGCTGGTGGACGACCTGCCCCGCACCCGCAACATGAAGATGATGCGCCGCGTGGTCCGATCCGCCTGGCTGGGAGAAGAGCTGGGCGACCTGAGCACGCTGGTCAACCCGGAAGCGGTGGATGCCATCCGCGCGGCGCTGGCAGCGAACGCCCAGGCGTGACCCGCAGGACCCATGAATAAGGAGACAGCCATGATTCCCTCGTCCGGCCCTTGTTCGGTTTCCATCTCCCGCCGTCTGCTGACCCTCGGCACGGCAGCCGCCTTGGCGGCGGTCGCGCTGCCCGCGGCCAGCCAGACGGCCGCCTGGCCGACCAAGCCGGTGCGCCTGGTGGTCGGATTCGCCGCCGGTGGCGGCACCGACGTGATGGCTCGCGTGCTGGCGCAGTCGCTCGGCGAGGCCCTGGGTCAGACGGTCATCGTCGACAACAGGCCCGGCGCCAGCGGCAACCTCAGCGTCAGCGAAGTGGCCCGGGCCGCGCCGGATGGCTACACCTTCCTGGTGGCGCCGACCTCGGTCGAGACGGTCAATCCCTTCCTCTTCAAGTCCAACGTGATGCCCTCGCGCGACCTGACGCCGGTGATGGGCATCGGCCGCATGCAGATGTACGTGGTGGCCCGTCCCACGCTGGAAGTCAAGGATGTCAAGCAGCTCGTGGCCATGGCCAAGGCCAACCCGGGCAAGTTGAACTTTGCCTCCTCCGGCAACGGCACGCCGCCGCATCTGGCCGGCGAGTTGCTCAAGCAAAGCACCCATACCTTCATCACGCACATTCCCTACCGCGGCTCCGCGCCCGCGCTGCAGGACGTGATGGCGGGCCAGGCCGACTTCGTCTTCGATCCGGGCATCGCCTTCCCGCACATCAAGGCCGGCAAGGTCAAGCTGCTGGCCGTGGCCAGCGACAGGAAGTCACCCTTCTTCCCGGATGCGCCCACCTACACCGACCTGGGCATCAAGAACGCGGGTCTGGACATCTGGTTTGGCCTCTGGGCGCCGAACAAGCCGCCGGCCGAAATCATGGATCGCCTGTCCCAGGAAGTGGCCAAGGCCTTGAATTCGCCCGCGCTCAAGAAGCGCTACAACGACCTGGGCGCCGAGCCCGCCCCGCTGGAGACGGCCGCCTTCCGCAAGCTGCTGGCCGACGAAGGCAAGCAGCTTTCGACCCTGATCAAGGAACGCAAGATCTCCGTGGACTGAACGCCCTGGCGCGACTCCGACTTACGTGTAAACCCTTCCATTCATTCTGTACGAGGCCCTGAACCATGAACCAGAACCCTATCCCCTATATCGACGAAGACCTGCAGGCGCTGCAGGAGTCCGCCCGCCGTTTTGCCGAGGAGCGCATCAAGCCCGGCTTCCTGGAGCGTGACCAGACCCGCGTGCTCGACCGCGCCCTGCTGCGCGAGATGGGCGAGCTTGGCTTCATCTGCCCGGAACTGCCGGAAGAGTTCGGCGGTCTGGGCATGGGCACGGTGGCCGCTGGCGTGATCCACGAGGAGATCGCCCGCGCCGACCTGAGCTTCTCCTACCTGAACCTGCTGGCCTCGCTCAACGGCCAGATCCTGTCCAAGTACGGCAACCCGGAAGTCGTCGGCCCCTGGCTCAAGAAGCTGATCGCGGGCGAGGCGATCTGCGCCATCGCGCTGACCGAACCGCGCGGCGGCTCGGACGCGGCCAACCTGCGCCTGAAGATCGACCGCGACGGCGACTTCTACGTCATCAACGGCGAGAAGACCTCGATCTCGGCGGCCGACCAGGCTGACATCGCGGTCGTGTTCGGCCGCACCGGCACGCCGGAAGACAAGGCGCATGGCGTCACCGCGCTGATGGTGCCGATGAACACCCCGGGCATCACGACCAACCGTTTCGACTGCCATGGCCAGCGCGCCATCGGCCGTGGCTCGATCTTCTTCGAGAACGTGCGCGTGCCGGTCAGCCACCGTCTGGGCGACGAGAACAAGGGCTTCGTGCAGGTCATGCACGGCTTTGACTTCTCGCGCGCGCTGATCGGCCTGCAGGTGCTGGCCGTGGCCCGCGTGGCGCTGGAAGAGACCTGGGAATACATCACCCAGCGCGAGGCCTTCGGCCAGCCGCTGTCGGCCTTCCAGGGCGTGACCCATCCGCTGGCCCAGTTCGACACCGAAGTCGAAGGCGCCCGCCTGCTGTGCTACCAGGGCCTGTGGCTCAAGGACCGTGGCCTGCCGCACACGGCCGAGGCCGGCATGGCCAAGTGGTGGGGCCCCAAGCTGGCCTACGACGTGATCCACCAGTGCCTGCTGTGCTACGGCCACGGTGGCTACGACCGCGGTGTCATGGAGCAGCGCATGCGCGACGTGCTGGGCTTCCAGATCGGCGACGGCACGGCCCAGATCATGAAGACCATCATCGCGCGCGTGCGCGCCGGCCGCAAGTTCGTGCCGGCCTGAGCACCCTAGCCCCACAGCCACAAACCAAAGAACAGACAGAGGAGACAACCATGGAATTCGACGCCGTACTGCTACCCGCGCGCCGCGCCCGCATGATCGAGCAGGGCTTCTGGCACGACCGCACCATCAACGACGACCTCGACGCCTGCGTCGCGGCCTGTCCGACCAAGCTCGCGCTGACCGCCCACCGGGTCGACGCCGGCGATGTCAAGCGCTTCAGCTACCGCGAGCTGGCGCGGATGGCGGACCGGGTCGCCGTCGGCCTGCACCGCCTGGGCGTGCGCAAGAACGACATCGTGGCCTGCCAGCTGCCCAACTGGTGGCAGTTCACGCTGACCTACCTGGCTTGCTCGCGCCTCGGCGCGGTGGTCAATCCGCTGATGCACATCTTTCGCGAGCGCGAGCTCGGCTTCATGCTCAAGCACGGCCAGGCCAAGGTGCTGATCACGCCCAAGGTGTTCCGTGGCTTCGACTTCGAGCAGATGGCCAACAGCCTCAAGCGCAGCATCCCCGAGATCGCGCAGCTGGTGATCGTCGACGGCAGCGGTCCCGACAGCTTCGAGGCGCTGCTCAGCGGCCCCGAGTGGGAAAAGGAAGCCGATGCGGCCGAGATCCTGAGCGCCAGCCGCCCGGGTCCGGACGACGTCACCCAGCTGATCTACACCTCGGGCACCACCGGCGAGCCCAAGGGCGTGATGCACACGGCCAACACCACCATGGCCAACATCATTCCCTACGCCCGCCGCCTGCATCTGGACGCCGAGACCGTGGTGCTGATGGCGTCGCCGATGGCGCACCAGACCGGCTTCATGTACGGCCTGATGATGCCGATCATGCTGAAGGCCAGCGCCGTGCTGCAGGACATCTGGGAGCCGAGGAAGGCGATCCAGGTGATCCGCGACGAGCAGGTCACCTTCACCATGGCCTCGACCCCCTTCCTGACCGACCTCACGCGCATCGTGGCCGAGGACACCACCCCGGTGCCCACGCTCAAGACCTTCCTGTGCGCCGGCGCGCCGATCCCGAGCGCGCTGGTCGAGCAGGCGCGCGCCGTGCTCGGCACCAAGATCGTGTCGGCCTGGGGCATGACCGAGAACGGCGCCGTCACGACCACGCTGCTCGAGGATGACGACTTGCGCGCCTTCACCACCGACGGCGTGCCGCTGCCCGGCGTCGAAGTCAAGGTGGTCGACATCGACGGCCACTCGCTGCCGCCCGGAGAGCCCGGCAGCCTGATGCTGCGCGCCTGCTCCAACTTCGGTGGCTACCTCAAGCGCCCGCACCTGAACGGCACCGATGCCGAGGACTGGTTCGACACCGGCGACCTGGCCCGCATCGACGAGCAGGGCTATATCCGCATCACCGGCCGCAGCAAGGACGTGATCATCCGCGGTGGCGAGAACATCCCGGTGGTCGAGATCGAGAACCTGCTGTATCGCCATCCGGCCGTGCTGCAGGCCGCGATCATCTCCTACCCCGACGAGCGCATGGGCGAGCGCGCCTGCGCCGTCGTCGTGCTCAAGCCCGGCCAGAGCCTGGACCTGCCCGGCCTGGTCGATTACTTCAAGAGCAACAAGATGACGATGCAGTACATCCCCGAGCGGCTCGAAATCCTGGATACCATGCCGTCGACGCCGTCGGGCAAGATCCAGAAGTTCAAGCTGCGCGAGCAGCTCAAGAGCCAGTTCGCCCTGGCCTGAGGCGTTTCATCTACATACCAATATAAATCACAGGAGACAACGATGAAAAACCAGCGACCTTCCCACGCCCGCCGCCGCCTGATCCAGACCGCCGTGGCCTCGCTTTGCACGCTGGGCGCGCTCGGCGGCGCGCAGGCCCAGCAGGCCTGGCCCGCGGCCAAGCCGATCCGCATCGTGGTGGGCTTTGCCCCGGGCGGCACCACCGACGTGATGGCGCGCGCGATGGGGGCCTCGCTGAGCGAGGCGCTCGGCCAGACCGTGCTGATCGACAACAAGCCGGGTGCCAGCGGCAACGTCGCGGCCAGCGAGGTGATCCGCGCCCAGCCCGATGGCTATACCTTCCTGGTCGCGCCGACCTCGTTCGAGACCGCCAACCCCTTCCTGTTCAAGCAGACCATCAATCCGGCCAAGGACCTGACGCCGATCGCTGGTGTCGGCAAGAGCCAGATGTACGTGGTCGTCAACCAGCAGTCGCCGTTCAAGGACGCGCGCGAGCTGGTGTCCTTTGCCCAGAAGAATCCGACCAAGCTGTCCTACACCTCGGCTGGCGCGGGCACGCCGCCCCACCTGGCCGGCGAGCTGTTCAAGCAGTCGGCCAAGTTCTTCGCGGTGCACATTCCCTACCGTGGCGCGGCCCCCGCGCTGCAGGACGTGCTGGCCGGCCAGGCCGATTTCGTGATGGACCCGGGCATCTCGTTCCCGCATGCGCGCGCCGGCAAGGCGCGCATGCTCGCGGTCGCGGGCGCCAAGCGCAGCTCCTTCTTCCCGGAGGTGCCGACCCTGACCGAACTGGGCATGAAGGGCGCCGAGCTCGACATCTGGTTTGGCATGTGGGCGCCCAACGGCACGCCGCCCGAGGTCGCCACGCGCATGGCCAACGAGATCGGCAAGGCGCTGGCGCTGCCCGGCATCAAGACCCGTTACGAGGCGCTGGGGGCCGAGCCCGTCGGCCTCAACAACGCCGAGTTCAAGAAACTGCTGGCGACGGAAGCCAAGCAGCTCTCGACCGTGATCCGCGACAGCAAGATCAGCGTCGACTGAAACAATCAGGAGTAGAAATTGACCAGTTCACGAGCGCAAGCCCCGTCGTTTACGGCGAAGTCTAGTGAGACTCCTTCTGCTAAAATTTCCACCGTCGCCACGACGGTTCCGAATTCTTCTTTTGCCATTAGGCAGTCGGAACCCGGCACGGAAATTCCCGGTAATTCGCCGTCCCGCATGGGAGTCCGAGAGGTAGGCGCTTTGCTGAATGAGTCGGTGCAAGCCGATGCGGCCGGGCATGGCCGTCTCGCAGGAGGAATCGCTGCCATTGATGGCGGTGAGGATGTCAAAGACACGCCGATACTGGTTTCAACCGAGGGCCGCGTCGGGCTGATCAAGCTCAACCGGCCAGCCCAGCTCAACGCGCTCAATGACGCGCTGATGGATGCGCTCGGCGCCGCGCTGCTGGCCTTCGATGCCGATCCCGGCGTGGGCGCCATCGTCATCACCGGCGGCGACAAGGTCTTCGCGGCCGGCGCCGACATCGCGGCGATGGCGGACTGGTCCTACATGAATGTCTACCAGGACGCCTTCATCACGCGCAACTGGGAGACGATCCGCCAGGTGCGCAAGCCGGTGCTGGCGGCCGTCGCGGGCTTCGCCCTGGGCGGCGGCTGCGAGCTCGCGCTGGCCTGCGACATCATCATCGCGGCCGAATCCGCCAAGTTCGCGCTGCCCGAGATCAAGCTGGCCATGCTGCCGGGCGCCGGCGGCACCCAGCGCCTGCCGCGCGCCGTCGGCAAGGCCAAGGCGATGGACATGTGCCTGTCGGCACGCATGCTCGACGCGCAGGAAGCCGACCGCTACGGCCTGGTCTCGCGCGTGGTGCCCGACGCCGAGCTGCTCGAGCGCACGCTGGCGCTGGCGACGCAGATCGCCGGCTATTCGCTGCCGGGTCTGATGGCCATCAAGGAGACGGTCAACCGCGCCTGGGAGTCCTCGCTGACCGAGGGCATCCTGTTCGAGCGGCGCGAGTTGTACGCGCGCTTTGCCAGCGCCGACGCCAAGGAGGGCATGCGGGCCTTCCTCGAGAAGCGCAAGCCGGCCTTCCAGAACCGTTAATCCTCAACATAAAAGCAATACCATGGCTCTCGACCAAGAATCATTTGACATCCTGTTGCCGACCATCCAGCGCTTCATCCGCGAGCGCCTGATGCCGGCCGAGAACCACCTCGAGGAATTCGACGAGGTGCCCGCCGACATCATCGAGGACATGAAGGAGATGGGCCTGTTCGGCCTGACCGTGCCCGAGGAGTACGGCGGCATCGGCCTGTCCGTGAGCCAGGAAGTGCTGGTCAACTACGAACTCGGCCGCACCGCCACGGCGTTCCGCTCGGTGTTCGGCACCAACATCGGCATCGGCTCGCAAGGCATCCTGATGGATGGCACGCCCGAGCAAAAGGCCGAGTACCTGCCCAAGGTCGCCAGCGGCGAGCTGATCATGTCGTTCGCGCTGACCGAGCCCGACGCCGGCACCGACGCGGCCTCGCTCAAGACCCGCGCCGAGCTCGATGGCGACCATTACGTGCTCAATGGCACCAAGCGCTACATCACCAACGCGCCGCGCGCCGGCGCCTTCACGCTGATGGCGCGCACCGGCGGCCCGGGCGCGGGTGGCGTCTCGTCCTTCATCGTGCCGGCCGACCTGCCCGGCATCAAGCTCGGCAAGACCGACAAGAAGATGGGCCAGCGCGGCACCAAGACCTGCGACGTGATCCTGGAGAACGTGCGCGTGCCGGCGTCCCACATCATCGGCGGCGTGCCGGGCCAGGGCTTCA
>NZ_JAQTZS010000017.1 GCF_028687635.1 Malikia sp. | reverse complement strand
TGCTGGAAAAGCAAGGCGTCACGTTCGAGTTCCTCTCGCCCTACAGCCCGGAGCTCAACCGCATCGAGACGATGTGGCGGCTGATGAAGCACCGCTGGATGGAGGTCAAGCGCCGGACCAAGGAGGAGCTGGAGCGGGCCGTTGAACACGTGTTCGAGCACTTTGGCAGTCAATTCAAAATGGAGTTCTGACTCGATTAACTTATGCTGGCTAACTTACCGGTTAAGACCTCACTCGCTGTGGTCAATGATCAGTCCACATGGGAGAAAGCGTAGGTCCTGCTACAGCCGACTGATTTAGAATCGGTACACTTCTTCGCACGATCAACCACATCAAGAACGTAAATGCCTTTCAGCGAAATTCGAGATTCCACGAAGACTCAACTGTTGGAAAAAGTCCGCCGCCAAGACTATGGGCGGTATCTTTTCAAGGCTAGCATCGTGCGTATTCGTGGCTTTGAAGGCGAGGACATCACATTTGACTTTCCAGTCACCGCACTGATTGGTCCCAATGGAAGTGGAAAGTCTGCAGTATTGGGAGCTGCTGGCTGTGCTTACAAACCAATTAAGCCGGGGACTTTTTTCCCAAAAAGCACCGTGGGGGATGAGTCGATGGCAGGGTGGCGCGTCGAGTATGAACTAATTGATAAGCAAGCAAACCCGCGACAACTGATTAAGCGTACATCAAATTTTCGACAGGCGAAGTGGGTACGGAGTGATGTCGCAGATCGTGAAGTATTGTTCTTTGGAATTGAGCGTACTGTTCCCGCTGGTGAGAAGACCCGTTACAAGGCACTCATGCGATCAACCTACGTTCACAGGCCTCCGTTGTCACCTTTAGATTCAGCTGTTGCTACTCAAGTCGAGCACATCCTCGGCAAGTCTGTTGCAGACTATCGGGTGACGAAGTATGGATTTGACGACTCGTTTCTCGTTGGCCGTTCTGGTATAAATAACTATTCTGAATTTCACTTTGGAGCAGGTGAATCCTCGATCATCCGTATGGTTACGCGAATCGAACAGGCCCCCCAGAACAGTCTGATCTTGATCGAGGAGATTGAAAACGGACTCCATCCCGTCGCGACGCAGCGTATGGTTGAGTACCTGATTGACGTAGCTGAGCGTAAGTCGATCCAAACTATCTTCACAACGCACAGTGATTACGCGCTTTCGCCTTTGCCAAATGAGGCAATCTGGGCATCTATCGACGGCCGTCTTCGGCAAGGGAAACTGTCCGTGGAGGCGCTTCGAGCTGTTTCTGGCCGAGTTGACAAAAAACTCGCTATCTTTGTAGAAGATGAGTTTGCTAAGGCCTGGGTTGATGCGATTCTTCGGGAAATACTCGCAGCTGACTATGATCAAGTCGAAGTCCATGCGGTACACGGCGACGGAAATGCCGTCGCGACACACCGAAGCCATACCGCGAATCCAGCTATCACGTTCAAGTCCCTGTGCGTGATCGACGGTGACTCTACCCAATTTGAGGATCGCACTGCCGGAGTAATTCGGCTTCCAGGAACTCAGCCCGAGCTTGCCGTCTTTGATGACGTTCGTGAACGCCTCAACGAGGACCTAGCGATTCTCACTGTTTCCTGTCAGCGCGCACCGGAGGCGCAGGAGTTAGTGCGACGTATCATCGACGAGGTCTCGCGAACGAATCGCGATCCGCACCTTATCTTCAACCAAGTGGGAATAAAGATAGGTTTTGTTTCAGAAGCCATAGTTCGAGGTGCATTTCTTGCGCTCTGGATACGGGCGAATCGAGCCTATTGTCAAGACTTAGCAACGCACGCACGACGACTCATTGAAGCCTAAATCTGTATCTTTTGGTTATTGAAGGTCAGTTAAACGAAGTAGTTTGACTGATCACATATGGCCATGTGTGCCCTATTGAGTCCCATGGCGTGAATGGCCGAAGCCGCTGCGAACTAGGCGCTCACCTGAACTGAGCAGAAGATCGCATGCGATCGAAAGCGGTCTTTCATGATGCAAACCTTGCTGGAAGCTGGATTACTCGAACAAGCACGGAATTCCACCACTGCGTCAGAAAATCCCTCTTCCTGACCGCTCCCGCTCTACGTTCATCCCCCTCTCGACATACGCCGCAAACTCCCCCTCCGGCACCATGCTCCCGCCCGTCCCCCAGACCAGATGCGTTGCATTCGCCAGCCGCACCGGGGTGACGCCGATGCGCTCCAGATAGTCCCGGTCGCGCAGCACCCGCACCATGCCCGGCATTCCCGCCAGCGCCGAGGGTTCCAGCCTGATGCCCTCCTCCCGGTGCGCCAGTGCCAGCAGCCGGAACAGTTCCTCGTCCGCGACGGTGTAATAGCCGTCGATCAGGCGCTGCATGGCCCGGCCGACGAAGCCCGATGGCCGGCCCACCGCCAGTCCGTCGGCTGCCGTCACGTTGTCGATGCCGAACTCCTGCACGCTGACCGCGTCGTGCAGCCCGGTATGGACGCCCAGCAGCATGCAGGGCGAGTGGGTCGGCTCGGCGAAGAGGCAGTGCACCGCGTTGCCGAAGGCCAGCTTGAGCCCGAAGGCGACCCCGCCCGGCCCGCCGCCCACGCCGCAGGGCAGGTAGACGAACAGCGGATGATCCGCGTCGACCCGCACGCCGGCCTGGTCGAACTGCTGCTTGAGCCGTTCCGCCGCCACCGCGTAGCCCAGGAACAGGTGGGGCGAGTTCTCGTCGTCGACGAAATAGCAGCTGGGGTCGGACTCGGCCTGCCGGCGCCCCTGCTCCACCGCGACGCTGTAGTCCGAGGCGTACTCGACCACGCTCACGCCGCTGGCGCGCAGCCTGTCCTTCTTCCATTGCCGCGCGTCCGACGACATGTGGACGGTTGCCTGGAAGCCGAGCTGGGCGCTCATGATGCCGATCGACAGCCCGAGGTTGCCGGTGGAGCCGACGGCGATCTTGTATTGGCCGAAGAACTGGCGCGCGGCGTCGCTCGCCAGCGCCTCGTAGTTGTCGCCGGGGCGGATCAGCCCAGCCTGCAGCGCGAGGTCCTCGGCATGCTTGAGCACCTCGTGGATGCCGCCGCGCGCCTTGATCGAGCCGGAGATCGGCAGCTCGTTGTCCTGCTTGAGCCACAGCGAGCCGCTGGCGGGCAAACCGGCATCGTCCAGCAGCAGGCGCTGCAGGCGTGGCAAGGGCCTGATGCCCGACTCGATCAGCCCGCCCGCCGCAGCGGTTTGCGGAAAGACCTTGGCGATATAGGGCGCGAAGCGCTGCAGCCGCGCGCTGGCCTGCGCGACATCCCCCGCCCCGAGCCCGACATCGGCCAGCGCGGTGGCGGCGGGTGCGATGGCCGGGTTGAACCAGCTGGTTTCGCGCAGAGCGATCAGGTCGCGGATCAGCGGGTGGCTGGCGTACCAGGCTGCTAGGGTTTGGCCGTGGATCATGGATAAGCTATCAAAGATAGTCGGCCTTGATGGCCGCGGCATCGCTGACAAGCTTCGACAGTCGCAGCGCCTGCTGCGTCACAAAGGTGGCGATGCCTTGGATGAACGGCCGCTCATCGGCCAGATAGAGGTCTGATTCAGCCTGCGGGGCGGCAGCCTGGATCGCGAGCTTGGCCAGTCGCTGCCCTTCGCGCCGCATGAGCTTGCGGTCGATGCCGCAGCGTGTGGCGAAATCGGCCAGCGCGAAGGCGGAAACCTCGTCATGCGCGAACACGTCGCCATAGGCCATGGCCAGCTCCGTGTCGAAGCCGTCGTACTGCAGCACGCTGACCAGGTCGTACCATTCGGCGGGTTCGAGCAGTCCGCCTGGCCGCACGAGTAAGGAGAAGTTCTTGCCGTGCGCGTCGCTGTTGCCGATCAGGAACTGGAACAGTGCCCAGCGCAACATCGTGAGCCGGGCGGCGGCCTTGTTGCTGGTCAGATTGGCACAATGGAACAGCCGCTCGAAACTCACGCCATCGCGGATATGGCGGATCGCCGGCGCGCTGCCGAGGTTGCGCTCGTACTTGTAGCTGACTGGAAGGTCACAGGCCTGGCAGGTATCGATGATGTGTAGCCGCTGGACCCGGGTCTGGTTGCCGGAGCCCTGCACCTCGCGGTCGAACCGGCGCACCACGAGCACGGGGCGAGGCGTTCGCAGCAGGCTGACTTCCGCAGCCGGCAGGCCCATTTGGCGGGCCAAGGACATGCAGAAATGCTCGTTGACGGCCAGATGGGGGGTTCTGGCCTGGGCGGTGTCGGGCTTGAGGATGTGGGTCGATGCCAGGCGCTTGCCATCGACCAGGAACAGCCGCCCGTCCTCTGCCACCGGACGGTCGAGGTAGACGAGCAACTTGTCCTGCAGGCCGGCCACCGACATGCGGACCTTGCCGTCCCAGACGGTCAGCGGCAGTTGTTCGTGCCGGGCAATGCGCTGATCCAGTTCCTGCAGCGTGATCTCGCGTGGAGCGGGGTCATCATCGGGCGCGATGTCGGCCGCATCGGCAGTGAATCGCAGGGCGCCTGCCGTTTCGGCACCGAGCGCGCGAATCAGACCGAACACATTGGATTTGGCGAGACCGTTGTAAGCCACCGCGACATCCAGCGCCCGGCCTTCCGGCAGCAGATGCTCGATGAAGCGTTTCAGGGTATTCGACGAATAGCCCGCCTCCAGAGAAACGATGGGCAGGGCCGGTGAGAGCGGGAACGACCGCGGGTCGGCAGCCCAGGCCTCGTCGTATGCCATGGACCATTGGTCGTCCTTGGCCTCGTGGGAGATGACGGCGACCTTCCTGCCACCTGTCCACAAATGGAGTTCGTGGCTCATGGTTGCGGTCCAGCGTCGATCGGTGCGGGCTGTGTTGCCGCCTCGCGCATCCAGGGGTGCTCCTTGGGCAGGACCATCAGCGCCATGCCCAGGCCGTCCAGCACCGCCATGACCTTGTCCAGCCGGACCGAGCCTTGTCCATTCTCCAGTCGTGACATGAGGTCCACGGATACGCCGAGCAGTGCCGCCGCATCATCGATGCGCAATGACTGGGATTTGCGACGGGCGCGCACGACCGGCCCCAGTGTGTCTGCTGAGTTCAAGACTGCGACGGGGAACGGGTGCTGGTTCATTTCAAACTTTCAGTAAGCGCTTGCATCCTAAGAATAGTGGATGCATGTATTTCTGATATACCGAAACTATCGCATAAAACCGACCTCAGGGCAAGAAAATTTCGGAATTACAGAAACCTGGCCAAGGCTTCGTAGGGGTCGCGGAAGTAGCCGCTGGTGCCGGTGCGAAGGCTGCACCGCAAGGCTAACATCGCGCCCATGTCCGACCTCCACCGCCCCGACATCCCGCCATTCCCCAACGCCGGCCAGCAGGCCACGCGCACCGGTCCGCTGCGCCCCGGCGTGCGCAAGCGCGAAGCCTGGGCCTGGGCCATGTACGACTTCGCCAACTCGGGCTACACCACGGTGGTGATCACGGCGGTGTTCAACGCCTGGTTCGTCTCGGGCATCGCGGGCGGCGCGCCCTGGGCGACCTTTGCCTGGACGGCGGCGCTGTCGGTCTCCTATGCGCTGATCCTGTTGAGCGCGCCGCTGCTGGGCGCCTGGGCCGACACGCACGCGGGCAAGAAGCGCTTGCTGGCCTGGACCACGCTGGGCTGCGTGCTCGGCACCGCCGGGTTGGCGCTGGCCGGTCCGGGCGCGGTGGCGCTCGCGCTGGCCTTCGTCGTGCTGTCCAACTTCTGCTTTGGCACCGGCGAGAACCTGATCGCCGCCTTCCTGCCCGAGCTCGCCGAACCCGACAGCCTGGCCAAGGTCTCGGGCTGGGGCTGGGGCCTGGGCTATGTCGGCGGGCTGTTGAGCCTGGGCGCCTGCCTGGGCTACATCACCTGGGCCAAGGCGCAGGGGGAAAGCGCGGCGCATTTCGTCCCGGTCTGCATGTTGATCACCGCCGGGCTGTTCGCATTGGCCTCGCTGCCGACCTTCGCGCTGCTGCGCGAGCGCGTGACGCCACAGCCAGTCGCTGCCGGGTCGGCCTGGAGTCGGGTGCTGGATACCTTGCGCCATGCCAAGCGCTACCGCGACATGCGCCGCTTCATGCTCTGCATCGTGTTCTACCAGGCCGGCATCCAGGCCGTGATCGCACTGGCGGCGATCTATGCCGAGCAGGCAATGGGCTTCTCCACCGCCGACACCATCCAGCTGATCTTCCTGGTCAACATCACGGCGGCGCTCGGCGCGCTGGCCTTCGGGCGCTGGCAGGACCGCATCGGCCATGTGCGCGCGATCGCGTTGACGCTGGTCGGCTGGATCGTGATGGTGCTGCTGGCCTGGTCGGCGCAGGGGCCGACGCCGTTCTGGATCGCGGCCAATATCGCCGGCCTGTGTCTGGGCGCGAGCCAGTCGGCCGCGCGCGCGCTGGTCGGCTGGCTCGCGCCCGAGAGCCGGCATGGCGAGTTCTTCGGCCTCTGGGGACTTGCGGTCAAGCTGTCGTCCATCCTCGGGCCGCTGACCTATGGCGCGGTGACCTGGCTCAGCGGCGGCGACCACCGGCTGGCGATCCTGGCGACCGGCAGCTATTTCGTGATCGGACTGGTGCTGCTGGCGGGCGTCGATGCCGAGCGCGGCCGGCGCGCGGCGCTGGAGGGCTGACCCGCAGGCCGGTCAGCGCTGCAGGTCGGGCTCG
The DNA here is from genome assembly GCF_028687635.1 of Malikia sp. Taxonomy (GTDB): domain Bacteria; phylum Pseudomonadota; class Gammaproteobacteria; order Burkholderiales; family Burkholderiaceae_C; genus Malikia. The sequence continues at coordinate 46,443 of NZ_JAQTZS010000017.1, read as the reverse complement.
CCGCAGCCGGCCAGCAGCGCGGCGCGCGCGGCGTCGCGCAGCGCGAGCGCTCGTTCCCATTCGTCGCCTGGCAGTTGCCCTGGATCGATCGTCGGGCAGATCGTGATGTGCACCGTTCCGCGTCTTGGCAGCCAATTGCCATCGCGCAGCCGGTCGCGCGTGCCGGCCAGCGCCACCGGCAGGAGGAAGATCCCGGCGCGCGCCCCCGCGACGAAGGCCCCCATGTGGAAGGGCCGCAACCCGGGCGCGCGCGTGAAGGTCCCTTCGGGAAAAACCGCCAATCGATCACCGTGCCGTGCCGCCTCGGCGATCCTGTCGGCGTCGGCCACGCCCTGCCGCGGGTCGAAGCGCTCGACGAACACGCAGCCTAGTCGTTCCAGGAAGACGCGCGACCAGAAGCCGCCGGCCAGTTCGCGCTTGGCGACGAAGCGCCAGCCCGGCGCGGGCAGCGCGGCGATCAGCACCAGGCCGTCGAGGTAGCTGGCGTGGTTGGCGACCAGCAGCCTTGCATCGGCCGTGGCCGGCCCGGACGGGTCGATGACTTCGAGCTTGATGCCGGCCAGAGCCAGCCAGAGCCTGGCCGTCTGGTGCACCAGCCGCCAGGCCGAAGCGGGCCGGCGCGTCAGCGCAACGCCCAGCCAGACCGGCGGCGCCAGCAGTGCGAAGGCGGTGACGGCCCAGGCGCCCGCCAGCCGCTCGGCGACCCTGGTGGCCTGTCGCCTGAGCCTCGGTAGCGCGCTGGCGACGAGGACGCGCGCGAGCTGCAGCCAGGCCGCGCGCGGCTTGCCTTCGGGCAGGCCCTGCTCGAACAGCGCGCGGCTGGCGGCGCGGCGCACCTTGCCGCTGGAGGTCTTGAGCACGATGCGCTGCGAGGACAGCCAGATCGCGTCGGCCGGCAGCCCGAGCAGCGTCAGCGTGCAATCCTGGATCGCCTGCCGCAGCGCGGTCAGCTGGGCGGGGTCGCCGAGCCGGGTCTCGGCCGCGATGACCAGGCGCTCGGTGCCGCTGGCCGGGTCGGGGCTGCCGAAGACCGCGACGCAGCCGGGGCGCACGCCGGTGATGCGACCCACCGCTTCCTCCACCTCCTGCGGGTAGATGTTGCGGCCGGCCTTGATCACGATGTCCTTGGCGCGTCCGGTCAGGTAGAGCTCGCCGCCCGCCAGGTACGCGTAGTCGCCAGTGTCGAGCCAGCCGTCGCAGAACAGCCGGGCGTTGGCCTCCGGGTTGCGCCAGTAGCCGGCGGTGGCCGACGGTCCACGGAACTGCAGCCGGCCCTCGCGCCGTTCGGGCAGCTCGGCCAGCCCGGCATCGACGACCCGCAGTTCGTAGCCCGGCAGCGGCCGGCCGCAGGCGACGAAGCCCAGTGGGTTCGGGTCGCCGGCTTGCGCCGGCAGCGCCTCGCCACGGGTCGAGAATACCGTCCGGTCGATGCGGTCGACCTGCAACCCGCGCTGCGGCGTGAAGGCGAGCCCGACCGCGCATTCCGCCAGGCCGTAGACCGGCGCCAGTGCCTTCGGGTCGAGTCCGCAGGCGGCAAAGCGGGCCGCGAAGCGCTCCATCGTCCCCGGGTTGACCGGCTCGGCGCCGTTGAAGGCGATGCGCCAGCATGACAGATCCAGCTTGCCGAGCAGTTCGTCCGGCACGCGGTGCAGGCAAAGCTCGTAGGCGAAGTTGGGGGCGCCCGACAGCGTGCCACGGTAGTCGTTTATCGCCTGCAGCCAGCGCTGCGGTGCCGCCAGGAAGCGCAGCGGTGACATCACGACGAGGGGAATCGCGTAGACCAGGCTGGACAGCCAGGCGCAGATCAGCCCCATGTCGTGATAGAGCGGCAGCCAGCTCACGAACACATCGTTGCGTCCGACCTGGGCGGCGCGCGCCATGGCGCGGATGTTGGCCAGCAGCTGGGCATGGGTCAGCGTCACGCCCTTGGGGTTGCCGGTGCTGCCCGAGGTGTACTGCAGCAGCGCGAGGTCGGTGCCGGCTGCCGGTGCTGGTGCCGGGCTGGCGCTGCAGGCCAGTAGCTCGTCTGCCAGCACGACCCCGCGCAAGCCAGCCACCAGGCCGCGCAGCAGGCCCGCCGGCAGCGCAACCTCGCCGTTGGCGATCAGCAGTCTGGCGCCGGCGTTGTCGAGGATGGCCGCGTGGCGGCGCAGGTGGTCCTCAAGCTGGGATGGTCGCGCCGGCGGGTAGATCGGTACCGGCACCGCGCCGGCCAGCAAGATGCCGAGGAAGCAGGGGAAGAATGGCGGGCAGGTCGGCAGCATCAGCGCGACCGTGTCGCCGGGGACAATCTCGCGCGCTTGCAATCCGGCCGCGACGGCGCTTGCCTGCTGCTGCAGCAAGCCGTAGGACAGGCGCTGCTCGATACCGTTCTCGTCGAGCAGGATCAGGTGGGTGCGCTGCGGTTGGCGCTGCGCGTGCCAGACCAGCACTTCGGTCAGGGTCGCCAGCTGATCGGGTGCCGGTTCGCCCGTAACCGCTACGCTCGTTGCCACCGCAGGCGCGGGCGCGGGCGCGGGCGCTGGTGCTGGTGCTGGTGCTGGCAGGGCCTGGCTATCCGCCGCCGCCAGCGCGCGCAGGAAGTCGCGCGGCGTCTGGGCCTCGCCGATCAGCCGCTGCGGTAGCCGGGCGCCAAAAGCCGTCTCGATCCGGACCAGCAGCTCGGCGCGCGCCAGGCTGTCGAGCTCGGCATCGCGTTCGAGCTCGCTGTCGAGCGTCAGCGCGGGCGCCGGCTGGCCCGGCCGCAGCTCGCGGCAGAGCGCGGCGATCAGCTCCAGCAGAAGGTCGGTGTCTGGCTTCATCGCATGGGGGATCATGAAGCAAGGCCCGGCGTGGGTCAACGGCGGTACACGTCAGTACACGGCGGTCAACTGCGGCCAGGGTCAGGGTCAGTGCCAGCGGCCAGGCCAGCCGCCAGCTGGCCGATCACGGGCAAGGCCGCCGCCAGTTGGGCCAGGTCCGGATGGCCGTAGTTCAGCCGCAGATGGTGGCTGAACCGTTGGTCGGCCGAGAACAGGTGGCCGGGTGCCACGCTGATCCCCGCCGCCAGGGCCAGTTGCTGCAGGCGCAAGGCATCGACCGCGGGCGGCAGCTCGGCCCAGAGAAAGTAGCCCCCCTCGGGCCGCGTCACCCGGGTCCCGGGCGGGAAATGCTCGGCAATCAGTCGCAGGGCCAGGGCCTGCCGCGCGGCCAGCGTCTGCCGCATCTGGCGCAGATGGCGGTCGAAGCCACCGCTCTGCAGGAAGTGCGCCAGCGCCAGCTGCGAGGGAATGGCGGTCGAGAGGGTGCTCATCAACTTCAGCCGCTGCACCTGAGGCGCGAAGCGGCCAGCCGCTACCCAGCCCACGCGGTAGCCGGGCGCCAGGCTCTTGGAAAACGAACTGCAGTGCATGACCCAGCCCTGCCGGTCGTAGGCCTTGGCCGGCAAGGGGCGCTGCAGACCGAAGTAGAGCTCGCCATAGACATCGTCCTCGATCAGCGGCACCCGATGCTGTGCCAGCAGTTCCACCAGCGCCCGCCGGTTCTGCTGCGGCATCAGGCTGCCCAGAGGGTTCTGGAAGTTGGGCATGAACCAGCAGGCCTTGACCGGATGACGCCGCAACACCTCGGCCAGCGAGTCCAGATCAACCCCGTGACGGGGATGGGTCGCCACTTCGACCGCCCGCAGGTTCAGGCGCTCCAGCGCCTGCAGGGCCGCGTAGAAGGTGGGCGACTCGACCGCGACCACGTCGCCCGGACCCGTGACCGCCTGCAGGCACAGGTTCAGCGCCTCCATGGCGCCGTTCGTGATCACCAGTTCCTGCGCGTCGATGCCCAGGCCCTCGATGCCATAGCGCAGCGTGATCTGGCGCCGCAGTTGCTCGTCGCCGATCGTCAGGTATTCGGTCAGCCGCTCGGGTGGCAGGCGCCGCATCGCGGGCGTCAGGCCGCGCGCGAGCTTTTCCAGCGGGAACAGCAGCGGCGATGGAAAGGCGGAGCCGAGCGGCGCGAGTTCGGGGTTGCGGGTCGAACCCAGGACCTCGAACACCAGGTCGCTGATCTCGACCACGGCGGACTGCGCGGTGGGCAGCGCGGTGCCCGGCTCGGTCGTTGGCTGGGAGGCATTGACGTAGTAGCCGGAGCGCGCCCGCGCCTGGATCAGTCCGCGCGCCTCCAGCAGGTAATAGGCCTCGAACACCGTCGAGGGACTGATCTGACGGCTGCGCCGCGCCTGGCGCACCGAGGGCAGGCGGTCGCCCGGGCGCAGGACCTGGGTCCGGATCAGGTCGGCGATTTCCTCGGCGTAGCGCTCGTACAGCTTCATGCTTTGACTGATACGGTGATTTTTCAGGAAACTGGATCTTACCGATCAGATGCCAGGCCGGCACAGTAGCGTTTTTCCCCAGCCGTTTTCCCTGCCGTTCGCACCATGTCCCAGTTTCCGAATCCACCGCCCGCCGCCAAGATCCATGTCCGGGCCGCCAGCGGGCGCTTCAGCCAATGGCGTTGGGCCATGGTCTGGCTGACCCAGCTGCTGTTCTACGGCCTGCCCTGGCTGAGCTGGAACTCGCGCCAGGCCGTGCTGTTCGACCTCGACGCGCGCCGCTTCTACCTGTTCAAGCTGGCGCTTTATCCGCAGGATTTCATCTACCTGGCGCTCCTGCTGGTGATTTGCGCCCTCGGGCTGTTTTTCGTGACGGCGGTGGCCGGGCGGATCTGGTGCGGATTCTCCTGCCCGCAAACGGTCTACACCGCGATCTACCTCTGGGTCGAGCGGCTGTTCGAGGGCGGTCGCAGCGCCCGCATGCGGCTCGATGCCGCGCCCTGGACGCTGACCAAGCTGGCACGCAAGACCGGCAAGCAGGTGGCCTGGATCGCCATTGGCCTGTGGACCGGGTTCACCTTCGTCGGCTACTTCACGCCGATCCAGACCCTGGGCGGCCTCGTGACCAGCCTGGACACCGGCCCCTGGGAAACGTTCTGGATTGGCTGCTACGGTCTGGCCACTTACCTCAATGCCGGCTACCTGCGCGAGCAGGTCTGCAAGCACATGTGCCCCTACGGTCGTTTCCAGAGCGTGATGTTCGACCGCGACACCCTGATCATCGGCTATGACGCCGCCCGGGGCGAGCCCCGTGGCTCCCGCCCGCGCGCCGCCGACGCCAAGGCGCTCGGCCTCGGGGATTGCATCAGCTGCACGATGTGCGTCCAGGTCTGTCCGACCGGCATCGACATCCGGGACGGCTTGCAGATCGACTGCATCGGCTGCGCCGCCTGCATCGACGCCTGCGACGAGGTCATGGACAAGATCAAGCGCCCGCGTGGCTTGATCCGCTACTCGTCACAGACCGGCCTGGAGCAGGGTTGGGGCCGGGATCGGGTCCTGCGGCGGGCGCTGCGGCCGCGGGTGCTGGTCTACGGCGCCCTGCTGCTGGCCATCAGCGCGGCCTTCGTCATCGGCCTGGCCCAGCGCAGTCCCTTCCGCGTCGATGTGATGCGCGACCGTGGTGTGCTGGCACGGATGGTCGAGCAAGGCGCGATCGAGAACGTCTATCGTCTGCAGATCATGAACAGCCAGGAAAGCGTGCAACGCTATCGGATTGGCGTCACCGGCCAGAACGGCTTGACGCTGGCCGCCTCGCCCAGCATCGAGCTGGAACCGATGGCGGAGCGCACCGTCACCGTGACGGCGCGCCTGGCCGGGCAGCAGGCCGCGCCGCTGGCGGGCCAGGCCCTGACTATCCATTTCGCGGTCGAGCAACTCGGTGGCGATCGGGCGGGCCACCAGGTGATTGAAAAGAGCAGTTTTCTCGTGCCGCGATGAAGTGTGTGAGCGGGTATGAGCAAGAGTGAGAATCTTGCGCGCGCCCTGCAACCGCACGCAAGCTCCGATCACTTCGCCAACTGGATGTGGGTGACCAGGTATTTGCCACCTTCGTTGCTGGCGGCGAACCTGATCCGGTCGCCCACCTTCAGCCCGGACAGCAGCGCCTTGTCCCTGACCGTGAACACCATGGTCATGGGCGGCATGTCCAGGTTCCTGATCTCGCCGTGGCGGATCGTGAGCTTGCCGGTTTCCGGGTCCAGGCGGCGGATTTCGCCCTCGCTCAGGGAGGCGGCCGGCTGCACCTCGATGGTTGTTGCCGGCTCGGCCTCCGCTTGCGCAAAGCCTGACCCATGCCAGGTCACCCCCAGCGCGAGGGTGGAAATGGCCAGCAATCTATGGATGCGGTTCATGGCGGTTCTCAAGAGTAACTTTGGAAGACCACGGTGCTGCCGTCCTTGCGCACCAGCAGCACGTCGTAGCGGTCGCGTCGGCCGCCGTAGGCCGGACCATCCATGCCGGGCGAGCCGACCGGCATGCCCGGCACCGCCAGGCCCAGTGCCTGCGGCTTTTCCTTGAGCAGGCGCTGGATCTCGCGCGCGGGCACATGGCCTTCGATCACATAGCCCTGCACCACAGCCGTGTGGCAGGAGCCGAGCTTTTGCGGCATGCCCAGTCGAGCGCGGACCGCGTTGTTGCCGCTTTCATTGATCTTGGCCTTGAAGCCGTTCTGCTCGACATGGGTGATCCAGTCATGGCAGCAGCCGCAGTTGGGGTCCTTCCAGATCTCCATCCCCTGTGCTGCCTGCGCCTGGACCAGGCCGGTGGACGCCAGCCCGAGGGCAGCCGCGCCCGTCAAGAGCAGACGACGCTGATGGTTGAGAGTTTCCATGAGCTTGCTCCTTGATGACTGCTTACCTGCCCACCCGCACCAGCCCCTTCATGCCAGCCTCGTAATGGCCGACATGCAGGCAGGCGAAGTCCACCTTGCCGCCCTGGGTGAACTGCCAGATGACCTCGCCCTGCTGGCCCGGCTCCAGCGAGACCTTGTTCGGCTCGTCGTGCACCATGTCCGGGAACTTCTTCATCTGCTCGTAATGCTCCTCCAGCTCCTGCTGGGTGCCGAGGCTGAATTCATGCCTGAGCTGGCCGGAGTTCCTGATGACGAAGCGGATCGTCTCGCCCTTGCTGGCCCGGATCTCGGACGGGGTGAAGCGCATGTTGTCGCTCATCTCCACCTCGATGGTGCGCCTGGCCTTGGCGGCCAGGCCGGGCTTGCCGTAAGGCGTCTCGTCGCTGGCATGGCCGTGACCACCTGAGTGGGCGCCAGCCGCCCAGCTGCCGCTGCTGACCATCAAGGCCAGCAGGGCGCCGAGGCCCAGGGATTGGATGTTGCTGAATTTCATGGCAGTCAAAAATCGTGGTGGGTTGAACGGGCCTGATGCATGGGATCAATGCCCGGCGTGCGCATTCGGCTTGCGCGCTTTCAGGACGGTGGCGTTGCCAGCCTGCTGCGGCAGCGGGTTGGATGGCGGCCGGGTCGCTTCGGCCACGGGGCCGGTGTATTCGCGCGGCACGGTGCCGGCCGGATGCTTGAACCAGCCCGGGTCCTGGTAGTCGCCGGGCTTCTGGTCAGCGCGCACCTTGAGCACGCTGAACATGCCGCCCATCTCCAGCGGGCCGTATGGCCCGCTGCCGGTCATCATCGGCGCGGTGTTGTCGGGGATCGGCATCTCCATCTCGCCCATGTCGGCCATGCCGCGCTCGCCCATCACCATGTAGTCGGGCACCAGTTGCTGGATCTTGCCGACCAGGCCGCGGTGATCGACGCCGACCATCGTTGGCACCGCATGGCCCATGGCGCCCATGGTGTGGTGGCTCTTGTGGCAATGGAAGGCCCAGTCGCCCAGCTCGTCGGCGATGAACTCGACCTGGCGCATCTGGCCGACCGCGACATCGGTCGTGACCTCGGGCCAGCGGCTGGCCGGCGGGGTCGGGCCGCCGTCGGTGCCGGTGACGGTGAACTCATGCCCGTGCAGGTGGATCGGGTGATTGGTCATGGTCAGGTTGCCGACCCGGATCCGCACCCGGTCGCCCAGCCTGACGTTCAGGCTGTCGATGGCCGGGAAGGCGCGGCTGTTCCAGCACCAGATGTTGAAGTCGGTCATGGTGTTGACCTTGGGCGTCCGGCTGCCGGGCTCGACATCGAAGGCGTTGAGCAGGAAGCAGAAGTCGCGCTCCACCTCGCTGATCTGCGGGTGCTTCACCTTCGGGTGCGTGACCCAGAAACCCATCATGCCCATCGCCATCTGTACCATCTCGTCGGCGTGCGGGTGGTACATGAAGGTGCCGGGGCGGCGCGCCTCGAACTCGTAGACGAAGGTCTTGCCGACCGGGATCTGCGGCTGGGTCAGGCCGCCGACGCCGTCCATGCCGTTGGGCAGGCGCTGACCATGCCAGTGGATGGTGGTGTGTTCGGGCAGCTTGTTGGTGACGAAGATGCGCACCCGGTCGCCCTCGACCACCTCGATGGTCGGGCCCGGGCTCTGGCCGTTGTAGCCCCACATGTTGACCTTGAAGCCGGGCGCGACCTCGCGCAGCACCGGCTCGGCCACCAGGTGGAATTCCTTGACGCCGTCCTTCATGCGCCAGGGCAGGGTCCAGCCGTTGAGCGTGACGACCGGGTTGTAGGGCCGGCCGGTGTTCGGAATCAGCGGCGCGGCGGTATCGGCCGAACTCTGGATCACGGCTTCGGGCAGGCCAGCCAGCGCGGAGCGGGACACGGCCAGGCCGGCGACGGTCGCCAGCGAGCCGGCGAAGAATTGACGTCTGGAATGGATGGGGTTCATGGGGTATTCCTTCAATGGCCGGCCGACTGGGTCGTCTCGCCGCTGCCTGCGCCCAGCGAGAGCAGGCTGGCGGGCTCGCCGCCGAGCAGCAGCCAGTGCAGGTCGATCCGGGCAAGCTCGAAGTCGCGCCGGGCCGCCAGCGCGCCGGCCTGCGCCTGCGACTGGTTCTGCACCTCGCCCAGCAGGTCCCAGGTGCTCTTGAGCATGCCGTTGTAGTGCAGCACCGTTTCCTCGGCGATGAATTCGCGCCGTTTCAGCACCTCGTCGCGGGTGCCGCGAGCGACCGCGTGGCTGGCCTGGTAGGCCTCGAACGCGAGTGGCGCGTCGGCCTGGTTGCGCAGGCGGTTGCCGCGCGGCAGCTCGGACTGGATGGCCGCCAGCCGGCGCTGAAATTCCGCCTCGGTCATGACATCGGCTGGCAGCTCGGGCAGCTGGTCCGGCAGGCCGACCGCCGCCTGGATGCCGTTGAGCTCCAGCGTCTTGAGCAGTCGGGCCTGGGCCTGGGCGGCCGCGTATTGGGTCCGGTGCAGGCTCATCCGGGCATTGGCCAGTTGCAGCTGCACCTGGGCCAGCTGCAACGGGCTCCAGTTGCCCACGTTGACCATGCGCTGGCCGAGTTCCTGGGCGGCCTCGGCCGCCGCCAGCTGCTTGCGCAGCGGCCCCAGGGCTTGCTGGCTGGCGACGGCATCGATCCAGGTCTTGCGTGCCTGGACGGCCACCTCCAGCAGCTCGCCAAAATCGTCGATGCGCCAGTTCAGGCCGGGATCGAGTTCGAGCCAGCGCCCGGCGGCCAGCAGGTCCGCCTTGGCGGCACCCAGAATCGCCAGCGGACGGGCCAGTTCGCGGTGCGCGCGCCAAGCCTGGCGTACGGCCTGCTCGGCCGTCGCCAGCGCGAAATCCGGCATCGCCGCCGGCACCTGGGCCGCGACCGGGGCCTGGCCTTGCTCCCACTTCAGCAGGTCGGCATGACCGCGCTGGAACTGGCCGACGCTCTCATTGGCCTGGCGCCAGGCTGGCTCGGGCGAAGCGGGCGCGGTGGCTGGAGTGGGCGGGGTTTGCGCCATGGCCAGCACGGGGCCGGCGACCAGCCCCAGCGCCAGACAGCGCCTGGACGCGTGGAAAAAAGCAAGGGCAGGCACGGACGCACTCCTCAATTGATCGGATGAGGCTGATTGTGGAACGCCGAAGCTGTCATCGGGATTTCGGCCAGATTACAAATCCGTCATCTTTTCGCAGCCCGGCCTGGCAACGGCGAGAATTCCAGCCAGGAGTGGCACCGTGAAGCTATTGATCGTTGAAGACGAGCCCAAGACGGGCGACTACCTGCAGCAAGGCCTGCGCGAAGCCGGCTTCGCCGTCGAGCTGACCACCACCGGACCGGACGGGCTGCACCTCGCGCTCGAAGGCGATCACGACCTGCTGATCCTCGACGTGATGCTGCCGGGCCTGAATGGCTGGCAGCTGCTGCAGCGCCTGCGGGAGCAGGGCCGCAAGGTGCCGGTGCTGTTCCTGAGCGCGCGCGATCAGGTCGAGGACCGCGTCAAGGGGCTGGAGCTCGGCGCCGACGACTACCTGGTCAAGCCGTTTTCCTTCGCCGAGCTGCTGGCCCGGGTACGCACCATCGTGCGCCGTGGCCGCTCGGGCGTGGAGACCACCGTGCTGCGGGTGGCCGACCTCGAACTCGACCTGCTGCGCCGGCGCGTCAGCCGTGGCGGCAAGCGCATCGACCTGACCGCCAAGGAGTTCGGCCTGCTCGAACTGCTGCTGCTGCGCCAGGGCGAGGTGCTGCCGCGCTCGCTGATCGCATCCCAGGTCTGGGACATGAACTTCGACTCCGACACCAACGTGATCGAGGTCGCGGTGCGGCGCCTGCGCGCCAAGATCGATGACGGCTTCGAGCCCAAGCTGATCCAGACCGTGCGCGGCATGGGCTATGTGCTGGAACTGCCGCAGTCGTGATGCGGCGCTTCTCGCTGACCACCCGTCTCACGGCGCTCCACAGCGGGGTCTCGGCCGCCCTGCTGCTGGGGATGACGGGCATCACCGTCGTCGCGGTGGATCGGCATTTCGAGCAGCTCGACCACGACACCCTGCGCGACAAGATCCATCTGGTGCAGGACATCGTCGCCAAGGCGAGCTCGCCGACCGATCTGCGGGGCCGGCTCGACGATGCGCTGCAGAATCACCCGGATCTGTTTGTCCGGGTCGACAACGCGGCCGACCGCGTGCTGTACTCCACCGCCAGCTTCCGCTTTCCCGAGGCCATCGTCAGCGCGGCTGCGGGGACGACCGCGCCAGCCTTCTCAAGCTGGCGGGATGACAGCCGGGAATACCGGGCGCTGAGCGCGACCGCGCCGCGCCAGCCGGCCCTGGGCGGCGAGCTGCGGGTCTGGGCCGCCGTCGATACCCTGCACCACGCCCACTTCATCCATTCGCTGCGGATGGCGCTCTGGCTCTACGCGGCCCTGGCCGCCTGCCTGAGCGGGATGCTGGGCTGGTGGGCGGCCCGCATGGGTCTGGCGCCGTTGCGGGCCATGAAGGCCCGGGCGCAGGCCGTCACGGCCCACAAGCTCGACCAGCGCATGCCCGCCGAGGCCGTGCCGGTGGAGATGGCCGACCTGGCGCAATCCCTCAACGAGATGCTGGAGCGCCTGCAGCGCGATTTCCAGCGCCTGTCGGAGTTTTCGTCCGACCTGGCGCACGAACTGCGCACGCCGATCAGCAACCTGCTGACCCAGACCCAGGTCGCGCTGGCCCAGCCGCGCGACGCCGCCGCCTACCAGGACATCCTGGCCTCCAACGCCGAGGAATTCCAGCGCCTGGCGCGCATGGTGTCGGACATGCTGTTGCTGGCCAAGGCCGAGCATGGGCTGCTGCTGCCGAGCGCGGAGGACATCGCGCTGGCCGACGAGGTCCGGGCGCTGTTCGACTTCTACGAGGCGCTGGCCGAGGAAAAATCGATCCGGCTCGAACTGTCTGGCGATGCCCAGGTGACCGGCGACCGCCTGATGCTGCGCCGCGCGATCAGCAACCTGCTGTCCAATGCGCTGCGCCACACGTCGCCCCGGGGCCGCGTCACGGTCAGTCTGGCGCGCACGCCGCAGGCGGTCTTGCTCCAGCTCGCCAACACCGGCAGCGAGATCAGCCCCGACCTGCTGCCACGGCTGTTCGACCGCTTCTTTCGCGCCGACAAGTCGCGCGCCCATCCCGAGACGGAAGGCGCCGGCCTGGGCCTGGCGATCACCCGCGCCATCGTGCAGGCCCATGGCGGGACCGTCTCGGTCGCGTCCGCCGACGGCTGGACCCGCTTCACCCTGTCGTTCCCGCTGCGCTGAACGAGCGAGCAGGCGACGTCGATGCTCAACCCGCCTGCGGCGAGCGCGGCTTTCCGCTGATGCGATCCCAGTCCTTCAGCGTCTGCTGCAGGCGGTTCTTCGAATTCGGGTGGCCGTTGCGAAAGACATGGGTCAGCCGCTTGCGCATGGCCTCGTCGGGCGCCGGTGCCGCCAGCAGCTTGAGCTGGTCGATCACCAGCATGACGACCTGGAAGCTCTCGGAGTCGGTGGCGAGCTCCAGCAGGCCACGCCCGTTCCCGGTCCGGTCCAGCACATCGGCGCCCTGCTCGATCATGTACTTGACCACGCCGGCCTTGCCCTGCTGGCAGGCCCAGTGCAGCGGCACCAGGCCGCCAGCCAGCCTGGCGTTGAAGTCGGCGCCAGGCGCGAGCAGCTCGGGGGCCAGCGGCCAGCCCGAGGCCTTGATCATTTGCTGGATTTTCCAATCGGTCATCGGGTCGTTGTTTCTGTGCTGGCAGGGAATTGAAGGTCTGGCGGACGCGCAGTCTCTCACAGAGCCGCCTGGATGATGCCGCTATGCTCGCGGTTTGTCCAAATTTCGCGCGCACCATGCTGCTCACCATCGTCTTCCTTGCCGGCCTGTGGGCCGGGCTGCAGAACACCCTCGCCGGCGGCGGCTCCTTCGTCACCCTGCCGGCGCTGATGCTGACCGGCATGTCGCCGCTGGCGGCCAACATCACCTCGACGCTGGCGCTGTTTCCGGCCCAGGTCAGCACCGGGCTGGCCGGTCGCAAGCTCGCCACCGGCGCGGGCAGGCTGCCGTTCAAGGCGCTGTTCTGGATCAGCCTGGCCGGCGGCGTGCTCGGCGGCCTGCTGCTGCTCAACACGCCGTCCTCGGTGTTCGCGCGGCTGGTGCCCTGGCTGGTGCTGTTCGCGACTTCGGTCTTCACCTGGGGCAACTTCCTGCGCAAGCCAGCGGCACCGGGCGCGCACATCGGTCCGGTCGCCGCCGCAGCGATCCAGTTGCTGATCTCGATCTACGGCGGCTACTTCGGCGGCGGCATCGGCTTTCTGATGCTCGCCGCGCTCACCATGGCCGGCCTGCCAGCGCGCAACGCGGCCGCGACCAAGAACCTGCTGGCCGGCGTCATGAACGCCTCGGCGGTCGCGTTGTTCGCGTTCTCGCCCGAGGCCCACTGGCGCGAGGTGCTGGTGCTGGGCGCGGGCGCCGTGCTGGGTGGCATGGCCGGCTCCTGGGCGCTGCATCGCATCAACGAGAAGCTGCTGCGCGTGCTGGTCGTCTGCATCGGCATCACGCTGACGATCGGCCTGTTCCTGCGTGGCTGAAAACCGGTTTTTTCCCACTACTCCATCATCCCGGGACGTCATGGACCCTAGCCACCACCAAGCCGCCAGCGTCGCAAGCTCTGACCGCGCCACCAGTTCGCTGCCCGCAACGATGCTGCCCTTGCCCAGTCGCCTGCCCGGCGTCGGCACCACCATCTTCAGCGTGATGTCGGCGCTCGCCGCCGAGACCGGCGCCGTCAATCTGGGACAGGGCTTCCCTGACTTCGACTGCGACCCGCGCCTGGTCGACGCCGTGGCCGCCGCGATGCGCGCCGGCCTGAACCAGTACGCGCCGATGACCGGGGTGCCGGTGCTGCGGCAGGCGATCGCGGCCAAGCTGCAGTCGCTCTACGGCCGCGCCTACGACGCCGAGCGCGAGATCACCGTCACGGCCGGCGCCACCCAGGCCATCCTGACCGCGCTGCTGGCGCTGGTACATCCGGGCGACGAGGTGATCGTGCTCGATCCCTGCTACGACAGCTACGTCCCTGGCATCGAGCTGGCCGGCGGGACCGTGGTGCGCGTGCCGCTGACGCCCGGCAGCTTCCGGCCCGACTTCGACCGCATCGCGGCCGCGCTGTCGCTGCGCACGCGCGCGCTGATCATCAACACGCCGCACAACCCGAGTGGCACTGTCTGGCGCGACGCCGACCTGCTCAGGCTGCAGGAGCTGCTGGCGCCGACCGGCGTCTGGCTGATCAGCGACGAGGTCTACGAGCACATGGTGTTCGACGGCATGCCGCATGCGTCTGCGGCGCGTTTTCCCGGGCTGGCCGCGCGGGCGCTGATCGTCAGCAGCTTCGGCAAGACTTACCATGTGACGGGCTGGAAGGTCGGCTATGTCGCGGCGCCCGCCGCGCTGTCGGCCGAGTTCCGCAAGGTGCACCAGTTCAACGTCTTCAGCGTCAACACCCCGGTGCAGCATGGCCTGGCGCAATACCTGGTCGACCCCAGGCCCTATCTGGAGCTGCCGGCCTTCTACCAGCGCAAGCGCGAGCTGTTCCGCGCCGGCCTGAGCCGCACCCGGCTGCGCCTGCTGCCCTGCGAAGGCAGCTATTTCCAGTGCGTCGATTACCGGGATCTGGCCCTGCCCGAGCGCGACCTGTCCGAATCGGCTTTCTGCGAATGGTTGACGCGCGAGATCGGCGTGGCGGCGATCCCGCTGTCTGCCTTCTACGGCGACGGCTTCGAGCAGGGCGTGGTACGGCTGTGCTTTGCCAAGCGCGATGAGACGCTACGGGTTGCGCTGGGGCGGCTGGCGCGACTCTGAAGCGTTGCCGGCGAGCGCTATCGACCTCTACCCCCAACCAGGGTTTCCGATCGAATGGCAACTACACAGCGGATGCGGTCGTCGTCCCGAGTCAGCTGGCTGACTGGTACCGGCCAATTGCTGCCATTCGCCATAGTCTGCTTTTTTTGATGAACTCTCCCTCGCTACATCGCCGCAGACTTGCACAGCGTGGTCCCGCAGGCTAAAGCTAGGTTGCAGATTCGGGCTGGCATACTATGCATTTTGATTCAAAGGATATCCGATGGCTCTGCCTATACTTCGCTTGCCTGCCTCAGGAGGGGGCGGAGGCGTTACAGAAATCCCTCACAATGGATCCGTGGTTATTGTCGGTGCCAATGGATCAGGCAAGAGCCGACTCGGCACCTGGATTGAGCGGAATACGGGTGGGTTCGTACATCGAATTTCGGCCCAAAGAGGGCTTGACGTTCCCGAGTACACCCAACTTAAGTCTCTTGAACAGTCAACCAATGACTTGCTGTGGGGAAATGAAAATCCCCAATATGCGAACGCGCAATATAAGTGGGGCCACAGATGGGGAAATCGTCCTGAAACATTCTTGCAGCAGGACTATGGAAAGGTGCTTTCCGCCCTGTTTGCAGCAAACGCCGAGAGAGACAGAAAACACTCTGAGGAGACGCGGATTAAACAGCAGTACATCCCTGTCCCGGATTCACCTATCGACAAGCTAGTTCGTCTATGGCGCGAAATACTCCCGCACCGGATTGTCGCTTTCGAGGACGGGAAAATAGTCGTACGAAATCAAAGTAATGGCGCTTCGTATCACGGTAAAGAGATGAGCGACGGCGAGCGGGTGGCTCTGTATTTAATGGGACAGGTTCTGCTAGCGCCTGCCGGCTCAATCCTAGTGATTGATGAACCTGAGATACATCTTCACAGCTCGATAATGCAGTCGATGTGGGACAAGCTTGAAGAGGAAAAGGATGACTGCCTCTTCGTCTTCATTACTCACGATTTGAACTTTGCCTCGACGCGCGTAAGTACAACCAATATCTGGGTAAGGGATTTCGATGGCGCTAATACCTGGACCTGGGAATTTGTGTCAGAAGTCGAAGAGTTCCCTGAAAGTCTGCTCTTGGAACTACTCGGAAACCGGCGGACGGTGGTTTTTGTCGAGGGAGAAAAAGGCGGCAAGGATCATTCGATCTATCAGGCAATTTATAGGAACTATAACGTTGTACCTCGCAACGGTTGCGACCGCGTTATCGAATCAACCAAGGCTCTTAGAATCAATAAGACTTTCCATCATGTTGACGCGCTGGGTCTAATAGATCGCGATTACCGGACCGAGGAAGAAATCGCAGCGCTGACAGATAGTGGCGTTCACTGTGTTGAGGTCGCAGAGGTCGAAAACATCCTTCTGAATGAACATACGCTTCGAACTGTTGCGGCAAACCAAAAGCTGAATCCAGATGAGGTGCTGTTTCGCGCAACCGTAATGGTACGAGGGAAATTGTCCCAGGACATAGAACGGCAGGCATCGCTTCGAACGATGCGAGCGGTAGAGCATCTCCTTCGAAAGATCGATTCCAGGCAAGTCGGTGGAGCGGCCATCAAAGTAGCATTAGATGCTGTTGTCGCGTCAATCAACGTTCAAGAGATTTACGGCCGAAACATCGCCCTATATCACCAACTTGCGGATGGCGGCTCTCTCGACGAAATTCTCCGGTATTACAACAACAAGGGTTTGGTGCAGGACGTCTGCTCGATCTTTGAACTAGGACGAAACGGCTACGAAAAGTTAGTGTTGAGGATGCTCAATTCTGATGAACGTGAAGCTGTGCTAGCCGGGCTCCGTCAATACGTTCCTCAGTTATGAGGTGGCGACATCACGGTGGGCGACTGCTGTCGGACTGCAAGTGCTAGGTGGTGAATGACGGCTCAGGGTCGGTTGCTGCCAGTCGCCAAGCCTGCTCTGAACGGTCGCTCCCAGTCTAAACCGGCCGTTGACGAAACCATTCTCACCGTCAACTTGTGGCCGAGTGTTGCCCCCCAGAGTCAGGGCATCAACCTGAGTTACACCTCAACTTGGCGTCAGACTGAACGGAAAATAGCCTTCAGACAGGCGTCTTGAGCTGCTGGTGGTATGTGATGTAGGTCTCCTCGCGCTCATATCCCAGTGATTCATACAGCTTCTGTACGATCCTGTTGGTCGTCGCCGTCTCCAGCGTGAGCCGTTGTGAACCTTCATGGGCGAAGTGGTCCGTGAGGTAGTTCATCAGGTGCCTGGCGTAGCCGTTCTGGCGTTCGGACTTGGCGACATACAGATCGGACAGGTAGTGGTAATGGCGCATGCCGAGCGAGCAGATGCCTGGATAGAGCTGAGAAAAGCCAACCGCTTGTCCATCGTTGTCCAGCAGCAGAAAGATCACCGAGCGTTTCTGCTGAATGAAGGCCCGGCATGCCGGCACGTCGCTGGGCAACTCGTAAAAAATCCTGTAGTCATTGAAAAGCTCCGCGATAACGTCGAGCTGAGCCTCGTCGCAGCGGACAACTTGCATTTTCTTCCTAGTTGAGAGATCGGTTCACATGCGCTGGATCAGGCCTGCACCCCTCGTGCGGCCTCGCCCAGCACCTTGGCGGCCCACTGGTTCAGGCTGGTGCCAGCGAACTCCGCAGCGATCAGGGTGGCGCGGTGCAACTCGGGCGGCACACGCAGTATGAGCTTGCCGCAGACGAGCTTACCCGCCCGCCGCCTGGAACCGCCGCAGCTGCTCGATCGCGGTCCTGATCGTCGCATCGGACAGCTGGGGCTGCGGCCTGAGCTTGGCTTCCAGCCGTTCCAGGTCGATGTCCTGCAGCGCCTCCAGCGCCTGGGGGCTGCGGCTGAGCACGAGCTGCAGCGCGATCTCATGCGCCAGCAGGCAGCCGTGGATGCTGGCGATCTGGGATTCGATTTCTTCCTGGTCCATCGGGGTCATCCTTACGATATTCAGCCGCGCAGACTCATCACCGGCCAACGCGTCGAGCTTAGCTTCATCGCAGCGGACAGCTTGCATTTTTCCTGGTTGAGAGATCGGTTCACATGCGCTGAGTCAGGCCTGCGCCCCTCGCGCGGCCTCGCCCAGTACCTTGGCGGCCCACTGGTTCAGGCTGGTGCCGGCAGACTCCGCAGCGATCAGGGCGGCGCGGTGCAGCTCGGGCGGCACCCGCAGCATGAGCTTGCCGCTGGCGGGCTTCTGAGGCACCTTGCCGATCTTGGCGCAGGTTTCGAGATAGTCGTCCACGGCTTCCTCGAACGCGGCGCGCAGCTCGCGCACGTTGTCGGCGTGAAAGCCCACCACGTCGCTGATACCCACCAGCCGGCCCATGAAGATGCCGTCGGCATCATCGAAATCGATACGGGCTGTCTGGCCCTTGTAGGTCATGGTGTTCATGGCTTGACTCCAATCAGGGTGAGGAAATCGCGGGCGTCGGTGACCTGGTAGGGTTTAGCTTCCTTGGCTGGGTGTGGGCGATGGAAGGTACCCACATGCTGGCCGTGCACGAAGCGCACCCGAGAGCCACGTCCCTCGATCATTTCACAGCCGACCGCGATCAGCAGCGCTTCGATTCGTGTCCATTCCAGCGTGCTCGGTGTCGGCTTGCCGAAAATGACCTCCAAGGTCTTTCGATGCTTGCTATTCATGACTGCATGTTAGCGGGTCGTGAACTCAAGTGCAATCATTTTATGCAGTCATTTGATGCCAGTCTTCTCGGCAGCTATGTGAGGCTGGGGCCATTGATCCAAGCAAGCCGTTTTACCCGCCCGCCGCCTGGAACCGCCGCAGCTGCTCGATCGCGGTCCTGATCGTCGCATCGGACAGCTGGGGCTGCGGCCTGAGCTTGGCTTCCAGCCGTTCCAGGTCGATGTCCTGCAGCGCCTCCAGCGCCTGGGGGCTGCGGCTGACACGAGCTGCAGCGCGATCTCATGCGCCAGCAGACAACCGTGGATGCTGCTGATCTGGTATTCGATTTATTCCTGGTCCATCGGGATCATCCTTACGATATTCAGCCGCGCAGACTCATCACCGGCCAGCCGCATTCCTGTGCGCGGCGCAGCAGCTGCGGATCGGGATCGACCGCGACCGGATGCTGCACGGCTTCCAGCAGCGGCAGGTCGTTGTGCGAGTCGCTGTAGAAGTGGCTCTCGGCCAGCGCGTCGAGCGAGCTGCCCAGGCCGCGCAGCCAGTGCCCGACATGCGCGATCTTGCCGGCGCCGAAGCAATGCGCCTCCAGCTCGGGCTGGCTGTCGGCGCCGATCACATGCGCGATGCCCAGCTGGTCGGCCACCGGCTGCACCAGGGCCTGTCGCGTCGCGCTGACCACCACGGTGAACAGACCAGCGGCGTGCAGGCGGTCGACCAGCGCGGCGGCATCGCGCGCGATCGCTGGCAGCAGCGCTTCGGCCTCGAAGCCGGCCCGCAGCCCGGCCAGTTGCGTCACGGGCAACGCGGCATCGATCGCGTGCCGGAAGCGCTGCAGCGCGATGAAATCGAGTCGGCCTTGTCCGTAGTCGTCGACGAAGCGATCGTGCGCGGCAATCTGTTGCGGCTGCAGATGGCCGCGCCGCAGCAGGTAGTCCAGCCAGAGCTGGTTGCTGTCGGCGGCGAGCAGGGTGTGGTCGAGGTCGAGGAAGGCGACGCGCAGGCTTTGGCCGTCTGCTGCGGAATCGGGCGGAGTAGGTCTGTCGGTCATCGGCGGCAAGTCTCTCACAGCCAGCCGGGATGGCGCTGCAACACCGCGTCTCCGCGCGGGATGTTCCTCCCGTTCGGCTGGCGCGCGTTCAGTGCGGCTGCCGGTCCAGGCTGGCGGCGAGCTGCTGCAGCGGGGCTGAAATCGCCACCGGATAGGCCTGTTCCGCTGCGACCCCTTCGAGTCCGCGCAGCGGCTCCGGCAGCGCGGCGAGCTGGGCCGCTGCATGTTCGCGCAGCGCTTCCAGCGGCTCGGGCGGTGCGCTGCGGCGACCCGCGCGCATGACGGGCTGCAACAGCGCCTGAGCGCCGGCTGGCGCAGCCTCGTCGGCCAGCGCCACCAGGTCGCGTTCGATATGGCCGTCCGGCCCGCTCCAGCGCCAGACCTGCTTGGCGCCGGGCCAGGTCGCCTTGCCCTCGGAGCGCTTGCGCCGTGCTCGGCCCGCGTAGCTCTGCAGCTTGTAGACCGCGTCGAGCGCCGGCGCATCGGCCGAGGTGCTCATCGCGGTGCCGACGCCAAAGCCGTCGATCGGCGCTCCGGCCTGCAGCAGGCCGCGCAAGCGCCATTCGTCGAGGTTGCCGCTGGCGAAGATGTCGACCCCCTGCAGGCCACCCTCGTCGAGTATGGTCCGCACCCGGCGCGCGTGCCTGGCCAGGTCGCCGCTGTCGAGCCGCACCGAAGTGACCCGCGCGCCACGCCGCTCCAGCAGCGGCGCGAGTGCGACGATCTTGCGCGCGGCGGCCTCGGTGTCGTAGGTGTCGATCAGCAGCGTGAGCGGCCCGCTCAGTCCGGTCAGCGCATCCGCATAGGCCCGGAAAGCCTGCACTTCGAGCTCATGCACCTCGATGTAGGAATGCGCCATGGTGCCGAACACCGGAATGCCGTAACGCTGGCCGGCCAGCACGGTCGCGCTGCCCGCGAAGCCGGCCAGGTAGCTCGAACGCGCCGCCAGCAGGCCGGCCTCCGCCCCATGCGCGCGCCGCAGCCCGAAATCGACCAGCAGGCTGTCGGGCGCGGCGAGCCGGCAGCGCGCAGCCTTGCTCGCGACCAGCGTGGCGTAATGGACCAGATTGAGCAGGCGGCTCTCGACCAGTTGCGCCTGCGCGATTGGCGCTTCGACCCGCAGCACCGGCTCATTGGCGAAGAACACCGTCCCTTCGCGCATCGCGTGCACCTCGCCGGTGAAGCGCAGCTCGCGCAGCCAGTCGAGGAAATCGGTCCGGAAGCGGCCGGTGGCGCGCAGCCAGTCGAGCTCGGCGGGGTCAAGGCGCAGCTGCTCCAGGAAGTCCAGTGCCTGCTCGATGCCGGCCAGCAGCAGGAAATTGCGCTGCGCCGGCAGCGCGCGCACGAACAGCTCGAACACCGCGCTGCCGTCCAGGCCCTCGTCGTGATAGGCCTGCAGCATGGTGAGCTGGTAGAGGTCGGTCAGCAGCGCGCTGTCGCCGCCGTTCATGTGCCTGGCCCCGCCAGCTGCTCGAAGCGGATGGGCCGCGCGCCAGCCTGCAGCATGGCCTGCTCGGCGCGTGCGCCGTCACCCGGCTGCACTTCGACCGGGCGGATCGCATCGACCAGCAGCAGTACCTCGAAGCCCTCGCGCAGCGCGTCGAGCACGGTGGTCCTGACGCAGTAATCGGTCGCCAGACCGCCGACGAAGAGTCGTTTGATGCCCTGCTGACGCAGACTGGCCGCGAGCTCGGTGCCCTCGAAGCCCGAATAGGCTTCCGCATCGGGCTGGGTTGCCTTGGAGCAGATCTGCGCCGAAGCGGGCAGGCGCGGCCCCGGTGCGAATTCGGCGCCGGGCGTTCCAGCCACGCAATGCGGCGGCCAGGGACCGCCGCGTGTGTTGAACGAGACATGGCCGGTCGGATGCCAGTCGCGCGTGAGCACGACCAGCAGGCCCTCGCGCTCGAAGCGTTCGAGGTAGCGGTTGAGCGCCGGCACGACCCGGTCGCCATCCGGCACCGCGAGCGCGCCGCCCGGCAGGAAATCGCGCTGCAAGTCGACCACGAGCAACGCATCACCTGCCCGCAGCCGCACCGCGCCGGGCAAATCCGGTGTTTCATTCATCGCATTTCCACTCCCTGTTGTTTCCGGATTCTGCGGTGATGCAAGTCTTTGGGCAAGCCAGGCCATGCCAAGGAATGTGGCATGGATGTCAAATCAAGCTTGCCTGGCCTGCCCGTCAGGGGCATCATCGCAGCCACTGCATGCAGGGAGAAAAACAGCGATGGCCATCATAGGAATAGATCTGGGCACCTCGAATTCGGCTGCCGCCGTGCTGCGCGGCGGCCGACCCGTCATCATCCCGAGCGCCGAGGGCGTGAGCCTGGGCGGCAAGGCCTTCCCGAGCTACGTCGCGCTGATGGCCGACGGCCAGATGCTGCTTGGCGAGCCGGCGCGGCGCCAGGCCACCGCCAATCCCGAGGGCACGACCACCGCCTTCAAGCGCCGCATGGGCACCCGCGACAAGGTGAAACTGCGCGAGCGCGAGTTCTCGCCCGAGCAGCTATCGGCCTTCCTGCTGCAGAAGATCAAGCGCGACGCCGAGGCCTTCCTCGGCGAGCCGGTGACGCAGGCCGTGGTCACGGTGCCGGCCTATTTCGACGACAACCAGCGCAGCGCGACCAAGGATGCCGCGGGCATGGCCGGGCTCGAAGTCGTGCGACTGGTCAACGAGCCGACCGCCGCCTCGCTGGCCTACGGCCTCGACCGCGCCAGCGAGGACCTGCGCATCGCCGTCGTGGACCTGGGCGGTGGCACGCTCGATGTCACCATCATGGAGTTCGGCCAGGGCGTGTTCGAGGTCAAGGCGACCAGCGGCGACACCAAGCTCGGCGGCACCGACATGAACCAGGTGCTGTTCGACGCGCTGGCGCAGCGCTTCCTGCAGCAGAGCGGCATCGATGTGCGGCAGGATCGCAAGGCCGCCGCGCGCCTGATGGAGGCCGCCGAGATGGCCAAGATCGAGCTCTCGACCAGCGTCACGGCCCACCTGAGCCTGCCCTATATCGGTGTCGCGGGCGTCGAGCCCCGGCACCTCGAACTCGACCTGGGCCGTGCCGAGCTCGAACGGCTGGTCCAGCCCGTGATCGACCGCTGCCGCCATCCGGTCGAGCAGGCGCTGCGCGACGCGGGCATCACGCCACGGCAGGTCGACCGCATCGTCTTCGTCGGCGCGCCGACGCGCATGCCGGTGGTGCGCGCCTTCTTCGAGCAGATCTTCGGCCGCCAGGCCGAACAGGGCGTCGATCCGATGGAATGCGTGGCCTGCGGCGCCGCGATCCAGGCCGGCATCCTGGCCGGCGAGGTCAAGGACATCGTGCTGGTCGACGTCACGCCGCTGACCCTGGGGGTCGAGACGCTGGGCGGCGTCGCCACGCCGCTGATCGCGCGCAACACGCCGGTGCCGGTCCAGAAGACCGAGACCTTCACCACCGCCGCCGACCTGCAGACCTCGGTCACGGTCCATGTGTTCCAGGGCGAGCGCGCGATGGCGGCCGACAACGTGGCGCTGGGTGAATTCAACCTCGACGGCCTGCCGCCGGCGCCGCGCGGGATTCCGAAGATCGAGGTCAGCTTCGACATCGACGCCAGCGGCATCCTCAACGTCAGCGCCAAGGATGTCGCGAGCGACAGGAGCCAGTCGGTGCGCATCAGCGGCTCGACCCGGCTCGATCGCGGTGTCAAGGAGCGCATGATGCGGGAGGCCGAACAGTACGCCGAGGCCGACCAGCAGCGGCGCGCGTCCGCCGAGGCGTTCAACGAATGCGAGAGCCTGTGCTACCAGGTCGAGAAGATGGTGGCCGATTTCGCCGACAAGCTCACGCCCGAGATGAAGGACAAGCTCGAACAGGCGCGCCGCCAGGCCAAGGAGGCGATCGCCGGCAAGGACCTCGCGCAGGTCAAGGAGAAATCCGAGGCCTTGCGCAAGGTTCTGAAGGAGGCCGGCACCATGGTCTACGTGCAGGCGCAGCCGCCAGGTACCGGGCCTTATCAGGAGGTGCGCTATGGCGCGCCACCGGGCGGATCGGGTGGCACAGCCGGTGGAGGCCCCGCCGGGCCGTCGGCAGCGTCCGGTGGCGCGCGCGTGGTCGACGCCGACTACCACTGAGCGCGGGACGATCCGGATGGCGCAAGCCGGCAAGCGCGACTACTACGAGGTGCTGGGTCTGGCGCGCGACGCCGACGCCAAGGCGATCCGCGACGCCTTTCGCCAGCTCGCGCTCAAGCATCATCCCGATCGCGACAAGTCGCCCGGCGCCGAGGAGCGCTTCAAGAAAATCGCCGAAGCCTATGCCGTGCTGTCCGACCCCAGGAAGCGCGCCGATTACGACGCGCGTGGTTTCGACGGCCTGGGCGACCTGCGGCCCGAGGACCTGTTCGGCGGCATCGACTTCGAGAACCTGTTCGGCGGCCTCGGATTCGACCTCGGCGGCGGCCTGTTCGAACGCTTCTTCGGCGGTGGCGGTCGGCGCCGCCAGGGGCCGGTGCGCGGCGACAACCTGGAGCTGCCGCTGCAGATCCCGCTCGAGCGCGTGCTCTCGGGCGGCGAGGAAACGCTGCGTTTCGAGCGCCAGGTGACCTGCCCGGCCTGCCACGGCAGCCGCGCCAAGGCCGGCACCCAGCCGCATGCCTGCACCGCCTGCCAGGGCAGCGGGCGCGAGGTGCGCAAGAGCCACGAGGGCAATGTGCTGCTCCAGCAGCTGCTGCCCTGCCCGGCCTGTGGTGGCAGCGGCGTCGTGATCGAGCATCCCTGTGACGAATGCCACGGCGAGGGCCGGGTGTTGCGCGCCGACAAGATCACGCTGCGCATTCCGCCCGGCATCGAGGACGGCATGGCGCTGCGCGTGCCCGGTCATGGCCAGCCGGCACCGGTCGCTGGCGGCGAGCCCGGCGACCTCTACGTGCTGGTGCAAAGCCGGTCCGATCCGCGCTTCGAGCGCGCCGGCGCCGACCTCTGGCGCGCGCAGGAGCTGCCGCTGCTCGACGCCGTGCTCGGAGCCCAACTGAGCGTGCCGACGCTCGACGGCGAAGCCAGCGTGAAGGTGCCCGCCGGCACCCAGCCCGACACCGTGCTGCGGCTGCGCGGCAAGGGCCTGCCGCATTTCGGCCACGACGGCCGCGGCGACCTGCTGCTCGGTTTGCGCCTGCGCGTGCCCGAACATCTGTCCGCTGCCGAGCGCACGCTTTACGAGCAGTTGCGCCAGCTGCGCGACTGAGGTGGCCTCAGACCTCGGGCTGCCAGCGCTTGAGCAGCAGCGCGTTGCTGACCACGCTGACCGAGCTCAAGGCCATCGCGGCACCCGCGAACACCGGATCCAGATAGCCCAGCGCCGCCAGCGGAATGCCGGCCACGTTGTACGCGAAGGCCCAGAACAGGTTCTGGCGGATCTTGCTGACCGTGCGACGCGAGATGTCGAGCGCCGCCGCGACCAGCCTGGGTTCGCCCCGCATCAGCGTGATGCCGGCCGCGTGCATCGCGACGTCGGAGCCGCCGCGCGCCGAGGCCATCGCGATCCCGACATCGGCGGCGGCCAGCGCGGGCGCGTCGTTGACGCCATCGCCGACCATGGCGACACGATGGCCACCCTGGCGCAGCTCGGCGACGCGCGCGGCCTTGTCGCCAGGCAGCACCTCGGCCAGCACCTCGCCGGCATCGGGATTCAGCCCGAGCCGGCGCGCCATCGCCTCGGCCGCGCCTCGGTTGTCACCCGAGATCATCGACAGCCGCAGGCCGCGCGCGCGCAGCTGGGCGATCGCAGCCTGCGCGCCGGGCTTGGGCAGGTCGGCAAAGGTGAACAGGGCCAGCGTGGTGAAGCGGCCGTCGGGCAGGCGCAGCGCGAGCGCCGACACGGTCGAGCCCTCATTCTGCAAGGCGTCGGCCCGGGCGCCTAGCTCGCCCAGCCCGGCGCCGAGCTCCTCCATCCAGCGCAGGCTGCCCAGGTGCAGGTGGGCGTCCCGCACCTGGCCGTGGCTGCCGCGTCCTGGCACCGCCTGCACCTCCTGGGCCGCGAGCGCCTGGGCGTCGGGCACGGCCTCGGCTGCCACCACGACCGCCCGCGCCAGCGGATGCGCGCTCTGGCGCTGCAGCGCGGCGGCCGCCTGCAAGGTGCCGGCCTCGTCCACGCCGGGCGCGGTCACCAGCGCGCTCAGGGTGGGCTCGCCCAGCGTCAGCGTGCCAGTCTTGTCGAAGGCGACCGTGTTGATCTTGCAGGCCTGCTCAAGCGCCTCGGCGTCCTGCACCAGGATGCCATGCCGCGCCGCCACGCCGGTGCCGGCCATGATCGCGGCCGGCGTCGCCAGTCCGAGCGCGCAGGGGCAGGCGATCACGAGCACCGCCACCGCCGGCAGCAGCGCGTCCTCCAGCGCTGCGCCCCGCCAGAAATACCAGCCGCCAAAGGTCAGCAGCGCGATCACCAGCACCGCCGGCACGAACACCGCCGCGACCTGATCCACCAGGCGCTGGATCGGCGGCTTGGCCGCCTGCGCATCCTGCACCAGCGCGATGATGTGGTTGAGTACGCTCTGCGCGCCGACCGCCGCCACCTGCAGCTCGACCGCGCCGTCGCCGTTGAGGCTGCCGCCGGTCAGCCGGTCGCCCGGCTGCTTGGGCACCGGCATCGGCTCGCCGGTCAGCATCGATTCATCGACCTGGGTGCGGCCCTGCAGCAGTTCGCCGTCGGCCGGTACCCGCTCGCCCGGGCGCACCTGCACCCGGTCGCCCGGCAGCAGCTCCGCGACCGGGATGTCGACCAACTCCTCGCGCTTGATGCCGTCCGGCAGCAGATGCGCGACCTCCGGCCGCAAGGCGTGCAGGGCGCGGATCGCCTCGGTCGCCTGGCGCTTGGCGCGCGATTCCAGCCATTTGCCCAGCAGCACCAGCGTGATCACCAGCGCCGAGCCCTCGTAGTAGAGATGCGGCATCTCGCCGGCCTCGGCGCGCCACCAGAGCCAGCTGCTCAGGCCCCAGCCCGCGCTGGTGCCGATCGCCACCAGCAGCTCCATGTTGCCGCTGCGCGCCTTCAGCGCATGCCAGGCGGCGCGGTAGAAGCGCGCGCCGAGCCAGAACTGCACCGGCGTCGCCAGCGCGAACTGCAGCCAGGCCGGCAGCATCCAGTGCTGGCCCAACAGCGAGCCGAACATCGGCAATGCCAGTGGCGCCGACAGCAAGGCGGCCAGCAGCACCGGCCAGGCATCGCGCGGCAGGCCGAGCCAGCCTCTGGCGGGTTCGGCCTCGGCGGCTTCCAGCGGCCTGGGCTCGTAGCCGGCATCGCGCACCGCCCGCTGCAGGCGTGCCGACATGGCAACCACATCGTCATCGCCGGACTGCCAGCGCACCCGTACGCTCTCGGTCGCGAGGTTGACGCTGGCTTGTTCGACGCCGGGGATCTTCTTGAGCGCGCGCTCGACCCGCCCCACGCAGGAGGCGCAAGTCATGCCACCAACGCCAAAATCCGTCTCGCGGGCGGCAGGCGCCGCCTCTGTCGCTGTGCTGGCTTGTTCCATGGCGCCAGTATGGACCGGAAGTCGCTACAGTTCTTGACTCCGCCGCCAGCGTGCGGCATCGGCTGTCTGACGCCATACTCCGGCTGCCGATCACCCACTGAAAGGAAATTCGATGCAACAGATCTTCACCGTCACCGGCATGACTTGCGGCCATTGCGAAAAAGCCGTGACGCAGGCGATCCGATCCATCGACCCGCAAGCCCAGGTCAAGATCGACCGCGGCCAGAACCGGGTCGAAGTCGAGTCGAGCCAGTCGCGCGAGGTCCTGGCCCGCGCCATCGCCGAGGAGGGCTACCAGGTCCAGGCCGCTGTGTGAGAAGTCAAATGATAGGAATTACCAGCAATGCATGGGAATTTCATTTGACCGCTGCCTGGGGTGGATGAAAATCGTCCTATTTCTCCCCCCAGGCTTATCCCATCCTGAAGCCATTGATAAAATTTCTCAAGACAGACTTGTCCACAGAAAATCACGAGACGCTGCTAGCAAGACTAGCGTTTGAATAATTTCAATCAGTCAGGGAGACAATATTTTGAAACGCAAGAAAATTTTGGGTCGGTTCAGGTCCTGGCTTTTTTCGCATTTCTACGCTGGCTGTTAAGATTTATGTTTTAAGACCGTCATACGCATGTCTTCTGCCGCACCGGGCGCGACTGCCCCCCTGTTCGAGATCAAAAGTGCCCAGTTGCCGCTGGTAGCGCTGTTGCTGAAGTCGACGCATCTCAACGATGTCGCCAAGGAACTCCAGCAACGCTATGGCGACAGCCCCGATTTTTTCGCGGGCGATCCCCTGTTGATCGATTTGTCCCACCTGAGCGAAAGCGAAGAGGTTCCCGAATGGAGCTACCTGCTGCCCTTGCTGCGCCGTTATCACCTGGTTCCGGTGGCGGTCAAGGGCGGCAATCCCAAGCAGATGCGAGCCGCGCTGCATGCCGGACTCGCTCAGGCCGACGAGGCGATCCTCGGACGCCCCGAGGCGGTGAGCCAGCCCACCCCTGTCGCGCCAGCGCCCGAACCCGAGCCGCACCTCTTGCCCGCGCTGATCGTCGACAAGCCGCTGCGTTCGGGTCAGCAGGTCTATGCCCGCGGCCGTGACCTGGTCGTGCTGGCGGCCGTCAACCCCGGTGCGGAAGTGATCGCCGACGGCCATATTCACGTGTTCGCTCCGCTGCGCGGCAAGGCGATCGCCGGCGCGCGCGGCTATGCCGACGCCCGCATCTTCGCGACCAGCCTGGAGGCCGAACTGGTCTCGATCGCCGGTGTCTACCGCACCAGCGACAAGCCACTGCCTGTCAATGTGCAGGGCAAGCCGGCCCAGGTCAGGTTGCAGGACGGACCCGACGGCGGGAGACTGGTGCTAGAACCCATCATCTGATCCGATTTCACTGTAAAGAATCAGCAAAAATGTCAAAAATCGTCGTAGTGACTTCAGGCAAGGGCGGCGTCGGCAAGACCACCACCAGCGCCAGCTTCGCCACCGGTCTCGCAATCAAGGGATTCAAGACCGTCGTGATCGACTTTGACGTCGGCCTGCGCAACCTTGACCTGATCATGGGTTGCGAGCGCCGCGTGGTGTACGACTTCATCAACGTCATCCATGGCGAGGCCAACCTCAACCAGGCGCTGATCAAGGACAAGCTGTGCGATAACCTCTATGTGCTGGCGGCCAGCCAGACGCGCGACAAGGACGCGCTGACGCAGGATGGCGTGGGCCGGGTGCTGTCCGACCTGGGCGCCATGGGTTTCGAGTACATCGTCTGCGACTCGCCGGCTGGCATCGAGACCGGTGCCATGATGGCCATGCATTTCGCCGACGAGGCGCTGGTGGTGACCAACCCCGAGGTATCCTCGGTGCGCGACTCCGACCGCATCCTTGGCATGCTGGGCAGCAAGACCCAGCGCGCGATCCAGGGCAAGGACCCGATCAAGGAGCATCTGCTGGTCACGCGCTACAACCCGCTCCGGGTCGAGGAAGGCCAGATGCTCTCGCTGATGGACATCCACGACATCCTGCGCATCGACCTGATCGGCGTGATTCCCGAGAGCGATGTCGTGCTGCAGGCTTCGAACGAAGGCATGCCGGCGATCCACAAGCAGGGCAGCGACGTGTCCGAGTCCTACAAGGACGTGGTCGATCGCTTCCTCGGCCAGGAGCGGCCGCTGCGCTTCACCGAACCGGTCAAGCCGGGTTTCCTCCAGCGTCTGTTCGGTGGGAGGTGAGCGCCATGTCTTTCTTTTCCTTCCTGCTCGGCGAGAAGAAGAAAACCGCCTCGGTCGCCAAGGAGCGGCTGCAGATCATCCTGGCACACGAGCGCAGCGGTCGCAATACGGGCGTGCCCGACTATCTGCCCGCCCTGCAGCGCGACCTGATCGCGGTGATCAGCAAGTACATCCCGATCAACCCGGACGACATCAAGGTCCAGCTTGACCGCGAGGACAACCTGGAGGTGCTCGAAGTCAAGATCGAGCTGCCCGATCCGCGCTGAGCCTGCCTTGCCTGGCACCGTTCTCTATTCCCGCCTGGAGATGCGAATCTTGAAACGCCTGATCCCACTGCTGCTGGTCATGCTGTCCGCTTGTGCCGTTCCTCCGCCGGACCCCGTCCCGGCGCTGCTCCCGGCCCAGAACGCTGCCGTGCCGCTCGTGCGCGAGCAGGCCGATCCACCCCAGCCGCTGCTTGAACATCCTGGCCAGCCACCCGCCAATGGCTATGTCTGGATCGCCGGTCGCTGGGATCTGGCCGATGGACGCTACCGCTGGCAGCCCGGCAACTGGGCCGCGCCACGGCCGGGCCAGGTCTGGCAACCCCATGTCTGGCGCCTGGCCGGCGACCGCTGGCTGCAGGAAGGCGGACGCTGGGAGCCTGACGGCAACGGCTCGGCCCGACTGCGCCGGCACTGAAGCCCGACGCAAGCTGTTCCCAAGCGTCACAGCTGTAAGCAGCTGTTGCAGCCCCTTGCCCGGCGCGCGGCCGGTGCCGACAATGCCGGCATGACATCAGCCCGTGCCCGCCTGGCCCTTTGGTTCGCTGCCGCCGCTCTGGGGGGGTGCGCGGTGGTGCCGGCGTATGACTACGGCCCGCGCTACGATCCTGCGCCCGCCGTCACCGTCCATGCGGCACCCCCGGCTCCCCTGGTCGAATACCGCAGCCTGCCGCCCGCGTGGGGCTATGTCTGGCTCGATGGCTACTGGAATTGGGGTGGCGCCCGCTACACCTGGGTGCCGGGCCGCTGGCAGAACCCGCCACCGGGCCAGGTCTGGGTGCCGCGCGTCTGGCAGCGCGACGGCGAGCGCTGGCATTCCCACGGCGGTCATTGGCAACAGCACCGTGAAGACCGCCGTCCCCCGCCACCCTCCGTCTGGCCCCGTCGCGAATTCCAGCCGCAGCCCCAGCCGCTCCAGCGTCCACCCGAACCCTGGCATCGACAGGAGTGGCGCCCGGAGTCGCCGCCCGAGCCGCGGCGCAGGGCTGAAGTGCCGCCGCACCGTGTCCTGAGCGAGGCCCAGCGCATGGCGCCGGCGGTCGTGCGCCCCGAGCCACCGCCCAGGCCGGCCGAAGCCACTCCTCAGCGCAGGGGTGGCGAGGAAGGCCGGCGCATGGACCGCAGGCGGCCGGAGGATGGCGAGCCACGCGATCGGCGCTGAGTTGTCCCATGACAAGAATGCGATTGTCATATTTTACTTCCCGAAACTAGAATGAGGCCGCAGCATGGCCGGCTGGCTGTGCTGCGGTTTTCATCAAAACTCAGGGGGTAGGAAAATGGCAGCCAATCCAGGAACCGAACTGTCGAGTCTCAATTTCGGCAACATGATCGGGGGGCCGCTGTGCGCGGTCATCGAGGCGCAGACCCAGGCCGCGCGCGCCACGGCCGACTTCATCAAGACGGTGGGCTTCGACCAGGACAACAAGCCGGTCTACGTCGAGTTCAAGTACCCCAAGGAAGTCGCGCCCTACCAGCCCGCGGTCGAGGCCCATGTCGCCTCGGTCACCGTCACCAGCCAGGGCACGGGCTACGAGAGCGCCCCGACCGTCACCTTCTCGGCCGGCAGCGGCGAGACCGCCGCCCAGGGCCGGGCCGTGGTCGAGGATGGCAAGGTGGTGCGCATCGAGCTGACCGACGGCGGCAGCTACAGCTCGGCGCCGACCGTCACGCTGAGCGCGCCGACCAGTACTGGCGGCACCCAGGCGACGGCGACCGTGGGGTTCGCCACGCGCAAGGACGCCGTGGACGCCAAGTTCCAGGACATGAAGATCGAGGTGCCGCTGCTGACCATGCTGCCGATCCCCTTCATCCGGGTGGAAGAGGCGACCATCGACTTCAACGCCAAGATCAACTCGATCGAGACCCAGAGCGAGAGCAGCGACCTGGCCATTGGCGGCAACCTGGAAGTCAAGCAGCGCTGGCCCGGTGGCTCGGCCAAGCTCAACGTGTCCTGTTCGTACAAGAAGACGACCGCCAGCGGCAGCAACGTCGAGCGCACCTACTCGATGCACATCTTCGTCAAGGCCTCGCAGGACGAGATGCCGGCCGGCATGGAGAAGCTGCTCGGCGTGCTCGAGGGCGCCATGCGCTCCACTCCGGTCGGCGAAGTGAAGTAGGATGGATGAGTTGAATCCATCACTTCAATCCAGGACCGGAAAATGAGCGAGCTCAGCGAAACCCTAGGACATCTCCTGTGCGAGATCACCCGTGCCCGCATGGCGGCCGACCGCGAGTCGGTCCGGATCGCCAGGCAGTACGCCGAGGACGACGGGGGCTTGCTGCGCCATTTTCCGGTTCCGCGCATGCGCATGCCCCAGCTTGAGCTGACGCTGCCGGTGGTGGTCTCGCACATTCCGGAGGGCTATGTCGCCAAGGTGGCGCCCGACATGCTGGTGTCGGCCTTGTCCGCCAACCTCAAGGAGGCGCTCAAGGCCCAGTCCATCCATGTCAGCGCGACCGAGATCCGCAAGATCGTGCGCGCCGACGCCAATCTGAGCCAGGGCCTGGTCAGCGACCAGTTGACCAACTTGCTGACCGAGCAGTTGCACGACCACACGCGCCGGCTGGTCGAGCGCCAGGTCGCCAAGGCGGCGGCGGCCGGCAATGACGAGGCCGTGCAGGCGAGCCAGAGTGCCGAGCGCTTCAAGGAGATCGCCGCCATCATCCGCACCCAGGTCAACCGCACGCTGGACGCGCTGCCGCAGCGGCCGATCGGCATCAGCGTCGATGCGCGCACCCAGCAGGTCAAGGAGACCAATCAGGGCGGCAGCTTCTGCCTCAACCTCAGGCTCAACGTGACCGAGGAGGGGCTGGACATGCTGTTCGAGGACCCCACGCCCGGCCAGGACAAGCCGCCCGCGCTCAGCCGCCTGGTACCGGAGTAAGCCGGCATGCAGATCGTCGTGACAGCCTTTCTGGACGAGTCGCAGGCGCTGGTCGAGGAATCGATCCGGCTGGTTGATCTCTACCAGGACAAGCACCCTGACTTTCCGCAGCGGCTGATCGGCTGGCTGCGCCGGGCCGAGGCAACGCTCAGGCAGCACCGCCGCAGTCAGCTCGCGCCCTTGTCGGCGCTGCGTGCCCGGGCGCTGGCAGCGGTTGCCGGTGTGCACGAGGGGGCCGATCCGGCGGCGCGCCGACTGCAGGCGCGCAAGCAGACCGCCGGCGCCTGCGCGCTGCTGCTGGGACAGGCGCAGGGCCTGTTGCACGAGGCCCAGGCGGCGCTTGAGCCCAAGCGCGACGAGGCCGCGCGCCTGATCCAGCAGATGCTGCAGATCCTGCTGCAGGGCGGCGTTTTGCAGCCACTGCTGGCACAGGCTAGCGGACCGGCCGAGCGCCTGACCCTGGTCTGGCAGGCCTGCCAGACCCGGCCCGAGGTGGCCAACGGCGCGCGCCAGATCCTGGGCCTGGTGGCCTGGGCCGACGCGCTGCGCCTGATCGACGAGACGCTGGACGCCTGGCGGCTCTGAGCCGGTTCAGGCCGCCGCGCGCTGCAGCCGGTCGCGCACGCCATCCCAGGCGGCATCGGCGGGCGGGGTCTCGACCCAGATCAGCCGGGTGTCGGGCAGGTCGAGCTCGCGCAGCACCGCGAACAGTTCCTGCGCGCAGGCGTCGGCGCGGGTGGGCATGTAGCGCAGCAGCAGATGGCGGCTCGCGCTGCCGACTGGCTGCCGGGTGTAGATCGCGATTCCGCTGGCGTCGGCGCCGAGCAGGTCGAGCGCGGCCTGCATCTCGGCCAGCGGCATCAGTCGCACGCGCGCGGTCGGCGCGTAATGCGATTCCAGCGTACCGGATGCCTTGGGCGCGGCCTGGTCGCGCAGCGCGACCGGCTGGCCGATGGCGGCTTCCAGCGCCTCGATGCCGATCATGCCGGGGCGCAGCAGCACCGGGCGGCCACGGCTGCAGTCGACGATGGTCGACTCGATGCCGACCGGGCAGGGGCCGCCATCGAGAATCAGCAGCTCGTCATCCGACAGCAGGGCGTCGAACTCGTCGCGCACATGCTCGGCCGAGGTCGGGCTGACACGCCCGAAGCGGTTGGCGCTCGGTGCCGCGATGCCGTGGATGCCGATGGCAGCGCAGGCCTGCAGCAGCGCCTGCGCGACCGGATGCGCCGGACAGCGCAGGCCGATCGAGTCCTGGCCACCGGCCGATGCCGCGCCCACCCCAGGCTTGCGCGGCAGTATCAGCGTCAGCGGACCGGGCCAGAAGGCCTGCATCAGCTTGGACGCGAAGTCGGGCAGCTCGCGCGCGTAATGGTCGACGCCGGCCTGCCATTGCGCCGCACTGGCGCCAGCCAGATGCACGATCAGCGGGTGGTTCTTCGGTCGGCCCTTGGCGTCGAAGATGCGTCCCACCGCCCCGGCCTGGTCGGCATCCGCCGCCAGGCCGTAGACGGTCTCGGTCGGCAGGCCGACCAGGGCGCCAGCTTTCAAGGCCCGCGCGGCCTGCTCGACCGCCTGCTGTGCTTGAGCGAGCGCGGCTGCGTCGGCCTGCGCCGGTTGCAGCAGCGCGCGCGCGTCCAGCGTCAGCGCCATGGCGCCATGCCCAGCAGCTCGGCGCAGCGCAGCGCGGTGGCCTGCACCTGCTCGACGCTGGCGCCGGTCAGGTTGAGGTGGCCCATCTTGCGGCCCGCACGGGCCTGGAGCTTGCCGTACAGGTGCAGGTGCGCGCCCGGCAGCGCCAGGATCTGCGCCCAGGGCGGCTCGACCGGCTGGCCGTGCTGGAACCAGAGGTCGCCCAGCAGGTTCAGCATCACGGTCGGGCTGTGCAGGCGCGGCTGCACCAGCGGCAGGCCGGCCATCGCGCGCACCTGCAGCTCGAACTGCGAGCAGTCGCAGGCGTTGATGGTGTAGTGGCCGCTGTTGTGCGGGCGCGGCGCCATCTCGTTGACGATCAGGTCGCCATGCTCGCTGCCGTCGTCGATCACGAAGTATTCGACGCACAGCACGCCGACATAGCCGAGCTGGCGCGCGACCGTGGCGGTGGTGGCGATGGCGCGCTCGGCCAGCTCGGCCGGCACGTTGCCGTCGAACACCTCGGTCACGGCCAGGATGCCGTCGCGGTGCAGGTTGCGCTGGATCGGGAAGTTGACCACCTGGTCGTCGGCACCGCGCGCGACGATGACCGACAGCTCGGCCTTCAGCGGCAGCATCTTTTCCAGCACGCAGGCGACGCGGCCCATGCCGTCCCAGGCGGCGGCGAGCTCGGCGCGGTCCTTCACGCGGGCCTGGCCCTTGCCGTCGTAGCCCAGGCGGGCGGTCTTGAGGATGCCGGGCAGCAGGTCATCGCCGACGGCGGCCAGGTCGGCCTCGGTCTCGATCGCGGCATGGGGCGCGGGGCCGACGCCGCCGGACTGCGCGCAGGCGACGAAATGCGCCTTCTCGGCGATGCGGTCCTGCGCCACCGCCACCGCGCTGGCGGCCGGTGCGACCGGGCGTGTCGCGGCCAGGGTCTGCAGCGCGGGGGCGGGCACGTTCTCGAACTCGGTCGTGATCGCGTCGCAGTGCTCGGCGAGTTCGGCCAGTCCGGCCGGGTCTTCGTAGCCGGTCTGGATGTGGAAATGGCTGACCAGTCCGGCCGGGCTGACCGGGTCGGCGTCGAGCACGGCGGTGTAGTAGCCCATCTCCTGCGCGGCCTGCACGAACATGCGGCCGAGCTGGCCGCCGCCCATCACGCCCAGGGTCGCGATCCGGCCTTCGGCGTTGACCGAGCCGGGCAGCAGGGTCTTGACGGCGCTCATGCCTGGCCCACCGGCGGCAGGGTCATGGCGCGCGCGGCCTCGGTCTGGGCGGCGCGGAAGGCTTCGAGCTTGTCGCGCAGCGCTGCGTCCTCGTTGGCCAGCATGGCGACCGCGAACAGCGCCGCGTTGGCGGCACCGGCGGCACCGATGGCGAAGGTCGCGACCGGAATACCCTTGGGCATCTGCACGATGCTGTGCAGCGAATCCACGCCCGACAGCGCCTTGGACTGCACCGGCACGCCGAGCACCGGCACCACGGTCTTGGCCGCCAGCATGCCCGGCAGATGGGCCGCACCGCCGGCACCGGCGACGATGGCCTTGAGGCCACGGCCGACCGCGGCTTCGGCGTAGGCGAACATGTCGTCGGGCATGCGATGCGCCGACACGACCTTGGCCTCGCAGGCGATGCCGAACTGTTGGAAAATCTCTACCGCGTGCTTCATGGTGTCCCAATCACTGTTGGAACCCATCACCACGCCCACCTTGATTGCTTCGCTCACAAGCCACTCCAAAAGTTGCGATTTTACTTTTGGCCCCCAGATAAGGGGCAAAATCCTTGCAATCGGCCTGGCTGACCCGCCGCCGGCTTTTACCTTCGACCTCAACGCGCCATTCCATGATCGACGTCAACCTTGTCAATTTCGAAGCCGAAGTCATCAATGCCTCGTTCCGGGTGCCAGTGCTGCTGGACATCTGGGCCGAATGGTGTGGCCCCTGCAAGCAGCTGGGTCCGCGGCTCGAACAGCTGGAGACCGAGCAAGGCGGCCGCTTCGTGCTGGCCAAGCTCGACGCCGACAAGACGCCCGAAATCGCCGGTCAGCTGTCGGAGATGTTCGGCGTGCGCAGCATCCCGTTCTGCGTGCTGTTCAAGGACGGCCAGCCGGTCGATGGCTTCGTGGGTGCCTTGCCGCCGGAGCAGTTGCGCACCTTCCTGGCCAAGCACCTGCCCGCCGCCGAGCAGCAGGCGGAGGTCGAGGAAGAAGCCGAAGTCCGGCTCGATGCGGAACCGGCCCAGGCGGCCGATGGCCGCTCGGTGCAGGAGCAGATGGCCGACGCGCTGGCGCAGAACCCCGGCAATGACGACCTGCGCTTCGACTACGTCAAGCGGCTGATCAGTCACGGCCAGCTGGCCGAGGCCGCCGCCGCGCTGGCGCCCGCGATGGGCCAGATCCCGCTGCAGCTGCGCTTCGAGGCGCTGCAGCAATGGCTCAACGCGCTCGAATTCGTCAGCAACGACCCGCGCGGCCAGTGGCGGCTGGAGCAGTTCGACGAGGCGATCGCGGCCAACAAGCGCGACTTCGACAGCCGCTTCGCCAAGAGCCGGCTGCTGATCGCCCAGGACGACTGGCAGGCCGCGATGGAGGAGCTGCTCGAAATCATCATGCGCGACAAGAAATGGGCCGACGAGGCGCCGCGCAAGACCTATGTCGCGCTGCTGGAGCTGCTGACGCCCCCGAAGCCGAAGGCCGATCCCGGTGCGGCGGGCAAGGGCGCCGGCGGCATCGAGATCGCGGCTCCGGTCGTGCAGCAGCAGGACCCGCAGGCCGAGCTGGTGGCGCGCTACCGCCGCAAGCTCAGCATGGCGCTGAACTGATCGCACCCATCCGGTGAGAACCCTGCGTTACGTCGACGTCGACCGGCTCGATACCTGGACCCGCTACCGCGGCGGCCTGTGCGACAACTGCGTCGCCAACTGCTGCACCATGCCGGTCGAGGTCAGGTTGCCCGACCTGGTACGGCTGGAGCTGGTCGACCCCTTCGAGGCCGAGCACGAGGAACCCAAGCAGATCGCCAAGCGCCTGAGCAAGGCCGGGCTGATCGACCACTTCAACTTCCGCAACAGCATTTTCACGCTGGCGCGCCGGGCCAGCGGGGATTGCCAGTTCCTCGACGCCAGGACGCGCCGCTGCACCGTCTACGACAAGCGCCCCGGCACCTGCCGCCTGCACCCGCAGGTGGGACCGCGACCGAACCATTGTCCGTACGAGGCGCGCGGCAAGGCCGGCTGAACCGCTCCGGCTTGTGTCATAATCGAAGACTTGGCCCGGTAGCTCAGTTGGTAGAGCAGCGGATTGAAAATCCGCGTGTCGATGGTTCGATTCCGTCCCAGGCCACCAGATAAAAAGCCCGCAGTTGCATTCGCGACTGCGGGCTTTTGGTTTTCAAGCTTCCAGTTCCAGCAGCAGCGCCTTGGCCGGCACGGCATCGCCAGGCTTGACATGGATGGTCTTGACCGTCGCCTCGCGCTCGGCCACCACCAGGCTCTCCATCTTCATCGCCTCGATGCTGACCAGCATATCGCCCTTGAGCACGCGCTGGCCTTCCTTGACTGCCAGCCGCGCGACCGTGCCCGGCATCGGTGACGGCACATGGGCCGGGTTGTCCTCCTCGGCCTGGGGCAGCGACTTGGTGCTGACCGCCGCGCCCAGCAGCGCCACCCGCACCATGCGCGGCTGGCCGTTGAGCTCGAAGAACAGCCGGCACCTGCCCTCGTCGTCGGCCGGCGTGCGGCCCTCGATGCGCAGGTGCAGCGTCTTGCCCTTCTCGATCGTGACCGCGATCTCCTCGTGGTCCTGCAGGCCGTAGAAATAGGCCGGCGTCGGGATCAAGCTGACATCGCCATACTGGCCGCGCTGGCGGCTGTAGGTCTGGTAGACCTTGGGGTACATCAGGTAGGAGGCCAGCTCCTGGTCGTTGACGGCGTGGCCGACGAGTTTCTGCGCCTGCTCGCGCGCGGCCTCCAGGTCCACGGCGGGCAGGTGCTCGCCGGGGCGGCCGGTCAGCGGCGCGTGGCCCCTGAGCACCTTGCGCTGCAGCGCCTCGGGGAAGCCGTCTGCGGGGAAGCCGAGCTCGCCGCGCATCAGCTGCACCACCGACTCGGGGAAGGCGATCTCGCGCTCGGGGTTGAGCACGTCCTCGGGCGTCAGGTCGTTGGCGACCATGAACAGCGCCAGGTCGCCCACCACCTTGGAAGTCGGCGTGACCTTGACGATGTCGCCGAACAGCAGGTTGACCTGGGCATAGGCCTCGGCGATATCCGGCCAGCGCGGCTCCAGCCCCATCGAGCGGGCCTGCTCGCGCAGGTTGGTGTACTGGCCGCCGGGCATCTCGTGGCGATACACGTCCGAGGTGCCACAGCGGATCTCGCTCTCGAACGGCGCGTAGTAGCGCCGCACCCCTTCCCAGTAGTGCGACAGGCCGCGCAGCGCGCTGGGGTCGAGCTGGGTGTCGCGCGCCGAGCCTTCCAGCGCCGCGACGATGCTGCCCAGGTTCGGCTGCGAGGTCAGGCCGCTCATGGCGTCGAGCGCGCCATCGACGATGTCACAGCCGGCCTCGATCGCCGCCAGCACGCTGGCGCCGGCCAGCCCGCTGGTGTCGTGGGTGTGGAAGTGGATCGGCAGGCCGGTCTCTTCCTTCAGGGCCTTGACCAGGGCGGAGGCCGCGCGTGGGCGGCAGACGCCGGCCATGTCCTTGATCGCCAGCACATGGGCGCCGGCCTTCTCCAGCGCCTTGGCCATCCGGACGTAGTAGGCCAGGTCGTACTTCGAGCGGTTCTGGTCGAACAGGTCGCCGGTGTAGCAGATCGCGGCCTCGCACAGGCTGCCGGTCTCGTTGACCGCGTCCATCGCCACCCGCATGTTGTCGACCGAATTGAGCGAGTCGAAGACGCGGAAGACATCGATGCCGCCCTGGGCCGCCTGCTGCACGAAGAACTTGACCACGTTGTCGGGGTAGTTGGTGTAGCCGACCGCGTTGGAGGCGCGCAGCAGCATCTGCAGCAGCATGTTGGGCGCGGCGGCGCGGATCTGCGCCAGACGCTGCCAGGGGTCCTCGCCCAGGAAGCGCATCGCCACGTCGAAGGTGGCGCCGCCCCAGCATTCGAGCGAGAACAGCTCGGGTGCCAGGCGCGCGTAGTGCGGCGCGATCTCCAGCATGTCGTGGGTGCGCATGCGGGTGGCCAGCAAGGACTGGTGCGCGTCGCGCATGGTGGTGTCGGTCAGCAGCACGCGCTGCTGGGCCTTGATCCACTGGGCGAAGCCCACCGGACCCAGGCTCTTGAGCCGGTCGCGCATGCCCTGCGGCGGCGGCCGCGTCAGGTCGCAGGCCGGCTTGATGGGCGCGGGCAGCGGCAGGCTCGGCAGGCTGCGGCCCTTCATCTCGGAGTGGCCGTTGACGCTGACCTCGCCCAGGTACTTGAGCAGCTTGGTCGCGCGGTCGTGCCGCGGCTTTACCTTGAGCAGCTCGGGCGTCTGGTCGATGAAGCGTGTCGTGCAGGCCCCGCTCTTGAACAGCGGATGCGCGATCAGGTTCTCTAGGAAGGCCAGGTTGGTCGCCACGCCACGGATGCGGAATTCGCGCAGCGCGCGGTCCATGCGCGCGGTCGCGTTGTCGGCGCTCGAACCCCAGGTCGTGACCTTGACCAGCAGGCTGTCGTAGTGCGGCGTGATGACGGCGCCCGAATAGGCCGTGCCGCCGTCGAGGCGCACGCCGAAGCCGCCGGGCGAGCGGTAGGTCGACAGCTGCCCATGGTCGGGCGCGAAGCCTTTCTCGGGGTCCTCGGTGGTGACGCGGCATTGCAGCGCGTGGCCATTGAGGCGGATCTCGTCCTGGGCCGGCACGACGGCGCCGGCCACGCCGATCTCGGCGCCCTGGCTGATCGCGATCTGCGCCTTGACCAGGTCGATGCCGGTGATCGCCTCGGTCACGGTGTGCTCGACCTGGATGCGCGGGTTGACCTCGATGAAGTAGAAGGCGCCGCTGTCGGCGTCCATCAGGAACTCGACCGTGCCGGCGTGGGTGTAGTTGACCGCGCGACCGATCTTGAGCGCGGCCTCGCACAGCGCCTGGCGGGTGGCGGGGTCCAGGTAGGGCGCCGGTGCCCGCTCGACCACCTTCTGGTTGCGCCGCTGCACCGTGCAGTCGCGCTCGAACAGGTGCAGCAGGTGGCCGTGGCGGTCACCCAGCAGCTGGACCTCGACATGGCGCGCGCGCTGCACCAGCTTTTCGAGGTAGATCTCGTCGTTGCCGAAGGCCGTCTGCGCTTCCCGGCGCGCCACCGGCATCTGGGTGAGGAGCTCCTGCTCGTTCTGGATGATGCGCATGCCGCGTCCGCCGCCGCCCCAGCTGGCCTTGAGCATGACGGGGTAGCCGACCTCGGCGGCGGCGGCCAGCGCCTCGTCGGGATCGTGGGACAGCGGCGGCGTCGCCGGCATCACCGGCACCCCGACCGACTGCGCCAGGTTGCGCGCGGCCACCTTGTTGCCCAGGGTGCGCATGACGTCGCCCTGGGGGCCGATGAAGGCGATGCCGGCGGCCGCGCAGGCGTCGGCGAAGTCGGGGTTCTCGGACAGGAAGCCGTAGCCGGGGTGGATCGCGTCCACCTTGGCTTCCCTGGCCACGCGGATGATCTCGGCGATGTCGAGATAGGCCGCGATCGGCTTCTGGCCGGCGCCCACCAGATAGGTCTCGTCGGCCTTGGTGCGGTGCAGCGCGAAGCGGTCCTCGTGCGAGTAGACCGCCACCGTGCGCAGCCCCATCTCGGTGGCGGCCCGCATCACGCGGATGGCGATCTCGCCTCGGTTGGCGACCAGCAGCGACTTGATGCTTGAATTTTTCATGATGGATCATTCTGTCCGGGTAGCCTCAATCCGACAATCAAATTCGGTTAACAAATTTCATTCATGCGTTTACAAAGCCCGTGTCCGCGCATGAGCGAGCCAGGCTGATCACGCCGGCCTTGTGCACCAAAATCAAGCAAGACTGCTTTTTTGCACCAATCATGTGCATCAGCTCCTGTTTTGAGCCGTTCTGGCGAATCAGGTGTGGGAAAATCACCAGCTGGTTCAACTAGCGCACCCCACGGATCACTCATGACGACCGCCAGCCTCGCCCAGTTTCTCGCCACGGTCAACGACCGCAACCCCGGCCAGCCCGAATTCATGCAGGCGGTCACCGAGGTCATGGAAAGCCTCTGGCCCTTCATCGAGAAGCATCCCCAGTATGCCGAGCAGGCCCTGCTGGAGCGCCTGGTCGAGCCCGAGCGCGTGGTGATGTTCCGTGTCTCCTGGGTCGATGACCAGGGCCGGGTGCAGGTCAACAAGGGCTACCGCATCCAGCACAGCATGTCGATCGGCCCCTACAAGGGCGGTCTGCGCTTTCACCCGTCGGTCAACCTGTCGGTGCTCAAGTTCCTGGCATTCGAGCAGACCTTCAAGAACGCCTTGACCACGCTGCCCATGGGCGGCGGC
This sequence comes from Malikia sp., assembly GCF_028687635.1. Taxonomy (GTDB): domain Bacteria; phylum Pseudomonadota; class Gammaproteobacteria; order Burkholderiales; family Burkholderiaceae_C; genus Malikia. The sequence continues at coordinate 5,187 of NZ_JAQTZS010000017.1, read as the reverse complement.
AAGGGCGGCTCCGACTTCGACCCCAAGGGCAAGAGCAGCGGCGAGATCATGCGTTTCTGCCAGGCCTTCGCGTCCGAGCTGTTCCGCCATGTCGGCCCCGACACCGACGTGCCGGCGGGCGACATCGGCGTCGGTGGCCGCGAGGTCGGCTTCATGGCCGGCATGTACAAGAAGCTGGCCAACAACGCGGCCAGCGTGTTCACCGGCAAGGGCCTGAGCTTTGGTGGTTCGCTGATCCGCCCCGAAGCCACCGGCTACGGCACCGTCTATTTCGCCGATGAAATGCTCAAGACCCGCGGCAAGTCCTTTGAAGGACTGCGCGTTTCGGTGTCGGGTTCGGGCAACGTGGCCCAGTACGCGGTCGCGAAAGCCATGGCGCTGGATGCCAAGGTCGTCACCGTGTCCGACTCCAGCGGCACCGTGGTGGACGAAGACGGCTTCACCCCCGAGAAGCTGACCCTCCTGATGAAGGTCAAGAACCAGGACTACGGCCGCGTGAGCGACTACGCCCGCCTGGTTGGTGCCAAATTCGAGGCTGGCCTGCGCCCCTGGCATGTGCCGGTCGACGTGGCGCTGCCCTGTGCCACCCAGAACGAACTGGACGAAAGCGACGCCAGGACGCTGATCGCCAACGGCGTGTTCTGCGTGGCCGAAGGCGCCAACATGCCCTCCACCATCGGCGCGGCCAAGGCCTTCGAGGCCGCTGGCGTGCTGTACGCCCCGGGCAAGGCCTCGAACGCCGGTGGCGTGGCCACCTCGGGCCTGGAGATGAGCCAGAACGCCCTGCGCATGTCGTGGAGCCGTGAAGAGGTGGATGGACACCTGCTCGACATCATGAAGAACATCCATGCCGCCTGCCTGAAATACGGCCAGCGCGACGATGGCAGCGTGAGCTATATCGACGGCGCCAACATTGCCGGCTTCGTCAAGGTGGCCGATGCCATGCTGGCCCAGGGCGTGATCTGAACCTCACCGCGCCGAGCGCCGAGCCGCCTGCGGGCGGCTTTTTTCGTCTGCCGCTTTACGGCTTTTTCTGGGTCAGCGTGAGCAGGATGTCGGCGTACCAGGCGCAGTTCAGGCCCAGTGATTCGTCCAGCTCCCGGTCGCGGTTGCCCATGTCCATGCGGGACGAATGCACCCCCAGCAGGCGCCAGGGCAGCTCGCGGCTGGCCGGTCCGGGTGAGGGATTACGCATCACGACTGGCGCGCCACTGGTGCCGCGATGGGTGCGCGCGTCGGTCAGGAAGAAGCCGCGCCCCTGAAAACGGATGCCGAACGGCGACGCGATGACGGCATGGCGCAGCACCGGCAGCTGGTGCACCGTGTCCCGGAAACCCAGCGGAAAACCCGCGATGCACAGCGCCGCATCGGCCGGCACCGCATCAAAGGACGGCGGCAGATGTTCGGGCGTGAAGGCAATCACGATGGCGCCTTCCGGCAGGGCCTGGCGATCGACCTGCAGCACCGCGACATCGATGTCGCCGCCACTGTCCTGCCCCTGGTGCCAGACGGCGGTCCCCTTCTCATAGAGCGGGATCGAGCAGCTGGTGTAGCGGGTGAGGTCCCTGGCGTCCAGGTGCAGCACGATCTCGATCCGGTCCGGGTAGTGATGGCTGGCCTTGTCGACCAGGACATGGCGGCTGGTCACCAGGTAGAGCCGATCCTCGCGCTGGAAGAAGAAGCCGCTGGCGTTGGTCAGCGCCCGGCTGCCGTCATAGGTGGTGATGCCAGCGGTCGCCAGGAACAGCGGGTCCACGGCGGGTCGGCTGGCCATCGGATCCTTGGGCTGTGAGGTTTTCATCGGGATCAGAACGTGGTCCAGTCGTCATCATCATCAGGCACCTTGGCTGCTCCCGACCCAAGCGCCGGAGCCGATGGTGACTCGGTCACTCGGGCCGGCGGGCTGGCCGCGGGCCGGGGTGCCGGCCGCGAAACGGGTGGTCGGTACACCGTCGAGGGGCGGATGACCGCTGCGCCACCGGCTCCCGAGCTGCCAGGCGCCAACTTGAACACCGCGACGGCTTGCACCAGGTCGTGGGCCTGCTGCTTGAGGCTTTCGGCGGCGGCCGCGCTTTCCTCGACCAGCGCGGCGTTCTGCTGGGTCACGCGGTCCATCTGGGTCACGGCGTTGCTGACCTGGGCGACGTTGCTGCTTTGCTCGTTGCTGGCGACATTGATCTCGTTCATCAGGTCGGTCACGCGCTTGATCGAGGTGACGACCTCGCTCATCGTGGTGCCCGCCTGATCGACCAGCACCGTGCCGCGCCCGACACGCTCGACGCTGGTCGTGATCAGGGTCTTGATTTCCTTGGCCGCATCGGCGCTGCGCTGCGCGAGGCTGCGCACCTCGCTCGCGACCACGGCGAAGCCACGTCCCTGCTCGCCCGCGCGCGCGGCCTCGACCGCCGCGTTGAGCGCGAGGATGTTGGTCTGGAACGCGATGCCGTCGATCACGTTGATGATGTCGGCGATCCGTTTCGAGGCCTCGTTGATGCTCTTCATCGTGTCGACCACCTGGTCGACCACCACGCCACCCTGGGTCGCCACGCTCGATGCCCCCAGCGCCAGCTGAGTGGCCTGCTTGACGTTGTCGGCGTTCTGGCGCGCGGTGCTGCCCAGCTCCTCCATCGAGGCGGAGGTTTCCTCCAGCGCGCTGGCCTGCTCCTCGGTGCGCTGGCTCATGTCGAGGTTGCCGTGGGCAATCTGCTCGCTGACGCTGGCCACGGTTTCGGCGTTCTGGCGCATGTGAGTGACGGTGCGCGCCAGGTTGTCCTTCATATGGGACACGGCCTGGACCAGCTGCGCGATCTCGTCGCTGCCCTCGGCGTGCAGCGTGATCGTCAGGTCACCCTCGGCCAGTCGCTCCACGGCGACCTGCGCCTGGGTCAGTGGCCGCGTCACCGAACGGGCGATCAGCAGCGCCGAGAGGCCGCCCAGCGCCAGCGCCAAGGCCCCCAATCCTGTCAGGGTGAACTTGGCGGTGTCGTAGGCCGCGTCCGCGTCCTGGACCTTGGCCTGGCCCACCGTTTCGTTGTGGTCCCACATCGCCTCCAGACTGCGCAAGGCGGCATCGAAAGCCTTGAGCCCGTCGGTCGCGAACAGGCTCCTGGCCTTCTCCATCGCGGTCGGGTCGGTCGCCGTCTGACGCGACAGCGGCTGGAGCTTGTCCCAGATCACCAGATAAGCCGCCACCCTGGACTGGGCCTGGAGCCAGCGCTGCCTGTCCTCGTTGTCCGCCACCAATTTCTCGTAGGACGCCAGGGCGCTGTTGAGTTGCTCGCGCTTGCTGGCGATGCGCTGCTCGAAGGCGGTCATTTCCTCTTCCGAGTTGGCCAGGATATGGTTGGCTTCGGCGCGACGGATGTTTTCCAGATCGCCACGGACCGCCGACACGACGTCCAGCGAAGGCTGGATGTTCTCGAAATAGTAACGCCCGTTGTCATTGACGCGCTTGATCAGGATGCCCGCGGTCAGCGCGATCGTGAGCAGGAGCGCCAGCACCAGCGCGAAGCCAGTCCCGAGGCGCGTCGCGACCCTGAAATCAGAAAGTCTCATAATGGCCTATTCTTCTGAAAATAAATTGAACAATGCACAGCAGGTCCACATCATACGGGTAGGGCCATCCTGCTTTCAAAGTTTGGTCATGGCCGTCGTGGCGGGTGTCGCAATGGGACAATGGCGCAGCTTGTTCCCTCTTTTCTGACCCCATTTCATGCTGCTGCTCCATTCCCGTCTCGACGCCGCCATCATCGATCTCGATGGCACCCTGGTCGATACCCAGGGTGACTTTGTCGTGGCGCTGGGCCTGACGCTGGACGGACTGGGCCTGCGGCGCGTGGAGCGCGAATTCGTCGCGCGCACCGTGGGCAAGGGCAGCGAACATCTGCTGCGCCAGACGCTGGCCGAGGTCGGCGGCGATCCCGCCCTGTACCAGGCGGCCTGGGAGGCCTACCAGCGCCATTACCTGGCCATCAACGGCAGCGCATCCGAGCTTTACGAGGGTGTGACCGAGGGCCTGCAGGCGCTGCGTGATGCCGGTTTGCGGCTGGCCTGTCTGACCAACAAGCCGCTGGCCTTCGCGCGGCCGCTGTTGGCGGCCAAGGGGCTGGATGGCTATTTCGAGTTCGTCTTTGGCGGTGATTCGTTCGCGCGCAAGAAGCCCGATCCGCTGCCGCTGCTGGAGACCTGCCGCGCGCTTGGCACCCCGCCGGCGCGCACGCTGATGGTCGGCGACTCGCGCAATGACGCCGAGGCCGCGCACGCGGCCGGCTGCCCGGTCGCGCTGGTGACCTACGGCTACAACCACGGCGAGCCGATCGGGCAGGTACCGGCCCTGGCCTACCTGGAGCGGATCGGCCAGTTGCTGGGCTGAACGCTCAGCCCAGGATGATCAGCCCAGCACCCGCTCCAGCGCTTCCTGGTACTTGGCGGCGGTCTGGCTGATGACTTCCCGTGGCAGGCGCGGCGCCGGGGCGGTCTTGTTCCAGGGCTGGCCGTTGACGGTCGCGGTCTCCAGCCAGTCGCGCAGGAACTGCTTGTCGAAGCTCGGCGGGTTGCTGCCTTCGACATAGCTGTCGGCTGGCCAGTAGCGCGAGCTGTCCGGGGTCAGCACCTCGTCCATCAGCACCAGGGTGCCGTCGGTGTCGAGGCCGAACTCGAACTTGGTGTCGGCGATGATGATGCCCTTGGTGGCGGCGAAGTCGCGCGCGGCCTGGTAGAGCCGGATCGAGATCTCGCGGATCTTGCCGGCCAGCTCGGGGCCGATCATCTCGACCGTCTTCTCGAAGGTGATGTTCTCGTCATGCTCGCCGACCTCGGCCTTGGCGGCCGGGGTGTAGATCGGCTCGGGCAGCTTGGACGCGTTGCGCAGGCCTTCGGGCAGGGCCACGCCGCAGACCGAGCGGCTTTCCTGGTATTCCTTCCAGCCGCTGCCGGCCAGGTAGCCGCGCACCACCGCCTCGACCGGGATCGGCTTCAGGCGCTTGACCAGCATCGAGCGGCCGGCGACCAGGGGCTTTTCCTCGTCGCTGACCACGCTGGTCGGGTCCTGGCCGGTCAGGTGGATCGGGCAGATGTTCTGGCCGTTCGGGCCCAGCAGGTCGAACCAGAACAGGCTCAGGCGGGTCAGCAGCTCGCCCTTGCCGGGAATCGGCTCGCCCATGATGACGTCGAAGGCGCTGATGCGGT
>NZ_JAQTZS010000016.1 GCF_028687635.1 Malikia sp. | reverse complement strand
ATTTCGACAAGGTCATCAACGTCGACCAGAGCCCGATCGGGCGCACGCCGCGCAGCAACCCGGCGACCTACACCGGACTGTTCACCGGCATCCGCGAGCTGATGGCCGAGGTGCCGGCGGCGCGCGAGCGCGGCTACGGGCCGGGGCGGTTCTCGTTCAACGTGTCATCGTCGGCCGGTGGCGGGCGCTGCGAGGCCTGCCAGGGCGACGGCGTGGTCAAGGTCGAGATGCATTTCCTGCCCGATGTCTACGTGCCCTGCGACATCTGCAAGGGCCTGCGCTACAACCGCGAGACGCTGGAAGTCCTGTACAAGGGGCTCAACATCGCCCAGATCCTGGAGCTGACGGTCGAGCAGGCCCACGGCTTCTTCCAGGCCGTGCCGACGCTGCAGCGCAAGCTGCAGACCCTGCTCGACGTGGGCCTGAGCTATATCCGGCTCGGCCAGAGCGCGACCACGCTCTCGGGCGGCGAGGCGCAACGGGTCAAGCTGGCGCAGGAGCTGTCCAAGCGCGACACCGGGCGCACGCTCTACATCCTCGACGAGCCGACCACCGGCTTGCATTTCGGCGACATCGAGCTGCTGCTCAAGGTGCTGCACCAGCTGCGCGACGCCGGCAATACCATCGTCGTGATCGAGCACAACCTCGACGTGATCAAGACCGCCGACTGGATCATCGACATGGGACCCGAAGGCGGCTCGGGCGGTGGCCAGGTGGTCGCGACAGGCACCCCCGAGGCGGTGGCGGCGAACCCGGCCAGCCACACCGGGCACTACCTGGCTCGGCTGCTGGACCGGTAACCGGCGCACGCCAGCCACGGCCAACGGGTCGTGGCGCGTTGCCGGCCGTCAGGCGGCATCACCGAGGCGACGAAGCGCCGCATCTTCGCGATCCTGCACCCGGATCGTCTCTTGCATGCTGTGACTGACCAGGTCGATATGCTCGCGCGCCGCCAGCAGGGAGTCCTGGGGACGGCGCTGCTGGATGGCCTCCCAGATGTTGCGGTGCTGCTCCCGGATCCTGTTCCATTGCGTCGATGACCGGTGCAGGCGCACGAGGTTGCTCGATACATGGTCATGCATCACCCGCATCAGGCTGGCCGTGACATGACCGATCAGGACGTTGTGCGTGGCCTCGGCAATCGCCTGGTGAAAGGCGACGTCATGGGCGACGCAGGCCTGCAGGTCTTCCCGTTCGTAGGCGACTTCGAGCGCCTCGAAGATGGCCTGCATCCGCTTCATGTCGGCATCGGTGGCGCGCTCGGTCGCCAGCAGGGCGGCCTGGCCTTCCAGGATGTGGCGGAATTCCAGCATGTCGCTGTGCAGCAGCGGATGCTCCTTGAGCAGATCCTGCCAGGGTTCGGCAAAGCTGGCTTCGAGCCTGTCGGTCACCACCGTGCCGCCGCCATGCTTGGTCACCAGCAGTCCCTTGGAGACCAGCTTGTGGATCGCTTCGCGCAGCGAAGGGCGTGACACATTGAGTTCCAGCGCGAGCGCGCGCTCCGCCGGCAAGCGGTCGCCGGGCTTGAGCGATCCCTCCAGGATGCGCTGCTCCAACTGCTTGGCAACGATGTCAGCGATGCGAGTGACCGTGGGACGGGACGGATTCATAGGAAGCATGAAGGGAACTATCTGCTAAGACCAATCTTGATGAGTGTACTTTCATGGAAAGTTTTGCCCGGAATCAGGGTTTACCCGATGGACAGCGACGACGGAACGGCTTTTAATCCGGTGCAAATTGGTCTTACCAATTTACCAGACCACCCGATCCCTGACTTCAGGAGCAAGCCGATGCAGTTGCTTTCCTCTTTCTCACGGCAGTATCCAACCCGACCCGCTGATGTTTACCTCTTTGCCACTTGCCTGATCGATCAGTTCACGCCCCAGGCTGGCCTGGACACGATTCGCCTGCTGGAGCGCGAAGGCATCCGCGTGCACTACCCCGAGGAACAGACCTGCTGCGGCCAGCCCGCCTACAGCAGCGGCTACCCCGACGAGGCGCGCGCGGTCGCGCGGCGCCAGCTTGAGCTGTTCACGCAGCCGTGGCCGGTGGTCGTGCCGTCGGGCTCCTGTGCCGGCATGATCCGGCTCCACTACCCGCAGCTGTTCGCCGATGATCCGGTGCTGCACGCCAAGGCACTGGAGCTGTCCGAGCGCGTCTACGAATTGACCGAATTCCTGGTGCATGTGGTCGATTTCGCACACGAGGATCTGGGTCCGGCCTGCACGGTGTCCCTGCATACCTCGTGCCATGCGCGGCGCCAGATGGGCTCGCACCAGACCAGCGCGGCCTTGCTCGCGGATCTGTCCCGGGTGACGGTCAAGGAGCAGGCCCGGATCGAGGAGTGTTGCGGCTTTGGCGGCACCTTTGCCCTGCTCCACCCCGAGATTTCCGAGGCCATCGTCAGCGACAAGGTGGCGGCGATCCGTGCCACCGGCGCGGGCTGCGTCGTCAGCGCCGATTGCGGCTGCCTGCTCAATATCACCGGGCGCGCGGCCCGCCAGGACGAGCAGGCCGGCGTCTCGTCGCCGTCGCTGACGGGCGAACATATCGCGAGCTTCCTCTGGCAGCGCACCAGCGGAGCCCAGTCATGAGCGCGCGCGATCAGATCCTGGGCCGGCTGCGCACCGCGCCCAGCGGCAGTCCGGCCACGGTGCCTGACGTGAGCGGCTGGTACGAGCAGCATCGCCGCGACGAGGACAGCGCGCAGCGCACCGAGCGCTTGCGCCAGGGCCTGCTGGCCTGGCGCACCGAGGTCCATGCCGTCACGACCGGCAACTGGACCCGCGTGCTGCTGGACCTGATCGCCGCCAAGGGCCTGCGCCAGCTGCTGATCGGCGATGGCACGCCGCATGGCGAGGCGCTGGCCGCCGACGCGCCCGCCAGCCTGGAAATCGTGCGCTACGAGCAGGCGATCGAAGCGTGGAAGGACAGGCTCTTCGACCGCGTCGATGCCTCGCTGACACTGGCCCGCAGCGCGATCGCCGAAACCGGCAGCCTGGTCCTGTGGCCCAGCGCGAGCGAACCGCGCCTGATGTCGCTGGTGCCCGCGGTGCATATCGTGTTGCTCGACGTGAACACGATCCACGCCGACTTCCATGCCGCCATCCGCGCCGAAAGCTGGAGTGACGGCCTGCCCAGCAACGCGCTGCTGATCAGCGGTCCGTCGAAGACCGCCGACATCCAGCAGACGCTGGCCTACGGTGCGCACGGGCCACGCGAACTGGTGGTGCTGCTGCGCACCGCCGAAGGAGTCGAACCATGAGCCGCGTGATCCCGATCGAACCGACCGAAGGCTTCAAGGCGCGCGCGCGCGGCGTGCTCGACGATCCCGCGCAGCGCCGGAATTTCCGGGGCGCGATGGACTACCTGCAGTCCAAGCGCCGCGCCCAGTTCGCGGACGAGGACGAATTGCAGGGCCTGCGCGAACTGGGCGAGCAGATCCGCCGTCACAGCCTGGCCCATCTGCCGCGCCTGCTGGAGCAGCTCGAAGCCCGCCTGAGCGCCAACGGCGTTCAGGTGCACTGGGCGCAAACGCCGGCCGAGGCGAATGCCATCGCGCTGGGCATCGCGCAGCGCGCGCAGGCGCGACGGATCATCAAGGGCAAGTCGATGGTCAGCGAGGAAGTCCATTTCAACCATGCGATGGAGGAAGCCGGACTGGAGGCGCTCGAATCCGACATGGGCGAGTACATCGTGCAGCTCGCGGGCGAAGCCCCTTCGCACATCATCATGCCGGCGATCCACAAGACCAAGCAGGAGATCGCCGAGCTGTTCGCGCGCGAAGTCCCCGGGGTGTCGTACACCGAGGATGTCGATGCGCTGATCGACATCGGCCGGCGCGTGCTGCGCAGCAAGTTCGCGCAGGCCGACATCGGCTTGTCGGGCGTCAACGTGGCGGTGGCCGAAACCGGAACGCTGTGCCTGGTCGAGAACGAGGGCAACGGTCGCATGTGCACCACGGTGCCCCGGATCCATGTCGCGATCACCGGGATCGAGAAGGTGGTCGAGAAGCTTGAGCATGTCCCGCCGATCCTGAGCCTGCTGACCCGCTCGGCGACCGGGCAATCGGTGACGACCTACGTCAACATGATCAGCGGGCCGCGCCGCCCGGGCGAGAAGGACGGCCCGCAGGAAGTGCATCTGATCCTGCTCGACAACGGTCGCACCCAGGCCTACGCCGACGAGCAGTTGCGCGCCACGCTGCAGTGCATACGCTGTGGCGCCTGCATGAACCATTGTCCGGTCTACGCGCGGGTGGGCGGCCATGCCTACGGCACCACCTATCCGGGGCCGATCGGCGCCATCATCTCGCCGCACCTGCAGGGGCTCGAAAGCACCTACCCGCTGGCATTCGCCTCGACGCTGTGCGGTGCCTGCACCGAGGTCTGCCCGGTCAAGATCCCGATCACCGACCTGCTGGTGCGGCTGCGCAACGAGGCCCAGGCCCGACCCGACAGCGGAGATGCGACGCTGCGCGGCAGCGGCGCGGCGCGCAGCCTCAAGGTGTCGGCGACCTGGAGCGTCTGGGCGCAGGTCTACGGACGCCTGGGGCTCTACAAGCTGGCGTCCTGGTTCATGAGCCGGGGCCGCGCGCTCTCGCCAACCGACCAGGGCGCCTGGACGCGCAGCCGCGTGCCGCTGGTGCCAGCACCGAAGCGCCTGCGCGATCTGTTGAAGGAACGGAACTCCCATGAGTGATCTGATTGTGGCGCTGCGCGCCGTGCTGCCCGAGCGCCAGGTCGTGAGCGACGATCTGCGTCGCTTGGCCTATGGCACCGATGCCAGCTTTTACCGCCTGATTCCCGAGGTCGTGGCCATCGTCGAGAACGAGACCGAGATCCGCGGCGTGCTCGACAGCGCGCGCCGCTTCGGCCGCCCGGTGACGGTGCGGGCGGCGGGCACCAGCCTGTCGGGACAAGCCATCACCGACGGCGTGCTGATGCTGGTCGGCGAAGGTCTCGCGAGCTGCGAGATCGCCCCGGATGGCGCCAGCGTGCGCCTGGGTCCGGGCATGATCGGCGGCGAGGTCAACCTCAAGCTCGCACCGCTGGGTCGCAAGATCGGCCCTGATCCGGCCTCGATCAACGCCTGCAAGATCGGCGGCATCGTCGCCAACAATGCGTCGGGCATGTGCTGCGGCACGGCGCAGAACAGCTACCAGACCCTGCAGGGCCTGCGCGTGACGCTGGCGGACGGCACCCTGCTCGACACGCAAGCCCCGCAGAGCGTCGCGGCGTTCCGGGCCCGCCACTGCGCGCTGCTGGCCGAACTGGCCCGGATGGGCGCCGAGACCCGCGCCGACGGCGCTCTGGCCGAACGGATACGCCGCAAGTACCGGATCAAGAACACCACCGGCTACAGCCTGAATGCGCTGATCGACTTCGACGACCCGATCGACATCCTGTCGCACCTGATGATCGGATCCGAAGGCACGCTGGGCATCCTGTCCAGCGTCACGCTCCAGACCGTGGCCGAGGAGCCGTTCAAGGCCAGCGCACTGGTGTTCTTTCCCGACATCGCCAGGGCCTGCGAGGCGGTGATCCAGCTCAAGCCCAGGCCGGTCTCGGCGGTCGAATTGCTCGATCGCGCGGCGCTGCGCTCGGTCGAGAACAAGGCGGGTCTGCCGGAAATCATCCGCACGCTGGACCACGAGGCCGCCGCCTTGCTGATCGAGGTGCGCGCGCAGACCGCCGCCGCGCTGCAGCTCAAGATGGATGCTGTCCTGCAGGCACTCGCGGGCATCGAAACCGTGCAGGCGCCTGGCTTCTCGACCGATCCGGCCACCTGCGACATGTACTGGAAAGTGCGCAAGGGCACCTTCCCGTCGGTCGGGGCGATGCGCCGCGCGGGCACCACCGTGATCATCGAGGACGTGGCCTTCCCGGTCGAATCGCTCGCCAGCGCGACGCTCGATCTGCAGGCCCTGATGCTCCGGCACGGCTATACCGAGGGCATCATCTTCGGCCACGCGCTCGAAGGCAACCTGCACTTCGTCTTCACCCAGGACTTCACCGACCCGAGCGAGGTCGAGCGCTACGCCCGCTTCATGGACGAGGTCTGCGCGCTGGTGGTCGATCGCTACGACGGCTCGCTCAAGGCCGAGCACGGCACCGGGCGCAACATGGCCCCGTTCGTCGAGAAGGAATGGGGCCGGCAAGCGACCGACCTGATGCGCAGGATCAAGCAACTGTTCGACCCGCACGGGCTGCTGAATCCGGGCGTGATCCTGAACGACGACCCGCAGACGCACCTGCGTGACCTCAAGCCGATGCCGGCGGCCGATGCCCTGGTGGACCAGTGCATCGAATGCGGTTTTTGCGAGCCCCTGTGCCCATCGCACCAGCTCACGCTGTCGCCGCGCCAGCGCATCGTCAGCTGGCGCGAACTGTCGCGGCGGACCACGGCTGGCGAAGCGGTCGATGCGATCCAGACCGAGTTCGCGTATGCCGGGCTCGACACCTGCGCCGGCTGCGGCCTGTGCTCGACCGCCTGCCCGGTGGGCATCGATACCGGCGATCTGACACGCCTGCTGCGCGGACGCCGCCTGGGCCCGGTATCGAAGCGGGCGGGGCAATGGGCGGCCGACCATTTCGGCGCCGTCACGACCTTGTCGCGCGCGGGCCTGGGCCTGGGCCATCTGGCCAGCAGCGTCGTCGGCGAAGGACTGGTGCGACGCCTCTCGGGGGGCGCCTGGCGGCGCTCCATGCCCCAACCCGGCAAGCGCCCACTGCTCCGCTCGGGCACGGGTGACCCGGTGGTGTACTTCCCGACCTGCAGCAGCCGCATCTTCGGCGCCAACAGCGCCGACGAAGCGACCTTGCCCGAAGTCGTGATGGAACTGCTGACGCGCGCCGGCTACGCCCCGCGTCTGCCCCGGGCCTGCGACCAGCTGTGCTGCGGCCAGATGCTGGCGAGCAAAGGCTTGGCCTCGGAGGCGGACGCCATGGCGCAAGCCCTGACCGATGCCCTGCTGGAAGCGGCCGATGACGGCCAGGGCGGCTACCACCCGGTGCTGATGGATGCCAGCAGCTGCACGGTCAGGATGCAGCAACTGCTGGCCGGCCGGCTGGCGGTGTACGACTTCCACGAGTTCGCGCTGGACGCCCTGCTGCCGCGCCTGCGCGTGGTGCGCCAGCCCGGACCGCTGGCGCTGCATGTCAACTGCAGCGTGCGCCGCACCCAGTCGGACGCCAAGCTGCGCGAGCTGCTGCGCGCCTGCGTGGACGAAGTGATCGAGCCGGCGGGCGTGAGCTGTTGCGGCTTTGGCGGCGACCGGGGCTTCGTCGTGCCCGAGCTCAACGTCCACGCGCTGCGACGGGTACACGCGGCCCTGCCCGGCAACTGCTGTCAGGGCGTATCGACCAACCGCAGCTGCGAGATCGGCCTGACGGCGGAAACCGGACGCGCCTACCGCTCGGTGGCCTATCTGCTCGAAGAGTGCACCCGCGAGGCGTCGCCGATGCACTGCTGACACCGCCCCGCTTTCTTTTCTCAATCCGTATTTTGATCGGGCACGCCGTGCCCGAGGGATTCGTTTTTTCGTCTGAAGGAGACCACCATGGTTTGGCAACAAATATACGACCCATTCGGGAACATGCTCATCTCGACCCTGCTGGCGGCCATTCCGGTCGCGGTGATGCTGGTGGCGCTGGGATTTCTGCACATCAAGGCGCATATCGCGGCCGGCCTCGGCCTGATCGCGGCGATGGGCGTGGCGGTGCTAGCCTACGGCATGCCGGCCAGCATGGCCGGGACGGCCGCTTTGTACGGCGGCTTCGTCGGCTTGCTGCCGATCGGCTGGATCGTGCTCAACATCATCTTCCTGCAACAACTGGCCGAGCAGAACGGCAGCTTCAAGATCCTGCAGGATTCGCTCTCGGGCATCACCGCCGACCGCCGTCTGCAACTGCTGCTGATCGCCTTCTGCTTCGGCGCCTTCTTCGAGGGCGCGGCCGGCTTTGGCACCCCGGTGGCCGTGACGGCGGGCATCCTGATCGGCCTGGGCTTCTCGCCGCTGGCCGCCTCCGGCCTGTCGCTGATCGCCAACACCGCGCCGGTCGCCTTTGGCGCGCTCGGCACCCCGGTGATCACGCTGGCCAAGGTCCATGGCTACGACCTGATGGAAGTGACCGCGATGATCGGCCGCCAATTGCCGCTGTTCTCGCTGCTGGTGCCGTTCTGGCTGATCTGGGCCTTCGCCGGTCGCAAGGCGATGATGGAAATCTGGCCCGCGATCCTGGTCACCGGCCTGAGCTTCGCGATCCCGCAGTACCTGGTGTCGAACTTCATCGGCCCGGAGCTGGTCGATATCATCGCCGCGATCGTCTCGATGGCCTCGCTGGTGCTGTTCCTGCGCGTCTGGCAGCCCAAGAAGATCTGGACCTCGCCCTCGCTCAAGGGGCATGAGGCCGATGGCGGCGAGGCCAAGCCTGCCGTGCCGGTCAAGCACTACACGCGCGCCGAGCTGATCCAGGCCTGGACGCCCTGGGCGATCCTGACGCTGTTCGTCTTCGTCTGGGGCCTGCCCGATGTCAAGAACTACCTCAACGGCCTGTACGCGCCCAAGTTCCCGATCGAGGGGCTGCACAACCTGATCATGAAGATGCCGCCGGTGGTGCCGACGCCGCATCCCGAATCGGCGGTCTATGTGCTGAACCTGCTGTCGGCGACCGGCACCGGCATCCTGCTGGCGGCCGTGATCGGCGCGCTGGTCATGAAATACCGCCCGGTCGAGATCATCGCCACCTTCTTCCGCACCTTCTGGCTGGTGCGTTACTCGCTGCTGACCATCGTGCTGATGCTGGCCCTGGGCACGCTGACGCGCTACTCGGGCACCGACACCACCCTGGGCCTGGCCTTCGCCGGCACCGGCATGCTCTACCCCTTCTTCGGTACCCTGATGGGCTGGATGGGCGTGGCCATGACCGGCTCCGATACGGCATCGAACGTGCTGTTTGGCGGCATGCAGAAGGTGGCGGCCGAGCAGCTCGGTCTGTCGGGCAACCTGATGGGCGCGGCCAACAGCTCGGGCGGCGTGATGGGCAAGATGATCGACGCCCAGTCCATCGTCGTCGCGTCCACGGCCACGCGCTGGTTCAACCACGAAGGCGACATCCTGCGCTATGTGTTCTTCCACTCGATCGCCCTGGCCTGCCTGGTCGGCATCTTCGTCACGCTGCAAGCCTATGTCTGGCCGTTCAGCGCGCTCGTGATCCACTGACTCTCCACGCAGGATCGACATGCCGGCCCCACGGCCGGTCGTCCTTCCTGCAGCCTCAACCTGTCATCCTGATGCCATGAAAAAAATCAAATCCCTGCTGGTTGCCAACCGGGGCGAGATAGCGATCCGCGTGCTGCGCGCGGCCACCGAGATGGAACTGCGCACCGTCGCGGTGTACTCGAACGAGGACCGTTTCGCGCTGCACCGCTTCAAGGCCGACGAAGCCTATCTGGTCGGCGCGGGCCAGAAGCCGATCGCGGCCTATCTCGACATCGACGAAATCCTGCGCGTGGCCAGGGAGGCCGGGGTCGATGCGATCCACCCCGGCTACGGCTTCCTGTCCGAAAACCCCGACTTCGCCGATGCCTGCGCCGCCGCCGGCATCGCCTTCATCGGCCCCGGGGGCGATGTCATGCGCACGCTGGGCAACAAGGTAGCGGCGCGCAACCTGGCGCAATCGGTCGGCGTGCCGGTGATGCCGGCCACGCCCCCGCTGTCGCACGAACCGCAGGAGGCCCTGGCCGCGGCGGCCACAATCGGCTACCCCGTGATGCTCAAGGCCAGCTGGGGTGGCGGCGGACGCGGCATGCGCATCATCGAGAGCGAACAAGATCTGCTGACGCAGATGCCTGTCGCCCGCAGCGAGGCGCTGTCGGCCTTCGGCAACGACGAGATCTACCTCGAAAAGCTGGTCCAGCGCGCGCGCCACGTCGAGGTGCAGATCCTGGGCGACCGGCATGGCCATCTGCTGCACCTGTTCGAGCGCGACTGCACGGTGCAACGACGCAATCAGAAAGTGGTCGAACGGGCACCGGCGCCCTACCTGTCGGAGACGACACGCCAGGCCTTGTGCGAATCGGCGTTGCAGCTGGGTCGCGCGGTGGGCTACACCCATGCCGGCACGGTCGAGTTTCTGATGGACGCCGACACCGGCGCGTTCTACTTCATCGAAGTCAACCCCCGCATCCAGGTCGAGCACACCGTGACCGAGCAGGTCACGGGCATCGACCTGGTCAAGGCCCAGATCGCCATCACCCAGGGCGCCGAGATCGGCGTGCCCGGCGCGATCGTTCCGGCACAGGATCAGCTGCGGCTCAATGGCCACGCCCTGCAGTGCCGCGTGACGACCGAAGACCCCGAGAAAGGCTTCGCGCCCGACTACGGCCGTCTCTCGACCTACCGCTCGACCGGCGGCTTTGGCGTGCGCCTGGACAGCGGCACGGCCTACTCCGGCGCCGTCATCACGCCGTACTACG
The DNA here is from genome assembly GCF_028687635.1 of Malikia sp. GTDB lineage: Bacteria > Pseudomonadota > Gammaproteobacteria > Burkholderiales > Burkholderiaceae_C > Malikia. The sequence continues at coordinate 42,677 of NZ_JAQTZS010000016.1, read as the reverse complement.
ACAGCCTGCTGGTCAAGGTCACCGCCTGGGGCGCGACGTCCCAGGATGCCATCGCGCGCATGGACCGCTCGCTGCGCGAGTTCCGCATCCGCGGCGTGGCCACCAACCTGGCCTTCCTCGAGAACGTGATCGCGCACCCCCTGTTCCGGAACGGGGAATGCACCACGCGCTTCATCGACCAGACCCCCGAACTCCTGAAGTTCAGCCAGCGGCGCGACCGCGCGACCAAGCTGCTGCGCTACCTGGGCGAGGTCAGCGTCAACGGCCACCCCGAAATGAAGGGCCGCCAGCTCCCCGCGCTGCCCTTGCCCACGCCGGTCAAGCCCGCCTGCGATCTGGGCCAGGCGCCCGCGCCAGGCAGCCGCGATCTGCTCAAGCGACTTGGCCCCGACCGCTTCGTCGAGTGGATCAAGACCCGGCCTGAGGTGCTGCTGACCGACACCAGCATGCGCGACGCGCACCAGTCGCTGCTCGCCACCCGGATGCGCACCCACGACATGGTCGGAATCGCGCCGCACTATGCGCGCCTGGCCCCGGAGCTGTTCTCGCTCGAATGCTGGGGCGGCGCGACCTTCGATGTCGCGATGCGCTTCCTCAACGAGGACCCCTGGCAGCGCCTGGCACGGCTGCGCGCGGCAGTCCCCAACATGCTGCTGCAGATGCTGCTGCGCGCCTCGAACGCGGTCGGCTACACCAACTACCCCGACAACGTGGTGCGCTTCTTCGTGCAGCAGGCGGCGCAGGGCGGCATCGATCTGTTCCGCGTCTTCGACTCGCTCAACTCGGTGGACAACATGCGCGTGGCGATCGATGCGGTGCGCGAAACCGGCGCGCTGTGCGAGGCCGCGATCTGCTACACCGGCGATCTGTTCGACCAAAGCCGATCCAAGTACAACCTGGCGTACTACGTCAAGATGGCCCGGGAACTGGAGCAGGCCGGGGCGCAGGTGCTGGCGATCAAGGACATGGCCGGCGTATGCCGACCGCGCGCGGCCAGCGCGCTGATCCGGGCGCTCAAGCAGGAAACCGGCCTGCCGATTCATTTCCACACCCACGACACCAGCGGGCTGGCGGGAGCGAGCGTGCTCGCGGCGATCGAGGCTGGCTGCGACATCGTGGACGGCGCGCTCGACTCGATGAGCGGACTGACCTCGCAGCCCAACCTGGGCAGCATCGTCGCGGCACTGGAAGGGCACGAGCGCGAGCCGGGCGTGAGCCAGGCGGCGCTGCGCGGCCTGTCGCACTACTGGGAAGGCGTGCGGCGTCAGTACGCGCCCTTCGAGAGCGAGATCCGCTGCGGCACCTCCGATGTGTACCGCCACGAGATGCCCGGCGGCCAGTACACCAACCTGCGCGAACAGGCCCGCTCGATGGGCCTGGAGCACCGCTGGCCCGATATCGCGGCCGCCTATGCCGAGGTCAACCAGCTCTTCGGCGACATCGTCAAGGTCACGCCAACGTCCAAGGTCGTCGGTGACATGGCGCTGTTCATGGTCGCCAACGACCTGAGCCCCGAGGACGTGCTGAATCCCGAGCGCGAGATCGCCTTCCCCGAGTCGGTGGTGCAGCTGTTCCGGGGCGAGCTCGGCTTCCCGGCCGACGGTTTTCCGCTCGAACTGCAACAGAAGGTGCTCAAGGGACAGGCGCCCTTGCAGGGTCGCCCGGGCGAACATCTGCCGCCCGTCGATCTGGAGGCCGAGCGCGAGCGGGCGATCCAGCAGGTCGGTCACGCGCTCGACGACCAGCAACTGGCCTCCTACCTGATGTATCCCAAGGTCTACCGCGACTACGCCAAGTTCCAGGCCCGGTACGGCGACGTCAGCGTGATTCCGACGCCCGCCTACTTCTACGGTCTGCAGGAACACGAAGAAGTCGCGGTCACCATCGACCAGGGCAAGACCCTGCATCTGCAGATCCAGGGCCGCACGCCGGCGGACGACGAGGGCCAGTGCCGGCTGTTCTTCGAGCTCAACGGCCAGCCACGACTGGTGCGAGTGCCCCGGGCCGGCGCGGCAACGACCACCAAGACCCTGCGCCAGGCCGAGGACGGCAACCCGCGCCATGTGGCCTGTCCGATGCCGGGCACGGTCGCGCGCATCGCCGTCAAACCCGGGCAGCAGGTGCTCAAGGGTGACGTGCTCGCCAGCATCGAGGCCATGAAGATGGAAAGCCTGGTCTGCGCCGAACGCGACGGCACGGTGACCCACCTCCACGTCAAGCATGGCGATACCGTGCCCGCCAAGGCCTTGCTGCTGGAGCTGGAGCCTTCACGAAGCCATTGACCGGGGAGCAGGCCCTGAGCCTGCCGAACCCGTCATCGGAGCGGGGCGCTCAGTAGCGGTAGGCGACGCCGGCGCTGGCACCCCAGACCTGGCGCGTGCCGACCACCGGACTGCGCCCGGCATCACCCATCAGCCGCGACAGGTTCCAGCCGGCATAGGCCACCCAGTTGTGGTTGATCGCGGTCGTGAAGCTCCAGCCCAGGCCCATGCCTTCGATGCCACCATCGAGGCTGTAGGCAGGCCTGGGGGCTGCCGCAGCGGGGATGCCGTAATGGCCCCGCATGTAGTCGCGGTTGCCCCAGGAGGCCGAGAGCGAGGCATCCCAGTAGGCACGCTCGGACAGGGGCTGGCGATAGCCCAGGCTGGCCGAATAGCGCCCGCCGCCGTCGCGCCCCAGCAGGTCGTGGCTGGAACCCAGCCCGAGCGACCAGCGCGGCGCGAAGGCGTAGCCGACCGAGACCTTGCCGCGCAGCGTGGAACGCAGGTCGGGCACGCCCGCCAGCAGCGGCTCGTCGCCGGACTTGCGCCCAGCGTCCCGGCTCAGCGAGGCGCCGAGCGACCAGTCGGAGTGGCTGACCAGCGTCGTGCTGAGACCCGCATCGACGACGGTCTCGCGCCCGACCTGCCAGAGCGAGCTGGCTCGCCCGCTCGACAGTCGGTAGCGACCGGCCCAGAAGCCCCAGACCGGCTGCAGGCCCAGCTCGCGCCCCTCGGAACCGATATGGCCCTGCGAGGAAGCCAGCGCGGCACCTATCAGGTAGTGACGCACCGGCCCGTCGGATTCAGCCTCCGAGGCCTCCACGCCCTTTGTGGCCGCAGCTTGCGCCGCGTCCTGCGCCGCCGACAGCCCCGGCAAGGCCCAAGCCACCGCGATCAGCAAAACAGCAGTAATGCGTCTTTTCATGCAGGACATCATAGTGCAAATGAAAACCGGCTAGCCAGCGCCAGTCAACACAAGAACCGACAATACCGGCTGGCATGGCAGGAGAACCGCGATGAAACGATACGATTTTGATTTGCTGGTGATAGGCGGAGGCAGCGGCGGCGTGCGCGCCGCCCGCATGGCGGCGCAGCGCGGCGTGCGCGTGGCGCTGGCCGAGGCGCAGGGGCTCGACGGCCTGGGCGGCACCTGTGTCAACCTGGGCTGCATCCCGAAGAAGCTGTACAGCTACGCCGCCCATTACGCCGAGGCCTTTCAGGAGTCGCGCGGCTACGGCTGGGAGGGCGAGGCGCCCAGCCTGAACTGGAACACGCTCAAGTCGCGCCGCGCCCAGGAGATCCGGCGCCTGAATGGGGTCTACGCCAACCTGCTGCGCGGCTCCGGCGTCACCCTGCTCGAAGGCTATGCCGGGCTGGTCGATCCGCACACCATCCAGCTCGCCAGCCTCAACGCCGACGGCAGCGCGGGACACCAGCGCTACAGCGCCGAGCGGCTGCTGATCGCGACCGGCGGCCAGCCCTTCCTGCCGCATTTCGCGGGCAGCGAGCATGTCATCAGCTCGGACCAGGTGTTCGACCTCGAACCCTTCCCGCAGCGGCTGCTGGTGGTCGGCGGCGGCTACATCGCCTGCGAATTCGCCTCGATCTTCAACGGCCTGGGCGCCCAGGTGACCCAGCTCTACCGTGGCGAGCAGATCCTGCGCGGCTTCGACGACGAGATCCGCCACTTCACGGCGGCCGAGATGAAAAAGGCCGGCGTGGACCTGAGGCTGCAGGCCGGCGTGCTGGCGATCACGCGCGAGGCGGACGGCCTGCATGTGACGCTGGAGGACGGCAACCGGCTGCTGGTCGATGCCGCGCTCTACGCCACCGGCCGGGTGCCCAAGGTCGACGGAATGGGACTCGATGCGGTGGGGGTGGCGCAGGGGGCCGACGGCCGCATCCTGGTCGATGCCCACTACCGGACCAACGTGCCTTCGATCTACGCGCTCGGTGACGTGACCTCGCGCGTGCAGCTGACGCCGGCCGCGCTGGGCGAAGCGATGCAGCTGGTCGACCACCTCTACGGGCCGGCCGCCGGCAAGGCCGCCCGCACGATGAGCTACGAGCTGATCCCGACCGCCGTCTTCAGCCACCCCAACATCGGCACGGTCGGATTGACCGAGGCCGAGGCACGCGCGCGCCACGGCGAAGTGCGGGTGTTCCGCTCGGAGTTCCGGGCGCTGCGACACACGCTCAGCGGCAGCGAGGAACGCACGCTCATGAAGCTGGTGGTCGATGCCGCCAGCGACCGGGTCGTGGGCCTGCACATGGTCGGCGCGGAAGCGGGCGAGATCGTGCAGGGCTTCGCGGTCGCGATGAAAGCCGGCGCAACCAAGGCGGTGTTCGACGCCACGCTTGGCATCCACCCGACCGCGGCCGAGGAATTCGTCACCATGCGCGAGCCGGTGGCGACGCGCAAGGCCGACTGACGCCAAGCCAGGCTCAGAGGTACCAGGCCAGCAGCGCCACGCAGACCGCGGTGTGGCCGAGCACGCCTGGCGCCAGCCAGGCGAAGTAGCGCCAGCCGCCGGTGAAACCGGCCGTGGCGGACTTGCTGAAGGCGTGCACGACGATCGCCAGCATCGCGGCGCCCAGCGCCTTGCCGGCGCTGTCGGGCGGGGCCGGCGTGAAGACAGCGGCCAGCGCAGCATGCTGATCGACCAGCGAAGCCAGCAGGACACCGGCCAGTTCGCCGGCCTGTCCCAGCCAAAGGCCCAGGCCATGGACCAGGGCCTGGACGCCGGTCAGCAGGGCCGCCACCAGCGCCGCGCCGCGCAGGCTGAACATGCGGTCGGCATCCGGTGCTGCAACCGGGCCGGGACCCTCGGCAATGGCAGCGCTGTCGGCGGCAGGCAAGGGGCCAGGACCATCGGCAGGCGCGCCGTTGACCAGCCACCAGCCCCAGAGCAGCGCGACGACCGATCCCGCCAGCGTCGGCAAGACCAGCACGCGCAACCAGGCCGGCTGCACCGCCAGTGCCACCAGCAGGATCTGGAGCAGGGTCGCCACGCAGGACAGCAGTCCGGCGCCAGCCATCAGGCGCGCGTTCGAGCGGCCCTCGCGCACCGCCAGGCCCATGCTGGCAACGGTCGCCGTGCTCGAGACGAAGCCCGACGCAATCGCCGACAGGGCCACCGCCTGGCGCGCATCGAGCAGGCGCCGGCTCAGGTGTGCCAGCGCCTGGATCGTCAGCAGCAAGGTCAGCAGCTGGGTGGTCAGGTGCGGATTGAGCAGCTCGCCCCAGAACGGCCGGTCGGGCATCAGGGGCAGCGCGATCAGCGCCAGCGCCGCGAGCAGGATGCCGTCGCGCACCTCGGCCGGGCGCAGCCAGTTGTTGGCGAAGGCGTGCAGGCGCTCGCGCGCCAACAGGATGCCGGTCTGGCCGACGGCGACCGCCGCCGCCAGCGGCAGGCTCAGCACGCAGAGCACGCCGATCAGGTAGGTCAGGACCAGCGCGATCTCGGACGTGACACCCGGATCTTCCGAGCGATTGCGCGCACGCGCCACCACGCCCAGCGCGGCCAGGAAGACGACACCGACGGCCAGCAGCGCGGACTCGCCGGTCAGCATCGAGACCGCGCCCATGACGCAGGCCAGCGAGAAACTGCGCAGCCCGGCCAGCGCGCGTGGCGAGCCGCTGCCCTTGTTGCGCTCGCGCTCGATGCCCGTCAGCAGGCCGCAGCCGAGCGCGGCGGCCAGGGCCTGGGCGGCGTGCGCCATGCTGATCCCGTTGGGCAGCAGGGCTGAAGCTGAATCCCACATATTGTCTCCGTGGCGAGGAGCGCCAGCAGGCGCCCCGCAATCAATTCATCAAAGCGGCAGGCCGGCTGACGCGCCAGGCAACACCTTGCCACCCATGGCCTCGCCCATGCGCACCGACCGCGCCGGCGCCCAGGCCGGATTGAAGCGCAACTGATCCTTCGGGAACAGCATCACGACGGTGGAACCGAGCAGGAAGCGGCCCATTTCCTCGCCGGCCTGCAGCGCGATCGGCAGGTCACCGTAGCGCCACTCGCGCACCTGGCCAGACCGTGGCGGATTGACCTGACCATGCCAGACCGTGGCCATGCTGCCGACGATGGTCGCGCCCACCAGCACCAGCACGAAGGGACCGAAGCGGCCCTCGAAGACGCAGACCACGCGCTCGTTGCGCGCGAACAGGCCCGGCACCCCGCGCGCGGTGGTCGGATTGACCGAGAACAGCTCGCCCGGCACATGGATCATGCGCTGCAGCCGACCGTAGCAGGGCATGTGGATGCGGTGGTAGTCGCGCGGGCTCAGGTAGAGCGTGGCGAACTCGCCGCCCTCGAATTTGGCCGCCAGCTCGGCATCGCCGCCCACCAGCGCCTGGGTCGAGTAGCGGTGCCCCTTGGCCTGGAAGATCTGGTCGCCCTCGATGCGGCCGCACTGGCTGATCGCGCCGTCAACCGGGCAGATGAAGTCGGCAACGGCCAGCGGACGGGCGCCCTCTTTCAGCGCGCGGGTGAAGAAGTCGTTGAAGGTCGCGTAGCGCGCGATCTCGGGCTCGGCCGCCTCGCTCATGTCGACGCCATAGCGCGCGACGAAGCGGCGGATGCTGAACTGGGTGAAGCCGCCGAGCGGCCGGCATGCCAGCGCGCCGGCCAGTTGGGTCAGCGCCCGTTTCGGGAGCAGGTACTGCGGCAATACCGCGAGACGGTCGGACACGGGCTTCTCCCCTGGATGCGAAATCGGGCGATTTTAGCGATCCGCCCGCGAGCGGCCTTGACGAGCCGCCCCCCGAGCCGCCAGACTGGGGGCGGAGTCGAAAGTCCGGGAGGCCGAGATGATTGTGGGAACGCCCAAGGAAATCAAGAACCAGGAGCACCGCGTGGGCCTGACGCCCGCGAGCGTGCGCGAGCTGGTGGCCGCCGGCCATCAGGTGCTGGTACAGGAGGATGCCGGCACGGGCGCCGGCATGGCCGACGCCCAGTACCGCGCGGCCGGCGCGCAGCTGGTCGACTCGGCGGCTGAACTGTTCGCGCGCGCCGAACTGGTGGTCAAGGTCAAGGAGCCGCAAGCGCAGGAATGCGCCCTGCTGCGACCGGACCAGATCCTGTTCACCTACCTGCATCTCGCGCCCGACCGAGCCCAGACCGAGGCCCTGCTCGCCTCGGGCGCCGTCTGCATCGCCTACGAGACCGTGACCGGCCCGGGCGGCGGGCTGCCGCTGCTCGCGCCCATGAGCGAGGTCGCCGGGCGCATGTCGGTCCAGGTCGCGGCCCACCTGCTTGAAAAGTCGCGAGGCGGCCAGGGCGTGCTGCTCGCGGGCGTGCCTGGCGTGCCGGCGGCCCGACTCGTGATCCTGGGCGCTGGCGTGGTCGGCGGCAACGCGCTGCAGATCGCCGTCGGCATGGGCGCGCGGGTGACGGTGCTGGACCGCAGCCTGGAGCGCCTGCGCCAGCTCGACTCGCTGTGGGGCAACCGGATCACGACCCGGCACTCGACCCAGGCCGCCATCGAGGAAGAGCTGCTGGCGGCCGACGCGGTGATCGGCAGCGTGCTGGTGCCCGGAGCGGCCGCGCCCAGGCTGGTGAGCCGCGCACTGGTCGCGCGCATGAAGCCCGGCAGCGTGCTGGTCGACGTCGCGATCGACCAGGGCGGCTGCTTCGAAACCTCGCGCCCGACCACGCACAGCGACCCGAGCTATCTGGTCGATGGCGTGCTGCACTACGCCGTCACCAACATGCCGGGCGCGGTGGCGCGCACCTCGACGCTGGCGCTCAACAACGCGACGCTGCCCCATGTGCTGGCGCTCGCAGCTCTCGGCTGGCGCGAGGCGCTGCGCGCCGACCCCCACCTCGGAAACGGGCTCAACTGCTGCGCCGGCCAGGTCACCCACCCGGCCGTGGCACAGGCGCTGGGCTATCGGCTGACTGCGGCCGAGCGGCTGCTGGCATGAACCTCAAGGGAAGCAAGCCATGACCCTACCCGAACCCCTGTTGCCGGACACGCTTCATGCCCGGTGCGATCCCGCCTCGCTGAGCATCGCCAGCAGCGATGAACTGCCCGACCTCGACACGGCGCTGATCCACGGGCGCGCCGTCGAGGCGATCCAGCTCGGGCTCGACATCCGGCATGACGGCTACAACCTCTATGTGCTGGGCGAACCGGGCAGCGGTCGCCACGCCATCGTCAGCCAGCTGCTGGAAGCCGAACGTCGTGGCGGACTGCCTCCGTCGGACTGGTGCTACGTCAACAACTTCGCCGATTCGAGCAAGCCCGACCTGCTGAAACTGCCCTGCGGCCGCGGCGCGCCATTGCGCGACGACATGCAGCATTTCGTCGAGGAACTCACCCCGGCGATCAGCGCGGTGTTCCAGAGCGAGGAATACCGTGGCCGCATCGAGGCCATGCAGGAGGAGGAAAAACAGCGCGAGCTGGCGGCGGTGCAGGCGCTCGGCGACGAGTCGGTGCAGCAGGGCGTGGCGCTGCTCAAGACGCCGCACGGTTTCGCCTTCGTGCCGCTCAAGGAGGACCACGAGGCCACGCTGACGCAGGAGGAGTTCGAGCAGCTGCCGCCCGAGCGCCAGGCCGAGTTCTCCGAGCACATCAAGGCGCTGCACGAGCGCATGCACAAGCTGATGGGCGAGTTCCCGCGCTGGCGGCGCGAGCTGCAGGCCCGGCTCAAGCAGACCGGCAGCGAGGCGCTGCAGGTGACCGTGACCCACCTGATCGACGACCTGCGCCCGAAATACGCCGACCTGCCCGAGGTCCGTGCCTTTCTCGACGCGGTGCTGGCCGACATCGTCGCCAGCGGCGAATCACTGCGCGAATCGACCCATGCCGAGGGCGATACCGAAACCACCACCTATTCGAGCACGCTCGCGGTGCAGCGCTACCTGGTCAACCTGCTGGTCGAACACGCGGCAGACTGTGCCAGACCTGTGATCTACGAGGACCACCCGACGCTGCAGAACCTGGTCGGTCGCGTCGAGCATGTGGCGCACATGGGCACGCTGCTGAGCAACTTCACGCTGATCCGCGGCGGCGCGCTGCAGCGCGCCAATGGTGGCTTCCTGGTGCTCGACGCGCTCAAGGTGCTGAGCCAGCCCTACGCCTGGGAGGGACTCAAGCGCTGCCTGAAGGCGGGCCGGGTCCGGATCGAGTCGCTCTACGACCTGATCGGCCTGAGCAGCACGGTGCAGCTCGAACCCGAGCCGATGCCGCTCGACCTCAAGATCGTGCTGATCGGCGAGCGCCTGGTCTACTACCTGCTGTGCCAGTACGACCCCGAATTCGGCGCGCTGTTCAAGATCAACGCCGACCTCGAAAGCGAGATCCCGCGCAGCCCGGACAACACCCAGGCCTACGCGCGCCTGATCGCCACGCTGGCGCGGCGCGAACAGCTGCGGCCGCTGTCGGCGGCGGCGGTCGCGCGCCTGATCGAGCATTCGTCCCGGCTGGCCGATGACGCCGAGCGACTGACGGCGCGAACCCGGCCGCTGGCCGACCTGATGCGCGAGGCCGAGCATTTCGCCGGCAAGGCCGCTTCGGGCTGGATCGAGCGCGGCCATGTCGAGGCGGCGCTGCAGGCGCGACAACGCCGCAACGAACGGCTGCGGCTGCGCTACCAGGAGGCCATGCTGCGCGGCCAGCTGCTGATCGACAGCGGCGGCAGCCAGGTCGGGCAGGTCAACGGGCTGGCGGTGGTGCGGCTCGATGACAGCAGCTTCGGCCACCCGATGCGCATCACCGCGACCGCGCGCGCCGGCGAAGGCCAGGTGATCGACATCGAGCGCGAGGTCAAGCTCGGCGGCCCGATCCACTCCAAGGGGGTGCTGATCCTGTCGTCCTTCCTGGCGGCGCGCTTTGGCGCGCGCGAGCCGCTCTCGCTCAAGGCCAGCCTGGTGTTCGAGCAGTCCTATGGCGGCGTCGAGGGCGACAGCGCCTCGCTGGCCGAACTCTGCGCGCTGCTGTCGGCGCTGTCGGGGGTGCCGATCCGGCAATCCCTGGCCATGACCGGATCGGTCAACCAGTTCGGCGTCGTGCAGCCCATCGGCGGCGTCAACGAGAAGATCGAGGGCTTCTTCGATCTCTGCGCGGCGCGCGGCCTCAACGGCGAACAGGGCGTGCTGATCCCGCAGGCCAATGTCTGCCACCTGATGCTGCGCGCCGAGGTGGTCGATGCCGCGCGCGCGGGCCGCTTCCGGATCTGGGCCGTCAGCGACGTCGACCAGGCGCTCGAACTGCTGACCGGCCAGCCGGCCGGCAAGCCCGACGCGCAGGGCCGCATGGCGGCGGGGTCGGTCAATGCGCTGGTCGCGGCGCGGCTGGCCCGCCTGGCGCCGAAACGCCGCGCAGCGCAAGCGGCCGCCGCCAAGAAACCCGCGAAGCCAACCGGCAAGCCCTGAGCCAGTCCAGTCAGCCCCTGAGCAGCGCGATCACCTCGTCGTCCTCGACCTGGTCGAAATGCCGGTAGAACTGGCCCACGGCCTGGAAATCCTCGGGCGCCGACAGGCAGACGACCTCGTCGGCCAGCGGCCGCACGCGCTCAAGCGAATCGGGTGCCGCCACCGGCACCGCGCAGATCAGCCGATCCGGCTGCCGATGCCGCAGGCCATGCAGGGCGGCGATCATGGTCGCGCCGGTCGCCAGGCCGTCATCGACCACGATCACGATCCGGCCCGCCGGGTCGATCGGCGGGCGGATCGGGGTGTACTGCGCGCGGCGCGACTGGATGGTGAGCAGCTGCTCGTGCTTCTCGGAGGCAAGGTAGTCCTGGTCGGCGCCGAGCGAAGCCGCATGGGGCGCGATGTAGCTCCAGCCACTCTCATCGACCGAACCGACCGCGACCTCGGGCGCGTAGGGCGAGCGCAGCTTGCGCACCAGCACGACATCGAACTCGCCGCCGAGCTCCTGCGCGATGGCCTTGGCCATCGGCACGGCGCCGCGCGGAATCGCGAGCACCAGCGGGTTGCGTTCACGGTAAGGCGCCAGCGCCTGGGCGAGCTGGTGCGCGGCATCGAGTCGGTCCTTGAACATGGCGTCCCCTGCTATGGCGGCATTCAGCCGGCGCGCTGCGGCTGCAGCAATTCGATGCGGAAATCGGGCTCGTAGGGCGGCAGATGGCATTCGACGATGCCGGCCGGCGCGATCTGCAGCTTGGCGCCAATCACATCGGCCGCGATCGGCAGGGTGGCGGCACAGCGGTCGGCCAGCACGGCGACGCGGATCTCGGCCGGCTGCTTGCGCGCCAGGTAGTCCAGCACCTTGAGCAGGGAATGCCCGGTGTAGAGCACATCGTCGACCACCAGCAGCGTCCAGCCGGCCAGGTCCAGCGCGGCGTGCTGGGGCTGCTCGTTCAGGCTTGTGTCGGGATGCAGCAGGGTCAGGTCGTCGGCGTAGCGCTTGACCTGCAGGTCCAGCCGCAGCGGCAGCGCCAGCCCGTGCAGGCGCACCAGGCGCTCGGTCAGGCGGTCGGCCAGCGGCGCGCCACGGCGCAGGATGCCGATCACCGCGACCCGGCTGCGAGCGTGCAGCAGCTTGGCTGCCTGCTGTGCCATGGCGTCGAGCAAGGCGTCGAGCTCGGCCTCGTCGTAGAGGCAGCTTCTGCTGCCCGGCGGTGCATTCATCGCGACTCCCTGCCGGGGTCGGATGCCCCGGTGCTCAGGCATTCTGGACAGCGCAAATCGCGCTGTCAATGCCCGGACCCGGCTGATCGGCGCTGCCGCTCAGGCCGGCTCGGCGACGGGCTCGGTGATGCCGATGCGATCCAGCGCCTCGGCCAGCTGCGCGACGCAGCGCTCGGGCTGGTGCAGCTTGTCGAGCCCGAACAGGCCGATGCGGAAGGTCGAGAAGCCGGCCGGCTCGTCGCACTGCAGCGGCACGCCGGATGCGGTCTGCAGGCCCAGCGCGAGGAACTTGCTGCCGTTCTGGATGCCGGGATCGTCGGTGTAGCTCACCACCACGCCCGGGGCCTGGAAGCCGGTCGCCGCCACGCTGCGGATGCCACGACGCTCCAGCAAGGCACGCACCTGGCGGCCGAGCTCGATCTGCTCCTGGCGCACCTGGTCGAAGCCGTAGGCACGGGTCTCCCGCATCACGTCGCGCAGCCGCACCAGCGCGTCGGTCGGCATGGTGGCGTGGTAGGCATGGCCACCGTTTTCATAGGTCTCCATGATCTGCAGCCATTTCTTCAAGTCGGCCGCGAAGCTGGTGCTGCTGGTGCCATCGATGGCGGCGCGGGCGCGCTCGCTCAGCATCACCATGGCGCAGGCGGGCGAGCCGCTCCAGCCCTTTTGCGGCGCGCTGATCAGCACGTCGATGCCGCAGGCCTGCATGTCGACCCAGAGCGTGCCGGAGGCGATGCAGTCGAGCACGAACAGGCCGCCGACCTCGTGCACCGCAGCGGCCACCGCCTGCAGGTAGTCGTCGGGCAGGATCATGCCGGCCGAGGTCTCGACATGGGGCGCGAACACCACGTCGGGGCGGAACTCGCGGATCGCGGCGACCACCTCGTCGACCGGACAGGGCACCCAGGGCGCCTGCGGCTGATCCGACAGCCGGCGCGCCTTGAGCACTACGGATTCGGCCGGAATCGAGCCGGCATCGAAGATCTGGCTCCAGCGGTAGCTGAACCAGCCGTTGCGGATCACCAGCGCCTTCTTGCCGGTCGCGAACTGGCGCGCGACGGCCTCCATGCCGTAGGTGCCGCCACCCGGGACCAGCGCGACCGAGCGGGCGCGGTAGACCTGCTTCAGGGTGGCCGAGATGTCCTGCATCACGCCCTGGAAGCGGCGCGACATGTGATTGAGCGAGCGGTCGGTGTAGACGACCGAGAATTCGAGCAGACCGTCGGGATCGACGTCGGGCAGCAATGCGGGCATGCAAGTCTCCTTTTGATTATGAAAAGAGCTTAGCACGCCGCCGCCCGGCTTGGCGGACCGGCGGGCGCTCAGGCGCCGAAGCGCTGCTGCAGCTCCTGCAGGCCGAGCTCGTCGAGCACCTGCTGCAGGCGCGCGCGCGCGCTGGCCTTGCCATTGCCGACCTTGCGCGCCAGGATCAGCTCGTTCTTCATCGAGTGCTCCCAGCCGACCAGCTCGGTCACGGTGACCTGGTAGCCATGGGCCTCCAGTTCGAGGCAGCGCAGCACGTTGGTGATCTGGCTGCCGAACTCGCGCGTGTGCAGCGGGTGGCGCCAGAGCTCGCCCAGCGGGGTGCGCGACAGGGTCAGCGCCTTGTGCTTGCGCAACACGCTGGCGACCTCGGCCTGGCAGCAGGGCACCAGCACCATGCAGCGCGCGTTGCGCGCCAGGCCGAAGGCGATCGCGTCGTCGGTGGCGGTGTCGCAGGCGTGCAGCGCGGTGACGACATCGACCTCGGCCGGGATCTGGTCCGAGGTCATGGCCTCCTGCACCGTGGTGGCGACGAAGCGCATGCGATCGAAGCCCAGGCGCTCGGCCAAGGCACGGGAGCGCTCGACCAGCTCGGCGCGGGTCTCGACGCCGTAGACCCAGCCGACCTCGCGCGGGCGGAAGAACAGGTCGTAGAGCATGAAGCCGAGGTAGGACTTGCCGGCGCCATGGTCGACCAGGCTGACGTCGCCGCGCGCGGCCAGCGCCTCCCGCAGCAGCGGCTCGATGAACTGCAGCAGGTGGTTGACCTGCTTGAGCTTGCGCCGCGTGTCCTGGTTCAGCTTGCCCTCGCGCGTGAGGATATGCAGCTCCTGGAGCAGCTCGATCGACTGGCCGGGGCGCAGCTCGGGCAGCTGCTCCTGGATCGATTTCTCGGGCGCGCGCGCGCCGCGCTGGCCTTCAGCGGAGCGCTGGGCGGGACGATTTTTCTTGGGGGCTTGGGAGGCTGACATGGGCCGATGATAGGCGAGCCACGCGGGCAATGGAGCGCTGCGACAATCGCGCCATGCTCAGATCCGATCACGACCCCGACCTGCATCCCTATGACGCCCTCACGCCCGACGTCGTGCTCGACGCGCTCGACGGCATCGGCCTGCGCGGCGACGGCCGGCTGCAGGGCCTGAGCTCCTACGAGAACCGGGTCTACCTGGCGCGACTGGAGGACGGCGGCGCGGCGGTGCTCAAGTTCTACCGGCCCGGGCGCTGGAGCGAGGCGCAGATCGAGGAGGAGCACGCCTTCGCCGAGGAACTGGCCAAAGCCGAGGTGCCGATGGTCGCGCCACTGCGGCTGCAGGGCCGGACCTTGCATCAGCACGGCGGCTTCCTGTTCAGCGTGAGCCCGGCGCGCGGCGGTCGCCGGCCCGAGCTCGACGACCCCGAGGTGCTGGAGTGGATCGGCCGCCTGCTGGCGCGGCTGCACCTGGTGGGCGCGGCCAGACCGTTCGAACTGCGGCCAGCGCTGGACGCCACGACCTTCGGCCAGGAGCCGCTGGCCTGGCTGATCGAGCAGGGCGACCTGCCGCCCGAGGCGGCCAGCCGCTGGCGCGAGGCGGCACAGGCCGCGCTGGTGCTGGCGACCGAGGCGATGACTGCCTGTGCGCCGCAAGGCCGGATCGCCACGCTGCGCCTGCACGGCGATTGCCACCCCGGCAACATCCTCTGGACGCCGGACCAGGGCCCGCATTTCGTCGACCTCGACGACAGCCGCAGCGGCCCGGCGGTGCAGGACCTCTGGATGCTGCTGAACGGCGACCGGCGGCAACAGCAGCGCCAGCTCGGCGCCGTGCTCGACGGCTACGAGACGATGCGCGAGTTCGACCGGCGCGAGCTCGCGCTGATCGAGCCGCTGCGCACGCTGCGCCTGCTGCACTACAGCGCCTGGCTGGCGCGACGCTGGAGCGATCCGATCTTCCCGATCAACTTCCCCTGGTTCGGCAGCGCCGCCTACTGGCAGGAGCAGGCCGCCATCCTCTGGCAGCAGGTCGAGGCGATGCGGCAGCCGGCGCTGGTCGCCTGACCAGGCTCAGTTGCGGGCGTGCGTCAGCTGCAGGCCGTCGACACCAGGCAAGCCGCGCAGCAGACGCGCGAGGTCGAACAGCGAGATCGCGCGCGGCCGGCTGCGCAGCGCGACCAGCACGAACTGCCAGTTCACCTGCTGGTGCTGGCAGGCGATGTGCAGCGAGCCCTCGGCCAAGGCATAACCCCAGTCGCGCATCGCCGCCTTGATCGCCTGGTCATCGGGCTCGTGCCCCGGCAGGAAACTCAGCGTGATGCCCGCGGCCGGCAGCGCCGGCAGGCGTGCCTCGATCTTGACGCCCCACATCATCAGCGACGCCGACAGCAGCGCCAGCAGGATGGCGGCCGGATAGAAGCCGACGCCGACCAGCACGCCGATGGCCGAGGTGGCCCAGATCGATGCCGCCGTGGTCAAGCCGCTGATGTTCAGGCCGTCGCGCATGATGACGCCGGCCCCGAGAAAACCGATCCCGGTCACGATGCCCTGCACCACCCGGGTCGGGTCCACGGACAGATGCGCGGTATCGGCCTGGCCCCACCAGAAGCCGGGATAGCCGGCGAACACGGTCAGCGCGCAGGACGCCATGCAGACGATGCCGTAGGTGCGCATGCCGGCGGCCCGGCTGTGATAGCTGCGCTCGTAGCCGACCAGCAGCCCCAGCAGCAGCGCGCCAGACAGGTTGGCGAACAGCAGCAGGTTGATCTCAAGGATCGGCAGCGACCAGTAGCGCGCCCAAAGCGACAGGCTGGCGTCCATGGCCATCAGCGCTGCGCTGGCGGGTTGGACGGGCGGACGGGATCGTAGAGCACCGTGCCGGTGCCGACTCCAACCCCGGCGCGCGCGCCGCTCTCGCCCAGCGGCACGCTGGTGCCGACACCCACGTTGCCGGTGACACGGCCACTGGAGTTGACGCCCACGCCCGCCCCGACCGGACCGGCATGAGCCCCGACCCCGAGCTGAACCCCGCCGCTGCCGACGCCGACCCCCAGCGAAACGCCGGGCACGATGGGCACCGAAATGCCAGCCCCCACCGAGCCGCAGCCCGCCAGGATCGATGACAACAGGACGGCGGAAAATCGGTGCGAGATCATGGCCTGATGCTAACGCGCCTGCCAGCGCCAGGCCAAACGCAAATGAAAAAGGGCTCCACCTGGAGCCCTTCTTGACTGGCAAGCGCCCCGGTTTACACCAGCAAGGCGTTGACGCGCTTGACGTAGGCGGCCGGATCTTCCGGCAGGCCGCCCTCGGCCAGCAGCGCCTGGTCGAACAGGATATGCGCCAGGTCATGGAAATGGGCCGAGCCTTCGAGCTTCTTGACCAGGGCATGGTCGGCGTTGACTTCCAGGATCGGCTTCATGTCGGGCACCGGCTGGCCGGCCTGCTTGAGCATGCGCGCGAGCTGGGTGCTCATGCCGTGGTCCTCGGCCACCAGACAGGCCGGCGAATCGACCAGGCGGGTGGTGACGCGCACGTCCTGCGCCTTGTCCTTGAGCGCTTCCTTGAGCTGGTCCAGCATCGGCTTGAAGGTCTCGGCGGCCTGTTCGGCGGCCTTCTTCTCCTCCTCGTCCTGGAGCTTGCCCAGATCGACGCCGCCCTTGGCGACCGACTGCAGCGGCGTGCCGTCGAACTGATTCAGGAAGGACAGCGCCCACTCGTCGACGCGGTCGCTCATCAGCAGCACCTCGATGCCCTTCTTCTTGAAGACCTCGAGCTGCGGGCTGTTCTTGGCGGCGGCCAGGGTGTCGGCGGTGATGTAGTAGATCGCCTCCTGGCCTTCCTTCATGCGCGCCTTGTAGTCGGCGAAGGTGACGCCGACGGCATCGCTCTGGGTCGAGGCGAAGCGCAGCAGCTTGGCGAGCTTGTCCTGGTTGGCGAAGTCCTCGCCCAGGCCTTCCTTGAGCACGGCGCCGAACTCGGCGTAGAACCTGGCGTAGCGGCCGGCATCCTTTTCCGCCTGCTGCTTGTCCTCGTCGGACAGGGCGTCCCATTCCGCGCCTTCGGGCTTGCGATCCTTCCTGGCCAGGTCTTCCAGCATGGCCAGCACGCGGCGCGTGTTGCCCTCGCGGATCGCCTTGACGTCGCGGCTCTCCTGCAGCAGCTCGCGGCTGACGTTGAGCGGCAGGTCGGCCGAGTCGATCACGCCCTTGACCCAGCGCAGGTAGGTCGGCATCAGCGCCTCGGCCTCGTCCATGATGAAGACGCGCTTGACGTAGAGCTTGACGCCGGCCTTCTTGTCGCGGTTCCACAGGTCCATCGGCGCCTTGGCCGGCACGTAGAGCAGCTGGGTGTACTCGGTGCCGCCCTCGACGCGGTTGTGGCTCCAGGCCAGCGGCGCCTCCTGGTCGTAGCTGATGTTCTTGTAGAACTCGGCGTACTGCTCGTCGCCGATGTCCTTCTTGGCGCGGGTCCAGAGCGCGCTGGCCGAGTTGACGGCCTCCCACTCGTCCCGCAGCACGGACTCGCCCTTCTCGGCATCCCACTCCTCCTTGCGCATCAGGATCGGCAGGCTGATGTGGTCGGAGTACTTCGCGATGATGCCCTTGAGCTTCCAGCGGTTCAGGTACTCGGTCGCATCGTCGCGCAGGTGCAGGATCACGCTGGTGCCGCGCGCGGCGCGCGTGATGGTCTCGGTCTCGAAGTCGCCGCTGCCGCCGCTGATCCAGCGCACGCCGTCCTCGGCCTTGAGGCCGGCGCGGCGCGACTCGACCGTGATCTTGTCGGCGACGATGAAGCCCGAATAGAAACCGACGCCGAACTGGCCGATCAGCTGCGCGTCCTTCTTCTGGTCGCCCGACAGGCGGCCCATGAAGTCCTTGGTGCCGCTCTTGGCGATGGTGCCGAGGTGCGCGATGGCCTCGGACTCGCTCATGCCGATGCCGTTGTCGGTGATGGTCAGCGTCTTGGCCTCCGCATCGAAGGCAACGCGCACTTCGAGGTTCGGGGCGTCCTCGTACAGCGTGGCGTCGTCGAGCGCCTCGAAGCGCAGCTTGTCGCAGGCGTCGGACGCGTTGGAGATCAGCTCGCGCAGGAAGATTTCCTGGTTCGAGTACAGCGAGTGGGTGACGAGGTGCAGCAGCTGGGCCACTTCGGCCTGGAAAGCGTGGGTATGTTTGCTCATGGTCTAGGCAGTAAAACTCGACGTGGAATTCGGGGGAGGCAGCGACCGGCCCGATGGTGTAGGACACCACCCGGCCGGTCAGCACACGACTGGCTAGTTGGCGACGGCGACGGTGATTTCAAGGGCCGGGACGTTGATGTGGCCTGGAGGGGTCGCGGGGAGTGCGGCGGACTCCTCATGGTGCGAGCACAAATCGTCGCCCGCCGCACCCCCCGCGACCCTGGGCGACGACTGGCTTGCCATCAGCGCAGCGTGAACTTAGACAGCCAGAAGCCCCCGTTCTCGGCCTTGGTCTTGATGCGCAAGGTGCTGAAGCCCCTGGGCACCGCGATCGGGATCGCCGCGTTGTCGCGCGGCGTGCTCAGGCTGTTGCCACTCAATTCGAAGGCGGCCGTCACGGTCTGGTTGTTGAGCAGCACGTCGATCTGGTTGCCGCTGCGGGCGGCGGATGCGGTGATCACCAGCGAGTAGTTGCCGGCCTGCGGCGCGTGGATCAGGTAGTCAACATGACTTCCAGGGTGAAGGTACTTGACCTGGTCCTTGGATTTCTCGCTATAGGGCTCGAAGTTTTCCAGATAGGCCAGTGCATCGAAGCTGCCGGGCACCTGGTTGCGGGCCTTGATGGCGGGCAGCAGGCCGTTGCGGGTCTGGTCCATGCACTGGATCTTGGGCACGTCGGTGAGCGCCAGATCGGTCGTCAGCCCCCAGGTGCCGTACTGGGTGTCCCAGTTGCTGGCACCGGCGGTGTACCACATCAGCATCTGGCCGCCGCCGGCGTACCAGCTGCTCAGGTAGCGCTTGCAGATGTCGAGCAGGCGCGGGTCGAGGCTGGCGGCCTTCTTGGCCGCGATGCTGCCCGGGCCGAAGGTGTCGGCTCCGGCCTCGTAGGCGAAGAACGGCAGGCCGTACCAGCTGGCGAAGGCGACGTTCTTCTCGAAATAGGCCTGCTTGGGCATCGCGGTCACCGAATCGCTCATGGCTTGCAGCACGGCGTCGACGCTCAGGCCATCGACCAGCTGCAGGCTGCCCAGGTTGAAGTACGGCGCGCCGGCGAAGGCGTAGAAATAACGTGACGGCGGGCCGTAGACCGCATCGATGAAATCCAGGCCGAGCTGCGCGACATAGGTCTGCACCACCTGGCTGGCGAACACCGGGCGCACCTTCGTCATCATGGCCGCGTCGCCGTAGACGCCGCGGAAGATGTCGCTGATTTCCTTGCCGCGCTTGGCGATGTAGCGGTAGCCGATCACATCGACATGGGTCTTGCCGTCATGGGCCAGCGGCGATTGCGGGTTGTCATAGAGCTCCTTGGTCGCGAGGTTGCGGTTGGTCGCGAACTGCTGGAACTGCGAATTCCAGACTTCGTTGCTGTATTCGACATAGATCTTGCTGTTGGCGTTGAGCGTCGATTTCAGCAGCCGGGCGAGCTGCAGCACATAGTTGTCGTCGGCGGCGACCGGGATGTTGATCCAGATGTCCTTCTGCGCCTGGTTGGCCAGCGCGATCACATGCTCCCAGGGCACGCCGGTCGTCGTGCGATGTGGCAGATTGGGCGGCGTGCGCGTGGCCCAGGTCGTGCTCGGATTGTTGTTGGTGCGCACCCAGTCCATGAAGCGCAGCACCTTGAAGCGCGCGACATGGTCGATGAACTCCTGCGTGAACAGCGGCGGGTTGAGGGGGTCGTAGCCCGGCCGCACCACCTTCAGATTCTTGACGCCGGCGCCGGTGTTCTTGAAGATCAGCACCATGTGCGCGCCAGCGGGGTTGTCGGCGTTCGAGGCGCGCACCACGTCGAACGTGGTTCGGTTGAGCGCCACGTCGTAGCGCAGGTTCTCGATCTTGGTGTTGTACGACGCGCTCAGGCTGACGTCGGCCTTGCCGGTGAACGACGCCTTGTATCGGCCCTCCATGCCGGGAAGCGTCATCAGGAAAATGCCGAAGTCGCCGGTCGGCCAGAGGTCGCTGCCGACCGGCGCGATGTCGGCCGCTCCGCCCCAGGGGTGATCGGTCGGGCCGAAGGCGCGCCCCTGCTTGACCAGGTCGGCATAGACCGGCGTGTAGGAATAGTCAGTGATGTCGGGCAGGTTGGCGCCCAGGTAATCGGCCGGCATCGCAATCGCAGCCTGGCTGGAGACTGATACCGTGTACTGCAGCAGCCGCATGGCCGTGGTCTGCCCGGTGCATTTGGCGGCCACGGCGGCACTGCGCTGGAGGTACTCGGTACGTTTGCCCAGCGCGGGCGGCGTGACGCCCAAGGTGAACTGGTTGCCCTTGGCCGCCAACACCGGCGCATTCTGCTTGACGCCGTTCTTGTACAAGCTGCCGCCACTGACCGAGAAGCACTGACCGACGTCATCGGTGCCAGCCACCCAGGCCGGCGACAGGCTCTCCTTGCCAGCCGCAACACCCTCGGCAGCGTACTTGTATTTGTCGATCACCTGGTCGCGACCGCCCGAGCTGTCGACCCATGGCGTCAAATCGGCCTTGCGGTACAGCGTCTTGCCATACGCCTTGTTCAGATTGCTTGCGACCAAGCCCAGGTCGACGGCCAGCGCCGCCTGCTGCAGCTGTTCCGTCACGCTGCGCCCCAGCTTGATCGAGTTGTTGAGCAGACCGTCATCGCCGAGATCGGCCCCCATCTCGCTCAGGAAGGCCGTGACGCCGCCCGCGTTGTTGCGCTGATTGCCGACATGGGCAACCAGGCCTGAAATCGCCGCCAGGGCCTGATCGGCCGGACGCGACTGGCTCAGATCGAGCTCCATGAAGTTGGCCGGCGCGCTTGCCGTACCGGACAGCAGATCGGCGCCGTTGGCAATGCCCAGGGCATCGAGCAGCTCGCGCTGGGCCTTGGCACGCGCCACCTTGAACGCCAGGGCTGGCTTGCCCGTGACCAGGGTGCGGATGCGCTCCGTCGTGGCATCGCTCAGCAGGTTGACGTTGACGGCCCGATCCGCGCCGGCCGAGAGATCGCTCAGGCCGCGCAGCGCCACCCACTGGTCGCTGTTGCCGGTGACCTCGTTGAAGTAATAGCCCTGGGCGGTCGTCTCCAGATAGGGACTGGTGAACTTGCTGGACGGAAAAAAGGTGCCGCGATCATCCTTCGTCTCGTAGCTGTAGCTCTTGCCGTTGGGCGCCAGCGCGGTGGCGTCGAGCTCGTTGAGCGTGACCACCGACCCGCGGGCCAAAGGCCCCTTCTGCGCCAGGCCGCTCTCGACCAGATAGCCATCGGCAGTTTGCTGGACCGCCCCTCCCTCGCCGCCACCGCAAGCCGCGAGCGCCGCGACGACGGTCAGCGCGATCGCTGTTCTCTTCCTCATGAACGATTCCCCTTTTCAGATCCGTTCATTTTCACTCATTTATATGAATTTTTATTCTCAGAACCTTTCATTCTCGCCCAGGAAGCGCCATTCGCCCAGCGGCAGGTTGCCCAGCACGACGCGGCCGATGCGGATCCGCTTGAGGCCCACCACATGCAGCCCGACCTGCTCGCACATGCGGCGGATCTGGCGCTTCTTGCCTTCCTTCAGCACGAAGCGCAGCTGGTCCGGGTTCTGCCACTCGACCTGGGCCGGGCGCAGCGGCTGGCCGTCCAGGCTCAGGCCGTGGCGCAGCAGCGCCAGCCGCTCGGGCGGAAACACCGCCTGTGGGTCCTGCATCACCACGCCGACGCCCTTGGGACCGTTGGGCGCCCAGTGCACGCGCACCAGGTATTCCTTCTCGACCTCGGAATCCTCGCCGATCAGCGCCTTGGCCACGCGGCCGTCCTGGGTCAGGATCAGCAGCCCGGTCGAGTCGATGTCGAGCCGGCCGGCCGGCGCCAGCCCGCGCGTGTGGCCGGCCTCGAAGCGGCGTGGCACGCGATCCTCCTTCCAGCGCGTGCGCGGCTGCACCAGCACGGCGGCGCTCTGGTGGCCGTCCTCGGGCAGGCCGCTGACATAGCCGATCGGCTTGTGCAGCAGGATGGTGACGCGGGCGCCCTGCTGGGCCGTGGCCTGCGGCGCGACCTCGATCTGGTCAAGCGCGGTGACCTGCTGCCCCATCTGCGCGACCCGACCATTGACCAGCACCCAGCCACGCTCGATCCACTCGTCGCCCTCGCGGCGCGAGCACAGGCCGAGGTCGGACAGGCGCTTGTTCAGGCGCACCGGCTCGCTGGCATCGCGGCTGTCGGGCCGTGCCGCCGGCCTGGGCGGGCGCGCCGCAGCAGGCATCTGCCCCTGGGGCCGAGGGCTGCGCGGCGGCTGGGCCTGGCGCGCGGTCGACTGCCCGCTGGGCGCGGGACGCGAGCTGCGGGTCGCCTCCCACTTCGGTTGGTCGGCGGCGGACTGCGGACGCTTGGGCAGGGACAGGGTCTTGGACATGGCGGAACGGGCCGGGGCCTTGGTGCGGAAATGACCAGATTCTCGCACCGTCGCCCGCTGCCGCACCGCCCGCAGCCGTCCAGCCCAGTCAGTTCGGCGTCAGGTAGCAGGCTTCGAATCCGGCAGGATCGGGGACCCCCGTCCCGGATCCCCCAACAGGAGACAAGATGAAAGCCATTGCCCTCGCCATCCTGGCACTGAGCGCCACCCTGAGCGCCCAGGCACAGAACTTCCCGAGCAAGAACGTGAGCATCGTGGTGCCCTTCGCGGCCGGCGGTCCGACCGACCGCGTCGCGCGCGATCTGGCCGAGGCGCTGCGCAAGCCGCTGGGCGCGACCATCGTGATCGAGAACGCCGCTGGCGCCGGCAGCACCATCGGCACGGCCAAGGTCGCGCGCGCCGCGCCCGACGGCCACACCCTGCTGCTGACGCATATCGGCATGGCCTCGACCCCGGCGCTGTACCGCAAGCTGGCCTACAAGCCGCTGGAGGACTTCGAGTACCTGGGCATCGTCAACGACGTGCCGATGACGCTGATCGGCAAGCCGCAGCTGCCGGCCAACACCTACCGCGACTTCGAGAACTACATCCGCGCCAACGCCGGCAAGCTCAACCTGGCGCATGCCGGCCTGGGTTCGGCCTCGCACCTGTGCGGCCTGATGTGGCAAAGTGCGATGAAGCTCAACACCCCGATGACCACGGTGCCCTTCGGCGGCACGGCGCCAGCCATGACCGCGCTGATGAGCGGCCAGGTCGACGTGATGTGCGACCAGACCACCAACACCACCAGCCAGATCGAGTCCGGTCGGGTCAAGGCCTTCGCGGTCACCACGGCCAAGCCGCTGAGCGGCCACAAGCTGCTGAAAGACTATCCGACGCTGTCCGAGATGGGGCTGAAGAACTTCAACCTGACGATCTGGCACGGCCTCTACGCGCCCAAGGGCACGCCGGCCGCCGTCACCAGGAAGATCAACGATGCGCTCAAGGTCGCGCTCAAGGACCCCGAGTTCATCAAGCGCCAGGAAGCGCTGGGCGCCATCGTCGCGACCGACAAGCGGATCGAGCCGGCCGAGCACAAGGCCTTCGTGGCCGACCAGATCGCCAAGCTCAAGACCGTGATCGACGCGGCCGGCCAGTACGCCGACTGATCCTCAGACGCCCCAGGTCACCGGGGTGTTCTCGCGCATGCTGTACTGCAGCAGTTCGATGAAGGGCGTCACGCGCACGCGCAAGGTGATGCGATCCGGGTCGGGCGTGTCATCGTCACGCGCGAGCGCCTCCTGGATCTCGCGCTGGAGCTCGGCCTCCTCCTCGAACACGGCGTCGCGCAGCGTCTGGAGCGCGCCGGGCATCTGCTCGGGCAGGATGATGCCGGGTCCCGCCGGGTCCTTGCCCAGGATTTCGAGCAGTTGCTTGCCGTTGGGCTGCAGCATCACCACATCGCCGCCGGCCTTGGACTTGAAACGGTACAGCATGGTCATCTCCTTCTCTGTTGAGTTTGAAACCATTGTGGCACCGTTGTCATGCCCTGTGAACCGGCGCTGATCAGCGGTTGTAGGCGCTCTCGCCGTGGCTGCTGATGTCCAGACCCTCGCGCTCGGCTTCCTCGCTGACGCGCAGGCCGACCAGCAGATCGACGACCTTGTAGGCGACCACCGAGACCACGCCCGACCAGACGATGGTCAGCAGCACGGCCTTGGCCTGGACCCAGACCTGGGCGGCGATCGAGTAATCGGCGGCGGTGACCATGGTGGCGGTCGACCAGTCGGCGACGAAGCCAGGGCCGCCGAGGGCCGGGCTGTTGAAGACGCCGGTCAGCAGCGCCCCCAGGATGCCGCAGACACCGTGCACGCCGAAGACATCGAGCGAGTCGTCCGCGCCGAGCAGCTTCTTGAGGCCATGCACGCCCCACAGGCCGGCGAAGCCCGACAGCAGACCCATCACCAGCGCGCCACCGATGCCGACGTTGCCGGCGGCCGGGGTGATCGCGACCAGGCCGGCGACGGCGCCCGATGCAGCGCCCAGCATCGAGGCCTTGCCACGCATCAGCGCTTCGCCCAGGCACCAGGCCAGCACGGCGGCGGCGGTGGCGGCGAAGGTGTTGATGAAGGCCAGGCCGGCGAAGCCATTGGCTTCCAGCGCCGAGCCGGCGTTGAAGCCGAACCAGCCCACCCACAGCAGCGAGGCGCCGACCATGGTCAGGGTCAGGCTGTGCGGCGCCATCGATTCACGGCCATAGCCGATGCGCTTGCCCACCATGTAGGCGCCGACCAGGCCCGCGACGGCGGCGTTGATGTGCACCACGGTGCCGCCCGCGAAGTCGAGCGCGCCCCACTGCCAGATCAGGCCGGCCTTGCCGGTCATCTCGTCGACCACGGCGGCCGAGCTGTAGGCGTCGGGACCCATCCAGAACCAGACCATGTGCGCGACCGGCAGGTAGCTGAAGGTGAACCAGATCGCGGTGAACAGCAGCACGGCCGAGAACTTCATGCGCTCGGCGAAGGCGCCGACGATCAGCGCGCAGGTGATGCCGGCGAAGGTGGCCTGGAAGGCGGCGAACACGATCTCGGGAATCACCACGCCCTTGCTGAAGGTAGCGGCGTTGGCGAAGGTGCCGGTGGCGTTGTCCCAGATGCCCTTCATGAACAGGCGGTCGAGGCCGCCGATGAAGCTGTTGCCCTCGGTGAAGGCCAGGCTGTAGCCATAGGTGAACCACAGCACGACCGCGAGCGAGAACACCACCATGACCTGCATCAGGACGCTGAGCATGTTCTTGCCGCGCACCAGGCCGCCGTAGAACAGCGCCAGCCCCGGCACGGTCATCAGGATCACCAGCAGGGTGGAGACCATCATCCAGGCGGTGTCACCCTTGTTGGGCACCGGGACAGCCGCTGCCGTGGCTGCCGCCACGTCGGCCACCTGGGCCACCGCTGTCGCGGCCGCACCGCCGTCCTGCGCCAGCGTGGCCGTGGTGGCCAGCGCGAGTCCAAGGCTCAATAGCTTCTTGTTCATGTCGTTCTCTCCTGGGGGGAAATGAATCAGAGCGCCTCGGCGCCAGTCTCGCCGGTACGGATGCGCACGACCTGCTCGACCGGAAAGACGAAGATCTTGCCGTCCCCGATCTTGCCGGTGCGGGCGGCGCTCTCGATCGCCTCGATCACCCGGTCGACCAGGGAATCGTCCACGGCGGCCTCGACCTTGACCTTGGGCAGGAAATCGACCACGTACTCGGCGCCACGGTAGAGCTCGGTATGGCCCTTCTGGCGACCGAAGCCCTTGACCTCGGTGACGGTGATGCCCTGCACGCCGATCTGGGACAGCGCCTCGCGCACCTCGTCGAGCTTGAAGGGTTTGATGATGGCGGAAACCATTTTCATGAGCGACCTCTCTGGGATTGCGTTGATGCGATGCCATTTACAAGCATGGAGCGTGCCAGCTGTCCACCCCAACACTTGCCGCCTGGAGCCCCCCATAACCGTTCGCGCCCGGCTAATATGAAGCCAGTCTCGATCCATGTTCACCATTTTGGTGCACCAATCAGGGGCCGCATTCCAGGCGCGCCCGTTCGGACAGGGAGGAAGCCAACCATGAGTCTTGCTTTGGTGCAGAGTCGCACCCTGCTGGGGCTGCAGGCCCGGCCGGTGCAGGTCGAGGTCCATCTGGCCAACGGACTGCCCAGCTTCACGCTGGTCGGCCTGGCCGACACCGAGGTCAAGGAGGCGCGCGAGCGGGTGCGCTCGGCGATCCAGAACGCCGGCCTCGAATTCCCGAGCAACAAGCGCATCACGGTCAACCTGGCGCCGGCCGACCTGCCCAAGGACTCGGGCCGCTTCGACCTGCCGATCGCGCTCGGGATCCTGGCCGCCAGCGGACAGCTCGATGCCAGCCGGCTGGCCGGGCACGAGTTCGCGGGCGAGCTCTCGCTCGGCGGCGAGCTGCGTCCGATACGCGGTGCGCTGGCCATGGGGCTGGCGCTGCGCCAGGCAGGTGCGGGCGCCGCCACCCGGCTGGTGCTGCCGCCCGACAGCGCCGAGGAGGCCGCGCTGGCCAGGGGCGCACAGGTCTGGCGCGCGCGCCATCTGCTCGATGTGGCGCGCCAGTTCGCCCCCGTCGGCAGCGCGCTGGCCGAGGCGGCGGCAGACGACGACGGCTGGCACCGGGTCGAGGCCCGGACCCCGCAGGCCCTGGATGCCGGTCCCGACCTGGCCGATGTCAAGGGACAGGCTGCCGCCAGGCGCGCGCTCGAGATCGCGGCCGCTGGCGGCCACAGCCTGCTGCTGGTTGGCTCGCCGGGCTCGGGCAAGTCCATGCTGGCGCAGCGGCTGGCCGGTCTGCTGCCGCCCCTGGACGACGAGGAGGCGCTGGAATCCGCTGCAGTCGCCTCGCTCGCGGGCCGCTTCAGCTTCGAGCAATGGGGTCGGCGGCCGACCTGTGCGCCGCACCACAGCGCCAGCGCGGTCGCGCTGGTGGGTGGTGGCTCACCGCCACGCCCGGGCGAAATTTCGCTCGCACACCATGGAATCTTGTTCCTCGATGAGCTGCCCGAATTCCCCCGCAACGCGCTGGAAGCCCTGCGCGAACCGCTCGAATCAGGGTCGATCCGCATCTCGCGCGCGGCGCGCCAAACCGAGTTCCCGGCCCGCTTCCAGCTGGTGGCGGCCATGAACCCCTGCCCCTGCGGCTACCTGGGCTCAAGCATCAAGGCCTGCCGCTGCACGCCGGACCAGGTCGCGCGCTACCAGGGCAAGCTCAGCGGACCGCTGCTCGACCGCATCGACCTGCAAGTCGAGGTACCGGCCTTGCCGGCGCAGGACCTGCTGGGCGCGGCCCCGGGCGAAGCGAGCGCGCAGGTGCGACAGCGCGTGCTGGCAGCGCGCCAGCGCGCCGAGTCCCGCCAGGGCCAGGCCAACCAGTGGCTGGCCGGCGACGCACTGGAACGCCACGCCAGGCTCGACAGCCAGGCGCTGCAATGGCTGGAAAAGGCCGCGACCCGGCTCGGCTGGTCGGGCCGCGCCACCCACCGCGCGCTGCGGGTGGCGCGCACCATCGCCGACCTGGCCCAGGCGGATTCGATCGAAGTGCCGCATCTGGCCGAGGCGATGCAGTACCGGCGCGGGCTGGTCGGCGGCAGCTGAATCAGAGGTTCGACGCCAGCAGCCGCTCGAGCTCGGCTTCCGGCAGGCCACGGCGCGCCGCCATGTCGGCCAGCTGGTCGCGGCCGATCTTGCCGACGTTGAAGTAGCAGCTGTCGGGGTGCGCCAGGTAGAAGCCGCTGACGCTGGCCGCCGGCGTCATCGCCAGGCTGTCGGTCAGGCCCATGCCGATGTCCTCGCAATGCAGCAGCTCGAACATCGCGCGCTTGACCGAGTGGTCCGGGCAGGCCGGGTAGCCAGGCGCCGGGCGGATGCCCTGGTACTGCTCGGCGATCAGCTGCTCGCGGCTCAGGGCCTCGTGCGGCGCGTAACCCCAGAGGTCGGTGCGCACGCGCTGGTGCAGGCATTCGGCGAAGGCCTCGGCCAGGCGGTCGGCCAGCGCCTTGAGCATGATCGAACTGTAGTCGTCCTGCGCCGCCTCGAAGGCCTCGGCCCGCTTGTCGGCCCCGATGCCGGCCGTGACCGCGAACAGCCCCACGTAATCGGCCACGCCGCTGCCCTTGGGCGCGACGAAGTCGGACAGGCAGCGGCTCGGGCGCATGACACCGTCGATTTCCTGCTTCTCGGTCTGCTGGCGCATGCCGTGCCAGGTCAGCGCGACCTGGCTGCGACCCTCGTCGGCATAGAGCTCGATGTCGTCGCCGACCGCGTTGGCCGGGTACAGGCCCAGCACCGCGTTGGCGCTCAGCCAGCGGCCCTCGACGATCTTCTTCAGCATGGCCTGGGCGTCGGCGAAGACCTTGCGCGCTTGCTCGCCCACGATCTCGTCGTCCAGGATGGCGGGATAAGGCCCGGCCAGATCCCAGGTCTGGAAGAACGGCGCCCAGTCGATGTACTGGGCCAGCTCCGCCAGGTCGAAGTTCTTGAACAGGCGCCGGCCGGTGAACTTGGGCGCCACCGGCGCGTAGTCGTCCCAGCGGATAGGCGTCGCGTTGGCGCGCGCCTTGGCCAAGGGCCACAGCGGGGTCTGCTTCTTGTTCGCGTGCTGACGGCGCACCTGCTCGTAGTCGGCGGCGAGCTCGGCCAGGTAGCCGGCCTTCTGCTCGCCCAGCAGGCCCTGCGCCACCGCCACGCTGCGCGAGGCGTCGGGCACGTAGACCACCGGACCGCTGTAGTTCGGCGCGATCTTGACCGCGGTGTGCACGCGCGAACAGGTGGCGCCGCCGATCAGCAGCGGGATGCCGCGCTCGCGGAACCAGGGGTCCTTCTCCATCTCGGCGGCGACATATTGCATCTCCTCCAGGCTGGGCGTGATCAGGCCCGACAGGCCGACGATGTCGGCATTGACCTCCTTGGCCTTGGCCAGGATCTCGTGGCAGGGCACCATCACGCCCATGTTGACGACGTCGAAGTTGTTGCACTGCAGGACGACGGTCACGATGTTCTTGCCGATGTCGTGCACATCGCCCTTGACGGTCGCGATCACGATCTTGCCCTTGGACTTGACGTCGCCGCCAGCGGCCTGCAGGCGCAGCTTTTCTTCCTCGATATAGGGCACGAGGTGGGCCACGGCCTGCTTCATGACGCGGGCCGACTTGACCACCTGGGGCAGGAACATCTTGCCCTGGCCGAACAGGTCGCCGACCACGTTCATGCCGTCCATCAGCGGGCCTTCGATCACATGCAGCGGACGGCCACCGTCGGCCTTGAGCGCCCGCCACACCTCCTCGGTGTCCTCGGTGATGAACTCGTTCTGGCCATGCACCAGCGCGTGCTTGAGGCGCTCGCGCACCGGCAGCGCGCGCCAGGCGTACTTGGCGCTGTCGTCCTTGGCCGCGCCCTTGACGCTCTCGGCGATCTCGAGCAGGCGCTCGGTCGAGTCCGGGCGCCGGTTCAGCACCACGTCCTCGACCCGCTCGCGCAGCTCGGCGTCGAGCTCGTCGTAGACGCCGACCATGCCGGCGTTGACGATGCCCATGTCCATGCCGGCCTGGATCGCGTGATACAGGAACACGGTGTGGATGGCCTCGCGCACCGGCTCGTTGCCACGGAAACTGAACGAGACGTTGGACACGCCACCCGAGACCTTGGCGCCCGGCAGGTTCTGCTTGATCCAGCGGGTGGCGTTGATGAAATCGACCGCGTAGTTGTCATGCTCCTCGATGCCGGTGGCGATCGCGAAGATGTTGGGGTCGAAGATGATGTCCTCGGGCGGGAAACCGACCTCGTCGACCAGGATGCGATAGGCGCGCTCGCAGATCTCGACCTTGCGCTGGTAGGTGTCGGCCTGGCCTTTTTCATCGAAGGCCATCACGACGGTGGCGGCGCCGTAGCGCTGGATCAGCCCGGCCTGGCGCTTGAACTCCGCCACGCCCTCCTTCATGCTGATCGAGTTGACCACGCCCTTGCCCTGCACGCAGCGCAGGCCAGCCTCGATCACGCTCCACTTGGAGCTGTCGATCATCACCGGCACGCGGGCGATGTCGGGCTCGCTCGCCATCAGGTTGAGGAAGCGCACCATCGCGGCCTGGCTGTCGAGCATGGCCTCGTCCATGTTGACGTCGACGATCTGGGCGCCGTTCTCGACCTGCTGGCGCGCGACGACCAGCGCCTCCTCGTACTGGCCGTTGAGGATCATGCGCGCGAACGCCTTCGACCCGGTGACGTTGGTGCGCTCGCCGATATTGACGAACAGGCTGTCCTCGCCGATCACGAGCGGCTCAAGACCGGACAGCAGCATGGGCGGGACAAGAGGAACAGCCGCGGCGGCGGCCAGCTTGGATTCGTTCACGGAAGAATTGAGATGGGGCACTGCACTCACCTGGAAGGCTAATGAAAATCCGGCAAGCGCCGTTAAGGACAGGAAGACCCAAGCCTGACGTCGCGATTGCCCCCTTGCGGGAACAGAGATAATCGGACGCTGCAGCGCTTCTTGGGAACGTGCAATTTTATTCGAGCCCACTCCAGCCTGACCAAATCCTTTCAGGTTGGTGCCTCGCCCTGCCCCCGGCAATCGACCCAGAACCCGAGTCCAGATTTCGGCATGACCCCTGAGTACCGCCACTCCACCCTCCAATGCCTGACCGCGATCGCCCAGCACCACGGCGTCCAGGCACTGCCCGAGCGGCTGGTGCATGAATACGCGCTCGACGCCAGCGAACCCGACGACAAGCTGCTGCTGCGCATGGCCGCCGAGCTGGGCTTCAAGGCGCAGCGGGTCGACTCCAGCTGGGCTGAGCTGGTCGAGCTCAAGGACGTCTTTCCGCTGCTGGCGCGCCGGCACGACGGCAGCTCGGTCATCATCGCGGGCGTGCAGGCGGGCGACAACGGCCCGAGACTGGCCATGCTCGACCCGCTGGCCGGCAGCGGCCAGATCGGTCTGGTCGAGCGGGCCGACTTCCTGGCCAGCTGGTCCGGCCAGCTGGTGCTGCTCAAGCGCCAGCACAAGCTGCTCGACGAGAACCAGCCGTTCGGGCTGCGCTGGTTCATCCCCGAGATCCTGCGCCAGCGCAAGGCCTTCCGCGACATCGCCATCACCGCCATCATGCTGCAGCTGCTCGGCATGGGGATGCCGATCTTCTCGCAGCTGATCATCGACAAGGTGCTGGTGCACGAGAGCTACTCGACCCTGACCGTGCTGACGGTGGCCATCGTCGGCCTGCTGCTGTTCGAGGCCGGCTTCGGCTTCATGCGCCAGACCCTGCTGCTGCACGCGACCAACGTGATCGACATCCGGCTGGCGCGGCGCACCTTCGGCAAGCTGCTGTCGCTGCCGATCGAGTATTTCGAGAGCCACACCGCCGGCGTCATCGTGCGCCACATGCAGCAGGTGCAGTCGATCCGCGGCTTCCTGACCGGGCAGCTGTTCTTCACCGCGCTCGACGCCATCGGCCTGATCCTGTTCATCCCGCTGCTGGTGTCGTACAGCGGCAAGCTCGCGGCCGTGGTGTTCGGCTTCTCAGGCCTGATGGCGCTGATCGTGGTGCTGCTGATCAAGCCCTTCAACACAAGACTGCAGGCGCTCTACAACGCCGAGGGCACGCGCCAGTCGATGCTGGTCGAGACCATCCACGGCATGCGCACCGTCAAGTCGCTGGCGATCGAGCCCAAGCAGCGCAAGCTCTGGGACCAGTACTCGGCCACCAGCATCCAGATGCATTTCGGCGTCGGCCGCATGTCGATCGCCGCCAGCACCGTGACCCAGTTGCTGGAAAAGCTGATGATGGTCAGCGTGATCGCGATCGGCGCGCTCGACGTCTTCAGCCTGGAGCTGACCGTCGGCGCTCTGATCGCGTTCCAGATGATGTCGAATCGCGTGGTCGGCCCGCTGGTGCAGATCGTCGGCCTGGTGCACCAGTACCAGGAGACCGCGCTGTCGGTCAAGATGCTCGGCGAGGTCATGAACCACCCGCCCGAGCGCAAGTCCTCGGGCGGCCTGCGCCCGGCCTTCAAGGGCCAGATCGCGCTCGACGGCGTCACCTTCCGCTACCCCGGCGCCAGCACGACCGCCCTCGACCGCATCAACCTCAACATCGCGCCCGGCACCGTGGTCGGCGTGGTCGGGCGCAGCGGCTCGGGCAAGACCACCTTCACCCGCCTGATCCAGGGCCTGTACCCGGTGCAGGAAGGCGTGGTGCGCTTCGACGGCGTCGACATCCGCGAAATCGACCTGGCCCACCTGCGCCGCAGCATCGGCGTGGTGCTGCAGGACAACTTCATGTTCCGCGGCAGCGTGCGCGAGAACATCGCGATGGCGCGTCCCGACGCCAGCTTCGAGCAGATCGTGGCCGCCGCCCAGGCCGCCGGTGCCGACGAGTTCATCGAGCGCCTGCCCCAGGGCTACGACACCCTGCTGGAAGAAAACGCCGGCAACCTGTCGGGCGGCCAGCGCCAGCGGCTGGCGATCGCGCGCGCCCTGCTGCCCTCGCCACGCATCCTGATCCTCGACGAAGCGTCGAGCGCGCTCGACCCCGAGAGCGAGGCCATCTTCATCCGCAACCTCGGTCGCATCGCGGCCGACCGCACGGTCATCATCGTCAGCCACCGCCTGTCCACCCTGGTCCATGCCGACCAGATCTTCGTCTTCGAGCGCGGTCATCTGGATGATGCCGGCCCCCACGGCGCCCTGCTGGGCCGCTGCGAGCCCTATACCGACCTATGGAACCAGCAAACCAGCCACCTTTGAAACCCGCAGTCGCCCGCACGCGCGGCAAGACCGGCCGCTGGCGCACCGACTTCCTGCCCGACGCCGACGCGCTGGAGAAGAAACCCCTGCCCGGCGGCCTGTCGGCCACGCTTTACCTGCTGGTCGGGCTGATCGCCACCACCATCGCCTGGGCCAGCTGGTTCGAGGTCGATCAGGTCGTCACCGCGCGCGGCAAGCTGGTCACGGCCCAGCCCAACATCGTGCTGCAGCCGCTGGAGACCGCGCAGATCAGCGCGCTCAACGTCCAGCCCGGCCAGATCGTCAAGAAGGGCCAGGTGCTGGCCGTGCTCGACCCGACCTTCATCACCGCCGACCTGACCCAGGTCCAGGACCGGCTCAAGAGCCTGGACGCCGAGGTACAGCGCGTCGAGCAGGAACTGGCCGGCAAGGCCGCCGCATCACAGGGCCGGAACCGGGACGAGCAACTGCAAGCGCAATTGCAAGGCGAACGGCTGGCCAGCTACCAGGCCCGGCTGCTGCGCCTCAACGAGAGCATCGAGCGCAACAAGGCCGCCATGGCCACGAACACGCATGACATCCAGAGCCTGGAAGGCCGCGTCAAGTCGCTGCTCGAAATCGAGAGCATGAACGAGAAGCTGACGCAGCAGCAGTTCCAGTCCAACATGAAGCTGCTGGAAAGCCGCGAGCGGCGCCAGGAAGTCGAGCGCGAGCTCATCAACGCGCGCAACCGCAGCATCGAGCTCAAGCGCCAGCTGGCCGAGGCCGAAGCCGAGAAAGCCAGCTTCAGCCGCGAGTGGCGCCAGAAGTCGACCGAGGAGCTGGTGGCCGTGCGGCGCGAGCGCGACAGCGTGGCCGAACAGGTCAAGAAGGCCGAACGCCGCAGCCGCCTGATCGAGCTGGTGGCACCGAGCGACGCCGTGGTGCTCGAAATCGCCGCGCGCTCGACCGGCTCCATCATCCGCGAGGCCGAGCCACTGGTCACGCTGGTGCCGCTGGGCGAGACGCTGGAGGCCGAGGTGCAGATCGAGGCCCAGGACGTCGGCTACGTCAAGCTCGACGACCCGGTGCGCCTGAAGATCGACGCCTTCCCGTTCCAGAAGCACGGCCTGATCAAGGGCAAGCTGGAAAAGCTCGGCCGCGACGCCTTCACCCAGCAAGCCGGCCAGGCCGGCGCGCCCTACTACCTGGGACGCGCCAAGCTGGAGCAGAACGAACTGCGCAACCTGCCGCGCAACGCCCCGCTGATCCCCGGCATGACGCTGAGCGCCGAGATCGTGGTCGGCAAGCGCTCGGTCATGTCCTATGTGATGTACCCGATCATGCGGGGCTTGAGCGAGGCGGCACAGGAGCCGTGATGCGCGCATCATAGCGACCGGCAGGCTGTGACAGACTCACGATATGAGTGCCCGCAAAAGACTGCCGATCGGCATCCAGACCTTCGCCAAGATCCGCGAAGACAACTGCTACTACGTCGACAAGACGCCGCTGATCCTGCGCCTGGTCGACGAGGGCTCGCACTACTTCCTGAGCCGACCCAGGCGCTTCGGCAAGAGCCTGCTGCTCGACACCATCGCCGAACTGTTCGAGGGCAACCGTGTCTTGTTCACGGGACTCCATGCCGAGCAACACTGGGACTGGTCCAGGATTTATCCGGTCATTCGCATCAGCTTCGGCAAGGGAGTACAGCACAGTCGCGCCGAGCTGGAACAACGCATCAGGCTGCTGCTGCAAGACAACTATGTGCGATTGGGACTGGAGATGCCCGGGGCACAGGACATCTCGGGCTTGTTCGCACAGCTCATCCGCGGCGCTCATGCGGGCGCGGGCCAGCGCGTGGTGGTCCTGGTCGATGAATACGACAAGCCGATCCTGGACAACATCACCGAGCCGGCAATAGCGCGCGAGATGCGCGACGGCTTGCGTAACCTCTACTCGGTCATCAAGGACGAGGACGCGCATATCAAGTTCGCGATGCTGACCGGCGTGAGCAAGTTCAGCAAGGTATCGCTGTTCTCGGGGCTCAACAACCTGCGCGACATCACGGTTTCGGCGGCTTATTCGGCCATCTGCGGCTACACCGACGAGGACGTGGATCAGGTGTTCGCACCCGAGCTACCAGGTCTCGACCGCGACGAGATCCGGCGCTGGTACAACGGCTACAACTGGACGGGCACCAGCGTCTACAACCCTTTCGATTTGCTGCTGCTGTTTCAGGAGCGGCAGTTCAAGCCCTACTGGTTCGAGACCGGCACGCCGACCTTCCTGGTCGATCTGCTGACGCAGCGGCAAGCTTTCACCCCTGAGCTCGGGCAGCTGGTCGCGATGGAGTCGCTGTTATCGTCATTCGACGTCGAGCAGATCTCGACCGAGGCGCTGATGTTCCAGTCGGGCTACCTGACGATTGCCAGCCAGTTCAAGATGGGCGCGCGCACCGAGTACACGCTCAAGTACCCGAACCTGGAGGTCGAGTCCAGCCTGAACGGCGCGCTGCTGCAAGGCCTGACGGGAAATCTGTCGCAGCCGGGACGCCAAAGCGGGCAGCTCTACCGCCTGCTGCTGGCCAACGACTTCGCAGGTCTGCAAGCCTTGTTCACGGCCTTCTTCGCCAGCATCCCGAACGACTGGTACCGCAGCAACCCGATCGCCCAGTACGAGGGCTACTACGCCAGCGTCTTCTACAGCCACTTCGCCGCGCTGGGGCTGGAGATCCGGCTGGAAGACGTCACGAACCATGGCCGCATCGACATGACGGTGCTGTTCAACCAGAACATCTACCTGTTCGAGTTCAAGGTGGTCGAGCTGGTGCCCGAGGGGCGGGCGCTGCAGCAGATCAAGGACCGGGGCTACGCCGACAAGTACCGCGCGCGCGGCGAGCCGATCCATCTGATCGGGGTGGAGTTCAGCCGCGAGCAGCGTAGCGTGGTGGGGTTTGAAGTGGAAACGGAACAGCTTCAACATTGACGGTGCTGGCGGCTCCCAGCCGTCCAGAATGATAACTGCTGCCTGCAGGAGGCAGCATGCATCCATGCGCCGACTGGGCTCTGCAGCAATGAACTTTTTGACCTCATGATGTAAGATTACATCAGAATATTGATTGGAGTTCATGCCATGGTCAAAGCCGCATCTCTCATGCTGCAGGGCGACGTGTTCACCGTACAGCCCTACCGCGACGAGCGGGGACGCCGGTCGCGTTCCGGGCGGTCCTTTGTGATCGAGGTGATTGATGAGACCGCATACACCACGCTGCTGGCCTCGCTAACGCTGCTGGATCACCTGCTGGCCGAGAAGATCGCCAAGGTGCGTGAGCGCCGCCTGGAGGAAATGGTCGACTTCATGGCCGCACGCATGCTCGCGCCCAGCGCCGTCGAATTGGAGATGGCGCAGAGGCTCGCGCACCGCCATGTCCGCATCCTCAACGAGTTCGGCTACTTCACCGCCGAGCAACTGGCCGACGCCAACGGATCGCAGGCGAGCAACCGCGCGGCCCTGGCCGACAACTGGCGCAAGCGCCACCAGGTGTTCGCCGTGCCGCACCCGGACAAGGTGGCCCGCGAGCGCGACGTCTATCCCGCCTTCCAGTTCGAGGCAGGCAAACCGATCAAGGTAGTGCAGGAAGTGCTGGAAGCCTTCGGTGGGCACAAGACGCCCTGGAAGCTGGCGCTGTGGTTCACCTCGAACAACGGCACGCTGCCAGACAGCGCGCGCCCCGTCGACCTGCTGACCACCGATCCGCAAGCGGTCGTGCAGGCCGCCCGTAGTGACGCCGGGGGGAGTGCGGCTTGAGCTGTCTTGCACCGACGGCCAGCGCCTTCATCTCCACAAGCTGAGACGGCGGAACTCACCGCCATGTTCCCGAGATTCACTGCCGCGTTCACGTCGCGGTCGTGGACAACGCCACAGGCCGGACAGGCCCAGTCGCGCACTGTACGAAATGATTTTCTCGGTATAGTATAAGCATTTTGCACACTTCAGAAAATATTTCATTCAAGGAGCTGCTCGCGACTATTCCCCGAGGTGCCCCCTTGAGCACTTGCTGGTTCAAGGCGCACGGAGTCACAGCGAATCGCTCTGCCCGACTGGCCCGCACAGGATGGCTGGTGCGCCTAGGCTAGGGCGTGTTCATGTTGCCCGGGGACACACTTGCCGACGTGCGTGCATCATTCGCGCCAAGAGAGTCACAAAACGCAAACCCCATGAAGCACAAGAAGCTGCCGATCGGCATACAGACCTTCGCCGAGATCCGGCAGGAAGGCCACTATTACGTCGACAAGACGCCCTATATCCTGCGCCTAATCGACGAAGGCAAGTACTATTTCCTGAGTCGTCCGCGGCGCTTCGGCAAGAGCCTGCTGCTCGACACCATGGCCGAGCTGTTCGAGGGCCGGCGTGAACTGTTCCAAGAGCTGCATGCTGATACGCACTGGGACTGGTCCCAAACCTACCCGGTGATCCGAATCAGCTTCTCGGATGGGGTCCTGCACAGTCAGCAGGCACTGGACGAGAAGATGCGCGAGCTGCTGCGCGCGCAGCAACAACGCCACGGCATCTTGTGCCACAACACCAGCATCTCGGGCTGGTTCGCCGAACTGATTCAGCAGCTGCACGAACGCAGCGGCCAGCGCGCCGTGGTGCTGATCGACGAATACGACAAGCCGATCCTGGACAACATCACCGAGCCCGAGGTGGCGCGCCAGATGCGCGAGGGGCTGCGCAACCTGTATTCGGTGCTCAAAGGACAGGATGCGCACATCAAGTTCGCGCTGCTCACGGGCGTGAGCAAGTTCAGCAAGGTCTCGCTGTTCTCGGGGCTCAACAACCTGCGCGACATCACGGTGTCGGCAGATTACTCGGCCATCTGCGGCTACACCGACGAGGATGTGGACCAGGTATTCGCGCCCGAGTTGCCAGGTCTCGACCGCGACGAGATCCGGCGCTGGTACAACGGCTACAACTGGACCGGCACCAGTGTCTACAACCCGTTCGATCTGCTGCTGTTGTTTCAGGAGCGCCAGTTCAAACCCTACTGGTTCGAGACCGGCACGCCGACCTTCCTGGTCGACCTGCTGACCGAGCGCCAGACCTTCACGCCCGCTCTCGACAGGCATGTCACGGACCTGGAGTTGCTGTCGAGCTTCGATGTCGATCACATCGAGACCGACGCCTTGCTGTTCCAGGCCGGCTACCTGACCTTGCACGGCGCGGAGGAAGTCCTGCCGGGTGAATGGGTCTATACGCTGGGCTACCCCAACCGGGAAGTCCGCAGCAGCCTGAACAAGGCGCTGCTGCCACGCCTAGGCTTGCCAGGCTCGCAGGGCTTGACGCAGCGGCTGCAGTTGCTGCAATGCCTCAAGCGCAACGACTTCACCGGCCTGCAAGCCCTGTTCACGGCGCTGTTCGCCAGCATCCCGAACGACTGGTACCGCAGCAACCCGATTGCCCAGTACGAGGGCTACTACGCCAGCGTCTTCTACAGCCACTTCGCCGCGCTGGGGCTGGAGATCCGGCTCGAAGACGTCACGAACCATGGCCGCATCGACATGACGGTGCTGTTCAACCAGAACATCTACCTGTTCGAGTTCAAGGTGGTGGAACTGGTGCCACAAGGCAAAGCCCTGCAACAGATCAAGGACCGGAGCTATGCCGAAAAGTACCGCGCGCGCGGCGAGCCGATCCACCTGATCGGGGTGGAATTCAGCAAGGAAGCTCGCAGCGTCGTCGGCTTCGAGGTGGAGACTACATGAAACGCAAGAAGCTGCCGATCGGCATCCAGACCTTCGCCGAGATCCGGCAGGAAGGCCACTACTACGTCGACAAGACGCCGCATATCCTGCGCCTGATCGACGAGGGCAAGTACTACTTCCTGAGCCGACCCAGGCGCTTCGGCAAGAGCCTGCTGCTCGACACCATGGCCGAGCTGTTCGAAGGCCAGCGTGAACTATTCCAGGGGCTGCACGCCGAACGACACTGGGACTGGTCCCAAACCTACCCGGTGATCCGGATCAGCTTTGGCCGGGGTGTGTTGCGCAGCCGTGCCGAGCTGGGACAACGTATCCAGCTGCTGTTGCAGGAAAGCCATGAGCGCCTGGGACTCGAACCGCCACAGCAGCAGAACATGGCGGATCTGTTTTCGCAGCTAATCCGTCGCGCGCAGGCTGCCAGCGGCCAGCGCGTCGTGGTGCTGATCGACGAATACGACAAACCCATCCTCGACAACATCACCGTGCCCGAGGTGGCGCGCCAGATGCGTGACGCTCTGCGCAACCTATATTCGGTGCTCAAGGACGAGGACGCGCACATCAAGTTCGCGCTGCTCACGGGCGTATCGAAATTCAGCAAGGTCTCGCTGTTCTCGGGGCTCAACAACCTCAAGGACATCACGGTCGATGCGCGCTACTCCGCCATCTGCGGCTACACCGACGAGGATGTCGACACCGTGTTCGCGCCAGAGCTGCCAGGACTCGACCGCGACGAGATCCGGCGCTGGTACAACGGCTACAACTGGACCGGCACCAGCGTCTATAACCCGTTCGACCTGCTGCTGCTGTTCGACATGCGCGAGTTCAGGCCCTACTGGTTCGAGACCGGCACGCCGACCTTCCTGGTCGATCTGCTGACGCAGCGCCAGACCTTCACACCCGAGCTGGGGCAGTGGGTGACGATGGACAGCCTGCTGTCGACCTTCGACGTCGATGAGATCAGCAGCGAGGCCTTGCTGTTCCAGAGCGGCTATCTGACGATAGACAGCCAGTTCAAGATGGGCGCGCGCACCGAGTACACGCTCAAGTACCCGAACCAGGAGGTCGAGGCCAGCCTCAACGGTGTGCTGCTGCAGGCGCTCACCGCCCGCTCGACCGAGACGGCGCGCCAGAGCGGGCGCCTATATCGGCTGCTGCTGGCGAATGACTTCGCCGGCCTGCGAGCCTTGTTCACCGCCTTCTTCGCCAGCATCCCGAACGACTGGTACCGCAGCAACCCCATCGCCCAGTACGAGGGCTACTACGCGAGCGTGTTCTACAGCCACTTCGCCGCGCTGGGCCTGGAGATCCGGCTGGAAGACGTCACGAACCATGGCCGCATCGACATGACGGTGCTATTCAACCAGAACATCTACCTGTTCGAGTTCAAGGTGGTGGAACTGGTGCCACAAGGCAAAGCCCTGCAACAGATCAAGGACCGGGGCTACGCCGACAAGTACCGCGCGCGCGGCGAGCCGATCCACCTGATCGGGGTCGAGTTCAGCCGCGAGCAGCGCAGCGTGGTAGGCTTCGAGGTCGAAACCATGAATCGGTAACAAGCCTGAACATGGGCGGATTCAGATCCGATGCTCAATCCAAGGCCTGTTGCAGCCGGTAAAACGAGAAAAACCGAAAAGGAAATCCAGGATGACATGGGAAAACGCTGAACGCAAACATTTCTTTGACAACTTTAATAGCCTAGTCGAAGGACAAGAAGCTGCGGCGGATGAATGGTTCCTGACGCACTACTGCTCAGCCCGGATGCGCGCGCAATTGAAGGAGAGTGGTGTCGATACCCGGATTGCTCGGCACGTGATCGCCCGCATCGCGGAAATCGTACCCGCTGGTGACCACTCCTCGCCCGGGTGGAACGGCACAGCTCTACCCTTTCTCGTCGTCGGACGCGGCCGTCTACAGTCGCGTGCCAAGTGGCGGAAGCGTTTTCCGGAAGACATTCCGGATCGCCGAATGGTCATGGTCATCAGTCAACCCCGTTTCGGACTGTGCATCATCGAAAAACAGTTGTATGTCTGGGCAGCCAAAGCAGACGTACGGGAACAAGGATTACCTGATAAGTGCTGGACCGAGTGGCGATCTTCTGATCAATTGCGCTACAAGATCCCCGTGGACCTCCCGAATCAGAACGATGGTCTTCACCCGCTGTCCGGCAAACATCCCCTCGTCAATTTTCTTCAGCGTATTGCCCTAAAATTCGAGGCTCTAGATGAAATAATACCTAGGGTCACAACCCTAACCAAAATCGACCTTGATGAACCGGAAGGTTTCTCGGTAATCTATCCGCGCCTCCTAGACGAGATCAGCGGCAATGGCGATGGGCACAGTAATGAAAATGCTCTAAACCAGCAGCCGGATATTCAAACACCCATCGCAGTACCGAGCGTCATGAGGCGACCTTCAAGCGCCGATTCGATGCTGCAAGTGCTGCGTGACCTTGCCATCGCCCGAGTGCGACAGGTCATCGACACCTTCGACCAAGCCAGACTGAATAAATGGATTATGTCCACTGGCTACGCTGGCGCGAAGTCCCCCCACCAGAACACAGCCGATCTGTTCCACGTCTACGCGGCCAGCCTGACCAATGCCGGTGGCGTCAAGCCCAACCCGGAAGCGTTCGGCGAAATGATCGGCCGAGTAATTCGCCAGCGACTTGGTGACGGTAACACGCTGCAGGCTGTACCGGATCTACCCGAACTTGCCAAGCAATGCCGTAGTCTGTCGCAGGACCTGGTGCTTGGAGGCAATTTCGCTCTGGATATCGCCCAGATCGCCGACAACAGCCCGCCCCATCGCCCATTGATGATCGGTTTACTGCGCAGCGTCTTGAAATTCTGGGAGTGGCTACAGGAACATCATCAGGGGTGTGCCGCGACCATGCACCAGGTTTTCCTGACTCAAACGAACGTGGCTCCGAGCCAGCAGGTGTTCGATTGCCTCCGCGATCTGGACCGCCTGCCCTGGATGGGCATCGCGACTGCGGCGAACTTTGTCAAGGACTCCCAGGTACCCGGTCTGCAGACCGTGTGTTTGTCTCCTGCTGAAACTGCCCAACATTTGGCTGGGTGGTTCGTAAAGCCAGACCTTCATGTCTCCAGACTGATGGCCTACATCACGGGCAGATATACCACGCATGACCTGCGTGGACTCAAGCAGAGCCAGGCGCTCATGACGTTCCTGAGCGATCCACGCGAAAACTTCCAAGGTCGTTACCAAAATTTATTGAGGGCCGACAGCCTGGAATTGCAGGTGGTCGCCGATGTTCACGAATGGGCAGTTGCTGCGCGCACCTCACCCCTAGAGATAGACAGATTGCTTTTCCTGATCGGTGTCCAAGAAACCAGGGTAGAGGGAGTGTCTGTGAGCAGCCCCTGGTATACGCACTTCATGAGCGAAGTAGACGCCGCCCTTGCACGTAGCGTATCGCGCAAGTCGTGATGATTTTCATAAATTTACTATTTAGGCGGCAACCATCAACCCGATCATGCGGCATAAATCACTGAATCATGCTGGAAGTAAGACTTCACTCGTTCCGGGCTATTGACCAAAAATTGCATGAAGGCAGCAGCCTTTTTCAACAATCCGCTGGACGTTGTGCAGCGGTCAGCGGTGGGCAACTGCGTCTTGAAGTCGCGGTTGAGGTACTCGTCCGGGTTGCTCTGCGGCGCGTAGGGTGGCAGGTAAAACCATCCCGTTATACACATCTCGTAGGATGACGGGTTTGTCATGACAGGAGCGTGGGTGTGAGCTGGGCGGCGGAAGAATTCAAGACCTTGGAGCTGGGGGATGCGCGGCTCAACCGCAGGGCGGTGCTGCTGGCCGAACGATTGCCCCAGAAACCCGGCGCGAGCATCCCCAATGCGTGCCAGACCTGGAGCGAGACGGTCGCAGCGTAAGTTAGCCAGTAGAAGTTAATCGAGTCAGAACTCCATTTTGAATTGACTGCCAAAGTGCTCGAACACGTGTTCAACGGCTCGCTCCAGTTCCTCCTTGGTCCGGCGCTTGACCTCCATCCAGCGGTGCTTCATCAGCC
>NZ_JAQTZS010000004.1 GCF_028687635.1 Malikia sp. | reverse complement strand
TGCCGCCTGGGGTCGGGCAACTCGGCGAAGTAGGTCTGGGGGTTGGCAAGCATGCCTTCAGTATCCACCCGGCCAGCTCAATAGCCCAGTCTCAGATCATTCCCGGGCTACATAGCGCAATCGCCCTGGGGCTTGCGCTCGTGAACTGGTCATGGCTGGGTAATCTAGTTTCACTGGCCGGAGCCGTCGTCGAACTGGGGCAATAATCCCTGTCTGATGAGAATCCTCCATACCTCCGACTGGCACCTGGGGCAGACGCTGCACCAGTACGAGCGCGGCTTCGAGCACGCGCGCTTCCTGGACTGGCTGCTCGATACGCTGGAAGCCGAACGGGTCGACGCGCTGCTGATCGCCGGCGACATCTTCGACCACACCAACCCGTCGGCCGCCTCGCAGCAGCAGCTCTACCGCTTCCTGCGGCAGGCCAGGCAGCGCGTGCCGCATCTGTCCATCGTCATGACGGCGGGCAACCACGACTCGCCAGGCCGCATCGAGGCACCCGGCCCGCTGCTGTCGCTGCTCGACGCCAGCGCGATCGGCGCGGTCGGCTCATTCGGTCGCTCGGCTGAAGCCCTGGACTGGGAAGCGCAGCTGGACCGGCTGATCGTGCCGCTCAGGGACCGCGCTGGGCAGATTGCGGCCTGGTGCATCGCGCTGCCCTTTCTGCGTCCGGCCGACCTGCCGCGCATCGAAGGCGGCGCTGACACCGACCCCTATCTGACCGGCATGGCCCAGCTGTATCGCCAGGCCTGGGAGCGGGTACAGGCCAGGCGAGCCCCGGACCAGGCCGTGGTCGCGATGGGTCACTGTCACATGACGGGTGGCCAGGTGTCCGAGGAATCGGAGCGCCGGCTCGTGATCGGCGGCGCGCAGGCACTGCCGGCCGCGATGTTCGATCCCGGCATCGCCTATGTCGCGCTGGGTCACCTGCACCTGGCGCAGCGCGTCGGGGGTGACGAGACGCGGCGCTACTGCGGCAGCCCGCTGCCGCTGTCCTTCTCCGAGGTGGACTACCCGCACCAGGTGCTGCTGGTCGAGCTGGCCGGCGAGGCGGTCGCCTCGGTGCGCGAGCTGCGCATCCCGCGCGCGGTCGAGCTGCTGCGCGTGCCAAAACAGCCAGCGCCGCTGGAGCAGGTGCTCGCAGCGCTGGAGGCGCTCGATCTGCCCGCGCGGCCCGAGGCCGAACAGCCCTACCTGCAGGTGCGCGTGCGGCTGAGCCAGCCCGAGCCGGGACTGCGCGCCAGCGTCGAGGCGGCGCTGGCCGGCAAGCCGGTGCGGCTGGTGCGAATCGAGACTTCCAGCGTGCGCACAGTCGCAACGGATGCAACCCCCACCACATCGGTCGAGGAACTGGCCGCGCTGGAGCCGGCCGACTTCTTCGGCCGACTGTACCGGCACCGCTTCGGCAACGAACCCGCGCCCGAGCTGGCCCGAGCCTTCGATGAACTGCTGGTCCAGGCGCAGGAGGAAGTCAAATGAGGATACTGGCCATCCGGGGCCGCAACCTGGCCTCGCTGTCGAACGAGTTCGAGGTCGACTTCACGGCCGAGCCACTGGCCTCGGCCGGCCTGTTCGCGATCACCGGGCCGACCGGCGCGGGCAAGAGCACCTTGCTCGATGCGCTGTGCCTGGCGCTCTACGAGCGCACGCCCCGGCTGACGCGCGCGAACGCCC
The DNA here is from genome assembly GCF_028687635.1 of Malikia sp. Classification (GTDB taxonomy): domain Bacteria; phylum Pseudomonadota; class Gammaproteobacteria; order Burkholderiales; family Burkholderiaceae_C; genus Malikia. Next base: position 226,540 of record NZ_JAQTZS010000004.1, on the reverse strand, counting down.
GCAGCGAGAGCGTGCCCGACGTGGGCGAACACGCGGTCGGCACCAGCGACCCGCGCAATCTGCTGCGGCGCGGCGCCGGCGAGGGCTGGGCCGAGGTCGATTTCGTCGGCAGCGACGGGCAGGCCTACCGCTCGCGCTGGAGCGTGCGGCGCGCCCACGGCAGGCACAGCGGCAGGCTGCAGGCCAGCGAGATCGCCCTGTCACGCCTGGCCGACGGGCAGCCGCTGGGCGACCGCCGCAAGACCGAGACGCTGCGCCAGATCGAGGCCATCATCGGCCTGAACTTCGAGCAGTTCACGCGCGCGGTGCTGCTGGCGCAGAACGATTTCGCCACCTTCCTGAAGGCCGGCGACGACGAGCGCGCCGAACTGCTGCAGACGCTGACCGGCACCGAGACCTTCTCGCGCCTGTCGATGCTGGCCTTCGAGCGCATGAAGGACGAGCGCAAGGCGCTGGATCAGCTGCAGCAGCAGATGCAGGACTGCCAGCCGCTGACGCCCGAAAGCCGCGCACAGGCCGAAGCCGGGCTGACAGAGGCCACCTCGCAACTGCAGGCGCTCGAGCACGAGCGGGCTGCGCTGGCCGAGCGGCAACGCTGGCATCTGCAGCGCGAGCAATTGCAGCGCCAGCAAACCGAAGCCGATGCCCTGCTGGCAACCGCCACGACGGCGCGCGATGCCGCGCAGGAGCGACGCGCGAATCTGCAACGGCTGGAGCGGGTGCAGCCCGCGCGAGCGCTTGCAGCCGATATCGAGCGCGCGCAAGCCGCGCTGGAGATAGAACAGGCCGCGCTCGAACAGCTGCGGACCCAGGTCAGCCAGGCCGGCAGCGACGTGGAAACTCTGACTGAGACGCACGAACAGGCGGTGCAGGCACAGCGGGCGGCCCAGCAGGCCCAGGCCGATGCCAGGCCGCTGCTTGAGCAGGCCAGGACGCTGGACGGGCTGATCGCGGCGACCGCGCCACGCGAACAGGCGGCGCGCCAGTCGCACGCGGATGCCGCCCAAGAGCTTGCGCAGGCGCGGGCACGCCAGCAACAGACCGCAGCGCGCCGGCAGCAAGACGGCGCCGAACTGCAGTCGCTGCAGCAATGGCTGGAACAACATGACAACCGGCGCGAACTCGCGCAGGGCTGGCCACGCTGGGAGGCCCTGTTCGAGCGCGCGAATGCACTGCGATCACAACAGGCGGGCGCGGCCGAACAGGTCGAGGCGCTGCAGCAACAAGCACGGGATCTGTCCCAGCAGCTCGCGCAAGGCCAGGTCGAACTCGAACGCGCCGAAACAACCTGCGCGCAAGCCAACGTCAGGCTTGAACAGGCTTCGACTGCCTGCGCCGGCATCGACCCCGAGGCGCTCGCGGCGGAAAAGTCCGCGCTGCAGGCCAGGCGCGAATCGCTGCGGGAATTCGGACAGCGCTGGCACAGGCTGCAACAACTGAACGAGCACCACGCCTTGCTGGCGGACAAGCGCGCGGCCCGGTCCAGCGCGCTGGCAGCAGCAAAAAGCCAGCTCGAAGCGGTCGCACATGAGCTGCCACCCGCCGAGGCCGCCCTGGCATCGGCGCAGCAGGCGCTGCAATCGGCCAGGCTGGCGGCGAGCGCCAGCGCCGAGGCATTGCGCGCCAGCCTGCAGCCCGGCCTGCCCTGCCCGGTCTGCGGCTCGACCGAACATCCCCGTGCGCAAGCCTCGGCAGCGATTGATGCGGTGCTGGCAGCGCTGGAATCGCATGAACTCGGTTGCCGGCGAACGCTAGACGAACTGCTGCAGCGGCAGGCCGGTGCGCAGGCCCAGCAGCAGCTCGCCGCGCAGACGCTGCGCGAACTCGACGCCGAGCTCGCCACGCTGGCCATCGAACACGATGCCGCCCGCTCCGACTGGAACGCGCACCAACTGCAGGCCGACTGCGCCGCGCTCGCGCCCGCGCCATTGGAGGGATGGCTGGCGCAGCAACAAGCCGATGTGTTCGCGGCGCTGCAGGTCTTGGATGAGCGCGAGTCGCGGTTGCGCGCTGCGCTGCGCGAGCGCGAACAGACACGACTCGCGCTTGATGCGGCGCGCACTGCGCGTGACGGCTTGCGCCAGCAAGTCCAGGCGCTGCAACAAAAGACCGCGCTGACCGGGCAGCAAGCACTGGCCGCACAGCAACAGATGGTCAGGCTCGAACAGGAAACCGAAACGTTGCTGGTCCAGCTCGACGCCGCCTTCGCGCGCGCGTCGTGGCGCGAGCAATGGCAGGCCAACGCGCAGGATTACTGCGCCCGCCTGCGCCAGCAGGTACGGGAATGGCAGCATGCGCGCGAGCGCCGCGACGCCCTGCAGACCGGGCTGCAGCTGCTCGCGCAGGAAGCCGACAGCCGCCAGCAGACTTGCGAACAGGCCAGCCGGCTGGAACATTCCCAGGCGCAGGCGCTGCGGCAGATCGAGGCCGAACTCGCGCAATACCGGCAGCAGCGCGCCGCGCTGTTCAACGGCCATCCAGCGGATGCCGTCGCCAGCGCGCTGCAAGCTGAACTGGATCGGACCGGCGCGCTGCAGGCACACTCGCTCCAGCGGCTGCATGAGGCAAGCCAGCAGCAGACCCGCCTGCTCGAAGCCCGGCGTCAGACCGACTTGCGGCTGATGCAACAGGACGCCACGCGGCAGGAAGCAAGACTCGAGCTGCAGCGCTGGCTCGACGACTGCAACGCCGCGCACAGCGAACCGGCACCGGCACCAGCGCTGACGCTGGATGATTTGAGCACCTTGCTGGCCACCCCGGCCAACGCACTCGCGCGCGAACGCCAGGCGATGCAACAACTCGATGACACCGTGCAACAGGCGCAGGCCGTGCTGCAGGACCGGGCGGACATGCTGCGCCGGCACGAGGCCGGTCGCGAGCAGATCGACGATCCCGCCGAACTCGAACGCCTGGCCGGCGAACTCGCGCAGCAGCTGCAGGCGGCGACCGATGCGCAGGCCGGCATCCGGCTGCAGCTCGTGCAGGATGACGAACGGCTCGCGCGCTCGGTCGGCATCAGGCAACGCATCGAGACTCAGTCGGCGCGCACCCGGACCTGGGAGCAACTCGGCGAGCTGATCGGCTCGGCCGACGGCAAGAAGTTCCGCAACTTCGCGCAGCAGCTCACGCTCGACATCCTGCTGGACTATGCCAATGCGCACCTGCAGGGCCTCACCCGGCGCTACCGGATCGAGCGCCTGCGCGACAGCCTGGGCCTGCTGGTGGTCGACCAGGACATGGGCGACGAGCTGCGCTCGGTGCACTCGCTCTCGGGCGGCGAATCCTTCCTGGTGTCGCTGGCGCTCGCGCTCGGGCTGGCGTCGCTGTCCTCGCACCGGGTCCGGGTCGAGTCGCTCTTCATTGACGAGGGCTTCGGCAGCCTGGACGCCGAGTCGCTCAATGTCGCGATCGACGCGCTGGATCGCCTGCAATCCATGGGGCGCAAGGTCGGTGTGATCTCCCATGTGCAGGAGATGACCGAGCGCATCGGCGCGCGCGTGCGCGTGGCCCGACTCAGCGGCGGCGCCAGCCGCATCGTCGTCGAGGGGCGCTGAAGCCCCGGCGGCTCAGCGGCCGAGCAGGCGCAGCCCCGGCGGCAGTGCCTCGCCGTAGCTCAGGCGCTGCTCGGCGGCCTCGAGCTCGACCCGCTCGCGCAGCATGCGGCTCCAGATCTCGGGCGCCTTGAGCTCGGCCAGGCGCCGCAGCACCCGCTCGCGCCACTCGGGCGCCAGGTCGCGCACGCGGTCGCCGCTCAGGCGCGCGATCTGCACCGCCGCGAAGGCGGCCTGCTCGACCCGGCGCCAGTCGAGTTCCAGCAGCGCGTTCAGCCACTCCTGCGCGACCTCGGGCGGCACCACGTTCTGCGCCTGGCCGTAGAGCGAGACGCGCGCGCCCAGACGGCCGACCACCCACCAGTCGCCCGCCTTCTCGATGCCCTGGCCCGCCTCCTTGGCGCTGTTCGGATCGGCACGGCCAGCCGACTTGCGCAGGCGCTCGACCAGCCAGTGGCCGACCTCGGCGCGGTAGCCGTGCGGCACCCGCTCCAGCGCCGCGACCAGCCTGAGCATGTCGCCATGGCTGCCCTTGAGCGGGTGGCTGGCCGACCGGCTGGTGACGAGCTGCTCCAGGTGGGCACCGACCGTCTGCAGCAGCTCGATCTGCGCTGCCTCGCTCAAGCCGCCAGCGGCACGCCGCCACAGCGTCCACCATTCCGACCAGTTGTTGCTCTCGGCGCCGAACTGCAGGCCCTGCGGATAAAGCTCCCACAGCTGCTCGACACGCCACTCGTCGAGCGGCGCGCCGGTGCCCGGGCGCAGGCAATAGCCCGCCAGGTTCAGCCAGGCACGCTCGTGCGCGGCGGATCGGCGCCGGCGCCTGGCACGCGCCAGCAGCGCATCGAACAGCGCGCGCGACAGCGCCAGCTCCCAGCTCTCGCGCGGGCCCAGCAGGCGCTCAAGCCCGGCGCGCAGCTGGCTGACCTCGCGCGGCTCGACCCGCTGCGAACCCTCGCCAAAGACCCGATCCAGCAGCGCGAGCGCATCGGCCAGACGTGGATGCCCGGGCGCTGGAGCTGACTCGTCACCCGGCTGCGAGGCAGTGTCACCTGCGCGCAGGTCGAAGGCCAGCCGCCAGCGCTGCTGCGGGTCGTCGCAGGCCACCGCATGGACTTCCAGCGTGCCGAGCTCGGTCATGGTCGCGACCAGGCCGACCTCGACCTCGGCGCGACGTCGCCCCTGCGGGGGCGGCAGCACGGCGACCAAGGGCGGCAGCCGCAGCAGGCCCTCGTCGTCGGCCGGGATCAGATCGCCAGCCTGCCAGGGCTGGTCGGACACGGTGGAGGCCAGATGAAAGCGCACCGCCTGGCCCAGCCGCAATGCGAAACGGCGGCCCGGCAGCGCCACCGCCTGGCCCTCGGGCGTGCCGCGCGGCAGCACGCACAGGCCCTGCTCGCGACCGCCCTCCTGCAGCAGCAGGAAATAGCTGCGCGCCGCGCCGCCGCCGATACCCGCGCCCAAGCCCGCGAGGCGTCCGGCGCGCAGCAGCGCCTGCGCGACCGCGCCGCGCGCGACCGCGAGGTCGGGATCGAAGTGGTACAGTACGCGCAGCGGACCGCCACGCCAGGACTGCATCAGCTGGATGATGCGGCTGGTGATCGCCGCCGAGCGGAACACGCCGCCGTTGAGCAGCAGCGTGTCGGGCAGCGGAAAGCCACCCTCGCAGTCAGTGGCGTCAGCGCCCAGGGCCGCGCGCGCCGCCACCGCGTGGCGCTGCAGGAAATCGGCCAGATGGCGCGTGATCGCCGCATCGGCCGGATACGGCAGGCCGAACTCGACGATGCCAGCGCGCCGCCGGCGCGGCCGCTCGCGCGGCGACTCCAGCGGCAGGAAACCGTCGAGCACCAGGGCCTCGACCTCGGCGCGGCCGAGCTCGACGCTGCGCGCGCCACCGATCAGCCTGGATCCGGCCCCCAGCAGCGTGACCGGCACCGAATCCGGCGCCGGGTCAGACAGCAGCAGCTCCTTGGCCGCGCGGCAGCGCTGCACCAGCTGCGACAGGCGCGCCGCCGGCAGCGGGGCGTCACCCGTGAGCCGGCGTTCGACCAGATGCGCCAACGCCAGGTCCATGTTGTCGCCGCCCAGCATCAAATGGTCGCCGACCGCGACCCGGGTCAGGCGCGGCGCGCCACCCGCCGCATCGGGCTCGACCCGCACCAGCGTCAGGTCGGTCGTGCCGCCGCCGACATCGACCACCAGCACCAGGCGCGAATCCTTGAGTTCATCGGCCAGGCTAGCGCGATGCTGGAACAGCCAGTCTTGCAGCGCCGCCTGCGGCTCCTCGACCAGGCGCAGCTGCTCCAGCCCGGCCAGCCGCGCGGCCTCCAGCGTGAGCGCGCGCGCGCCCTCGTCGAAGGACGCCGGCACCGTCAGCGTGAGGTCCTGCCGCGCCAGCGGATGACCGGGGTGGCGCTGATCCCAGGCCAGCCTGACCTGCGCCAGGTAGCTCGCGCTCGCGGCGACCGGCGAGATCCGAGCCACCTCGTCCGGCGCGCCCCAGGGCAGGATGGCCGCCTGCCGGTCCACCCCGGGATGCGAGAGCCAGCTCTTGGCGCTCGCGACCAGGCGGCCCGGCGTTTGGGCGCCTAGCTCGCGCGCCCGGCGCCCGAACACGGCAACCGGCAGCTCGATGCCACCGGCGAGCGCCGGCTGCGGCCAGGGCAGCTCCAGCTCGGAGGCGGCGAGCTCGCCCTCAGCCGGGTGATAGCGCACCGAGGGCAGCAGCGGCGAGTCCGCCACCTGTCCCGGCGCGACCGACTGCGCGATCCCGAGCAGCTGCAACTCGGGCTCGGCCGCCTGCAGATCGGCCCAGGCCACCACCGTGTGGCTGGTGCCCAGGTCGATGCCGACCGCGTAGCGTGCGCTCACACCGAACCCCGCCGCCGACTCAGTCCGCTGCCTGGGCCGAAGCCTCGGCCCGCACGTCGAGCTCGACCTTCCAGCGCTCGCTGCCACCGACCGGCAGCGCTTCGAGCTCCAATGTACCGGCCTCGGTCACGCGCGCGTGCAGCCGCACCGCGACCACCTCGCCGGCCGAGCGGCCCTCGGCCGGCAGGCTGGCCTCGATCTCCTGCAGCTCGTGCAACTCGTCCGTGCCCCAGAAGTCGAGCAGAGCGCCGACCTGGTCCTGGCGCCGCACGGTCGAGCCGAAGAAGCGAAAGCGCACCGGCTCGCCCACCACCAGGCCGAACTGCTGCTCGGGCAGCGGCGCCTCGGTGCCCTCCTCCATGCCGAAGGGCGCCAGGCACAGCGCCTGCAGCGGCGGCTCGAAGCCCGGAATCGCGGGCATGGAAGACTCGACACCGACGTAATAGGCCTGGGCCGTGCCGCCACGGATGCGCACGCCACGACCGCGCCGCACGTAGCCGTAATAGGCGGCCCCGCGCGCGACCGCCAGATCCAGGTCGGCGCCATCGAGCAGGCGCGCGGGCTGGGCGCTGTCGGCGGCCAGCCAGCCGTTGAGCACGCTGAGCAGACGCTCGGCGATCAGCCCCGACTTGAGCACGCCGCCGTTGAACAGCACCGCGGTCGGGTGCAGGAAGCTCGCGGCCTCGGGCTGCGGCACGCCAAAGCCCTCGATCTGCTCGGTCGCGCCGAGCTGGCGGCTCAGGAAGGCCGCCAGGTGGCGCGTGACCGCCGCATCCTGCGCATAGGGCAGGCCGAGCTGGGTCAGGCCGGCGCGCGCGCGGCTGACCGGCTGGTCCGAGGCCTGCGCCGGCGGGAAGAAGCCTTCCAGCAACAGCTTGCCGAGCTCGGCGCGCGTGACCTCGGTCCGGATGCTGCCGCCGATCAGTTTCGAGCCGCGACTCGGCACCACCACCGCAACGGATTCCAGCGTGGCGTCGGCCAGCAGCGCCTCCTTGGCGCCACGGCAGGCATGGGCCAGCGCGCGGGTCTGCCAGGCGTCGAGCCGGGTGCCCTGCTGCGCCAGCTTGGCCGTCACGCCATAGGCCAGCGCCAGGTCCATGTTGTCGCCACCGAGCAGGATATGGTCACCCACCGCGACCCGGTGCAGTTCGAGCTCGCCGTCGCGCTCGAGCACCGCGATCAGCGACAGGTCGGTGGTGCCGCCGCCGATGTCGACCACCAGGATCACGTCGCCGCGCCGGACCTGCTTGCGCCAGCCGCCCGCGCTCTGCTGGATCCAGCTGTAGAGCGCGGCCTGCGGCTCCTCCAGCAGCGTCGGCTGGCCAAAGCCCGCCAGCCGGGCCGCCTCGGCCGTCAGCTCGCGCGCGACCGGATCGAACGAGGCCGGAATCGTGACCGTGACCTGCTGCTGCTCGAACGGCGCCTCCGGGTGCGCCTGGTTCCAGGCCGCCTTCAGGTGCGACAGGTAGCGCACCGAGGCCTCCAGCGGCGAGACCCGCTCGACCTCGGCCGGCGCCTCGGCCGGCAGGATCGGCCCGCGCCGGTCCACGCCCGGGTGGCACAGCCAGCTCTTGGCGCTGGCGACCAGGCGGATCGGCGTGGCCGCGCCGCGCGAGCGGGCGAATTCGCCGACCGCGTAGGGCTGGCCGGCCACCCAGGGCAGGCCCAGGTCGCCGATTGCCAGCTCGCTCTCGTGCGGCAGATAGAGGAAGGACGGCAGCAGCGGCTTGTCCTCGACCGCGCCGGGGCCGGTCAGCTGCGGGATCTGCAGCACGCCCTGGACCACCTTTTCGCCGTCGCAGGCCTGGGTATCGACCCAGGACAAGGCGCAATGCGTGGTGCCCAGGTCCAACCCGAGGCTGAAGCGCGGCTGGGTGGCTGGCTGATCCGCTGCCGGGGTTGCGGGGTTCTGGTTCGGAGTCGGTTTCACAGCTCGACCTCCGCCTGCGCCAGCACGGTGGCATCGTGGCCCTGGCCCAGCTTGGGCAACCGGGTCTCGCTCGCGCGCCAGCCGCGGTGGCCCAGCGTGCCGGTGAAGGGCGGCTGACCGACCACATGGCCCGTGACGCGCACGGCCGCGGCGTCAAAGCCCGGCTGCAGCGTCAGGCGGCTGCCCTCGGCCTCGGCGCGCACCGGCTCGAAAGTGAAATGCTCGCGCAACACCTTGCGGCAGCCCTCGTGCACGACGCGCGCGGCCGCGCCGATCTCGGCGTCGCCATAGCCCTTGATGTCTTCCTCGATGAAATCGATGAAGCGCGCCTCGCGCTGCAACAGGCCCAGCAGTTGCAAGGCGGCGGTCTCGGGGGCGAGCTGGGACTGTGGGGCCGGCGCGGGCGGCGGCGCGACCGGAGCAGCCGCCACTGGGGCCGCGACCGGGGCTGCGGCAGGCGGCGTGACCGGCGCGGGCGCCGGGGCGACTGGCTGCGCTGCCGGCCAGCCCTCGGCGCGCAGGCGCTGGACATCGGCGGCAAAGCCGGGCTTGGACAGTATCGAGAAGAAGCTGCAGAGGGCCAGCGAGAGGCGGCTCAGCAGTGGAGGATTCGTGGTGCTCATGGAGGGATTTCGTCCGGTTTGAGAGAGGACTCGACCGCAGCGGCGGGCCGGCTGGCGCGCCCTGCCATTGCAGGGCCGCTGGCTCGGCAAGGCTGCGATATTACTCAATGTCGTCCCGGAAAATAAAAATGCGCCGTTGCCGGGATTCCTTCGAATACCAGCGCATAATAGAGCCTCTGACGCGCGGTGGAGCAGCCTGGTAGCTCGTTGGGCTCATAACCCAAAGGTCGCAAGTTCAAATCTTGCCCGCGCAACCAAACATCAAAAGCCCAGCAGTTCTGCGACTGCTGGGCTTTTTGGTTTTCTTGCCCGCTCATCCTGCACGCCAGGTCGTATAGTCGATCCATGCCCGATAGCCCCGCCACCGCACAGGCCAAGCTGATGACCGCCCAGGGCCGGCCGGCGCTGTGCATCAGCGGCGACTGGACCCTGCCGCGCTACGCCGCGCTGGCCGAGCAGATCGAGGCCTTGCGGCCGCTGCTGACAGCCGACATGGCGATCGATGCCTCGGGGCTGGGCGCGCTCGATACCGCCGGGGCCAGCCTGCTGCACGATCTGCTGGGCCTGCAGCGTCTGCGGCAACTCGCGCACGACAACAGCCCGCTGACGCCGGAGCGGCGCAGCCTGATCACCGCCTGCTGCCAGGCCATGCAGGACAGCGAAGCCTCGCCGCCGGGCCTCGGCGGCTACGAGTTCGGTGACCTGCTGGAGCACATGGGCCGCGCGATGCTGGCGTTCTGGCAGCACGCCATCGGCCTGGCGGGCTTCGTCGGGCTCACGATCGAGACCGGGCTGCGTCTGCTCTGGCGGCCCAGGCGCTGGCGCCTGACCGCCTGCGCGGCCCAGCTCGAACGGGTCGGGCTCGACGCGGTGCCCATCGTCGCGCTGCTGAGCTTCCTGGTCGGCGCCGTGGTCGCCTTCCTCGGCGCCACCGTGCTGTCGACCTTTGGCGCCAGCCTCTATACCGTGCACCTGGTCGCCTACGCCTTCCTGCGCGAGCTCGGCGTGCTGCTGGCGGCCATCCTGGTGGCGGGGCGCACCGCCAGCGCCTTCGCGGCCCAGATCGGCTCCATGCGCGCCGACGAGGAGATCGACGCGCTGCGCGTGATGGGGCTCGACCCGGTCGAGCTGCTGGTGCTGCCGCGCGTGCTCGCGCTGCTGGTCGCGCTGCCGATCCTGGGGCTGGTCGCCATGGGCTCGGGTGTAGCGGGCGGCATGCTGGTCTGCGCGCTCAAGCTCGACATCTCGCCCACGATGTTCCTGTCGGTGCTGGAGCAGACCATCGGCCTGCGCCATTTCCTGGTCGGCATCAGCAAGGCCCCGGTGTTCGCCTTCCTGATCGCCGTGATCGGCTGCCTGGAGGGGTTCCGCGTCGCGGGCAGCGCGCAATCGGTCGGCGAGCACACCACCTCGGCCGTGGTGCAGTCGATCTTCGTCGTGATCGTGGTCAACGCCATCGCCGCGCTGTTCTTCATGGAGATGCGCTGGTGAGCGCCGTGATCGAGGTGCGCGGCCTGCGCACCCAGTTCGGCCAGCAGCTGGTGCACGAGGGGCTGGAGCTGGACGTCTGGCGCGGCGAGATCCTGGGCGTGGTCGGCGGCTCCGGCAGCGGCAAGTCGGTGCTGCTGCGCACCCTGGTCGGCCTCAACCGCCCGCAGGCCGGCAGCGTGCGCCTGTTCGGCCAGGACCTGCTCGCGCTGCCAACCGAGCAGCGCCAGGCGCTGGAACGCCGCCTGGGCGTGCTGTTCCAGCAAGGCGCGCTGTTTTCTTCCTTGACCGTGGCCGAGAACGTCGCGCTGCCGCTGATCGAGCACGCCGGTCTGTCGACACGCGACGCGCAGCGGCTGGCCGCGCTCAAGATCGCGCTGGCCGGGCTGCCCGCCGGCGCGGCGGCCAAGTACCCGGCCGACCTCTCGGGCGGCATGATCAAGCGCGCGGCGCTGGCGCGCGCGCTCGCGCTCGACCCCGACATCCTGCTGCTCGACGAACCCACCGCCGGGCTCGACCCGATCGGCGCGGCCGCCTTCGACCAGCTGATCCTGACGCTGCGCGACGCGCTCGGTCTGACCGTCTTCATGGTCACGCATGACCTCGACACGCTGCACGCGATCGCCGACCGCGTCGCGGTGCTGGCCGGCAAGCGCGTGCTCGTGACCGGCACGCTGGAACAGGTGGCCGCCAGCGACGACGCCTGGGTGCGCGACTACTTCCATGGCCCGCGCGGGCGTGCCGCCCTGCGCGGCGACCAGTCACCCTTGAACGGATAGCCAGACATGGAAACCCGAGCCCACCATATCCTGATCGGATGCTTCACGCTGCTGGCCGCCGCCACCCTGCTGGGGGTGATGCTCTGGCTGGGCCAGGCCGGCGGCGACCAGGCCCCGTATCGCTACGACATCCTGTTTCAGGAGCCGGTCTCGGGCCTGTCGCGCGGCAGCAAGGTCGAGTTCAACGGCATCCGCATCGGCGAAGTCACCGAACTGCGGCTCGACCCGCAGGACCCGCAGCGGGTCTACGCCCGGGTCAGCGTCGAGCAGAGCGCCCCGATCCGCACCGACACGAGCGCGCGACTGGTGCTGGCTGGCGTGACCGGAACCTCGTTCATCCGCCTGAGCAGCGGCAACGACGCCAACAGCCGCGAGCTGCGCCCCCCAGGCAGCGCCGTGCCAATCATCAAGGCCACCCCGTCGCAGATCAGCAAGCTGCTCAACCAGGGCGAGGACGCGGTGCTCAACGTCAACGAACTGCTGCTGCAGGTCAGGACCATCGTCTCGACCGAGAACGCCGACAGCATCCGGCGCACGCTGCAGCATGTCGAGCAAGCCAGCGCCACCGTGGCCGAGCAACGCGAGGACCTCGCGCAGGCGATGCGCTCGCTCGCGCTGGCCAGCGAACGCGCCAACGCGGCGCTGGAGCAGGCCAGCCGGCTGATGCTCTCCAGCCAGCGCCTGGTCGACGAACAGGGGGCCCAGACGCTGCAAGGCGCCCAGCGCTCGCTCGCCGCGCTCGAACAGACCCTGCGCAGCGTCGACCAGCTGGTGGTCGACAACCGGGGGACCATCGACAGCGGCCTGCGCGGCCTGTCCGAAATCGGACCGGCACTGGGCGAACTGCGCGCCTCCCTCGCCTCGCTGCGCGCGATCAGCCGCCAGCTCGAAGACAGGCCCGCCGACTTCCTGCTGGGCCGCGAGCCGATCAAGGAATTCCAGCCATGACCCAGACCTGCTACCCCCCCGTCCAGCCCGACGCTAGGCGCCATCACATCTTGCACTGGAGGCACGGCCTGGCACTCGCCGCACTGGCTTGCAGCCTGCTGCCGGGCTGCTCGGTGCTGCCCAAGCCGGCGCCGGTCGAGGTCTTCCTGTTGCCCTCGACCCTGCCGGTGTCTGTCACGCCGCCCCCCGGTGCGGCCCTGCCGGTCCCGATGCCCGCCTCGCTGCGCGTGACGCGGCCGGCCGCCAGCAACCTGCTGGCTGGCCAGCGCATGCTCGTGCAGCCCGAAGGCGACCGGGTCAGTTACTACAAGGGCGCCCAATGGAGCGAGCCGGCCCCGCAGCTGCTGCGCAACCGCCTGCTCGACGCGCTGCGCAGCGACGGCAGGATTGCGACGCTCAGCAGCGACGACCGCATCCTGCAAGCCGATTTCGAGCTCGACGGCGACCTGCGCGCCTTCCAGGGCGTCTACCGGGACGGGCAGGTACAGGTGCTGCTGCGGCTGGACCTGCGCCTGGTGCGTCCCGCCACGCAGCGCATCGTCGCGAGCCGACGCTTCGAGCTGAGCCAGCCGGCCGCCGAGCGCGATCTGCCAGCGGTGGTACGGGCCTTCGGTGACGCCAGCGACCGCCTCGCGCTGCAGGTCGTGGACTGGACGGTCGGACAGATGCTGAACGCATCGCGCTAAAGGCAAGGCGGCTTCGGCACGGGCCCTGGCGGTACAGCGCAAATAAATCTCCCGACCGCAACAGAAACGCTTGGCAAGGCCCGCGCGGGAGGCTTAGAATGAAGCCATGTTGCAGTGCAACATTAAAGTTTTACCCTGATAACCGATACCGAGGCCCAAGCCATGATCAACACCGAACAACTCTTCTCCAGCTACAAGACCAACATCGAACAGATGCTCGCCAGCAATCCGGCCGCTCCCGAGAGCGTCAAGAAGCTGGTCGAACTGAACCTGAAGACCGCCGAGGCCGCCGTTGACGACGCCTCCAAGCTGGCACAGGCCATGACCAGCGCCAAGAACCCGCAGGAACTGATGGACCTGCAGGCTTCGGTGCTCAAGTCGGTCACCGAGCGCACCATGTCGTACAGCCAGAAGCTGGTCGAGATCGTTTCGAGCACCGCCTCCGACGTCAACCTCGGCAAGTTCGCGCAGGGCTTCGGCGGCGCCGGCCAACAGCCCTTCATGGCTGCCTTCGAGAACATGACCAAGTCGGCTCCGGCTGGCACCGAGCCCATGATCGCCGCGATGAAGAACGCCATGTCCGCTGCCACCAGCGCCATGGAAACCATGCAGAAGACCGTGACCCAGGCCACCTCGCAGGCCCAGTCCAGCTTCAACGCCATGACCGGCGCTGCGGCCAAGGGCGGCAAGAACGCCTGAGCTCCCGGCCTGCCAAGCGGTGACGGGTAGCCCCGAAGCCGCTGGATCAGGACGACAGCCCCGACCCCGCTTCCTCACAGGAGCGGGGTTTTCTTTTTGCTTGTGGCCGGACGGCGCTTGGGTGCAGAATGACCTGGACCAAAAACGACGGAACGCCTGCGAGGAGGGCCTGAATGAGAACCGAGTTCGGCAAATGGGGTAAATGGGGGTTGGCGCTCGCTGGCGCGATGCTGCTGCAGGGCTGCGCGCTCGAAATCAGCAATACCCGGCCCGCGCGCGAATTGGCGCGGCTGTTCCAGCCACCGGGATCCGTCTACACCGGCTGGCGGGTCTACCAGGACCGCTGCGCGAGCTGTCACGGCCCGGCTGGAACCGGCGCGGCCGAGGCGCCCAACCTGCTGCCCCTGGTCCACACCATGGGACCGCGCCGCTTCGTCGGGCTGGTGCTGCAGCGCTACGACTGGACGCTGCCGCCGGGGCAGTCGCGCGAGTCCTGGCTGGAGCAGGCGGTGCAACGCCGCGAGGCCACCTTGGCCATGCCGGCCTGGCAGGAAGAGCCCGCCGTCAACGCCCATGTCATGGACCTCTACGCCTACCTGTCGGCGCGCGCCGACGGCAGGCAGGGTCCGGGCCGGCCAGCCCCCTGAGGCCAGGCCCGAGGCTCAGGCCGGCTCTGGCACGGCAGCCCTGGCCCACTGGAAGACCGAGCTCACGCCGTGCGGCAGCATGGGGCGCGGCAACGGCTTGAGCTTGAACGGTCCTTCGGCCACTGTCGGCCTGGGACTGGCCAGGTCGATGGAGGACGCCACCTCCAGCAGGCTCACGGCCTGGCAGGCACGCCGGAAGCTGTCGTGCAGCGCGGCCTCCACCCCGGCGAAGGCATCGGACGGGCGCGGGGCAGGATCGGCGTCTTCCGGCTCCTGGTAGATCCGGACGACATCCCACAGGCTGACGCCACGCGGATCACGAAACAGGGCGGCGTTGAATTGGTAGCCGCCACCCGGGCCACGATGGGCCACCAGCAAGCCATGCTCGCGCAGATCGCGCACCAGCACTTCCAGATAGCCGACGGACATGCCCAGCGTGTCGGACATTTCCTTGACGGTCACCGGCTTGCCGGGCGTACGCGAAGCCACCAGAACGGCGGCTTCCACAGCCTTGATAACTTTTCTGGAGATCATGATTCAACCCTGCTCGTATATGGACTGGGGCCTATTTTCCCTCACAAAACCCACTTTGTCCTAGACAAATTGGGGGATTTTTAGAAATCGCTGATCATTGCCCCCATGAAGCAACCGGTGCGACGCACCGCTGCGCCTGGGCCAGGCCCGGTGCCAGCCAGCGCCGGACTGCGTTTATGCTCTTGCGGCATTGCAGCTCGCGCCAGGCCGATCTGGCGTCCTGCGTCCCCACCTTCCCCCCGAAAGCCTGAATTGAGTTTCCCCCTGCGTCCCGTCGCGGCCCTGACGGGCTCACTGATTTCGCTTTGCGTGGGCACATCCTTCGCCAAGGGACTGTTCCCGCCGCTCGGACCTGCCGGCGCCACCGCCTACCGCCTGTTCTTCGCGGCGCTGCTGATGGCGGCACTGATGCGGCCCTGGCGCAGGCGCTGGACTCGGACCGATCTGCCCATGCTGGGCCTGTTCGGCGCCGCGCTCGGTCTGATGAACCTGCTGTTCTACTGCTCGCTGGCGACCATACCGCTGAGCCTGGCGATCGCCATCGAGTTCTCGGGACCGCTGGCGGTCGCACTCTGGGGGGCGCGCAAGCCCAGCGACTGGTGCTGGATCGCGCTGGCACTGGCAGGCCTGGGCCTGCTGCTGCCCCTGCCTGGGCTGGAACAGGCGGCCGCACTGGACCCGGTGGGCGTGGCCTACGCGCTCTCGGGTGGACTGTGCTGGGCCGGCTACATCATTTATGGTCAGCGAGCGGCTAGGCGCCACGGCCAGATGGCGGCGCCCATGGGTCTGGCCATCGCGGCGCTGGTCGTCGCGCCGGTCGGAATCCTGCAGGCTGGTCCCGCCCTGCTGGATGCCAGCCTGCTGCTGCAGGGCCTGGGCGTGGGCCTGCTGGCCAGCGCCATCCCCTACACGCTCGAAGTCTACGCACTGGGCCGTCTGCCCAAGCCGGTGTTCAGCATGCTGCTGAGCATGGAACCAGCGGTGGGGGCCATGGCGGGCTGGCTCATCCTGTCCGAGCGGCTCTCGCCCGTCCAGCTGCTGGCCGTGGCCTGCGTGATCACGGCCGCCATGGGCAGCGCCTGGTCTGCCGGCCAGATGCGCAAGAAAAATCCGGCTTGATCGGTGGCATGCCGACGCCACGCCCACTTCCAGTCAGAATGACGGGCGATAATCCCGCCATGAACCCGATTCCACACAACCCAGGCCAGATACTCGTCACCGGCGGCGCCGGCTACATCGGATCGCACACCACGCTGGCGCTGCTGCAGGCCGGCCACGAGGTGGTGGTGCTCGACAACCTGTGCAACAGCTCGGCCGAGTCGCTGCGCCGCGTCACCGAGATCGCCGGCCGCCAGCCGCGATTCGTGCAGGGCGACATCCGCGACCGCGCGTTGCTCGACCGCCTGTTTGCCGAGCAGCAGATCAGCGCGGTGCTGCATTTCGCCGGCCTCAAGGCCGTGGGCGAGAGCGTGCGCGAGCCGCTGGCCTACTACGAGAACAACGTGGCCGGCACCGTGACGCTGTGCCAGGCCATGGCGGCAGCCGGCGTGTATCGGCTGGTGTTCAGCAGCTCGGCCACCGTCTATGGCGAGCCGACCGTGATGCCGATCAGCGAGCAACAGCCGACCGGCGTCCCCACCAACCCCTACGGCCGCTCCAAGCTGATGGTCGAGGAGCTGCTGCGCGACCTGGCCCGGTCGGAGCCACGCTGGGCGATCGCGCTGCTGCGCTACTTCAACCCGGTCGGCGCCCACGAGAGCGGCCTGATCGGCGAGGACCCCAACGGCATCCCGAACAACCTGCTGCCCTATGTGGCCCAGGTCGCGGTCGGCAAGTTGAAGGAACTCGCGGTGTTCGGCGACGACTACCCGACGCCCGACGGCACCGGCGTGCGCGACTACATCCATGTGGTCGATCTGGCCGATGGCCACCTCAAGGCGCTGCGGGCCTTGGCGACCGAGGGCGGCGTGCGGACCTGGAACCTGGGCACCGGCCAGGGCTACAGCGTGCTCGAGATGGTGCGTGCCTTCGAGCAGGCCTCGGGCCGACCGGTGCCGTTCCGGATCGCGCCGCGCCGCCCGGGCGACATCGCCGAATGCTGGGCCGACCCCGCCAAGGCGGCGCGCGAGCTGGGCTGGCGGGCCGGGCGTGGGCTGGACCAGATGATGCGCGACGCCTGGCGCTGGCAACTGGGCAACCCGAATGGCTACGCCGCCTGAAGCGGCGGCACTGGTCAACCGGCATGACAAGCCAGAACACAGCTGATCCGCCAGCCCGGCCCGGGTTCGGCGAACTGCTCGAATCGGTCGCAACCGTGGTGCTGGAAGCCGGCCGCCTCGTCATGGCGGTGTATGCGCGCGACTTCGCCGTCGCAGCCAAGGATGACGCCTCGCCCGTGACCGAGGCCGACCAGCTTGCAGAGGCGCTGATCACGCCGGTGCTGCTTGCCCTGCTGCCGGGCGTTGCGGTGGTGGCCGAGGAAGCCGCGGCGGCCGGACAGGCGCCAGCGGCCAGCGAGCTCGGCCCGCGCTTCTGGCTGGTCGACCCGCTCGACGGCACGCGCGAGTTCATCCAGCGCAATGGCGAGTTCACCGTCAACGTGGCGCTGATCGAGCACGGCCGGCCGGTGCTGGGCGTGGTGCTGGCACCAGCCTTGGGTCAGCTCTACGCGGGCGCGGCGGGCCTGGGTGCCTTCACCCAGGCCGGGGACGATGCCAGCACGCGGCAAGCGATCTCATGCCGGGCGCAACCGGCCGAGGGCCTGACCGTGCTGGCCAGCCGCTCGCATGGCGACCAGGCGGCGCTGAACGCCTACCTGGCGGGCCAGCAGCGCGTGGCCCGGATCATCCACGCGGGCTCCTCGCTCAAGCTCTGCCTGCTGGCCGCTGGCGAGGCCGACCTCTACCCGCGCCTGGGCCGCACGATGGAGTGGGACATCGCGGCTGGCCAGGCGGTACTGGAAGCCGCTGGCGGCCGGGTCGAGGACCTGCAGGGCCAGCCGCTGCGCCACGGCAAGCCGGGCTTCGAAAACCCGAACTTCGCGGCCTGGGGCCGGGCGATCAGCCCAGCTGGGCCCAGACCTTCTCCAGCCGCTTGACGCTGACGGGCTGGGGCGTGCGCAGCTCCTGGGCAAAGAAGCTCACGCGCAATTCCTCCAACAGCCAGCGCAGCTCGTTCATGCGCTCGTCCTGCACCCCCTTGCGCTCGGCGACCAGGCGCCAGTAGCGCTGCTCTTGCGACCGGATCTCGGCCAGGCGTGACGCATCGCGCGCGGGGTCGGCGCGGTACTTGTCCAGCCGCAGCACGATGGCCTTGAGGTAGCGCGGGACATGCTGCAGCTGCAACCAGGGCGAATCGGCCAGGAAGCGCTTGGAGATCAGGCGCTGCAGCTGCTGACTGGCGTCGGCCACTGCCTCGGGCGCGTACTTGCAGTCCTTCAGCTTGCGCGCCGCCGCCGCGTAATCGACCAGCACGGTGGCGCACAGGCGCGCGACCTCGTTGGCGATCAGCGTCAGCCGGCCACGCCCTTCGTCGAGACGGCGCTTGAAGTCGGCCGCGTTGGCCGGCAACGGATCGAGCAGGAAGGCGCGGTCGATCGCGACACCGATGATCTGCTCGCGCAATTCCTCCTGCGTGCCCAGGGCCATGTAGGCCACCGCCATCTTCTGCAAGTCGGGGATGTTCTTTTCCAGATACTTGAGCGCGTCGCGGATCTGCAAGGCGAACAGGCGGCGCAGGCCGGCGCGGTGTTTCCTGGCCGCGACCTCGGGCTCGTCGAAGACCTCGATCGTGACCGCGTCTGCGGCATCGATCAGCGCCGGGAAGCCGATCAGGGTCTGGCCGCCCTTGCGGATCTCCATGATCTCGGGCCAGTCACCGAAGGTCCAGGCGGTGTGGCGCTGGGCGGCGTCAGTGGCCGGCTGTGCCACAGCACCTGCCTGGCCTTGACCAGCGGCCTTGGGCTGCGGGACGGCCCTGTCGGCGACTTTTGCGGCTTTTTCGGCATTGGCAGCGTTGGCGCCCGCCTCGCCCGCCCCCAGATCCGCCACCTTGAGCTTGGCCAGCGCCTGGAAGGCGCCGCGCGCCTTGGCGCCGAGCTCGGCCTTCAGGGCCGGCAGGTTGCGGCTCTGGCCGAGCTGGCGGCCATGCTCGTCGACCACGCGCAGGTTCATGAACTGGTGCGACTGCAGCATGTCGAGCTTGAAGTCGGTGCGCTTGACATCGAGGCTGGTGATCCGTTTGACCTCCTTCAGCAGCGCATCGGTCAGCGATCCTTGCGCCCAGCGCTCAGGCGCGCTCAGGATGGCAGCCAGCTTCTCGGCGCTGTCGGGCAGCGGCACCAGCCGGGCGCGCGGCTTTTGCGGCAGGCTTTTCAGCAGGGCCTGGATCTTGTCCTTGAGCATGCCGGGCACCAGCCACTCGCAACGGTCCTCGCTGACCTGGTTCAGCACGAACAGCGGCAGGCTGACGGTGATGCCGTCCTTGGGGTCGCCAGGCTGGTGCAGGTAGCTCGCGCTGCAATCGACGCCGCCGATCTTGACCAGCTTGGGGAAGGCCTGGGTCGTGATGCCGGCGGCCTCGTGCCGCATCAGCTCGTCGCGCGTGAGGTGCAGCAGCTTCGGCTGGCCCCGGGACGCCTCGCGGTACCAGAGTTCGAGCTCGCGCCCGCTGCAGACCTCGGGTGGCAGTTGCGCGTCGTAGAAGGCGAAGATCAGCGGGTCATCGACCAGCACATCCTGGCGGCGCGACTTGTGTTCGAGCTCCTCGACCTGGGCGATCAGCTTGCGGTTGGCGGCCAGGAACGGCAGCCGCGTCTCCCATTCCTGCCCGACCAGGCCCTCGCGGATGAAGATCTCGCGCGCGCCGACCGGATCGACCCGGCCGTAGTTCAGACGGCGCTGGCTGTAGACCACCAGGCCGTAGAGGGTGGCGCGCTCGTAGGCGACGACCTCGGCCGCCTTCTTCTCCCAGTGCGGGTCGAGCAGCTGTTTCTTCAGCAGATGGGCGCCGACCTGCTCCAGCCATTGCGGCTCGATCGCGGCGATGCCACGGCCGAACAGGCGCGCGGTCTCGACCAGTTCGGCGCAGACGATCCAGCGCCCGGGCCGCTTGCTCAGGTGCGCGCCCGGGTGGCGGTGGAACTTGATGCCGCGCGCGCCCAGATAGACCTCCTCGGTTTCGTGCTTGCAGCCGATGTTGCCGAGCAACCCCGACAGCATCGACAGGTGCAGCTGCTCGTAGCTGGCCGGCGTGCTGTTGAGCTTCCAGCCATGCTCGGCCACCACGGTGTGGAGCTGGCTGTGGATGTCGCGCCACTCGCGCACGCGCCGCATGCTGACGAAGTTCTGCCGCAGCAGCGCCTCGTACTGGCGGTTCGACAGCTTGTGGGTGGCCGCCATCTTGCCGCCGCGCGCCTCCTCGATCCAATGCCAGAGCTTGAGGTAGCTGGTGAACTCGCTCTTCTCGTCGTCGAACTTGGCGTGCGCCTGGTCGGCCTGGGCCTGGGCTTCGAGCGGGCGCTCGCGCACGTCCTGCACGCTGAGCGCGGAGGCGATGATCAGCACCTCGTCGAGGGCGTTGCGGCTCCTGGCCTCCAGGATCATGCGGCCCACGCGCGGGTCGAGCGGCAGCTTGGCCAGCTCGGCGCCCAGCGTGGTGAGTTCGTTGAGGTCGTCGACCGCGCCGAGCTCGTTGAGCAGCTGGTAGCCGTCGGTGATCGCACGCCGGGTCGGTGCCTCCAGGAACGGGAAGTCCTCGACATGACCCAGGTGCAGCGACTTCATGCGCAGGATCACCGAGGCCAGCGACGATCTCAATATCTCGGGATCGGTGAAGCGCGGCCGCCCGTTGAAGTCGGCCTCGTCGTAGAGCCGGATGCAGATGCCGTCGGCCACCCGGCCGCAGCGGCCGGCGCGCTGATTCGCCGCCGCCTGACTGATCGGCTCGACCAGCAGCTGCTCGACCTTGCTGCGCAGGCTGTAGCGCTTGACGCGCGCGGTGCCGGCGTCGATCACGTAGCGGATGCCCGGCACGGTCAGCGAGGTCTCGGCCACGTTGGTCGCCAGCACGATGCGGCGCTGGCCGTGCGGCTTGAAGATCTGGTCCTGCTCGGCCGCGCTCAGGCGCGCGAACAGCGGCAGCACCTCGGCGCTGCGCAGCACCGGCTGGTGGCTCAAATGCTTGCGCAGATGGTCGGCCGCCTCGCGGATCTCGCGCTCGCCGGGCAGGAAGATCAGGATGTCGCCGGCCAGCGCCCCGCCGCGCCAGAGCTCGTCGACCCCGTCGGCGATCGCCTCGTTGAGGCCGTAGTCGCGGCTGTCCTCGAACGGGCGGTAGCGCTGCTCCACGGGGAAGGTCCGACCCGAGACCATGATCACCGGCGCCGGACCCTTGGCGGACTCGAAATGGCGCGCGAAGCGGTCGGCGTCGATCGTGGCCGAGGTCACGATCACCTTCAGGTCGGGTCGACGGGGCAGGATCTGCTTGATGTAGCCGAGCAGGAAGTCGATGTTGAGGCTGCGCTCGTGCGCCTCGTCGATGATCAGCGTGTCGTAGGCCTGCAGCAGCGGATCGGTCTGGGTCTCGGCCAGCAGGATGCCGTCGGTCATCAGCTTGACCGAGGCGTTCTTGCCGAGACGGTCGTGGAAGCGCACCTTGTAGCCGACCACCTCGCCCATCTGGGTCCTGAGCTCCTCGGCGATGCGGGTCGCGACCGAGCTGGCCGCGATCCGGCGCGGCTGGGTGTGGCCGATCAGCTGGGGCCGCTGCCCACGCTGTCCACGCGCCGGGCGACGATCGCCAGCAGCGTTGGCCGCCGCCGCCGCCCGGCCCTCGGCGCTGGCGAGCGCCTGGCGCCGCGCCTGCCCGCCGCGCCCCATGGCCAGCGCGATCTTGGGCAGCTGGGTGGTCTTGCCCGAGCCGGTCTCGCCGCAGACGATGACGACCTGATGACCGGCGATGGCGGCCTCGATCTCGTGGCGGCGCGCCGACACTGGCAGGGATTCTGGGAACTCGATGGTGAAAGAGGCGGACTGCAAGTGGCAAACTTCCGTGGGATGCGAAACCCTCGATTATCCTAAAGGGTCGCCACCCGCGCCCGCGCGCTCCACATTCACCGCATGTCCAACGTATTCAACTTCACTTTCGTGCCCTGGTTCCGCTCGGTGGCACCCTATATCCACAAGTTCCGCAACCAGACCTTCGTGGTCGGGATACCGGGCGAGGCGATCGCCGCCGGCAAGCTGCCCAACCTGGCGCAGGACCTGGCGCTGATCCAGAGCATGGGCGTGCGCCTGGTGCTGGTGCACGGCTTTCGGCCGCAGGTCAACGAACAGCTGGCGACCAAGGGCCAGAGCGCGAAATACCACCACGGCATCCGCATCACCGACAGCGTGGCGCTCGACTGCGCGCAGGAAGCCGCCGGCCAGCTGCGCTACGAGATCGAGGCCGCCTTCAGCCAGGGCCTGCCCAACACGCCGATGGCCGGCGCCACGGTGCGGGTGATCTCGGGCAACTTCATCACCGCGCGCCCGGTCGGCATCATCGACGGCGTGGACTACCAGCACTCGGGGCTGGTGCGCAAGGTCGACGTGCAGGGCATCGCGCGCACGCTCGACATGGGCGCGCTGGTGCTGCTGTCGCCGTTCGGCTTCTCGCCCACCGGCGAGGCCTTCAACCTCGGCATGGAGGAGGTCGCCACCAGCGTGGCGATCGCGCTGAAGGCCGACAAGCTGCTGTTCCTGAGCGAGGTGCCCGGCATCCGCATGCGGCCGAACGAGCCCGCCAGCGAGGACAACCCCATCGACACCGAGCTGCCGCTGGCGCAGGCGGTGCGGATCCTGGCCGAGTCGCCGCGCGCGCTGCAGCCGACCGACACGGCGTTCTACCTGCAGCATTGCGTCACCGCCTGCAAGGCCGGGGTCGAGCGCAGCCACATCATCCCGTTCGCGGTCGACGGCGCGCTGCTGCTGGAGGTCTATGTGCACGACGGCATCGGCACCATGCTGGTCGATGAGCGGCTGGAGGAACTGCGCGAGGCGACGGCCGACGACGTCGGCGGCATCCTGCAGCTGATCGAGCCGTTCGAGAAGGACGGTACCCTGGTCAAGCGCAACCGCACCGAGATCGAGCGCGACATCGGCCACTACACCATCGTCGAGCACGATGGCGTGATCTTCGCCTGCGCCGCGCTCTACCCCTACCCCGAGGCCGGCACCGGCGAGATGGCCGCCGTGACGGTCTCGCCCCAGGTACAGGGCCAGGGCGACGGCGAGAAGCTGCTCAGGCGCATCGAGCAGCGCGCCCGCCTCATGGGACTCAAGAGCATCTTCGTGCTGACCACCCGCACCATGCACTGGTTCCTCAAGCGTGGCTTCGAGCAGGTCGACCCCGACTGGCTGCCCGAGGCGCGCAAGCTCAAGTACAACTGGGACCGCAAGTCGATGGTGCTGGTCAAGAAGCTGAGCTGAGCCCCGCGATGGCCAGTCAATCCTTCTGCAAGTTTCAATCGACCCGGCCTGGGCTGGCGGCCGCCCTGGCGCTGCTGTGCTGGCTCGGGACGGTGGGCCAGGCCACGGCGCAAGGCATCGACCCGCGCGCCGTGCAACGCTGGCAGGCCGGCTGGCGCCATCCGCAAGCGGGCTGGACGGTCGTGCATATCCAGGGCGAGCCCTACGAGCGCGGGCGGCAGCATGGCCATCTGCTGGCGCACGAGATCGCGAGCTACATCGACGCGCTGTCGCGCTACTGGGGACCCGAAGCGCCGCGCCAGGCCTGGGAGCACAACCGCCGGCTGTCGAACGCCATGTTCCTGCGCGGCTTCACGCAGGAACAGCTGCAGGAGATGAAGGGCATCGCCGACGGCGCCGCCGCCGAGGGCGCGACCGTCCACGGCCGGCCGGTCGAGCTGGCCGACATCGTGACGATCAACTCGAGCAACGAGATCGACACGCTCGACGACGCGCTCACGGCCACGCCGACCGGACTCGAAGGCCTGCGCGGTTCGCCCAGCGCGGAGCGCAAGCAGGCCTCGGCCGCGCAGCCACGCAAGAAGAAGCCGCTGCGCTGCAACGCCTTCGCCGCCATCGGCCCCGCGACGCGCGACGGCAAGCTGGTGTTCGGCCACATCACGATGTACGACCTGTATCCGGCCAACCACTACAACGTCTGGATGGAGGTCAGGCCCAGCCAGGGCTACCGCTTCGTGATGCAGACCACGCCGGGCGGCATGCACAGCGGCATGGACTACTCGATCAACGAGGCCGGCCTGCTGCTGAGCGAGACCACGCTCGATCAGGGGCCGCTGGCCCCGGCGGGCGTGTCGCTGGCCTCGCGCATCCGGCAGGCGCAGCAATACGCCGACAGCATCGACAGCGCGGTCGAGATCCTGGGGCGCGACGGCAACGGCCTGGTGAGCACGGAATGGATACTGGCCGACATCCGGCGCAACGAGATCGCGCTGCTGACCCTGGGCACCCACCAGCGCGTGCTGCGCCGCAGCAGCCGCAACGAGTGGCTGGCCGGCGCCGAGGGCTTCTACTGGAGCGACAACAACATCAAGGACCGCGCGGTCCGACTGGAGACCGCCGGTGCGCTCGACGGTCGCCCCTCGGCGGCCGCCGTCTACGAGCCATCCAAGCGCGACGCCGTCTGGCTGCGCATGTACGAGCAGAGCAAGGGGGCGATCGACCTCGACTTCGCCCGCCGCATGCTGAGCACGCCCGAGATCGTCTCGGCCTATGCCGTCGACGCCAAGTACACCGATGCGACGCTGGCGGCCGGCTTCCAGACCTGGGCCTCGTTCGGGCCGCCGGTCGGCGCGATCTGGCAGCCCAGCGTCAAGGAGCAGATGCAGTTCCCCGGCATCAAGCCGTTGATCCACAACCCCTGGACCCGGCTCGGCGTCAACCCGCCACCAGCCCAGCCGCCCGACGAGGAGCCGGCCGTTGATCTCCAGCCCCCGCAGCGGCCGCTGGCGCACAAGGCCAGCGCCAGCGACCGGCTGCGCGACCCGCCCGCCTGGCAAGGCACGCTGCTGCCGGCGGGCGACGCCGACATCTGGCTCGCGACCGGCTTCGCCAACTACGAGCGCATCGTCGCGCTCGAGCACCGGCTCCGGCGTGAAGCGGCGGATGGCACGCTGCCGGAGGAAGCACTCGACGAAATCGCGGTCGAGATCGCCTACTACCGCTCGCAATACGAGCTCGGCGTGCGCGCCGGACGGGATGTCCCGCTCGCGCAGACCCAGTCCAGCTACCGGGACCAACAGTGGTATCGGGTCGCGACCGGCAAGGGCGTGCTGCTGCTGCACACCCTGCGCGGCATCGTCGGGGCCGAGGTCTTCGACCAGGCCATGGACGAGTTCGGCCGCCAGCATGCCGGCCAGCCGGTGACGGGTCGCGACTTCGAGCGCTTCCTGCAAGGCCGCACCGACCAGGCGCTGGGGCCGGTGTTCGACTGGTGGCTCCATCGGACCGGACTGCCGCGCCTGGGCCTGCTGGGCACCAAGGTCGCCCGCAGCGGCAAGGGCTGGCAGACCACCGTCGAACTCGACGGCTCCCGGCTGGGACCGGCGCTCTCGGTGCCCGTCACGGTCGAGACCGATGACGGCGAGGTCACGCGCGAGTTCCTGGTCTCGGGTCCGCGCAGGACCGTCACGCTGGCGACCACTCAGCGACCTACCCGCGTCACCGTCGACAAGTACGGCACCACCGCGCGCGACAATGGCTCGCCCTTCACCATCCTGACGCTCGACGACGAGCTCGAACAGGTGCTGATCGTCGCCGGCACGCGGGACGAGGCCACCGGCAACCTCGAGGCCGCCAAGCTGCTGCAGCAATCGCTGCGCCGGCGCGAGCACAATGTGCTGCCCCGGCTCTTGACCGACCGCGAGGTGAGCGAGGAGGATCTGCGCCGCCACCACCTGCTGCTGGTCGGACGGCCAGCGACCAACTCGCTCACGGCCCGGCTGGCCGGTCAGCTGCCGGTCGGCTTCGGCCCGCAGTCGTTCGAGGTGCGCGAGGAGCGCTACGCCCACCCGGAAAGCGCGGTCATCGCCGCCGGCGACAACCCATTCAACCCGCGCTACTCGGTGGTCGTGGTCGCGGGCCTGAGCAGCCTGGGCACCTGGCAGGTCATGTCGCGCTTCATGGACGAGCAGCTGAGCTACGCGCCGGTCGTCGTGCTGCCGCACGGGCGTGACGACGACAGCCTGGTGCCGCCGCTGGCCGAACTCACGCGCGAGCTCGACTGAGCGCCGACCGGACGCTATATCAGGCCGCTGCCGGAATCCGGATCAGGTGATCGAAGGCCGACAGGGCCGCCTTGGCGCCCTCGCCCGCCGCGATCACGATCTGCTTGTACGGCACCGTGGTGCAGTCGCCGGCCGCGAACACGCCCGGCAGGCTGGTGTGGCCCTTGGCGTCGATCACGATCTCGCCGAAGCGGGACAGCTCAAGCGTGCCCTTGAGCCACTCGGTGTTGGGCACCAGGCCGATCTGCACGAAGATGCCTTCCAGCGGCACCAGGTGTTCCACCTCGGTCGCGCGGTCCTTGTACTTGATGCCGTTGACCTTGGCTCCGTCGCCGGTGATCTCGGTGGTCTGGGCGTTGGTCAGGATGGTAACGTTTGGCAGACTCTTGAGCTTGGCCACCAGCACGGCGTCGGCCTTGAGCTGGTCGGCGAACTCGATCAGCGTCACATGGGCCACGATGCCTGCCAGGTCGATCGCCGCCTCGACCCCTGAGTTGCCACCACCGATCACCGCCGTGCGTTTGCCCTTGAACAGCGGGCCGTCGCAATGCGGACAGTAGGCCACGCCCTTGTTCTTGTATTCCTGCTCGCCGGGGACGTTGACGTTCCTCCAGCGCGCGCCGGTCGACAACACCACGCTGCGGCTGCGCAGCACGCCGCCGTTGGCCAGCTCGACCTGGATCAGGCCGCCCTCGGTCTCGGCCGGCAGCAGCTTGACCGCATGCTGCAGGTTCATGACATCGACGCCGTAATGGCGCACCTGGGCTTCGAGCGCGGCGGCGAACCTGGGGCCGTCGGTCTCAAGCACCGAGATGTAGTTCTCGATCGCCATCGTGTCGTTGGTCTGGCCACCCATGCGCTCGGCGGCCACGCCGGTGCGGATGCCCTTGCGCGCCGCATAGACCGCGGCGGCCGCGCCAGCCGGGCCACCGCCGACGATCAGCATGTCGTAGGGGGCCTTCTCGCTGAGCTTGGCGGCCTCGCGCGCGGCCGAGCCGGTGTCGAGCTTGGCGACGATCTCTTCCAGCGTCATGCGACCCGCGCCGAACACCTCGCCGTTGAGGAGCACCATCGGCACGGCCATGACCTGGCGCTGCTCGACCTCGGCCTGGAAGGCGCCGCCCTCGATCACCGTGGTCCTGACCTTGGGGTTCAGGATCGCCATCAGGCTCAAGGCCTGCACCACGTCCGGGCAGTTGTGGCAGCTCAGCGACATATAGACCTCGAACTCGAAGTCGCCGTCGAGCGCCTGGATCTGCTCCTGCACCGCCTGCTCGGCCTTCGGGGGATGGCCACCGGCCCACAGCAGCGCCAGCACCAGCGAGGTGAATTCATGGCCCAGCGGCAGGCCGGCGAAACGCAGGTTCAGGCTGCCATCGGGACGCTGGAGGGCAAAAGAAGGCTTGCGTGCGTCCTGGCCATCGAGGCGCAGGCTGATCTTGTCGGCGCGCAGGCCCTGGATGGTTTCGAGCAGCTCGCGCATCTGCCGCGCGGTCTCGCTGCCATCGAGCGAGGCCACCAGCTCGAACGGCAGGGTCACGCGCTCCAGGTAAGCGGCTAACTGGGTCTTGAGTGCTTGATCGAGCATGGCGATACCTTTTTAATTTGATAAATTTACAGAAATGAAAAAGCCGGACGGCAGGGCAGAAAAATCCCTGTCGCAGTCCGGCTTCGGGGCGCCACCAGGGCGCCGGGCCGTCAGGAAATGATGGCTTAGATCTTGCCGACCAGGTCGAGCGACGGGGTCAGGGTGGCGGCGCCTTCCTGCCACTTGGCCGGGCAGACCTGGCCGGGGTGGGCGGCGGTGAACTGGGCCGCCTTGAGCTTGCGCAGGGTTTCGCCGACGTCACGGGCGATTTCGTTCGAATGCACTTCCATCGTCTTGATCTTGCCTTCGGGGTTGATCACGAAGGTGCCGCGCAGGGCCAGGCCTTCTTCGGGGATGTGCACGCCGAAGGCATTGGTCAGGGCGTGGGTCGGGTCGCCCACCAGCGGGAACTGGGCCTTGCCGACGGCCGGCGAGGTTTCGTGCCAGACCTTGTGCGAGAAATGGGTGTCGGTGGTGACGATGTAGACCTCGGCGCCGACCTTCTGGAACTCGGCGTAGTTGTTGGCCGCGTCCTCGATCTCGGTCGGGCAGTTGAAGGTGAAGGCCGCCGGCATGAAGATCACGACCGACCACTTGCCGTGGAAGGACTGCTCGGTGACGTCAACGAACTGGCCATTGTGGAAAGCCTGGGTCTTGAACGGCTGGACTTGGGTGTTGATCAGGGACATCGTGAATCCTTTGGTTGTCAGAGGTTGAACTGTGTCTTGGCGACGGAGTGAATCATAGCTCGAAACTATGAGACCCAGCGATTGATAGATACAATCATGGCGATAGCCAACGCCACGCACGCGAGTCCAGGCTTGGCTCGCTGACAGCGCGACCGGCAATGAAAGACTGAGCTTTTGACATCCTCCCCTGCCTAAAGACAGGGGATTCCCTCTGCAGGCGCTCGATGCCCCGAGCGGGCGCTTGACTTGTTCAGGATATTTTTCGCGGCATTCACATCACGATCATGCTCACAGCCACATGCCGAACAGGTCCAGCGCCTTATTCCAAGGTCTGCGATACCTTTCGGCCTCGAATCGGGCAGAGCGCCACAGTTCGAGCAGACTTGGGAAGAAAACGCTTCATTCACTTCTTCGTACCACGCGCCATTCGCAACCGACTTGTACGCGAGCATCTGCTTGAAGGAATGCCAGGAGGCGTCATGGACGCTTTTGGCCATCCTGGTCTTGGCCAGTTTGCTGCTGCTGACGTTGCCCACAGCGATGTAGTCGAAGCGGCGCACGATATCCGTGCTGGCCTTGTGCAGGAAATCCATCCGGCAGTTGGCTATTTTGGCGTGAATGTTCGTCGCTTGCCGCTTCTTGCGCGCCCGCTGGGCCTTGGCGAGCTTGGTCTGCAGCTCCCGGAAGAAGCGCGGGTGCTCGATCTTCTCCCCCGTGGACAGCGTGGCCAGATCCTTCAGGCCGAGGTCGATGCCGACGCCGCGCTCGGGCGTGCGAACCGGTACATCGGCCGCTTCCACCACGATGTTGAGGAACCAGTTGCCGCGCCGATCCTGCGAGAAGCAGGTGCCGTCCTTGATCTTGCCCTCGGGCAGCGGGCGACTGTTGAACACGCGGAAGGTGTTGCCTGCAAACCGGAAGGCATCGCCCTCGCGCTTCAAGTCCCGACCCTTGAGCGGCACCCAGCCCAGCGTGCGCCGGCCGCGATAGCGCAGGTACGGACGGTTGAACTGCTGGCGCGACTTGGCGTACTGCTCACAGACCGCATTCACAGCGCCCGAGTGCAGCCCGAGTTCCTTGCTGCTGCCACTGGTCAGCTTGTTCAGGTCAAAGCCCGTGGGCCAAGGCTTGCGCCACTTGAGCGCGTGCCCCTGCGTGTCGTTGCAGAAGTTCCAGACGTGGTTCACCGCGCGCGCCTGCTGGTTGAGCAGTCCGTTGAGGGACTTGACGCAGTAGCGGTAAACCTGGGTGGTCATTGGCGCTTGAGGTACTCGTCGATGGCGCGGCGGACCAGTTCGGCCACGGACAGCCCGGTCTTGTCGGACAGGGCGCGAAGAGCCAGCAGATCTGGCTCTGGCAAGAAAAGATGTGTGCGCTTCATGCACATACTATATCGACAATCTCAACCCCATGTGCAGCCTGTCGGCTGCGCTCCTTTCCTCCTCCCCCTGTAGGGGGAGGTTTCACGGAGCTACTGATGATCAGCCTGCTCATGTTGCCCGCCAGCCCCCACTTCGTCAAGACCGGTCCGGCTGCGGCGTTGGGCAGCAAGCGCGCCAGGCGCAACCAACTGACGACACTGGCTGTGCTGTCGGTGCATGCCCTGCTGCTGGGCCTGCTTTGGAACGGCCAGCCTGCGCGCACCCCGTTGCCGGCACCACGCCCTGCTCTGATCGAAGTCAGCGTGCTGGCGCCAGCCACGGTGGCAGCGGCTGCCGTGCTGCCTGCAGGCCGCAACACTAGGCCAGTGCCAGCGGCTGACCGGGCCTCACACCCGGCTCCTGCCATGGCCACCGCTCGGACCTCCTCCCAGCCGCAGCCAGCCAGCGCCAGCCCGGATGTGACGCCTGCTCTTGCTGCCGCACCCTCTCAACCAGCCGCCGCCAGCCTGGACGCGGCAAGTAAGGCCAACACCGTGGCTGCGTCCCCATCGACAGCGCAGCAGGCCGCAGCAGCAACCCTGCACAGGCCAACAGATCAGGAGTCCGGCCATGGACAGAGAACCGCCGTTGGACAGGCGCCAGCCTCCGCTGCGACCCGAATCGAGCGGCCCGATTCAAGCGCTGACTACCTCGACAATCCGAGGCCAGCCTACCCCCCGATGAGCCGCCGCCTGGGCGAGCAAGGCCAGGTGATGCTGCGGGTCTGGGTCGAGGCCGACGGCCGGCCGGCCAAGGTCGAGATCGGGCGCGGCAGCGGCTTCGACCGGCTCGATCGCGCCGCGCTGCAGGCGGTGCAGCGCTGGCGCTTCGTGCCGGGCAAGCGCGCGGGCTTGCCCGAAGCCATGTGGACCGAGGTGCCGTTACAGTTCGTGCTGGAGTAGAAACACCATATGGAAAGCAAATTCGGATTGGCCCATGTCTGGCAACAGGGCGACTGGGTCACGCTGGCGGTCGCGCTCGCGCTGCTGGCCATGTCGATCGCGAGCTGGATCGTGATCATCGTCAAGCTGCTCGACCTCAGGCGGCTGCGCGCGCGGACGGCGCGCTGCCAGGAATTCTGGCGCGGCCAGGACTTCCAGGACGGGCTGGCAAGACTCGGCGACGATGCGGACAACCCGTTCCGGCTGCTGGCACAGGCCGGCCGCGATGCCACCAGTCATCTGCTGCATCTGGCCGGCGAGTCACCGGCGCCGCTGCGTGACAGCGTCGACGTCAGCGAATGGATCACGCGCGCCCTGCGCAACACCATCGACGACTGCACGGCGCAGCTGCAGTCGCGCCTGTCGCTGCTGGCCACCATCGGGTCGACCGCGCCGTTCGTGGGCCTGTTCGGCACCGTCTGGGGCATCTACCACGCGCTGATGGCGCTGGGCCAAGGCGGATCGGCCAGCATCGAACAGGTCGCCGGCCCGATCGGCGAGGCGCTGATCATGACCGCGCTCGGGCTGGCGGTCGCCATCCCGGCCGTGCTGGGCCACAACGCGCTGGTGCGCGGCAACAAGCGCGTGCTGCACCGGCTCAACCGCTTCGCGCACGACCTGCACGCCTACTTCGTGACCGGCGCGCGCGTCGAGGCCGGCCGCCATCCCGCCGTCCGCAACTGAGGAGACTGCAATGGCTTTCGGCCAATTCGACGACCAGGACGACGACCAGCTGCTCGGCGAGATCAACATGGTCCCGCTGATCGACGTGATGCTCGTGCTGCTGATCGTCTTCATCGTCACGCTCCCGGTGATCAACCATGCGGTCAAGGTGGACCTGCCCAAGGCAGCGGCGTCTCCAAGTCAACGGCAGGCCGTCACGATCGACCTCACGGTCGATGCGCAGGGGCAATACCACTGGAACCGCGAGCCGGTCAGCGACGAGGCGTTGCGCGAGCGACTGACCGCCGCCGCGCTGCGGCAGCCGCAGCCCGAGCTGCATATACGGGGCGACAAGGCGGTGCCCTATGAGCGCGTCGCGCAGCTGCTGGCGGCGGCACAGCGCGCGGGCCTCACCAAGCTCGGCTTTGTCACCGAGCCCTGACGCCCGCTGGCGACCTGCCCTAGAATGAGTGGCAACCTCATTTTCAAGGAACCATCACCCACCATGAACCGTTACCCCGACACCTTTGGCCGCTTCGGCGGCGCCGTCTCTGGCGCGCAGCGCAATCAGGTGCTGCGCAACACCTACTGGCTGCTCGCGCTGAGCCTGCTGCCGACCGTGCTGGGCGCCTGGATCGGCGTGGCGACCGGCATCACGGCGTACCTGGGCGGCGGTCTGGGCATGATCGTGTTCCTGGCCGGCGCCTTCGGCTTCATGTACGCGATCGAGAAGACCAAGCACAGCGGTGCCGGCGTGGCCGTGCTGCTGGGCTTCACCTTCTTCATGGGCCTGATGCTGTCGCGCATGATCGCCCATGTGCTGGGCTTTCGCAACGGCGGCGAGCTGATCATGACCGCCTTCGGCGGCACCGCCGGTGTGTTCCTGGTCATGGCCAGCCTGGCGAGCACGATCAAGCGTGACCTCGAAGGCCTGTCCAAGTGGCTGTTCGTCGGCGTGCTGGTGCTGCTGGTAGGCGGCATCGTCAACGTCTTCGTCGGCAGCAGCGCCTTGATGGCGGTGCTCAGCACGATGGCGATCGCCATCTTCAGCGCCTTCCTGCTGGTTGACCTCAAGCGCATCATCGACGGCGGCGAGACCAACTACATCACCGCCACGCTGGCGATCTACCTGAACCTGTTCAACATCTTCCAGAACCTGCTGGCGCTGCTGGGCATCTTCGGCGGCGAACGCGACTGATCCGGGTCTGCCGTCTGGCTAATGCCTGACGGTCCCCAGCAAAAAAGGCCTGGAAGCTTGCTCCAGGCCTTTTCCGTTTTCAGCTCAGCAGAAGCCTGCGCGTGACAGGCCCGGGCAATCGCCGATAAGCCCGAAGCGCTTCAGTCGGCGCGCTCGAACACCGCGATGCTCTCGACATGGGCGGTGTGCGGGAACATGTTGACCACGCCCGCCGCCGTGCAGCGGTAGCCGGCCTGATGCACCAGCAGGCCCGCGTCGCGCGCCAGCGTCGAGGGATTGCAGCTGACGTAGACGATGCGCTTGGGGAAGACCCAGCCTGCGGCCTGTTCGGCCTCGGGCGGCAAGGGCTCGGCCCCCTCGGCGCCGATGCGCGCCTGGTGGATGTCGGCCAGCGCCTTGGACAGCGCGAACGCGCCTTCGCGCGGCGGGTCGACCAGCCACTTGTCGGCGTGGCCGTCGGCCACCAGCATGGCGGGCGTCATCTCGAACAGGTTGCGCGCGACGAAACTTGTCGGCGCCAGGCCGCCGCGCCGGGCCTGGTTGCGCTCCAGGTTCTGGCGCGAGCGCGCCACCAGCGCCTCGCTGCCCTCGATGCCCAGCACCTCCTTGGCCTGGGTGGCCAGCGGCAGCGTGAAGTTGCCCAGGCCGCAGAACCAGTCGATGACCCGCTCATCCTGCTGGACTGCGAGCAGGCGCAGCGCGCGCGCGACCAGCACCCGGTTGATATGCGGGTTGACCTGGGTGAAGTCGGTCGGCTTGAACGGCATCTCGATGCCGAAATCGGGCAAGGCGTAGGCCAGCGGCACCGGCGCGGGCTCGGTGTCGAGCAGATGCACGGTGTCCGGCCCCTTGGGCTGCAGCCACCATTGGATCACCTGTCCATCCACGCCGTGGCGCAGCGCGAACTCTCTGAGCAGCAGCAGGTCGGACGCCGACAGCGGCTCCAGATGGCGCAGCACCAGCGCGGTAACCGCGTCGCCGCAGGCCAGCTCGATCTGCGGGCAGGTCTCGCGCGCCTCCATGCCGTGGATCAATGCGCGCAGCGGCAGCAGCCAGGCGCTGACATGGGGCGGCAACACATGGCACTCGCGCATGTCGGCGACGTAGCGGCTCTTGCGCTCGTGGAAGCCCACCAGCACCTCGCCCTTCTTGTGCACGTAGCGCACCGACAGGCGGGCGCGGTAGCGGTAGCCCCAGGCCGGACCGGCGATCGGGCGCAGCAGGCTCTCGGCCTTGACCTTGCCCAGGTGCCAGAGGTTGTCCTCCAGCACGCGCTGCTTGACCGCGACCTGGGCCGACGGCTCCAGGTGCTGCATCTTGCAGCCACCGCAGGCGCCCGCGTGCAGGCCGAAATGCGGACAGCGCGGCGCCACGCGCAGCGAGGACTCGCGGTGGATCTCGGTCAGCTGCGCCTGCTCCCACTGGTTCTTCTTGCGCGTGGTCTGGGCGCTGACGATCTCGGTCGGTAGCGCGCCATCGATGAAGACGACCTTGCCGTCGGGCTTGCGCGCGACGCCCTGGGCGTCGAGGTCCATCGAGGTGATTTCGAGCCAGCCCTCGGGCAGCGCGGGCTTGTCCGCCGGTTCGGCGGCTTGCAGGTTTTCTTGTTCCATCAGGGTTTCATTCAGTTACCGTAAAATCTGCTCAATTCTTCTCTTTCATGCTCATACCTGCTCACGCACTGTAGCGGCATGACGAGAAGAACCGCAGCCCGGTTCAAACCGTGCGGGTTCGTGCCAGAATTATGCCGCCATGCTGATCGCGCATCAGATCGCTCTCGATCCGAACAACGCACAGGCCACCTATCTGGCCCGCGCGGCGGGTGTGGCGCGCTTCGCCTACAACTGGGCGCTGGCCGAGTGGAAGCGCCAGTACGAGGCCTGCAAACTGGATCCGACGCTTTCCAAGCCCTCCCAGGCTGCCTTGCGCCGCCAGCTCAACTCCGTCAAGCGCGAGCAGTTTCCCTGGATGCTCGAAGTCACCAAGAACGCGCCGCAGATGGCGATCATCCAGCTGGGCCAGGCGTTCCAGAACTTCTTCGCCGGGCGTGCCAAGTATCCGCAGTTTCGCAAGAAAGGCCAGCACGACCGCTTCACGCTCAGCAACAACCAGTTCGGTCTCGACGGTTCACGCATCCGTATCCCCAACCTGGGCTGGGTACGGATGCGCGAGGCGTTGCGCTTCGCTGGCAAAGTCCTGTCAGCCACGGTTTCGCGCGTGGCGAATCGCTGGTTTGTCAGCCTTGCCGTCGATACCCAGGACGATTCACCTCTGCCCCAAGCCGAGAACCAAGGCGCGGTGGGTGTGGATCTGGGTGTCAAGGCGTTGGCGACGCTCTCGACGGGGGAAAGCATTCCTGGCCCCAAGCCGCACAAGGCGCTGCTGGACCGCTTGCGCCAGCTATCCAGGAGTCTGTCGCGCAAGCAGAAGGGATCAGCCAATAGAAAGAAGGCCAGGGCCAGGCTGGCGAAGTTGCATGCCCGTATCGCCAACATCCGCTCGGACGCGCTACATCAGCTCACGACGGACCTCACGCGCCGCTTCCACACCATCGGCATCGAGGACCTGAACGTCAAGGGCATGGTCAGGAACCGGCGCCTGTCCCGCTCGATTGCCGACATGGGATTCTTCGAGTTCCGGCGGCAGCTGGACTACAAGGCCGCGAGGCGTGGCGGGCAGGTGATCGTCGCCGATCGCTGGTATCCCAGCAGCAAGACCTGTTCGGGCTGCGGGCATAAGCTCGACGAACTGCCGCTGTCGGCGCGTGAGTGGACTTGCCCGCACTGTGGCGCCACCCACGACCGCGACGTGAACGCGGCAGTGAATCTCAAGAACATGGCGGTGAGTTCCACCGTGTCAGCCTGTGGAGAGGAAGGCTCTGGCCTTGGTCGCAAGACCAAGGCGAAACCGGCCTCGGCGAAGCAGGAAGTCAGCTTTGTTCATGTTTGCACATGAATGAGCAAGTCTGACGGAACGGATCAGTTTCAGCGGGAAGGCAGGTATTTGAGCGGATCGACCGGCTTGCCCTGGCGCCGCACCTCGAAGTGCAGCTTGACGCGGTCGGCGTCGCTGCTGCCCATCTCGGCGATCTTCTGGCCCTGGCGCACGTTCTGGTCTTCCTTGACCAGCAGGATCTGGTTGTGGGCGTAGGCGGTCAGGTAGGTGTTGTTGTGCTTGAGGATGATCAGGTTGCCGTAGCCGCGCAGGCCCGAGCCGGCGTAGACCACACGGCCGTCGGCGGCCGCCAGCACCGGATCGCCGGCCTTGCCGGCGATATCGACCCCCTTGTTGCGCGTCTCATCGAAGCGATCAAGCAAGGCGCCGCTGTTGGGCCAGGAGAAACCGAGCTCTTCGCCATTGGCGGGCGCGCTCGCGGCGGCAGACCTGGCAACAGGCTCCGCGCTGGCGGACTTGGCGGCGGGCTCGGTCCCCTTGCCGTTCAACGGGCGAGGCTTGACGCGCGCATCCGCGGCCGGCGCCACGGCCACCACGCCCGGAGCGGGAACGGCCGGCTCCTTGAGCGGTGGCACGACGCGCAACACCTGCCCCACCTCGATCAGATTGGGATTCTCCAGGGCATTCCAGCGCGCCAGGTCGCGTGGACTCTGACCACTGTCGAGACCGATGCGCGTGAGCGTATCGCCCGGGCGCACAATGTAGTAGCCCGGCTTGCCGGCATTTTCCTGGCCCGGCGGCAGGGACGCGGCCTGAGATACGGAAGAAGACGCGGAGCCGGAAGACCTGTCGGTCACGGGCGCGTGCTGGTCGAGACTGGTGGTGGTACAGGCCGCCAGCAGGGACAGGCCGGCCGCCAGCGCGAGTTGCAGCGGCCAGCGGGCCATCACGGCATGTTGCGGCGCCAGCGCGCCGCTATGCGGAACCATTCGCTCCATCGGAAAACCTCTGCTTGAAATGAGAAGCGCCCGACCGCATGGTCAGGCAACCCCGGATTTTAGGGGGACAAAGTGGACCGCTTCCAGCACGGTCCTGACAAAGCCCTGGGCGGTCCGGTCGACCACGACCAGGCTCTGCCGGCCCGGTGCCTGCGCAACGGGTGCGACCAATCGACCACCGAGGGCGAGCTGGTCCAGCCAGGCCTGCGGGATGAACTCGCCACTGGCCGCCGAGAGGATCGCGTCGTAGGCCGCGCCCCGGGGATAGCCCAGCATGCCGTCACCCAGTATCAGGTGCACATTGTGCAAGCGCAAGGGCCGCAGATTGTCGCGCGCCTTGTCGTGCAGGCCGCGCAAACGCTCCAGGCTGTAGACCTCGCGCACCAGTCGGGCCAGCAACGCGGACTGGTAACCGCAACCGGTTCCGATCTCGAGCACGCGGCCCGGCGGGCTGGCGCGACCCTCCAGCAACAACTCAAGCATGCGCCCGACGACGCTGGGCTTGGAGATGGTCTGACCCAGACCGATCGGCAAGCTGGTGTCCTCGTAAGCCTGGTTGACCAACGCGGAATCGACAAAACGGTGCCGTTCCACCGCCGCCAGCGCCTGCAGCACGGCCGGATGGGACAGGCCCTGCGCCGCCAGGCGGGTGACCATGGCCTGGCGCACGGCGCTGGAATCCAGCCCCAACCCGGTCGGCACCGATGCCGCCGCCGGGTAGCGTGCCGCCGTCGTCACGCCCGACGGGGCGGCCGGCACCGGCCGGGCTATCGGCCCTGGCGCACCGATGCCTTCCAGACGAACCGGGAAGGCCGGCCTGGGCCGGGTCGGGGCCGCCACAGAATCCGGCCTGTGGGGCTTGGGCTGCGCTGAGTGCGGGTTCATGCCGCGTCGCCCCGTGCCAGCGAGTCGAGGCGCGACAGCCGGGCCGCTGTCTGCGCCCAGTACGGCAGCAGAGCATGGTCGGTCAGGTCGATCTGCAACGGCGTGAGCGAGGCATAGCCCTCGCGGGTGGCGTGGAAGTCCGTTCCCTCGCTGGCATCCATCGCGGGGCCGGCCGCGCCGATCCAGTACATGGTTTCGCCGCGCGGGTTGAGCTGCTGGATCACGGGCTCGGCCGCATGGCGGCGGCCCAGGCGCGCCACCTTGAAACCCTTGATCTGCTCGCGCGGCAGGTTGGGAATGTTGACGTTGAGCAGCCAGGGCTTGAGTCCCTGGCCCGCTCCTGGCGCCGCGTCGGCCTGCGCCTGCCGGCTCAGCGCCGCGATGGACGGCTCCAGCGATTGCACCAGTTCGCGCGCGCGCTCGGCGGCCGCCTCCAGATGCGCCCAGGCCCGCTCGACCTGTGAAAAGGCGATCGCCGGCACGCCAAACAGATAGCCCTCCATGGCGGCGCCAACCGTGCCCGAGTAGATCGTGTCGTCCCCCATGTTGGCGCCGTTGTTGATGCCCGAGACCACCAGATCGGGCCGGTAGCCGAGCAGGCCGGTCAGCGCGATATGGACGCAGTCGGCCGGCGTGCCGTTGACATGGCGAAAGCCGTTGGGCGCGCGCTGCACATAGAGCGGGGTGTGCAGCGTCAGCGCATTGGATTTGGCGCTGTTGTTCTGCTCGGGCGCGACCACATCGACCTCGGCAAAGGAGGCCAGCACCTCGTACAAGGCGCTGATGCCAGCAGCCTGGTAACCATCGTCGTTACAAAGAAGAATTCTCATTGGCTGTCATTTTAGAGCCCGGGCGCGACTTTGCACGGATCAGCGGCACGGCTATTGCAATGGGGCGCGCCAGGCCACGGGCGTGGCGAGGCACTCAGGACTGTTCCAGCAGCGCCAGCGCCGCCGGAAAATCGTAGCTGCGCATGGCCTGCGCCAAGGCCCGGTGGCGTTCGCCCAGGGCCGCGCGCAGCAAGTCCTCCTGCTGCTCGAACAACTGCAGGCTGTCGACGTCGTCGTGGCGCAACAGGCTCAGCAGCCGCTCGCGCAAGGCCGACCAGGCGGGGTCATCGGGCACCCCCATGGGGGCCACCCCAGCGACCGGCTCGACAGCGGGTGCCGCTGGGGCCGCCGCGTGAGGCCAGCGATAAGCGGCGGCCTCCTCCCGGGCGGCGACCGGGTGGCTGGTCTGGCCCAGGCACGCCGTGAACCAGAAGGTCGAACCGCGACCGGGCTGGCTGTCGCAGCCAGCCTCGCCCCCCATCAGCTCGGCCAGCTGCTTGACCAGCACCAAACCCAGTCCGGCCCCGCCGTAGCGGCGCGTGCTCGAAGCATCGCCCTGCTCCAGGTGTTGGAACAGTCGCTGGCGTCTTGCCTCGTCGATGCCGATGCCGGTGTCGCTGACCTCGAAGCGCAGCCGCACGCGGTCGACGTCGCGCTGCAGCAGCCTGACCCGCAGGCCGACCGCGCCCTGCTCGGTGAACTTGATCGCGTTGGCCAGGTAATGGTGCAAGGCCTGGCTCAGCCGCTGCGGATCGCCGACCAGCTGGACCGGCACTCCGGCATCGACGGCCAGCGTGAAGCCCAGGTCCTTGGTGGCGGCCTCGCCGGCCAGCCGCTGCGCCAGCTGGTCGAGCAGCTCGCCCAGCACGAAATCCCCGCTCTGCAGCTCCAGCCGGCCGCTGTCGAGGCTGGCGTAATCCAGCATGTCGATGATGATGCCGTGCAACTGGCGACTGGCGAGCTGCACCTGGCGCAGGTAGTCCGTCTGCTGGGGCGACAGCGGCGTCTGCGCCGTCAGGTGCAGCATGCCCAGGATGGCGTTGAGCGGGGTGCGCAGCTCGTGACTGACGTTGGACAGGAAGTCGGACTTGGCGCGGTTGGCCGCCTCGGCGACATCGCGCGCCTGCGCCAGCACGACCTCGACACGCTGGCGTTCGCTGACGTCGGTGGTGACGCCGCACAGGGCGTAGATGCCCCCGCTGACGTCGCGCAGGGGCAGCTTGACGGTGGCCAGCGCCACGCTGCGCCCGCGCAGCTCGCCGACCCATTCGCTGGCGACGCGCTCGCCGCGCTCGAACACGCGGCGGTCGATCTGGCGCACCTGCCGGGCGCGCTCGGGGTCGAGCAGCTCGCGGTCCTCGCGTCCGACGATGGCCGACAGCGGCAAGCCCAGCTCCTCGCAGAGCTTGCGGTTGGCATAAAGGAAGCGGTAGTCCGGCCCCTTGATGAAGATCGAGGCATCGACGCTGTCGAGAATGGTATTGAGGCGATGCTCGCTTTCGCGCAGCGCCTGCTGCTGCTCCAGATTGCGGCGGTGGTAAGCCTGGAACAGCCGCCCCGACCAGCGCGAGAACAGCCATGATCCGCCCAGCGTCAGCAGGGCCGCGGCCAGCAGCACGCACAGCAGCCCCATGGCCTGCTCGCGCCCGAGCAACCGCTGCTGCCCGAGCTCCTGCTTGACCGGCGCCATCAGCTCGTCGTCGAGCATGGCGACGACCAGCACCCAGCCCCAGGGCTGGTAGGCCCGGACCAGCGCGGTCTTGTTCATGATCTGACGGGACTGGGGATCGCGCCAGCCGTAGTTCAGAAAGCCGCCTCCGTCTCGCGCCAGGCGGATGATGCGCTCGACCGATTCCGACTCCAGCTCGGGGAGCTCGCCCATCGGCTTGCCCTCGAGCTCGGGAGTGGAAGGGGTCAGGAGGGTCACCCCATCGAGCGTGGAAACCCCGACATGACCGGTGCGACCAAAGCGGGTGGCGCGCAGCCGGGACAGCGCCTCGCGGCGCTGGTAGCCCTCCCAGTGGTGCAGGTAGTCACCGACGCCGATCAGCCAATCGTAGGGCTCGAAATGGCGCACATAGGACAGCTTGTCCTTCATCTGCCGGGGGTCGTCGGAGGGATACCAGCGGTAGCGCGCCCAGCCCTCGCCGCGCGGCTGGCGCGCGGCTTCGATCAGGCTGCCCATGACGGGCTGACCCCAATCGTCCCGGTTTTGCCGGTTGGACTGGCCCTCCAGTTCCGGTTTGGGTGGCAGCAGCCGGATGTAGCCTTGCATGTCGTTGACGAACACATAGCCGCGCCCGTCGAAGAAACGGGCCGGACGCAAGGCCTCCAGGATCAGCTGCTTGACCTCGGACCGCGGCCGGCGGCCGGACTCGCGGGCGTGGATGCCCTCGGCCACGCCATGGGCGACATCAACCTGGTCGACCAGGCTGCGGCGCAGCGCCGCCTCGGTCTGCGAGCGCGTGAAGTCGATGGCGCCCCGCACGCTGTCCATTTCGCTGGTGAGTCGGGCCTGGATCTGCTGCTGCGACGCTTGCTCGATGTTATGCAGCGCCTCGCGATGGACGCGCCAGCCTTGCCAGGCGAACAGGCCCGCCAGCAGCAGGACCAGCAGCAGCACGATCACCAGGGTGCCGATCCGGTGGAGGCGCGGCAGGTTTTTTTCGTCGGGAACCAGTTTCATACGAGAATATCCCGAGCTTGCGCAAGAACGCCTCAAGCCGTGGCGAAAGTTTGATGGGCACGAAAAAACCGGCCGTCTGGCGACGCCGGTTTCTTGGCGGCCGGCGGCACCAGGACGCCGGCTCGGTCACGGACCGATCAGGCCTTGACCAGCTCCAGCGCGGCGTTGAAGGTCGCGCTCGGGCGCATCACGGCTTCGAGCTTGGCGGCGTCGGGCAGGTAGTAGCCGCCGATGTCGGCCGGCTGGCCCTGGACCCCGTTGAGCTCCTCGACGATCTTGGCTTCGTTGTCGGCCAGGGTCTGGGCCAGCGGCGCGAACTTGGCGGCGAGCTCGGCGTCCTCGGTCTGCGCGGCGAGTTCCTGCGCCCAGTACAGCGCCAGGTAGAACTGGCTGCCGCGGTTGTCGAGCTGGCCGGTCTTGGCCGACGGACCCTTGCTGTTGTCGAGCAGCTTGCCGGTGGCCGCGTCCAGCGTCCTGGCCAGCAGCTTGGCGCGGGCGTTGCCGGTCTTGATGCCGAGGTCTTCCAGCGAGACCGCCAGCGCCAGGAACTCGCCGAGCGAATCCCAGCGCAGGTGGTTTTCCTCGACCAGCTGCTGCACATGCTTGGGAGCGGAGCCGCCGGCGCCGGTCTCGTACATGCCGCCGCCGGCCATCAGCGGCACGATCGACAGCATCTTGGCGCTGGTGCCGAGTTCCATGATCGGGAACAGGTCGGTCAGGTAGTCGCGCAGGATGTTGCCGGTGGCGCTGATGGTGTCCTCGCCGCGGATCACGCGCTCCAGGGTGTAGCGCATCGCGCGCACCTGGCTCATGATCTGGATGTCCAGGCCGGTGGTGTCGTGCTCATGCAGGTACATCTTGACCTTGGTGATGAGCTGGGCCTCGTGCGGGCGGTAGGCGTCGAGCCAGAACACGACCGGCATGCCGGAGTTGCGCGCCCGGTTGACGGCCAGCTTGACCCAGTCGCGGATCGCGGCGTCCTTGACCTGGCACATGCGCCAGATGTCGCCGGCCTCGACGTTCTGGCTCATCAGCACTTCGCCGGTGTTCAGGTCGGTGATGTTGGCCACGCCGTCCTCGGGCACCTCGAAGGTCTTGTCGTGCGAGCCGTATTCCTCGGCCTGCTGCGCCATCAGGCCGACGTTGGGCACGGTGCCCATGGTCTTGGGGTCGAAGGCGCCGTGCCACTTGCAGAAGTTGATCATCTCCTGGTAGATGCGCGCGAAGGTCGACTCCGGCATCACGGCCTTGACGTCCTTCAGGCGACCGTCGGCGCCCCACATCTTGCCGCCGTTGCGGATCATCGCGGGCATCGAGGCGTCGACGATGATGTCGTTGGGCGAGTGGAAGTTGGTGATGCCCTTGGCCGAGTCGACCATCGCCAGCTCGGGGCGGTGCTCGTGGCAGGCGTGCAGGTCGCGCTTGATCTCGTCTTGCTGGCTCTGCGGCAGGGTGGCGATCTTGTTGTACAGATCGACCATGCCGTTGTTGACGTTGATGCCGAGTTCGTCGAACAGCTTGCCGTGCTTCTCGAACGCTTCGCGGTAGAAGATCTTGACGCAGTGGCCGAACACGATCGGGTGCGAGACCTTCATCATGGTGGCCTTGACGTGCAGCGAGAACATCACGCCGGTCTTGCGGGCGTCCTCGATTTCCTTTTCATAGAAGGCCAGCAGCGCCTTCTTGCTCATGAACATGCTGTCGATGATCTCGCGGTCGAGCAGCGAGACTTTTTCCTTCAGGACGATGGTCTTGCCGCTCTTGGTGATCAGCTCCATCTTGACGTCGCGCGCGCGGTCCAGCGTCATGGACTTCTCGCCATGGTAGAAGTCGCCAGCGTGCATGTGCGACACATGGGTACGCGAAGCCGGGCTCCAGTCGGCCATGCTGTGCGGGTGCTTGCGCGCGTATTCCTTCACGGCCCTGGGCGCGCGGCGGTCGGAGTTGCCTTCGCGCAGCACCGGGTTCACGGCCGAGCCCAGGCACTTGTTGTAGCGGGCACGGATGGCTTTTTCTTCCTCGGTCTTGGGCTGCTCCGGGAAGTCGGGCACCGCATGACCCTTGTCTTGCAGCTCCTTGATGGCGGCCTTGAGCTGAGCCACGGAAGCCGAGATGTTGGGCAGCTTGATGATGTTGACATCGGGCTGCAGCGTCTTCTTGCCCAGCTCGGCCAGGGTGTTGGGAACGCGCTGCGCTTCGGTCAGGAAGTCCGGGAATTCGCCCAGGATGCGGCTGGCCACGGAGATGTCTGCCTCGGCGACTTCGACGCCGGCGGGTTGTGCGAAGGCGCGGACGATCGGCAGCAGCGACGCCGTCGCCAGGCGCGGCGCCTCGTCGGTCAGCGTGTAGATGATCTTGGATTTGTCAGACATAGCGTCCTCTTAAGGGTGCGAGCTCAGGGGTGGAGCAGTGAAACGGCGTGCCGGACCGGTGGGCCAGGCCGCACAAGCGGCTTCGGGGGAAGTCAGCCTCAAATTCTAGCCACAAATCACATGGCGGAAAAGTCTTGCATCTTATAGAAGAGTGGCCGGCGACCGATTTCGCCGACGGCAGGTAAGATCACGGCACCATGAGCCAGCGCATCGTCTTCGAAACTCCCGCCATCACGCCCACCGGGGCGAATCGTCAACGGCTGCCGGACGCGGGTCTGGCGCGGCGCGGCCTGCTGGCCCTGACGCTGGCGCTCGGGCTGGGCGCGCAGCCGTTGGCGCGGGCGCAGACCCCGCAAAGCGGGCTGCCACACACCCAGATCCAGGCCGGCATGCACCTGATCGATGCCCAGGTCGCGGCCACGCCCCAGCAGCGCGGCATCGGCCTGATGTGGCGCCAGCAGATGCCGCTCAACGAGGGCATGCTGTTCGTCTTCGAGCAGCCGGCCGTGCAGTGCTTCTGGATGAAGAACACCCTGTTGCCGCTGACGGCGGCCTTCGTCGCCGACGACGGCAGGATCGTCAACCTGGCCGACATGCAGCCGCACAGCGAGGCCAACCACTGCTCGGCCCAGCCGGTGCGCTTCGTGCTGGAGATGCAGCAGGGCTGGTTCGCCAGGCGCGGCATCCTGGCCGGCTTCAAGCTCGGCGGCGCGCCGTTCCGGCCAAGCCAGCCCTGAAGGCGGCGCGGCCAGCCTCAAGCCGGCATCCA
Organism: Malikia sp.; assembly: GCF_028687635.1. Lineage (GTDB taxonomy): Bacteria > Pseudomonadota > Gammaproteobacteria > Burkholderiales > Burkholderiaceae_C > Malikia. The sequence goes on along the minus strand of NZ_JAQTZS010000004.1, from coordinate 182,598 downwards.
GCCGGCGACCCAAAAAAAACCCGCAGGCCGTCGCAGGCTGCGGGTTTTCTTGTCAGCTGCGCGTGACGGACACGCGCGCGGCCGATCAGGCGAAGTTGGCTTCGGCGAACGACCAGTTGACCAGCTTGTCGAGGAAGGTCTCGACGAACTTCGGACGCAGGTTGCGGTAGTCGATGTAGTAGGCGTGTTCCCAGACGTCGACGGTCAGCAGGGCCTTGTCCTCGGTGGTCAGCGGGGTGCCGGCGGCGCCGGTGTTGACGATGTCGACCGAGCCGTCAGCCTTCTTGACCAGCCAGGTCCAGCCGGAACCGAAGTTGCCGACGGCCGACTTGACGAAGGCTTCCTTGAAGGCGGCGTAGCTGCCGAACTTGGCGTTGATGGCCTCGGCCAGCGCGCCGGTGGGCTCGCCGCCGCCGTTGGGCTTCATGCAGTTCCAGAAGAAGCTGTGGTTCCAGATCTGGGCCGCGTTGTTGTAGATGCCGCCGCTGGACTGCTTGATGATGGACTCGAGGTCCATGTTCTCGAAGTCGGTGCCCTTTTGCAGGTTGTTCAGGTTGACCACGTAGGCATTGTGGTGCTTGCCGTGGTGGTACTCCAGGGTTTCCTGGCTGTAATGGGGGGCCAGCGCGTCGATCGCGTAGGGCAGTGCGGGCAGGGTGTGTTCCATCTGTGCTTCCTTGGGTTGGTGTGGATGACAGTCGATGATTGTAGGAAACAAACAAGGCCTTGCGGACGCCACGGGCAAACGGGACATAATCAGCAAAATCATCACGGCGCACCACACAGGAACCCGCCACGCCTGTCACGAGGAGTATCGAATTGCTGTCTATCCTGGAAGCGGCCGGCTGGCCGATCTGGCCGCTGCTGGCCTGCTCGGTGCTGGGCCTGGCGCTGGCACTGGAGCGCTTCATCAGCCTGAGGGCATCGCGCGTGGCGCCGCCCGGCGTGCTCGAGGAGGCCTTATTGGTGGCCGCGCGCGCGGGCCTGCCCGCCCCCGAGGTGCTGCGGCAGTTCGAGGATCATTCGGTGCTGGGCGCCGTGCTGGTCAGCGGCTGGCGCGCGCTGCAGCGCCACCCCGGCGCGAGCGAGGCCGAGCTGCGTTCGGCGCTTGAGTCGGCCGGCCGGCTGGCGGCGGCCCGGCTGCACCAGAATCTGACCGCGCTGGGCACGATCGCCTCCGCCGCGCCGCTGCTGGGGCTGCTCGGCACGGTGATCGGCATGATCGAGATCTTCGGCTCGCAAAGCGGCACCGCCGGCCTGACGCCGGGCGGCGGCGACCCGACCCAGTTGGCCCATGGCATCTCGATCGCGCTCTACAACACGGCCTTCGGCCTGCTGGTGGCGATTCCGGCGCTGGTCTGCTGGCGCCACCTGCGCGCGCTCGCCGACGCGCATCTGCTGCAGCTCGAGATCGCGACCGAGCGCTTCGCGCAGCAGCTGTGCGCGCAGCGCCGCTGAAAGCTCAGAAGAAGCCGAGCTTGCTCTCGCTGTAGCTGACCAGCAGGTTCTTGGTCTGCTGGTAATGGTCGAGCATCATCTTGTGGTTCTCGCGCCCGATGCCCGACTCCTTGTAGCCGCCGAAGGCCGCGTGCGCCGGATAGGCGTGGTAGCAGTTGGTCCAGACCCGGCCGGCCTTGATCGCGCGGCCCATGCGGTAGGCCACGTTGCCGTTGCGGCTCCAGACGCCGGCGCCCAGGCCATACAGCGTGTCGTTGGCGATCGCCAGCGCCTCGGCCTCGTCCTTGAAGGTGGTGACGGCCAGCACCGGGCCGAAGATCTCCTCCTGGAAGATGCGCATCTGGTTGTGGCCCTTGAACAGGGTGGGCTGGACGTAGTAGCCGCCTTCGAGGTCGCCACCGAGGTGGGCCTGGCCGCCGCCGATCAGCAGCTCGGCGCCTTCCTGCTGGCCCAGGTCGAGGTAGGACAGGATCTTGGTCAGCTGCTCCTTGGAGGCCTGCGCGCCCATCATGGTGTCGGTGTCGAGCGGGTTGCCATGCTTGATCGCGGCCACGCGCTTGAGGACACGCTCCATGAACTTGTCGTAGATGCTTTCCTGGATCAGCGCGCGCGAGGGGCAGGTGCAGACCTCGCCCTGGTTGAAGGCGAACAGCACCAGGCCCTCGATCGCCTTGTCGAGGAAGCCGTCATCCTTGTCCATCACGTCGGCGAAGAAGATGTTGGGCGACTTGCCGCCCAACTCCAGCGTGGCCGGGATCAGGTTGTTGGCCGCCGCCTGCGCGATCACGCGGCCGGTGGAAGTCGATCCGGTGAAGGCGATCTTGGCGATGCGCTTGGAGGTCGCCAGCGGCATGCCGGCCTCGCGGCCAAAGCCGTTGACCACGTTGAGCACGCCAGCGGGGAGCAGGTCGGCGATCAGCTCGACCAGGATCAGCAGGCTGATCGGGGTCGACTCGGCCGGTTTCAGGACCACGCAGTTGCCCGCGCCCAGCGCTGGCGCCAGCTTCCAGGCCGCCATCAGAATGGGGAAGTTCCAGGGGATGATCTGGCCGACCACGCCGAGCGGCTCGTGGAAATGGTAGGCGACCGTGTTCTCGTCGAGGTCGGACAGCGCGCCTTCCTGCGCCCGCACGCAGCCGGCGAAGTAGCGGAAATGGTCGACCGTCAGCGGGATGTCGGCGTTGAGCGTCTCGCGGATCGGCTTGCCGTTGTCGACGGTCTCGGCGTAGGCCAGGCGCTCGATATTGGCTTCGATGCGGTCGGCTATCCTGTTGAGCAGGTTGGCGCGCTCGGTCGGGCTGGTCTTGCCCCAGGCGTCGGCGGCGGCATGCGCGGCGTCCAGCGCCAGCTCGATGTCCTCGGCGCCGGAGCGCGCGGCGCGGGCGTAGACCTGGCCGTTGATCGGGGTGATCACGTCGAAATACTCGCCCTTGACCGGGGCCACCCAGCGGCCGCCGATGAAGTTGTCGTACTGGGCCTGATAGGCAATCGGGGCGCCTTCGGTGCCGGGAGCTGCGTAGATCATCTTGTCTTCCTCTTTGTGCGTTGCGGATGGAGCAATGTGCCTGGTGGCGCTGTATCTCTTCAAGTTCCGTGCCAGCCTGGACAGGCATGGCAAGCCATTGATTCGATTGACTCATCGCACAAACCGAGAGTGAAAGCCGCGGCCAGTGCCAGAGTTCAGGAAGTGACAACTGTCACGGAATGGAACAACGCAACGGCCGGGTGGTACAGCACCGGAACCAGACCGTGACCTGAACCGAGGCAAGCCGGGATAATCTGCTCGATCAAGGACCGCCTGCCGGCAAACCCCATCCCATGGGAAACCCAATGAACTTCAGAAAATCGAGCTTCGACCGGGGCAGCCCGGACCCCGAGATCAACCTGATCCCCTTCATCGACGTGCTGCTGGTGGTGCTGATCTTCCTGATGCTGACCACGACCTACAGCCGCTACAGCGAGCTGCAGGTCCTGCTGCCAGTGGCCCAGGCCGATGCACAGCAGCAGCGCCCGCATGAGCTGGTCGTGGCGGTGGCAGCCGACGGCCGCTACGCGCTCGACCGCCAGCCGCTGGCCGGCCAGGACAGCGAGGCGCTGACCCAGGCCCTGGTGCAAGCCGCACGCCAGCACAGCGGCCAGGAGACGGTGCTGGTCATCAGCGCCGACGAGGCGGCCAGCCACCAGGCCGTGATCCGGGTCATGGACGCGGCGCGCCGCAGCGGGCTCGAACGCATCGTGTTCGCCACCCGCCAGTCGCAGGGGAATTGAGCTTGTCGGCAAGACTGCAACAGGCCTGGCTGCGCCGCGGCCCGCTGGCCGCCCTGCTCTGGCCAGTCTCACAGCTCTATGCGACGCTGACGGGGCTGCGACGCCTGGCCTACCGGACTGGATGCAAGCGCAGCGAGCGGCTGCCGGTTCCGGTACTGGTGGTCGGCAACGTGGTGGTGGGCGGCGCCGGCAAGACGCCGACCGTGATCGCGCTGCTGCGCCATCTGCGCGCCCGGGGCTGGACGCCGGGCGTGATCTCGCGCGGCTACGGCCGCGAGGGCGACGGCTGCCTGGAGATCACCCCCGACAGCAGCAGCCGCGAGGCGGGCGACGAGCCGCTGTTGATCGCGCGCGCGACCGGCGCACCGATGGTGGTCGGGCGCCGGCGCGCCGAAGCCGGCCGCCTGCTGCTGGCGCGCCACCCCGAGGTTGACCTGGTCATCTGCGACGACGGCATGCAACACTGGGCGCTGGCGCGCGACCTGACCGTGGTGGTGTTCGACGAGCGCGGCACCGGCAACGGCTGGCTGCTGCCGGCCGGGCTGCTGCGCGAACCCTGGCCGGCACGCCCCTGGGGCGATGGCGCGGGTGAGCTGCTGGTGCTGCGCACCGCACGCCCCGGCGTCGAACTGCCGCCGCTGCTGCCCGCCCGACCAGGCGGCTCGGTCCATGCGGCAAGGCGCGAGCTCGCGGCCGAGGCGGTCGATGCCCGAGGCCTGCGATGCACGCTGGCTGAACTGGCCCTGGCAGAAGGCGTCGAGACCGGTGCGCTGGCCGGCATCGCGCAGCCGCAGCGCTTCTTCGAGATGTTGCGCGCGCGCGGTCTGGCGCCGCAGCAGGAACTCGCGCTACCCGACCATGCCGACGGCCCTGCCCTGCTCGCGACGCTGCTGGCCGGGCATCGCCCCGGCAGGCGCTGGTTCTGCACCGAGAAGGACGCGGTCAAGCTGTTTCCGCTGCTGAGCGGGCAGCCGGAGCTTGCGGTCTGGGCGGTGCCGCTGGTGCAGACGCCCGAGGCCGCGTTCTGGAACGAATTCGACCGCGCGCTGGAGCGGGCCCGGGAGCGACTATCATCCCGTCATGGACGCCAAACTCCTTGAATTGCTGGTCTGCCCCGTCACCAAGGGCCCCCTGATCTACCTGCGCGAGTCGCGGGAGCTTGTCTCGCGCAGCGCCCGCCTGGCCTATCCGGTGCGCGACGGCATCCCGATCCTGCTGGAAAACGAGGCGCGCGAACTCAGCGACGAAGAACTCGAACGCCTGCCGCGCAGCGAAAGCCCCGCCGCATGAGCCGCGACGCGCCCCCCTTCCATGTGCTGATCCCGGCCCGGCTGGCATCGAGCCGGCTGCGCAACAAGCCGCTGGCCGACATCTGCGGCCAGCCGATGATCGTGCGCGTGGCCGAACGGGTGCGCCTGAGCCGCGCCCAGTCCTGCGTGGTCGCGACCGACGACGAGCAGATCCTGTCGGCCTGCCGCGCGGCCGGCGTTGACGCCCTGCTCACGCGCGCCGACCACCCGAGCGGCAGCGACCGGCTGGCCGAGGCCTGCGCCCTGCTGGGCCTGCCCGACGACGCCATCGTCGTCAACGTGCAGGGCGACGAGCCGCTGATGGACCCGGCGCTGATCGAGGCGGTCGCCGCCGAACTGCAGCGCCGCCCCGACTGTGTCATGAGCACGGCCGCGCACGCGATCGAACACGCGGCCGAATTCGCCAACCCCAACGTGGTCAAGGTGGTGCTGGACCGCCTCGGCACGGCGCAGTACTTCAGCCGCGCGCCGATTCCGTGGTGGCGCGACGGCATGGCCGAGGCCTGGAGCGAAGGCATCGTGGAGCTGCCGCAAAGCCCGCTGCCGCTGCGCCATGTCGGCATCTACGGCTACCGGGTCGGCTTCCTCAAGGCCTTCCCCGGCCTGGAACCCGCCCCGACCGAGCAATGCGAGTCGCTGGAGCAGCTGCGCGTGCTCTGGCATGGCGAGCGCATCGCGGTCCATATCTGCGACCAGGCACCTGGCCCGGGGGTGGACACGCAAGCCGACCTGGAACGGGTACGCGAGATCTTCGCGGCCCGGGCCTGAAGCCTGGCGCGGACCGGACCAGAGTTCTTCGCGCCGTAAGCTGGGCGACAAGTCCCACATGCTATCCTTGGTTGTTTGCCCAGGAGGGGCAGGCGGCGAGGAACCGCGAGACAACCGTTTGACACACTGAAGACAAGGAAACCCATGCGACTGATCCTGTTGGGCGCCCCCGGCGCAGGCAAAGGCACCCAGGCCAACTTCATCTGCCAGAAGTACGGCATTCCCCAGATCTCGACCGGCGACATGCTGCGCGCCGCGGTCAAGGCCGGCACCCCGCTGGGCCTGGAAGCCAAGCAGGTCATGGACGCCGGCGGCCTGGTCAGCGACGAGCTGATCATCAACCTGGTCAAGGACCGCATCGCCCAGGCCGACTGCGCCAACGGCTTCCTGTTCGACGGCTTCCCGCGCACGATTCCGCAGGCCGACGCGATGAAGGCCGCCGGCGTCAAGCTCGACTACGTGCTCGAGATCGACGTGCCGTTTGATGCCATCATCGAGCGCATGAGCGGTCGCCGCTCGCACCCGGCGTCGGGCCGCACCTACCATGTCAAGTTCAACCCGCCCAAGGTCGAGGGCGTGGACGACGTGACCGGCGAGCCGCTGGTGCAGCGCGCCGACGACCAGGAAGAAACCGTCAAGAAGCGCCTGGATGTCTACAGCGCGCAGACCCGCCCGCTGGTCGACTACTACGGCGACTGGGCCAAGGCCGATCCGGCCGCCGCGCCGAAGTACCGCGCCATCAGCGGCACCGGCAGCGTCGAGGACATCACCGCGCGCGCCTTCGCTGCACTGGCGGAGTGATGCACTGCGGCGCACAGGCCTGATCGGCCTGTGGCGAACAAAAAACCCCTGAGCGCCGAGCTGCAGGGGTTTTTTCATTTATGGCCCGGACGTAAGTTTTATCATGCTGTTCAGCCGCGCCTGGCCAGCAAGGCCCGCGCCACGCGCGAATTGGTCGGACGGCCCAACGCGGTGCTGATGTAGGCTCCCGCGTCGACCAGCGCGTCGAGGTCGATGCCGGTCGCTATGCCCATGCCGTGCAGCAGGTAGACCAGGTCCTCGGTCGCGACGTTGCCGGTGGCGCCCTTGGCATAGGGACAGCCACCGAGACCGGCGACCGATGACTGGAAGTTCCAGACCCCCAGCTGCAAGGCCGCCAGGGTGTTGCTCAGGGCCTGGCCGTAGGTGTCGTGGAAATGGCCACTGACCTGGTCGAGCTCGTAATGCTTTAGCGTGGCTTCGATGGCGCGCTGCACCTTGAGCGGCGTGCCCACGCCGATGGTGTCGGCGACATCGACCCGCTGCACGCCGATGGCCTTCATCAGCCCGGCCAGCATTTCGACGCGCTCGGGGGCGATCTCGCCCTCATAGGGGCAGCCAACCGTGCAGCTCATGGCGCCGCGCACCGCGATGCCGGCGTCGAGCGCGGCCTGCACGACGGGTGCGAAGCGGGCTATGCTCTCGGCGATGCCGCAGTTGATGTTCTTCTGGCTGAAGGCCTCGCTGGCGGCGCCGAAGACCACGATCTCGTCGGGCCGATCGGCCAGCGCGGCCTCGAAGCCCTTGAGGTTGGGCGTCAGCACCGAGTAGCGCACGCCGTCGCGCCGCTGGATACCGCTCATGACCTGGTGGTTGTCGGCCATCTGCGGCACCCATTTGGGGCTGACGTAGCTGGTGACCTCGATCTCGCGCAGGCCGCTGTCCTGCAGGCGGTGCACGAGTTCGATCTTGACCGCAGCCGGCACCGGCTGCGGCTCGTTCTGCAGGCCGTCGCGCGGGCCGACCTCGACCAGCCGGACGCTTGGGGGGTAGTTCATGCTGATTCCTCTGCGGTTTCAGGCCGGCTCGAGTTCGAGCTTGAGCAGTTCGGCGCCATCGCCGACCTGATCCCCGACCGCGTACAGCAGCTCGGCCACCACCCCGTCGGCAGGGGCGGCAATCGTGTGCTCCATCTTCATCGCTTCCATCACGGCGAGTGGCTGGCCCTTGGCGACGCGTTCGCCCGCCGCGACCATGAAGGCGACCACCTTGCCCGGCATCGGCGCGGTCAGGCGACCGGCCTCGGTGCCGCTGTCGCCGGCGTGGGCCAGCAGGTCGATCTCGACCAGCTGCGCGGCCCCCTGCGGCGTGAAGACCTCGACCCGTTCGCCATCGAGGTAGATGGTGGCCAGGCTGCGCTGCGCGCCAAAACTGATGTCCAGCGCCCAGTCGCCATCCTGGCGCGGCGTGAATTGCAACGGACCCGAGACGGCTTGGGCGCCCTCGCCCACGGTCAGCCGCAGCGCGGCGTCGCGCTGATAGGACAGCGTGGCGGCCACGCGCTCGCCGAGGTAGTCGAAGGCGAAGCGGCGCGCGAAGACCCCATGGCTGCGCCAGCCGTCGGTCCTGCTGAACGGGTCAGCGCCTTCAGTGGCGCGCTCGGCCAGCAAGGTCTGCGCCACGGCAGCGGCAACCGCCAGCGGCAGTCCGACCTCATCCTGGCCGAACAGCACGGCGCGCTCGCGCTCGATCAGCGCGGTATCGAGGTCGGCGCCAGCGAACGACGGGCTGCGCACGACGCGGCGCAGGAACTGGACGTTGGTCGACAGGCCGACGACATGGGTCTGGGCGAGGGCCTCGTCGAGCCGGGCCAGCGCCTGCTCGCGGGTGTCGCCCTGCACGATCAGCTTGGCCACCATCGAGTCGTAGTAGGGACTGATCGCGTCGCCCTCGCGCACGCCGTCGTCGAAGCGCAGCGGCGCGATCTGGAAGCTGTCGTGCGCAGGCTTGTGGTAGTGGTCGAGCCGGCCGGTGGCGGGCAGGAACTGGCGCTCGGGGTTCTCGGCGCAGATGCGCGCCTCGATCGCGTGACCCTTGATCCGCAGCTGGTCCTGGCGCAGCGGCAGCGGCTCGCCGGCGGCGACGCGAAGCTGCCACTCGACCAAATCGAGCCCGGTGATGGCCTCGGTCACCGGGTGCTCGACCTGCAGCCGGGTATTCATCTCCATGAAGAAGAAGTTCATGTCGCCGCCTGCGCGCTGCTCGACGATGAACTCGACCGTGCCGGCGCCGACATAATGCACCGCGCGCGCCGCCGCGACCGCCGCCAGGCCCATCTGGGCGCGCAGCTCGGCGCTGAGCCCCGGCGCCGGCGCTTCTTCGAGCACCTTCTGGTGCCGGCGCTGCACCGAGCAGTCGCGCTCGAACAGGTAGACGATGTTGCCGTGCGTGTCGCCAAAGACCTGGATCTCGATGTGGCGCGGGCGCTGCACGTATTTCTCGATCAGCACGGCGTCGTCGCCGAAGCTGTTGCGTGCCTCGCGCTGGCAGGACGCCAGCGCGGCGGCGAAGTCTTCGCCGCGGTCAACCGCGCGCATGCCCTTGCCGCCGCCACCCGCGCTGGCCTTGATCAGCACCGGATAGCCGATGCGGTCGGCCTCGGCCTGCAACAGCGCGGGGTCCTGGTTGGCACCGTGGTAGCCGGGCACGAGCGGCACGCCGGCGCGCTCCATCAGTTGCTTGGACTCGGCCTTCAGGCCCATGTCCTTGATCGCGGAAGGCGGCGGGCCGATGAAGACCAGTCCGGCATCGGCACAGGCCTGCGCGAATTCCTCGTTCTCGCTCAGGAAGCCATAGCCGGGATGGATGGCCTGCGCGCCGGTGGCCTGGGCGGCCTCCAGGATGGCCTGCCAGCGCAGATAGCTTTCCTTGGGCGAGCTGCCGCCGATATGGATGGCCTCGTCACAGGCAGCGACATGCTTGGCGCCGGCGTCGGCATCCGAATAGACCGCGACGGTCTTGATGCCGAGGCGGCGCGCGGTGGCGGCGACGCGGCAGGCGATTTCGCCACGGTTGGCGATCAGGATTTTCTTGAACATGTCTGGTCTCCTCAGGCCAGCCAGGCCGGCTGGCGTTTTTGCAGGAAGGACTGCACGCCCTCCCTGCCCTCGGTGCTGGCGCGGATGTCGGCGATCGCCTCGACCGTCTGGGCGATCAGCGCCGCGTCGATCTCGCGCTGCGCGACGTCCTGCAGCAGGCGCTTGCAGGCGCGCACGGCGGTCGGGCTCGCGTTGAGCAGCGCCTTGACGACCGCATCGACCCGGGTGTCGAGTTGGTCGGCGGGAACCACCTCGTGCACGAAGCCGATGCGCAACGCCTCGGCGGCGTCGAAGCGCTCGGCGCTCAGGCAGTAGCGCTGCGCGGCGCGCGGCCCCATGGCGCGCATCACGTAGGGGCTGATGGTGGCCGGCACCAGGCCGAGCCGGGTTTCGCTCAGGCAGTAGTGCGCGCTGTCGGCGCTGAGCGCGATGTCGCAGCAGGCCACCAGGCCCATGCCACCGGCGTAGACATCGCCCTGCACCCGGGCCACGATCGGCTTGGGACAGTGGTAAATGGTGCGCAGCATCTCGGCCAGGCGCGCCGCGTCGGCCAGGTTCTGCGCGCGGTCGTAGTCGGCCATGCGGCGCATCCAGTTCAGGTCGGCACCGGCGCAGAAGGCCGCTCCCTCGGCCGCCAGCACGATGGCGCGCACGTCCTCGCGTGCCCCGAGTTCGGTGAAGGCCTGGGTCAGTTCGGCGATCACCTCGTCGTTGAAGGCGTTGCGCAGTTCGGGCCGGGTCAGCGTGAGGGTGGCGCGCTGCGCCTCGACTTTTATGTTCAGGTTGCTCATCACGGCCTCACATGCGGAAGATGCCGAACTTGGTGTCGGGGATCGGCGCGTTCAGACTGGCGGACAGGCCCAGCGCCAGCACGCGGCGGGTGTCGGCCGGGTCGATCACGCCGTCGTCCCACAGCCTGGCGCTGGCGTAGTAAGGGTGCCCTTGCTCCTCGTACTGCTGGCGGATCGGCGCCTTGAAGGCTTCCTCCTCGTCGGCGCTCCACTGGCTGCCCTTGGCCTCGATGCCGTCGCGCCGGACGGTCGCCAGCACGCTGGCGGCCTGCTCGCCGCCCATCACGCTGATGCGGGCGTTGGGCCACATCCACAGGAAGCGCGGCGAGTAGGCGCGACCGCACATGCCGTAGTTGCCGGCGCCAAAGCTGCCACCGATGATGATGGTGAACTTGGGCACCTGCGCGGTCGCGACCGCCGTGACCATCTTGGCGCCGTTGCGCGCGATGCCCTCGTTCTCGTACTTGCGCCCGACCATGAAGCCGGTGATGTTCTGCAGGAACACCAGCGGGATCTTGCGCTGGCAGCACAGCTCGATGAAATGCGCCCCCTTCAGCGCCGACTCCGAGAACAGGATGCCGTTGTTGGCGATGATGCCGACCGCCATGCCCTCGATATGCGCGAAGCCGCACACCAGCGTGGTGCCAAAGCGTGGCTTGAATTCGTGCAGCTCGGAGCCGTCGACCAGGCGCGCGATGATCTCGCGCACGTCGAAGGGCTTGCGCGTGTCGGTCGGGATCACGCCGTAGAGCTCATCGGCCGGGAACAGCGGCGCGCGCGGCTCGCGCAGTGGAATTTCCGGGCACTTGGCGCGGTTGAGGTGGCCCACCGCCTCCCGCGCCAGGCTCAAGGCATGCAGGTCGTTCTGCGCCAGATGGTCGGCCACGCCCGAGAGGCGGGTATGGACGTCGCCGCCACCGAGGTCCTCGGCGCTGACTTCCTCGCCGGTGGCGGCCTTGACCAGCGGCGGGCCGCCCAGGAAGATCGTGCCCTGGTTCTTGACGATGATGGTCTCGTCGCTCATCGCCGGCACATAGGCGCCGCCCGCCGTGCAGCTGCCCATGACGACCGCGATCTGCGCGATGCCCTGCGCGCTCATGTTGGCCTGGTTGTAGAAGATGCGGCCGAAATGGTCGCGATCCGGGAACACCTCGTCCTGGTTCGGCAGGTTGGCGCCACCCGAGTCGACCAGGTAGATGCAGGGCAGCCGGTTCTGCTCGGCGATCTCCTGCGCGCGCAGGTGCTTCTTGACCGTGGCGGGATAGTAGGTGCCGCCCTTGACGGTGGCGTCGTTGCAGACGATCATGCAGTCGATGCCGGCGACGCGGCCAATGCCGACGATCAGGCCGGCGCCGGGCGCGTCGTTGCGGTACATGTTGAGCGCGGCCAGCGGCGCGACCTCCAGGAAGGGCGTGCCGGGGTCGAGCAGCATCTGCACGCGCTCGCGCGGCAGCAGCTTGCCGCGCGCCAGATGCTTGGCGCGCGCGGCGTCACCGCCGCCTTGCGCGATCTGTTCGATCCGCTCGCGCAGGTCGTCGACCAAGGCGCGCATCGCGGCGGCGTTGGCCTGGAAGTCCGCGCCGCGCGGATTGAGTTGGGTGCCGAGTGTGCTCATCGGGGGCTTTCTGTCTTGGGTCTTGAAGGTGGGGGCTACAGGCGGCTTCAGGCGGCATCAAGCCGTTTTGGCTTCCCGCAGGCCGAGCTGGGCCTTCATCGCTTCGCGGATCCTGAACTTCTGGATCTTGCCGGTCACCGTCATCGGGAAGCCCTCGACGAAGCGGATATGGCGCGGGATCTTGTAATGCGCGATGCGGCCACGGCAGAACTCGCGCAGCGCGTCCTCGGACAGGCTCTGGCCGGGCTTGAGCACCACCCAGGCGCACAGCTCCTCGCCGAAGCGCTCATCGGGCACGCCGACCACCTGCACGTCCTGCACCTGCGGCAGGCGGTAGAGGAACTCCTCGATCTCGCGCGGGTAGATGTTCTCGCCGCCACGGATCACCATGTCCTTGATGCGGCCGACGATGTTGATGTAGCCCTGCTCATCCATGGTCGCGAGGTCGCCGGTGTGCATCCAGCCCTCGGCGTCGATCGCTTCGCGCGTCCTGGCCTCGTCGCCCCAGTAGCCCTTCATGACCGAGTAGCCACGGGTGCAGAGTTCGCCCGCCTGACCGCGTATGAGCGTGGCGCCAGTATCGGGGTCGGCGATCCTGACTTCGAGATGCGGCTGGACCTGGCCAACGGTCGAGACCCGCTTGTCCAGCGGCGTGTCGGTGCGGCTCTGGCAGCTGACCGGGCTGGTCTCGGTCATGCCGTAGGCGATCGTGATCTCGCCCAGGTGCATGTCGCTCACCACCCGCTTCATGACCTCGATCGGACAGGGCGAGCCGGCCATGATGCCAGTGCGCAGGCTCGACAGATCGAACTCGGCAAAGCGCGGGTGGTCGAGCTCGGCGATGAACATGGTCGGCACGCCATGCAGTCCGGTGCAGCGCTCGTCCTGCACCGTCTGCAGCACGGCGAGCGGGTCGAAGGCATCGTTCGGGTAGACGATGGTCGCGCCGTGCGTCAGGCAGGCCAGGTTGCCCAGCACCATGCCGAAGCAGTGGTAGAGCGGCACCGGGATGCAGAGCCGGTCGGCCGGGGTCAGCCGCATCGCCTCACCGATGAAGAAGCCGTTGTTGAGGATGTTGCGGTGCGTCAGCGTCGCGCCCTTGGGAAATCCCGTGGTGCCGCTGGTGAACTGGATGTTGATCGGGTCAATGGGATTGAGCGTGGCGGCCACGCGGTCGAGGCGCGGGTCGTCGGCGCGGCCGCGCGCCATCAGCTCGGAAAAGCGCAGCAGGCCTGGCACTTCCTCGCCCTGGCCGGGAACATCGATCCAGACCACGGTGCGCAGGTGTGGCAGCTGGGCCGACTCAAGCGCGCCCGGCTGGCCGTGGACCCATTCGGGCGCCAGCTGGCGCAGCATGGCCAGGTAGTCGCTGCTCTTGAAGCGGCTCATGGTCACCAGCGCGCGGCATTCGACCTTGTTGAGCGCGTATTCGACCTCGGCCGTGCGGTAGGCCGGGTTGATGTTGACCAGCACCAGCCCGACCTGCGCCGTGGCCAATTGCAGCAGCACCCATTCGGCGTTGTTGTGCGACCAGATGCCGACCCGGTCGCCGGGCTCCAGGCCCAGCCCGAGCAAGGCACTCGCAAGCTGGCGCGCGGCCTGCTGCAGGCCATGGTAGCTGTAGCGCCGGCCCTGGTGCACGCTGACCAGAGCCTCGTGCTCGGGCTGGCGCGCCACCATGGCGTCAAAGCAGGCGCCGATGGTCTGCTCGATCAGGGGCTGGTCGGTCGCGCCCCACGCCAGGGCAAAGGCGGTGGTCGGTGTCTTGTCGTCTTGCTGCATGCGGGTCTCCTGCTGTCGCTTGGGGTTCTTGTGCCGCCATGGTAGGGACGCGCACCGATTGGCGTGTGCCACAATGGTTGCAATTCATGCCATCAAGGCAGCCCTTTCACATGCCCCTCGCCAGCGCGTACCCCAGCAGCGTGGATACCAACCAGCGCCAGCCCGCCTCCCCCCGCCTTGCGGGCCAGGCCGTCACGCCGATGGCCTTCGTCCAGGCGATTGCCTGGGCTTATTCCAGGCGCGGGCTGAATCCGGCGGCAGCCCTGGCCGCGGCACAAATCCCGCCAGACCGGATCAGTGACCCGGAGGCCCGCATCAGCGCGCTGCAGATGGAGCGCATCTCGGGCCACGCGATGCGCGAGCTCGACGACGAGGCGCTGGGCTGGTTCGACCGCCGCCTGCCCTGGGGCAGCTACGGCATGCTGGCGCGCGCCTCGCTGGGCGCGCCCACGCTCGGGCTGGCGCTCAAGCGCTGGTGCCGCCACCACGGACTGCTGGCCGATGAGATCGAACTGCAGCTGACGCAAGCCGACGGGGTCGCGCAAATCGCGCTGGCCGACCCGCGCGTCCCGCTGCCCACGCGCGAGTTCTGCCATGTCTCGGTGTTGCGCAACATCCACGGCCTGGCTTGCTGGTACACGGATTCGCGCATCCCGCTGCTGGAGGCCCGCTTCAGCTTCGCTGCGCCGCCGCATCGCGACAGCTACGCGGTGCTGTTTCCGGCGCCGGTGCGGTTCTCGGCCGCGCAGACCGCGATCCGCTTCGATGCGCGCTATCTCGACCTGCCGCTGCGCCGCGACGAGGCCGCGATGAACCAGCTGCTCAAGAACGCGCTGCCGCTGATGGTCCAGTCCTACCGGCGCGATCGGTTGCTGCTCGAACGGGTGCGCCAGTTGCTGCGCGGCCGGCCGCAGGACGCGCACAACGCCGAGGGGCTGGCCGCGCTGCTGCATGTCTCGCCGCGCACGCTGCACCGCCAGCTGCACGAGCTGGGCAGCTCGCTGCAGGCGCTCAAGGACGCGGTGCGGCGCGAGCGCGCGATCGAGCTGCTGCTGCGCACGCAAAAGCCCAACAAGCAGCTGGCCGAGGCCATCGGCTTCACCAGCGAAAAGAGCTTCATCCGGGCTTTCCGTGGCTGGACCGGGCAGACACCGGCGGAATACCGCCAGCAGCAGCGGGAGCTCGCGGCAGGCGGTACTCGCCTGGACGCGAGCCGGTCCATTTCCTGAACGCGCGGTGAAACGCGCTGGCCTCGGAGAATCCGAGCGCGGCGGCGATGTCGGCCAGGCTGGCCTGGCTGTCGGCGAGCAGGCCGATCGCCATGTCGCGCCGCAGGTCGTCGAGGATGGCGCGGTACGAGCTGCCCTCGGCGTCGAGGCGCCGGCGCAGCGTCGCCTCCGACAGATTGAGCTGGCGCGCCAGCTCGGGCAGGCTTGGCCAATCGGTCGGGTCCTGGTCACGCAGCCAGCGCCGGATGCGCGCCGACAGGCCGGCGCTGTTCTTGTACTTGACGAGGAAGTTGGCCGGCGCCGAACGCAGGAACTCCTTCATCGCGGATTCTTCGCGGAGGTTGCGCAGCGCGAGGTAGTCGGCGTCGAAGGAGATGCCGGAGCCGGTCTGGCCGAAGCGGAGATCCTGCGCGAACAGCACGCGCCACTCCTGGCCGTAGGGCGGCTCGGCACAGCGGAATTGCGCGCTCAACAGCGGAATGCGACGTCCGACCAGCCAACAGGCCAGCCCGTGCAGCAGCAACAGATAGGTGCCGTAGGCGAAGGCGCGCCGTGGCGCGATCGGCTGCCCGCTCGCCCGGTCCAGCCGGTCGATGAGGCGGATGCGGGCGATGCCAGCTTCGATTTCAAGCTCGCCATGGAAATCATCGAGCAACAGGCGCAAGAAGCGCAGCGCGCGCCGCAAGGCACGCCCGAGCGTATCGCTGTGAATCAACGCATGACACAGCAAGGTGAAGCTGCCCGACTTCATGCCCCGGCTGTCGAGCCCGAAGAACTCGTCATCGATGGCCCGCGCGATGCCGTGCCAGAGCAGACCGTAGGCGGACGAGGACACGCGCGCCTGCGGCATCACGAGCAGTTCGGGCGAAATGCCGGCGCGCGCCAGCAGCGGGCGCTCGTCGATGCCGCGCTCGCGCAGGCAGGCCAGCGCCTCGTGCACGAAGGCGATCGCGATCGTGCCCTTCTCGGGCTCCGAGAGCCGAGGCCCAGGCTGGTGATTGACCAATTCAGTCATCTGGCTTGCACGCTTGTGGCATTGAACGTCGAGCGAGGGCGATCTAAAGTGACCGAAAGCGTCGCGATGGCGCGCGCTGCAGAAAAACAATGGAGCATCAGATGGAAATCAAGGACAGGGTTTTCGTGGTGACGGGCGGCGGCTCGGGCCTCGGGGCCGCGACGGCGGCGCTGCTGGTCGCCCGGGGCGGCAAGGTCTTGCTGGCCGACGTCAACGCCGAGGCCGGGCACAAGGTCGAGGCCGAGCTCGGCGAACGGGTCCGCTTCGTGCGGACCGACGTGACCAGCGACGAGAGCGCGCGCGCCGCGTTCGAGATCGCCCGAACCATGGGACCGCTGCGCGGCCTGGTCAACTGTGCCGGCATCGCGCCAGCCGAGAAGGTCGTCGGCAAGCAAGGCACGCACCGGCTCGACAGCTTCGCGCGCACGATCGGCATCAACCTGGTCGGCAGCTTCAACATGATCCGGCTGGCGGCCGAGATCATGAGCGACAGCGAGGCGGAGGACAACGGCGAGCGCGGCGTGATCGTCAACACCGCCTCGGTCGCGGCCTACGACGGCCAGATCGGCCAGGCCGCCTACGCGGCGTCCAAGGGTGGCATCGTCTCGATGACGCTGCCGATCGCGCGCGAACTCGCTCGCGGCGGCATCCGCGTCATGACGATAGCGCCGGGCATCATGGAGACGCCCATGCTGCTGGGCATGCCGGTCGAGGTACAGCAGGCGCTTGGGGCAATGGTGCCCTTCCCCTCGCGCCTGGGCAAGCCGGCCGAATACGCGGCCTTGGTCGAACATATCCTGGGCAATCAGTACCTCAATGGCGAAGTCTTCCGCCTTGACGGCGCCATCCGCATGGCGGCCAAGTAACAAAGGAAAAATGCAATGTCTCAAGACCCGATTGTCATCGTTTCCGCCGCCCGCACGCCGATCGGCGGCCTGCTCGGCGATCTGTCCGGCCTGGCCGGCTGGGAACTCGGCGCCGTGGCGATCCGCGCCGCCATCGAGCGCGCCGGCCTGCCCGGCAGCGCCGTCGACGAGGTGCTGATGGGCTGTTGCCTGATGGCCGGCCAGGGCCAGGCCCCCGCGCGCCAGGCCGCGCTGGCCGCCGGCCTGCCGGTCTCGGCCGGCGCGGTCACTTTGAGCAAGATGTGCGGCTCGGGCATGCGCGCCGCGATGTTCGGGCACGACATGCTCAGCTCCGGCAGCGCCGAGGTGGTCGTCGCCGGCGGCATGGAGAGCATGAGCAACGCGCCGCACCTGATGTTCGCGCGCAAGGGCGTGAAGTACGGCGCTACCCAGATGTTCGACCACATGGCGATCGACGGCCTGGAGGACGCCTACGAGCGCGGCAAGGCGATGGGTGTGTTCGCCGAGTCCTGCGTCGAGCGGTTCGGCTTCACGCGCGAGCAGCAGGACGACTTCGCGATCGCTTCGACCACACGCGCCAAGGCGGCCAACGAGGACGGCAGCTTCGACTGGGAGATCGCGCCAGTCACGCTCAAGGGCCCCAAGGGCGAGACCGTGATCCGCCACGACGAGCAGCCGTTCAAGGCCAAGCTCGACCGGCTGCGCGGACTCAAGCCCGCGTTCAAGAAGGATGGCACGATCACGGCGGCCAACGCCAGCAGCATCTCGGACGGCGCGGCCGCGCTGGTGCTGACGCGCGAATCGACCGCCAGCCGCCTGGGTCTGACGCCGATCGCGCGCGTCGCGGCCCAGGCCGTGCATGCGCAGGAGCCGGCCTGGTTCAGCACCGCGCCAGCCGGCGCGATCCGCAAGGCGCTGACACGCGCGGGCTGGCAGGCATCCGATGTCGAGCTGTGGGAAGTCAACGAGGCCTTCGCCGCCGTCACCATGGCGGCGATGAGCGAGTTCGCGCTGCCACATGAGATCGTCAACGTCCATGGCGGTGCCTGCGCGCTCGGACACCCGATCGGCGCCTCGGGCGCGCGCATCATCGTGACGCTGCTCGGTGCGCTCAGGCAACGCGGACTGCGCCGTGGCATGGCCTCGCTGTGCATCGGCGGCGGCGAGGCAACCGCGCTCGCGATCGAGCTGTACTGAAAGGACCCGAAATGATTCTGAGCCCGGAACAGGAACAGATCCGCGACGCCATGCGCGCCTTCGCGCAGGAGCGCCTGGCACCCCACGCCGCCGAATGGGACCGCAACAAGACCTTCCCGGCCGAGGCGCTGCGCGAACTGGGCGAGCTCGGCGCGATGGGCGTCTGCGTGCCCGAGCAATGGGGCGGCGCCGGCATGGACTACATGAGCCTGGTGCTGATGCTGGAGGAGATCGCCGCCGGAGACGGCGCGACCTCGACCATCGTCTCGGTGCAGAACTCGCTGGCCTGCGGCATCCCGGCGCGCTACGGCAGCGACGCCCAGAAGGAGCAATGGCTCAAGCCATTGGCTCGTGGCGAGCAGATCGGCTGCTTCTGCCTGACCGAGCCGCACACCGGCTCCGACGCCTCCGCGATCCGCACGCAGGCCGTACGCGACGGCGACGACTTCGTGCTCAACGGCGTCAAGCACTACATCACCAGCGGCGCCCATGCCGATGTCGCGATCGTGTTCGCCGTCACCGACAAGGCCGCCGGCAAGAAAGGGATATCGTGCTTCCTGGTACCGACCGCGACGCCCGGCTACCGGGTCGCGCGGATCGAGAACAAGATGGGCCAGCATGCGTCCGACACCGCGCAGATCCTGTTCGAGGACTGCCGCGTGCCGGCATCCGCCCTGCTCGGCCAGGAAGGCGAAGGCTACCGGATCGCGCTCTCCAACCTGGAGGCCGGCCGCATCGGCATCGCGGCGCAGTCGGTCGGCATGGCGCGCGCGGCCTTTGACGCGGCGGTCGGCTACGCCAAGCAGCGCGTCACCTTCGGCCAGCCCATCATAGAGCACCAGGCGGTCAACTTCAGGCTGGCCGACATGGCGACCCAGCTCGACGCCGCGCGGCTGCTGGTCTGGCGCGCCGCCAGGCTCAAGGACGCCGGCCGGCCCTGCCTGACCGAGGCGTCGATGGCCAAGCTGTTCGCCTCCGAGATGGCGGAGAAAGTCTGCTCGGCCGCGATCCAGATCCACGGCGGCTGCGGCTACACCGACGAGACCCCGGTCGAGCGCATCTACCGCGACGTGCGCATCACGCAGATCTACGAGGGCGCCAACGACATCCAGCGCCTGGTCATCGGTCGCAGCATCGCGGCCGCCTGAAGCGGCATGAAGGAACAAGCCATGGGACCCTTGCAGGGCATCAAGATCATCGAGTTCGCCGCGCTCGGGCCGGCGCCGATGGGCACCATGCTGCTGGCCGATCTCGGCGCCGAGGTGCTGCGCATCGAGCGCAAGGCGGGCGCGGGATCACGCCCGACGGCCGAGCTCTTCGATCCCGCGCTCGACATCCTGAACCGCAACCGGCGCGTGGTGGCGCTCGACCTCAAGCGGCCCGAGGCGATCGCCGCCGTGCTGCGCCTGGTCGAGGGCGCTGACGCGCTGATCGAGGGTTTCCGCCCTGGCGTCATGGAACGCCTGGGGCTCGGCCCCGAAGTCTGCCTGCAACACAACCCGCGCCTGGTCTACGGCCGCATGACGGGCTGGGGCCAGCAAGGCCTGCTGGCACAGTCGGCCGGGCATGACATCAACTACCTGTCGCTGTCGGGCGCGCTGCACGCGATCGGCGAACCCGGCCGCAAGCCGGTCGTGCCGCTCAACCTGGTCGCCGACGGCGGTGGCGGCGCGATGCTGCTCGCGCTCGGCGTGCTCGCCGGCCTGCTGGAGGCGCGCGGCTCGGGCCAGGGCCAGGTGGTCGACGCCGCGATGACCGACGGCGCGGCACTGCTGATGTCGATGATGTACACGCTCAAGGCGATGGGGCAGTGGCAGCCGGAGCGCGGCAGCAACCTGCTCGACGGCGGCGCGCATTTCTACGACACCTATGAGTGCCGCGATGGCAAATGGCTGTCGATCGGCGCGATCGAGCCCCAGTTCTACGCCCTGCTGCTCGAAAAGACCGGCATCACCGATCCCGAATTCCAGCAGCAATGGGACCGCAGCCGCTGGCCACGGCTGAAGGAAAAGCTCGCGCAGGTGATCGGCACGCGCACGCGCGACGAATGGTGCGAAATCTTCGACGGGACGGACGCCTGTGTCGCGCCCGTGCTCGACATGGACGAGGCGCCTCGGCACCCGCACAATCGCTCGCGCCACACCTTCACCGAAGTCGGTGGCGTGGTGCAGCCAGCCGCCGCGCCACGCTTCAGCCGCACGCCGCCCGCCAGACCTGCTCCGCCCCAGACCGCGAGCGATCCGCAGGCTCTGCTCGACTGGGGCTTCAACGCGGGTGAACTCGCCGCGCTGCGGGAGCAGCGCTTGCTGTGACGCCCTGAAGCCCAGTCAGCTCGACAGTATCAGCAGGCTGGAGGTCGCCGACGCGTAGACCTTGCCGTCGGCATCGATCAGCCGGGCCTCGGTGAAGGCCACGCGCCGCCCGGCGGTGATGACCTTGCCCTCGGCCCGGACCGTTCCGGTCTCGCGCATGAGGGCCCGGTGATACGAGATCTTGAGCTCTATCGTCGTGAAGCTCTGGCCCGACGCGAGCTTGGACAACGCCGCGTAGCCGCAGGCGAAGTCCAGCATGGTCGCAACGAAACCACCATGCACCGTGCCCATGGGGTTGTAGACGTTGACATCGGGGCTGGCTTCGAGCACGACCCGCCCGTCCTCGGCCGACGCCAGCCTGATGTCGAGCGTCTTGCCAATGCCGGGGCGGTGATCGGCCTCGACGATGGCATTGAGCAGCTCGATGCCCGACAGGTGCTGGCCGATTTCATGCAGCAGGTTCATCCTGGCTCCCGTGGGCTCAGGCGGTCTCGGCGAACAGCTCGCGACCGATCAGCATGCGGCGGATCTCGCTGGTGCCGGCGCCGATCTCGTAGAGCTTGGCGTCGCGCCAGAGCCGTCCCAGCGGGTATTCGTTGATGTAGCCATTGCCGCCGAAGAGCTGGATGCCGTCGCCTGCCATCTTGGTGGCCTGCTCGGCGCACCACAGGATGACGCTGGCGCAGTCCTTGCGCACATGGCGCGCGTGCCCGTCGCCGAGGTTGTCCAGGTTCTTGCCGATCTGGTAGCAGAAGGCGCGACCGGCCTGCAGCACGGTGTACATGTCGGCGACCTTGGCCTGCACCAGCTGGAACTCGCCGATGCTCTGGCCGAACTGCTTGCGGTCGTGGATATAGGGCACCACGTTGTCCATCACGGACTGCATGATGCCGATCGGACCGGCCGCGAGCACGGCGCGCTCGTAGTCGAGTCCGCTCATCAGCACCTTGACGCCCTGGTTCAGGCCGCCCAGGATCTGCGAGGCCGGCACCTCGACGTTGTCGAACACCAGTTCTCCCGTGTGGCTGCCGCGCATGCCGAGCTTGTCGAGCTTTTGCGCCACCGAAAAACCCTTCATGCCCTTCTCGATGATGAAGGCGGTGATGCCCTTGGCGCCGAGCTCGGGCTCGGTCTTGGCGTAGACCACCAGCGTGTCGGCGTCTGGGCCGTTGGTGATCCACATCTTGCTGCCGTTGAGCAGGTAGTAGCCGCCCTTGTCCTGCGCGCGCAGCTTCATGCTGACCACGTCCGAGCCCGCGCCGGGCTCGCTCATGGCGAGCGCGCCAACATGCTCGCCGCTGATGAGCCGGGGCAGGTATTGGCGCTTCTGCGCCTCGCTGCCGTTGCGCTTGATCTGGTTGACACAGAGGTTGGAATGCGCGCCGTAACTCAGGCCCACGCTGGCCGAGGCGCGGCTGATCTCCTCGAGCGCGATCATGTGCGCGAGGTAGCCCATGCCGGCGCCACCGTACTCCTCGCTCACCGTGATGCCGAGCAGGCCCAGGTCGCCCATCTTGCGCCAGAGGTCCATCGGGAACTGGTCGCTGCGGTCGATCTCGGCCGCGCGCGGCGCGATCTCGGCCTGCGCGAAGTCGCGCACCGCGTCGCGCAGCGCGTCGATGTCCTCGCCGAGCATGAAATCGAGTCCTGGAATCTGCGTCATCTCTGTCTCCTGGTCTTGTGGTGGTTATCGACTGGCTGAAATGTTACGCAAGCCCGGCCCAAGCCATGCGCCAGATTGGTTGCAATTCGCGCCATGCTGGACAGATTGATTGAAATGACATCAATCTGCCAAGATTGACAAAACAAAGGGTTTACCCTAATATTCAGGCTTCATCTCAAAAAGCAGGATGCCCGCCATGATCCCCGCGCTGCAGCAACCGTTTGCCGACGCCATCCACCCCGCCTTCACCCAGGCTTTCAGCCAGGCCACCGAGCTGACCAGGCGCCCGATGGCCGTGCCGTTCGAGGCGGCCAGGCAGCAGTACTCGCTGGCCGTCAGGGCCGGCCTGCAACCCAACTCGATGCTGGCCTACCGCGACCACTTCAAGACGCTGGACCAGCTGGAAAAGGCCACCCTCGGCCCGTTCGCGCGCCAGCTCTGATCCGCTGGCCCCGGGCCTCAAGCCCTGGGCTTGGCTGCCAGTTCCCGGGCCGACGACATCAGCTCGTCGATCTGGCCCAGGCGGATGCCCTGCTGCGAACTACCCTGCGCGCCGCCGGACTGGCACAGCCGGCCAATCCCCTGCTGTATCGCCGCGTTGAACGGCGTGGCGACCCCATGCAGGCGCCCCAGCAGCACGATTTCGCCGTTCAGGAAATCGACCTCGTGCGATGAGCCGCGCGCGATGCTCTGCCAGGTCGACTGCTGGCCCGGCTCGATGCCGCAACCGGGCGCGATGCCCCAATGCGACACCCGGTGCCGGCGCTCCTGCGCGCGCGCTGGCGCGATCCCCATGGCACTGAACACCGCGATCGCTTCCCGCGCCAGTTCCGTGGCATAGGCCTGCAGCAGCCCGGCCGGCCCCTCGAACAGGTCCAGGGCATTGTTCCGCACGCTGTTGATCAGCTTGGCCGCCTTCCAGCGCAGGATGTCGGGCTGGGCCTCGGCCAGATAACCGGCGCGGCACAGGTCGGCGGCGATCTCGGCCGCCTGACTGTCCTCGCCCTGCGGGAAGCGTCCGACCACCACCAGCCCCGGCTCGGGGTAGCCGCCCACCACGATCTGGCCGACCTCGGTAAAGCGCGCCGGCGTGTTGACACTGGCGCCGTAGACCTGGCCAAACCAGCGCAGGGCGATGCGCTCGGCGGCCAGGCCGTTCTGCGGCGTCAGCACCGGCAGCTCGGAGGCGGTGCGCGCCGGACCATTGCCGTACACCGGCAGCCAGGCCCAGTCCATGCAGGCCCGCTCCAGATCCTGGGTCTTGGGCGTGAAGACCAGCAGGTCATCCTGCGTCAGCACCAGCTCGCAGCGGTCCGAGCAGGCCTGCAGTTTCAAGGTACGGGTGCCGTCGGGTCGGACATAGCGGATGCCATGGGCCTGGATATGCCGGATCTGCTCGCCGCGGCCGAACAGCCGATAGGGAACGCCGCTGAGCTCGAACTGCGCGGCCAGGCTGGCGCCGATCGCGCCAGCGCCAATGATGAGGTATCGCTTCATGAGAAGATGACTGTATCGGACAGGGAGGGACGGTGGATCAGCTCGTGAGCAGGTCGAGCAACAGCGCCAGCCGAGCCTGCGCTGGTGGCAAGGCCACGGCAGGTATCGGCTCCGGGCTGGAGCCTGCCAGCACAACCCGACCCGAGGCACAGCGCGTCGTACGCCAGACCCGGATGCCGGCGGCTTGCGCCTCCAGCAAGGCGGCCAGCAGCTCGGCGTGCAAGGTGCCGTTGCCGGTGCCGGCCACGACCAGGCCTTGCAGGCGGTCGGCCCGCTCGCGGCCCAGGGCCGCGTCCTGCGCCAGCAGCGCGCGCACCAGCCAACCGTCGGCGCCGCCGTGACTGTAAAGGCATTCGACGCGCGGCCAGACCTGCCGCGCCAGCAACCGGGGCAACAGCGCCTGGTCGGGCTCGGCGCCGGGCCAAGGCTGGAACAGGGTGCAGGCGCCCTGCTCCACCAACCCCAGCGGCCCGGCATCGCCCGAATCGAAGGCATCGAGCCGGTAGTGATGGACCTTGCGCACCGCCAGCCCGCCATGGATGCGGCCGGCGCAGACCGCCAGCACGCCGCGCCCGCCCGGCTGCGCCGCCACGGCCAGCGCATCGGCCAGGTTCTGCGGCCCGTCGGGCGCCAGCGCCGTGGCCGGGCGCATGGCGCAGGTCAGCACCACCGGCTTGGCCGGCTGCAGCACGCGCTGCAGCAGGTAGGCGGTCTCCTCCAGCGTGTCGGTGCCATGGGTGATGACGATGCCGCGCACCCCAGGCTGCATCAGTAACTGGCTCACGCGCGCCAGCAGCAGGCGCCAGACCCCAGGCCCCATGTCCTTGCTGTCGATCTGCGCCAGCTGCTCGGCCTGCACGCTCCAGTCCACCGGCAGCGGGATGCCTGCCATCAGATCGCCCACCGCGACCTCACCGGCCCGGTAGCCAACATGGTCGTCGCGCTGAGCCGCCCGGCCCGCGATCGTGCCGCCGGTACCCAGCACCACCAGCCGATCGGGCAGGGTCTGATCGTCTCGCGGCTCGATGTTCGAATTCACAACAGGCCTCCTGTTCAGGAACGCAAGCGCTGCAGCGACAGGTCCCAGACCTGCGACAACCAAGCCTGGAGCTGGACCGGCGGCTGTAAGTTGATCACGCCCACCCAATGCAGCGACAAGGCGCCCACCAGCCAGCTGAACCACACCATCGGCCAGACCATCTGGTCGCCGCGCCACCAGTTGAGCGTCACGCGCTGGCGAAACGGATGCAGGAAGCGAATGCCGGAGGGATTGGGCAGATCCATGGCCAGGTGGACCAGCGCTCCGACCACGAAGCCCAGCAAGGCCGAGGCCCAGAGCTCCTGCTGCAGCGACAGCAAGGCCCAACTGTACAGCGCGCCCCAGAGCAGCAGCCAGTGGGTCCAGGTGCGGTGCGGGATGACGCTGTGGCGAATACCCTTCTTGAACCAGGCGATCTCCAGCCAGTCGGGGGCCGTGGCCCCGGGGAACGCCAGCGCAGCCGCCAGCCAAGGCAGGCCGTGATAGGCATGCGCGATGGAGTAAGCAATGGCGGCAGCCCCCAGGCTGGTGGCGCGATGCCCGGTACGAGTCATGATTTTCAAAGGTAAGAGGATAAAGCGGCGAATTTCCGCCCGGCTTCGAGGCAGCGAGTATGACACTCCTAGGACCCACCGCGGCAATGCTTGACGCCGGTCAAACAAGAGCGATCGGCCTGAGCCAGGCCAACCGTTCTTTGGCATGATGGAAACTCAACCATCAGGAGGACATTGCATGAAGCGGCTCGAAGGAAAAGTTTCTCTGATCACCGGTGCCGGCCAGGGCATAGGCGAAGCCACCGCGCTCAAGTTCGCGCGCGAGGGCGCGGTCGTGATCGTCTGCGACCGCAAGCAGGATCAGGTGGACGCCGTGGCACAAGCCTGCCAGGCGCTCGGCGCGCAGGCCGATGGCTACGTGATGGACGTGACCGACCGGGCTCAGGTCGATGCAGTGGTGGCCCAGGTGATCGCGAAGCATGGCCGCATCGACACGCTGGTCAACAACGCCGGCATCACGCAGGACGCGCGGCTGCAGAAGATGACGATCGAGCAGTTCGACAGCGTGATCGACGTCAACCTGCGCGGCGTCTTCCACTGCGCCCAGGCCGTGGCCGGGCACATGACCCAGCAGGGCAGCGGCGTGATCCTCAACGCGTCGAGCGTGGTCGGGCTCTACGGCAACTTCGGCCAGACCAACTACGCGGCGACCAAGTTCGGCGTGATCGGCTTCACCAAGACCTGGGCGCGCGAGCTCAGCCCCAAGGGCGTGCGGGTCAACGCGGTGGCGCCCGGCTTCATCAAGACGCCGATGATCGCCACGGTGCCGGACAAGGTGCTCGACGAGCTGGCGCAGAAAGTGCCGCTCAAGCGCCTGGGACAGGCCGAGGAGATCGCCAACGCCTACGCCTTCCTGGCCAGCGACGAGGCCAGCTACATCACCGGCGCCGTGATCGAGGTTGATGGCGGCCTGACGCTCTGATCCTGGGCGAAAATCGGCGGTGATGAAAGCCTCAGCACCGCCGGCCCTGCCCGCCTCCACTCCCCCACCTGCGCCCGGATCCGACCCCGGTCCCCAGACCGAGCAACCGCGCTCGCGCGCGGACCTGTTCTGGTCGTTCAACTGGCTCGCGCTGCAAGGCTTCGGTGGCCTGCTCGCGGTGGTGCAGCGCGAACTGGTCGAGAAAAAGCGCTGGTACACCAGGGAACAGTTCCTGGAGGAATGGGCGGTGGCGCAGATCATGCCGGGGCCCAACGTCGTCAACCTCGGCATGACCTTGGGTGCGCGGCATTTCGGCCTGTCGGGCGCGCTGGCCGTGCTGTTCGGGCTGCTGACGCTGCCGCTGCTGCTCATTCTCACGCTCGCGGTGCTCTACAGCGGTGTCGCCGAGCACGCGGTCGTGCGCGGCGCGCTGCGCGGCATGGGCGCGGTATCGGCCGGGCTGATCCTGGCGACCGCCCTCAAGCTGGCGCCAGCCCTGAAAACCAACCCGATGGGCACCATGGTCTGCGCGCTGCTCGCGCTGACCTGCTTCGTCGCGGTCGCGCTGCTGCGCCTGCCGCTGGCCTGGGTGCTGCTCGCCATCGGCGGCATGGGCTGGTGGTGGGCGGCGCGCTGCATCCGGCAGGCCGACCAGCTGCGCGCGCGGGGCCGCAAATGAACGGAATCGCCGACTGGTTCGCGCTGTTCGCGCATTTCGCCAGCCTGTCGCTGCTGGGCGTCGGCGGCGCGCTGACCACCTCGCCCGAGATGCAGCGCTTCCTGGTGCAACAGCAGCACTGGCTCAGCCATGAGCAGTTCGCCTCGTCCATCGTGCTGGCGCAGGCCGCGCCCGGCCCCAACATCCTGTTCGTCGCGCTGATGGGCTGGCAGATCGGACTCAATGCCGGCGGCGGGCTCGCGGCGGGTCCGCAAGCCTGGTTGCTGGCGCTGCTCGGGCTGCTGCTCGCGATGCTCGGCTGCCTGCTGCCATCCTGCACGCTGAACTACTTGGCCACGCGCTGGGCACACCGCAACCAGCAGCTGCTGGCAGTGCGCGCCTTCAAGACCGGCATGGCGCCGGTCGTCGTCGGTCTGCTGCTGGCGCTGGGCTGGCTGCTCGGCGTGGCGCCGCCCGAGAGCGACTGGCCGCTGTGGGGACTGACCGCGGCGACCACGCTGCTGATCTGGCAGACGCGGGTGCATCTGCTGTGGGCCATGGCCGCAGGCGCGCTGCTGGGGGCCTGCGGGCTGGTCTGAGCCGGATCAGCGCGGGTTGTCGAAGAACACCGCGTTGGTGTAGTCGCTGATCTCGAAATAGACCTTCTTCTCGCCCGGATCGACCTGGAAGTTCAGGTTCTCGTCGAATATGCCATAGCCGTAACGGTAGGCGCGCGGCGTCTTGTCGTCGGTGCCCAGCGCGGTGCTCATCTTGTCGACCTTGAGGAAGCGGCGCACCACCTTGTCGCCCGCGTAGACCTCCAGCACGCCTTCGGTGCCGGTCCAGTTCTGGATGCCGCGCCCGAGCTTGTTCTGCTGCTCCTGGGTGCAGCCGGCCAGCAGCGCGAGCGTGACAGCCGCCAGGGTGATCGTGATCCGCTTCATCATTTGTCCTTTCAGCCGCGCTGGCGCAGCGCTTCGTACAGGCAGACCGCGCTGGCGACCGAGACGTTGAGGCTCTCGACCGCACCCTTCATCGGGATGCTGACCAGATCGTCACAGGTCTTGCGCGTGAGCTGGCGCATGCCCTGACCCTCGGCGCCGAGCACCAGCGCGACCGGACCCTTGAGATCGGTCTGGTAGACCGTCTTGTCGGCATCGTCGCTGGTGCCGATGATCCAGATGTTGCGCTCCTTGAGCTCGTTCAAGGTGCGCGCCAGGTTGGTCACCATGAAATAGGGCATGGTCTCGGCCGCGCCGCTGGCGACCTTGGCCACCGTCGCGTTGATGCCGGCCGCGTGGTCCTTGGGTGCAATCACCGCGTGCGCGCCAGCGCCGTCGGCCACGCGCAGGCAGGCGCCGAGGTTGTGCGGATCGGTCACGCCGTCGAGCACCAGCAGCAGGGGCGCGATGCCGTCGGCTTCGAGCTGTTCCAGCAGCTCGTCGAGCGACCTGACCTGCTCGACCTCGTTGACGCGGGCCGCGACGCCCTGGTGGCCGTGGCTGCCGCAGAGCTTGGCGAGGCGCAGGCTGTCGGCCTCGATCAGGCGGGCGCCCGCCTCCTTGGCGCGGTCGATGAACTGCCGCATGCGCGCGTCACGCCGGCTGCTCTCGTAATAGATCTCGATGATGGACTGCGGCGCGGTCTTCAGGCGCACGCCGACGGCGTGAAAGCCGAACAATACTTTGGGGGAGGACATGCCCCCAATTATCAGGCCTGATCGGGCCTGGCGCGAGTCCGCGCAGACCGATGCGCCCGGTTCAGTCGGTTGAGCCGGCCAGCGGCGCGAGCTCGGTGGCGCGACCGGCCTCGATCTCGATGCGGCGCTCGCAGCGCTGCGCGATCGCGCGGTCGTGCGTGACCAGCACCAGCGTCGTGCCCTGCTCGCGGTTGAGCTCGAACATCAGCGCCATGACCTTCTCGCCGGTGGCGAAGTCCAGGCTGCCGGTGGGCTCGTCGGCCAGCAGCAAGGCGGGCTCGACGACGAAGGCGCGCGCGAGCGCGACCCGCTGCTGCTCGCCGCCCGACAGCAGGCGCGGGTAGTGGCCGAGCCGCTCGCCCAGACCCACCCGCTGCAGCATGCGGGTGGCGGCGACGCGGGCATCGCGCCGTCCGGCGAGCTCCAGCGGCAGCATCACGTTCTCGAGCGCGCTCAGGTTGGCCAGCAGCTGGAAGCTCTGGAACACGAAGCCGACCTGGCGCGAGCGCAACGCGGCGCGCTCGTCCTCGTCGAGCGCGAACAGGTTTTCTCCGGCGAGCAGCACCTGGCCGGAGGTCGGCGTATCGAGCCCGGCCAGGATGGACAGCAGCGTGCTCTTGCCCGACCCGGAAGCGCCAACGATGGCGACCGTCTCGCCGCGCCGCAACTCGAAGGCGACATCGCGCAAAATGTCCAGCGTGCCGCCGCTATCGGTCACGGACTTGGACAGGCGCCGCACGGCAAGGATGAGATCTGACATGGAAAGGCTTTCCCGATTGAACCGTCGACACTTTAACTCGCGCCTGGGCGCGTTGCTGCTGGCGGGGTCATGTGCCGCCGCCCTGCCGGCGCTGGCGGCCGAGCCCAGGCGAGTGCTGATCGTCGGCGATTCGCTGAGCGCCGAATACGGCCTGCAGCGCGGCAGCGGCTGGGCTGCTCTGTTGCAGCAGCGCCTCGACCAGCAGCGCCCGGGCTGGCAGGTCGCCAACGCCAGCATCAGCGGCGACACCACCTCGGGCGGCCGCTCGCGCCTGCCCGCGCTGCTCAAGCAGCACCGCCCGGCGCTGGTCGTGATCGAGCTCGGGGCCAACGATGCCTTGCGTGGCCTGCCGCTGGAGATGACGCGCGACAACCTGCGCGCCATGGCGCGATCGGCGCGCGAAACCGGCGCGCGCGTGCTGCTGCTGGGCATGCAGGTGCCGCCCAACTACGGCGCGCGCCACGCCGAAGCCTTCCGCCGCCTCTATGCCGAGGTGGCCAAGGCCGAGCAAGCCGCGCTGGTGCCGTTCTTCCTCGCGGGCGTGGCCGACGCGGCGAACCCAGCCGCCCTGTTCCAGGCCGACCGCCTGCACCCGAACGAGGCGGCCCAGTCGCGCATGCTGGACAACGTCTGGGCCGAGCTGCGCCCGCTGCTCAGGCCCTGACCACCGCTCAATGCTTCTTGGCAGCGTCCTTGGCCTGGGTACTGCCCTCCTCTGACTTGACGGCCGCCTCGGTGGCCACGCCATGGAATGGCATGCCCTCGATGTTCTTCTCGCGCATGTAGCCATCCATTTCCCGCCAGCCCTCGAAGATGGCGGCCTTGGAGGCCTTGGGATTGTTCTCGTAGCAGTCCTCGATGCTGCGCAGCGAATGGCGGCAGCCGCTGCCAATCGCCTTGCTGTCGGCCATCTTCCTGGCCTCGATCTGGGCGCCATTGTCGAGTCCTGGCAACTCACATCCGGCCAGACCCAGGGTCAGACAAAGGCCGAATCCAGCCAGGATGGAACGAAACAAGGGGAAACGGTTCAAGTCGGACTGCATGAGGATGATTTTGATTGCGGATTCGAGGAGTTTATCCGTGCAACGGCCTCAGGCGGCCTGGGTCACGATCACGCTCTGCGCCGGCATGGGTGCCGGGAAGCCGGCTTCGGCCAGCGCCTCGCGCAGCACCCGGTTGGTGTCGAAATACACCTGCCAATAATGGTCGTTGTGGCAATAGGGGCGCACCGCCAGCACCGGGCCGACCAGCGTGAAGTCCAGGATCTCGACATCGACCTTGGGCTCGGCCAGCACGTTGGGGATCGCGGCGATCTTCTCGCGCAACAACGCAGCCGCCGCCCGGTGATCCGCAGCGCCCGAAAGCTGGCACTTCAGGTCGACGCGGCGGAACGGATTGGTCGAGAAGTTCTGGATCGTCTCGCTGAACACCTTGTTGTTGCCGATGATGGTGTGGACGTTGTCGGGCGTGTTGATCACGGTCGTGAACAGGCCGAGCTCGACGACCGTCCCACTCACTCCGGAAACGCTAACGAAATCGCCAACCTTCATCGGGCGCAGCACGACCAGGAAGGCACCGGCGGCGAAATGCGCCAGCAGGCCCGACCAGGCCATCCCGATCGCGACGCCCGCGGCTGCGATCAGCGCGGCGAAAGTGGTGGTCTGGATGCCAAAATAGCCCAGGATACCGACCACCAGCAGGACGTTCAGCGTCACGGAGACGATGGAGCCGACATAGCGCAGCACGGTCGGATCGACCTTCTGCCGCTCCAGCGAACTGCGCACTAGGTTGAGCGCGAAACCGATCAGCCAGCGACCTATGACCCAGAATGCGACCGCAGCCAGGACCTTGAGCCCGACCTCGGTCATCGTCGTCAACAGGATGTCCTGATAGCGCGCAAAATCTTCTTTCATGTTTGGCTCCCTTGGTGATTTCCAGCCTGATTGGCTGGTCTGATTCTCCCAAGCAAAGTCTTGCAATGGAAGACCAGATCCGCCGCAGCTACCGCACGATCGGCAGCTCGATCTCGGCATGCTCGAACCTTGGGCTGAACCCCGAGACTTGCCGCTCAGTTCTGGGCACAAAGCCCAACCGATTGGCCACAATTGATTTACCACAATTGTAGTAAAGTCATTCCCATGTCCGCTACCACTTCCATCCGGATCGATCAATCGCTCTACAACCAGGCGAAGGCGGATGCCGCAGCCGAGCACCGAACCATCTCCGGCCAGATCGAGTTCTGGGCCAAGGTGGGGCGTGCCGCGCTGGACAATCCCGACCTGCCGGTGAACTTCATCGCGGAGTCGCTGGCTTCGATGACAGAGCCCCGTGAAGATGCGACACCGTTCGTGCCCCGGAGCCGGCTGCAGTGAGCGACTATGGCGTCGTCCAGACGCGCCGTTTCGCTCGTCAGTACAAGAAACTGCACGACAACGTCGCGAGCGACGTCGACCAGGCCGTGGCTGACGTCGCGTCCAGCCCCGAGAGCGGAGAGCGCAAGAAAGGCGACTTGGCGGCGTTGCGGGTCGTGAAATTCAGAAGCCAAGGTCAGCTCTACCTGCTCGGCTATACGCTGGAGGACGCCGTTCGGCTGGTCTACCTAGAAGCCGTCGGGCCGCACGAGAACCTCTATCGGGACCGCAAGCGCAATTGACCGAAGGCATGCCACGGCTCAACGCACGCTGAGCGCCGTACCTGGTGGCAGCGGCACGGCCGTCACGCTGTTCTTCGGACTGCCATCGATCAGGCGATCGGAATAAGTGAGGTAGATCAGTGCGTTGCGCTTGCTGTCGACCATGCGCACGACGCGCTGGCGCTTGAACAGGATCGAGGTTTTTTCGGAAAACACCTCCTCCTGCCTGGGCAGCGGGCCACCGAGCCGGATCTCGCCGACCTGGCGACAGGCAATCGAGGCTTCTGCCTTGTCCTCGGCCAGTCCGAGCGCGCCACTGACACCGCCGGTCTTGGCGCGCGAGAGGTAGCAGGCGACCCCGGCGACCTTGGGGTCGTCGAACACCTCGACGATCACCTTGTGATCGGGTCCGATCAGCTTGAAGGCCGTGTCGACGCTGCCGATCAGTTCGGCTTGCGCTGCCAGGGGAAGCAGCAAAAGGCAAGAAGACCAGAACAATCTCATCATTTCTCCTATTTCATGCCACGTGTTGGGCGTAATAGTCCTCGTAGCGAGCCTGCAGCAAAGAAAGCGTGAACAGGGTGGCCAGACGCTTTTCCGCTGCCGGCTCATCGAGCAGCTCCTGCGCGGTCTGGATCAGACAGCTGAAACTGCTGTCGAGCGCCGACAGCGCACGAGCGTGCGGCTGGTCGAGCTCGGCCAGCAGGTAATCCTTGAGGTCCTTGACATCGTACGTCAGGCGGTCGATGGCTTGGCGGGCGGAATCGAAGAAGGCCTGTACCGGCGCCAGCGTCTGGCCGAGCTGTTGCTGCCAGTAGCTGGACCACCAGTCCGACAGCGGATGATCGCCGGGCAGCGCGGGCACCGACCAGTCACCGAGATCAGCCGGCTCGCACCCGAGCTGCCTGAGCCAGGCCGCCGACACTTTCTTGCGCATCGCATCGTTTTCCAGGCCGGTCAGGCGGTACATGTTCATTCCGGAAATGAACTCGTCATCCTGGCGAGACTTCTGCAACAGCGCTCTAGCGCGCTCCAGGCGATGCGCGCTGGCGCGCAGACCCGAACGCAAATCCCAGCTATCCGGCCAGCGACGCAAGGCCAGCGCCCAGGGATCGCCGGCCAGCTGGGCTGGCTGCTTCAGCGGTTCAAGCAAGCTGCGCCAGAATCCGGCCCGGAATTGCGCCAACATTTCTGCCGACATGGCATGAAAATCGACACAGAATATGTCCAGGCTGAGCTCTGCCTCATCGCGCCCGAGCTCGGCCCAGAGCCGATGGACCAGCTTGCGCGCGAGCTGCTGCATGCGCTGGGCCTCGGCCGGCGGACAGCGGGTGACGACCAGCAGCAGCTTGGCCTGATCAAGAAACTCTGCATCGGCCAACGCCGACATGAAGTCGCGCAGGTGGCCAGCGTTGACGACGCCATCGAGCCGTCCCGCCTGACTCACATACACCAGGGCCAGGTTGTGGTACCCGGTCATGAGCGCGGACGCTTGCTGCTCGGCGAGCTCATCATCGCCCGAACTCCAGCCCGGCGTGTCGATCAGGAACAGGCGCTGGGGCTGTTTCTCCTGACCGTAACCATCACCCTCCTCCAGGATCAGACGGGGCTCGTTGACAGCCAGGCGCAGGCGGTAGAGCATCGGATCGAAATTGGCCAGTTCCTGCCGCTCGGGAAAACAGCTAAACGGCCTGACCAGACGGGCCGGTCGGTAGTCCTGCTCGCGCTCGACCAGGGACAGCGTGGGCACATCGCCATAGGTGATTTCAAGCTGCAAGCGGGTCTGCGGCTCCAGCGAGCTGATCGGCATCAGCGACTCGGGTATCAGCGGGCCAAACAGTTCGCTCAGCAGCCGGGTCTTGCCGGCGGAGAACTCGCCCACCACGCGCGCAGTCAGGAAACCATCGGTCAGCTCGGACCTGCGCAGCAGATTCTCAGAGAACGACCGCAAGCAATCGTAAAGGGCCATCGACCGAGGAAACCCAGCCGAATTATTGTCAGATTTTTTCATGAGATCAAGATAAATTCAGCCGCACAACACATCAAACAATTGACGAGCATTCCAGACAATGCGCTCGGTGGCGGCAGGCCAACCGTTTCGACTCAAGACCGCCAGTTTTTCGGTATTCAGGCAGTCCACCAGAAATTCAATGAATTCAGAACGAAGTCGATTCTGATTCATCTCACCCTGGCGCCACTCATCACCCGCCTGCACCAAGGCGATAAGAGCCGAGAGTTCACGACGACAATCCTGATAGGCCGGGCTGTTGCCCGACAGCAAAAGCGGAATCAGCAACAGATGATGGTTCTTGGCCCCCCAGTACAGAGGATTGCGCTCCCGGTCGTCAATCTGCACCGCTGAGACGGTTTCAGCGATCAAGTGGGCGGCCTCGCCGGCCACGGTTGCCGGCACGGCAGCGCCAATGTTCTGCACCGCCTCCCAGAACAAGGGTTGGGCGCGCAACAGGTTATGCCGATAAAGCGGCCCTTGCTCATCCACCGCGTCGTCGAGGATGCGCGCGTAAAGGTGGATGCGAGCGCAATCCCTCAGCAAGCCACCCGTGCGATCGGTGATGTCTGCTCCGAGCCAGGGCTCGGCCAACAGGCAGATGAAGGCCGGCGAATGCTCGGCCACCGCCTCCAGGCGTCGGGCAGCGGTCTGGGAAATTTCGCTTTCATCCGGCTGGTGGATACGCTCGACGTCGGCGCGCAACAGCTGCCGCAGATCGGCGATCAATGCCTCATCCACGACGGCGCCCTGAACTAAATAGCGTTTTCTTGACAACAGTTCTTGAAACTGGCTCCTTGATTTTCATAGTCTCGTCCGGGACCGAACTCTTTACTTTCTCAACCATTTTTTCGAAATGCAGCGGGTAAGTCAAAAACCCAGCAATTTTTTCCTTTTCCAGACTCAGCTGGTGCCTTTCTTGTGCAATCTCTGCCTTTTCCTTCAGTAGATCAGACTGCAGCGCAGCGATTTCAGACATCGCTTTCAGGTGCACCACCGTCATCGCCAGGTTTTTCAGGTAGGCATCGACATGCCTGCCGATGGCGTGACCCATGAATTCCTGCAGGCGGGCGTCCGTTTCGGGGCTCCAGGTTTCAGACGATGGAAGCTTGGGTTTCATCGCAAGGGTTTTTGACTTTTTTCTGTACTTCATGGTGTTTGCCATCACTGCCCCAGATTCAAGGTCATCGCGTTGTCGCTGTCACCCTGCTCGGCCGCGTCGAGCGAGGCTGCGGTGCACAGTTCAATCGTGGTCGGCCCCGTGACACGGGCAAATACCTTGTTGCCCTGCGGCGAACCTGGGAAGTCCAGTCGCTGCTTGTACAGACCGGGATCACCTTGCCGCATCTCGCTGCTGTGTGCGTGAGGCGACTGGGTGTGATACAGATTGAAGACGCCTTCGCTGGGAACGCCGATCTCGTGCCACTGCCCGTAGACGCTGCCCTGGGCGATGCCGACCTGGAACTTCCCCTGCCGGATGCGCCCGACGTAATGGGCAAACGGGGCGTCGTCCGCGCTGCTGTCCATCGCGCGATTGATCACCTTGACCGGACTGCCCGGGCAGAGCCGCAGCAGACCCAAGGCGACGCCGGTCTTGGCGGTTGGAGTGAAGGGATTGTCAGCATCGACTGGTAACGGCGTATGCACGATCAACACGGGCAAACCGCCAGCAAACAGTTCGCTGGCATGGCGCAGGATGCGCTCCTGCAGCGGCACCAGCTCACTGTCGTTACAGTAGTCGTCATCCAAAGCCCCAAAGGCAGTCAACACCCAGTCCGAACGACTCGCGTTGCCGGCCAGCAAGACGTGGACCGGCTTGGATAACTGACCGCCGGAAGCCTTTCTGAGCGCCGCCAGGAAGTTGCGAACGCCCTGCTCGATGCGCTGCTCCAGATAGGCTGTCAACTCATCCAACGGGATCTCAAGCTGGCAAGGAATCTTCTTGCCCTCGCGGTCGAGCAGATCCTGCGACACCATGCCGGTGGAACTCTCCAGTCGCCCCTGCTCCAGCAGGGGACGCAGCACGGCCATCAACATCACGGTGTTGGTGGAGGCGGCCTGGGTCTGCTCCAGGAACATTTCGGAACCCGCGAAATCGTCGGCATCCAGCGGGCGGGTGAAGACGATCTTGTGCTGACGGCAGAGGTCGAGGTTGTGGCGGAACACCCGGTATGCCAGGTTCTCCAGCAGGTTCTCGCCGCCGAGGAACTTGTCGCCGGCCGCGCCGAAATGCTCGAACACCTCTTCCTTGCCTTCGTCCTCCTCCTCGGCCGTGGGCAGCCGGTACAAGCCGAAATCGAAGTCGGTGGTGCCGCCCCCGAAATCGAACACCGCGTAGGCAACGCCATCAGCGGTCGGGTAAATTCCCAGGCAGGGCATGGCGCTGGCAGCGTAGGCCGCGGGCTCGGAGGCGCGCTCCTCGACCGTGAACTGCTGGAACACGGACTGACCGACCAGCGTCGCCGGCAAGCTGCGCTGCAGACCGCGACGGAACGAAGCCAATATCTTGTCCTTGACCTCGCGCGGATAGGCCACCGGAAAAGTCATGTAGTAGCGCGGGAAGATACCGCGACCGCGCCAGTTGATGTTCAGTCCCAGGAACCAGGCGTAGAGCTCGATCGGATCGAACGGGTCCTGCTCGCTCACGGTCAGGGCCTGACCGCGAACCGGGTTGCGCAGCGTCAGCGCTGCCAGTTCGTGCTCGACGGCGGGCTCGCTGCGGTCGGTCAGGCGCAGGCGGCTGGACTCGGCCTCGCGCAAGGCCCAGTGCTTGATCTTGGCCAGCACGCTGGCGACCACGCGCGGCTCGCCCTTGTTGTCACGAAAGTTCTGCAGCGCGGCGTGGGAACAGCGCACCTGGTCCCAGGACACGCCGGGGCGGTACGCCTCGCTGCGCCAGATGTCGAGCATGCCCTTGAAATCGAGGAATTCGAGCACGGTCGGGTTTTCGTAGTGCTCGGGGCGGTCCTGCTCCCAATAGTTGGCGACACCGATGCGCAGCAATTTGTGCTGATCGTTGTCGTCATAGGCCACCACGGTGCTGCTGGTGCCGAAGTCGATCGCCACGTTGCAGTCGCGCAGGTCGAGCGCCGGATTGCGCGTGCGCAGGCCCTGTTGCGCCAGCAAATCGGCCTCCATGCCCCAGAACTCCCACAGCCCCTTGTTGGGGTCGGTGAACTGCGATGCATCCAGCCTGGGCAGGCGGGCTGACAGGTAATCGACGTCCTGGTAAACGAGTTGTAGATCATTCAAATAGTTCAGCTCGCGCAGCGCCTGCAGCAGATCGGGCGCATCGGCCACATCGCAGGCGCGCAGCGACCAGGACCGCTCGATGGCGATCTGGATCACCTGATGCGAGTCGGCATCGGCCAGGAAATCGTTGCAGGCCAGCACGCGCCCACCAATACTAACATCATTAAGACCTAAATTATCCAGATCAATACTATTACTGGAAGTGCACCAAAAATCACACCCCAGCAATCTATAATGACGCCCCGACTTCAA
The DNA here is from genome assembly GCF_028687635.1 of Malikia sp. GTDB lineage: Bacteria > Pseudomonadota > Gammaproteobacteria > Burkholderiales > Burkholderiaceae_C > Malikia. The sequence goes on along the minus strand of NZ_JAQTZS010000004.1, from coordinate 145,194 downwards.
TGGATTGCTAGCCTGCTGAGTGAAGTCGATGATCTCCTTATTCAAAGGAAGTCGCCAACCTGAGGTGCCACCGATCTGGATTTGAGCCACCTGTTTCTTGGCATTCGGAACACTAATAAGAACACCCGTGTCGGGGTTCCCATCCCACAAGAGCCGGCTGCTGCTGTCATAGAGCATTACCCGCACAGCGGATGAATCACCAATCCACCAAAATCTTTTCTGTCCGAGCCAATTGGCAAGCGATTTTTTCAACTCACCTTGATAATGACGCACCACCGAAGCCGAGACAGCACTGGACATATTATTGAGACTCATTTTTATTCTTGATGAATTAGATTGATTTTTTATTGGCAAGAAATTCAAGTCCTGACCAGCGGCTTCTTCTGCAACTGGCCGGCGGCATTCAGCAGGCCAGGCAGCCATTCGGCGCTCACGGTGTCGCCACGGACGGTGCCGCGATCGTGCTGGCGCGGCTCGTAGTCCGCGCCCGGCAACGCTTGCTGCAGGCAAGCCTGCCGGCCCTGCCAGATCAGGTTGTGCAGCGCCAGACAGCGCTTGAGAATCTGGCGTTCGGTCATGCTGGCCGGCCGCTGCTCCTGCTTGCAGCGCGCGGCGAACCGATCCCACAGCAACAGGACCTGCTCCCATTGCGACGCCACGGCGATCAGCCTGACCAACTGGCGCGCGGCTGTCTCGTCGGGCTGGCCCAGCCAGGCGGCGCACAGCGCTTCATCGGCCTGCACCCAGGCCAACAACTCAAGCTCGGGACTCAGTTCCTCGCGCCAGCTGTCCCTGGCTGGCGGTACAGCCGGCTCGGCCGGCAAGCGGTAGGCAAGCCTCGGCGGCTCGACGACGCTGACCTGCGTTTCTGAGGGGCAAAAGCTCTCTTCTTCAGTGCAGTCCGGCTCGTCCGGTTCGGTCACCGCCTCGGCCGGCTGATCGACCATCTGCAGGATGGCTTGTCGGATCTCTCCGTCATGCCGAAGCAGCAACAGCAGATCGCTGCGATCCAGCCGCTCGGAGAAAAAAGATCCGACTTGCTGCAACTTTTCCAGCCGTGACTGTTCCTTGTCGTTCATGTGCTCTCCAGCAACGCACGCATCTCGGCGCGCACGGTCAATTGATAGGGCAGCTGGCGGCAGAAGGCGATCAGGCTGGCGCGCTCCTGCTCGGGCAGTTGCAGGAAACGCTTTTTCATTGCTGCAACAATGGCTGCACCAGGTTCAGGATAAGGCGAAGGGATGACAGGCACATCAAGAAAACCCGCGAGCTGCGCGAGCTCGTCGGGTCGAACTGTGCCCCAGAAATTTCGGTAAATGACCGGCAGGAACACCAGCAGGGATTCCATCGCTGGTCGATCCAGCCTGACCAGCTGATCACGCAGCTCCCGGTTTTCCCGCCGCAGTTGCCGGATCTCGTCGACACCGACCCTTTGCTCCAATGCCACGGTGCGCTCGGCCAGCAGGTCGAGGTAGCGGTAGATGACATTGGATTGACTGGAGGAATTCATGAAATTTTCAATTTCCATAAAATCACAGGTACTTGCCACAATTCCTGCAGAAATGTGGTTTCAAGGTACTACTTGAAATCATCACATTTCTACTTCCACAGTGTTTGCATGAAGCACCAGTCCTGTATTTCATGAGTCTGGCATCCAGCTCACGTATCTCGGTATTCATCTTTATTTCATTGGCGCGGCTCTGCGCCAGCTCATCCTGGATACCGGCCAGGCGGCGGTCGATGGCGCCGAAGCGCTGCTGCGTCCGCGCCGATGACTCAGCCAGGCTGGCGAGGTAGCGCTCCAGCAGCCCGCCATCGACCAGGCCGGGATCAAGGACAGGCGGCATCCGGGCCGACTCGGGTCGGAATGGCTGCTGCCGATGCGCTGGCCGCGGGGGTCCCCGACGGATGGAGACGTAGTAGCGGGGCGGATCGACCTCCTGGTCCTTCCTGATGTGGAGCAGTTCAGGGAACTCGCCGCGCAGCAGGTAGAGTAGTTTCTCGTGACCGTAGGCCTGGTGCGTAAAACCGGGTTCGAGTTCGCGCAACAGCTTTCCGAACGGCGCGAGGTCGATCGGCGACTCGAAGCCTTGGCTGTGAGCGCGCTCGAACGCCGCATGGATCAGGTCGCGCAGGAATTTTCTTTGCGCAGGGGTCATGATCGGGGATGCATCAGAAAATATCAAGTCAACTGATTCTCATGCGCCCGATAACGATATTAGGACCATATAAATTTTCCCCACTGTTAAACAACTTATCAACAAGTATGCCATCGCCAGGCGACCCAATAGCACCACACTCAGCATCAAGACTTCCAGGCAAGCAGAGAATTGCAACCACCTGCCCTTCCTTTATACGATCACCCACCTCAAATTTCCATTTTAAATACCCACCATAAAAATCTCCTTCAATATCCACCCTGCTACCTTTCACGCCACCGCGCTCAATTTTCAGTGATTCGCCTCTGCCCAGCTGCTGCTGGATAATGGGCACTATCCCTCCATGCCCATATGTTTCTTTATTGACTTGGCGCGAGAGGTCTCTCAGTTTCAAAAATTCATCCTGAAACAGATCCAGGCGTTTCTCGCATGCCTCCAAACGGGAGGCAAGCTGTGCCGTGTTTTCAGCCAGGCGACTCAAATAGAGGTCCAGGACACTGCCATCCACCAGCAGCTGGTCAAGAAACTTCATTTTGCTTTCCATTCAGCAGATTTTTCATTTTATCTATTTTCAATATAGCCAACAACGATATTTACCCCATACAAATTGGTACTATCAGGAAACGATTTATCAATAAACACTCCATCAGCAGGAGCAGAAATCGATCCGTATTCAACAACCATGTTTTTTGACATGCAGCAAACCGCGACAACCTGCCCTTTTTTCACGATATCACCCACCTTGGCCTTCCACTTCAAATAGTCATTGTAGAAATTGGCTTCGATCGGCACCTTCCTGCCAGTTCTCGCGGCGGAACTACTGCGGGAGGAATCCGGCGCTTTTTTCCCTGAATCGAGCTGCTTCTGGATCGCGGCAAGGCGCTGCTCGCACGTCTCCAGCCGAGAAAGCACCTGTGCTGTGTTTTCAGCCAGGCGACTCAGGTAGCGGTCCAGGATGCTGCCATCCACCAGCAGCGGGTCAAGAAGCTTCATCGGGGGTAATCTCGCGAATCGATAGAAACAGAACCGGTCCGGATCGCCGACGGCGACCCAGAGCCGGTGAATGGCGGAGCCAGCGCCTCAGTGGAGCGCTGCCAGGGTGCGCTCGATGGCCGTGGCCTCGTCACGCAACTGCGCCAGCAGCGCGCGCTTGTCGGCCGAGCTGGCCTGGGCCTGGGCGTCGAGCCGCCCGATGTCCTGCAGCCGCTCGTCGATCAGCGCAGCGACGCGATCCTCCCAGTGGCTCTTGACTCGGGCATGCAGCAGCTCGGTCATCGCGGCGCTCTGGCGGTCGAAGCCGCGCAGCCATTGCGAGACGGCGCGCTCGGCACCGTGCCGGATCTGGTTCTGACGCTGTTGCTGCAGCTGCTTCTGCGCGTCGCGCTGCTTCTGCTCGGCCTGCGCCTTGAGGCGGACGAGCTCGGCCTGCAGCCGCTGCTGCTCCTTGCGGCTCTGCTCCAGCGCCCAGCCGGTCAGCTGCTTTTCATTGGCGATGTCCTCGTTGCGCGCCAGCGTGCGGCGCAGCGCCTGGCTCTGCTTCTCCAGCTCGGCGAGTGCGGCATCGCGTGCCGCCACGGCTTCGGGATCGACGACTTCGACATCGACCGGACCACCGAACATCCCACCGATGCGCTCGCCCCAGTAGCCGAGCGAAAGCATTTCCAGCATGCCTAGCTTGTTCGTCAGTTGATGAGGAATTGTTGAGGCCTTGTCTATCGGCCGACCCTGGACCACTTCCAGGCCAGTGCCGAACATGGCTCCGACCTTTGCAGTGTCGACCACGACGTTGACCATTTTGGCCCCCTTACCCACGATCGCCGCCGCCTTGGCACCTACCGCTGCCGGATTGACAAACATCAGACCAATGTCGCCGATTTCACCCACCATACGACCGATCGAAGCGCCATTGCCCTCCTTGACGCGCTGCGTCACGGTCGGCAGCGGCTGGGCGGCGATGGCGTTCTTCTGCTGCAGCAGTTCGCGCAGTGCCTGCTCGCTCTCGCTCATGTCGGCCACATTCATCGCGGCGAGCTTTTGCTCGGTCACGGCGAACTGCTCCTGCTGCTCGACGATCTGCTGCTCCAGCTGGCTCAGCTTGCCGAAATCGAGGAAGTCGTCAGCAGTCACCGTCTCGGGTTCGGGCAGGCGCAGATTGAACTCCGCGACCTCGGCCTCGGGCAGTTGCAGCGCGCCGTAGTTCGACGACAGGCCGCTCAAGGTCTGTGCCAGCCTGGAGGTGGCGGTGCGCAGCAGTTCGCTGCCCTGCTGGCCGAAGGTATTCCAGCCAGATTCGCCGGTGAGCTGCTCAGCCTGCGCGTCAAGCCGCGCCTTGAACTGCTGGCGCTCGGCCTGCACCGAGGCGCTGGCTTGCTGCTCGATGCGCTGGCGGTCCTGCTGCTGCTCGGCCTGCTGGGCGGACTTGAATTCGGCCAGCTTGTGCTTGCGCTGCAGCAGTTCCTGGTGCAGGGCTTGCGCCTGGGCTTCCGAATCGACCTGGCAGCTGCGCTGCTGCTCGGCATTGAACCCGAGCGCATTTTGCAGAATGGGCTTGAGCTCGGCCTGGAAGCGGCGCAGGCGTATGCCGTCCAGATCGGTACGAGCGCGCTGCACGAAGTCGATGATCTCGTCGCGGCCGAGCCCGTCGCGGTGGCAAGGTGCCAGCCGCGCGCGCAACCCGCTCGCCTGCTCGATCTGGGCCGCCCACTGCTCCAATGAGGGCATCTTCTCGCCTCGGGCAACCGAAGTCTCGACCTCGTCCCAGCGCGCGACCATGAGCTTGACGCGCTTGCCGGCTTGCTGGATCAGCGCCAGCGTCTCGGTGTCCGATTTCGACGGCCCGCTTGGCGTCAGCAGATAAAGCACGACGTCGGCCTGGCGTATCTGTGCCAGCGTGTACTCGCGGTGCGTCTGCGACACGCTGCCCAGCCCTGGCAGATCGATGATCGACACGCCTTCTAGCCAGGACAAGGGCAGCGCCAGCATCGCGCAGGCGGCGCCTTCGGGGGCCTGGGTCGTGGCTGCTGCGAAGCCGGCTTCGTCCAGCGGACGGCTGCTGCCGTCCTGGCCGACCAGCAGCATCTCGCGCTCGGCGCCGTATTCGATGAAGGTCGGCAGCGCGGTCGTCTCCTCCAGCGCGGTCTGCAACAACGGCTCCTGCAACAGCATGTTGAGCAGGCTGCTCTTGCCGACCGAGAAACCACCGACCAGGATCAGGCGCAGCGGCCGGTCGGCCTGCATTGTCTCGGCGGCCAGCGCGGCGACCGGCTCTTGCCAGGCGGGCGGCAGCGCGGACTGGATTTCGGCGAAAAAGTTGTGGGCTTGAGTCATGGGGCAGCTTTCAGGCGTTCAGGGCGTTCTGGGTCAGCACCAGCAGGTCGGCGACTTCCTTGCGCGCCTGCTGCAGGCGGACGCGGCGCTGCGCGATCTGGGCTTCGCCCTGGCTCAGCAACTGCTGCAGTTCCTCGCGCTTGGCGCGCTTGGCGTTGAGCGGTTCGAGGTACTGCTCCTCGACGCAGGCTTGCAGGGCCTGCAACTGGTCGGCAAACACCTGCTCGATCAATTTTGCAGCATGGTTCTGCAGGTACTGGATGCGCTGGTCGAGCTGGCCGGCGGTGTTCCTGATCAGGCGCTGGGTGATTTCCCGCACCAGATCACCCTCGGCGGCCTTGGCCTGCTGCTCGGCCTGCATCTTCTTGTGCCCGGCGTCGGCGACCTCGCGCTCGTACTTTTTCTGAGCCCTTTCCAGCGACAGGCGCTGCCCGGTCTTGCGTTCTTCCTCCTTGAGGATCTGGGCCAAACGAGCCTCTTTGTCTAGGAGGTCGGCTTTTATTTCTTTTTTCTCATTTTGATAAATTTCAACATTATTGAAATCATAGTACGTTTTATCTTCATATTCATCACGCCCCCACGGCCCGCCATCCTTGACCTTCTCTTTGCCACGGCCGACAACAACGGGAGCCGGCTGTCCGCCCAGACCCTCAAACATGCGTTCCGCGCGGCGGAGCGCCTGACGGGCATCATTGATCTTCTCTTGGCTGGCAGCGTATTTCGACTGCTCGCTTTCGAGCTCCTCGATCTGCTCTTGATGCGCGGCGATTTCCTGCTCCAGCGCCCTGGCCTGCTGGTGATACTGCTCGATCGCGCTGAAATCGGTCTTGAAGCTGATGTCGAGCGACGGCAGCTCGACGTCCATCCGGCCCAGCTCGCCCTTGATCTGGCCGGCGTGATTTTCCATCTGCTTGCGGTAGTTGGCGCTCAGGCCGTCAAGCACTTTGGTCATTTCCTGCTTTTTCGCATTCCAGGCCTGGTTGACCCGCTGCGACACCGACTGAAACTGCTGGTGCAGGTCCTCGGGCAGGCCGATATTCTTGACGCGCTTGTCGATCTGGCGCTGCACATAACGGATATCGACCTTATTCTCGATATCGGTCTTGAGCTCGGCCAGAGGTGTGACCAGCTCACGCCTGACGGTTTCGACCAGCGCACGAGCGTTGTTTTCATGCTCGCTGCGAGACTCCAGTGCAACCCTCTCAGCATCTTGCTTGAGCAACTTGATGTCCTGGTCGAACGCGGTCAGGTCGCGCGCGCGCTCTTGCAGCGTCTTGTCCGAGTCGAGCTGCTGCAACTCGTCGTCCAGGCTGTCGGCGAGCTGGCGCTGGATATTCGAGAGCTGCTGCAATGGCTTGCCATAAATCTGTTCGGTTGCCTCGCCATTCGACAGCATCTCGGCGATACGATGCGACAGTATGTCGATGCCTGACTGCGCCTGCTTGTCGGGGTCACCGCTCATGGCCCAGTGGGCGCTGACCGGAATCAGATGATCGGAATTGGTCAGCAGCGCGAGCTCTTCCTGATCCTGGACATGCCTCTCGAAGTTCTGCTTGACGATGTCGAGCTTTTCCTCGATGCGCTGCTCCAGCGGCTTGCGGCGGTCGCGCGCGTCTTCCGGCGCCAGCACCTTATCCCACCAGCCGATCACGGTGATGAACTTGCGGAAGTTGTTGCGTAGCGTGTCAGTCAGGAATTCCCATTCGGTCGCCGCACCGCCGAGCTGGGTCGTGTTCTGCACCCAGAGCGCGATATGTGCCTCGGCGATCGCCTTGCGCGTGATCGCCTCGTGGTGTTCCATCACCGCCTGCAGGCCGGGCGTATCGACCAGCACCAGACCCTTGGCCAGCAAGGGGTGGCCCATGAAGGCCTCGATGTAGTCGATCGTCTTGCGCGCGTCGGCATGGCTTTCATCGAGCTCGGTGCCCCAGCGCTCCAGCGTCGCGTCATCGGTCCACAGCACTTCCTGCGGCTTGCGGCCGTCCTGGAAATGGATGCGGATGAAGCGCTCACTGCGATCGGACGGCAGCATGCGGATGAAGGTGTTGATCGCGGTGGTTGCCTCCAGCGAGGTCGGCAGCAGCTCGATGCCCAGCAGCGCGTTGACCAGGCTGGACTTGCCGCGCGAGAACTCGCCCAGCACTACCAGCCGGATCGAGTCGGAGTTCAACGCATCGAGTAGCTCAGAAAATCTGGCATGCGAAGTCTTGAGCTCGGCGCTACCGAACTCGTCGAACAGCTGCTGCGTGCGAGCAAGAAAATCCTTGGCGGTCTGGATCTTTTGCTGACGGGATTCAAGGGTCTGGTTGAGAATGTCGGTCATTTTTATATTGATTTCAGTTATTAACGGGGAATTTAATGCTTCAGATAGTCTGAAACTTCCTGCTCCATCTCCGCCTGCAGTCCCTCCGGACTGATGATGCGGACATGCGGAATCCAGTAGCGCACGATCGGCAGGATCTGGTTCGGGTGAGCGACCTTGGCTGACACGATCAGGCCACCGTCCTCGAGGTCTTTCTCGATCACCTGATTGGCGATCAGCTGGCGGCGCTTGAAGTAGCCGGCCACCGCCTTGGCAACCTTGAGGACGACTTCCTTTTTCTCCTGGCCCAGCCAGATGCCATCCTCCTGTTGCAGGCGGGGTTCGATGGTGGGATCGGGCTCGAAGACGGTGTCCGACACGCGCAGCCGCTCGATCTTGCTGAAGCTGAAGGACTTGAGCTTGTCGCCGTCCTGGGCCGCGAGGTACCAGATGCCCTTGTGGTTCAGTAGCTTGTAGGGCTGCACCCCGGCGTAGGGCTTGAGCCCCTCGGGCTTGCGGTAGTCGAAGCCGACCCGATGCCGGTCGCGAATCGCCTGCTTGAGTTGCTGGAAGTCGGACTCGCGCCCGCTGAGGTCTTCGTAATGGTGGCCCTTGACCAGCAGCGAACTCTGGATGCGACTGTCAAAGATGTCGCGCAGGAAGTCCGACGACAGCCGAGGAAACAGGCCCTGCACGCCCGCCAGGGACGCAAAGCGCTCGATGTCCTTGCCGCTGATCTGGCCCAGCACGGCCGGGTCGAGGGCATAGCGCCCGTCGCTCTTTTGCAGCGGCAGGTAGGACAGGCGCTCGTTGAGGTCGCGCTGTATGGTGCGCAGGTTGACGCCGAACTCGTCCGCCAGGGCCTGGGGGTCAAGCCGTTCCCCCTGGTTGAGCTTGAGCAGCATCCGGGACAGCCGGACCACCAGGGTATCGTGTGAGGTTGGATGCATTAATGACTGCAATGGCAAATTCTGCAACCATCTTACGAAAGATGAACGACAGCTGATGTCGTTTTCGCGGAATTCGTGAACTTTTTTCAGAACCGCGAGTCTTCGGAAGTCGAGACGGCCTCGATCTCCGCCGGGGGGCCGTAGCGGGAGATGATCTGCTCCACCCCTTGCGCATCGACCAGCCACAGCCACTTGCTGAAGCGGCCCGGGTCCAGCGCCCAGTCAAGGCCTTGCACGATGCCGTACTCCCCCGAGTTCTTCAGGTGTTCCACGGTTCCCTGGGCCGGGGCGGCAAACTCGGGGCTGAGCTGGCTGCAGTCGAACAGGACCAGCATGCCGGAGAAACGGTCACGGGTCTGGTCGAGCAAGCTCAGGTTCTCGTTGAGCTGTTTCCTGCCCTTCCTGATGCTGGCCGGTGACGTGCTGGCCTTGACTTCCAGCAACATCGAGCCCTGGTCGAGCTTGAAGATCCCGTCCGTTTCCTTGTACTTGCGGGCGTAGTGGCCGTAGACCGTCAGTTCCTCCCAGGAAATGATGTTGCGGCGGTCCTGCTCATGCTGCTGCGCGATGATGCGGCAGGCCACCTGCTCGGCCCATGCGGTGACATGGCGGCGGGTATCCGCCTCCCTCTCGCCCGACTCGATGCGCCGGAGGGTCGCGTGGTAGGCACAGCGCTCCCGGTAGGAGCGGTTGTCCTTCGAGGACAGGCGGACGTTTCTGATTCTGAGCTTGGACATGGAGGGCTTCCGTGATGAATCCTGCAACCATGTTACGAAAGGCGAACGACAGGTGATGTCGTTTTCACGGAGGTCGCCAGATTTTTTCCAGGCAAGCCCCCGCAGGGAAACTTGATTGAGTTGGCCCTCAATGCACGTGTTTCATATATTTCGAATATTCGTTTATTTCGATTAAAATCCCTCCTATGACCAAACTCTCACCCACCCATTCCTTGCCAACGGCCGAAGAGGTTGCCATCGCCCGCGAGAGCGGCCGTGCCCTGTCTGCCTACCTGCAGACCCGTGCCGAAACCCAGCAGATCGAGATCTTCGACGACAAAGGTGCGGCCCACCCGGTCCGCGTCCCGGTATCGGCATTGCGCTTGCTCGTGGATGTCCTGACCGAAATCGGTGAGGGCAACGCGGTCAGTATCATCCCGATCCATGCCGAACTGACCACCCAGGACGCAGCGGATGTGCTCAACGTCTCGCGTCCCTTCCTAGTGCAGTTGCTGGAGCGCGGCGAGATTCCGTTCCACAAGATCGGCACGCACCGCCGTGTCCGCTATCAGGACGTGATGGCGTACAAGGCGCGAATCGACGCTGAGCGCAGCAAGGCCCTGGATGCGCTGGCCGAGCAAGCCCAGGAGCTCAACATGGGGTACGAATAAAAATGAGTTCGAACTTCACCGTCATCTATGACGCGTGCGTGCTCTACCCGGCACCGCTGCGCGACTTGCTGATGCGCCTGGCACTGACCGATCTGTACCGGGCGCGTTGGACGGACATGATCCACGACGAGTGGACGCGCAACGTGCTGAAGCAAAGGCCAGATCTGAAGGCCGAAGACCTGCAGCGGACGCGGTCGTTGATGAACTCGCATGTGCGAGACAGCCTTGTGACCGGTTTCAAGCATCTGATCCCGTCCGTCGAGCTACCGGACGCTGACGACCGCCATGTGGTTGCCGCCGCCATTCACGGCGGCGCCAACCTGATCGTCACCTTCAACTTGAAGGATTTTCCGCCGGACCAGCTCAAGCGCTACAACCTGGCCGCCCAGCATCCGGACGACTTCATCTTTGATCTGCTGGATCTGCACGCGGCCCGAGTGTGCGAGACGGCGGCCAATCACCGGCGGTCGCTGAAGAAGCCGCCCAAGACGGCGGACGAATACCTGGACACCTTGCTCAAGCAGGGGCTGACGCAGACTGTTGGTCTATTGCGGGAGTGGAAGGTCGCGCTCTGAGGAACACGGTACTCCGAGAAAAGCTCGGCCCTGAGCCTCAAATGAGCCAGAAGGTCGAGTGGATCAACCACTGGTAGCCATGGCCCGTCGCGACCACGACGGCGCTGAGCAGCAGCACGAACAGCAAGAGCCTAGCGGCGCTGCGGCCCAGCGGGGTCTTGCCAGACACATCGCCCGCCGACGCCGGCAATACCCGGTTCACCAGCCAGCGGATGCCCAGCAGCACCAGGATCAGGTCGACCAGCAGCGCGACCGGTATGCCCACCACGGAGGCGATGCCAACCGCGTTGATGCCGATGACCAAGGTCCACAGCAGCAGCTTGTTGCCCAGCAGGTCGGACAGAAATTTGGCAGTCATGGCGTGGTGTTCCTCTCGCAGGATGAGGCCGCTTGCGCGCGGCGGGACGATGACTGAATTCTCAGGCGTTCAGCACGCGCAAGGCTTGTGCCAGATCGGCGCGCAGGTCTTCCACCGCTTCGAGCCCGACCGCGAAGCGCACCGGCCCATGGGCGTGTGGCCAGTCGCGCCCGCACATCTCGGCCCTTTCATAGGGCACGCACAGGCTGACCGGACCGGCCCAGCTGTAGCCGAGCCGGAACAGCCTGAGCGCATCACAGAAGGCCACCACGCGCTCGGGCGCCAGGCCATCGTCGAACACCACCGTGAACAGGCTGGCCGCGCCGCTCGCGTCGCGCTGCCAGGTTTCGTGCCCGGGCGAACCCGGCAGCGCCGGATGCAGCACCCGCTGGACGCCGGCCTGCGACTGCATCCAGCCGGCCAGCTCGCGCGCGGCGGCATCCTGCGCGGCATAGCGCAGCGCGATCGAGGGCAGGCCGCGCAGCACCAGTTCGGCATCGTTGGCGCCCACGCCCAGGCCCAGCCGCATGTGGGTCAGCAGCAGCTCGCGGTGCAGCGCCGGGTCGCGCGTGACGACGGAGCCCATCAGCACATCGGCGCCACCGCTGGGGTATTTGGTCAGCGCCTGCAGCACGACATCGGCGCCCAGGTCGAAGCCACGGAACGCCACGCCCGCGCCCCAGGTGTTGTCGAGCACGCTCACGATCGGACGCGCCCGGCCCGGATTGGCGGCGCGCACCAGGGCTGTCAGCGCCGGCAGATCCGGAAATTCGAGCGTCACCGAACCGGCCGCCTCCAGCCAGACCAGCCGGGTCTTGTCGCTGATGCGGGCGGCCAGGTCGGCCGGGTCCATCGGGTCGTAGTAGCGCGCCCGGACGCCCCAGCCCGCCAGCTCGACCGAGGCGAAGGACTTGTTGGGTCCGTAGGCGTTGTGCGGGATCAGCAGCTCGTCGCCAGCGCGCAGCAAGGCCATGTCCACCAGCGCGATCGCGGCCAGCCCGCTGGGCGCCAGCACGCAGTGCGTGCCGCCTTCTAGGGTTGCGATGCGCTCCTCCAGCGTGAAGGTGGTCGGCGTGCCGTGCAGGCCGTAGGTGTAGGCCGACTTGTCCTTCCAGTCGCGCGAGCGCAGCGCCGCCACGCTGGGAAAGAACACGGTCGAGGCCTTGTGCACGCCCACGGCTGGGGCGTCGAAATCGGCCGGCGCGCGGTAGCCGTGATGGATCAGGCGGGTAATCGAGTCCATGCGCTCAGGATTTCGGCTGCTGCCTGGCCAGCAGGTCCTGGGGTCGCAGGCTGTCATAAGCCTCGAAGGGCTGGTGGATCCAGGGATTGGTCGGCAGGAACTCGACCGAATAGTCGGGCTGCAACACCGAGCAGGCCTTGGTCCAGATCACCGCGCTGCGCAGCTCGGTGATGGGCGGGTAGTCGTTGCGCAGCTGGTCAATCACGGCGCGCAGGGTGTGGCCCGAGTCGGCCAGGTCATCGACCAGCAGCACGCGGCCGGCGATCTCGCCCTTGGGGGTCGTGATGTAGCGCGCGATGTCGAGCCGGCCCCGCACCGTGCCGGCCTCGGCCCGGTAGGAGCTGGTCGACATGATGGCCAGCGGCTTGTCGAAGATGCGCGACAGGACATCGCCCGGGCGCAGGCCGCCGCGCGCCAGACACAGGATGGTGTCGAATTCCCAGCCGGACCGATGGACCTGGAGCGCCAGTTTCTCGATCAGGCCGTGGTATTCATCGTAGGACACATACAGGTGCTTGCCATCTTCACTCAACATGTCGGCTCCGCTTCTGCTGTTTCTTCGTTGCTTGGTCAATCCCGGAACGAATGCGAAAAAGCGGCCTCGGGGCCGCTTTCTCATTCATCAGGCTGCGTAGGGGTGCTGCAGCAGGATGGTGTGGTCCCGGTCCGGGCTGGTCGAGACGACGTGAACCGGCACGCCGGTGACTTCCTCGATCCGCTTGAGGTAGGCCTGGGCGTTGGCCGGCAGGTCCTGGTGGCGGGTCACGCCGACCGACGAATCGGTCCAGCCCGGCAGCGTCTCGTAGATCGGCTTGCAGCGCGAGATCTCGTCGGCGCCCATCGGCAGCAGGTCGATCTGCTCACCGTCGAGCTCGTAGCCGACGCAGAGCTTGAGCTCGGTCAGGCCGTCGAGCACGTCGAGCTTGGTGATGCACAGGCCCGACAGGCCGTTGACCTGGGCCGAGCGCTTGAGCAGCGCGGCGTCGAACCAGCCGCAGCGGCGCGAGCGGCCGGTGGTGGTGCCGCGCTCGGCGCCGATGCTGGCCATGTGGTAGCCCGGCGTGCCTTCCTTTTCCCATTCGAGTTCGGTCGGGAACGGGCCGCCACCGACGCGGGTGCAATAGGCCTTGGTGATGCCGAGCACGTAATGCAGCAGGCCAGGGCCGACGCCGGCACCGGCGGCGGCGTTGCCGGCCACGCAGTTGCTCGAGGTCACGAACGGGTAGGTGCCGTGGTCGACGTCGAGCAAGGTGCCCTGCGCGCCTTCGAACAGCAGGTTGGCGCCGGCCTTGTGGGCGTCGTTCAACTCGCGCGAGACATCGGCCATCATCGGCTTGATCTGCTCGGCCTGCGCCATCGCCTGGGCGAACACCGGCTCGAACTGGATCCGGCCGTCAACGATGAAGGGCGCCAGCGCGGCGTCCCACTGCATCTCGGCGCTGCCCAGATAGGTGGTCAGCGCGTGGTTGTGCAGGTCGAGCAGCTCGCGCAGCTTGGTCGCGAAACGCTCGGGGTGCTTCAGGTCCTGCACGCGCAGCGCGCGGCGGGCGATCTTGTCCTCGTAGGCCGGGCCGATGCCACGGCCGGTGGTACCGATCTTCTCGGTGCCGGCGCGGGTCTTGGCGGCTTCGCGCGCGATGTCGAGCGCGGCATGGAACGGCAGGATCAGCGGGCAGGCCTCGCTGATGCGCAGGCGCGAGCGGACCTCGACGCCGGCCTTCTCCAGGCCTTCGATCTCTTCGAGCAGCTTGGTGACCGACAGCACCACGCCGTTGCCGATGTAGCACTTGACCTCGGGGCGCATGATGCCGCTCGGAATCAGGTGCAGCGCGGTCTTGACGCCGTTGATCACCAGCGTGTGGCCGGCGTTGTGGCCGCCCTGGAAGCGCACCACGCCCTTGGCGGTCTCGGTCAGCCAGTCGACCAGCTTACCCTTGCCCTCGTCGCCCCACTGGGTACCGACGACCACGACGTTGCGCCCAGGCTGGGCCTTGAAATTGTTTTCGCTCATACAAATACCGATTTCATCTTTACGGAGTCAGGCTGCCAGGGGCTGCACCACCCACGCGCCGTCTTGCGCGACGAGCGCGCGGTTGCAGTGGAACTCGTCCACCTCATGTTCATGGCCCGGCAGCACGCAGACCACGGTTTCGCCGGCCGCTCGCAGACCGGCAATGGCGGCGCGCAGGCCGGATTCCGAGCCCCAGGGAGCGCGGATCGCGGCTTGCAGCGCCGGTGCGGCGGCGGCCGATACCAGTTCCTTCAGGTCCAGGCTGAAGCCGACGGCCGGACGCTTGCGCCCGAAGACGCCACCGACCTCGTCGTAGCGACCCCCGCGCACCAGCTCCTGCAGGCGACCGACCGGGCCACCAAACAGCGAGAAGCGCACGCCGGTGTAATAGGCATAGCCGCGCAGGTCGGCCAGGTCGAAGGACAGGTTGGCGCCCGCGAGCTGAGCCGCCAGCCAGCGCAGGTCGCCCAGCGCACGCTCCAGCAAGGCGCTCGGGCGCAGGCGACGGGCCGCCTCGTCGAGGACTTCCGGGCCGCCATAGAGCTCGGGCAGGGCCAGCAGGCTGTCGCGCACCTCGGCCGGCAGCTCGCGGCTCAAGGTGGCCAGCTCGGCGCTGTTCTTGGCCGCCAGCGCGGCGTGGATGCGACCGACGGCGGCCGGCTCCAGCGCCAGGCCGGCCAGCAGCGAGTCGACGATGCGCACATCGCCCAGGTCCACGGTCTGCTGCTGGAGCCCGGCGGCGGACAGGCAGGCTTGCGCCAGCTCGATCACTTCCAGATCGGCCTCCAGGCCGGCGTGGCCGTAGATCTCGGCGCCGAGCTGCAGCGGCTCGCGGGTACCGAAGGGCCGGTCGACGCGGGCGTGCAGGACCGGTCCGCAATAGCAGAGCCGGGTCAGGCCCTGGCGGTTCAGCAGGTGCGCGTCGATGCGCGCGACCTGCGGCGTCGTGTCGGCGCGCAGACCCAGGCTGCGTCCCGACAGCTGGTCGACCAGCTTGAAGGTCTGCAGGTCGAGGGCCTCGCCGGTGCCGGTGAGCAGGGAATCCAGGTGCTCGATCATCGGAGGGATGACGAGCTCGTAACCGTAGGCGCGCGCGGTGTCGAGCAACGCCCGGCGCAAGTCTTCGATATGCCGGGCCTCGGAGGGCAGGACGTCGGCGATTTGATCCGGCAGTAGCCAGGCGGACATGGGGGGTATCGGAGGCTGTTAAAAAAGAGATTTTACCGGGTGCGCGGACGCACCCGGCAGGCGGAACCCATCAGCGTGCCGAATTGGCCGCTCCGCTGGAGCGCATGGCCTTGAAGAATTCGCTCGACGGGTCGAGCACCAGCATGTCGGACTTGTCGGCGAAGCTGGACTTGTAGGCTTCCAGGCTGCGGTAGAACTGGGCAAAAGCCGGGTCCTTGCCGAAGGACTGGGCATAGATCCGGGACGCCTCGGCATCGCCCTCGCCCTTGATCTTCTGCGCATCGCGAAAGGCCTGGGCCACCAGCACTTCGCGCTGGCGGTCGGCGTCGGCGCGGATCTTCTCGCCGTCGGCCGAGCCGGTCGAGCGCAGCTCGTTGGCCACGCGCTTGCGCTCGGCCTCCATCCGGTCGTAGACCGACTTGGTGATGGTCTCGGCGTAGTCGACCCGGGTGACACGGACATCGACCACGTCCATGCCCCAGGGCTTGTCGGCGCCACGCACGGCCGCCAGCACCTCGCGCTTGACATCGGCCATCAGCTGCTCGCGCTGGCTCGACAGCAGCTCCTTGACGGTGCGCTTGTTGACTTCCTGCTGGAAGCTGTTGCGCACCACGCGCTTGAGCTGGTCGGTGCCAGCGCGCTCGTCGAGGCCGACGTTGCGGATATAGGCCTGCGGGTCGGAGATGCGCCAGCGCACATACCAGTCGATCACGACGCGCTGCTTCTCGGCCGTCAGCGTCGGCTCGGTGTCGCTGCTCTTGAGCGTGAGCAGGCGCTTGTCGACGTAGGAGACGTTCTGGAACGGGGGCGGCAGCTTGACATGCAGGCCCGGCTCGGTGATGACGCTCTTGATCTGGCCCAGCGCGTAGACCACGCCGAACTGGCGCTGGTCGACCACGAAGAGCATCGAGCTGGCCAGCGCCAGCGCGACCAGCAAGGAGGCAAGGATGAATCCGATTCTGTTCATGTGGGGTTCCTCACAGCCGTTCAGCGGACATCGCGCTCACGCGAGCGCTCGCTGTCGCGGCTGCGCGAGGCGGACGCGGCGGAGCCGGCAGCCGACGGACTGGCTGCCGCCGAGTTCGGGGTCGGTGCGGTCGCAGCGGGAGCCGCGGCAGCGGACTCGCCGGGCTTGCTCAGCTGCATGACCTTGTCCAGCGGCAGGTAGAGCATGTTGGAGCCCTGCCTGGTATCGACCAGCACCTTGCTCACGTTGCCATAGACCTGCTGCATCGTGTCCAGATACATGCGCTCGCGCGTGACCTGCGGGGCCTTGGCGTATTCGGCCTGCACCAGGCGGAAGCGCTGGGCATCACCCTCGGCCTGCGCCACGATGCGGGCCTTGTAGCCCTCGGCTTCCTCGAACAGGCGCGAGGCCGTGCCCTTGGCGCGCGGCACCACCTCGTTGGCGTAGGCTTCGGCCTCGTTCTTCGAGCGCTCGCGCTCCTGGCCGGCCTTGAGCACGTCGTCAAAGGCGGCCTGCACTTCCAGCGGCGGACGCACGCCACCTTGCTGCAGGTTGATGCCGACGACCTCGATGCCGATCTCGTAGCGGTCCAGGATGGCTTGCATCAGGGTACGCACGCGCGGTCCGATCTGGTCGCGCTCCTCGGCCAGGGCCGCATCCATCTTCATCTTGCCCACCACCTCGCGCACGGCGGTCTCGGCGGCCTTGCGCACCGCGTCCTCGGGGTCGCGGCTGTTGAACAGGAAGGCGCGCGCGTCGCTCAGCCGGTACTGGACCGCGAACTTGATCTCGACGATGTTCTCGTCCTCGGTCAGCATCGCCGACTCGCGCAGGCCGGTGGCGCGCATGACGGCGTCGCCACCGACATCGACCGAACGGATCTGGGTCGCGTTGACGGTCTCGTGGCGCTGGATCGGATACGGCAGGCGCCAGTTGAAACCCGCGCCCACGGTGCCGTGGTAGCGGCCGAACTGCGTGATGACGGCCTGCTGACCTTCCTGCACGATGAAGAAACCGGTGCCGAGCCAGACCAGCACCAGCGCGCCGCCAATCAAGCCGAAGCCGATGCCCGTGCCCTTGGGGCCGGGCTTGAAGCCCGGCAACTGGCCGCCGGTCTTGCCGCCGTCGCCCCCACCGAACAGGCCGGAGAGCTTGCGACTGAAGTCCTGCCAGAGCTCATCGAGGTCGGGCGGCCCCTGGTTGGAACCGCCGGGACGCTTGGGGCGCTGCTCGCCACCCGCATCACCGGCATCGGGCTTGCCCTCTTCACCGCGACCCCAGCGGGGGTCGTTGAGGTTGAACATGCCCCTGAGCCGGTCCCAGCGGACGGCGCGCAGGCTCAACAGATTGAAGTTCATGTAGAAATTTGCTTGCGATGGATGGAGGCTATTGTGCCGAATCCGCTGCGTCGGCGTCGCCTTCGGGGAACTCGGCCGGCTTGACGCCGAAGCGGGCCTGCACCCGCTGGGCCAGCAGGCCGCGCAACTCGTCCAGGCCGTCGCCGGTGTGCGCGCTCAGGAAGATGCGCGGCACGCCCTCGCCTTCGAGCTCGAACACGTCGACGCGCTGGCGCGGCTGGCGCTCGGGCTCGATCGCGTCAAGCTTGTTGAAGACCAGGATCTGCGGCAGGTCATCGGCGCCGATCTCGCGCAGCACGCGCATGACTTCGGCGATCTGCTCGGGGTGATCGGGGTTGGACGCATCGACCACATGCAGCAGCAAGTCGGCGTCGCGCGCCTCCTGCAGCGTGGCGGCGAAGGCCTCGACCAGGCCGTGCGGCAGGTCGCGGATGAAGCCCACCGTGTCGGACAGCGACACCGTGCGGCCGACCTCGCCCAGGTAGAGCTGTCTTGTGGTGGTGTCGAGCGTCGCGAACAGCTGGTCGGCCGCGTAGGCGCGCGCCTTGACCAGCGCGTTGAAGATCGAGGACTTGCCGGCGTTGGTGTAGCCGACCAGCGAGATGGTGAAGGTCTCGCGCCGCTCGCGCTGGCGCCGTTGCGTGCTGCGCTGGCGCTTGACCTTTTCGAGCCGCTCGCGGGTGCGCTTGATCGAGTCGCCGATCATGCGGCGGTCGAGCTCGATCTGGGTCTCGCCCGGGCCGCCACGCATGCCGATGCCGCCGCTCTGGCGCTCGAGGTGGGACCAGCGCCGCACCAGGCGGGTGCTGAGGTATTGCAGCCGGGCCAGCTCGACTTGCAGCTTGCCCTCGTGGCTGCGCGCGCGCTGGGCGAAGATTTCGAGGATCAGCAGGGTGCGGTCGTTGACCGGCAGGCCCAGGTAGCGTTCGAGGTTGCGCTGCTGCGACGGGCTGAGCGCCTGGTCGAACAGGACTTCGGTGGCGCCATGTCCCAGCGCCAGCGCCTTGATCTCGTCGGCCTTGCCGGAGCCGATGAACAGGGACGGATCGGGCGCGCGGCGCTTGCAGCTCACCCGGTCGACCACACGGTAGCCGGCGGTCTCGGCGAGCTGGGCCAGCTCCTCGAGCTCGGCATCGAAATGAGGAAACCCCAGGTCAACACCGACGAGCACGACGCCCGGCAGCTCGGACTGGGGTTTTTTATGGTCGTTCAAGAGCGATCAGACAGCCGCAGCTTCAGACGGGGCGGCGTTGAACTGGACCGGACGGCCCGGAACGATGGTCGAGATGGCGTGCTTGTAAACCATCTGGGTGACGGTGTTGCGCAGCAGGACGACGTACTGGTCGAAGGACTCGATCTGGCCTTGCAACTTGATCCCGTTGACCAGGTAGATCGACACCGGCACGTGTTCGCGGCGCAGCTGGTTCAGGAAGGGATCTTGCAAGAGTTGGCCTTTGTTGTTGCTCACGATATGCTCCGTGTTCAAGAGAGTTTAGGGAAGGTGACCATACCACAGCCGACCGGGTTCGGCCGACCGTGGCGGACTTGTCATTCGTCGTAGGGGTTGGCCGAGGTCTTGAACTCGATGCGCAGCGGCGTGCCGACCAGGTCGAACGCCTTGCGAAAGCGCCCTTCGAGGAAGCGCTTGTAGGCGTTGTCGACGTTGTCGAGCGAGTTGCCGTGGATCACGATCACCGGCGGGTTCATGCCGCCCTGGTGCGCGTAGCGCATCTTGGGCCGGTACATGCCGCCGCGCTTGGGCGCCTGCAGCACGATCGATTCCTGCAGCAGGCGGGTCAGCAGCGGCGTCGGCATCTTGACCATGGCCGAGGCGTAGGCCTTGGCGATCGAGGTCCAGAGCGGGCCGATGCCCTGGCGCTTCTTGGCCGAGATCATGTGCAGCGGCGCGAACTTGAGGAAGCCCAGCCGGCTCTCGATCGAGCGCTGCAGGGTCTCGCGCTGATAGCTGTCGATCGCGTCCCACTTGTTGATCGCCAGCACCACGGCGCGTCCGCTCTCGAGCGCGAAGCCCGCGATATGCGCGTCCTGGTCGGTCACGCCCTCGGTCGCGTCGAGCAGCAGCAGCACGACATGGGCGTTCTCGATCGCCTGCAGCGTCTTGACGACCGAGAACTTCTCGATCGCCTCGAAGACACGGCCCTTGCGGCGCAGGCCGGCGGTGTCGATCAGCTCGAACTTCTGGCCGTTGCGCTCGAACGGCACCGAGATGGCGTCGCGCGTGGTGCCCGGCATGTCGAAGGCGACCAGGCGCTCCTCGCCCAGCCAGGCATTGATCAGCGTCGACTTGCCGACGTTGGGCCGACCGGCGACGGCGAGCTTGATGACGGTCTCGTCGGGCTCGACGGCTGCTTCCTCGTCGGGCCAGGACAGCTTGTCGAGCGCGGCTTCGAGCATCGGGCGCACGCCCTGGCCATGCGCGGCCGAGACCGGCAGCACCTCGCCCAGGCCGAGCTCGTAGAACTCGACCAGCTGGCCGCCCTCCTTCATGCCTTCGGCCTTGTTGGCCACCAGCAGGGTCGGCTTGTTCAGGCGGCGCAGGTAGTTGGCGATGTCGTGGTCCTGCGCGCTCAGGCCGCCACGGGCGTCGAGCACGAACACGACGACGTCGGATTCGGCGACGGCCTGCTGGGTCTGCCTGGCCATCTCCTTGAAGATGCCGCTGCCGGCGTCGGGCTCGAAGCCGCCGGTGTCGATCACGATGAATTCGCGCTTGCCCAGGCGCGCGTTGCCGTAGTGGCGGTCGCGCGTCAGGCCGGGAAAGTCGGCGACGATGGCGTCGCGCGTCTTGGTCAGGCGGTTGAAAAGGGTGGACTTGCCGACGTTGGGTCGGCCCACCAGGGCGATAACAGGTTTCATTCGGGGCGCCAGGCGTAGAGTGCGCCTTTGCGTGTCAGGGCCAGCAGGTTTTGACCCGCCAGCAGGGGGGCGGAGACGATGGCCGAGCCATCGGTCTCCAGTCGGTTCAGCAGCTTGCCGTCGGCGCGGGCGAGCACATGGACATAGCCCTGCGCATCGCCGATCGCGACCGAACGGCCCGCCGCCAGCGGGGCGCTCAGGCCGCGATGCAGCAGCAGATCGGACTGCCACTGGACATCGCCGCTGTCGGATTTCCAGGCCAGCACGCGGCCATTGCTTTCGACGCCATAGACCAGGCTGGCATCGGCCGCCAGGCCCACGGCACCGTTGGCCGGCTTGGTCCAGCGCAGCGCGCCGCGCTGGGCGTCGACGCAAGCCAGCGCGGACTGGAAGGCGCGCACGCAGACATCGCGCTGGACACGGGCGGCCGGGCCGACCAGGTCGACCAGGCGTTCGATTTCGTTGACACCGCGCGGGGAGGCGACCGGCGCTTCCCAGAGGGTGACGCCGTTGCCAGGGTTGAGGCCCGTCAGGCGTGCGCCGAGTCCGGCGACCAGGGTGTTGCCGACGGCCAGCAGGACGCCAGGCTGCTGCAACACCAGCGGCTCGGTGCCGCGTGCCGGCTGGCTCCAGATCCGGGCGCCGTTGCGCGCATCGAAGGCCGAGACGCTGCGGTCACCCGACAGCACGAAGATGCGCTGGCCGGCCACCAACGGCGCGGTGAAGCTGCGCGAGGCCAGGCGCAAGCGCCACTGAACCTTGCCCTGCGCGAGCGCGACCAGTTCGTTGCCCTGGGTCACGACGGCGGTGGTCTCGCCGTCGAATCCGACCCCCACCGCCACCGGGCTGCCGACCTCGGCGCGCCAGCGCTCGCGCCCGCTCTCGGCATCGAGCACCCGCACCGTGCCGGACGCGCTGGCCAGCGCCAGCTCGCCGCCGACCAGCACCGGCACCGACAGCGGCGCCGCCTCACCAAGCTGGACCTTCCAGGCCAGGCGTGCCGGCAGCGTGGGATTGAAGGCGGTCAGCGCGGCCGGCTCGGGCCGGGACGGGCTCGACGAGCAACCGGCCAGGGCCAGCAGCACGGCTGCAGCGGCGGCGGCCAGACTGGGGGTGAGGCTAAAGCTGGACTTCACGGGACTCACTCCTTGGAGGGGGTTGCGGCCGGCTGGGGATCGAAGCCCAGCGCGTTGAGCTTGGCCTGAACGATGCGGCGGTAGTCGGGCACGGCCGACAGGCCATCCCAGGCCTTGCGGTATTCGGCCAGCGCCGCCTCGGTCTGCCCTTGCGCCTGCAGCACATCGCCACGGCGGTCAGCCTGCAGCGGCGCGAATTCGGCATCAGCCTTGAAATCAAGCGTCTTGAGCGCCTTGACTGGGTCCTTGGCTTCGAGCTCCAGGCCCGCCAGGCGCAGACGGGCGATAGCCCCCAACGCCTCGTCGGAAGACTTCTCGATCACCCAGGCCAGCGCCTGGCGTGCCTCGTCGCTCTTGCCCGCGTCCTGCAGCGCGCGCGCCGCCAGCAGACCGGCCTGCTGGCCCTGCTGGGTGCGCGCCGCCTTGGCCTGCACATCGGCCCAGACGCGCTGCAGCTTGTCGACTTCACCGGCCTGGGCCGCGCGCTCAAGCTCGTCCTGGAGCACGGCGGCTTCCTGGGCCGACTTGCGCTGCCAGAACTGCCAGCCGTTGAAGGCCGCATAGGCACCCAGCACCACGATCAGCACCCAGCTGATCAGGTTGCCGTACTGGGACCAGAAATGTTTGAAGTTGGCGAGCTGTTCCTGCTCTTCCAGGTCGAGATGGGAGGCCATGGGGCTCAATCGAAAGGGGGTGGGACGGCGGGTCTGACAGGCGAACCCTGGCCGATCATTGTAGGACCATGCGGCCGGATTCAGGCCTGGCGCAGCCGAGCCGCCCAGTCACCGGCCTGCGCCAGCGCGAACAGGGTCTGCTCGGTGATGGCGCCGGCGCCCTCGCGCAGCGGCTTGACGGCCACCTGGCCGGCGGCCAGCTCGCTCTCGCCGAAGATCAGCGCGTAGCGCGCGCCGCTGCCGTCGGCCTTCTTGAACTGCGACTTCATGCTGCCGTGGCCGTCAGCACCACCGGCGTGCATCTGCACCGACACGCCAGCGGCGCGCAGCGCCCGCAGCACCGGCATCACCTGCGCCAGCGCCTCGCGTTGCGGCACCACCGCGTAGCAGTCCGGCACCGGAACGGCCGGCAGCAGCTGCTGTTCCTTGAGCAGTTCGAGGATGCGCTCGACCCCCAGCGCCCAACCAACCGCCGGCGCCGGCTTGCCGCCGACTTGAGCAATCAGGCCGTCGTAGCGGCCACCCGCGCAGACCGTGCCCTGCGAGCCCAGCGAGGTCGTGACGAACTCGAACACGCTCAGGTTGTAGTAATCCATGCCGCGCACCAGGCGCGGGTTGATGCGGTAGCCGATGCCCTGGGCATCGAGCAGCGCGCGCAGGCCGTTGAAATGCGCCAGCGACTCCGCGCCCAGATAGTCCATCAACTTCGGCGCGCCCTCGACCAGGGCCTGCATGGCCGGATTCTTGGTGTCGAGGATGCGCAGCGGATTGCTGTAGAGGCGGCGCTTGGCGTCCTCGTCGAGCTGGCCCTGATGCTGCTCCAGATAGGCGATCAGCGCGGCGCGGTGCAGCTGGCGCTCGGCCGGCTGGCCCAGGCTGTTGATCTCCAGCGTCACGTCAGTCAGACCGAGCTCGGCCCAGAGGTCACAGGCCAGCGCGATCTGCTCGGCGTCCACGTCGGGGCCGGCAAAGCCCAGCGCCTCGGCGCCGACCTGATGGAACTGGCGGTAGCGGCCGCGCTGCGGGCGCTCGTGACGGAACATCGGACCCAGGTAGTAGAGCCGCTTGGGGCCGTCATAGATCAGGTTCTGCTCGACCACGGCGCGCACCACGCCAGCGGTGCCCTCGGGGCGCAGCGTGAGCTGCTCGCCGTTCAGACGGTCCTCGAAGGAGTACATCTCCTTCTCGACGATGTCGGTGACCTCGCCCAGGCCGCGCACGAACAGCGCGGTCGGCTCGACGATGGGGGTGCGAATGTTGCGGTAGCCGTAGCGGCCCATCAGCGCGCGCACCTTGGCTTCGAGCCATTCCCAATGCGCCGATTCGGGCGCGGCGATGTCGTTCATGCCTTTGACGGCACTGATTTTTTCTGCCATTTGTTCTTCTATGCTGCTTGCAACAGCTGCTTGCGTTAAGCGCCGGCTCAGGCCGGAACGCCGTATTTCTTCTGGATGTACTGCTCGACGAGCCGCTGGAACTCCTGCGCGATGCCGGCGCCGCGCAAGGTCAAGGCCTTCTCGCCGTCGATGAAGACCGGCGCGGCCGGTGCCTCGCCGGTACCGGGCAGGCTGATGCCGATGTCGGCATGCTTGCTCTCGCCCGGGCCGTTGACGATGCAGCCCATCACCGCCACCTTGAGGTTCTCGACGCCGGGATAACGCTCGCGCCAGGCCGGCATCGAGCCGCGCAGGTAATCATCGATCTGCTTGGCCAGTTCCTGGAAGGTGGTGCTGGTGGTGCGGCCGCAGCCCGGGCAGGCCGTCACGCTGGGCACGAAGCTGCGCAGGCCGAGCGCCTGCAGGATCTCCATCGCGACCACCACTTCCTGGGTGCGGGCCTCGCCCGGCTGGGGCGTCAGCGAGACGCGGATCGTGTCGCCGATGCCCTGCTGCAGCAGCACCGACAGCGCGGCGGCCGACGCCACCGTGCCCTTGGTGCCCATGCCGGCCTCGGTCAGGCCCAGGTGCAGCGGATAGTCGCAGCGCTGGTGCAGCTGCTGGTAGACCGCGATCAGGTCCTGCACGCCACTGACCTTGCACGACAGGATGATCTGCTCGGGCGCCAGGCCGATTTCCTCGGCACGAGCAGCCGAACCCAGCGCGGACGCGATCAGCGCCTCGTACATCACCTGCTTGCCGTCCCAGGGCTGGGCGCGGCGGGCGTTCTCGTCCATCATGCCGGCCAGCAGGTCCTGGTCCAGACTGCCCCAGTTGACGCCGATGCGGACCGGCTTGTTCCAGCGCACGGCGGCCTCGACCATCTGCGCGAACTGTCTGTCCTTCTTGTCGCCGCGGCCGACGTTGCCGGGGTTGATGCGGTACTTGGACAGGGCCTGCGCCATCTCGGGGAACTCGGTCAGCAGGGTGTGGCCGTTATAGTGGAAATCGCCGATCAGCGGCACCGCGATACCCATGCGGTCGAGCTGCTCGCGGATCCGCGGCACGGCGCGCGCGGCCTCCTCGTTGTTGACCGTGATGCGGACCAGTTCGGAGCCGGCCAGCGCGAGCTCCTTGACCTGGATCGCGGACCCGATCACGTCGGCGGTGTCGGTATTGGTCATCGACTGCACGCGCACCGGCGCGTCGCCACCGACCGTGACCTGGTTGTCGCCCCAGGCGACCACGCCCTGGCGCGACTTGCGCGCGGGAATTCCAGCAGGAATGGCAGACGACACGGCAGGCAGACTGTCAGCGGCGGACTTGATTGGGCTCATGCTTCACTTCACCTCGAAACGCGCGACCTTGTTGGCCGCATAGGCCGAGGTGTCGAACACCTGACCCCGCACGATCACCTCGACCCCATCGGCCCGGCCCAGCACGACCTGCAGCGGCGCATCGCCGTCGTAGTCCAGCGTCTGGCCAGCTTGCAGCGTGCGCTGGCGCAATTCCTTGCCTGCCGCATCCTTGAGCTGGACCCAGGTCGTGGCCCGCGCGCGCAGCTGCAACAGCGGCTGGGCGGCAACAGCCGCCGGGGCCGGAGCCGCCGACACGGGCGCCACCGGCTTGTCGACCACGGGCGCCGGGACCGGGGGCGCAATGGCAGGTGGCACCGGCGCCGGCTGGGCCTGGTCTGGCTGGGTCGGCACGACGGGCGTGGCAGCCGCAGGCGCCGGATCGGCGGGCAATGCCTGCGGCGGAACCCCGGCCGGCTCCTGGGCCGGCGGCACGACCGTGCCCTCGGCGGGCGCGGCGGCCTCAGGGGGCGGCGCGCTGGCTTCACGCTGCGGCAGCCACCACCAGAGCACCACGGCCAGCGCGAGCAGCAGCAGCGCCCAGACCAGCGACGAGCGCAAACCCAGCCCGGACAGCGCCACCACGGGCCGGCGGCGCGTCGAGCTGAAATGGCCGGTTTCCAGCGGCTGATCGGAACCGAGCCTGACCTCGACCGCCCTTGGCAGGCTCTGCAGCACGGGCACGGGGTCGATCTTGAGCGCACGGCAGACACTGGAGGCCAGCGCGCGCGCGAAGGTCAGGTTGGGCAGCTCCTGGTAGCGTCCGTCCTCCAGCGCCTGGAGGCGATCGACCGGCACCTTGAGCATGGCCGCGAGTGCCGCCACCTGCAGGCCGGCCGCCTCGCGCGCCTGGCGCAGGGACTGGGGCGCGGGGGCGATCTCCGGCGCGGGATGGGACGGGCTGTTGGAATCTTCAGTCATCGAAAGCGCCGCGCTCGTAGGTCGCGGCCTCCTTGGATTCGGGATAGCGACGGCGCAGCTGCTCGCCGAGCTGACGCACCGCCTCCCGGTTGTTGAGCCTGTGCTCGATCCGCGCCCCCAGCCAGAGCGATTCGGCGTTGGCGAGCTCGGAATTGTTCAGGCGCCGGACATAAAACTGGGCTCGCGCATAGTCCTTGCGCTGCATCAGCAGGGACGCCAGGGTATAGCTCGTGACCGGATGGCCGGCGTCGAGCTCGAAGGCGCGCATCAGGCTGCGCTCGGCTTCGAGCGGCTGGCCGGCGCGCGCCTGGCAGATGCCCTGGCTCATCCAGGTCTTGGCCATGGCCGCGTACCGGGGTATCTGCAGGGCCTTGCCAAAGGCCTCGACCGCTGCGGCGTAACGCCCGGCCTCGCAGTGCATCCAGCCCAGGTTGTGCCAGCTGTCGCCGTCACGCGGGGCCAGCTTGATCGCCTGCTGGAAGCTGGCCTCGGCCAGCCTGGGCTCCTGCAGCCGCAGGTAGATCAGGCCGCGCAGGTTGTAGGCCGGCGCGTACGACGGGTCGGCGGCGAGCGCTTGCTTGACCTCGTCGAGCGCGACCGTGGTCTTGCCCTGCTCGAAGTAGCCCGAGGCGAGCTCGACGCGCAGGCGAGCGCGCCGGCGCTGCTCGGGCTCGTCCGAATCGGTGACCCATTCCTGGCCGGTGCCGGCATCGGCTGCGGGACCCGCTGGCGCCGCCGTGCCAGCGGCACAGCCGTAGAGGGCAGCGGCCGAGCCCGCCAGCAGCCAGCAAAGCAGGCGCGACTTCATCAGGACGGCTCCCTGGGTTGCCAGACCACGACCTGCTCGACCTGACCCCGGCGCTGCGCCATGCGTTCGGCCACGTTGGTGCGGTCGAGCACGTCACCGGCGAGCTGACCGCAGGCCGCGTCGATGTCGTCGCCGCGCGTCTTGCGCACCGTGGTCACGATGCCGGCCGCGTTGAGCTGCTCGGCGAAGGCCTTGACCACCGCGCGCCCCGAGCACTTGAGGCCCGAGTCCGGGAAAGGATTGAAGGGGATCAGGTTGAACTTGCAGGGCACGCCATGCGCGCGCACCAGCGCGATCAGCTCGCGCGCATGCTCCGCGCTGTCGTTGACGCCGTCGAGCATGCAGTACTCGAAGGTGACGAAGTCGCGCGGCGCCGCCGGCAGGTAGCGCTTGCAGGCCGCCATCAGCTCGGCCAGCGGGTACTTGCGGTTGATCGGCACCAGATGGTCGCGCAGCTCATCGTTGGGCGCGTGCAGCGAGACCGCCAGCGCGACCGGACAATCCTGGGCGAGGCGGTCCATCATCGGCACCACGCCCGAGGTCGAGACCGTCAGGCGCCGGCGCGACAGGCCGTAGCCATGGTCATCGAGCATGGTGCGCAGCGCCGGCACCAGCGCCGAGTAGTTCTGCAGCGGCTCGCCCATGCCCATCATCACCACGTTCGAGATGACTCGCTCGCTGGTGTTGAAGCGCTGGCGCAGGAAATGCTCGGCATGCCAGAGCTGGGCGATGATCTCGCCCGTTCCCAGATTGCGGGAAAAACCCTGGTGGCCGGTGGAACAGAAGCGACAGCCGACGGCACAGCCCGCCTGCGAGGACACGCACAGCGTGCCCCGGTCGTCTTCCGGAATGAATACGGTTTCAACGGCATTGCCGCCGCCGACATCGAACAGCCACTTGATGGTGCCGTCGGTCGAGATCTGTTGCGTCAGCACCGGCAGGCCGCGCACTTCGCACAGGCCTGGGAGTTTCTCCCGCAGGCTGCGCGCCAGGTCAGTCATGTCCTCGAAGCGGGCCACGCCTTTCTGGTGGATCCAGCGGTAAAGCTGGACGGCTCGGAAACGTTTCTCTCCGAGCCGTTCACAGAAGGCGGCCAAGCCCTCGAGGTCGTAGTCGAGCAGATTGGCCGTCATGTGCCAATCAACGTGCGTAGACGTTCAGGGCCGGGAAGAAGTAGGCGATCTCGACGGCAGCGGTTTCCGGAGCGTCGGAGCCGTGCACGGCGTTGGCGTCGATCGACTCGGCGAAGTCGGCGCGGATGGTGCCGGCTTCGGCCTTCTTCGGGTCGGTGGCGCCCATCAGTTCGCGGTTCTTCAGGATCGCGCCTTCGCCTTCGAGCACTTGCACGAAGACCGGACCCGAGATCATGAAGTTGACCAGGTCGTTGAAGAAGGGGCGTGCGCTGTGGACGGCGTAGAAGCCTTCGGCTTCGGCGCGCGACAGCTGCACCAGCTTGGCAGCGGCAACCTTCAGGCCAGCGCCTTCGAAGCGGCTGACGATTTGGCCGATCACGTTCTTGGCGACGGCGTCGGGCTTGATGATGGACAGGGTGCGTTCGATTGCCATTTTTTTACCTTGTGGGTTGGGTGTGGAAAGTCGCTGATTCTAACTGTTCGCCGTGACGGTGCCGGGCGGCAAAAAGCCGGGTCGGCACCGTCGCCAGCTCAACGGCGCGGACCCTTGCGCGGGCCGCCCTGCCCGCCCGGCGAGCCCGGTCGGCCGCTCTTGCCGCCGGCATAGAGACCGGGTCCCTTGCGTTTCTGGCCGGCCTCGGCGCCGATGTAGCCTTGGGCGTTCTGCGTCGGGTCGGGCTGACGACCGAACGGCGCCTGCTGCTCGCCGTAGCCCTGCTCCTCGTGGCCGTAGCGCGGCTCGCGGATGGCGCGACCGCTGCTGCGCGAGATCGCCGGGCCCTCGACCAGCTTGGGCGCGCTCGGACGCGGGCCGGTGCCCTTGTTGCGGCGCGGCGTCGGGTTGCGGCTGGCGGCCTTGCGCGCCGAGTCCTGTGCCTGCTCGTCGGTGCGGCGCATGCCGGCGGCCAGGGTCAGGCGCTCGATGTCGCGGTAGTCGAGCTCGGTCCAGACGCCACGGCGCAGGCCGCGCGGCAGCACCACGGCACCGTAGCGGATGCGGATCAGACGGCTGACCGCGTGGCCAACCGCCTCGAACATGCGGCGCACCTCGCGGTTGCGGCCCTCGGCGATCGTGACGCGGTACCAGCAGTTGGCGCCATCGCCGCCGCCGTCCTCGATGCTCTGGAACTGCGCCATGCCGTCATCGAGGCGCACGCCGTCGAGCAGGCGATCCTTCTCGTCGTTGCTCAAGGCGCCGAGCACGCGCACCGCGTATTCGCGCTGCAGGCCGAAGCGGGGGTGCATCAGCTTGTTGGCCAGTTCGCCCGAGTCGGTGAACAACAGCAGGCCCTCGGTGTTGAGGTCGAGCCGGCCGACCGACTGCCACTTGCCGTTGTACAGGCGCGGCAGGCGACGGAACACGGTCGGACGGTTCTGCGGGTCGTCGTGCGTCACGACCTCGCCAGCGGGCTTGTGATAGGCCAGCACGCGCGGCGGCGGCGGCGCGATGCGCACGCGCACCGGCTTGCCGTTGATCCGGATCTGGTCGCCATGCTGGATGCGCTGGCCGACATGGGCCGGCTCGTTGTTGACCGAGACCCGGCCGTCCTGGATCAGGCGCTCCATCTCCAGGCGCGAACCGAGGCCGGCCTGCGCCAGCACCTTGTGCAGCTTGGGCGCGTCGGGCTGCGGCAGCAGCACGCGCTTGTCGTCGACCGGCTCGGCGGCTTCCTGCTCGGCATCGAACTCGCCCGAGACGAGGTCGGCGAACAGCAGCTGGTCGGACGCCGGATCGGCTTGATCCAGGGGCGTGGCATGGCCGGCGGTGGCATGACCGGCGGCATGGCGCTCGGCGTCGGGGGAAACGGGGGACTGGTGCTTCATGATTCTGATTCTGCGAGCCTTTGCAGGCTGGCGATTGGCATATGGGGGGAAACCGGCGCCGCGCCTTCATCGGCGGGCGCCGGCACCGCTTCGAGCGGCGGCAGGGCGTCGAGCGAGGCCAGGCCCAGGTCATCCAGGAAGGTCCGCGTGGTGGCGAACAGGGCCGGGCGGCCAACCGTTTCGCGGTGGCCGATGACCTCGATCCAGCCGCGATCCTCCAGCTGCTTGATGAGGGCCGAGTTGATCGTCACGCCACGGATCTCCTCCATGTCGCCGCGGGTGACCGGCTGGCGGTAGGCGATGATCGCCAGCGTCTCCAGCACGGCCCGGCTGTACTTGGGCGGCTTCTCGGGGCGCAGGCGATCCAGGAAGGGCCGCAGCTCGGGCCGGCTCTGGAAGCGCCAGCCGCTGGCCACGCAGACCAGCTCCACCCCCCGGTTGTCCCAGGCACGCTGCAGCTCGGCCAGCAGTCGGCGCAAGGTATCTGGTGACAAGGCCCCCTCGAACAGCACGGACAGCTCGCGCAGGCTCAAGGGCTCCTGCGCGCAGATCAGTGCGGTTTCGAGGATGCGGCGCGCATCCGCGGTGTTCATGGTGCTGGGTCCGAGGGTCCGGAACGAATAAGGGATTCGATCCGGGGCATTCCGGGATCGCAGGCCGGCGGCGCGGCTAGGGCTGTAGTCAAGCGGTCAGGTGGCGCGCACCTGCCATAGGTAGCCCAGATTGTAATGCAGTCCGGCGTTTTGCACAGCCTGCGCGAGATCGGGCGGCGGCGCGCTCTCGAACTGCAGCTCCTGGCCGGTGACCGGATGCAGCAGCGCGAGCCGGTGCGCGTGCAGTCCCTGGCGCCGCAGGCCGGGCACCAGCTTGCCGCCATAGCTCACGTCCCCGACCAGGGCATGGCCCAGGCTGGCCATGTGGACCCGGATCTGGTGCGTGCGGCCGGTATGCAGCTTGCAGCCGACCCAGCAGTAGTCGTCGTTGGCGTCGAGGCGCCGGAGGGTGGTGCGGGCCTCCTTGGCGCCACCGCTGCCGGGCGCCAGCACCGCCATGCGCAGGCGATTGCGCGGATCGCGCCCGATCCAGCGCTCGACCTCGATCTCGTCCTCGCCGCGCCAGCCGCCGTGCGCCAGCGCGACATAGATCCGGTGCACACGCCGCTGCGCGATCATCTCCACCAGCGCCGAGCAGGCCTGGGGCGTCTTGCCGACCAGCATCAGCCCGCTGGTGTCCTTGTCGAGCCGGTGCACGATGCCCGCGCGCGGCAGCCTGGCGGCGCCGGCGTGGTAGGCCAGCAGGCCGTTGAGCAGGGTGCCGCTCCAGTTGCCGGCGGCCGGGTGCACCACCAGACCGGCCGGCTTGTCGATCACCAGCAGATGCTCGTCCTCGTAAACCACCCGCAAGGCCATGGCCTCGGGCTGGAAGGCCATGGCCTGGGCCGTGGGCCTGAGCTCGACCTCGACCGGCTCGCCGACCCGGACCTTGGCCGAGGCCTTGGCCAGCACGCGGCCGGCCAGCCGCACCGCGCCATCCTGCAGCAAATGCTGGAAATGGCCACGGGAAAACTCGGGACAGCGCTGCGCCAGCAGCTTGTCTATCCTGATGCCATGCTCCTGGGGCTCGACGACGAAGCAGCGCCGCTCGGGCACCAGTTCGAGTTCATCGCCCTCTTCGGAGGGGTTCCAGACCGGCAAGCCGGTCTCCTGTGGGGTGGTCGATATAATTTCTTCAGACAATCCGATTTTCCCGCTGCTGCAAAGGTGTACGCACGATGTTCCTGTCCCGATTATCCGCTGTGTCCCGTTTGCGTCCGGGCCTGACGGCCATGCTGTCAGCCGCCCTGCTGGCCGCCTGTGCAGCGCCCAAGCCCATCGACGAGACAGCGGGCTGGAGTCCGGAAAAGATCTACGCCGAGGCGATGGACAACCGCGCCAACGGCATGCATGAAAAAGCCATCCAGCTGTTCGAGAAGCTCGAAGGCCGCGCGGCCGGCACCCCGCTGGCCCAGCAGGCCCAGCTGGAGAAAGCCTACTCGCACTACAAGGCTGGTGAGCAGGCGCAGGCCGTGGTGACGCTGGACCGCTTCATCAAGCTGCACCCGGTCAGCCCGGCGCTGGATTACGCGCTCTACCTCAAGGGCATCGTCAACTTCAACGACAACCTGGGCCTGTTCGGCGGCCTGTCGCAGCAGAACCTGTCCGAGCGCGACCAGAAGGCGGCCAAGGTCTCGTTCGAGGCCTTCCGCGAGCTGGTGCAGCGCTTCCCCGACTCCAAGTACGCGCCCGACGCCCGCCTGCGCATGACCTATGTCGTCAACTCGCTGGCAGAGTCCGAGGTCAACGTGGCGCGCTACTACTTCAAGCGCGGCGCCTACCTGGCGGCCATCAACCGGGCCCAGCTCGCCGTGACCGAATACCAGGGCGTGCCCGCCGCCGAGCAGGCGCTGTCGCTCATGGTCAAGTCCTACCAGGCGCTCGGCATGCAGGACCTGGCGCAGGATACCCGCCGCGTGCTGGAACAGAACTTCCCCGCCAACGCGCCCAGGGCGGAATCGGCCAGCCCGCAGGACAGCTCCTGGTGGAAGAAGCGGCTCTGAACTGCTGAACCCGACCTGAATCACCGGCCCATGGCCGGTGGCGTTCAGCTCAGCGAGGTATCGACCTCGCGGTATTCCATGTCCAGGTATTCCCTGGACTGCATCTCGTTGAGGCGCGAGACCGTGCGCGGGAACTCGTGCGACAGCGGGCCTTCGGTATAGAGCGCCTCCGCCGGCACCGCCGCCGACAGGATGAACTTGACCCGGCGGTCATACAGCACGTCGACCAGCCAGGTGAAGCGGCGCGCCTGCGAGGCCAGGCTGACCGGCATGTAGGGCACCTGGCTCAGCAGCACGGTGTGGAACTGGCTGGCGATCTCCAGGTAGTCGCTCTGCGAGCGTGGCCCGCCGCACAGGTCCTTGAAGTCGAACCAGACCACGCCACCGGCACGGCGCAGCGCACGGATCTCGCGCGCCTCGATGTGCAGCACCGGGTCCTCGTCATGCGCCTCGGCCAGCTCGTCGAAGGCCTGCCTCATCTGGGCATCGGCCTCGGGTCCGAGCGGGCAATGGTAGAGCTTGACATGCTCCAGCGTGCGGCGCCGGTAGTCGGTGCCGTTGTCGACGTTGATGACCTGGTGATCTTGCTTCAGCAGCTCGATCGCGGGCAGGATGCGGTCGCGGTGCAGGCCGTTCGGGTACAGCCCGTCGGGGTGGAAGTTGCTGGTGGTGACCATGCCGACGCCGTACTTGCGCATGGCTTCGAGCAGGCGGTACAGGATCATCGCGTCGGTCACGTCGGCCACGTGGAACTCGTCGAAGCAGATCAGGCGGTAGCGCTTGGACATGCGCAGGCCCAGCGCGTCGAGCGGGTTGACCGTGCCCTGCAGGCCGGCGAGTTCGCGGTGCACCTCGCGCATGAACTCATGGAAATGCAGCCGCGTCTTGCGCTTCAAGGGGACCGCGTTGTAGAAGCAGTCCATCAGGAAGCTCTTGCCCCGCCCCACTCCGCCGAACATGTAGACGCCCTTCGGGATGGGCAGGCGGTTGATGAACTTCTTGAGCGCGTTCGAGCGGCGCTGCTTGAAGTGCGACCACTCGGCCGCGCAGCGCTCGAGCGCCTCGACGGCGCGCAACTGCGCCGGATCGCTCTGGTAGCCGCGCGCCACCAGCTCGGCCTCGTAGGCCAGGCGCACCGGGCCGAAGCCCGACTCGGATGCATGCTTGTCGTTCATCAACCGTTGCCGCTTAGAAGTTGAGCGTGCGCTTGTCCACCGCCAGCGCGGCTTCCTTGGTCGCTTCCGACAGCGAGGGGTGCGCGTGGCAGATGCGGGCGATGTCCTCGGCGCTGGCGCGGAACTCCATCGCGACCACCGCCTCGGCGATCAGCTCGGAAGCCATCGGGCCGACGATGTGCACGCCCAGGATCTCGTCGGTCGTGGCGTCAGCCAGGAACTTGACCATGCCGGTGGTGTCGCCCAGCGCGCGCGCGCGGCCGTTGGCCAGGAAGGGGAAGCTGCCGGCCTTGTAGGCGACGCCATCGGCTTTCAGCTGCTGCTCGGTGCGGCCGACCCAGGCGATCTCGGGGCTGGTGTAGATGACCCAGGGGATGGTGTTGAAGTTGACGTGACCGTGCTGGCCGGCGATGCGCTCGGCCACCGCCACGCCCTCTTCCTCGGCCTTGTGCGCCAGCATCGGGCCGCGCACCACGTCGCCGACCGCCCAGACGCCCGGCAGGTTGGTCTTGCAGTCGCCGTCGACCAGGATGGCGCCGCGCTCGTCGAGCTGCAGGCCGACGGCTTCGACGTTGAGGCCATTGGTGTTGGGGACGCGACCGATCGAGACGATCAGCTTGTCGGCGTCGAGCTTGACTTCCTCGCCCTTGGCGTTGGTGTAGGCGATCGAGACCCCTTTCTTGAGGGACTTGATCTCGCCGACCTTGACGCCGAGCTCGATCTTCAGGCCCTGCTTGTCGAAGGCCTTCTTGGCTTCCTTGGCGATCTGGGTGTCCACCGCGCCCAGGAAGGTCGGCAGGCCTTCGAGGATGGTGACGTCGGCGCCCAGGCGGCGCCAGACCGACCCCATCTCCAGGCCGATCACGCCCGAGCCGATCACGGCCAGCTTCTTGGGCACCGCGCCGACGCGCAGCGCGCCGTCGTTGGACAGCACGTTGACTTCATCGAACGGGACGCTGGGCAGCGCGCGGGCGCTGGAGCCGGTGGCGACGATGACCTGCTTAGCCGTAAGGGTCTCCTCGGCCTTGCCGGCGACCTGGATCTCGTAGCCGCCCTCGACCGCCTTCACGAACGAACCGCGACCGTGGAAGAAGCTGACCTTGTTCTTCTTGAACAGGTAGAGGATGCCGTCGTTGTTCTGCTTGACGACGTTGTCCTTGCGGGCGATCATCTTGGCCACGTCCATCTTGACGGTGCCGGTGCTGATGCCGTGCTCGGCGAAATGGTGATTCGCCTGCTCGAAATGCTCGGACGACTGCAGCAGCGCCTTGGACGGGATGCAGCCGACGTTGGTGCAGGTGCCGCCCGGAGCGGCGCCGCCAGCGGCGTTGGTCCACTCGTCGATGCAGGCGACCTGGAAGCCGAGTTGGGCGGCGCGGATGGCCGCGATGTAGCCGCCGGGGCCGGCGCCGATGACGATGACGTCGAATTGCTTGCTCATGATTTTCTCTTGCTTTATGGGTTGGCAAAAAGCCCACCAAGGGGCAGACCGGAGGTCGGACCTGATGGGTGGGCTTTTGATTATTCAGCGGGGAACGGCACCACGCCAGGCGCGCTGCCGTCCCGCAGGGCCATCTGGATCAGATGTTGAACAGCAGGCGGGCCGGATCTTCCAGCGCGTCCTTCATCGCGACCAGGCCCAGCACGGCTTCGCGGCCGTCGATGATGCGGTGGTCATAGGACATCGCCAGGTAGTTCATCGGGCGGACCACGACCTGGCCGTTCTCGACCACGGCGCGGTCCTTGGTGGCGTGCACGCCCAGGATGGCCGACTGCGGCGGGTTGATGATCGGGGTCGACATCATCGAGCCGAAGGTGCCGCCGTTGGAGATCGAGAAGGTGCCGCCGGTCATCTCCTCGATGCCCAGCTTGCCCTCGGCGGCCTTCTTGCCGAACTCGGCGATCTTCTTCTCGATGTCGGCGAAGCTCATCTGGTCGGCGTTGCGCAGGATCGGCACCACCAGGCCGCGCGGCGAACCGACGGCGATACCGATGTCGAAGTAGCCGTGGTAGACGATGTCGTTGCCGTCGACCGAGGCGTTGAGCACCGGGAACTTCTTCAGGGCGTGCACGGCCGCCTTGACGAAGAAGCTCATGAAGCCCAGCTTGCAGCCATGCTCCTTGGTGAACTGGTCCTGGAACTTGGAACGCATCGCCATGACCGGGGCCATGTTGACTTCGTTGAAGGTGGTCAGGATGGCGTTGGTCGACTGCGACTGCAGCAGGCGCTCGGCGACGCGGGCGCGCAGGCGGCTCATCGGCACGCGCTGCTCGGGACGCTCGCCCAGCGCGATGGCCGGAGCGGCGACCGGTGCCAGCGCAGCCTTCGGAGCCACGGCCGGGGCCGCCTTGGGAGCGGCAGCGGCGGCCAGCACATCACCCTTGGTGACGCGGCCGTCCTTGCCGGTGCCGGCGACCGAGCCAGCGGCCATGCCAGCGTCAGCCATCAGCTTGGCGGCAGCGGGCATGGCGACGCCCGCCATCGAGGCGGAAGCCGGAGCAGCGGCAGCGGCCACCGATGCGGCGGCGGGTGCAGCAGCCGGAGCGGCAGCAGCGGCCGGGGCAACGGCACCAGCCTTGCCTTCGGTGTCGATGCGGGCGATGACCTGGTCGGAGACCACGGTGCCGCCGTCGCCGACGACCAGCTCGGCCAGCACGCCAGCCGAAGGCGCCGGCACTTCCAGCACGACCTTGTCGGTCTCGATCTCGATCAGGATCTCGTCGATCGCGACCGCATCACCGGGCTTCTTCTTCCACTGCAGCATGGTGGCTTCGGCCACGGATTCGGACAGCTGCGGGACTTTGACTTCAACGATAGCCATTTTGTATTCTTCCTCTTGTCAGGTATGGGTGGGGGCGCCCGCCCGGGGCGCCCACTGGATCACTTGGTCAGCACGAAGCCCTTGAGCTTGGCGAAAGCGCCTTCGATCAGGGCCTTCTGCTGGTCCTGGTGCAGGTGCGAGTAGCCCACGGCGGGCGAAGCGGAGGCGGCGCGGCCGGAGTAACCCAGCTTCTGGCCCGGCTTCATGTTCTCGTACACGTTGTGCTGCACGAAGAACCAGGCGCCCTGGTTCTGCGGCTCGTCCTGGCACCAGACGATCTCGGCCAGGTTCGGGTACTTCTTGAGCTCGGCGGCAAAGGCCTTGTGCGGGAAGGGATAGAGCTGCTCGACGCGGAGGATGGCCACGTCATCGGAACCCTTCTCGGCGCGCTTCTTGACCAGGTCGTAGTAGACCTTGCCCGAGCAGGCGATCACGCGCTTGACCTTGGCGGCGTTGGCCGCCACCTCGGCGCTCAGATCGCCGATCACGGTCTGGAAGCCGCCCTTGGTGAACTCGGACAGCGGCGAGGTCGCGTCCTTGTTGCGCAGCAGCGACTTCGGGGTGAACAGCACCAGCGGCTTGCGCAGGTCGCGCACCATCTGACGGCGCAGCACATGGAAGATCTGGCTGGCCGTGGTCGGCTGCACGATCTGCATGTTGGTGTCGGCGGCCAGCTGCATGAAGCGCTCCAGGCGGGCCGAGCTGTGCTCGGGGCCCTGACCCTCGTAGCCGTGCGGCAGCATCATGACCAGACCGTTGGCGCGGCCCCACTTGACCTCGCCCGAGGCGATGAACTGGTCGATCACGACCTGGGCGCCGTTGGCGAAGTCGCCGAACTGGGCTTCCCAGATCACCAGGCTGTTGGGCTCGGAGCCGGCGTAGCCGTATTCGAATCCCAGCACCGCCTCTTCCGACAGGATCGAGTCGATCACGACGAACGGGGCCTGGTTGTCGGCCACGTTCTGCAGCGGAATGTAGGTGCCTTCGTCCCACTTCTCGCGCTTCTGGTCATGGATCACGGCATGGCGGTGGGTGAAGGTGCCACGGCCACAGTCCTCGCCCGACAGGCGGACCGGGTAGCCGGAAGCCACCAGCGAGGCGAAGGCCATGTGCTCGCCCATGCCCCAGTCGACATTGACCTCGCCACGACCCATGGCGGCACGGTCGTCATAGACCTTCTTGACCAGCTGGTGCGGGTTGACGCTGGCGGGAATCGTGGTGAGCTTGTCGGCCAGGCGCTTCCACTCGGTCAGCGGGATCGCGGTGTCGCCGGCGTCGGTCCACTTCTTGCCCAGGAACGGGGTCCAGTCGACCGCGTACTTGCTCTTGAAGTTGGAGACCACCGGGTTGACGGTGTGGCGCCCTTCGTCCATGGCGGCGCGGTAGGCCTTGACCATGTCGTCGCCCAGGGTCTCGCCCAGGCCTTGCGCGGCCAGCTTGTCGGCGTACAGACGGCGCGTGCCGGGATGGGCCGCGATCTTCTTGTACATCAGCGGCTGGGTCAGCGCGGGGGTGTCCTGCTCGTTGTGACCCAGCTTGCGGAAGCAGATGATGTCGACCACGACGTCCTTGCGGAACGCCAGGCGGTACTCAAGGGCCAGCTCGCTGGCCAGCACCACGGCTTCCGGATCGTCACCATTGACGTGCAGCACCGGTGCCTCGATCATCTTGACGATGTCGGTGCAGTACAGGGTCGAGCGCAGGTCGCGCGGGTCCGAGGTGGTGAAGCCGATCTGGTTGTTGATGATCAGGTGCACCGTGCCGCCCGTGGTGTAGCCACGGGTCTCGGACAGCGCCAGCGTTTCCTGGTTGACGCCCTGGCCGCCAAAGGCCGAGTCGCCGTGCACCAGCACCGGCAGCACCTGGGCGCCGACCTTGTCGCCACGACGGTCCATGCGCGCGCGCACCGAGCCCTCGACCACCGGGTTGACGATCTCGAGGTGGGACGGGTTGAACGCCAGGCTCAGGTGGACCGGGCCACCGGCGGTGCTGATGTCGGAGCTGAAGCCCTGGTGGTACTTGACGTCACCGGCCGGCAGGTCTTCGGGCGCGGTGTGGTCGAACTCGGCGAACAGGTCCTTGGGCATCTTGCCCAGGGTGTTGACCAGCACGTTGAGGCGGCCACGGTGGGCCATGCCGATCACGATTTCCTGCACGCCCTTGACGCCGGCTTGCTGGATGATCTCGTCCATCGCGGCGATGAAGCTCTCGCCGCCCTCGAGCGAGAAACGCTTCTGGCCGACATACTTGGTGTGCAGGTAGCGCTCCAAGCCCTCGGCCGCGGTCAGGCGATCCAGGATGTGACGCTTCTTGTCGGCGTTGAAGGCCGGCTTGCTGCGCACGCTTTCGAGCTTCTGCTGCCACCAGCGCTTCTGCTCCTGGTTGGTCGTGTGCATGAACTCGACGCCGATCGAGCCGCAGTAGGTCTCGCGCAGCGCGTTGAGCAGCTCGCGCAAGGACATCTTGTCCTTGCCGAAGAAGGTGTTGCTGACGTCGAAGACGGTTTCCTGGTCGGCGCTGTTGAGGCCGTAGAAAGCCGGGTCGAGCTCGGGGATGCTGGGGCGCTCGGTGCGCTTGAGCGGATCGAGGTCGGCGAAGCGCTGGCCGACGTTGCGGTAGGCGGCGATCAGCTGCTGCACGGAGGTGCGCTTGCGGCCCATCTCGGCGTCGACGCTGGCGACCACGGTCTGGGTCACGCCGCTCTTGGCGCGCTCGGCGAAGGCGTTGATGACCGGCAGGTGCGGCACGTCACGGGCGTCGGTGCCATCGGCCGCGGGCACATGCTGCAGCGCGTCGAAGTACTCGCGCCAGTTCTCGGGCACGCTGGTCGGATCGGCCAGATAGTTCTCGTACATCTCCTCGACATAGGGCGCGTTGCCGCCGAAGAGATAGGTATTACCGCTGTACGCGGCGTAGACGTCGTTCGTCTGGCTCATGAATTCGCTGACCTCCGTTTCCCTCGGGGAAACATTAGCTGGTAAAAAAACCTTCCGCGACACGGCTGGACCGGTTGGCGGATGCGACAGTGACTGGAAGGAACTGAAGCAACCCCGGATTGTGCCACTGTTCGCCGATGGACGTCCTTGGCTGGTTACGCCCAGCTTGTGACGATAGCATGAATGCCGGTGGCGAACCGGCCTCGGCTATCGTGGTTTATACGGGGTAGACAGCCCAAATGGGATCGGATCAGGCCAACTGTTCCTTGATCTGCTGCAGCGATGCAGGATCGTCCATGGTGGTCAGGTCGCCGGGATCGCGACCCTCGCAGACGGCCTGGATCGCGCGACGCAGCAGCTTGCCCGAGCGGGTCTTGGGCAAGGTGTTGACGAAGCGCACCATGGCAGGCCGCGCCACCGCGCCGAGTTGCTCGTCGACCTGCTTCATGATCTCGGCCTCCTGCTCCTTGGCCGATACGGCGTCGGTAGCACGCGAGCTGTCCTTGAGGACGACAAAGGCGACCGCCACCTGACCCTTGAGCTGGTCGGCCATGCCGACCACCGCGACCTCGGCCACGTTCGGGTGACTGGAGATGCTCTCCTCGATCTCGCGCGTGCCCAGGCGATGACCAGCGACGTTGATCACGTCATCGGTGCGTCCCAGGATGTAGAAGTAGCCGTCGGCGTCCTTGGTGCCCCAGTCGAAGGTGCTGTACATGGTGCGGCCGTGGATGCTGCTCCAGTAGGTCTTGACGTAGCGCGCGTCGTCGCCCCAGATCGTCTGCAGGCAGCCCGGCGGCAGCGGACCCTCGACCGCGATCACCCCCTTCTTGCCGGGCTCGTGGATCTCCTCGGCGGTGGTCTCGTCGATCAGGCGCACATCGAAGCCGTAGACCGCCTTGCCGGGCGAGCCGAACTTGGTCGGCGCCGGTTCGACGCCGTTGCAGACCGCCATGATCGGCCAGCCGGTCTCGGTCTGCCAGTAGTTGTCGATGATGGGTTTCTTGATCGCGTCGGCCATCCAGGTCGCGGTCGGCTCGTCGAGCGGTTCGCCGGCCAGGAACAGCGCCTTGAGGCTGGACAGGTCGTACTTCGTCAGGTAGGCCGGGTCCTGTTTCTTCAGCACGCGGGCGGCGGTCGGGGCGCTGAACATGACCGAGACCTTGTACTTCTCGACCAGGCTCCACCAGATGCCGGCGTCGGGGCGGGTCGGCAGGCCTTCATACATGATGGTGGCCATGCCGTTGATCAGCGGGCCGTAGATGATGTAGCTGTGACCCACCACCCAGCCGATGTCCGAGGTCGAGAAGAAGGTCTCGCCCGGCTCGCCCTGGTAGATATGCTTCATCGAGGCCGCCAGCGCCACCGCATAGCCGCCGGTGTCGCGCTGCACGCCCTTGGGCTTGCCAGTGGTGCCCGAGGTGTAAAGGATGTAGCTCGGATGGGTGGAGTCGACCCATTCGCAGGGCACTTGCGCGTCAATGAACTGTTCGCGCAGGGTGGCGTAGTCAACATCGCGGCCCGCGACTGGCGAGAGCTCGGCCAGACCACGGTTGACCATCACGACATGGGCGGGCTTGTGGGTCGACAGATGAATGGCCTCGTCGAGCAGGTGCTTGTAGGGCACGACCTTGCCGCCGCGCATGCCGGCATCGGTACTCACGATCACGGTCGGCGTGGCGTCCTCGATCCGGCTGGCCAGCGCATGGCTGGCGAAGCCGCCGAACACCACGGTATGGATCGCGCCCAGGCGCACCGCCGCCAGCATCGCGAAGCAGGCCTCGGC
The DNA here is from genome assembly GCF_028687635.1 of Malikia sp. Taxonomy (GTDB): domain Bacteria; phylum Pseudomonadota; class Gammaproteobacteria; order Burkholderiales; family Burkholderiaceae_C; genus Malikia. Next base: position 103,950 of record NZ_JAQTZS010000004.1, on the reverse strand, counting down.
GATCATCGGCATGTAGATCAGCACGCGGTCGCCCTTCTTGACACCGAGCTGCTGGTAGATCGCGGCGAAGCGCTGCACTTCCTGCTGCAACTCGCGGAAGCTGTAGGCCTTCTCGACGTTGGTCTCGGTCGAGACGAAGATCAGCGCGTTCTGGTCGGCGCGGTCCTTCAGGTGGCGATCGACCGCGTTGTGGCAGAGGTTGGTCTGCCCGCCCTCGAACCAGCGCGCGAACGGCGCGCGGTCGTAGTTGCAGACGCGCTCGTAAGGCTGGTGCCAGTCAACCAGTTGCGCCTGTTCGGCCCAGAAGGCATCTCGATCGTCGATCGAGCGGCGGAAGAACGCTTCGTAGTTCGGGGTAGCAGCCATGTCAGTCTCCAGCAAAGTCCGCAAATCAGAATAAAAAATAATGCATTCATGATTATGGGAACCCTGCTTGCAACGGGCTGACAAGCCCGGACCGCCGACCCTGAATCGGGCCGGTCGCGGGTCCGGGCGCTGGAAACGGTGCTTACTTGATCAGCTGGTGCACTTCGCGGAAGTCGGGGTGCTCGGCGTCGCCCAGCCATTCGAACACGACCATCTCGCTCGTGACGAGTTCGATGCCGTTGCCAGCCAGGCGGTCGAAGGCAGCGTCGCGGTCACGCTCGCGCCGCGAGGCGCAGGCATCGGTCACGACCCAGACGTCGAACTCCTGCTCAAGCAGGCCGAGCGCGGTCTGCAACAGGCAGACATGGGCCTCGAAGCCCGCCAGCACGATGATGTTGCGACCCGGCGCGGCCGTGGCTGGCTGAGGTTTTTGCAGGTGCTTGGGCAGGCTGCGCGCGTTGCCACCCTGGCGCTGGGGAGGTGCCGGCGGGCGCAAGGCCTCGACCAGGTCAGCCTGGGTGGCATCGAACGCCATCTTGGTAAAGCGGCGGCGCAACAGGGGCTGGAGCACGGGAGCGGTCTCGCCCAGGCCGGCGGGGTTCTGTTCGGTGCCCCAGGCCGGCACGGCCAGGATCTGCGCGACCTGGGCCAGCAGCACGGCACGCGCCAGCGCCTCCTCGCCCTGGTGCAGGGCCTTGAGCAGGCGAGGCTGGTAGTCGACCAGCAGCAATTGACTCTCGTCAGCGTCCAACAACATGGTTTTTCTCCGGGTTATCACGGGTTTGCATCAGCCCGCAATTTAACCATGCCGTCATCGCGGCAAGGTAGAATCAAGCCATGCGTTCATTGATTACCGCCATCGCTCTGTCTGCGGCATGCGGCCTGGCCACCGCCGAGCCCGTCAGCCAGCCCGATCCCATGGCCGAACTGCTGGCCGGCAAGGGTCTGATCGCCAGACTCGAAGGGGTGCGCCAGAACATGAGCTCGGTCGCCTCCGAGCTGGTCGTCAACGCCATGAGCTTTCTGGGCGTGCGCTACAAGTACGGCGGCAACGACCTCGACGAAGGGGTCGACTGCAGCGGTTTCGTGCGCGCGATCTACGAACAGAGTCTGGGCATGGTGCTGCCGCGCCGCGCCGCCGAACAGGCGCGCGCCACCCAGACCATCAGCCCCGACGAGCTCAAGCCCGGCGATCTGGTGTTCTTCAACACCATGAAATCGGCCTTCAGCCATGTCGGCATCTACATCGGCGACAACAAGTTCATCCACGCCCCGCGCAGCGGCGAGCGCGTGCGGGTCGAGGACATGCGCCAGAGCTACTGGGTGCAGCGCTTCAACGGCGCGCGCCGGGTCGAAGCCAGCCTCGGCAGCCTCGCTCTGCCCTTGCCGCGCTGAATGCGCTGAATGCGCTGAAGCGTTCGGCCACCAGCGCCTGACACAACCGCCTCGGGGCAGCCCACAGGCGGTTTTTTGTTGGTGCGATCGTGCCAGCTACACCCGCTTACTGAGAAGCATTTTGTACTCCCGCGAGATACGTGTTGATTTGAGCGCGTCCTCGATGACGCGCTGGATTAGTGACGTGATGGGTGACCCGGCAAAAAACACGCTTGAATCCGCCTTGGTGGATCGCGCACACTGATGCCTTGAAGAAATAAGCCAGGTGCTGACAAGTTAATCTCACAACAGATGGCATAATGGCGAGAACAAGCAAAACAACCGAAAGCCATGCAAGATGCTGCTGGCAGCAAACCGTGGGCTTGGCACGCCCAGCCTTTACGGAACCTTGAGACATGCAATTTTCTGGATACTGGATTTCCGAGCAGGATGGCGTGGTCACTGCGTTGCGAGACACCTTAGACGAGACTGACCTGAGTGAGTCGTCGAACTGGACCGAGGCGCACCAGAACGAGGATCCAAAGAACCCGGCAGGCTACATCCATCCGGCGCGCATCGTTGGGGAAACCGGCGTGAAGCTGCTGCAGGCCAATCCGGAACTCGAACAGAAGGTCGCAGCACTGCAGTCTGGCGAATTCGAGATCCGTACCGCAGAAGACTTAGGCCTGTTCTGCCTGAGCCATGGCGCCATGGGTGGCAGACCGGGCGCGCCTTGCGGCCAGGCCCGACAAGCCCGTGGTGATCGGCAGCTCCCATAGCGAAGAAATCCCCATCAACCAACGGTCTTCGTTCCCATCACCTATTGAACTGGGAGCGCTGACAACCCCTCTGAGCCTCCCGCAAACTTCTGCCGTATGAATACCGAAACCCTCAGCAACTGGCTGATTGCGCTGCTGAGACAGCGTGACATCAAACCCGACGGCCGGCTGCTGTTTGCCTACGACCTGAGTCAGGACGAATACGAGGAGCTGACTAGGCAACTTCAGGGCGCAGTCACCAAGGTGGGAGGCATCGAGGAGCTCGCTGCGCTCAGCCTCGGCCGTCGCCGATTGGCGGCGCCCCCTGCGGCTTTCGTGCTGTATGCCTCGGAATGGTGGAAGCACGAGTACGCCGGCGGTCCCTGGAGCTGGGCCCCGGTACTCGAGAAGCTGGGCGCTGATACCGCCAAGTTCTCCCCGCAGCTGCGCTCGGAATTCGTGTCTAGAGGTCTTTCCTTCTGGCAGCTGAGTCCGCTAGACAAGGGCAAGGCCTTCATTGGCGCCATCGTGGTCAACGGTGGCATACCGATGCGCTTGCTGGCTCACGGCGACGGGCCTGTTGCCCTGGTGATGAGCCAGGTGCTCAAGCTCGCGAGCCGCTACCACTGGGGCAATGCCCAGGTGCTGGATGCCGTCACTGAGCGCCTGGGTCTGCTGCCCAGCGCCTACCGACAGCCTCAGATCGCAGAACTGCTGGCCCGGTTTGTCGATGCTGCCCTGCATCTCAAGGAGGAATACCAGCTCGAAGGCGTGACGGACCCGGTGGCACGCCTCGACAGTGCCCTGCCGGACTGGCGCCGTCGTTTTCCGGTCTCGCTCGAAAGCGAAGCCGCCCAGGCACTGCTCACTGGCCTGGTGCGGGAGGCTGCCGCCCAGGGTACGGGTTCCACGCACGGACTCTTCATGACCGAGCGTCGACTGGTCCAGGATCCGGGTACCGGTTTCTTTGCCCTCGAGTCACATCTGACCTATCCAGGCCGAGTCCCGGCTCAGGACCTGGCCACCCTGTTCGGCTTGCATGACCTTGAACGGGTGCCGCGACACTTCACGATCGACCTCGAGGCCGGTGCACGCCAGCCTTGCACCGAGGGCCGACTGGTGCTGGGCTCCGCCGACCCGGTGGCAGTCCTCAACGTGCGCAAGTGGGTCCTGCGCAGCCACGCTGCGAGAAGCGAGCTCCAGCTGATCCTGCGCTCCCAGGCTGGCGATCAAGGCGAGCGCTGCACCATCGAGGGGGGTAGTGCCCTGCCGGAAGAGGACCCCTGGATCTTTGTCGAGAGCGAAGCGGGATATCAGGTCCTGGCCGCAGCGGGTGGAGCACGGCTGCCGCACGACAGTGCCTGGGTGGCATTGGCACCCGGGTGGACCATCGAGGTAACGAACGAGACAACGAATGCGGTGGAGCCAGTCGGTGAACTGCACAGCCCGGGATTGGCGGCCAGAAAGGTCTTCTGTCTGCGCTCGGATGCCAGGCTGATATCGCCCGGGCTCGCCTTCCGGATCCGACTGGGTCAGATCACCCAGCCCAGCCAGATCTACCAGTGGAAGGGCATGCGCCTGCCGGAAGCGAGAGGGCGTTCGGTCTTTCGTAACGCTCACCTGCCCCGACTGTTCCGAACCACCGAGGAAGGGTTGCAGGCCATCCCGCTGTCAGACCAACAATGGCGGCTGATCGGGAATCAGGAATTGCTTCAGCCGCGGGAGGCACGAGGACCCGTAGAGGTACGCATCCTGGACGAGGGTGAGATGGTGGCGCGACAGCGGATCTTCATGCTGCCGACCGATGCGCGCATCGAATACAGCTCGGGGCATGCCGTGGGGGCCGCCCAGGTCCGGTTTGTCAACTGGGGGCCTGTAGACCTGGCTACCGAGACCCCTGCCAACGTAACGGCAGCACTGAGCAAGTCAGGAACGGGCTCCTTCCTCATAGAATTTTCGGCTCATGGTGCCCCACCTGCGGAGTTCCGGGTTAGCGTGCGCTGGCCTGGAAGGAACACCGAGCTGACCCTGACGCTGCCCTACCCCGTGAGCGGGGGACGCTTCCTGCGCGCCGACGGCTCGGTGATGCAGGATCAGGAGACGGTGACCCTGCGCGAGCTGATTGGCATGCGGCTGCAGATCTTTGACACCAATCCGGATCAGCCCAAGCGCTACGAAGTGCAGCTGACCCTGGGCAGTGGCAAACAACAGGTCTCGAGTCGCCTGCCCGTGCCCATGCTGCCTGGCGTGGGCCGAGCCGAGCTCCGATTGCTCGACTACCAGCAGCAGATTGAATCCTTGCTCGGCCTGTTCGATGATCTGGACGCCAAGGTCAGGATAAGTCTGCTGGCCGGTGGTCAGAGCAGCTGCGAAATCAGGGTCGGGCGTTACACCACAACGCTCCAGTCAGAGGACGGCCATGTGCGGGTTCCCGAAGCCGCATTGGGGCTGATCCCGGTGGACGACTTGGCAAGCACCCGGGTACTGGCCTGCCCCTTGACCCAGCCTCATGTGAAGCCCCTGGAGCTCAATCCGCTACGTTCCGAAGGTGTACACACCGGATCATGGGCGGCCGAGGGCATGTCGCAGGAGCTGGCCCCCTGGCTGGTCTACCCCGCCCCCGATTCCACGGTCCTGTTCCGCCCCTTGGTCTGGGTCGAGGCCAGCAACCAGGCTGAAGCCGCCAGCGCCGACAGCGATACGGTCGCCGAAGTGACCAAGCTGCCTGAGGCCATGTCGCAGGCGAATCCCGACAGGCGCTGGAGCAGCATGCATTCGGCCTTGAAGGCCATGAGCGAAGACCACCGGCACGAGTCCTGGCCCTTGATCGACGGCCTGTGGCAAACCTTCCACCACCTACCGCTGACGGCACTCGATCTCTGGCGCATGTTGGCCAAGCAACCCAAGGCCATTCTCTCGTTCCTGCTCCTTTCTGAGCTGGATGAAGCCGAACTGGCTGAAGCCTTGAGACGGTTCCGCGTCGAGACCGGCTGGATGCCCGAGCTCACGACCGTCGCCGACCTGTGCGAGGTCGCTCAGGCGTTCTGGCAATTCTGGGTTGCACAGGGTCTGGACCGTGACCGATGCCACAAGTATTTCAAGGACGAGCTCGAAAGCCGCTTCAAGTTGCTCGCCGACGAGATCCCCAGCCTCGGTCCGCTGATCGACACAGTCATCTTCGCCGCCACGGGATCCATGTCCGAATTGCTGATGGAAGTGGCGGGGCCTTCACGGCAGGCGACGCGAGATTTGCTCAGGCAGTTGTGGGATGGCGGTGACTCCCTGGTCAATGCACAGTTGTTCTTGGTCAATGCCGAACGCGAAATCGCGACATGGCCCGGCCGAGACTTTGTCCAGCAGATGGCCTTTCCGGCCTTCGTGCAAGCGTGTGATCCGTCCATCCAGAAGCTGCTGATGCCCCACATCACCAGACTGTTCTGGCCACGCCCGGATGACCGCAAGTTCTCGGTCGCCAATTTGCCGGTTCTGTGTGCGCTGTGGGCCGCCACCTCGACCAGCCGCCAATGGTGGAGTGATCCGCGCAGTCGCCTGGCCCTCAAGCAGATTCGGGACTTCGATCCGATCTGGTTCGAGCAGGCCTACCGCCAAGCCTTCAAGGTCTGCATGAGCATCGAGGGCCTGGTCCAGCTGCCTTCGATCACCGGCAAGTAAACCCGAATATTCAAGAGATTCCATGAGTCAAGAGCACCTGGCAGCCAGCTATTTTTCCAACCTTCTACCAGAGCTGGCAACGCGCGCCGCACGGGCGACGATCAGTCGGCTGGGGTTTTCCAATCCGGCTTTGCGCCAGTACCTGAGTGAACGGTTTTCCGTTGACCTCGGCGAGCCGGGCTGCTTTGTCGGTGAGCCGGTATTCGAGGCTACTTTTGGCTGGCAGACGGCCGACAGGACGCTGTCCTCGCTGTCCCCGGACTTGTTGTCGCCACGACTGCTGGAGGCACTGGACCGTCCGGCAGGCAGCCAGGCTGCGAACTACCGTTTTGCTCGTGACGCCAGGCCTTACCGACACCAGCTCGAAGCCTGGGAGTTGCTGGCCAGACCGCAGCCGCAGTCGGTCATCGTAACCAGTGGCACCGGATCCGGCAAGACCGAATGCTTCATGGTTCCGATCCTGGACCAGCTGGCCCGCGAAGCTCAATCGCATAAAGGCCCGATCGAAGGGGTGCGCGCCCTCTTCCTCTATCCGCTCAACGCCCTGATCCAGAGCCAACAGGAGCGCCTGCATGCCTGGACTGGCCCGTTCACGGGGGACATCCGTTTCTGTCTCTACAATGGCCAGACCCCGGAGAAACCGGGTCCGAGTCATCTGAGCCAGCAGATACCCAACCAGGTGCTTGACCGTCAGTCCCTGCGTGCTTCGCCGCCCCCTATCCTGGTAACCAACGCCACCATGCTGGAATACATGCTGGTGCGTTCGCAGGATGCCCCGATCCTGGACAAATCCAGGGGCAAGCTCAAGTGGATCGTGCTCGACGAGGCACACAGCTACATCGGCTCCCAGGCGGCGGAGCTGTCGCTGCTGCTGCGCCGTGTGCTGCACGGTTTCGGCGTGGATTCGGAAGAGGTGCGCTTTGTCGCTACCTCGGCGACGATCGGCGACCCCAAGGGCGAGGCAGGCCAGAAGCTCAAGGAATTCCTGGCCGGGCTGGCAGGGGTCGGTCCCGATCGTGTCCACGTCGTGTCCGGTCAGCGCCAGGTGCCGCAGCTGACGGCAGGCGACTCCCAATACCGCGACGTGGTGCTCGAAGCGCTGGAGGCCATCGAAGCCCAGGACGAGTCGACAAGGTACGAGGCCGTTTGCGCCAACCGCACAGCCAACGGAATCAGGCGTCTTTTCGTGCCCGATCAGGGTGGCAAGGCAGCACGTCCCCTGCGTGACATTTGCGAGGTGCTCGAGGGGCCCAAGGCGAAACATCAGCCGCAGACCCAGCAGCAGGCGCTGCGCTGGCTCGACCTGCTGACCCGGTCGCGCCATGTGAAAGGCAAGGACCTGGTGCCCTTCCTGCCCTTGCGACTGCACGCCTTCCACAACATCCTGGCGGGCTTGTGGGCTTGCAGCGACCAGAACTGCTCCTGTCGCCAAGGCACCGCGCTCGACTCGCCCGACTGGGCTTATGGGGCTGTCTACACCGAGGAGCGCCAGACCTGCGACTGCGGTGCCCCGGTCTACGAGCTGCGCTCCTGCAATGACTGCAACGAGACCTATCTGTGGGGTCTGCTCAAGGTGGATGGCCGACACGGCAGTTGGACCGTGGTCCAGGACATCCAGGAATTGACCGACGAGTTCAAGCTCGAAGCCGTGGCAGAGGAAGGGGCTGACAGCCTCCAGGAGAACGTGTCAGGGGAGAACTCGACGGATCAGCCAGAACGCGAAGCGGATTCGTCGCTGGTGCTGATTGCGAACCGGCACACGCAGGATACGGCCGAGGCTACGATCGAAATGGGCAGCCAGATCCTCGACAGCCAGTCCGACTTGCCCAAGGTCCAGGTCCGGATCCGTGAGATGAACGAAGGCCAACTCACCTGCCCGGAATGTGGTGGATACCACGGGCAAGGCAAGCTGATGTTCCGGCCTGCGCGCCTGGGCGCACCCTTCCTGCTGATGCAGGTGATCCCGACCGTGCTGGAGTTCTGTCCCGACGGAGACGACCCGCTCAACAAGCCCTTGCGTGGCCGGCGCATGATCACCTTCACCGACAGTCGCCAAGGCACGGCACGCATGGCGGCGGCGCTGCAGCGCGATGCTGAACGCAATACCTTGCGCTCCGCCGTCTATCAGTTCCTGGCCAGCCGATCGGACACGTCGACCCACCCAGCCTATCTTGAACTGGTCGAAGAAATTGAATATTTCGAAGCAGATTACGCTAAATCCGGCAACTCAAAAGTCAAGGCCATGCTCGAGCGCAAGAAACTCGAGCTTGCCAAGTTCAAGCCGAAGGCCATCGGTTTCGAGGAACTCGCTTCGCACCTGGCGATTCACGAGATGGACATTTGGCGCTGGGCCCTCTCGTATTACCGGGACATTAGCCCCGAGCAGTTTTCGGGGGATTCTGGTGCGCTGGAACTCGCAAAGCTGTTCCTGTTCCGGGAGTTTGCGCGCAGGCCCAAGCGAGCTAACAGTCTTGAGACGCTGGGCCTGGTCTCAGTCCAGTACCCCAAGCTCGACAGCGTCAACGTCGTGCCGCAGCAGGTGCTTTCACATACCCCGATGAGTCTCGAGGAATGGCGCCAGATCCTCAAGCTCACGCTCGACTTCGTCGTACGCGATCAGTCGTGTCTCGAGTTCAAGGACACCTGGCGCCGTTGGGTCGGAAAAAAAGAAGTCAGTGCCAAGTTCTTGCCTCCCGACAGCCAGGAAAGAGCTACAGGAAAGTTCAAGCGCTGGCCACAGACAAACAGGATCGGCGTACAAAATCGCATGGTGCGTCTGCTGGCAGCAGCCTTCCAGAAGGATCCCGACAGCGCGCATGGTCGCGCCGTCATCGACTCGGTGCTGCGTGCAGTTTGGGATGAACTGGTGCGTCTTGAGTTGCTGCGCAGAGCAACCGACGGCCGTTACCTGGCGCTCGAAGATCTTGCCTTCGACCTCATCGGGCCAGCCTGGACCTGCCCGGTGACGCGCCGTGTGCTCGACGTCACCTTGCGCGGCCTGACCCCCTACCTCCCAGGCCACAAGCGCAAGGCTTCCACCATCGAATGTCCCAGCATCCGGATTCCCAAGTGGCCGGGCATCAAGGACGACTTCCCATCACCGGAACGGCGCGTCGAGGCTGCGCGCGAATGGCTCGCGCGTGACCTGGATGTGGTGACATTGCGCGAGCAAGGCATCTGGTCGGACATCAATGACCGCATCGTCGAAGGTGTGCGCTACTACCGCACGGCCGAGCACTCGGCCCAGCAGTCTGGCGTGGTGCTGCAGGACTACGAGGACCGGTTCAAGAAGGGCACGATCAACCTGCTGAGTTGCTCCACCACGATGGAAATGGGCGTCGACATCGGGGGTATCAGCGTCGTGGCGATGAACAACGTGCCGCCCCACCCTGCCAACTATCTGCAGCGGGCCGGGCGCGCCGGCCGGCGCAGCGAAACCCGCTCGGTTGCCATCACGGTGTGCAAGAACAACCCGCACGACCAGATGGTGTTCGGTAACCCCCAATGGCCGTTCACGACCCAGTTGCCGGCGCCAGTCATCAAGCTCGAAAGCCCGGTGATCGTCCAGCGGCATCTGAACGCCATGTGGCTGGCCAGTTTCCTCTGGCAGCAGATCGAGAAGGCCGGAGGACAAGGTGAACTCAACAAGCTCAACATGGCTTGGTGGGCCTTGCCCAAGGGCGCATCTAAGGCGGACGAGTTCATGGCCGGGCTTCGCTGCTTCGATCCCCAGCAAGATGCCCGCCTGACGTCTGGCCTGCGCATGCTGCTGCGCAACACCTGCTTCGATGGCGGTGTCCCACTTGCCATGCTCGCAACCGAAGCCGCCCAGATGATGGAGGCCATGCTCGCGGGCTGGTACGGCGAATACTTCTCGGTGACAGCCCAGCTCAGCGGCTTTGATGAAAAGAAGCAAGCCAGGGAGCCCGCTTTCCGTGCACTCAGCATCCAGGCCAAGCGCCTGACGGACGAGTATCTGTTGCGGGAACTCGCCAGCGGCGGCTTCCTGCCTGGTTACGGCTTCCCGACCAACGTGACCTCGTTCGACACCCTGAACAAGGAACAGCTGGACAGGCAAAGGCGGCAGGAACGCGAGGACAACCGCATGCTCAAGCGCGACCTGCCCAGCCGGGATGCGGTCACGGCACTGCGCGAGTACGCTCCAGGCTCCGATGTGGTGATCGACGGCCAGGTGTACCGCTCGGCCGGTGTCACGTTGAACTGGCACGCTCCCGCGGAAGTTGATGTCAAGCAGATACAAAGTATCCGCCAGGCCTGGCGCTGCAGCCATTGCGGTGCCAGCGGGACCGAGATCACACGCGAAGGCCACGATCGCTGCGAGGCCTGTGGTGAACCGCTGGACGGCAATGAACGCTTCACCTATCTGGAGCCAGCCGGCTTCGCAGTCGACCTCTACGCACCGACCCATACCGACGTCAGCGCACAGTCCTTCGTTCCGGTGAAGAAGCCTTGGGTCAATGCCGAGGGTCCCTGGCAGGCCTTGTCCAATCCGGCGCTCGGCAAGTTCCGCAGCAGCCCCACCGGCCGGGTCTTTAACCACTCGAGTGGAGCCAACGATACGGGTTACGCGATCTGCCTCGAATGCGGCCGGGCGGAGCCCATGCCGCTGCACCCCAGTCCCCAGGACAAGAACGGCCTGGGCCACCTGCCAGCCTTGTTCCGCCACCCGCACAAGCGCCTGCGTGGCGGCAAAGGTCCAGAACAGACATCGACCGATTGCCAGGGCAGCCACAAGCCGTTTGCCATCAAGCCCTATCTGCATCTGGGTCTGGAAGAGGTCACCGACGTCATCGAACTGCAGCTCAACGGTCTCGACGGGCTGCCGATTTCAGACAAGATCGCAGCCTACTCGATCGCGGTGACGTTGCGCACAGCCGTGGCCGGCGCGCTGGGCGTTGAAATCGACGAGATCGGCTGCGACATCAAGCCGATCCGTCACCCGATGCAAAAGCAGGAGGGCTATGTCATCGTCCTCTACGACCACTCAGCCGCCGGGTATTGCTCCTCCGTCACGGAACGCCTGCCCGAACTGCTGGAGCGCGCGCGTGCCAGCTTGCTCAACTGTCCGGGACACTGCCAGTCCGCCTGCCAGCATTGCCTGCTGGACTACGACACCCGCTTCCGGTTGGCTGAGCTCAACCGCTTTGCCGCAGCGAAATTCCTGACAGAAGACTGGATGCAGCGGCTCAGGCTGCAGCCTGAAGATCAACTCTTTGGTCAGGTCGAATCCAAGGCCGAGACGCTGCCCCTGCCCGCAGCCATCACCCGCGAATGTTCCAGGGCGGGAGCTCGTGAACTGCGTCTTTACTGCCAGGGCGATTCCATCGACTGGGACTTCGCAGCCCCCGCTCTCAAGCGCCATCTCTTGCGTTGGAGCGAACGTGGTCAAGTCAGGTTGCTGTTGCCATCAGCCGCTCTGGAGAAACTCTCGACCGAGCAGCAGGACGCGCTGGCTCAGCTTTGCGCTTGGGGCAATCTGACCGCTCAACGGCATGACCACCCAGCCAATGGCCTGCTGGCGGAGGTGCTGCTTGACCAGGGCTGCATGGCCTGGGGCTCGCGCGACACCAACGTCGGCCTACCGGGTGATGGCTGGGGACAGATGGGGTCTGCGGTACTGGTCAGAGCCAGACTGTCAGAGCCCGTCGTCTTGGGCGATGTGGTCGAGTTCCAGAGCAAGCCCCCAGTCCAACCGTCACCCCGGGCCGGGCGCATTGATATTAAGAACCAGCTCGACGGCCGGGTCGACGGTTTCGGACAGAAACTGCTGGAACGACTCAACGACAGCGTAAAGGGCAAGCTGCTGGAGGGCGATGCCGACATCACCACGGTGATCTATCGGGATCGCTACCTCAATGCGCCCTTGCCTGTTGCCTTGCTGCTGGATTTCATCGGTGCCATCAAGAGCATGCACACAGCACGCTGGGACAACCCCACGATCGAGATCGTCTCGGTCGCTGTCCCCGAAGAGAGCCGCAGTTTTGCACTACCGTCACAGGTCTTCCATAACTGGTCGTCCACTACAGAGCGCGATGCAGCCATAAAGGCGGCTTTTGATCGACGTGGCATGAACGCTGTGGTACGCAACCTAGCCAAGCCGCTGGCCTCCCACGCCCGCACTCTCGAAATCGGCATGTCGGACGGACACAAGCTCAAGCTCTGGTTCGACCAGGGCTTTGGCTACTGGAGCAGCCCGCGGCCGGGGACGCGGGCGGCACAGACAGCCTCCACCTGGTTTGGTTTCAGCGAACTGCCGTCCTGGCAGGGGGAGGAAATTGCTGAAGGTCGCTACGCCATAGAAGGCCAGTCATTCGCCACCCATGTCTTCTTCGAAAAGGTCTGCAAAACCCGGGATGGTTCATACAGCAAAGCCGCAGCACGGTAGCCCGGGCTGCGGCTGCACGACTGAAACGGCGAAGCACTCTCGCGCTTCAGCGCCTCACTTCTTCTGCGGCGGCAGGTCAGTACACGACCCGTGCGCGACTTCCGCCGCCATGCCGATGCTTTCGCCCAACGTCGGATGCGGGTGGATGGTCTTGCCGATGTCCACCGCGTCCGCGCCCATCTCGATCGCCAGCGCGATCTCGCCGATCATGTCGCCGGCGTGGGTGCCCACCATGCCGCCGCCCAGGATCTTGCCGTGGCCATGCGCCTCCGGGCCGTCGTCGAACAGCAGCTTGGTGACGCCTTCGTCGCGGCCGTTGGCGATCGCGCGGCCCGAGGCGGTCCAGGGGAACAGGCCCTTCCTGACCTTGATGCCCTGGGCCTTGGCCTGGTCTTCGGTCAAGCCGACCCATGCCACTTCGGGGTCGGTGTAGGCCACCGACGGGATCACGCGGGCGTTGAAGGCGGCGGATGCCAGTTCCTTGTTGCCCTGCAGTTCGCCGGCGATCACTTCGGCCGCCACATGGGCCTCGTGGACCGCCTTGTGCGCCAGCATCGGCTGGCCAACGATGTCGCCGATCGCGAAGATATGCGGCACGTTGGTGCGCATCTGGATGTCGACGTTGATGAAGCCACGGTCGGTGACGGCGACGCCCGCCTTGTCGGCGGCGATCTTCTTGCCGTTGGGCGTACGGCCCACCGCCTGCAGCACCAGGTCGTAGACGCCTTCGGACTTGGTGCCGTCCAGGCCCTCGAACTGCACCTTGATGCCTTCGGGGGTGGCTTCGGCGCCAACCGTCTTGGTCTTCAACATGATGTTGTCGAAGCGCTTGGCGTTCATCTTCTGCCAGATCTTGACCAGGTCGCGGTCGGCGCCCTGCATCAGGCCGTCCATCATCTCGACCACGTCCAGGCGCGCGCCCAGGGTGGAGTAGACGGTGCCCATCTCCAGGCCGATGATGCCGCCGCCAACGATCAGCATCTTCTTGGGCACGCCTTGCAGCGCCAGCGCGCCGGTCGAGTCGACCACGCGCGGATCCTGCGGCATGAAGGGCAGGCGCACGGCCTGGCTGCCAGCGGCGATGATGCAGCGCTTGAAGGCGACCACCTTCTTGGCTCCGGTCTTTTCCTGGGCCTGGCCGCTGGTCTCCTCGACCTCGACGTGGTTAGCGCCGACGAAGGAGCCCAGACCGCGCACGATCGTGACCTTGCGCATCTTGGCCATCGCGGCCAGGCCGCCGGTCAGCTTGGAGATGACCTTTTCCTTGTGGCCGCGCAGCATGTCGACGTTGACGGTCGGGGTGCCGAAATCGACGCCCAGGGCGCCCAGGTGCGAGACCTCGTCCATCACGGCCGCCACATGCAGCAGCGCCTTGGACGGGATGCAACCGACGTTGAGGCAGACACCGCCCAGGGTGGCGTAGCGCTCGACGATCACGACCTTCAGGCCGAGGTCGGCGGCGCGGAAGGCGGCCGAGTAGCCGCCGGGGCCGGCGCCCAGCACCAGCAGGTCGCATTCGAGGTCGGCGCTGCCGCCGAAGCTGGCGGCGGCCGGGGCCACGACCGCAGCGGCGGGGACTGCAGCCGGAGCGGCCGGAGCCGGGACCGCTGCCGGAGCCGCCACGGCGCCTTCGGCTTCGAGCACCAGCACGACCGTGCCTTGCTTGACCTTGTCGCCCAGCGCGACCTTGAGTTCCTTGACCACGCCGGCATGCGACGCGGGAATCTCCATCGAGGCCTTGTCGGACTCGACGGTGATCAGGCTTTGCTCGGCCTTGATGCGGTCGCCCGGCTTGACCAGCAGCTCGATCACCGCCACCTCGTCGAAGTCGCCGATGTCCGGGACTTGGATATCAATCAGTGCCATTTCTTGTTCCTAATCGGTAGCGGGCAGGACGCGGTTCGACCCCGCCCCGCCCTGTGTCGCATCAGAGCAGCACGCGGCGGAAGTCCGCCAGGATCTGGCCCAGGAAGGCGTTGAAGCGAGCGGCAGCGGCGCCGTCGATCACGCGGTGGTCCCAGGTCAAGGAGAGCGGCAGCATCAGGCGCGGCTGGAAGGCCTTGCCGTCCCACTTCGGCGTGATCTCGCTCTTGCAGACACCCAGGATCGCGACCTCGGGCGCGTTGATGATCGGCGTGAAGTAACGCCCACCGATGCCGCCCAGGCTGGAGATCGTGAAGCAGGCACCGCTCATGTCGGCCGGACCCAGCTTGCCGTCACGCGCCTTCTTGGCCAGCTCGCCCATTTCCTGGCTGATCTGCAGCACGCCCTTCTTGTCGGCGTCCTTGATGACGGGCACGACCAGACCGTTCGGGGTGTCGGCGGCGAAGCCGATGTGGAAGTACTGCTTGTAGATCAGCGCGTCGCCGTCGAGCGAGCTGTTGAACTCGGGGAACTTCTTCAACGCGGCCACGCAGGCCTTGATCAGGAAGGCCAGCATGGTGACCTTGGCGCCCGACTTCTCGTTTTCCTTGTTGGTGGAAATGCGGAAGGCTTCGAGGTCGGTGATGTCGGCGTCATCGAAGTTGGTGACGGCCGGGATCATCACGGCGTTGCGCAGCAGGTTGGCGCCGCTGATCTTCTTGATGCGGCCCATCTCCTTGCGCTCGACCGGACCGAACTTGGCGAAGTCGACCTTGGGCCAGGGGATCAGGCCCAGCTCGGAGCCACCACCAGCCGCGGCGGCCTTGGGCGCCACGGCGGCGATGGCCTTGGTCTGCGCGCTGCCAGCCATCACGGCCTTGGTGAAGGCCTGGATATCCTGCTCGGTGATGCGGCCCTTGGCGCCGCTGCCCTTGACCTCTTCCAGCGGCACGCCGAGCTCGCGGGCGAACTTGCGCACCGAGGGCGAGGCGTGCGGCAGGCCCAGCGCCGGGGTGGCGGTGGGGTTGTGCGCCGGGGCGGCTGCGACTGCAGCAGCAGCGGCGACCGGAGTCACGGCGGGAGCCGCAGCTGCGATCGGTGCGGCAGCCGGAACTGCAGCGGGTGCGGCCACCGGGGTGGCAGCGCCAGCGGCACCTTCCAGGATCGCCAGCAGGTCGCCGATGTTGACGGTGTCGCCGACCTTGACCTTGAGCTCCTTGAGCACGCCGGCGTGGCTCGACGGGATCTCCATCGAGGCCTTGTCGGACTCGACCGTGATCAGGCTCTGCTCGACCTTGATGCTGTCGCCGGGCTTGACGAAGACCTCGATCACCGCGACATCCTTGAAGTCGCCGATGTCGGGCACGCGCACCTCGACCGGGCCGGCGGTCGCAGCGGCCACGGGCGCGGCGGCGACCGGAGCGGCGGCTGCGGGAGCCGGGGCAGCCGGTGCGGCCACGGCCGCTTCGCCCGCCACTTCCAGCAGCAGCACGAGCGAGCCTTCCTTGACCTTGTCACCCAGCGCGACCTTGAGCTCCTTGACCACGCCAGCGGCCGAGGACGGGATCTCCATCGAGGCCTTGTCGCTCTCGACCGTGATCAGGCTCTGCTCGGCCTGGACGCTGTCGCCGGGCTTGACCAGCAGCTCGATCACCGCCACTTCGTCGAAGTCGCCGATGTCCGGGACCTTGATTTCAATGATTGCCATGTTGTGTCTCTCTGATTTAAGCGTAGAGCGGGTTGACCTTGTCGGCGTCGATGCCGTACTTGGTGATCGCCTCGGCGACCTTGGCCAGCGGCAGCTTGCCTTCGTCGGCCAGCGACTTGAGCGCGGCGATCACGATGAAGTGACGGTTGATCTCGAAGTGTTCGCGCAGCTTGCTGCGGAAGTCGCTGCGGCCGAAACCGTCGGTACCCAGCACCTTGAAGCTGCGACCCTGGGGCAGGAAGGGGCGGATCTGCTCGGCATAGTTCTTCATGTAGTCGGTCGAGGCGATCACCGGACCGGCATGAGCGGCCAGCTGCTGCGCCACGAACGGCACCTGCGGGGTTTCCAGCGGGTGCAGCAGGTTGAAGCGCTCGGCGTTCTGGCCGTCGCGGGCCAGCTCGTTGAACGACGGGCAGCTCCAGACGTCGGCCTGCACGCCCCAGTCGGTCGCCAGCAGGGTCTGGGCCGCGATCGACTCGCGCAGGATGGTGCCCGAGCCCAGCAGCTGCACGCGCTTGTCGCCTTCGGCGCCCGGCTTGCACAGGTACATGCCCTTGATGATCTGCTCTTCGGTGCCGGCGGTCAGGCCCGGCATCGCGTAGTTCTCGTTGAGCAGGGTCAGGTAGAAGAACACGTTCTCCTGGCGCTCGACCATGCGCTTCATGCCGTGATGCAGGATCACGCCGACTTCGTGCGCGAAGGTCGGGTCGTAGGAGACGCAGTTCGGGATCGTGCCGGCCAGGATATGGCTGTGGCCGTCCTCGTGCTGCAGGCCTTCGCCGTTGAGCGTGGTGCGACCCGAGGTGCCGCCGAGCAGGAAGCCGCGCGCCTGCATGTCGCCGGCCGCCCAGGCCAGGTCACCGATGCGCTGGAAGCCGAACATCGAGTAGTAGACGTAGAACGGGATCATGATCCGGTTCGACGTGCTGTACGAGGTGGCCGCCGCGATCCAGCTGCTCATGCCGCCGGCTTCGTTGATGCCTTCCTGCAGGATCTGGCCGGCCTTGTCTTCCTTGTAGTACATGACCTGGTCGCGGTCGACCGGGGTGTACTGCTGGCCCAGCGGGTTGTAGATGCCGATCTGGCGGAACAGGCCTTCCATGCCGAAGGTGCGCGCCTCGTCGACCAGGATCGGCACCACGCGCGGGCCGATGGCCTGGTCGCGCAGCAGCTGGGTCAGGAAGCGGACATAGGCCTGGGTGGTCGAGATCTCGCGGCCTTCGGCGGTCGGCTCGAGCACGGCCTTGAAGTTCTCCAGCGCCGGCACGGTGAAGCTCTCGTCGGCCTTGGTGCGGCGGTGCGGCAGGTAGCCGCCGAGTGCCTTGCGACGCTCGTGCAGGTACTGCATTTCCGGGGTGTCGTCGGCCGGCTTGTAGAACGGGATCTGCGCCAGCTCGCTGTCCGGGATCGGGATGTTGAAGCGATCGCGCATGTAGCGGATGTCGTCGTCGGTCAGCTTCTTGGTCTGGTGGACCGTGTTCTTGGCCTCGCCGGCCTTGCCCATGCCGTAGCCCTTGACGGTCTTGACCAGCAGCACGGTCGGCTGACCCTGGTGCTTGACGGCGCGGTCGAAGGCGGCGAACACCTTCTGCGGATCGTGGCCGCCACGGCGCAGGGCCCAGATGTCGTCGTCGGTCATGTGCGACACCATCTCCAGCGTGCGCGGATCGCGGCCGAAGAAGTTCTTGCGCACATAGGCGCCGTCGAAGGCCTTGAAGCTCTGGTAGTCACCATCCACGGTGTCCATCATCAGCTTGCGCAGCGCGCCGTCCTTGTCGCGCGCCAGCAGCGAATCCCACTCGCTGCCCCACAGCAACTTGATGACGTTCCAGCCGGAGCCACGGAACTCGCTTTCGAGCTCCTGCACGATCTTGCCGTTGCCGCGCACCGGGCCGTCCAGACGCTGCAGGTTGCAGTTGATCACGAAGATCAGGTTGTCCAGGCCTTCGCGCGCGGCCAGGCCGATCGCGCCCAGCGATTCCGGCTCGTCCATCTCGCCGTCGCCGCAGAACACCCAGACCTTGCGGTTTTCGGTGTTGGCGATGCCGCGCGCGTGCAGGTACTTCAGGAAGCGGGCCTGGTAGATCGCCATCAGCGGGCCCAGACCCATCGAGACGGTCGGGAACTGCCAGAACTCGGGCATCAGCTTGGGATGCGGGTAGCTCGACAGGCCCTTGCCATCGACTTCCTGGCGGAAGTTGAGCAGCTGCTCCTCGGTCAGGCGGCCTTCGAGATAGGCACGCGCGTAGACGCCGGGCGAGACATGGCCCTGGATGTAGAGGCAGTCGCCACCGTGGTTCTCGCTCTCGGCATGCCAGAAATGGTTGAAGCCGGCGCCGAACATGCTGGCCAGCGAGGCGAAGGAGCCGATATGGCCGCCCAGGTCGCCGCCGTCTTCCGGGTTGTGGCGGTTGGCCTTGACCACCATCGCCATCGCGTTCCAGCGCATGAAGGAGCGCAGGCGCTCCTCGATCTCGATGTTGCCGGGGCAGCGCGCCTCCTGCTCGGGAGGAATGGTGTTGACGTAGGCGGTGTTGGCCGAGAACGGCAGGTCGATGCCGCTGGCGCGCGCCTCTTCCAGCAGTTGCTCGATCAGGAAATGGGCGCGCTCGGCGCCTTCCTGGCCGATGACGGCCTTCAGTGCATCCATCCATTCGCGCGTTTCTTGAACGTCGACATCTTTCACGATACCGCTCTGCGGCAGCTGTTGACTCTCAGACATGGGGTCTCCTTGGGGTTGAAGGGGTAAGTGGTGTACTTGAATCCTGCTGATTTTTACATCCTTTTATTAATTTTTCAAGTCATGCATGCTGATTTTGTATTATGAAATTTCATGGCTGGCATGACCGGATCTCATGTGAGCAGAGACTCGCTTAGACTTCCGACTGATGTCAATAGAAAAGAACCCTGCGACTTCGCGGACCCGCATGCTGGAGAACTGGCGCCGTTGGTGGCGCGGCCTGTCTCCGATGCGCCAGTCCCGCATCGCCACCTTCGGTCCCGCCGTCTCGGTCCTCGTCTTCCTGGCCGCCATCCTGGCGGCCATGGTCTACTTCCAGCTCGAGGAGCAGGAGCGCGAACGGGAGGCGGTGGTCAGGGACGTCGAATACGCCCAGCTCCAGCTGCGCCAGCGGCTGCAGGACCGGCGCCAACAATTGTTGGCGATCGCGCAGGACCTGGTGCAGCACCGGATAGGCGAGTTCGAATTCAACTTTCAGGGCGAGATCCTGATCAGCCAGTACCCCGAGCTGTCCGGCGTGAGCTGGATCGGATCGAACGCCGTGGTGATGGCATCCCGCGTGGCGCCCGATGCCCAGGAGACACCTGACCACGAAGCCCGCAACGCGCTGGCGAGCGCGGCGCGCAGGTCCGCTTTCGAGCAGGCCCGCCACCAGCTCATGCCGGTCTTCGTGCAGGGTGATTTCGGCCCGCAGGGCGGCAAGTCCCTGTTGCTGGCGCTGCCGCTGACGCGCCGCGAGCTGTTTTACGGGGTGCTGCTGGCCGAGTTTTCCTACGAGGAGCTGCTGCGCCAGGCCGTGCCGCAACAGACGCTGGCCCGCTACGCGGTGGCGCTGATCGACGAGCACGGCAGCCTGCTGGCGGGCGTCAGGCAGGATGCCGCCCGCAGCACGCTGCGCCGCCTGCCCTGGGCCATGAAACCACCGGCGCACCGCGTGATGCTGGCCCCGGAGGCCGCCAGCCTCTCGCTGCAGGCGCAGGCCTACCGGACCTCGCAGGACGGCACCGGCCGTGCGCTGTTCTGGACCCTGGGTGCCTTGAGCCTGCTGACGGTCTGGATGCTGCTGGCGAACTGGCGCCACACGCGGCGCCGGATCCAGGCCCAGCAAGCCCTGCTGTCCGAAACCAATTTCAGGCGCGCCATGGAGGACTCGATGCTGACCGGCATGCGCGCGCTGGACCTCAAGGGGCGCATCACCTACGTCAATCCGGCGTTTTGCCGCATGACGGGCTGGGACGAGCAGGACCTGGTCAATACCGAACCGCCCTACCCCTACTGGCCGGCGGAGGATCACGAGGCCATGTGGAAGATCCTGCACGAGGAACTCAACGGACACTACTCGCCCAGGGGCTTCGAGATGCGCTTGCAGCGCAAGGATGGCAGCCTGTTTCACGGGCGCATGTACATCTCGCCCCTGATCGCTCCCGATGGACACCAGACCGGCTGGATGACCTCGATCACCGACATCACCGAGCCCAAGCGCGTGCGCGAGGAACTCGGCGCGTCCTACGAGCGTTTCGCGACCGTGCTCGACAGCCTGGATACCGCCATTTCGGTCACCCCGCTGGGCAGCGTGGAACTGCTGTTCGCCAACAAGATGTACCGCACCTGGCTCGGGCCGCGCGGCGACGGGCACCGCCAGCTGCTGGATCTGGCCTGCCTCGCCCCGCGCCCGCCCGAGGCGGAGACCGACGACACCCCCTCGACCAGTGCCATGGGCAGCAGCGCCGAGGTCTGGCTGCCCGAGCTGGAGAAGTGGCTGGAGGTGCGCACGCGCTACCTGACCTGGGTCGACGGCCGGATGGCGCAGATGGTGATCGCCAGCGACATCACGGCGCGCCGGCATACCGAGGAGCTCGGCGCGCAGCAGGCCGAGCGCGCCCAGACCGCCAGCCGCCTGATCACCATGGGCGAGATGGCGTCGAGCGTCGCGCATGAGCTCAACCAGCCGCTGACCGCGATCAACAACTACTGCAGCGGCATGATCTCGCGCCTCAGGCGCCAGCAGATCAGCGAGGAGGACCTGCTGGGCGCGCTGGAGAAGACCATGAAGCAGGCCCAGCGCGCCGGCCAGATCATCCAGCGCATCCGGGCTTTCGTCAAGCGCAGCGAGCCCAACGTGACCCCCTCCGACGTCGCGCAGATGGTGGGCGACGCGACCGAGCTGGCCGAGCTCGAACTGCGCCGGCACCAGATCCGGCTCAACACCCAGCTCGCCGCCGGCCTGCCCGCCCTGATGGTCGACCCGATCCTGATCGAGCAGGTGCTGATCAACCTGATCAAGAATGGCGGCGAGTCGATCCAGCAGGCCCAGCGCCCGCCGGCGCAGCGCCAGGTCGAGCTGCGCGTGAGCCAGCGCCTGGTCGAGCAAAACCCGGTGGTGGAATTCTGCGTGCAAGATACCGGCCAGGGCGTGCCGCCCGAGATGCTCGAGCGCATCTACGAGGCCTTCTACAGCACCAAGGCCGAGGGCATGGGCATCGGCCTCAAGCTCTGCCGCTCCATCGTCGAGGCCCATCACGGCAGGCTGCAGGCACGAAACCTCTACAATCCGGACGGTATCGTGGGCTGCGAGTTCAGCTTCTGGATTCCCGTGTCCGATCTCCCGCAGGGTGATGCGGACACGATTACGCCGACGCCGAGCGTCGGCCTGATTGCGAAAGAATAAGATGAGTTTGATCCCGAAAAAGGGCACGATCTACGTCGTCGATGACGACGAGGCGGTGCGCGATTCGTTGCAATGGCTGCTCGAGGGCAAGGACTACCGTGTCCGCTGCTTCGACTCGGCGGAATCCTTCCTGAGCCGCTTCGACCCGCGCGAGGTCGCCTGCCTGATCGCCGACATCCGCATGGACGGCATGGGCGGCATGGAGTTGCAGGACCGCCTGATCGAGCGTCACTCGCCACTGCCGATCGTCTTCATCACCGGCCACGGCGATGTGCCGATGGCGGTCGAGACGATGAAGAAAGGCGCGCTCGATTTCATGCAGAAGCCCTTCAACGAGGAGCAGCTGCTGCCGCTGGTCGAGCGCATGCTGGACAAGGCGCGCGAGTCCTTCGCCGCGCAACAGGAAGTGGCCACCCGCGAAGCCCTGATCGGCAAGCTGACCTCGCGCGAGGCCCAGGTGCTCGAGCGCATCGTCGCCGGCCGGCTCAACAAGCAGATCGCCGACGACCTCGGCATCAGCATCAAGACGGTGGAGGCGCACCGCGCCAACATCATGGAAAAACTCAACGCCGCCACCGTGGCCGACCTGCTCAAGATCGCGCTCGGCCAGGTGCCCGCCAAGAACTGAAAGTCTCCCCCAGAATGACCGCTCAACTGATAGACGGCAACGCCCTTTCGCGCCAGCTGCGCAGCCAGGTGTCCGAGCGCGTGAGCGCACTCAAGGCCAAGGGCCTGACCCCCGGCCTGGCCGTGATCCTGGTCGGTGAAAACCCCGCCAGCCAGGTCTATGTGCGCAACAAGGTCAAGGCCTGCGAGGACACCGGCATGCATTCGGTGCTCGAAAGGTACGACGCCAGCATGACCGAGGCCGAGCTGCTCGCCCGCGTCGAGGCGCTCAACAACGACCCCAGCATCCACGGCATCCTGGTGCAGCTGCCGCTGCCCGCGCACATGGACGCGCAAAAGGTGATCGAGGCGATCAGCCCGGGCAAGGACGTCGACGGCTTTCACATCGCCAGCGCCGGCGCGCTGATGACCGGCATGGCCGGCTTCTGGCCCTGCACCCCCTATGGCTGCATGAAGATGCTCGAGAGCATTGGCTACGACCTCAAGGGCAAGCACGCGGTCGTGATCGGGCGCAGCAACATCGTCGGCAAGCCGATGGCGCTGATGCTGCTGCAGCAAAACGCCACCGTGACGATCTGCCACAGCGCGACGCCCGACCTCAAGGCCATGACGCTGCAGGCCGATGTGATCGTCGCCGCGGTCGGCAAGCGCAACGTGCTGACCGCCGACATGGTCAAGCCCGGCGCCGTCGTGCTCGACGTCGGCATGAACCGCAACGAGGCCGGCAAGCTCTGCGGCGACGTCGATTTCGACACTGTCAAGGAAGTGGCCGGCTGGATCACCCCGGTGCCGGGCGGCGTCGGCCCGATGACCATCACGATGCTGATGGTCAACACGCTCGAATCGGCCGAGCGCGCGCTCGCCGCCTGATTCGCCTCCTGAACGGGCCACTGACAGGCCCAGCAGACTGACGGCACCCCGATCGGGTGCCGTTTTCATTGGCGGCTCGACCTTGCCGAGGGCGGGTTCAGGGTAAACCCTGAACCCGCAAAGCCCGCAGGCCTGGAAATTGCATGTAAGGTAGCGACCTGACTCCAGGTCATTTTTTCCACTCACGCAACAGGAGATGCGATGCAAATGAAGATGAAACTCACCGTTCTTGCTACCATTGCCGCAGCCTTCGGCTCGGTCAGCGCGCAGGAAGTCGTCCGGATCGGTCATGTCGGACCGGTCAGCGGACAGAGCGCGCATCTGGGCAAGGACATGGAGAACGGTGCCCGGCTGGCCATCGAGGAGCTCAATGCCAAGGGCGTCAAGATCGGCGGCAAGGCCGTCAAGATCGAACTGGTCGCCGAGGACGACGCGGGCGACCCCAAGCAGGCCACCGCGGCGGCTCAGAAGCTGGTCGACTCCAAGGTCAATGGCGTGATCGGCCACCTGCAGTCAGGCGCCTCCATCCCGGCCTCCAAGATCTACAGCGACGCCGGCATCCCGCAGGTTTCGCCTGCGTCGACCAATCCGAAATACACCCGCCAGGGCTACAAGACCGCCTTCCGCGTCGTGGCCGATGACGTGCACCTCGGCGGCACGCTGGGCCGCTACGCGGTCAACCAGCTCAAGGGCAAGAACATCGCGGTGATCGACGACCGCACGGCCTACGGCCAGGGTGTCGCCAACGAATTCGAAAAGGCGGTCAAGGCGGCTGGCGGCCATCTCATCGGCCACGAGTTCACCAGCGACAAGGCCACCGACTTCATGGCGATCCTGACCACCTTCAAGGCCAGGAAGCCTGATGTGGTGTTCTTCGGCGGCATGGACTCGGTCGGCGGCCCGATGCTCAAGCAGATGAAGTCGCTCGGCATCCAGGCCAAGTTCATGGGCGGCGATGGCGTCTGCACCGCCGAGCTGCCCAAGCTCGCGGGCGACGCGATGGCCGACGGCCAGGTGGTCTGCGCCGAAGCCGGTGGCGTCGAGGGGGCACAGAAGAAGGCGGCCGACGACTTCACCCTGCGCTACCAGAAGCGCTTCAACGACGACGTCAAGCTCTACGCCCCCTATGTCTACGATGCCGTCAACGTGATGGTCGACGCCATGGTGCGCGCGGGCTCCAGCAAGCCGTCGCAATACCTGCCCGAACTGGCCAGGACCCAGGCCTACCCAGGGGTGATGGGCCCGATCAGCTTCGACGAGAAGGGCGACATCAAGAACGGCGCGCTGACGCTCTACACCTACAAGGGTGGCAAGCGCGAGGTGATCGCCGTCGTGCGCTGACCGTCTCCTGACCTGAACGCCGGACGGATCCTGCCCGTCCGGCCGCCCTGCCGGTCCGGGCAAAGCTATTGTTTGCGGATAAACTCCAAGGCGACCAACAGGCTCACTACCGGCTTTTCGCAAGCCTGGGGGTCTGGTGCGCTTTTGATGCAACAATAGCAGCTACATGAACAGTTCATACGCTACCCAGCAGCCGGCACTCGACTATTTGCAGGGCCTCTCCGAACTCATACAAGGTCAGCTCGAAGCCGCCTGTGCCGATGTCGCGCAGACCGGTCAGCTGCTTGATGAGGCAGTCGACCAGCTCAACCTGAGTTTCAACGCCTTGGGCGAGGGTCTGTCGCGGCACGAAACCGCCGATGTCCCGTCGCTGACACCGCACGTGCACCAGGCCATCACCGGCCTGCAGTTCCACGACCTGACCAACCAGCTGCTCAAGCGCATCACGCTGCGCCTGGAAGGTTTGCGCGCCGTCATCGCCGCCGAACCCACGCTGCTGAAGGGTGGTGGCACAGCCGACTGGCAACAAGCCCTGCTGGCCCTGTCGGCGCAACAGACCGTGATTGAACTGCCGCTGCAGGGGGCCCTGCGGCAGCAGACCCTCGACAGCGGGGACATCGAACTCTTTTAATGCTCACCACAATCCAACATGAAAAAAATTCTCGTTGTCGATGATTCCCGCTCGCTGAGACAGATGGTCTGTTTCAGCCTCAAGTCGGCCGGCTACCTCGTCACCGAGGCAGCCGACGGTCTGGAAGCGCTGGAAATCGCACAACAACAGAATTTCGAGCTGGTGCTGACCGACCAGAACATGCCGCGCATGGACGGCCTGACGCTGATTCAGAAACTGCGTCAACTGCCGAGCTTTGCGCGCACCCCCATTTTGATGTTGACCACCGAATCCGGCGACGAGATGAAGTCCAAGGGCCGCGCCGCCGGTGCCACCGGCTGGATCGTCAAGCCTTTCGATCCCGAGCGCTTGATCGCGGTGGTCAACAAAGTGATCGGTTGAGACCGAAATCCGGGCCGTCCAGATGGTGATAGATACCAGTCAATTCTTCCAGATCTTTTTCGACGAGACCGAGGAGTTGTTGCAGCAGCTCGAGGCGCTGCTGTTGGACTTGGATGTACAGGCACCCGAAATGGAGGCGCTGCACGCGATCTTCCGGATCGCCCACTCCATCAAGGGCAATGCGGGAACCTTCGGTTTTTCCGAGCTGATCGACATCACCCATGTGATGGAATCCCTGCTCGACGAGATTCGCCATGGCCACAAGCGCCTGACGGAGACGCACCGGCATGTCCTGCTCAAGGCCAAGGACGTGCTCGTGATGCAACTCGACGGCCTGCACCACGAACGCTTCGTGGACGCCGCGCAGGTGCTGGAGGTGCGTGAGCGGCTGAAGCAGCTGGCGACCGAACCGGGAATCGGCGCCGACTTGCCCACGGCACGCCCCTCCAGGCCCCCGACGGAAGGGCTGGACTTCGGCTTCTTCGAGCCGCTGGAGCCCGAAACGGTCGCGAGCGGCCCCGCTCCCGAGGCCGCCCCCGCGCCAGTGCACGCGCCAGTCCCCGCGCCCGTGCCGTCGGCGCCCTCGCGCGACAGCGCGGCCAGCTCCCATGGCGGGGAGTCATCGACCATCCGTGTCAACATCGACAAGGTCGATCAGCTGATCAACCTGGTCGGCGAGCTGGTCATCACGCACGCCATGGTCCTGGCCAACAGCGAGGACCTGGACCCGGTCGTGCAGGGCAAGCTGCTCAGCGGCATCAGCCAGCTTGGCCGCAACACGCGCGACCTGCAGCAGTCGGTGATGTCGATCCGCATGATGCCGATGGATTTCATCTTCTCGCGCTTTCCGCGCCTGGTGCATGAACTGTCGGGCAAGCTGGGCAAGCGCATCGAATTCCTGACCGAAGGCGGCGCGACCGAACTGGACAAGGGCCTGATCGAGAAGATCATCGATCCCCTGACCCACCTGGTGCGCAACAGCATCGATCACGGAATCGAGACGCCACAGATCAGGCTCCAATCCGGCAAGAGCGAAACCGGCCTGGTACGCCTGGCGGCCTCGCACCGAGGCGGCCATATCGTGATCGAGGTCTCGGACGACGGCGCCGGACTCGATCGCGACCGGATCCTGCGCAAGGCCGCGGCCCAAGGCGTGGAACTCCAGCCTGAGATGAGCGATGAGGAGGTCTGGAACCTGATCTTCATGCCTGGCTTCTCGACCGCGGAGATCATCACCGACATCTCGGGGCGTGGCGTGGGCATGGATGTGGTCAGGCGCAATATCAACGCCCTCGGTGGCGCGATAAGCATCACCTCGATCGCCGGTCAGGGCACCCGGATCACGATCTCGCTGCCGTTGACGCTCGCCATACTCGACGGCATCGCGATCCGCATCGGCGGGGAGGTCTACATCCTGCCGCTGAACTATGTGGTCGAATCCTTCCAGCCGGCGCCGGCGGACCTGCACGATATCAGCGGCCAGGGCACCTTGATCCAGGTCCGCGGCGAGTACCTGCCCATCGTGGCCCTGCACGAGTTGTTCTCGATCAGTCCACGCTCGGACACGCCAAGCGCCGGCATCCTGGTGGTCGTGCAGATGGAGAAGCGCAAGGCCGCGCTGTGGGTCGACGAAGTCGTCGGGCAGCAACAGGTCGTGGTCAAGAACCTGGAGACCAACTACCGCAAGGTCCCCAATATCTCGGGTGCGACGATACTGGGAGACGGCAGCGTCTCGCTGATCGTCGACGTGGCGAATCTGCTGGGCCAGCAACGCCGGCTGATCGGCGCCTGAAACCGAAGCGGCAGCGGGGGCTTGCTGGACGCAGGCGCCCCCGCCACACCACTTGGCAGGCCGGCTGCCGCGGCCTAAGCCGTCAGGTGCGGCGCCACGGCCCGCAACAAGGCCCTCGCCTCATCCTCGAAGCGCCGCAGGCAGGCGGCCAGCTCCGGGCTGCCCTGGTGGATCGCGTCCTCCAGCGCCCGACACACCGGCACCAGCGCCAGCGCCCCCACGGCCCCGGCCGACCCTCTGAGCTTGTGCACGCGCTCGGCGCCCCCCTGGTCGGTGCCGAGCTGCTGCGGCAACTCCCGCAGCGCCAGCTGCAGTTCATCGCTCAACATGCGCAGCAGCAGCAGGAAAAACACCTGGTCACCACCGTGTTGCTCGCGCATCTGCTCGCCCGCTATGCCTGCGATCTCGGGCCAGACAGGGGGTCCGCAGGGGAGTTCCTGGGGCGACTCGGGCGGTGTCAGCTCGGCCGGCTCGAACGCGACCGGCGCGGGGGCTTGCAGCACCCGCAACAGCTGCGCGACCATGGTGTTGAGCACGATCGGCTTGACGATGAAATCGTTGGCGCCAGAGGCCAGGGCCTGCGTGCGCTCCTTGGCGTGCACGCCGGCCGAGCAGATCAATACCGGCAATGCCGTCAGGCCCAGTTGGCCGCGCAGATGTTTCGTGGCTTGCAGCCCGTCGAGCACCGGCATCTGAACATCCATCAGCACGGCGTCGAAGGCATCAGGCTGACGCCGCAGCAGCTCGATGGCCTGCTGACCGTTCTCGGCCTGGCTCGATGTCGCTCCTTCGAGTCGAAGCATGCGCTCGATCGTGAGCCGGTTCATCTCGTTATCGTCGACGACGAGGAAATGGCGGCCCGGCAGCCGCGGCCCCGTGGCTTCGGAGGCGTGGGGCGAGGTCTGTGGCACGGACTCCGGCCCCTGGCTGGTGAGGGCGAACGGCAGCTTGAACCAGAACCGGCTACCGCCGTGGGCTCGATTTTCCGCGCCGATCTTGCCACCCATGAGATCGACCAGATTCTTGCAGATCGACAGACCCAGGCCCGTGCCGCCAAAGCGCCGCGTCACGCTGCTGTCGGCCTGGGTGAAAGGCTTGAACAGCTCGGCCACCCGGTCGGCGGGAATGCCGATCCCGGTGTCGAGCACCTCGAAGCCCAGCCAGCATCCGCCGTCGCTGTGCCCGAGCCGCTGGACCGTGACGGTGATGCTGCCGCGCGAGGTGAACTTGATCGAATTACCAACCAGGTTGATCAATATCTGCAACAGCCGCTTGCTATCCCCGAGCAGGAACTGAGTCAGCCCCTGCGGCGCCTGCACGGTCAGCGTCAGGTTTTTCTCGCGTGCAGCCCCCACCATCAGGCGGTTCAGATCGGCCAGCAGATCGGTCAGCTGGAAGGAATGCTGTTCCAGCTCGATCTGGCCGGACTCGATCTTGGACAGATCGAGCACGTCATTGAGCTGGTCGAGCAGGACATTGCCGGCGCCGCGGATCCGGCCCACCATCTCGGCCTGGTCGGCATCGAGGGCCGTGCGCTCCAGCACCTGGGCCATGCCCAGCAGGGCATTGAGCGGGGTGCGGATCTCGTGGCTCATGTTGGCCAGAAAAACGCTCTTGGCGTGATTGGCCTCCTCGGAAGCCTCCTTGGCCTGGTTCAGCCTGAACTCGATGTTCTTGAGCGCGGTGATATCGGTCCGGAGCGCAATGTACTGCTCGGGCTGTCCCTGCTCGTCGAACAGCGGCACGATGGTGGCGCTGACCCAGTACAGGGAACCGCTCTTGGAGCGGTTGCACATCTCGCCATGCCAAATCTGGCCCTGCTGGAGCGTGCGCCACAAGTTGGCGAAGATGCTCTGGGGTTGCACGCCGGATTGGATGATCTGGTGCGTCTGGCCGATGACTTCCTCGCGCGCATAGCCGCTGATCGTGCAGAACCTGTCATTGGCATAGGTGATACGGCCCTTCAGATCGGTCACCGTCACGATGGCGTGCTGGTCGAACGCGGATCGGTATTGCTCAAGCAGTCGTTGCGTGCGCTGGGTCTCGCCCTGCGGGTCGACAGTCTGCCGCGACAGCGTCGACGCACCAGCGGGGTCATATAGGGCCGGCCCGTCACGGGGCAAGCACTTGAGTTCCTTTAACATTTGAAATCCGCCTTCCATCTCGCAGGTTTTGACGACCTGAACTGGCCAAATTCGACCACGGCATCACCCACGCCACACGATGGTGAAAATGATGCATGTCAAATTCTAAATCCAGAACATGCATCATTTCAATTCATTTCAGCGCAACCGGGCGGTCGAAAACGCCAGCAAGCCCAGCGCGCGCCAGGCACACAGGCACTGGAGCAGGACGAGCAAGACTCCGGCACGGTGGTGCCAGGTCGCGCGATCCGCGCCCGCGCCCTGCGCGTCCTGTATGCGCGGCGCAACGCCCCATTCCTGCAGCAGGGCCGCGCAGGCGGCGACCAGCAGCCAGGGCAGCAAGGCCCGATAGCTGGCCTTCCAGTCGGGAAATCCCGCCCGCGCGCGCACCCAGACCAGCAGCAGCAGCGCCACGACCAGGCTGGACCAGGACTGGATCTGGAACAACCTGGCCGCATAGGGACCGGCCAGCGCGGGATTGCCGAAATGCGCGAAGGCCAGCGGGACGGCCACGAAGCTCAACGCGCTCAGCCCGCCCGACCAGAGGGCGGCGAGCAGCAGGGGCCAGCGCTGCAGCATCACGACCTGTCAGCGGTAATGGACCGCGACGATCTCGAAACGCTTGACGCCGCCCGGCGCCTGGACCTGGGCCACATCGCCCTCCTCCTTGCCGATCAGCGCGCGCGCGATCGGGCTGGAGATGTTGATCAGGCCCAGCTTGATGTCGGCCTCGTCCTCGCCGACGATCTGGTAGGTCACGGCCTCGCCGCTGGCTTCCTCTTCCAGCTCGACGGTGGCGCCGAACACCACGCGACCGCCCGCGTCGACCGCGGCCGGATCGATGATCTGGGCCGCCGACAGCTTGCTCTCGATCTCGGCGATGCGGCCCTCGATGAAGCCCTGACGGTCCTTGGCGGCCTCGTACTCGGCGTTCTCGCTCAGGTCGCCCTGGGCACGCGCTTCCGAGATCGCGTTGATCACGGCGGGACGGTCGACGGTCTTGAGGCGGTGCAGCTCCGCCTTGAGCTTCTCGGCGCCGCGCTGAGTGACGGGAATGGTGGCCATATTGTTATTGCTCCGGACAAAGAGAAACCGCCGAACGTTGCCGGTCGGCGGTGTGATGAGTGGAATTATGCCTCAATCCCGAGGGATCGAGGCTGTTTCCGGCTCTCAGGCGGCGAGTTGCGCGTGCAGTTCCTGCACCGAATAGACCGCCAGGTTGTCGAGGTACCTCATGCCCTCGACCGCCGCTTCGGCGCCGGCGATGGTGGTGAAGGTGGTCACGCGGTTGAGCAGCGCGGTGGTGCGGATGTAGCGCGAGTCCATGATCGCGTTGCGGCGTTCCTCGACCGTGTTGATGACCATGGCGATCTCGCCATTCTTGATCATGTCGACGATGTTGGGGCGGCCTTCGGCGACCTTGTTGACCACGCCACAGGCGATGCCGTCGGCGTTGATCGCGGCGGCGGTGCCCCGGGTCGCGACGACCTCGAAGCCGAGCTCGACCAGGCCACGGGCGATGCCGGCCGCGCGCGCCTTGTCGTTCTGCTTGACCGACAGGAAGACCTTCTTCACGCCGTCGCTCGCGCGCGGCAGCTTGGTGCCGGCGCCGAGCTGGCTCTTGACGAAGGCTTCACCGAAGGTCTTGCCCACGCCCATGACCTCGCCGGTCGACTTCATCTCGGGGCCGAGGATGGTGTCGACGCCCGGGAACTTCACGAACGGGAACACGGCTTCCTTGACGCTGAAGTAAGGCGGGGTCACTTCCTTGGTGATGCCCTGAGCAGCCAGCGTCTGGCCGGCCATGCAGCGCGCGGCCACCTTGGCCAGCTGGATGCCGGTCGCCTTCGAGACGAAGGGCACGGTACGCGAGGCACGCGGGTTGACTTCCAGCACGTAGATCACGTCCAGGCCGTTCTGCTTCTGGACTGCGAACTGCACGTTCATCAGGCCGACCACATTGAGCGAAGCGGCCATTGCGGCGCTCTGGCGCTTGATCTCGGCCACGGTCTCGGCGCACAGGCTGTAGGGCGGCAGCGAGCAGGCGGAGTCGCCCGAGTGCACGCCGGCTTGCTCGATGTGCTCCATCACGCCGCCGATCAGGGTCTGGCCCTCATGGTCGCGCAGGCAGTCGACATCGCACTCGATCGCGTCGTTCAGGTAGCGGTCGAGCAGCACCGGGCTGTCGTTGCTGACCTTGACCGCCTCGCGCATGTAGCGCTCGAGGTCGCGCTGCTCGTGCACGATTTCCATCGCACGGCCGCCCAGCACATAGCTCGGGCGCACCACCAGCGGGTAACCCAGCGCCGCGGCCTTTTCCAGCGCCTCGGGCTCGGTGCGAGCGGTGGCGTTGGGCGGCTGGCGCAGGCCCAGCTCGTGCAGCAGCTTCTGGAAGCGCTCGCGGTCTTCGGCCGCATCGATCATGTCGGGGCTGGTGCCGATGATCGGCACGCCTTCGGCTTCCAGGCCGAGCGCGAGCTTCAACGGGGTCTGGCCGCCGTACTGGACGATCACGCCGGCCGGCTTTTCCTTGTCGACGATCTCGAGCACGTCCTCCAGCGTCAGCGGCTCGAAGTAGAGGCGGTCCGAGGTGTCGTAGTCGGTCGAGACGGTCTCGGGGTTGCAGTTGACCATGATGGTCTCGTAGCCGTCTTCGCGCATCGCGAGCGCTGCGTGGACGCAGCAGTAGTCGAACTCGATGCCCTGGCCGATCCGGTTCGGGCCGCCGCCCAGCACCATGATCTTCTTCTTGGTCGTAGGCGCGGCCTCGCACTCTTCCTCGTAGGTCGAGTACATGTAGGCGGTGTTGGTCGCGAACTCGGCGGCACAGGTGTCGACGCGCTTGTAGACCGGGCGCACATTGAGGCTGCGGCGCTGGTCGCGCACGGCCTTCTCGGTGGTCTTGAGCAGCTTGGCCAGGCGGCGGTCGCTGAAACCCTTCTTCTTCAGGGTGCGCAGCGTGTCGGCGTCGATCGAAGCCAGCGCGGCATCGGCCTTGTCGGCGGCGATCTGGTCGAGCTGCAGCTCGATCTTGATGATCTCCTCGATCTGGACCAGGAACCAGCGGTCGATCTTGGTCAGGTTGAACACCTCGTCGATCGACCAGCCGGCCGCGAAGGCGTCACCCACATACCAGATGCGGTCCGGACCCGGCTCGCCGAGCTCGCGCTCGAGGATCTCGCGGTCCTGGGTCTTCTCGTTCATGCCGTCGACGCCGACTTCCAGCCCGCGCAGCGCCTTCTGGAACGACTCCTGGAAGGTGCGGCCCATGGCCATGACCTCGCCGACCGACTTCATCTGGGTGGTCAGGCGGTTGTCGGCGGTCGGGAACTTCTCGAACGCGAAGCGCGGGATCTTGGTCACGACATAGTCGATCGAGGGCTCGAACGAGGCCGGGGTCGCGCCGCCGGTGATGTCGTTCTTGAGCTCGTCGAGCGTGTAGCCGACCGCCAGCTTGGCCGCGACCTTGGCGATCGGGAAGCCGGTGGCCTTGGACGCCAGCGCCGAGGAACGCGACACGCGCGGGTTCATCTCGATCACGATCATGCGGCCGTCGACCGGGTTGACCGAGAACTGCACGTTGGAGCCGCCGGTGTCGACGCCGATCTCGCGCAGCACCGCCAGGGAGGCGTTGCGCATGATCTGGTATTCCTTGTCGGTCAGCGTCTGCGCCGGTGCCACGGTGATCGAGTCGCCGGTGTGCACGCCCATCGGATCCAGGTTCTCGATCGAGCAGACGATGATGCAGTTGTCCGCCTTGTCGCGCACCACTTCCATCTCGTACTCTTTCCAGCCCAGCAGCGACTCCTCGATCAGCAGCTCGGTGGTCGGCGAAGCCTCCAGGCCGCGCTTGCAGATGATCTCGAACTCTTCCGGGTTGTAGGCGATGCCGCCGCCGGTGCCGCCGAGCGTGAAGCTCGGGCGGATCACGGTCGGGAAACCCATTTCCTTTTGTACCGCCCAGGCCTCTTCCATCGAGTGAGCGATGCCGGAGCGCGCCGAGCCCAGGCCGATCTTGGTCATCGCGTCCTTGAACTTCAGGCGGTCCTCGGCCTTGTCGATCGCCTCGGGCGTGGCGCCGATCAGCTCGACCTCGTACTTGTCGAGCACGCCGTGGTGCCACAGGTCGAGCGCGCAGTTCAGCGCGGTCTGGCCACCCATGGTCGGCAGGATCGCGTCGGGACGCTCCTTGGCGATGATCTTCTCGACCGTCTGCCAGGTGATCGGCTCGATGTAGGTGACGTCGGCCGTGGCCGGGTCGGTCATGATCGTGGCCGGGTTGCTGTTGATCAGGATGACCTTGTAGCCCTCCTCGCGCAGCGCCTTGCAGGCCTGCACGCCCGAATAGTCGAACTCGCAGGCCTGGCCGATCACGATGGGACCGGCGCCGATGATGAGGATGCTCTTGATGTCTGTGCGCTTAGGCATTTTTGTGTTGCTCCATCAGTGCCGTGAAGCGGTCGAACAGGTAGGCGATGTCGTGCGGACCGGGCGAGGCTTCCGGGTGACCCTGGAAGCAGAAGGCCGGGCGGTCGGTGCGCTCCAGGCCCTGCAGCGTGCCGTCGAACAGGCTGATGTGGGTCGGGCGCAGGTTGGCGGGCAGCGAGTCCATGGCCACGGCGAAACCATGGTTCTGGCTCGTGATGCTGACGCGGCCGCTGTCGAGGTCCTTGACCGGATGGTTGGCGCCATGGTGGCTGTTGACCATCTTGAAGGTCTGGGCGCCGGAGGCCAGCGCCATGATCTGGTGCCCCAGGCAGATGCCGAACAGCGGGATGCCGGTCTCGATCAGCTCTTGCGTGGCGGCGATCGCGTAGTCGCAAGGCTGCGGGTCGCCCGGACCGTTGGACAGGAAGATGCCGTCCGGATTGTGCTTGAGCACCTCGGCCGCCGGCGTCTTGGCCGGCACCACGGTCACCTTGCAGCCGCGCGAGGCCAGCATGCGCAGGATGTTGAGCTTGACGCCGAAGTCATAGGCCACCACATGAAAGCGCGGAGCGGTCTGCTCGCCGTAGCCCGGGGTGCCGTCTTCGCGCGCGAGCTTCCACTCGGTCTGGGTCCAGACATAGGGCTGCTGCGTGGTCACGACCTGGGCCAGGTCCTGGCCCTTCATGCTGGGGGCGGCCTGGGCCGCGGCCACGGCCTGGGCCTTGAGCGCGTCGGTCACCTCGACACCAGCTTCGAGGCCGATGATGGCGCCGTTCTGGGCGCCCTTCTCGCGCAGGAGGCGGGTCAGCTTGCGGGTATCGATGTCGGCAATCGCCACCGTACCTTCACGCTTGAGGTAGTCGCCCAGGGTCAGCGTCTGGCGGAAATTGGACGAGAGCAGGGGCAGGTCTTTGATGATCAGGCCGGCGGCGTGGACGGCATTGGCCTCCACGTCTTCCTCGTTGACACCGTAGTTGCCGATATGCGGATACGTGAGGGTCACGATCTGCTGGCGGTAGCTGGGGTCGGTGAGGATTTCCTGATAGCCGGTGATCGAGGTGTTGAACACCACTTCACCGACGGTCTGGCCGGTGGCGCCGATGGAGGCGCCTATAAAGACCGTGCCGTCTGCGAGCGCGAGGATGGCTTTTGCTGGGACGGTAAACACGGGATTCTCCAGTTTGGACGCACCTGTGCCCGGGGAGTGCAACGACGTCTTTTCCAGGGAGGCCGGCAAGGACTTGCCTACAGGTGCGCGAGGTTAGGGTAAACCTGACGATTATACCCCCGGGCCATGGACTGGACAGTCTGTTCGAAAGTCCTAGCAGATCAACATGACAGCTGGCTGTCTAACGCCAGGAATCGCCCTCAGGCGACACCGGCCGCGCTGGCATGCAGGCAGATCGCGGCGGCGGCGGCCGCGTTGAGCGACTCCTCGCCGCCGGGCTGCACGATGCGCAGCGTCATGTCGGCGCGCGCCAGCAGCGCCTCGCCCACGCCCTGCCCTTCATGCCCGAGCAGCCAGGCGCAGGGCCAGGGCAGCGCGGCGCGGTGCAGGAATTCGCCCCGGTGCGGGCTGGTCGCCAGCAGCGGCACTTGCAGTGCTTCGAGCTCGGACTCGGTCAGGCCCTCGCGCAGCTGCAAGGCGAAATGCGCGCCCATGCCGGCGCGCAGCACCTTGGGCGACCACAGCGCCGCCGTGCCCTTGAGCGCCAGCACCTGCTTGAACCCCATCGCGGCGGCACTGCGCAGGATGGAGCCGACATTGCCCGGGTCCTGCAGCCGGTCGAGCACCACGCTGGGCGCCTGCGGATCGACCGCCGTCTGGGCCGGCAGCGCATGGACGAAGCCCATCGCGGCCGGCGAATCGAGCGCGCTGAGCTGCGCCATCAGGCCGTCGGCCAGCACGACCCGGCGCACGGCGGGGTCCAGCCCCCATTGCGCCACCTGGGCCTGCGCGGACTCCGCCATCACCACCGCCTGCGGTTGCAGGCCGCGTGCCAGCAAGGCGCGGCAGAGGTGGTCGCCCTCCAGCCAGACCTGGCCGAGCTTGCGGTAGGCCGCAGCGTCCTGCGCCAGCGCGCGCAGCTTCTTGACCAGCGCGTTGTCGCGCGAGGTGACGATCTCGGGATTCATGGGGTCTGCATGGCGATGGCCAAGTCGTGAAAGGGATGGGCGAGCAGGCGCTCCCGCAGGGTCTGCGCCGCCTGGGCCACCGGAGCGAAGCTGCCGCGGTGTTGCGGGCAAGGACCGTGCAGGCGCAGCGCCTGCAGGTGCTCGGCCGTGCCGTAGCCCTTGTGGCGCGCGAAGCCGTATTGCGGGTACTGTTGATCGAGCTGGATCAGGCCACGGTCGCGCGTGACCTTGGCCAGGATGGAGGCGGCCGAGATCGCCGCCACCTTGGCGTCGCCCTTGACAATGGCCTCGGCGCGGACGTCGAGCAGCGGCAGCCGGTTGCCGTCGACCAGCACCAGGCCGGGCCTGAGGCGCAAGCCCGTGACCGCGCGCTGCATCGCCAGCAGGGTCGCCTGCAGGATGTTGAGCCGGTCGATTTCCTCGACGCTGGCCTGCGCGATGCAGCAGCACAGCGCCTTGGCGCGGATCTCGTCGTAGAGCGCCTCGCGCCGGGCCGCGCTGAGCTTCTTGGAGTCGGCCAGCCCCATGATCGGCTGGAAGTCGTCCAGGATCACGGCGGCGGCCACCACCGGCCCGGCCAGCGGACCGCGACCGGCCTCGTCCACGCCGGCGACCAGGGCGGGCGTCTGCCAGTCGAAGGCGGCCTGCTCAAGCGGCAAGGACTTGCTCGATGGCATCGGTGGCCCTTGTGACGGTGTCGCGAGTGAGCTCGCGGTGCATGACGGAAAAACGCTGCTGCAGCGCCTCGCGCCGCGCCCGCGTGGCCGCGTCATCGGCGAGCCAGGCCAGCGTTTCGCGCGCCAGCGCGGCCGGCGTGGCGGCCTCCTGCAGCAGCTCGGGCACCAGGAATTCGCCAGCCAGGATATTGGGCAGGCCGACCCAGGGCTGCAGCATCTTGCGCTGGTGCAGCTTCCAGGACAGCCAGTTCATGTGGTAAGCGATCACCATCGGGCGCTTGAACAGCGCGGCCTCCAGCGTCGCGGTGCCGCTGGCGATCAGCGTGACGTCACAGGCGGCGAGTGCCGCGTGCGAGCCGCCGCGCGTGACCTGCACGGCCTCTTCAAGGCCGGCGCGGTCGACCAGCTGCTGGATGCGGGCCTGTTGCGCCGGCACCGCCGGCAGCACGAAACACAGTCCGGGCCGCTCGCGCCGCATCAGCCCGGCCGCCTGCAGGAAACGCGGCAACAGATGCTCGATCTCGGCCTGGCGGCTGCCCGGCAGCAAGGCCACCACGGACGCCTCCAGCGGCAGGCCGAGCTCCATCCTGGCCTTGGCCCGGTCGGGCAGCATGGGAATCAGCGGCGCCAGCGGATGGCCGACATAGGTCGCGGCGATGCCGTGGCGTGCCAGCAGCTCGGGCTCGAACGGGAAGATGCACAGCACATGATCGACGCAGCGGCGGATCTGCTCGACCCGCTCGGGGCGCCAGGCCCAGACCGCGGGCGCGACGAAATGCACGGTTTTCACGCCGGCCGCGCGCAAGTCGCCTTCCAGATCAAGGTTGAAATCGGGCGCATCGACGCCGATGAACAGGCGAGGCTTGTCGGCCAGCAGCCGACTTTTCAGCTGGCGGCGGATGCCGACGATCTCGCGGTAGTGGCGCAGCACCTCGACATAGCCGCGCACGGCCAGCTTCTCGCTCGGCCACCAGGCCTGAAAGCCGGCCGCCTGCATCCGCGGCCCACCGATGCCGGCGGCGCGCAGTCCCGGCCAGCGCTGGTGCAAGCCGCGCAGCAACTGGGCCGCCAGCAGATCGCCCGAAGCCTCGCCAGCCACCAGGGCGACGGTGGCTGTACTCAGGTCCGCCACCATCAGCGCACGATGCCGCGCTGCGCGGACAGACCGTCGAGGAAGACCTGCATCAGCCGCACATCGGGCTCGCAGCCCTCGAAGCGCCGCGCCAACTCGGCGATGCGCTCCCTGGCCTGCTCCAGCGTCAGGTTGTCGCGATAGAGCGCCTTGTGCATGGCCTTGACGGCCGCGATGCGCGCGGCGCTGAAGCCACGCCGGCGCAGGCCCTCGAAATTCATCGAGCGCGCGGCGGCCGGGTGCCCCTCGCTCATCACGAACGGCGGCTGGTCGGCCAGCAACACGGTGCCCATGCCGGTCATGCCATGCGCGCCGATGCGCACGAACTGGTGCACGCAGGTGTAGGCGCCCAGGATCACCCAGTCACCGACCACGACATGGCCCGCGATCTGCGCGTTGTTGGCGAAAATCGTGTGGTCGCCGACCAGGCAGTCATGCGCCAGATGGGTGTAGGCCATCATCCAGTTGTCGCTACCCAGGCGCGTCACGCCACCACCCTGCACCGTGCCGATGTGGTAGGTGCTGAACTCGCGGATCGTGTTGCGCTCGCCGATGACCAGCTCGCAGGGCTCGCCCGCGTACTTCTTGTCCTGGTTGATCGCGCCCAGCGAGACGAACTGGAAGATGCGGTTGTCGCGGCCTATCGTCGTGTGACCCTCGATCACGCAATGCGGACCGATGGCCGTGCCGGCATCCACCTTCACATGTGGACCGATCACCGTGTAGGGGCCGACCGTGACCGAGCTGTCGAGCTCGGCTGCGGGGTCGACCACGGCGGTGGGGTGAATATTGCTCACGCGCGCACCTGGCTCAGGCGATCTTGCGCATCGCGCACATCAGCTCGGCCTCGCAGGCGATCTCGCCATCGACCCGGGTCGTGCCCTTGAACTTGAACATGCCGGCCTTCATGCGCTCGAGCGTGACTTCGAGGATGAGCTGGTCGCCCGGCTCGACCGGACGCTTGAAGCGCGCGCCGTCGATGCCGGCGAAGTAGTAGACCGTGTTGTCGTCCGGCGAGGTGCCCAGGGTCTCGAAAGCCAGCAGCGCGGCGGCCTGCGCCAGCGCTTCGAGCTGCAGCACGCCCGGGAACACCGGACGGTGCGGGAAATGGCCGGTGAACTGCGGCTCGTTGACGCTGACGTTCTTGAGCGCCTTGATGGACTTGCCCTTTTCCACTTCGAGCACGCGGTCGACGAGCAGGAAGGGGTAGCGGTGCGGGAGTTGCTTGAGGATCTGGTGGATGTCCATCATGATTTCTTTTCCAATGCTTTGATGCGGTCGCGCAGGCTGTGCAGTTGCCTGAGCGTGGCCGCGTTCTTTTCCCAGGAGCGGTTGTCGTCGATCGGGAACACGCCGCTGTACTGGCCAGGCTGATGGATCGAGCGCATCACGACCGAGGCGGCCGAGACATGCACCCCGTCGGCCAGCGTGAGATGTCCCAGCACGACGGCGCCGCCGCCGATAGTGCAGTGGGCGCCGATCCTGGCGCTGCCGGCGACGCCCGCGCAGCCGGCCATCGCGGTGTGGCGGCCCACCTGCACGTTGTGGCCGATCTGGATCAGGTTGTCGAGCTTGACGCCGTCCTCGATCACGGTGTCCTCGAGCGCGCCGCGGTCGATGCAGCAGTTGGCGCCGATCTCGACCCGGTCGCCGATGCGCACCGCGCCGAGCTGCTCGATCTTGATCCACTCGCCCTGGTGCGGCGCGAAGCCGAAGCCGTCGGCGCCGATCACGGTGCCCGCGTGCACGATGCCATCGGCGCCGATGCGGCAGTCGTGGCCCAGCGTCACCTGCGGGCTCAGACGGCTGCGCGCGCCGACACAGGCGCGGCGCTCCAGCACGCAATGCGCGCCGATGCGGGCGCCCGCGTCCACGACGACGCCGGCATCGATCACGGCAAAGGCACCGACCGTCACGCCAGCGCCCAGCCGCGCCGTGGGATGAATCACCGCGCTCGGGTGGATGGCGGGACCCGCGTCGGCCTGCTCGGCGGCCTCGCGCCTGGCCTTCCACCACTGCGTCAGGCGCGCGAAATAGAGGTAGGCGTCGGGCGTCTCGATGCAGGCGCCGCGCGCGCCAGCCTGCTCCAGCAGCGCGGGCGGCACGATCAGCGCGCCAGCGTGCGTGCTCGCGATCTGCGAGGCGTAGCGCGCCTGCGCGACGAAGGACAGCGCATCGGCGTCGGCCGACTCAAGCGAAGCCAGGCGCAGCACCCGCAGCTCGGGCGCACCATGCAAAACGCCGCCCAGGGCGGCGCGGATTTCGGCCAGGGTGGCGCTCACGGCCTGACCATCACTTGGCGTTGTTGAGTCCGCTCAACACCTTGTCGGTGATGTCGAGCCTGGGATTGACGTAGACCGCTTCCTGCATGATGAGGTCGTACTTCTCGCTCTCGGCGACCTGCTTGATGACGCGGTTGGCGCGCTCGAGCACGATCTGCAGCTCCTCGTTCTTGCGTTGCGCCAGGTCTTCCTGGAACTCGCGGCGCTTGCGCTGGAACTCGCGGTCGAGCTCGACCAGCTGGCGCTGACGCGTGCCGCGCTGGCTCTCGGACAGGGTCGGCGCATCCTTCTCGAACTTCTCGGAAGCGGACTTGAGCTGACCGGCCAGCGCCTCGACCTCGCGCTCGCGGCGCGAGAACTCCTGCTCCAGCTTGGACTGGGCCGCCTTGGCGGTCGAGGCTTCCTTGAAGATGCGGTCGGTGTTGACGAAGCCGATCTTGAGTTCGGCGGCCGAAGCCAGGGTGGCACAACCGAGCGCCAGTGCCGCGATGGCCTGGCGCGAAAAAACGCGCTTGAACGATTTCATCAGAAGGAGGTCCCGATCTGGAATTGGATGCTCTGGGTCTTGTCGCCGGATTGCTTGCGCACCGGACGGGCGTAGGCGATTCTAAGCGGGCCGATGGGCGAAATCCAGCTGATGCCCACACCGGTCGAGGCGCGCAGGTCGGCGAAGTCGAGCTTTTCGTCCTCGCCGTAGATGTTGCCGATGTCGAAGAAGCCGTACAGACGCAAGGTACGGTCGTTGCCAGCGCCCGGGAACGGGGCGACCAGCTCGGTGTTGAGCACCATCTTGCGGGTGCCACCGATGTTGGCCATGGTCGTGCCACCGATGATCTGGGACTTGCCGCCCAGCGTGCCCTGCTCGAAGCCGCGCACCGAGCCGAGACCGCCGCCATAGAAGTTCTTGAACAGCGGATAAGACTTGCCCGACAGGCCCTCGCCCCAGCCCGCCTCGGCGTTGAACGCCAGCGTGAACTTCTTGTTGAGCGGGACATACTGCTGGAACTGGTAGCTGGCCTTGGCGTAGCGGGTGTCGCCCGCGATGCCGAGCTCGCCGTTGACGCGCTGCAGGCGACCCATGGTCGGCACCAGCGCGCTGTCGCGCGTGTCGCGGCCCCAACCGACCGTCAGCGGCACCGAGACCGGCGCATCGCCGAAGGTGCCGATGAAGTCGTTATAGGCCTGGGGCATGCCGTTGCCCGGATCGATCTTGGTCTGCTCCAGGCCGGCGCCGAAATACACCGTGTCGGTCTCCGAGAACGGCACGCCAAAGCGCACCGCCACGCCCGGCGTGGTCAGCTTGTAGTTGCCTTCCTGCGTGGTCAGCGGCTGGCTGGTGCGGTAGTAGAGATCGAAGGTGCGCGAGATGCCCTCGGGCGTGAAATAGGGGTCGGTCGTGCTCAGCGAGAGCTGGCGGTTGTACTTGCTGGTGTTGACGTTCAGGCCCAGGTAGTTGCCCGAGCCGAACAGGTTCTCCTGCTGGATGCCGGCGATCAAGGAGAGCTTCTCGGCCTGCGAGAAGCCAGCGCCCAGCGTCAGGTTGCCGGTCGGCTTCTCGGCCACGCTGACCACCAGATCGACCTGATCGGGCGCGTCGGGCACCTCGACCGTGTCGACCGCGACCTGGGTGAAGAAGCCCAGGCGGTCAACCCGGTCGCGCGAGAGCTTGATGCGGTCGCCGTCGTACCAGGCCGATTCGAGCTGGCGGAACTCGCGCCGGATCACCTCGTCGCGGGTGCGGTTGTTGCCTTCGACGCTGATGCGGCGCACATAGGCGCGGCGCGAGGGCTGCGCCGACAGCACCAGCGCGACCCGGTTGTTGACGCGGTCGATCTGCGGCTTGGCCTCGACGCGGGCGAAGGCGTAGCCGAAGCCGCCGAAGAACTCGGTGAAGGCCTTGGTCGTCTGCGCCACGTCCTCGGCGTTGTAGGGCTGGCCGGCACGGATCGCGATCAGCGACTTGAATTCCTCTTCCTTGCCGAGGTAGTCGCCCTCGAGCTTGATGCCCGAGACCACGTAGCGCTTGCCTTCGGTCAGGTTGATCGTGATCGACATCGCGTCCTTCTCGGGCGCGATCGCGACCTGGGTCGAGTCGATGCGGAACTCGAGGTAGCCGCGCGACAGGTAGTAGCTGCGCAGCGTTTCGAGATCGGCGTTGAGCTTGGTGCGCGAGTAGCGGTCGCTCTTGGTGTACCAGCTCAGCCAGCCGCCGGTGTCGAGGTCGAACAGGCCGCGCAGGGTGTCCTCGCTGAAGGCCCGGTTGCCGACGATGCGAATTTCCTTGATCTTGGCGATATCGCCCTCGACCACGCTGAAATTGACGTTGACGCGGTTGCGCTCGATCGGCGTGACGGTGGCCGTCACCTGGGCCGCGTAGAGGCTGCGCGTCAGGTACTGGCGCTTGAGCTCCTGCTCGGCGCGGTCGGCCAGCGCGCGATCGAAGGGACGTCCATCGGCCAGGCCGATGTCGCGCAGCGCCTTCTTGAGCACCTCGGCGTCGAACTCCTTGACACCGCTGAAGCTGACCTCGGCCACGGTCGGGCGCTCCTCGACGATCACGACCAGCTCGTCGCCGTTGACCTGCAGGCGGATGTCCGAGAACAGGCCCAGGCCGAACAGCGCGCGGATCGCGGCCGTGCCCTTGTCGTCGCTGTACTGGTCACCGACGCGAAACGGCAGCGAGGCGAACACGGTGCCGGGCTCGACCCGCTGCAGCCCCTCGAGGCGGATGTCGCGCAACTGGAACGGTGCAACAGCCCAGGCCGGCAAGGCGGCCACCAGGGTGGAGGCGATCGCGCCCATGGCAAGCGAGCGCATGCGGAAAAGGGAGTTCTTCATGGAAACAGGATTTCAGCCCAACAGTCGGGCGATGTCATTGAAAACGGCCACGCTCATGAGCG
Source organism: Malikia sp. (assembly GCF_028687635.1). Classification (GTDB taxonomy): domain Bacteria; phylum Pseudomonadota; class Gammaproteobacteria; order Burkholderiales; family Burkholderiaceae_C; genus Malikia. The sequence continues at coordinate 61,054 of NZ_JAQTZS010000004.1, read as the reverse complement.
CCAGCAGCATGGCCATGCCGGCACGCTGCAGCCGTTCCAGCCAGAGCACGGAGAGGCTTCGGCCGGTCACGCCTTCGATCAGATAATACAACAGGTGCCCGCCGTCAAGGACCGGGATCGGCAGCAGGTTGAGCACGCCCAGGCTGACGCTGATCAGCGCCAGGAAGCTCAGGTAGGCCACCGGCCCCAGACTGGCGGATTTGCCGGCGTATTCGGCGATCGAGATCGGGCCGCTCAGGTTGTCGAGCGAGGCCAGTCCGGCCACCATGCGGCCGATCATGCCCAGCGTCATGGCGGCAACCTCGCCGGTGCGGCGCAGGCCCTGCGCCAACCCGCCCAGCAGGTCCTCCTGCACGATGACGGTCTCGGGCGGAGCCCCCACGTAGGCGCCGATGCGTGCGACCCGCGCGGCGCCCTCCCCCTTGGGCTCGGGTCGCACCATCAGCTCCAGCGGCTGGCCGGCTCGCTCCAGCCGCCAGCGCGCCGCCAGCCCCCGGCCCTCGGCGTCCAGGCTGTCGCGGATGAGCTGGCGCAACTGCTGCGCGTCTTGCACCGGCTGACCGTTGACCGACAGCACCCGGTCGCCGCGCAGCAGGCCGGAGCGTGCACCCGCCTCGCCTGCGACCAGCTCGCCGATCACCGGCGCCGACCAGGGCGCGACGATGCCGATGCGGGTCAGCAGCCGGGCATCGGCCTCGACCGGCCCCAGCGTCGCCAAGGGCAGGCGGTATTCGTCGGTTTCCGACTGCTGGGCCGAGCCGGCCCACAGCCTCAGGTCCTGGCCGGACAGCGCGGCTTGCGTCAGCTCCCAGCCCAGCTGGTCGAAACTCACGATCTCGTGCGGCTCTTCACCTTCTAGCGCCAGCCGCTGCACCCAGAGCCCGCTGCGCAGGCCCGCCTCGGCCGCCAGCGTGCCGGCCGCCGGTGCGGACAGCACGGGCCGCGCCTGCGGCTGGCCGACCCAGGACACGGTGGCGTAGAGCAGGACCGCGAGCACCAGATTGGCCAGCGGGCCGGCCGCGACGATGGCCGCGCGCGCGCGCAGCGACTGGGTGTTGAACGCCAGGTGGCGCTCCTGCTCAGGCACGGCTGCCTCGCGCTCGTCGAGCATGCGCACATAGCCGCCCAGCGGCAGCAGGCAGAGCGTGAACTCGGTGCCGCTGCGCCCGCGCCATTGCAGCAGCACCGGCCCGAAACCGATCGAGAAGCGCAGCACCCTGACGCCGCAGGCCAGCGCCATGCGGTAATGCCCCCACTCGTGGACAGCGATCAGCAGCGCCAGCGCGCAGACAAAGGCAAGCGCGGTCAGCATGAGGGCTTAATGACTGCGCGCGACACGCTCGGCAGCCAGGGCGCGGGCACGGGCATCGATCGCGAGCAGGTCGTCGAGGCCGCGCGGCGCGGCCGGCTGGTAATGCTCCAGCGTGGCGCGGTTGATCTGGTGGATCTGATCAAAGCGCAGCCGGCCTTCCAGGAAGGACGCCACCGCCACCTCGTTGGCGGCATTGAGCACCGCCGTCGTGCCCGGCACCGCATTGAGCGCCTCCCAGGCCAGGAACAGGCCGGGAAAGCGGACCGGATCGGCCGGCTCGAAGGTCAGCGCGCTCATGCGCGCGAAATCCAGCGCCTCGGCGCCCGACTCGATGCGGCGCGGCCAGCTCAGGCCATAGGCGATCGGCACCCGCATGTCGGGCGTGCCGAGCTGGGCCACGACCGAACGGTCGCGGTACTGCACCATCGAATGCAGCACGCTCTGCGGGTGGATCACGACCTCGATGCGCTCGGGCGGCAGGCCGAACAGGTAGCGCGCCTCGATCACCTCCAGCGCCTTGTTCATCATGGTGGCCGAATCGACCGAGATCTTGCGGCCCATGACCCAGTTCGGGTGGGCGCAGGCCTCGTCGGGCGTGACCCGCGCCAGCGTGAGCGGATCGCGGCTGCGGAACGGCCCGCCCGAGGCGGTCAGGATGATCTTCTCGACCCGCTCGTTCCAGGTCGAGGCATCCTCGGGCAGGGACTGGAAGATGGCCGAGTGCTCGCTGTCGATCGGCAGCAGCGTGGCGCCACCCTGGCGCACCGCCCGCATGAAGAGCTCGCCGCCGACGACCAGCGCCTCCTTGTTGGCCAGCAGCAGCTTCTTGCCGCTGCGCGCCGCCGCCAGGCAGGGCTCCAGGCCGGCAGCACCGACGATGGCGGCCATCACGGCATCGACCTCGGGCAGCGAGCTGATCTCGCACAGGGCGGCGGGCCCGGCCAGCACCTCGGTGGCCAGACCCTCGGCCGCGATGCGCTCGCGCAGCAAGGCGGCATGGGCGGGCGAGGCCATGACGGCGTAGCGCGGCTTGAACTGGGCGCATTGCGCCAGCAGCAGCTCGACCTGGGTCGAGGCGCTCAACGCAAAGACTTCGAAGCGTTCCGGGTGGCGCGCCGCCACGTCCAGCGTGTTCTTGCCGATGGAGCCGGTGGAGCCGAGCACGGTCAGACGCTGGCGTGCCAGCAGGAGGGAATCAGGCATGGGCGAGGTTCAGGTGAATTCAGAGGGTCGCGAGCATCATGCCCAGCGGCAACACCGGCAGCAAGGCGTCGACCCGGTCGAGCACGCCACCGTGGCCCGGCAACAGCTGGCTGGAGTCCTTGACGCCCGCGCTGCGCTTGACCAGCGACTCGATCAGGTCGCCGCAGACGCTCATCGCGGTCAGCAGCAACAGCGCCAGCAAGGCGGGCAACGGCCCCATGGCCCAGAGCCGGCCATAGAGGCTGGCACCCGGCGTGCCGTAGCGCTGCTCGGCCCAGGTCCAGCAGATGGCCAGCAGCAGCACGCCGGCCGCGCCGCTGTAGACGCCGGCCCAGCTCTTGCCGGGGCTGATGGTCGGCGCGAGCTTGCGCCGGCCAAAAGCCTTGCCGCCGAAATAGGCGGCGATGTCGGCGGTCCAGACCAGCGCCATGATCGAGAGCAGCAGCGCGACGCCCTGGGCGCGGGCCTGCGCCATGGCCCACCAGGCCAGCCCGATCAGGGCCAGTCCCAGCCACAAGCGCAGTGTCTGCGGCACGCGGGGCCAGCCGGCGACACCGGCGCGCAGCAGCAGCGGCGCGGTGACCAGCCAGAAAATGCCGGTGATCTGCCACAGCAGTGGCAACTCACGCGCCAGGCCGATCTGCCACCAGGCCAGGCCCAGCAAGGCACCGAGACCGAGCCCGCAGGCCAGCGCGGCAGCGAAAGCCAGCCCGTTGAGCCGAGCCCATTCCCAGCCGCCGGCGACGATCAGCAGCAGCGTGAGCAGGCAAAAAGGCTGGGGATCGGAATGAAACAGGGCCGGCAGCAGGACCGCGAGCAGCAACAGGGCCGTGAGGATTCTTTGCTTGAGCATGGGATCAGGCGGCGCCGGATGAAGCAGCGAGCTGCTCGGAAATCAGGCCGAAGCGACGCTCCCGACCGGCATAGCAATCCAGCGCGCGATCCAACTCGGCCGCGTCGAAGTCGGGCCAGAGCTTGTCCGAGAAATAGAATTCGGAATAAGCCGACTGCCAGAGCAGGAAATTGCTGATGCGCTGCTCGCCGCCAGTGCGGATCACGAGGTCGGGGTCCGGCACATGGGCCGTCGACAGCGCTGCCGACAGCGAGGCCTCGGTGATGGCTTCACCGCGCAAGGCCAGCTGCTGCGCGGCCTGCACCAGGTCCCAGCGCCCGCCATAGTTGAAGCAGATGTTGAGCACCAGCCTGTCGTTCTGCGCGGTCTGAGCACGGGCCTGTTCGAGGCTGGAACGGACCAGATCAGACAAGCCCTGGCGTTCGCCCGGGAACTCCATGCGCACACCCTGCGCGCCCAGCTTGGGCACCTCGCGCATCAGGCCCCTGACCAACAAGTCCATCAGACCCGAGACTTCCTCGGCCGGGCGCTTCCAGTTCTCGGACGAGAAGGCAAACACCGTCAGCACCTGGATGCCGCGCTGCAGGCACAGGTCGACCATGCGCCGCAGCGACTCGTAGCCCTGACGATGCCCCGCCAGCCTGGGCAGGAAGCGCTTCTTGGCCCAACGGCCGTTGCCGTCCATGACGATGGCGACATGCCGGGGCATGGCGGCGGGAGACTTGACGGCTTTGGGCTTGAACATGCAGCAGGATCTGGGTCGGTTGGGCCTGGAGCAGCCTCAGAAGGCCATCAGGTCCTGTTCCTTGGAGGCCACGATCTTGTCCACCTCGGCGATCATGCGATCGGTCAGCTTCTGGATCTCGTCGGTGCTGCGGCGCTCGTCGTCCTCGGAGGCCAGCTTGTCCTTGACCAGCTTCTTGACCGCCTCGTTCGCGTCACGGCGCAGGTTGCGCACGGCCACCTTGGCATGCTCGCCCTCGCCACGCACATGCTTGGTCATTTCCTTGCGGCGCTCCTCGGTCATGGCCGGAATCGGCACCCGGATCAGGTCGCCCTGCGAGGACGGGTTCAGGCCCAGGTCGGACTCGCGGATCGCCTTCTCGATCTTGGCGCCCATGCCTTTTTCCCAGGGCGCCACGCCGATGGTGCGCGCGTCGAGCAGGGTCAGGTTGGCGACCTGCGACATCGGCACCATCGAGCCCCAGTATTCGACCTGCACGGTGTCGAGCAGTTGCGGGTTGGCGCGGCCGGTGCGGACCCGGGCCAGGTTGTTCTTGAGGGCTTCGAGCGAAGCGTTCATCTTCTGCTCGGCGTTCTTCTTGATGGCAGACAATTCCATTCTTTTGACCTCTGGTAAATGGGGATTGATCAGACGTGGACCAGGGTGCCCTCGTCCTCGCCGAGCACGACGCGGCGCAGCGCGCCCGGCTTGAAGATGCTGAAGACCTTGATCGGCAGCTTCTGGTCGCGGCAGAGCGCAAAGGCCGTCGCATCCAGCACTTCGAGCTGGCGGTTGATCGCCTCGTCGAAGCTGACCTGGTGGTAGAGCGTCGCGGTCGGGTCCTTCTTCGGGTCGGCGGTATAGATGCCGTCGACCTTGGTCGCCTTGAGCACGATCTCGGCGCCGATCTCGGCGCCGCGCAGCGCGGCCGCGGTATCGGTGGTGAAGAAGGGGTTGCCGGTGCCGGCGGCGAACACGACCACCTTGCCTTCTTCGAGGTATTGCAGCGCCTTCGGGCGGACATAGGGCTCGACCACCTGGTCGATCGCGATCGCGGACATCACGCGCGCCTTGACGCCGGCCTTCTCGAACGCGTCGCCCAGGGCGAGCGAGTTCATGACGGTGGCCAGCATGCCCATGTAGTCGGCCGTGGCGCGGTCCATTCCGACCGAACCGCCCGCGACGCCACGGAAGATGTTGCCGCCGCCGATGACCACCGCCACCTCCACGCCGAGCCGGGTGACCTCCGCGACCTCGTCGACAATGCGCACGATGGTCGCGCGGTTGATGCCAAAGGCGTCATCGCCCATCAGGGCTTCGCCGGAGAGTTTCAGGAGGATGCGCTTGTAGGCGGGCATAAGCATGGGTCTAGTTGATATCCGGTGGATTTTAGGGCTTGAGTGCGACAACGGCCGACCCCGCGAAGGGTCGGCCGTGCATTTTTCCGGTCGGGGGCGTGCCGGCATCCTGCCGACAGCGCCCGCCCAGCCGGGTCAGATCGGTATCAGGCGCCCTGGGTGGCGGCTGCGACCTGGGCGGCGACTTCAGCGGCGAAGTCGTCGACCTTCTTCTCGATGCCTTCACCGACGACGAACATCGTGAAGCCCTTGACGGTGGTGTTGGCGGACTTGAGGTAGGCGGCCACGGTCTGCTTGCCGTCGGCGGCCTTGACGAAGACCTGGTCCAGCAGCGAGACTTCCTTCAGGTACTTCTGGATCGAACCTTCGATCATCTTGGCGGCGATCTCGGCCGGCTTGCCGGATTCGGCAGCCTTGGCTTCGGCGACCGAGCGCTCCTTGGCGACCAGCTCGGCCGGCACGTCGGCGCTCGACAGCGAGACCGGCTTCATGGCGGCGATGTGCATCGCGGTGTCCTTGGCAGCGGTCAGCTCGCCGTCGAACTCGACCATCACGCCGATGCGCACGCCGTGCAGGTAGGCGGCCAGCTGGCCACCGTCGGCGTAGCGCTTGAAGCGACGGATCGCCATGTTCTCGCCGATCTTGCCGATCAGGCCCTTGCGGACTTCTTCCACGGTCGGGCCGAAGCTTTCCAGGGTCAGCGGCAGTTCACCGATGGCGGCGACGTCAGCCGGGTTGTGCTTGACGACCAGCTCGGCGACCTGGTTGCAGAAGGCCAGGAACAGGTCGTTCTTGGAGACGAAGTCGGTTTCGCAGTTGATCTCGACCAGGGCGCCGGTGGTGCCGTCGATGAAGCTGGAGATCACGCCTTCGGCGGTCACGCGGCTGGCGGCCTTGCCGGCCTTGTTGCCGAGCTTGACACGCAGGATCTCCTCGGCCTTGTCCATGTTGCCTTCGGCCTCGGTCAGTGCCTTCTTGCACTCCATCATCGGGGCGTCGGTCTTGGCGCGCAGTTCGGCGACCATGCTAGCGGTGATTGCAGCCATCTTGTTTCTCCGTTCGGGTCCGTGATGGAACCCAGTGTTGCACTGTCAGATGAAAATTTGCTTGCAAAAAAGGGGCTCTCGAGCCCCTTTTTCGACTTGGGTGCCCGGTATCAGGCGGCGTCTTGCACTTCGACGAACTCGTCGCCAGCGGCAGCGGCTTGCACGGTCTTGACCAGGTCGGCGCCGGCGTTGGCACGGCCTTCCAGGATCGCGTCAGCGATGCCGCGAGCGTACAGGGCGACAGCCTTGGCGGAGTCGTCGTTACCCGGGATCACGTAGTCGATGCCTTCGGGCGAGTGGTTGGTGTCGACGATGCCGATCAGCGGGATGCCCAGCTTCTTGGCTTCGGAGACGGCGATCTTGTGGTAGCCGACGTCGACGACGAAGATCGCGTCCGGCAGAGCGGGCATGTCCTGGATGCCGCCGATGTCCTTCTCGAGCTTCTCGATCTCGCGGGTGAAGGTCAGCTGTTCCTTCTTGGACATGGTTTCCAGACCGGCTTCCTTCTGGGCTTGCATGTCCTTCAGGCGCTTGATCGAGGTCTTGACGGTCTTGAAGTTGGTCAGCATGCCGCCGAGCCAGCGCTGCTCGACGTAGGGCACGCCGGCGCGGTCAGCTTCCAGGGACACGATGTCGCGCGAGGTGCGCTTGGTGCCGACCATCAGCACGGTGCCGCCGTTGGCGGTCAGCTGGCGCACGAACTTGGCGGCCTCCTCGAACAGCGGGAGGGTCTTTTCCAGGTTGATGATGTGGATCTTGTTGCGGTGACCGAAGATGAACGGCGCCATCTTGGGGTTCCAGAAGCGGGTTTGGTGACCGAAGTGGACACCGGCTTCCAGCATTTCGCGCATGGAGATAGACATGGTTAAATTTCCTGAGGTTGGGGCTTAAATCAGGCCCATTATTGCCGGCATGTCGCCGGCAACACCTGGTCGGGCCTGTTTGCGGTTAGGCTTAGTTCGTTGCGGCGAGAATCGCCACAATTTTCAAAGCCCGACGATTGTAACACCTCTGACACCATCCCCGCCATGCAGCGCATAGCCCCCTGCTCCCGACTGCCCGATCTGGCGCTGCAAGGCAGCGCCGCCAGCCGCGCGCTGGAGCAGGCCGCGCTCGCCGCCCTGCCCCCGCACACCCTGATGCGTCGCGCCGCCGCCGCCGTGGCGGCACTGGCGCGCGCGCTGACGCCGCACGCGCGCCAGGTCTGGGTCGCCTGTGGCCCGGGCAACAACGGCGGCGACGGGCTGCTGGCGGCGGCCCTGCTGCACGGGCTGCTGCCGCAGACTCGCGTGACGGTCAGCTGGCATGGCGACGAAAGCCGGCTGCCGGACGATGCCCGCCATGCCCTGCAACAGGCGCGCGCCGCCGGCGTGCGTTTTTCCGACCGGGCACCGGACGACTTCGACCTCGGCATCGATGCCTTGCTGGGCCTGGGCAGCCGTGGCCTGGCAGCCGGACCGATGGCCGACTGGATGCTGACGCTGCAGCGGACCCGCTCCACCGTGCTGTGCGTCGACCTGCCCAGCGGGCTGGACCCCGACAGCGGCGCCTGGCGCAACCCCTTCGAGCGGATGCCGGCCGGGCCGCGCCACACGCTGTCGCTGCTCACGCTCAAGCCCGGGCTGTTCACCGCCGACGGCCGCGATGCGGCCGGCCAGGTCTGGCTGGACCGGCTCGGCATCGATCCGGCCGGGATGCCTGCCGATGCCTGGCTGGCCGACTCGCACCGCGTCAGCTCGTCATTGCGCCAGCAACGACAGCAGCGTCATGGCGCCCACAAGGGCAGCCACGGCGACTTGCTGGTGCTGGGCGGCCAGGATGTCTCGGTCGACGGCATCGGCATGACGGGCGCCGCCTTGCTGGCGGCGCGCGCCGGGCTGCAGGCCGGCGCGGGCCGGGTCTACCTGGGCCTGCTCGGCGCCGGACCCGCCACGCCCGCGCTCGACCCGCTCTGGCCCGAGCTGATGTTCCGCCCGGCACAGGCTGCCGCCGAGGACGAACTGGCGCGCCAGGCCACCACCGTCTGCGGCTGCGGCGGCGGCCAATCGGTGCGCGCGGTGCTGCCGGCCCTGCTCGAACAGTCGCCGCGCCTGGTGCTCGATGCCGACGCGCTCAACGCGATCGCCGGCTCACCGGACTGGCGCGCGCAACTGGCCAGCCGGTACTCACGCGGCCAGCACAGCATCCTGACGCCGCATCCACTGGAAGCGGCCAGGCTGCTGGGCTGCGACAGCGCGCAAGTCCAGGCCAACCGGCTCGGCGCCGCGCGCCGGCTGTCGGAGGAACTGCGAGGCGTGGTGGTGCTCAAGGGTTCGGGCAGCGTGATCAGCGCGCCAGGCCAGACACCGCTCATCAACCCGACCGGCAACGCGCTGCTGGCGACGGCCGGCACCGGCGACGTGCTGGCCGGCATGGTGGGCGCGTACTGGGCACAGGCCAGCGCAGGCCAGCCCAGCCATGATTCGCAGCTGGGACAGGCGCTGGCCCTGGAGGCGGCGCGCCGCGCCGTCTACCAGCACGGCGTCTTGGCCGACCGCTGGCCGGCCGGACGCAGCCTGCGCGCCGGCGACCTGCTCGCCGGCATCACCGCCTGGCAGGACTGAACCTGCCGGCCGTCAGGCCAGCGCCAGCAGCAGGATCTGGAGCAGCAGCATCAGCACCAGCGCCGACAGATCGACGCCGCCGATCCGGGGCAGCCGTTGCCGCAAGGGCTGCAGCAGCGGTTCGAGCAGCGCGGCCAGCACCGCGCTGACGGGCGAAAAGGGCTGGATCCAGCTCAGCAGCGCATAGACCAGCGTCATCCCCATCAGCCCCTGCAGCGCGGTGCGCAGCAGGAACAGCAGCGCCTGGACCGGCACGCTCCAGAGCCAGCCCAGCAGGTCGAACCGGGGCAAGGCCAGCAGGCTCAGCCCATGCACCAGCAGGGCATAGGCCAAGGCCAGCAGTCCGGCGGCTACCAGGCTGGCCCAGTCCAGCCGGGCCTGCTGCCAGCGCCTGGGCAAGGAGCGGCGCAAGGGCCGGACGATCCAGTCACTGACCGCCATCACGAACAGCCCGGGCTGCTGGGTCATGCGCAAGCGGGACTGGTTCATCCAGGCGCGCAGCAGCGCCGCCGCGACCAGTACGAAGAACAGGTTGTCGAGCAGGAACCAGAGGATCTGCATCTCAGCGCCTGCCCTTGCGCGACTTGCCCGTCGGCTTGGGTCCGGCACGGCCCGCAGCCTTGCCAGCCGCCTTGCCGCCCGACCAGATGCCCGACGGACCCGATTGACCGGCCTCGTCTGCCTTGGGCTTGGGCTTGCGCGCCACCCTGGCAGACCCGCCCTCGCCTGCGGCCGCAGCGGAGCCACCCTTCTTGTCGCGCGGCGCGCGCGTCACCAGCTCCTCGCCCTCGCGCACCAGGCGGAAGTCGATGCGGCGACCGTCGAGGTCGACCCGGCTGACCTGCACCCGCACCGGCGTGCCCAGCGCGTAGCGGATGCCGGTGCGCTCGCCGCGCAGCTCCTGGCGCGCCTCGTCGAAGCGGTAGTACTCGCCGCCGAGCTCGGTGATGTGCACCAGGCCCTCGACATACATGCTGTCGAGCGTGACGAACAGCCCGAAGCTGGTGGCCGCGCTGACCTTGCCGCTGAACTCCTCGCCCAGGTGCTCGCGCATGTACTTGCACTTGAGCCAGGCCTCGACATCGCGGCTGGCCTCGTCGGCGCGGCGCTCGTTGGCGCTGCAGTGCAGGCCGGCGGCCTGCCAGGCCAGCAGCTCGGCGTTGGGCTTCTTGGCCCGCGCCGGCTTCTCGGTCGGCGGCTTGACCCGGTCGGCCAGCCGCTTGGCCAGCTTGAGCTGGGCCTCGCCCGGCGTCGGCAGATTGGGCAGCGAATACTTGCGCTCGCCCAGGACGCACTTGATGACGCGGTGCACCAGCAGGTCGGGGTAGCGCCGGATCGGGCTGGTGAAATGGGTGTAGGCCTCGAAGGCCAGGCCGAAGTGACCCTCGTTGTTGGGCGAGTAGATCGCCTGCGACATCGAGCGCAACAGCATCTGGTGGATCTGCAGCGCGTCGGGCCGGTCGCCGGTGGCGGAGGCGATCTGCTGGAACTCGAGCGGGGTCGGCTCGTCGCTGACGCTGTAGGGCAAGGCCAGCGCCTTGAGGTACTGGCGCAGGATGTCGATCTTGAGCGGAGTCGGCCCCTCGTGGACGCGGAACAGGCCCGGGTGCTTGCCGTGCTGGATGAACTCGGCCGAGCAGACGTTGGCCGCCAGCATGGCCTCCTCGATCAGGCGGTGCGCGTCGTTGCGCGTGCGCGGGACGATCTTCTCGATCTGGCCGACCTCGTTGCAGACGATCTGGGTCTCGGTGGTCTCGAAATCGACCGCGCCACGGCGCTTGCGCGCTTCCAGCAGGCCCCGGTAGACATCATGCAGGTTGAGCAGGTGCGGCACCAGCGCCTCGCGCTGCTGCGCCTCATGGCCGCGCGTGTTCTGCAGGATGGCCGCGACCTCGGTGTAGGTCAGGCGGCCGTGGCTGAACATCACCGCCGGGTAGAACTGGTAGGCGTGGATGTCGCCCTGGGCGTTGATCAGCATGTCGCAGACCATGCACAGGCGCTCGACCTCGGGGTTGAGCGAACACAGGCCGTTCGAGAGCTTCTCGGGCAGCATCGGGATCACGCGGCGCGGGAAGTAGACGCTGGTCGCGCGCTCGTAGGCGTCGATGTCGATCGCCTCGCCGGTCTCGACATAGTGGCTGACATCGGCGATCGCCACCAGCAGGCGCCAGCCCTTGCCGCGCCCGACCTTGGCCGGCTCGCAGTAGACGGCGTCGTCGAAGTCGCGCGCGTCCTCGCCGTCGATCGTCACCAGCGGCACGTCGGTCAGGTCGATGCGGTGCTTCTTGTCGGCCGGCCTGACCTTGTCGGGCAGCGCGCGCGCCTGCGCCTGCGCGGCGTCGGAGAACTCGTGCGGCACGCCGTACTTGCGCACCGCGATCTCGATCTCCATGCCCGGGTCGTCGATCTCGCCGAGCACCTCCTTGATGCGGCCGACCGGCTGGCCATAGAGCGCGGGCGGCTCGGTGAGCTCGACCACCACGACCTGGCCCGGCTGGGCCTTGCCCATGCCACCCTTGGGGATCAGCACGTCCTGGCCATAGCGCCTGTCCTCGGGCGCGACCAGCCAGACGCCGCTCTCCTGGAGCAGGCGGCCGATGATGGGCGACTCGGAGCGAGCCAGGATCTCGGTCACCCGCCCCTCGGGCCGGCCCCGGCGGTCCTGCCGCACGATCTGGACCTTGACCCGGTCGCGGTGCAGCACGGCGCGCATCTCGTTGGGCGGCAGGTAGACGTCGGACTGGCCGTCGTCACGCACCACGAAACCGTGGCCATCGCGGTGGCCATTGACCTGGCCCTCGAATTCAGTCAGTAGATTGGATTTTTCTTTCACTCGGCTTTTGCACTCATGTTTATCCGTGCTATAGTAGCGGCTTCCTGAGATGCCCAGGTGGCGGAATTGGTAGACGCACTAGTTTCAGGTACTAGCGGGTAACTCCGTGGAGGTTCGAGTCCTCTCCTGGGCACCAAAGACTTTAGCACTTGTTGGCTATGCTTTGTGCGATATCTCAAGAAACAAACCCTGAAAGCCCAGGTGGCGGAATTGGTAGACGCACTAGTTTCAGGTACTAGCGGGTAACTCCGTGGAGGTTCGAGTCCTCTCCTGGGCACCAAACATGAAACCCTGCAGATCTCACGGTCTGCGGGGTTTTTCGTTTTCCGACCTCAAGACAGGCGCACACTGATGGCAAGCGGCCAACCGTTGCCTGCAGCGCTGGCGCGGCAGCCAAATGCATCCAGCAGCCACCTATTCAAAAAATTTTCGGCGAGCGGAAAAAACACCAAAAACCCGGGCTATAATAGTGGCTTCCTGAGATGCCCAGGTGGCGGAATTGGTAGACGCACTAGTTTCAGGTACTAGCGGGTAACTCCGTGGAGGTTCGAGTCCTCTCCTGGGCACCAAGGTTCATTGCGGTCAATGCAAGCGGCCTTGTGTAACATCTCAAGAAACAAAACCCTGAAAGCCCAGGTGGCGGAATTGGTAGACGCACTAGTTTCAGGTACTAGCGGGTAACTCCGTGGAGGTTCGAGTCCTCTCCTGGGCACCAAGGTTCATTGCGGTCAATGCAAGCGGCCTTGTGTAACATCTCAAGAAACAAAACCCTGAAAGCCCAGGTGGCGGAATTGGTAGACGCACTAGTTTCAGGTACTAGCGGGTAACTCCGTGGAGGTTCGAGTCCTCTCCTGGGCACCAAACATCAAGCCTGCAGATCTCACGGTCTGCGGGCTTTTGGTTTTCCGCGTCCGACACGGGTGCGGAAAAGCCGCCCTCGCTGGGCGGCATGGCCTGTCGCTTTGCGGGCCGCCACCCGCAGGCGGCAACCCGACCGATCAGGTCATCAGACCGGCTGGCCGACCAGGTCGTGGCCCTGGGTGCCGACGATGCGCGCCTTGATGAAGTCGCCGACCTTGTAGGTCTTGCTGGCCTTCTCGGGCGGCAGCAGCTGGACGACGCCGTCGATCTCGGGCGCGTCGGCATAGGTGCGCCCCACCCCGCCCTTCTTGCCCAGGCTGAGCGCCTGGTCGACCAGCACCTGCATGGTGGCGCCGACACGGCGCTGCAGGCGTTCGATCGAGACCTGCTCGGCGACTTCCATGAAGCGGGCCTGGCGCTCCTCGCGCAGCGCATCGGGCAGCGCGCCCGGCAGGGCGTTGGCCAGGGCGCCATCGACCGGCGAATAGGCAAAGCAGCCGGCGCGGTCGATCTGCGCCTCGCGCACGAAGTCGAGCAGATGGGCGAATTCCTCCTCGGTCTCGCCGGGGAAGCCCGCGATGAAGGTGCTGCGCACCACCAGCTCGGGACAGATCTCGCGCCAGCGCTGGATGCGCTCCAGGTTCCGCTCGCCGCTGGCCGGGCGCTTCATGCGCTTGAGCACATCGGGGTGGCTGTGCTGCAGCGGCACATCCAGATAGGGCAGGCACAGGCCCTCGGCCATCAGCGGGATGATGTCGTCCACATGCGGGTAGGGGTAGACATAGTGCAGCCGCACCCAGGCCCCGAAGCCGCGCGCGAGCTCGCCCAGGGTCCTGACCAGATCGTACATGCGGGTCTTGACCGGCTTGCCATCCCAGAAACCGGTGCGGTACTGGACATCGACGCCGTAGGCCGAGGTGTCCTGGCTCACCACCAGCAGCTCCTTGACGCCGGCCTCGAACAGCTTGCGCGCCTCGGTCAGCACCTCGCCGATCGGACGGCTGACCAGGTCGCCGCGCAGCGAGGGGATGATGCAGAAGGTGCAACGGTGGTTGCAGCCCTCGCTGATCTTGAGGTAGGCGTAGTGGCGCGGCGTCAGCTTGATGCCTTGCGCCGGCACCAGATCCAGGAAGGGATCATGCGGCTTGGGCAGGTGCTTGTGCACCGCGTCCATCACCTCCTGGGTCGCGTGCGGGCCGGTGACGGCCAGCACCGAGGGGTGCACGCCCTCGACCATGTTGCCGCCGGCCTGGTCCTTGCGGGCGCCCAGGCAGCCGGTCACGATCACCTTGCCGTTTTCGGCCAGCGCTTCGCCGATGGTGTCGAGGCTTTCCTTGACGGCGTCATCGATGAAGCCGCAGGTGTTGACGATCACGATGTCCGCGCCGTCGAAGGTCTTGCTGGTCTGGTAGCCCTCGGCGCTCAGCTGCGTGAGGATCAGTTCGGAGTCGGTCAGCGCCTTGGGGCACCCGAGCGATACCATGCCTATACGCGGGATATAGTCTGTCTTTTCAGTCGTAGTCATGGGGTGAATTGTGACAGGTCGGGTTTATTCCTACATGCGGTTCAGCGATCCGCGCCAGGCCATCGGGCACAGCAGCGAGCGGCAGCTAGCCTACGCACGGCGTTGGGCGCAAGAGCACGGACTGGCGCTCGACGAGTCGCTCACGCTGCGCGATGAAGGCTTGTCAGCCTATCACCAGCACCACGTCAGGTCAGGCGCGCTGGGAGTTTTCCTGGCGGCAGTCGAGGAAGGGAAGATCGCATCCGGGTCATTCCTGGTGGTCGAGGGGTTGGATCGGCTTTCGCGCGCCGAGCCCATCCAGGCGCAGGCCCAGCTGGCCCAGATCGTCAACGCTGGAATCAGCGTCGTGACGGCCAGCGACGGCAAGGTCTACAGCCGCGAGCGGCTCAAATCCAATCCCATGGATCTGGTGTACAGCCTGCTGGTGATGATCCGCGCCCATGAGGAGTCCGACACCAAGAGCAAGCGCGTGGTGGCCAGCATCCGCCGGCAATGCCAGGGCTGGCTAGACGGCACCTACCGAGGGCTGATCCGAAACGGAAAAGACCCCGTCTGGGTGCGTCGCACGGATGACGCCTGGGAGCTGATCCCGGAGCGCGTCGAGGCTGTGCATGAGGGACTTCGGCTCTACCGCATCGGGTACGGCGCGACGCGCATCATTGAGGCGCTGCAGAAGAAGGGACTATCACTGACCGGCGGTGGTCCGCAGGCGCTGCAGATTTATCGACTGATCCGACAGCGCGCGCTGCTGGGCGAGAAGGAGCTGGAGGTCGATGGCGAATCATTCCGGATGCCCGGCTACTACCCAGCCCTACTGAATCCAGCGGAGTGGGATGATCTGCAGATGCTGGCCGGCGGTCGCGGTAGGCGAAAAGCGGCTGGACCGGTGCCGCACATCCTGACTGGCATGGGAATCACGATTTGCGGGTACTGCGGCCGGGCAATGGTAGGCCAGAACATTGGCACTCGACGGCGTGATGCTACAGGCCGAATTGCCAATGGCCACCGAAGGCTGCATTGCACGAGTAGCTCGCATGGCGGATGCACAGTGTCGGGGTCGACGTCGGTGGCGCCGTTCGAGCGCGCGCTGCTGCACTACTGCAGCGACCTGGTCAACCTGCAGGCACTCTATGGCCAGGACCGAGGCGCCGTGCCGCGCGCCGTGCTGGCCAAGGCTCGCGGACACCTGCAGGAGGTCGAGGCCAAGCTGCAGCGCCTGACCGACGCCATGCTGGAGGCAGAAGATGAAGGTGTGCCTCTGGTGTTTGCCCGCAAGGCACGTGAGCTTGAGACCGAGCAGCGGCAACTGACCGAAGCCATCGAGGCCGCCGAGCGCGAGCTGGCAGCCACGGTGCGCGCGGATCTGACGGGTGTCGACCAGAAGTGGTGCGAGCTGGCCGAGCGCGTCGAGGCCCAGGACGTCGAAGCCCGCCTGCAGGCCCGCCAGCTGGTAGCTGACACGTTCGAGCGCATCATCATCTACCACCGAGGTATACGTCCATCGGAGGACAACACAGGTCCGATGGATATGATGCTGGTCGCCAAGGGCGGTCACGGCCGGGTGCTACGCCTGAGCCGCAGGGGAGATTTGATCGATGCGGAGGACGTCGAGTAGTTCAATGCGAGTCCTATAGAGGGAAAATGGCAAGTCCGGTATCAATCTCATATCAATCAGCAACTCTCGCACTACCGAAGCGCGTACCGAATGTGCTCGGTGTAGTCAGCCTTTGTGCGCTGATCCGCGCAGTACTTGTTCCACTGCTTCGACGACAGGCTGACCACCGGCCCCATGGCCGTCGCGTACTCTGTGATGACGGCGTTGAAGCTGTTGGTGCCCCGGTAGACCATGCACAGCTTGCCGTTCTCCATCAGCGTTGCCGCTACGATCTCGAACGAGGTCGGGTTCTTCAGGTTCTGCTTGACGGTCATGGCGGAAACCAGCACGTCGCGCAGCTCCGCATCCTTCCTGGCCTGCTCGGCTGCCTTCTCAGCCTGAGCCTGGGCTTTTGCGGCCTCGTACTTTTCCCACTGTGCCTGCTGCTCAGGCGTCCGTACTGGCTCGGGCGGCGCGGTGTAGCGCTGGTAGCTCGACACCGCGTTGACCCCGACGACGGCCAGCAGCAACAGCACCCACCAGCGCCGCCAGAGCGGCGTTTTCTGTCTCGCCTCGCTGCGCCCGGCGCGCGCCTGCGCTGCACCTGCGGCAGCCCCCTTCAGTCCGTTCCACAATCCCATGATTTCCCCTCGAAATCACTACTGCTTCGGCTGCTCGGTCGGCACTTGCGACACCGCGCCGGCCGCGATGCCCATGCCCGACCCGAACGTGCTCTCCGTGCTGGAGGTACGCAGCAGCTTGCCCTCCTGGTCGAAGTTCAGGGTCACTACCGTGGAACGGGAGTCGCTGCCACCGATGAAAGCTCCCGCGAACGGGATGAAGGTCTCGGGGCGAACCTTTGTCTCGTAGTAGCTGTAAGTCAGCATGGTGGTGCCGTCGCCCATGCGGGTGCGCACCGTGGGCTTCCCCAGTACCTGGGCGGCGTGCGCCTCTGTGCTCTCCCCGGGCTTGAGGACAGAAAGCTGCTGGTCCGTGACCTTGACGCCGGCAGCGGCGCATCCAGCCAGCAGGGCAACCGATGCGATGAGTCCAAGAATCTTCATGTCTGCTCCAAGCGTTAACTAATTTTCAAAGTTCATATTCTCGCCTAGAAAATAACCCTGCTCGACACTGAAAAACAGATTCCCAGCCAGGCGAAAGCGCAGTAAAATCCCCCCGTGCTTCGGCACACGGGATTGGTCTCCCGGACTACACTAGGCGCAGCAAGCCGCGCGCCGCCTCACAGCGACAGCGGCTTTTTCTTATGTCCACGGCTGCGAGTGGCAACACGGATTCCTCATGGACGGAGCGACCTGCTCCGACGATTGGCGGGCCGTGTGGGGAACTTCCGCAAGGAAGTTCGCCGGTTCCTAGTGCCGGTAGGCCAACCCGCACGGTCTGCCTCCCCCTTGATTGGCCTCAAGGGCGGCAGGTTCGAGAACCTGTTCACTAGGAGCCATTCATGGCTGACACCCGCACTACCCTGCGCGCGCCCGTTCGCGCCGCCACCCTGCCCGCTTCGGGCATCCCCCTCTCCATCGCCGTGCTGCAAACGCTGGCCAGCTGCGCGCTGCAAGACGCCCTGGCGCTGATCGATGCGCCCACCGTCAGCACCGCCACGCTCGAGCGTGCGCTCGGCAAGGCCATGCGCGCGCGCACCCACCTCAAGCGGGCGATCCGCGCGCAGGAAGGCAGTGCAGCATGAGCCACGTCCACAGCGCACCCGCGCCCGTCCTGGCCGTTGTCAACGGCGTACCCACTACCACCACCCACGATATCGCCCGGGTCTATGGCAAGCGCCATGACCACGTGCTGCGCATCGTGCGCCAGCGCATGGCCGAATGCCCGTCTGATTGGTGCCTCCCCAATTTCGGGGAGGCATCGGTCGAACTGCCCCAGCCCAACGGCGGCACGGTCAGCTATCCCGTCATCCGCCTGAGCAAGAAGGGCTTTCACTTCGTGGTCGGCAAGTTCACCGGCGCCAAGGCGGTGCAGCACCAGATCGCCTTTGCCGACGAGTTCGAGCGCATGGAGGCCGAGCTGGCTCGGCGTGCCCAGGCGCTGCTGGCGGTACCGGTCGCCGCACCCGCGCTGCCCAAGCCAGCCATCCGCAGGCGTGAGGATCTGAGCTTCGCGCGCCACGACAAGAACGGCCACTGGCGCAACTGGTCGGTAGAGCCGCGCTGCCGCCAGTGGGAGGACGGCATCGAGCGCGGCGAGGCCTTCTTCCGCGAGGTCGCCGAACTGGCCGCCCACGACGAGGACGAGGCCTACGATGCGCTGCGCTTCGTGTTCGGCCGTGGCTGGGAATCAGCCACCAACGGCACCAGCGAGTGGAGCACCAGCCACCCAGGCGAGGAAACCGGTTTCGCCCGCGCCCTGGCCCGCGCCGCGCTCGATGGCCTGCGCGCGCGCCGCGCCGGCGCCGAGTCCTTCGACCCCGACCACCAGCCCAAGCCTGGCCGCCCGCGCAAGGACGGCTTCAAGCACGGCGCCCAAGGCCCCTCGGCCCTGGTCCACTGAAGCGGGGTGACGACATGCAGACCATGAACACTGCCCCCGAAGCGGCCGGCCTCAAGCACCCCGGCCTGGTCGCGCTGATCGATGCCTGCGACATCCTGCTGACCGGCGGCCAGAAGCTCGCACTGATCGCCCTGGCGCGCTGCCGCGACAGCCACACCGGCTGCACCACGATGTCGCTGGAGACCATCGGCCGACGCAGCGGCCGGGTGGACAAGAGACAAGCCAGCCGCTACATCAATGCCCTGGTGGGGCTCGGACTGGTGGACCGTGTGGGCATGAGCGGTAAGTGCCTCGTGTACAAGATCAACGTCAAGGCCCTGGCCGAGGCTGAGACCTGCAAAAAGCTCCCGCAGCAGGCCATCGCGCCTGTGGATAACTCCAACACCCCGGACATTTCCGACATCGACCCCAGACATTCCGAGCAGCCACCCACGACATTTTCGACACAGACCCATGACATGGATGTCGCACACTCTGGGTGGTTCTCTGGGTATTACTCTGGGGAGGAGTCTGATGCGTGCGCGCCGGCAGCCGACCTGGTGGGGACCACCTTCCCTCCCCTCCCGATTTTTGAAGACCTGAAGACCGAACAGCCCAGGACCGCCGTGGACGACGTGCTGGCCCACATCGCCGCAGCTCGCTCCGAGGGCCTGCCGATCAGCGGCCAAAGCCTGCGCGACCTGATCGAGGCCGCCGACGCCAGCGGCGAAGTGCCGCTCGCCGTGGCAGCGGACGCGGTGCGCGGCTGCCTGCCGGCTGTCGGTGCAGCGGCTGAACCAGCTGAACCACCAGCTGAACCGGCTGCACTGGCGACCCCTGCCGCGCCGATCGTCACGCCACCGGCACCGGCCCAGCCCGCCATTGCGGTGGCCATCGCCCCCGACACCCTGGCCGCCGTCAATGCCCAGCGGTTGCGCCACGGCAAGGCGGCGCTCAAGCCCGCCGACCTGCAGGACCTGCACCGCGAAGCCACCCTGGTCGGCATCGCGCCGCAAGCCGCCGCCGAATACATCCTGGCCAAGCCCAGCCGCACCTTCCTCCTTGCCCGCTACTACAGCCCCGAGCCGGGCGCCGCTATCCAGCCCGCGCCGATCGATGACGCCGCCAAGGCCCAGGGACGGGCCAAGATCGACGCAGTGCAGGCCGCGTTGTTTCGCGGGTCGATCGAGGCCATGCGCGCCCCGGTGCTGATCGGTCAGCCATTGGCCCAGCCGAAAGCCCCGACCAGCACGAGGACCGTGACGCGGTACAGCGCTGGCGCGACGGCCCTCGGTGGCCGGGCCGAAGGGTTGATCGACCCCGAGCAGGTGCTACGCGACTACGCCGCCGGGCTGCTGGTCAAGACCGCCCAGGTCGATCACGCACTGTTCGTCACCGGCCGCTCGCGCGCCGAGCTGCGCGCCCAGCGCGCCAGCGCCAAGGCCAGCCTGGCCCTGGCCACCTGATCCGGGAGAGCACCATGAACACGCATGACATCGAAAGCCGCATCCACCTGCGCCCGGGCGCGTACACCCTGATCGGCCTGGCACTGCTCGCGCTCGGTCTGAGCATTTCGTGGGTGAACGGGCAGTTCTACATCATCGGTCTGGGCCGCATCGAGCCGGACCTCGAAGCGCGACAGCTGCGCACCTGGTACGGCATCCTGGCCGTGGTCGCGCACCTGGCCTTCTTCTTTGCCGCCGCCCTGCTGCGCCACGATCGCTTTCGCACCGCGCGCCGGATGCTGAGCGCCTGCGCCCTGGCGCTGCTGCTGCTGGAGATCGTCACCGTGTACACGACCAAGGTGGTCCTGGCTCGCAGTGCCGAGACGCTGGCCGAAGGTGCTGAAAGCCGGGTGCAGCAGCTGCAGGCTCAGATCGCAACAGCCCGCAGCACCGCTGCCTCGCTGCGCGAAGCCGGCGCGAAATCGGCCCGCAGCTGGATTGCCGACAGCCGCGCCGACGGTGCGCGCTCGATCCGCGATGCCGCCGACCTGGAGGCCCAAACCGCCCCACTGATCGCCGAGCTGGCACGCGCCCAGGCACAGCGCCGCCCGACCGCAGTCGGCGTGCTGGGGAATGGCGGCGTGCAGCTGTTCAGCGCGGCCGGCGCGGTGGCCTTCATCCTGGCCGGCGTGGCAGCGGTCAGCGTCGGCGGTCTGCTGGTCGGCATCGCGCGTAGCCATGCGACGGCGGCGCGCGCGGCGACTGCACCAGCCTCGGCAGCGGCTGGCGCGATTGCACCGCACCGCATCGTCGACCAGGTCACCCCGCCCTACTCTGCAGCCCGGCGCTGGGCGGCAGCCGGCGTGCCGGCAGCGGCCATCCCGGCGGCGGCTTTCGCGGCGCCGGTCATGTCCGTGACTGCACCGGCCTACCCTGCCGCCAGCTACTCTGCGCCGGTCGCCACCGCGCCTGCCGCACCGATCGCACCGGATTCGGTGCATACGCCTGGCACACGCACTGCACCTGTTTCGGTGCAGTCCCAGCCGAACGAGACCGCACCGAATCCGGTGCAGTCGTCGGACGGGTCGGGCGGTGCAGTCGAGCAGGCGCCGGCCAAGCGCCGGGCCGCGCCGCGCAAGCCGCGCTCGGCTCCGGTCGAAGTGGGGCACAAGCGCGACTCGGGCGTAGGCGCCGAGGACGGCTACCGCTACCGCCGCATCCGCGATGCGGTGCAGGCCGGCACGCTGACGCCATCGATCCGGGCGATCCAGGCCGCCCAGGGCGGCGGAACCGACATCGTGCGCGGCTATCTGCAGGAGCTTGAGCGTGACGGCGTGATCGCGCGCCAGAGCAGGGGGTACGCGCTGCGCGGTGCGCCGGTAGATCAGCGCCAGATGAGCATGGCGGTTTGAGCTGGGGTGGGTCGGGCGGCTGCTGGTCACGCCAGCGCATTCATCGCCGCGCCATACAGCGCCACCCGCTCAGCCTGCCCATTCAGCCCGCCGTTGATCTTGCGCGTGATGCGCTCGAAGTCCCCGGCATCGGCCAGCGCAGACAAGCTGCGGCTGTGCCAGTACCAGGCAGCAGACAGCGCGGCCCATTCCGGCTGCTCAAGCAGCTCGGGGGTGCGCTCGAAGTCGGGCGCATCCTTGCGCACCAGCTTCAGCCCTGCCGATAGCGCGCGGTAGTTGAAGCGCCCGGTGATCTGGATCAGCCCGCGCCCCATGAAACGCTGGCCGTCGCCAGGCAGACGGTTTCCCAGGTCGGCCCGGCCCTC
Source organism: Malikia sp. (assembly GCF_028687635.1). Taxonomy (GTDB): domain Bacteria; phylum Pseudomonadota; class Gammaproteobacteria; order Burkholderiales; family Burkholderiaceae_C; genus Malikia. The sequence goes on along the minus strand of NZ_JAQTZS010000004.1, from coordinate 39,418 downwards.
GTAGCCGGCCTGGGCCTTGGTCGGACCCCAGATCTCGCGCACGTAGCGCAGGCGACCGGATTCGTGGCCGATCTGCGCCAGGAAGGCGGCCAGCCGCCTAGAGCTGGTGATGTCGTAGAGCGTGCAGGCGCGCTCGATATGCGGCAGCCAGCGCACGGCGCGCTCCGGTGTGCAGCCCGTGGCAGCCTGCAGTTGCTTGGCAGTCAGCGGCGTCATCGGTCAGCCACCAGCACGCCAACCAGGCCGGCCAGGCCCAGGCCGGCCGACACGATGGCCTCGGCCAGATCGGGCGCGACTGGCACGCCGATGGCGGCGGCGATCAGGATCAGGCCGCGCCAGGTCGAAGCCTCGCGGGCGCGATTGATCAGATATGTCTTCATTTCCACAGCCTCCACCAATTGAAAATCATTGCGTAAAAGATTGGATTCATGGCGTCACCGCCTTGATCTGCTCGGTCACCTGCTGCCAGAAACCCGATGCCAGGGCCGCCATGACAACACCCACCAGGCCCAGCAGAATCTTCTGTGTCACGGCGGTCTGATAGCCCTTGATTTCGCCGGCCTGCCGGATCTTGCCGGCGTGGTATTGGCGATGCCCATCCGCATCAGGCAGACCCAAATCGTTGCGCGGCAGTGCCGTTTCGAGCCGCTGAACAGCTTGTTGCAGCTGATGCACCGCGCGCGTCAGTTCTTCTATCTGATCGTCTTTCTCACGCATGATGGTGCAGCCTTTCCCCATGTCGCATGATGATGGGCCGCAGCCAGATCCAGATCGCGCTGATCATGAGTGCCAGCTCACCACCAATGGCTGCTGGCGGCGGGTAGACCGATAGCAGCATCGCCACCACGGTATATCCCCAAATACAGGCATTCCAGGCCGCAAAGCAATGCGCCCATGGCTCGCGGTAGGCGTTATAGACCACGATTGATAATTGCACGATTGATGTTACAAGGAAGGCAATTGCCCAGGCTATCTCCGGCGCGACGTGACTCATGACTGTATATGTCGGCCGCTCGAAAGTGTTTCCCGGCCAAAACAGCATGATAGCCCAGCACATTTCAGCGGTCGCCAGCGCCAGGCGCGTGCTGATCAAGTCGCTATCAAACAGAGCGGCTCGAAATCCATCGGTGAATTTTTGGCGTTGATGTCGTCGCATGGTTGTATTGGTCATCACAATTTAATGAACGAGGTCGATGGCATGAAATGGACCGGTTTGGCCATCAAAAATGATTTTGCCACTCGAATATTTCCAGCTGGCGTAAGGTGGCTTATGTCTTGCGACTCCTGATCCTCTGCCTCAACCCAGCTATTGAATGCGTTTGCAAACAGAACCCCGTATTCTGAGAACATTCCAACAGCAGCTTCCGTTTGCTTCGCGCATGTGTAAAGCACAGCAGGATCATGCTGGTTCGCCGAGTTAGCAACAGTTGATCCATAGATGATAGTCCGGCGGCGCGCTACCCCGGAATCTTTTCCACACCAGCCAAACGCCAGAAGACGAACGGACTTCGTTCCGCCAACCTCGCACGTTACACGAATGTTGGCAGACGCTGGGAGGTTTTCAATCCACACCACCATAGGCCATCGGTCATCGTTGAATGCGCTGGTCCAGTAGCAGTTTACGGTAGCCACCGTAGCACCATTTACCGTGATCGTGGCAATACCCTGTAATGACGGGTCAGTCTCAAGGAATACAGCACACGACCTTTGGTTGCTCAGTGTGATCTGCGAATACTGACCGTTTGTTAGTCTTGTGACCCATCTACCACCAGTTGTATCTCCATAGTAGAACGGATTGAAAGACATTTTGTCCGTGGCTACAGTATCTTGAATTGATTCTGATAGACCGGCCGTCGTGACAAATCCTGGGGTTGATCCAACTCCTTTTCCGCCCAAAATAGGATCGGCCCACCCGAGATGGGAAATTCCTCCCCAATGGTCTACCAGCAGGCGCGCAATGTTAGCCTCGTGTGAGCGCCTAACGATCTTGTAAAATTCCTCTGTGGTCGAATACGGGTTGACTGAGTTCCACCCACCCATCACACAGATGACGTAAGGCGCTTCTGCAGCCCCAGCATACGGTCCAAGGTTACCCATCTGGTTGAAAATCGACCACTGGGCGCCTCCGCTTGCATTCCACCCAAGGCGCTGACCCCCAATGGCAAAATTACTGACAGTCATGGCGTTATCTAACAGATCAGCCACAATGTGTGGCCATCGATACTGAGGCAAAAGCCTTCCCAGGCCATCTGTGTAATAAACACCAATTGCTGCATTCGACCCGCGAGTCTGTGAGTCCCCTATGGAATACAAAGTAGATGAAATTGTCCGTGGAATAAGAGCAATATTGGCGGTTGGGGTATAAGTGATAAGATCACAAATCTCCCGCAGCTTCTCCTGCACATTCGTTGCAACTGCGCCAGTTCCTGCCGGCATGTATGTAACGCGATCTGCCGTCGTCCCAATTCGCTGCACCGTAGTGCCGTCCAGCTTCTCAGCATAGAGGTGGCCGTCCTCGGTATTGAGGGCTAGCTCACCCAGCACGATACTGGATGCGGCCGGAATTACCCCTGCTACGGTAGAACGCTTCGTTTTCAAAATAGCCATTCCGGTTTTTCCTTTTCAGATGCTTAGAAAGTGCCGCCGTCGATGGTGCCGGTGGTGACAACGCCCAGCGTCGTGATCGAGGTCTGACCGGCGTATGTGCTGGCAATGTCAATGCTGTCGGGATTGACCGTGATGCGGTTCGTTGTTCCGACCACATCAAGCGTGTTGCCGTTCTTCGTCAAGCCGTTGCCTGGAGTGATCTGACCCGCACCAGAGAACTGTGACCAAGTGACGGCCGTGGTGCCTAGCGTTCCGCCCGAATCGACTGTGCAGACCCACCCGCTATCGGAGTTGGCCGTACCTTTCTCGACGAAGACAAATGACGACACCAGTTCCGTCCATGCGTCGGTATCAGCGGATCGTGTCCAGGCGGCTGCATTGACGACATAGATGCCGTTCTGGTTGGCGGTAGTCTGGTCCTTGACCAGCACTCGATCACCGGCCACAACTGCCACACCATCAATCGTCTGGGGGGCGGAGAGCGTGATATTGGCCGTGGTCGCTGCCACGACGCTGTGCTTGATGTCCAATCCCTGCGCAACGCCATCGACATAGGACTTGGTGGCGGCATCTTGGGCGGCGGTCGGATCGGCCAGGTTGGTGATCTTCTGCGAGTTCAGGCTGACGGCCGCAGTCGGAACAGCCATCTGATCCAGGCGAGATGTGCGAACTTGCGTGTCGAAATCGCTGATCTTCGTTGCCGTCAGGGTCGGGATGTCGGTTGCGGCCAGAGATGCGCCAGCGGTCACGCGACCCTGGGCATCGGTCGTCACCTTGGTGTAGGTGCTTGCCGATCCGGTATTCTTCAGCGTCAGGGTGATGGAAGTGGTGCCCGAGCCTGTCACATCACCGCCGACGGTGATGCTCTGGTTGCCAGCGATGTAGCCCTGGGCTTTCACGAACGCCGTGCTAGCCGCTTTCGTGCTGCTGTCCGACGTGGCAGGAGTGGGAACCACGGGGCTACTGGAGAACGTCTTGATGCCAGCGACCGTCTGATCGGTGCTTTTATCGACGAAAGCGCCCAGACCGGCAATCGCCTTGATGCTGGTGGCGCCGCCCGATCCGTTGTCTCCGGTGCCCAGGTACAAGACGTCATCGACTTCGTTGAACGCCGGCTCGCCAGAATTGAGGGTGGTCGGTGCGCCTGCGGCTCCGCCTGCTGCGCGGCGCTTGACTTTGATGATTGCCATGGAATTTTTCCTGAAAATTGATGTTAGAAATTGCCTCCATCGACGATATCGATGGTCTGCGGGGAAGAAATATTCACAACAACGTTACCCTGTGCATCCGCTGTTGTCTGCACCGGATTACCACGAAAGTCGAGAGACTTCACGATAGTGCCGAGAGGGGTTCCTTCATCGGAAATCGAAATGGCAGCTGGAGCTCCAGTATTTGAAAATTGCGCGAAAATGAATGCCTTGCTGATGCTCATGCGTAGTAACCCCCATCAATCACCGTCACTGGATAGCGGAAGTTGTTGATCACCACGATATCGCCACTGACGCATGGAGCCGCCAGCGTCAACGCGCTATTGGTATGGCTGTAGTCATCGGGTGAATAGAGTCGAATTCCGTTGTAGAACACCTCGACGTTTCCCTCTGCGAGATCAAGACCGCTGAACGTTGTCTGACCTTCCGATGTGCCTGGGGTGGCGCCGATCTTGTATGACCATGCGGTCGCGGCAGAAAGATTGAACTGGGACGAAATTATCGAATCCAGCTCGGTAATCTTTGAGGCGAGAACCGAATCAACATCCGTCATCTTCTTCGAGACAGATGCATCAACATCAGAAAAGACGTCTTTAACAGCGCTTTGAATTCCAGCCAGCGTGCAGCGCGTGACGCCTTTCCGGTCAGAGTAGGTCGCGCTCGTGCTGTTGACCAAGTGATCCAAATTCTGCGAGTTGTCATACAGATCGCGCGCATCAGTGCTGCCGATCGCGTTGCCGGTGTTGTAGGTCGTCATCAGGGGGCCTTTTCAGACGAAGGGAGAGTTGTCGTCATCGGCGTACACGCGTGCGTCGTAGTTCACGGCTGTCACGTCAACGGTGTCGCCGGAGGGGGAGATCTCGGAAATCAGGACCGGGTAGGACCAGGAGGTCGTGGTGCCGAACAGCAGGTGGGTCGGATCACTGGCGCAGCTGGTCACCGGGGTGAAGTCAAGCGAGCCCGCGATCTGCACCTGGTAGTCGTCGACGCGGGTTGCCGCGTGCGGGCCGGACAGCGTGCCGTCGGGCCGGCGCAGCGCGATCACATGGCTGGCACCGGTCACCCAGGTCAACGGCTCGGACGCGCGCAGCAGCAAGCCGCCCGTCACGCTGCTGTAGCCGGTCAGGAGCGCCGACTGGCCGTAGCCCGGCACGTCATCGGACACGGCGCAGTAGCTCAGGTAGCGGCTGTTCAGGGCGTCCCACTCGGTCGAAAACGTGTAAGTCTTGCGCCGGTAGACATGGGCGCGGCGCTGCCGCATGCCGATGCGCCAGGCTCGCGTGCGGTCGGTCACGCCTTCGAGCCGGATCTTCTCGACCCGTAAGCCCTGGTCGCCTGGCAGGCGGCATTGCACCGTCTCCTGCTCCCAGGTGGTCGAGCTGACGTACTCGACGTCGACGCCGTCGTAGTCGTCCGGGTCGTAGGCGGTGAACTGGCGGCGCAGCACCGACACCATGTTCTGCGGGGTGTAGAGGTGCTCGAAGGTGGCGCGGGTCTGGTCGCGCACGGGCCTGATCTTGCCGGCGTCGATGGTCAGCTCGGCAAAGCCAGCGCGCAGCGCGGTGGCCAGCGCATCCTTGACCGTGGTCTGGTCCAGCGTGACATGGTCGAAGCGGTCGCCGCGGGCGCTCCACACGGCCGCCAGCGCGGACAGCTCGGATTCGTCCAGGTCGCTGGCCGAGTAGCCGATGTCCGCGCACACGTAGCGAACCCAGTCGTCGATGTCGCGCGTCGCGACGCCGCCCAGCTTGCGCGTGGCGATCAGGCTGATCTTGTTCTCGGTGTTGGCGCTGATGCGGTCAGAGCCGCGCACGGTGACGGCCATGGTTGTGACGCCGGCATAGCTGGATGGCGACTCGAGCAGGCAGCGCATGCCGTACCACTCGAGCCGGTCCAGATCCTTGATGTCGATGCTCTCAACGCCCAGGCGGCGCATGCGCACGTCGACATTGGCATGGGCAGCTGGCAAGGTGGTGGCGAATGTCCAGCCCATCTGGTCGCGCGACGCGCCGGTGAGGTCCTGGTAGATCGAGGTCCAGGCGCCACCGGCAACGCGGTACTGCAATTCGATCCGGCGCGTGCGCTCAGAGATGGCGCCGCTGTCTTCCACCCGGCCTAGGCCGCTGGGCGCGAAGACGTCGTACTCGATCTGGCTTGCAACCTCGTTGGCCGGCGCCAGGCGGAACGGCCCCAGCCACAGGCCAAGCGTGATCTGACCGGTCACCAGCACGGGCGCGGCGCCAAAGGTCGCGCCCGTGCTGCCGGTCAGCGTCAGCGGCTGGCCGGTGTACGGGTAGCGGGAACTGATGACCAGCCGGCCGGACGCATCGATGGCCGCCGCCAGCCGCTGCGGGTCGAGCTGCGCCTCGATGGCGGGCAGCAGCGCGGCGGCGTCGAGGTAGTTAGCGTTGAGCGTGACCGAGTCGCCGTCGACCGCCCAGGTCACGGGCGTGGTCGCATACAGCAGCGACGGCGCAGCCGATCCGGTGATCGTAGACGGCGAGCCGGTTGGCGTCGCGGGGTCTTCGTCGATCAAGCGCAGGCCGGCGCCGGCGCGGGTCGATCCGACTTCGGGCAGGTTGTACCAGTTCTGGTGTGCGGCGTGGCCCGTGACCGTCTGGCCCGGGCCGAAGATCTGATAGCTGACCTCGTCGCCCAGGGTCGACAACGGCGTCTCGCCGATGTAGATCTCGTCGGGGTCGATCTCGAACTCGCCGCGGCCGATGCACAGCATCGCGTCGATCGCCTCGGTGCGCGTGTCGACGAAGCGGCGGCGCGGCTGGCACAGGTAGTCCGGGTAGACGCGGTACCGGCCGGCTATCTCCGGGATGACCTGGTTCAAGCGCGGCGTGTTGGCCTGCAGGCTGGCCGACTGCAGCTGCCGGCCCTGCTGGCCGTTGGCCATGCTCGGCATGCCAGGCATGAACAGCTTGAGCACGGTCGGTGCCAGCAGCACCCCGGCGATGATGTAGAGCGCCGTGGCGCCATCGCGCGGGTTCGGCCGCAGCTCGACGGTCTGACCGGTCAGCTCCAGGGCTTGCCACTGCTCAGGCGGCACGACCTGGCCGTCGACGGATGCCGATATCGGCTGCTGCGCGCCGGCGCGATAGCTCGGGCACTGGCGGCTCAGCCAGTCGTGCAGCGTCCCGCCGTCAACCTGGTGGCGCTCGAGCGGCTCGCCCGGCAGCGTCGACGGGTAAACCTCAATCGTTGTCATAGAAGCTCACGTTCGGATAGGCCCGCTTGAAGTCGGGCAGGCGCAGCCAGCGCACGCCATGGCGCCGCCCGGTCTCGAGCACGGCCAGGCGCTGCTCGATATCGACCACGATGCCGACATGCAGGCACAGCACGCCGCGCCAAACGGTCGCGATCGCGCCCGGCTGGGGCGCGCTGCACTCGCGAAAGCCCGCGCCGTGCATGACCTCCCCGGCCGCACCGGTCAGCGCCGGCTTGTCCTGCGGATCGATCGCGCCGTAGCTGGGCAGCAGGTCACCGCGCAGGGCGTGGCGCACCATGCGCACCAGGCCCCAGCAGTCGCAGCCAGCCCAGTCGCGGCCATGGTCGCGGTACGGGATGCGCAGCCAGTCGTTAATCACCCGAAATACCTCAGGCCAGGGGCGAAGGTCGGCGTGTAGAACGCGCGCGGCCAGGCCGTGTTGATCGCGTCGTAGAACGCGGCGTTGATCTGCACCGTTGCGCCCTCCATGGCGCCGTCGCGCACCACAAAGCGCAGCGGCGGCTCGGCCGGCGCGCTCTTGTCGCTGCTCAGGTAGTGGCGGAAGGTCAAGTGCACGCGCTCCCCGGCTTCCAGCGCCTGGTCGATCAGCGCCTGCGCGTCGCCGGTCACGTTGTCGATTGCAAACGTCAGCACCTGGGTGCCGGAGGTGTTGCGCTTGGGCAAGGCGACCTGGATCCCGGACGCGCGGAACGTCAGCACGCGGTTGTCCTCGGTCGTGCAGGTGTGGTCCTCCCAGCCGTTGCACAGCAGCAGCGGCGCCGCCCAGGCCGCGCAGGTGATCTCGAGCGTCGGAATCACCACCTCGGTGCCGCCGCTGGCAAACACACGTTCCAGCACGGTCATGTCGGCCACTCCCGGTTGATCGCCTGGTCAAAAATGGCGGACTGCAGCACGAGGCTCTGGACGATGTCGTAGCCAGGCGGCAGGGTCGGACGGTCGCGCAGCTCGAGCTGGGCCTGCACCTGCCAGCGATCGACGCCGACCAGCTGCGGGCCGGCGTACATCTCGGCAAACCGGCACTCGTAGGCCATCAGGCCCATCGGGGTACGCACGCGGGCGTTGAACCATTCGGTGCCGTCGGCCAGCTGCCAGCGAAACCAGGCCTCGAAGAACTGCGCCTCGCTCTGGCTGAAGATCCAGGACACCGACGCCAGGCTCGGGACGCTGGTGTAGCGCCGACGCTGCCGGGCACGGCCCGACTGCATTTCGGACCGCATCAGCGGCGAGGCATGGTTGACGTCGTAGCCACTGCGTAGCGGCAGCGGCAAACCGACCGGGAAGTCGATCGCGGCCATCAGTAGCCCCGCCTCTGCAGCCCGAAGGCTTTCTGGATCGCCTTGCCGCGCGGACCGTCGCCCATGATGTCGGCCACGAACACGTCGATCTCGCGCGCGCCGCCGTTGTTGCGCTCCTGCGTCTGGCCGGCACGGCTCTTGTCCTCGATCAGGTTGACCGTGACGTCACCGCCCTGGGCTGGGCCGCCCAGCGCATGGTTTGGGATGATCGCGCCGCTGGTGTTGGGCGTGAACAGCTCGGGACCACGCTCGCCCACCAGGTAGGTCTGGCCGCCGGCGACGGGGCCGCCGTTGGCGCGCGCGCCGGCCAACTTGGGGATCAGCGCCATCGCGGCGACGATGCCGGCCACCGCCAGCAGCGTATTGGTGCCGGCAGTGGCCACCGATGTGGTGACAGCCGCCGGCGCCATGCTGGCCGCGATCGCTGGCCCGGTGGCAGCAGCAGAAGCCGCCGCAGCGGCGTTGGCCGCTACACCCGCTGCAGCCTGCGCCGCAGTGCCGGCGACCACTGCAGTCGTCGTGGCCTCGCTTGCCAGCTGCTTGATCAGCTCAGCCGCCGCCCACTGCGCCGCCATCTGACTGAGCGCATTGACCACCGACCGGGCCATGCCCTCGGTCAGGCTTGTGATCGCGTCGCCAAGGCTCTGGCTCTCGAAGATCATCTGCTCGAAGGCGTTGCCGAAACCGCTGCTGAAATTGTCAACGACGCTGATGGCCAGCTTGTCAAAGTTGGTCATCGCCTCTTCGGCAGCCGACAGCCAGTTTCCCCAGTAGTCGGCATCGTTGGCCTGCTGCAGCTTGAGCAGCTTTTCCCGGGCAGCGATCTCCTGATTGATCAGGTCGATCTGCGGTTGACTTCCCTCAAACCCACCCAGTGTGTCTGCCTTCTCGCGCAGCCTAGAAATCGCCAGTCTCTCGATCGCCTGCGGCGCTTTTTGCTTGTAGATTCCCGCAAGCTGGGTGTCCTCAATCTGCTTTTGCAAGTTCGAAATGTTCTCGAACGCGGACCGGGATTCCTGTTCACGGGCGTCCTTCAGCTCCTTGGCAGCCTTGGTGCGCTGCTGAATCAGGTCGAGCTCCTCGTAAGCGAGCCGGATGCCATCCTGCTGGTTCTTGTTGTAGCGAGACCATTCGGTCGAGGCCATGACATCGGCAAAAGCGGCCTGGGCCTGCGTCAACCCGTCAGCCTCAGACTTGGCGGAACGGATCATGTCATGCACCGCCTTCAGGCCGCTGGCCGCCTGGGTGCTGAGCGCGATGGCATCGGCCTGGTTGTAAGCAAGCTTGATCTGCTCCCGAAGCGCGCTACTGAAGCCATTCCACTCTTTCGACGCCATGACTTCGGCGAGCGCCGATTGCGCCTGGGTCAGATGCATGGACTCGGCACGCGCAGCCCTCATGGCGGTCTTGGCAGCCTCCAGCGCTTTGATGGCATCCTCGTTTTTTGGCACCCAGGGCGTATTGCTCGGCGTCATGCCAGGCGGCGGGACGGGAGACGGCGTAGGGCTGGAATTCCCCTGTCCAGTTCCGACCAGGCTCTTGATCTGCTCGTTGATGCGCGCGACGTTCCTGAGCTCGGCATCGAGCTTGGCACGAATCGATGCGGCCGCACCTTCGCCCATTCCGAACGGCATGTCGAACGCCGTCTCGAGCTGGCGTGACAGCGACTCGACACTCAACTGCGCCGCCAATGCCTCGCGCTGCAGGTTGCCCAACTCGTCGACGTTGAACGCGCTGGCCATAGCCTCGCCAAAAGTCACCAGAGCTGCCTTTCCCGTGCCAGTACTCTTTGCGACCTCCAGGAATTTCCCGGAAAAATGCGTGAGTGTCGGAATCATCTCGGACATGATCTGATTCTTCAGCCCAGTGATCATGCCCATCATCTCGTCGAGATTCTTCGACAGGGCGAGCGAATCGGCGATGAGCTTTTCGCTCATCACCTGGCCCGTTTTCTCCGCTGAGTCGCCCAGACTCTTGAACTGCCGGCCACCATCGCGCAGCAGCGGAATCAGCTTGGTCGCATCGTTGCCAACCGACTCGAGGTAATACGACATCTGCTCGGTCGAGACGCCGGCTTTTTCAAGCGAGTTGAAGTACAGCTGCAGCGCTTGAGGCCCCGAAAGGTTGCGGAACGAGTCGGCGGTGACGCCAGCTTTCTTCGCGACGTTGTCGAAGAAATCCTTCATCTCGCCACCGCCGGTCGCGACGAATTCGCCGATCTTTTCTCGGAAGTCCTTGAACATGTCACCGAGCTGGTCCTGCTCGACGCCGACCGACTTGGCGGCGATCGCGATCTTCTGGAACTCCTCGACGCTGGCGGCCGAGATGCGCGCCAGGTTCGTGATCTCCTTGGCGCTGTTGTTGGTCTGGGTCACCATGGCCGTGAGCGCGCCGCCTGCGACGGATGCAGCCGTCGCGATCTGCCGCCCCATGCGCTCAAACGCATCTGCCATCGCCTGCGAGCGCTTTTTCGCGATGTCGGCGGCGCGTTTGGTGTCGGTCTCGAACGCGCCCGTCTTCATCAGCAGGTCAATCACAATCGATCCAGCTGCCATCTCTTTTCCTTGTTACTTGATGCCCAGCGCGCGCAGGGTGTTGATGTCAGCCTGGCTGAGATCGTCCTGCCACTGGGGCGGGTGCAGCCAGTCGATCAGGCCCTGCACGTTGGTGCCGGACATGGACTGCGCTACCAGGGCAGCGGGGCGGTGGTAGCGGTGCAGGTCATCGAACGGATTCGCGCGGTAGAACGCGATCCAGTCGCGGAACTCACGCTGGGTCATGGTTCGCTTGAGCTCGCCGACCGTCTTGCCCAGCGCCAGGGCCAGCACATGCCAGAACCGGGCCTCGCCCGGCTCGGTTACGGCTTTCCCGACGCGCTGCCGTTGACCTCCTGCACGGCAGCGAAGATCGCGTTCAGCGGCTTGTTCTTGAGGGTCAGGGCCTTCTCGTAGCTCATGGCCGGCGAGCCGTCTGGGTTGACGAGGCACGAAGAAATCAGCCGGGCTGCTGCCCCCAGTCGCACCATTTCGTCATCGCTGGTCGAGAGCGTGTAGAAGCGGATGAACTCGATGGCGGGCAACTCCTTGAACCAGAGCTTGACCTGCTTGTCCTTGGCCACTTCGACCTCGCGCTCATGCAGGTCGGTTCCGACAAACAGCGATTCGTCTAGCATGCTCAGACCTTCCAGTTCATGGTGACGGCGCCCGAGCGCTGCAGGGTCAGTGTGCCGCGGATGACTTCATTGGTCGCGATGTCAAGCGCCACGTCCGCGATGTAGGCAGCGAAGGCGATCGACGAGCGGCCAACCGGCGGGGTCAGCGCGCCGGCCGCGTAGGTCGGGTCGGTAGTGCCGTCGGACAGGCAGACCAGCCAGCTCAGCGTCTCGCCGCTGGCCTTCAACTCGAACAGGCGCTTGTGACTGGCAGCCGTCGGTTTCATGATGAACGGAACGCTGACCTGGCCGGGGCTTCCGAGGCCGCGCGCGTACTGGCGATCAGTGGTGACGTCGAGGTCGGTCACGTCGATCTGGTCGGCCGCGCCGCCCAGGCCGGTGATGCCGGTCGGCGCTTCCATCTTGACCATCGCCGGGATGGTCGCGCTGTTGTCGGCAAAGAACAGCTCGGTGCCTTGGGTTTTCACGCTCATCGGGAGCTCCTACAAAAAAGCCCGCTCAAGGCGGGCATGGGGTTGAACAGGGGACGAATCAGCGGGACAGCAGGTAATCGAGCTGAAGCGCCATGCGGTACAGCCCGGTTTCTGGCTCGCGGCCGTTGAGGAACAGGGTGGTGACACAGGCGTGCTGCTCGATCGCGCTGCGCACGGCGCTGGTCAACTGCACGATGCCGGCGCTGGTCGGGTGCCAGCAATCGATCTGGATCGTCCAGCGGTCGGACGGCGGCGGGCCGTCGAGCACCAGGTCGGGCGGCGCAGCGACCACGAACCAGGTCACGTAAGGACGGGCGACATCCTGCGGAGCCTCGGCGTGGGGGTAGATCCGCATGCCCACGATCTCCGCTGTCGCGGCGTCCTGGGACAGGATCAGGTAGATCGGAGGCAGCATCAGCGTCGCTTGGCCAGCTTCTTGATGATTCGGTCCAGACCAGCACGCAGCTCGGTCACCATGACCTGCGCCGCTTCTTCGTGCTTGGCCGCAAAGGCGGGCCGGATCCAGGGCTCGGCAGGCTGCTTGGACGTGCCTGCTTCCAGCATGAACGCGACATCGTTGGCCTTCAACGGCGTGCCACGAAACTTCCGGCCGCCCGGATGGACAGCGGGACGCACCGTGACGATGAAGCGCTCGCCCTTGATCTGGGTCAGCTTCTTGCGTTTGATGATGATGTGACTGGCGGCGAAGCCAGTTGCATAGTTAATCCCGGTCTTTCCAGGGCTGTTGCCGCGCGCGATCATCTGCACTTTGGCTTCCTCACGGATCAGGACTGCACCCTTGCGCACTGCGCGCCGCACCGGGCCGCCGCCCTTGCTGACCAGTTCGGCCGGCAGCGATTGCAGCAACTCGATCAGCCCCTCGGCGCCGCTGATTTCGGTCTCGGTTTTCATAGAGGCATGGACGGGTCACGTTCACCGGGCAACGGGTCGCCGTCCAGCGAGCATTCCGAATCGGACTCGTCGCCGTCGTCATCAAGCAGCGCGTTGACCAGCAAGAGCAGCAGGCTCTCGATGCGCCCGAGGCGTTCTTTCAGTTCGTCATCATCCATCATCAGCTCCTCAGATTGGTGGAACACATCAGCGTCAGGTGACGCCGCAGGGTCGGGTCAGGCAGCACGGCCTCGACGTTGTAGACAGTGGCCCCATACACCACGCGCATCAGCGCGGTCAGGCCCGGCAGGTAGCGCACCGTGATACGCGCCGTGACGCTGGCCTGCGTGGCCTGGGCGGCCAGGAACTCGCGACCGCTCAGCGGCACGATTTCGGCCGGTACGCTGTCATGCAGCGGGGCCCAGGCCTCGATCACGCCGCCGAACGCGTCGCGTGTCACGGCCAGCGATTCGATGCGGACGCGATGCCGCAGGCGATCGGTCAGGCTCATAGCAAGATATTCCTGTAGGTATCCAACAGCCCATCAGCAAACGACAGCCGGTTCACGCTGCTGCCGATGTTGGTGGCCTGCCGGTTCTCAAACAAGTCGCCGAGGGCCAGCAGGATCCAGGCCTTGATCGGAGACGGTACCTTGTCTGCCGTGTCGCCGTAACCGGCTAGATATTCGATGTCCACCGCTTCGATCACACCAGTCAGCGTGGCAGGCCAGCTCTGACCGGGGGCAGGCATCAGCAGCGGCTGCCCGTTCAGCCGGCCCAACTGGTAGGCCGATTGGCTTAGGATCTGGGTGGTTCCAGCCTGGTCCTTGTAGGTCACGGCCGTCACGCTCTGCACATCACCCATGGGCAGATAGATGACAGGCCGGAAGGCTGGCAAAGTCAGCTTCCAGCTGCTGGTGATCAGCGTGCGCTGCAGACGGTCTTCGCAGGCCGCGCGGGCAGAGCTGCTCATGGCGCTAACCAGCAGGTCCTCATCGTCGTGCGTCAGACGCAGATGGGCCTTGGCCTCGGCCAGCGTGATCGGCTCGCTGGCCGGCTGTGTGATTCGGGTAGTGGTCATGGCGCGGTGCTATCCGGTCAGGCGGCCAAAGGCGGCAGATCCAGGCCGGCCTGGTCGAGCGCGTCAGTCGCCTTGCTGGCCTCGACGTACTGCTCGACCTGTTCCGGCGCGTCAGTCGCCTTGCTGTCGCGCGGCTGGCGGGCCTTGCTGGCCCACTTCTCGGCCAGCGCGACGTTGATCAGTTCCTGGTCGTCGGTCTCGACTTCGGTGCCGGCCTGGTACTGGACCACGTCGCAGCCGCGGTGTGCAAAGGCAAAGTCCTTGGTGATCTTGAGCTTCATGGGGGTTTCCTTGATGGACCCAGCCGCAACAGCGGCCGGGCCCGGTTCATCAGGCGCTGAACTTCAGCAGCTTGATCGCCTGGCTGTCGACCACCATGCCGCCGACGCGCTTGGTCACGTAGAAGCCGACGTAGGGCTTGTTGGTGTACGGGTCGCGCAGGATGCGGGTGCCGATGCGGTCGACGATGGTGTAGCCGCGCTTGAAGTCGCCAAACGCCAGCGACAGGCTCGAAGCGGCCTTGACCGGCATGTCCTCGGCTTCGGTGATGGCATAGCCCAGCAGGCGGTCGGGCTGGCCGGCTTCAAGGCCCGGGCGCCAGATGTAGTCGCCTTCCAAGTTCTTGAAGGTGCGGACTTCGCCGAGCAGACCCTTGTTCATGACCCAGCGGGCATTGGCACGCATGCCCGCCTTGAGTTTGAGCGTTAGCGCGATCAGGATGTCGCTCGGGTTGCTGGCGGCCCAGCCACCCGCCACACCGGTCACCAGGTGCTCAAGTGTGCCGAAAGCGCGGCTGCTGTCGGCCATAGCAGCCGTGGCGTAGGCCAGGAAGCCCTTGGGCTTCTTGACGCCGTCGCCGGTCACGAAAGCCGCACCCTCGGCGCGCGCGAACTCGGTCGCGCATTCATCGGTGATGAACTGCTCGGCGTTGAAGAACACGTCGTCCAGCATCTGCTGGGTCGCCTGCGGGTAGGCATACAGCTCGCCCATGAACGGCGTGACCTGGGCCATGGAGCTGCCGGCGGTCGCGTTGCGCGCGTCGTCTTCGTCCACCCAGCCGCTGGCGGTGCCGCGGATGTTGACCAGCTTCTTGTAGTCGCTGGTCGAGACGGTGCGGACGTTGGCGATCTCGCGGATCGGGGACACGTCGACCAGCTGGCCCAGGATCTCGCGGTCCAACTCCTCGGGCACGGCATAGCCTCCGTCGGCGTCGGTGGTGATGTTGTAGGCCTTGGCCTGCAGCGCGGCCAGGTTGGAGTCATCGCCCTTGCGCAGGAACTGCTTGAAGGCCTGCTTGTGCTCGGCGCGCGCCGGATCGACATCACCACCAGTGCCCGGGCGGCCGGCCTTCTTCTCGATCTCCTTGACCTGCTCCTTGATGGCGTCCATCACTTCATTGAGCTTGCCGAGCTTGGCCTCGAAATCGCCGACCGCCTTGCCATCGGCCTTGGCCTGCAGGCGATCGTCGTTGGCCTTCTTGAATTCCTCGAAAGCCTTGCCCTGCTCGGTCAGCAGCTTGGTGATGTCCTTGATCTCGAGCTCGCCGGCCATGGCCAGCGCGCCCAGGCCGGCCAGCCAGGCCGGATCCATCAGGCCGAGGCCCAATGCGTTGCCAGCTGCAGAGGCCAGGGCGACTGCGACCAGCAGGCCAACGGTCAGGTGCTTGCGGGAGAGGTGCTTACCAATGAATTGCATGATGTGCGTCCTTCAAAATGTCAACAGGGAGGTATTGCGCTGGATCAGCGCCTTCAGTTCGCCCAGCCCATCGGACTCACTCCGACCCTGCAGGGACTTGATCCGGGCCAGCATGGCCACGGCTTCGCGTTTGCCGAGCCCGCCTGCCTCTCGCAAGTAGGCTTCGGCATCCGCCAAAGACTTGATGGATTCGATCGACTTGACGCTGGCCACGCGCGCGGCGTCGTTGGCCGGAAAGGTCACCAGAGACACTTCCCACAGGTCCACCTTCTTCAAGGTGCGCACGCCCGTCACGCGGTCGTAGCTGTCCTCGCGGGTCACAAACCCGATCGACAGGCCGCTGATCGCGCCCATCTTCAGCAGCTCGTAGGCCTCGGCGCCGCGCGCGGTCTTGAGGGCCAGCTTGCCCTCGACATACAGGCCGATGTTGTCTTCCTTGACCGTGGTGTAGACGCCGATCGGCTCGCCGCTGCGGTGCTGCCAGAGCAGCGACGGCGTGCGGGCGTCCAGGCTTTCCTTGAAGGCGCCGTTGGCGACTACTTCCTGGTAGCTGTCGACTACGCCGAAGACCGAGCCGTAGCCAGAAAAAAGGCCGTCTTCGCTGACGGCCTTGATCTTGAAAGGGATGTCGAGATAGTCACGCATTCGCGTTTCCTTGCGGGGGCTCGACCGGGCTGAGGTCGGCTGTCAGGTTGATCGGGGTCAGGGGCTTGTCCAGCCCGTCCAATGGGTTGCGCTCCATCAGCTCGCGCGCCTCGTTGCGGGTCAGCACGCCACGCTCGACCAGCTTCGAGAGGTATTCGGCCTCATCCTTCATCGCGCCGCGCAGCAGGCCGCGCTCGTAGAACTTCACGTACAGGCCCGCCTTGCGCTCGGGCCGGCTCAGCAGCTTGGCATTGGCCGACTGCTCGATCCGGCTGTACCAGGGCATCAGCGTGTGCACCAGGTGGGCCAGGAACATCTGCTCGGCGCTGGCGTAGGTAGCGGCCTTGTCGCTGTAGCCGACCATGATCGGCATGACACGGAAGAAGCGGCAGACCTCCTCGATCTGGAACTTGCGCGTCTCCAGGTGCTGCAGGTCCACGCCCTTGAACGCATACGGTGTGAACTTGGCGTTGCGATCCAGAATCATGGGGCGCGCAATGTTTTGCAGCCCGGTGAACTCGTTGTCGAGCCATGTCCGAAGCGCCTTGTACTGGTCGGGCGTCAGCTGGCCGTCCACGCTGTATAGACCCGACGGCGCCGCGCTGTTGCTGTGCACGCGCGCGTGATGTTCCTCGGCGGCCAGGCTCAGGCCGATGGCCTCGCGGGCCAGCTTCAGCACCTCAAGGCCCTCGAAGCCGTTCCAGCTCGGGCCACGCACGGTCCAGATCGACTCGGCCGGGAATACCTGTTGCGCGCCGCTCGGCGCCGACACCGTGTACTGCAAGCTGTAATCGGCAAACTGCTTGGTCACGACCGACCCAGCCTGCAGCGGAATCAGCTCAAGGATCCGTCCGCCGGTACCTCGGTTGATGAAGCAGTGGCCAGCACCGCACAGGGCGGCATGCCAGACCATCAGCTCTCGCAGCTCGAACGAGGTCATCCAGCCGTTGGGCTGGTGCGCCAGGATGTCGTACAGGTCATGGTCGGTGGCCGACTCCAGGTCGCGGCCTTGCTTGCGCATGAGCTTCAGCGGCACCTGCGCGACGCCCTCGCCCAGCACGCGCAGGCAGCTGAAAACGGTCGACAGTTGCAGCGCCTGGACACGGCCCACCCGTACCCCGGACTTGACCGGCGCGGACAGACCGAAGTCCTTGACCAGGTCGCTGATCGCATAGGACTTCCGCCCAAACAGGCGCGCAAACAAATTCACGATTCGATTTCCCAGAAGGATTTTTCACTGCTGGGCCTTGCCAGCGCCCGGCCCAGCGCCATCAACATGGCGATCGGACCGTCGATCTTGTTTTCAGGCCGCTCCTTGGTGGGCGACTTGAGCTCGGTGAACTTGCTTTCCTTCACCACCAGGTTCGACACCATCCAGCCCATGACCGGGTTGCCGTCGTGGGCCAGCTTCTTTTCCAGCACCAGGTTCTCGACCTGGATCAGCGGCGGTGTGAAGAACAGCGACCGCTGGGTGATTTCCACCAGCGGCAAGCCCTCCTCGATCAGCTTTCCCGCGAAGTACATGCTCAGCGCCGGGTCGAAGGCAATCTCCTGCACATCGAAATCACGGCACAGCTGCCGCATGTCTTCGGCCACCACGTCAAAGTCGGTGATGTCACCATCGGTGACCGTCACATATCCCTGGCGGGCCCAGCCACTCAGGTGCGCGTTGCCGCTTTCCTGAATCGCCAGCTCGTTCAGGTACAGACGCACGCACACATGCCACTTGCCGTCGAGCTCGAACACGCACACCAGTGCGGCAAAGTCCTTCTTCTGGGCCAGATCCAGGCCAGCCCAGACCTTGACGCCCTGGCCGGAATAGGCGCTGACGTCGCGCAGCGCTTGGTCGGCGCAGCGCTCCCAGGCGCGCATGTCCATCCAGGGCGACTCGCCCGACACCCAGACGTTCAGACGCTTGGTCAAGAAGTTGTTCAGCGCCGACGGCATCGCCTTGGCCTTGCGGGCGGCGGCCTCCATGTCATCCGGCAACACCGACTTGCCAAAATTCGGATTAGCCTTGGGCCACACTGCTGGATTGAAAGGATCATCACCATCGTCGATGGTGTAAATGATCCCGAACACACGCTCGTCTACGACCACCTTGTTCAAGATCTGGGTGATGTGAGTGCGTCGCTCGTAGCAGATGCCAGATCGGTCGGTTCCGGCAGTAGTGATGGTCCACAGCAGCGACTGCTCGCGCGCGCCGCGGGCGGTGTCGATCACGTCGTAGACGGCGCGGGTCTTGTGAGCGTGCAGCTCATCCAGCAGCGCGAAATGCACGTTCAGGCCATCAAGCGTGCTTCCCTCGGCGGCCAGCGGAGCGGCCTTACTGCTGGTGTGTGCAACCGTCAGGCTGTGCTGCATGATGGCCACGCCCAACCAGGTGCGCAGGTCAGGCGTTCTTTCAGCCATGACGCGGGCATCGTCGAACACGATGCGTGCCTGGTCGCGGGTAGTGGCAGCGGTGTAGCACTCGGCGCCGTATTCGCCATCGGCTGCCAGCATGTACAGCAGCAGGCCAGAGCCCTTGGTGCTCTTTGCATTCTTGCGCGCAACCTCTTCGTACGCTTCCAGGAAACGACGCAGGCCAGTTTCGCGGTGCACCCACCCGAAAACGGTCGTGATGACGAAGCACTGCCACGGCTCAAGCTCGATCAGTCGGCGCTCGCGCGCCCACTTGCCCTTGGTGTGCGGCAGCAGTTCGATGAAGGCGCACGGCCGCTCAGCCGCCTCGGGGCTGAACACCCATGGCCAGTCAGGTCCAGCGGGGCGCGCCAGGTCGGCCAGCTGCCGCTCGACCGCCAGCTGGGTCCATTTGCAAACCGGGATCTCGCCGGCCACGACGGCGCGGCTGTAGGCCTGTGCGGCCTCGACGTAGCGGTTGCTCAACGCCCACCCCCAACCACGGCGAAGCGAGCGAAGCCGTTGGCTTGCGCATGGGGCTTCTCATCGATGCCGGGCAGCGTCGGCTGCACGTAGTTGCTGGCCTGCACTCGGCCGCGCGCGGCTGGGCTCAGGCCGAAGTGCATCAGGTAGCGGTTGACCTGCTCCCGATGACTCTTGATCAGCTGGACCATCACGCTCTGCTGCGCGTAGCCGCTGGGCGTGATCGCGTGACTTGCACGGTAGACCGCATCGGCATAGTCAATGCCTTCCTGCTCGACCAGGCGCGCGACCTGGCCGTTGAATGCGGTCTCGAGCTCGGCCAGCCGGCCCACCGCTTGGCAGTACAGCGCCAGGGCGGTTCGGTCCAGGCCGCTGATCAGGCCCAGCTCTTCCAGCAAGGGCGTGATGCGCTTCCACTCCTTACGCGCTTCGGGTCCCAGGTGCCTGGGCACTGTCGGGATCTCGATACGCGGATTGACGCCCGCCGACATGTCGAGCGCGCGTTTGCCGGGGTTGCCTTCCAGTAATTTCAGGGCCGCAGGCTTTGGAAGCGGCCCGCGGGATCCAGTCATGATGATGTCCTCGGGTGAATCAGGATCAGGCCTTTGGGGGTACCCCCCCCTTCAAAACCTGCGCGCACAAAAATGCTCTTATGGGTTCCGGTTTCCGCTAATGGGCTGCAGACTTTTCATGCCCCCTCCCCCACTACCGGCGAGCTCGATGCCTACCGCGCAGAGCCTCTGCATGGCTCTTGCTTTCGTGACATGAATGGCACAGTCCCTGAATATTGCTGTCATCATCAGCACCGCCCTCAGCCAGCGGCTTGATGTGATCGCGCTCAGTAGCCAGAGTCACACGCCCATGCTTGCTGCACTCAGTGCACAAAGGTTCACGGGCAAACAATGCAGCGCGCATAGCCTGAAGCTTTCGCCCTGTCACGCGCTTTGTCGCAGTAACAGGCTTGGACCACTCAGGCCTCGGGTGCTTGTCGCACCGGCCCGATCCATCGCGCACCAGGACACCGCAGCCAGGATGGGTACAGGGACGCGGTGCAGCCTTGAGCATGGGGGTAGAAAAAGAAAGCCCCGCCAGCGGAAACCACTGCGGGGCAGAATGTGCGGCAGGCGTTGGACACACCGACTGCACAGCTTGCCTGAAATGTACCAACAAAGTCTAAGGAGTAAAACTCCTTTTGGCTTCGGCCGCCTCGCGCTTGGCATCGAACCAGCGCGCGATCTCGGCATCTGCCTGCTCGAGCTGGGCCTTGATGGTCGACTCAGCGCGCCGCATGCGCTGGGCACACAGCCGGATCCCGGTGTTGCCGACGTAGATGTGCTGCAGCGTCAGGTACAGGTGGGACTTGACCAGCTTGAGCGACTCGACGGCGCGGTCGGTCTCGGCGGCTTCGAGCTCGTTGATCGGAACCACGGTCTCGCGGTAGCCGCCGGCGCCGCCACCGCCCAGGCTCAGCAGGATGTTGGTGCTCGGGAAGCCCAGGCCGCTGTCCTCGCGCCTGGCCCGCCAGGCGCCCCAGATCGCCAGCCGGGCGCTGACCCATTCGATGCGCGCCATGGTCAAGCTCCCGGCGCCGACTGGCGCGCGCTGTCGGGCTGCCACATGATCATGAAGCTGCAGCCAAACTGCACCATGTAGCGCGCCATCTCGGCTGTCACGTCGGGCATGCTGAACGGCGCGCCTACCACGCGGCCCCGCTCCATCGCATAGAAGCAGTTGGCCTCGCCCTTGATGCCGCGCCTGACAAGTGCATAGGCCTGGCGGCCCAGATCCGAGTCCTTGGCCCGCTCAAGGATGGCATGGTAGGTCTCGGGCATGAGGGACTTGATGTCACGAATCGCCTGTTCGACATCTACTGCGGTCCTTGAAGTGTCCAACTGTCCATCCTTTCTATAGAGAGGTAATGAGAATTAATGTGTCCGCGCGTGTGCGCACGCGCCTAGGCACCTGCCTGCCTGCCTGCGCCTGCCTTGGGGGTGGTGGCCGGGGATGGCCTGGCTTTGGACAATGCAGCAGCTCGACCTGCTGATTCAGGCCCTATAGCTGCCAATACGCTTCCATGGAAAACGCCGGCCACCCTGGACACTTGGACACTCAGGGCACTGCCTGAGCCACGCGCATCCATGCGCCCGCGTGCTGGCTGGGGCGCTCGGCCCCAGTGCGTTCCGCATCCCATTCGCACTCGGCGCGTGAGACCAGCACACGGGCGCCATTCAGCGCCGTGTCCTGTGTGGTGATGGAGTGACGGTCAGAACGGTTCATCGTCTGCCGGCGGTTCGGTAGATGCCCCAGCGTCCGCTGCTGGCATGTCGGTATCGGGGGCGGGCCAATCGGCCGGCCTCTCCCAACCATGAGCGCGCACGCCGTTGACCTGCTTCTTCTTGTGCTGCCAGCCCTGGTGCGTCATCCAGCTGCGGATCTGCGATTCCAGGCCAGCCGTCGACTTGCCCGCATCCATGTCGAGCGCCTTCACCAGCTGGGCCAGCGTGACGAAGTCCGTCAGCTGGTTGACGATGGCGCCAATGCCGGTGGCAGTGGGCTGACGGGTCAGCACGGCCAGCAGCTCGCTGGTGACAGCAGTTTCGATCAGGCGCGACTCTTGCACCGGAGCAAACAGGCGGTCTTCCTGCTCGCGGGTCGGGATGCAGCTTATTCCCTCGGCATAGAGCGTGAAGGCCTCGGCAAAAAGCTGATCGCGCCATTTGGCCAGCCATGCGATCCGGATCGGATTGCGCACCGGGATCGGCCAGAAACGTCGGTTTCCGGTGCGATCGCGCAGGTAAGTGAATTCGTTGGTGGTGCCTACCAGCACGCACTGGCGCGGGTATTCCTCGACCACACGGCCATAGGCTGGACGGTAGCGGTCAACTTTCGAACTGATGAATGCCTTGATGGCGGTGATCTCAGCCTTACCCATCTGGGACAGCTCGCCCAGTTCGTACCCCCAGATGCCCTGCACCTGTTCCTGTGACTCCTTGCCCTTCCCGATTTCGAACGGCGCGTCGCTGTACCAGGCGACACCAGCCAAGGTTTCAACCATGGTGGATTTGAACAGACCACCCGGGCCTTCGAGCACCGGGCAATAGTCAAACTTGCTGCCGGGCTGCATCACGCGCATGACCATGCCGATCAGCCAGAAGCGGCCGACCAGCGCCAGGTACTCGTGCATCGTGGGGTCGAGCGTCTCGGCGGTCTCGCCGATGGCATGGATGAGCCACTTGTCAGACCGGCTCTTGCCGTCCCACTGCAGCCCGCCCAGCCACTCCCTAACCGGATGCCATGGGTTTTCGTAGGCGATGGTCTCCATTGCCTCCATGATGGCCTGGCGAGTGATGGACGGCAGGCCGTAGCGCCGGCTCAGCCAGTTGCCCAGCAGCAGGTCGACGGCGCCGGTGATCTTGCCGGCCCGGCCGTGCGGGAAAGGCCAGTCACGGCGCGCCTCCATGGTGTTGGACAGCTCGTTGTAGCCCAGCACGCCCTGCAGCGCGGGATCGTGGCGCAGCGCCAGGATCACGGTCTTGCGGCTCAAGTTCCAGCGGCCCTTGTCAGCGTCGTAGAAGCACTCGAGCCACCAGGGCAGCGCCGCAGGCGAATCAGGGGAATCGCTGCCGTCAGTGCCAACGGGGCCATCGATTTTTTTTGCCACCGGCGGCTCTGGCGTGGTCGGCTGGTCGACCTCGGGCGGCAGCGCGTAGGCGGTGGCAAAGAAGGCCAGCACGCGCGCAAAGTCCCAGCCGTCGGTCTCGATCGCGTCGGCAGCGTCCCAGCCGTCAGGCTTGATGCCCGGGCCATCAATGGCCAGCAGCTGGACCTTGCAGCCGTGCTCGCGCTCGAGCAGGCGGCCGATGCCCAGCATCGCGGCCATGCCGGGTTGCTTGTGGGCGGGCAGGTAAGGTTTGCTGGCCCTAAGGGCGTCACGCTCGGCATCGTCGGCGCAGGCGTTGGCTTCCTTGGGCGGCAGCGGCACACGCTTGCTGTCGGTGTCGGGCCAGGCCAGCACAGTGGCGCCGGCGATCCACGACCAGTCCGCCTTGGCCCAGGCCTTGCAGCCACCCGGCCAGCCCACCACGCAGTAGATGCCCGGGGCTTGCGCGTCGAGCAGCTGCTGCAGCACCTCGCCCTTGCGCTCGCCCTCGACCAGGATCACGGTGCGGCCGGCGGGCAGGCTGTGGCCGGGCAGGTAGAGCGGGCGCGGTTCGTCGAACTGCCGCCAGTGCCATTTTGCAGCGCCATCGCGCGCGCTGGTGCACCAGGTATAGGGCAGATCATCTTTGCCGCCGTCGCTTGTGCGGAAGCGCACGACGTAGCCGTGCAGCTCATCGCCCAGGCGGTATTCGGCCGTGCGCACGATGTCGCTGGCCGGCCGGCTGTAATGTCGGAAGGTAGGCGCCGGCATGCCAGGCGGCACCGGGCGCACCGTGGTCCAGCCCTCTTCCTGGCGGGCGGGCTTGGCCGTGGGCGGCGGCGGCTCGGGACGCTCCGGCCGCTGATGGCTGGTGTCATGCTGCACGCCGGCTACGTCTTCCAGCCCTTCGTCGTGCGCGACGGCGACAGCTGCCCTGCCCTGATCGAGGCCGTGGATAGCAGCGTACAGGCTGACCAGGTCGCCGCCCTTTTCATCGGAAGCGAAGTCGGCCCAGCGGCCGGTGCGCAGGTTGACCGAGCAACTGGTGCCCTCGCCACCGTGCAGGCCGCCGCAGACCCACTCATGGCCGACGCGGCGACCGCCCGGCAGCCAGACCGGCACGATCTGGTCGGCGCGCGACAGCAGCGCATCGGACAGGGCGTTGAAGTTGATGGGAGGCAGAGGTGCGCGGTTCATGCGGCACCTCTCGGATTCAGGGTGATGTCAGCCCAGGCCGGCGTGTCCACCGCTGGCGGCACTGGTGCAAATGTCATGGAGGGTTAAGGTTTGACCCAGCTGTGCAGGGTCGATTGCAGGGAATGCACGGCTGCCAGCTCGATCGGCTGGCTGACCGGCGCGTACTCCGCCACAGGGCGGTTCCGGTAGGCCACCCGGCGCGTGCCGCAGATCTGCAGCAGGCCAGCGCGGCGCAGGTTCTTGACTGTGTGGGTCGCTGCAGCCACGCCGACCTGGGCCTGGTGGGCCAGCTCAAGCAGCGTCGGGCTCTGGCCCAGGCCGTGGCAATGGCGGACGGCTTGCAGCAGCGCGGTGCGGACTTCAGATGCGGGGCGCATGGATCACTCCCCCCGCAGATGGCGCGGCTTGCCAGCCTGGTTCAGGGACAGCACCGCCTCGCCCAGTCGGGCCAGTGCCCCCATGAGGTCAAGCCGCTCGCGACCGATGCGCTCGAGCTCGTTGTCGCTGATGTGGCCGTCGGCGGCCGAGGTGCAGACCTCGGCGCACAGCTCCGAGAACTCGCGTGAGGCTTCGGCCATCTGGTGCAGCACTCCCTGGGCATCTGCTGCAGAATCGGCCGGCATGGGGATGCAGACGTGACCGCAGGCCTCGGCGAAGGCGTACAGGATGCGGTAGTCGCCCGTCAGCTGGCAGGTCTTGACCGCGTCAACCAAGCCGAACTTGGCGCTGCCGTTGCCGGTGACCTCGTGGTTCAGGGTATGGGGGCTCTTGCCCATGCGCGGGGCCAGCGATGGCGCGCCGCCGGGGTAGTCGTGAACGGTGTGGTAGGCGGCGTCGAGCAATTGCATGGCAGACCTCAGAAAATGCTGCTAGTGACACGATTCCTGGCCGGTGCGACACTGGCTGTAGGGAGGAACCAAACATGAAAGACGGAAGAAGAAATCACAACCCAGCCTTGTCTGCCTCGACGACATCCGGCTCGGTACTTGCCATCTCAATGAGCTTGGCTCCAATGCTGTAGCGCGGATCTACGGCCTTGCTGTTGTAGAGCTGCGATATGGCTGACTGTGTGCATCCAGCGTGCACGGCGAGCTGACGCTGATTCAGTTTGTGTCGATCCTGTGCTCTGTCGATGACATATTTCCAGTCCATCCACAAATTATAAGACAACTTCTTAAACGCATGAGCGCTATGATCGACAAGGTAGGCAGCATGGGCCGCATGCCAACAGACTTCGGAAAACGCGTGAAAGACGCCCGCAGGCACGCAAAGCTGAACCAGCGTCAGCTTGCTGCAGCAGTGGGTGTGTCCCAGTCCAACATTTCTCAGATCGAGTCATCAGCCTACGAATCAGCGTTCACCGTCCAGATTGCCATCGCCTGCGAGGTTGACGCAGTTTGGCTCGCCACCGGCGAGGGAGACATGACACCGACCGCCAAAGCTTCCTCTGCCGTCATCCGGTCTATGCCTGCCCCGCGCGGCATAGAAGGTGCGCTGGCAGAGGTTCAGGCTGCCATCAACGGCCTTTCTCCCTTGCTACAGGATGCAGGCCGTGGAGTCATGATCAAGTGGCTAAATGGTCAAGCCACCTTGGAAGAAGCAGGAGCGACGCTAAAGAAGTTGCAGCAAGCCAGCGCCGGCGACACTCCGGACGCCGAAAACCGAGTCGCGTGAGCGCTCAGATCTTGCAATTCAGGTTGCGGTCTGACAGGCCCGATCGACTCACAATCTAGAGCCGACCGAACCCCATCGTCAATCCGATCAACCCAACCGCCCGATGGCGGTTTTTTTACGTCCATGCAAAACCGACACAAGGATCAAACATAAGAAATTGAATCAATAAGATCAGTCATCTTATAATGTTCTAGTCAAACAGGAGATGCCGATGCAAGTCACCCTCGCCCGCAGCTACCGCTGCACCTACGACCCCAGGGACGGCTACGGCCAGACCATCCAGACCGAGGACGGCGCCCTGCCGTCGATCCAGCTCAAGGCAGCTGATGCGGTTGACGCGCGGCGCAAGGCCGAGGGCGTGACAGGCTGTGTCGTGACCGATGTCGAGCGACTGGACGAGGTGGCGGCATGAGGATCACTGCTGCTCAACAGCTGGCCGCCGTGATTGGCCTTGACCTCAAGAATGTGGTTGCCTTCACCATCCGCGCGCGTCTTGATGGCACCACCGTCACTGTCGTGAAGCAACACGTCTTTGCTGCTGGACTTGGAACAGCCTGCTCCCGATTTGAGTTGCGTCAGATCGCGCCAGAAACGGCAACTACTGACGACAGGGCTTCGGCATGAAGATCCAGCCCGAACCGATTGCCCTGCCCATGCTGGGCGCCCCGCCACACGAGCCCTACCTGGGCGCCGACTGGACCAGCAGCACGCTGCGGACCGGCTGCCAGGACCACCTGCTGCACCCCAGCCGGCGCGGCGACGAATTTGTGTTCCATCGCGGGCATGCCATCACCACCACGCTTCCCCTCGCATCCAAGGCCTGAACCATGCCATCGATCACCCTGACCCTCACCGACACGCCCGCCGGCGGCGTTTCCCTGACCAGCAGCTTTCAGCCGGCCATCGGCTACCCCTGCAGCGCAGCCCAGGCCTATGCGCTCGACATCATGGCGCGCACCCGCAAGGACTGGGGCCTGCAGCCCGAGGTCGACGCATCGGTGCCGACCCCACGCGCAGGCTGGCCGCGTCTGTATTTGTGCGGCCCCATGACGGGCCTGCCCGACTACAACTACCCCGCCTTCAACGAGGCAGCGGCCCAGCTGCGCGCGCTGGGCTATGCCGTGGTCAACCCCGCTGAGAACGGCCTGCCCGCAAGCGCAACCTGGGCCCAGCACATGCGCGCCGACATCAAGGGGTTGTGCGACTGCGCGGCGCTGGCGGTGCTTCCTGGCAGTCAGGCCAGCAAGGGCGCCCAGCTTGAGATCGAGCTGGCCACGCGCCTGGAACTGACGGTGGCCAGCGTGGCGACCTGGTCGGACCTGGCCACCAGCGGGCAGATGAGCCAGCTGGTCCAAGCCGCAACCTACCAGACCCGGAGCGCATCATGAACCCAAGCCACCCACTGCCCGAGGTCGACCACTTCGACCACCTGCCGCTGCCAGTGCTGGTGACCAGCCCGACCAACCCGCGCAAGCAATTCGACCCGGCCAAGCTGCAGGAGCTGGCCGAGAGCATCCGCGCCACCGGCGTGCACCAGCCCATCCTGGTGCGGCCGCTGCCGGGCCACCGCCTGCAGGAGACCTTCGACATCCACGCGGCCAGCGGCGGACTGCAACCGCGCCCGACGCATGAGATCGTCGCCGGCGAGCGCCGTTTCCGCGCCTGCCAGATCGCCGGGCTGGCGACGGTGCCGGCCATGGTGCGGTCGCTGACCGATGACGAAGTGCTCGAAATCCAGCTGATCGAGAACTTGCAGCGCGACGGACTGACCGAGCTTGAAGAGGCCGAAGGCTACGAGACCCTGATGCGGCACAGCCAGCTGAGCGCCGAGGCCGTGGGCGCCAAGATCGGCAAGAGCCGCAGCTACGTCTATGCCCGGCTCAAGCTACTTGAGCTGGGCCCCGACGGACGCGAGGCGCTGCGCCAGGGTCGCATGGACGCCAGCCACGCGCTGCTGATCGCGCGCATCCCTGACACCAAGCTGCAGGCCGCGGCAGTCAAGGACATTGCCGCCGACTCCAATGGCGAGAATGCCGCCAGGTCATACCGGCAAGCCCAGCGCCTGGTGCGCAATCACTACATGCTCAAGCTGAGCGATGCACCGTTTGACATCCACGACGCCAACCTGGTGCCGGCCAGCGGAAGCTGCGCCACCTGCCCCAAGCGCACCGGCGCCGACCCGGACCTTTTCGCCGACGTCGATGGCGAGGATCTGTGCATCAACCCGGGCTGCCACCAGGCCAAGCGCGAGGCGCTGGCCACCCGTACCAAGCGCGAGGCGCATGAGCGCGGCCAGGTCATCATCGAAGGCCGCGATGCCAAGGCGCTGATGCCCATGACCTTTCAGAGCCGGGTTGACGGCCACTGCCGGCTTGACGATCCGGCTGACAGCCCGACCAGCCAGCCGCTGCGGGCCATCATCGGCAAGGTGATGGCGGAGCAAGGCATCGTCCCAGTGTTGGTCGCCAACCCCTACAAGGATGGCGAGCTGCTGGCCTGCCTGCCGAACGACGTGGTGGCCCAGCTGCTGAAGGCTGCCGGCCGCGCCGAGGAAGCCGGCGACCAGGAGCTGTACAACCAGAACCAGAAAAAGGCGGCTGCCGAGAAGGCCAAGGCCGAAGCCAAGACCGAGTACGAAACCGAGTGGCGCTGGCTGCTGCTGGTGACCACCTGGCGCGAGATCACCGAAGGCCGCGACGAAGTGATGACCTGGCCGGCGCTGATGCGCCACCTGGCCATGGCCTACGCGCACAAGCTCAACCAGGAGCAGTGCGGGCGTCTGTGCAAGCTGCTTGAGTTGGGCAAGGTCGCGCCCAAGCAGGGCTTGCTGGACTGGGTCAAGGACGGAGATACCGACCCGACCAAGGCCGTGCTGCTGCTGGTGATGTTTGCCGACGTGGGCTATCTGCACTGGCTCGACGAATCCGATACCAACGTCGGGCTGCGGCTGGTGGCGAGCGAATTCGGCATCGATCCGGCTCTCGTACAGGCCGAAGTCAAGGCGCGCACGCGCGCGGCGGTCAAGGCCGTGAAGGCCGCCGAGGCTGCGAAAGCGGATCTACCCCTTCCCCCTGCTGCGCAAGCCAATGGGGTGCGGGGGGAGGCAGTAGCCAGTGACGGCCCTGCTGCGCGCGGCTCGCGCAAGGGCGAACCCGGGCGCGGCCGGGGCAAGCGCAAGGCCGAGGCGCCGACCAAGCCGAAGGCGCGCGAGAAGGAGGTCAGGTCAGGCATCGCTGCCGCGATGCGGGGCTTGGAGGATGAATCAGTCGCCGCCGCTGGCGGCGAAGGGGATGGAGCGCGGCCAGAGGCCGCGGGAGACAGGCCCGCAGATGTCAATGAAAGGCCTGGTCTGGGCGGGAAGCGAGTGGCAATCCTAGGTTCCGCTATCGGAAAAGCTGGCCGGGTCGTCGGCCAACATTCCAGCGGCGACTTGTTTGTCATTCCTGACGGGCTGGATTGCGAGTACCGATTCAGCCTGGATGAGCTTGAACTGATCGTCGACCAGGAAGAAGGAGCACAGGCATGAGTAAGCGTAAAAAGCCCCAGCTGACTGTAGTGCGCACCTACAGCCGCATTGACGAGATGATGGCCAGCCCGCACCAGCCCCTAAGCGCTGAACGGCGCCGGCACCAGCTCTCGCGCATGTGGGAAGGCCTGCGCGCGATCGAGACCGCGCCCAATCCGACCAACGACGACTGGCGCTTGTGCAGCGATGCCGTCAACCTGATGGAAACCCTGCTGCGCAATGGCGACGCGCGACCCGATGAGCATGGCCAGGTCAGCTCGAACTGGTGGCGCGACTGCGCCGGCGACTGGGTGCAGATCCACGACAGCGGCAAGCTGCTGATGGATGCTGTGGCAGCCATGGCCGCCGCCGGCATCCGCAAGCTCGACGGTGGGCAGATCCGTCTTGACGCCGATGGCACCCAGGCCGTTCGGGCGCTGCTTGAGGACTACCGCGACCTGCTCGACGTGCTGCCCGCGCGCACCATCATCCGCGCGCACCGGCTGACGGAGAAACGGATCTCAGCCATCTTCTCCGGCCGCTGCCGGCCGCATGACGTCGAGATCATCGACTTGAGAGGTGCAGCATGAGCGCTCAGCACACGCAAGGCCTGCTGGCCGTCAACCCGACCGAGCTCGACCAGATCACTGCAGCAGACACCGGCAAGGAAATCGCTCGCGCCACGCACTTTGGACATTCGGTCGACACCATCATCGCGAACGCTCGCCGCCTGGCGGCCTGCTGGAACGCCTGCGATGGCATCTCTACCGATGACTTGGATCGATACTACGGGTGCCAGGCGGGTATCGACGCCGCGCTAGAGGAAGCCAGCCTGCAGTATCAGCTTTCCGTTGTTGTGCAGCGCAACGAGCTGCTGGAGGCGCTTGAGCTGGATCACCTGCTGCTGTCCGGCGCAAATATGAACCGAAGCGTCGTCAATAAAAAAGTGCTTTCCGCCATCGCAAAGGCGAAAGGTGGTTCAGCATGAGCCCGAAAAAATGCAGTACCTGCAACCGCGACCCCAAGCGCATGAACAGCGATTTCGCCGAGTGCTCGCACATCGACTGCCCGGCTCGCCGCAAAGCCTGGAGCGAACAGCCGAGCCACGCCGAGTTTTTCAAAGGCCCATGGCCGAAGAGCGAAAGCAGTGATCCAGTGCCTCTGGATCAGTTACTGAAAGGCGATGCATCATGATCGGAACCCAACCCACCGGCGCGATCGAGGGCGTCGTGATCACCGCAGTGGCACATGAGGGCCTGACCGTTCTGGCCAACGGGAAGCCGGCCAGGTTGGCCATCATCGACGAGGCAGGCAACGTGCTGGCAGCCGGCGCCGATGTGGCGCGCGAGGCCGAGGCAGTCGCCCTGAACTGCTACAGAAATTTCCTGAAGGGAAACGGTCATCTGCGCGTCTACAAGGGCGTGCCGCCGACCCACTGACTTGCCAGCGCCACCACTGCCCGCTCTCTGAGGCGGGATTTTTTTCCGCTTGAACTGTATACGTTGACTATCTCACGGGCAACCCAGGCTGACGAAGCCCACTTTGGGGGCCTTGGCTATGGTTTCAGTCATGACCCCGATTGTCTCAGGTCGGGGCGGACCCGGCGCAACCACTCAGCGCTTGACCCCGAGGGCGTCGAGCATTTGCTGCTGCAGCTGGTTGAACGCCTTCTGCGACTGCTCCAGGTAGCCGCCGATGGCCGCCCCCGGCAGCAAGGGCGCCTGCACCCCCATGAACGGCGGCCACATCTCGGGCGTCAAGCCCTTGGTCTGATCGGCCATCTGGCGCTGCAGGTCGGCAATGGCCTGCACGCTCTGCTCCAGGTAGTTGCCCATGAAGCCCTGCATCGAGTGGCCGTAGAAGCGGATGATGTCGGCCAGCATGCGCTCGGAGAAGAAGGGCATGCCGCCGGACTCCTGCTCCAGGATGATCTGCAGCAGGATGCTGCGCGTCAGGTCGTCGCCCGTCTTGACATCGCGCACCACGAAATGGGTGCCACCGAGCACCAGGGCGCGCACATCGGCCAAGGTGATGTAGGTCGAGGTGGCGGTGTCGTAGAGGCGACGATTGGGGTATTTCTTGATGACCCGCACCTCCTCGGTGCGTTCAGCCTCCTGGCCGGCCTGTTCGTGTTGCACTGCGCTGACTCCTGCCCTGCGGGCCTTGCGCCCCGCGTTCGGCGCGGGGACCTGTTTCGATTCCATGAACAAAGACCGGACCGCGGAGCATGCGGCAGAGCGGCCGAGCCAGGACGCAAAAAAAAGCACTTGCCTTTTTAAACAAGTGCTTGATTGACCTGGGTTTTCAGTGGTGGGTCCTGACGGGCTCGAACCGCCGACATCTTCCGTGTAAAGGAAGCGCTCTACCAACTGAGCTAAGGACCCGAGTGCAAAACCCGGCTGTTCACGCGGAGTAAACAGTCTCGCATTCTAGCTGCTGTTCGCGCCCCACCGGCGCGACGGGTCAAAATTGTCTTGCGCGGCTGCGCTCAGCGCACCTTGGCGCGGATCTCGGGCAGCGCCTTTTTCAGGTAGTAGGCCATGGACCAGACCGTCAGCACGGCCGAGGCCCAGATCAGCGCCTGGCCCCAGGCCCGGGTGTCGAGGCCGAACAGCGGTGCCTGATAGAGCAGGAAGGGGATCGCGATCATCTGCACGCTGGTCTTGAGCTTGCCGACCATGTGCACCGCCACGCTCTTGTTGGCGCCGATGGTCGCCATCCACTCGCGCAGGGCGGAGATCGCGATCTCGCGCCCGATGATGATCAGCGCGACGAAGACATCGGCCCGCCCCAGGTGCACCAGCACCAGCACGCAGGCGCAGACCAGGAACTTGTCGGCCACCGGGTCGAGGAAGGCGCCGAAGGACGAGGTCTGGTTGAGCTTGCGCGCCAGGTAGCCATCGGCCCAGTCGGTCGCGGCGAACACCACGAACAGCACCGTCGCGATCAGGTTCTGGCGCTGGCTTTCCAGGCCAGGCCAGTAGAACACCGCGACGATCAGCGGGATGGCCACGATGCGGGCCCAGGTCAGCAGTGTCGGCAGGTTGAAGAACATGCGGCAGATTATCACCGCTGTCCATGTCGATTCGAGCGGGTCGCGTTCAGCAGGGGCTGGCGCTCAATGCAGCGCGCGGTAGATCGCGTTGGCCAGTTCGCCCGAGATGCCCTCGACGCCGGCCAGGTCCTCGACGCTGGCGTCGGCCACGCCCTTGAGGCCGCCGAAGCGCTGCAGCAGGCGGGCCCGCTTCCTGGGTCCGACCCCGGGGATGTCTTCGAGCTTGCTGGCGCCGGTGCGGGTCTTGGCGCGCTGGGCGCGCATGCCGGTGATGGCGAAGCGGTGCGCCTCGTCGCGGATCTGCGCCACCAGCATCAGCGCGGCCGAGTCGGCGCCGAGGTAGATCTTCTCGCGGCCGTCGGCGAACACCAGTTCCTCCAGGCCGACCTTGCGGCCCTCGCCCTTCTCGACGCCGACGATGCGGCCCAGGTCGAGCCCGAGCGCCTCGAACAGCTCGCGCGCGACGCCGACCTGGCCCTTGCCGCCGTCGATCAGCACGATGTCGGGCAGGCGCGCGCCGCCCTTGCCAGGCGACTCGCTACCACCGGCCTCGCGCAGCGCCTCGGCCAGCTTGCCGTAGCGGCGCTCCAGCACCTGGCGCATGGCGGCGTAGTCGTCGCCCGGCGTGATGCCGTCGATGTTGTAGCGGCGGTACTGGCTGCCCTGCAGCTTGTGGCCCTCGAACACGACGCAGGAGGCGACCGTCGCCTCGCCGGCGGTATGCGAGATGTCAAAGCATTCAATGCGCAGCGTCTCCAGCTGCTCGTCGGGCAGGTCGAGCGCCTGCGCCAACGCGCGGGTGCGGGCCTGCTGCGAGCCCTCCTCGGCCAGCAGGCGCGCGAGCTGCAGCTCGGCGTTCTGCTGCGCCATCTCGAGCCAGGCGCGGCGGTGCTCGCGCGGGTGGAACACCGGGTGCAGCTTGACGCCGCTCTGCTCGGTCAGCAGCTCCAGCAAGCCGGCATCGACCGGCGCGCCGAGCACCAGCACCGGCGGCGGCGCGGCCTGGGTGTAATGCTGGGCAATGAAGGCTTCGAGCACGCGCTGCGCCACCAGGGCGACCGGGTCGCGCGCCTCCTGGGGCGCCGCCGCGTTGTCAGCGAGGTCCGAGGGGTCCGCCAGTCCCGCCAGCAGCGCGCCATCCTCGACATGGGCCGGAAAATAGGGCCGGTCGCCCAGATGACGGCCGCCGCGCACCAGCGCCAGGTTGACGCAGGCGCGACCGCCCTGCACCCGCACCGCCAGGATGTCGACATCCTGGTCCGAGACGTTCTCCATCGACTGCTGGTGCAGCACCCGGGACAGCGCGCTCAGCTGGTTGCGCGCCTCGGCGGCCTGCTCGAATTCGAGCCGTTCGGCATGCGCCAGCATCCGGGCCTCGATCTCAGCCAGCACGGACTGGGTCTCGCCGCGCAGGAAGGCGCTGGCCGCGCGCACATCCTGCGCATAGTCAGCCGCCGACACCAGGCCGACGCAGGGCCCCGAGCAGCGCTTAATCTGCGCCAGCAGGCAGGGCCGGCTGCGGTGGCTGAAGACTGTGTCCTCGCAGGTGCGCAGGCGGAACACCTTTTGCAGCAGCTCCAGCGTCTCCTTGACCGCCCAGGCGCTCGGGTAGGGGCCGAAATACTGGTGCCTTTTCTCGACCGCGCCGCGGTAGTAGGACATGCGCGGGTAATGCTCGGGCCGGGCTGGGCCGCCCTGCCCCGCCGGCGAGCGCTCGAAGGCCGGTGTCCAGCTGCTGGCGCTCAAGCGCAGATAGGGGTAGCTCTTGTCGTCGCGAAACAGGATGTTGTAGCGCGGCTGCTGGGTCTTGATCAGGTTGTTTTCCAGCAGCAGCGCCTCGGCCTCGGAGCGCACCACCGTGGTCTCCAGGCGCACGATCTTGGCGACCATGTGGCCGATGCGGGTGCCGTCATGGGTTTTCTGGAAATAGGTCGAGACGCGCCGCTTGAGGTCCTTGGCCTTGCCGACGTAGAGCAGCTGGCCGTCGGCGTCGAAGTAGCGGTAGACGCCCGGCAGCGCCGGCAGGGCGGCGACGGCCTGCAGCAGGGAATCGGGATGGGTGGCGCTCATGAGGGAAGGCGGCAAGCGGTTCGCTGACAAGGAAAGGCGCCACTGTAAGACAATCGGGCGGTGAATTGCGAACATCCCCCCATCCTGAGCTGGGACATCTGCTGCCATGTGATCGACAACTGGGGCGACCTGGGCGTCTGCTGGCGGCTGGCGAGCAACCTGGCCGCGCGCGGCCAGCGGGTGCGGCTGTGGGCCGACCAGCCCGAGCTGCTGGACTGGATGGCGCCCGGCGCGCGCGCTGGTGCCTTTGTCGGCATCGAGGTGCGGCACTGGCCGCGCACCGACCCGACCGCCCTGCCCCCGGCACTGCCGCCCGGCGATGTGCTGATCGAGGCCTTCGGCTGCGAGATCGCTCCGGCCTGGGTAGCGGCGCTGCAGCCTGAATCCGCCCCGGGCAAGCCCCGGCGGGTCTGGCTCAACCTGGAATACCTGAGCGCCGAGCCCTATGTCGAGCGCTGCCACCAGCTGGCCTCGCCGGTGATGAGTGGGCCGCTGGCCGGGCGCGGCAAATGGTTCTTTTACCCCGGTTTCACGCCCGCCACCGGCGGTCTGCTGCGCGAGCCCGGCCTGATGGCGCAGCGTGCGGCCTTCGAGCGCGAGCCCTGGCTGCGCGGCCAAGGCCTGCCAGACAGCACGGATGGCGGCGGCGCACCGCGCGTGACGCTGTTCTGCTACGAACCGGCGCGGCTGCCCGAGCTGCTGCGCGACCCCGCGCTGGACGGCGCGCACTGGCTGGTCGCGCCAGGACGCCCGGCCGCCGCGCTGGAACGGGTCTGGGACGCCAGCGTTGCGCTGCGAGCCCAGCGCCATGCCCTGCCCCATGTGGCGCAAACGGAGTTCGACCGCCTGCTCTGGGCCAGCGAGCTGAACCTGGTGCGCGGCGAGGACTCGCTGGTGCGCGCGCTCTGGGCCGGTCAGGCCTTCGTCTGGCATATCTACCCACAGCATGACGACGCGCACCACTTGAAGCTCGAAGCCTTCCTGGACTGGCTCGACGCGCCGCCCTCGCTGCGCGCCTTCCACCGGGTCTGGAACGGGCTGATCGACGCGCCGCTGCCCCCGGTCGATCTGCCGGCCTGGCGGACCTGCGCGCTCGCGGCCCGGGACCGGCTGCTGCGACAGGATGATCTGGCCAGCCAGCTCTTGAGCTTTGTGATGAAAAAACGGTAAAATCAAGGGTTTTACGCAGATTCCGGTACAAACCGGGTCGTAGCTTAAACAGATTAACGGGCTCAACGCCCTCTCGCCGCACGAACGCGCCCGAACAGGACGGGGCGGCAAATTCCACAGGAAGCACCATGAAAATCGCTCAAGAAATCCGCGCCGGCAACGTGATCATGCACGGCAAGGATCCGATGATCGTCCTGAAGACCGAATACGCCCGTGGCGGCCGTGGCGCTGCCACCGTGCGCATGAAGCTCAAGGGCCTGCTGGGCAACATGGGCACCGAAGTCGTGTTCCGCGCCGACGACAAGATCGACAACGTGATCCTGGACAAGAAGGAGTGCACCTACTCCTACTTCGCCGATCCGATGTATGTCTGCATGGACGCCGACTACAACCAGTACGAAGTCGAAGCCGAGAACATGGGCGACGCGCTGAACTACCTGGAAGACGGCATGTCGCTGGAAGTCGTGTTCTATGACGGCAAGGCGATCTCGGTCGAACTGCCGACCAGCGTCGAGCGCGAAATCACCTGGACCGAGCCGGCCGTCAAGGGCGACACCTCGGGCAAGGTGCTCAAGCCCGCCAAGATCAACACCGGCTTCGAAATCCCGGTGCCGCTGTTCGTCGCGCAAGGCGACAAGATCGAGATCGACACCCGCACCGGCGAATACCGCAAGCGCGTCTGATCCCATGCTCCGGTCCCAGCGGTCGGCGCAGATCAAGAAAAGCTCCCAGGCATAAGCCCGGGAGCTTTTTTTTCACTCGATCGCCTTGGTCATTTCCTCGACCACCTTCTTGGCATCGCCGAACACCATCATGGTCTTGTCGAGGTAGAACAGCTCGTTGTCCAGGCCGGCGTAGCCCGCCGCCATGGAGCGCTTGTTGACGATCACGGTCTTGGCCTTGTAGGCCTCCAGGATCGGCATGCCGTAGATCGGGCTGCCCTTTTGCAGCGCGGCCGGGTTCACCACGTCGTTGGCGCCCAGGATGATCGCCACATCGGCCTGGCCGAACTCGCCGTTGATGTCCTCCATCTCGAACACCTGGTCGTAGGGCACCTCGGCCTCGGCCAGCAGCACGTTCATGTGGCCCGGCATGCGGCCCGCCACCGGGTGGATCGCGTACTTGACGGTGATGCCCTTCTCGGTCAGCTTGTGCGCGAGTTCCTTGACCGCGTGCTGGGCGCGCGCGACCGCCAGGCCGTAGCCCGGCACGATCACCACCGTCTCGGCGTGGCCCAGGATGAAGGCCGCGTCGTCGGCGCTGCCGCTCTTGGCGGTGCGCTGCACGCCGCCACTGGTCGAGACCCCTTCGCCGGCCTCGGCGCCGAAGCCGCCCAGGATCACGCTGAAGAAGCTGCGGTTCATGGCCTTGCACATGATGTAGCTCAGGATCGCCCCCGATGACCCGACCAGGCTGCCGGCGACGATCAGCATCGCGTTGTTCAGGCTGAAGCCGATGCCGGCGGCCGCCCAGCCCGAGTAGCTGTTGAGCATCGAGACCACCACCGGCATGTCGGCGCCGCCGATCGGGATGATGATCAGCACGCCCAGCACGAAGGCCAGCGCGAGCACGCCGAGGAAGGCGGCGAAGGCGGTCTCGCCCGAGCCCAGGGTGAAGACCAGCCCCAGCGCGAGCATGGCCAGACCGAGCACCAGGTTGAGCAGATGCTGGCCGGCGAAGGTCACCGGCGCGCCCTGGAACAGGCGGAACCTGTACTTGCCCGAGAGCTTGCCGAACGCGATCACCGAACCCGAGAAGGTGATGGCCCCGATGGCCGCGCCCAGGAACAGCTCGACCTTGTTGCCCAGCGGCGCTTCCGCCCCCTTGACCAGGCCCGGGAGCAGCGCCCAGGGCTCGACCACGGCCGCGACCGCGATGAAGACCGCCGCCAGGCCGATCATGCTGTGCATGAAGGCGACCAGCTCGGGCATCTTGGTCATCTCGACCCGCCTGGCCATGACGGCACCGGCGCCGCCACCCAGCACCAGACCGGCCAGCACCCAGCCCAGGCCCTGCACGGCGTCGACCCGCATCTGCTGCGCGAGCGTGAGGATCAGGCCGAACGTGGTCAGCACGGCAATCGCCATGCCGCCCATGCCGAAGGCGTTGCCCCGGATCGAGGTCTTGGGGTGGCTCAGGCCCTTCAGGGCCTGGATGAAGCAGACCGAGGCCAGCAGGTAGAGCAATACGACGAGGTTCATGCTCATTTGGCGGCTCCTTCAGCAGCGGAGGTGGCGGGCGCCTTGCGCTCCTTCTTCTTGAACATCTCCAGCATGCGGCGCGTCACGAGGAAGCCGCCGAACAGGTTGACCGCCGCCAGCGCCACGGCGAGCACGCCCATGGCCTTGCCCAGCGGGGTCTCGGTCAGCGCGGCCGCCAGCATGGCGCCGACGATCACGATCGCCGAGATCGCATTGGTCACGGCCATCAGCGGCGTGTGCAGCGCGGGCGTGACGTTCCAGACCACGTGGTAGCCGACGTAGATCGCCAGCACGAAGATGATCAGGTTGATGATGGTGGGGGATACGGCTTCCATCGGTGTCTTTCCTGTGAGGGGTCGGTCAGGACGGGCGGCGGACCTGGCCGCCCTGCGTCATCAGGCAGGCCGTGACGATGTCGTCGTCCTCGGGCAGCTGCAGCGCAGCGGCATCCTTGGGCAGCACGAGCTTGAGGAAGTCGAGCAGGTTGCGCGCGTACAGGCTGGAGCTGTCGGCGGCCACCCGCGCGGGCAGGTTGGTCTCGCCGATCAGGTGCACGCCGTGGCGGATCACGGTCCGGTCGGCCTCGGTCAGCGGGCAGTTGCCGCCCGGCGCGCCGTGCGGGCCGACCGGCCCCTTGCCGGCGGCGAGGTCGACGATGACCGAGCCCGGCTTCATGCGCTTGACCATCTCCTCGGTGATCAGCACCGGCGCGGCGCGACCGGGGATCAGCGCGGTCGAGATCACGATGTCGGCCTGGGCGACGCGCTTGGCGACCTCGGCTTTTTGGCGATCGAGCCAGCTCTGCGGCATCGGGCGCGCGTAGCCGCCCACGCCCTCGGCGGCGGCCTTCTCCTCGGCCGTTTCATAGGGCACGTCGATGAACTTGGCGCCCAGCGACTCGACCTGCTCCTTGACCGAGGGCCGCACGTCGGAGGCCTCGATCACCGCCCCGAGGCGCTTGGCGGTGGCGATCGCCTGCAGACCGGCCACGCCCACGCCCAGGATCACGACGCGCGCGGCCTTGATCGTGCCAGCCGCCGTCATCAGCATCGGGAACAGGCGCTGGTACTGGTTGGCCGCCAGCATCACGGCCTTGTAGCCGGCGATGTTGGCCTGCGAGGACAGCACGTCCAGGCTCTGCGCGCGCGTGGTGCGCGGCGCGGCTTCGAGCGCGAAGCTGGTCAGCCCGGCCGCCGCCAGGCGGGTCAGGCCCTCGGCATCGAAGGGATTGAGCATGCCGACCAGCGCGGCGCCAGGCTGCATCCGGGCCAGTTCGGCCTCGGACGGCGCGCGCACCTTGAGCACCAGCTCGGCCCCGAGGGCCGCCGCCGCGTCGACGATCTCGGCACCGGCGGCCCGGTAGGCCTCGTCGGTGGCGCTGGCCGCCACGCCGGCGCCCGACTGCACCCGTACCCGATGGCCCTGGGCCACGTACTTCTTGGCCGTCTCGGGCGTCACCGCCACCCGGGTCTCGCCCGCTGCCGTCTCGGCAGGAACTCCTATCAGCATACCTGTACTCCAATGGTTGAGCGGCTTGATAGCCACCTCTTATTATTCACTATACAAATTATTTGCGACAGTTTCGCGAATCACATGCCGGCGTAGTTCGGACCGCCACCGCCCTCGGGCGTGACCCAGACGATGTTCTGTGTCGGGTCCTTGATGTCGCAGGTCTTGCAGTGCACGCAGTTCTGCGCGTTGATCACCAGCTGGTCG
>NZ_JAQTZS010000041.1 GCF_028687635.1 Malikia sp. | reverse complement strand
CGACAACGACAGCAGCAACGTGAGCATACGCCGGCGCAAGATGCGCGCCGGCACCAGCCTCGACTACCGCCAGCAGATCCTGTTCGGTCAAATCTCGCCAGACTCAACATAGCGCGATCGCCCTGGGGAAATAGGCCATGCCAGACACCCGCCAGACGGTCTCGGCCTAAACTTGAAAGCTGTCGCAACCTTTACACGCAATATCCATGCAAAACAGCCCCTCCCTGTTCGATCCCGTCACCATCGGTGCCTGGCAGCTGCCCAATCGCGTCGTGATGGCCCCGCTGACGCGCAACCGCGCGCCAGGCCAGATCCCCACGCCGATCATGGCGACCTACTACGGCCAGCGCGCCCACCCGGTCACCGGCGCCGGCCTGATCATCAGCGAGGGCACGCCGGTCTGCGCCGAGGGTCACGGCTACTCCGACACCCCCGGCCTGCACAGCCCCGAACAGGTCGAAGCCTGGAAGCCGGTGACCGCCGCCGTGCACGCCCAGGGCGGCCACATCGTGGCGCAGATCTGGCATGTCGGGCGCATCTCGCATGTCGAGCTGCAGCCGAACGGCCAGGCCCCGGTGGCGCCGTCGGCTGTGCGCGCCAACGCCAAGTGCTACCTGATCAAGGACGAGAACGGCCAGCGCAGCGGCGGCTTCGTCGACTGCTCGGAACCGCGCGCACTCAGCATTGATGAGATCGCCGGCGTGATCGAGAGCTTTGCCCAGGGCGCGCGCAACGCGATCGCGGCCGGCTTCGACGGCATCGAGATCCACGGCGCCAACGGCTACCTGCTCGACCAGTTCCTGCGCGAGGAATCCAACCGGCGCGACGACGCCTACGGCGGCTCGATCGAGAACCGCTGCCGCCTGATGGTCGAGGTGGTGCGCGCCTGCTGCGACGCGATTGGTGGCAACCGCGTCGGCCTGCGCCTGTCGCCGGTGATGGAAGGCAACGGCGCGGTCTGCGACCCGCAAGCCCAGGCCATCCACGAGCATCTGATGCGCGCACTGGCCCCGCTGGGCCTGGCCTACCTGCACCTGATCGAAGGTCAGACTGGCGGCGCGCGCGACTACCAGCCCTTCGACTACGCTGCGCTGCGCGCCGCCTACCGCAACGCGGGTGGCCGTGGCGCCTGGATGGTCAACAACGGCTACGACCTCGCGCTGGCCCAGCAGTCGCTGGCCGAAGGGGCCGACCTGATCGCCTTCGGCAAGGCCTTCATCGCCAACCCCGACCTGACCGCACGCCTGCGCCAGGGCGGCCCGTTCAACGAGCCCGACCGCAACACCTTCTACGGTGGCGGCGAAGCGGCCAAGGGCTATACCGACTACCCCACCCTGGCCTGAACAACACGCGGCGGCCAACAGCCGCCTGCGGGCATCAGAACGGGCTCGACAGCTTGATCCAGGTGGTCTTGAGTTCGGTGTACTTGTCGAACGCGTGTAGCGACTTGTCGCGCCCGATGCCACTCTGGCGGAAGCCGCCAAACGGCACGGTGATGTCGTCGTCGTTGTACTGGTTGACATGCACGGTGCCAGCGCGCAACGCGCGCGCCACGCCATGCGCCTTGTTGAGGTCGCGGGTCCAGACGGCGGCCTGCAAGCCGTAGAGGCTGTCATTGGCCTGGCGCACCGCCTCGGCGGCGTCGCTGAAGGACAGCACGCTCAGCACCGGGCCGAAGATCTCCTCGCGGGCAATCTTCATGTCGTTCGTGACGCCGTCGAAGATGGTCGGCTGCACATAGCAGCCGCCCGCCACCGGCTCGACCGCAGCGCCGCCAGTCAGCAGGCGCGCGCCCTGCTCCCGACCGGACTCGATATAGCCCAGCACGGTATCGAGCTGGACGCGGTCCACCACCGCGCCCATCAGCGTGCCGGGGGCCAGCGGGTCGCCCGGCTGGTACTTGGGCACCATGGCCAGCGCCTTTTCCAGGAAGGTGTCCTTGATCGACTCCTCGACGAACAGGCGCGAAGGCGCGTTGCAGCTCTCGCCCTGGTTGAAGAAGATGCTGCCGACGGCGGCCTCGACCGCGCGGTCCAGATCCGGGCAATCAGCGAACACGATGTTGGGCGACTTGCCGCCGAGCTCGGTCCAGGCGCGCTTGAGGTTGCTCTGGCCGGCCATGACATGGATCTGCTTGCCGATCCGGGTCGAGCCGGTGAAGGCGATGCAGTCGACATCCATGTGCAGCGCGAGCGGGCTGCCGGCCTCGGGGCCATGGCCCGGCACCACGCTGAAGACACCGGGCGGGATGCCGGCCTCCAGCGCCAGCTCGGCCAGCCGCAGCGCGGTCAGCGGGCTTTTCTCGCTCGGCTTGAGCACCACCGAGTTGCCGGCCGCCAGCGCTGGCGCGATCTTCCAGGCCGCCATCAGCAGCGGGTAGTTCCAGGGCACGATGACGCCAACCACGCCAAGCGGCTCGCGCGTGATCAGCGCCAGCGAATCGGCCGGCGTCGGCGCGATCTCGTCGTAGACCTTGTCGACCGCCTCGCCATACCAGCGGATGCAGTTGGCCGCGCCGGCCACGTCGACGCTGCGCGCGAAGCGCAGCGGCTTGCCCATGTCCAGGCATTCGGTCAACGCGAGCTCGTCGCGGTGCGCCAGCAGCAG
The DNA here is from genome assembly GCF_028687635.1 of Malikia sp. Lineage (GTDB taxonomy): Bacteria > Pseudomonadota > Gammaproteobacteria > Burkholderiales > Burkholderiaceae_C > Malikia. The sequence goes on along the minus strand of NZ_JAQTZS010000041.1, from coordinate 10,469 downwards.
CTCGGCCAGCTTGATCAGCACGCGCTTGCGCTGTGCCGGCGGCTGAGCGGCCCAGCGCTTGCTCTCGAAGGCGGCGCGCGCGGCCACCACCGCGACATCGATGTCGGCCGCGCCGCAGCGCGCGACCTGGGCGATCACGCGGCCGTCGACCGGCGAGATGCAGTCAAAGGTCTGGCCATCCAGCGCGGCGACACGCAGGCCACCGATCAGCGCGCGGCCGTCGAAGTTCGGGATCTTGAATTCGGTCATGGCGTTTGGCTCTCGCGAAGTCTCCTGTGGCTCCCAGCTTAACCCGAACGCCGGTCCATCCACCCGACCCGGCGTTCGCACTGGCCCTCAGCGCCCCAGCGCGGCCAGCTCGGCGCGCGTGGCGGCGGCGATCTCGCGCTCGCGCCTGCGGGTCCGGCGCGCGACCCAGACGCTGTAGCTCACGATCACGACGGTCACGGTCGCGATCAGCAAGGTCGCCGCCGCGTAGATGGTCGGGTTGATGCCGCGCCGCGCGTAGCCAAAGATCACCTGCGGCAGCGTGTTGACGCCGGGACCGGACAGGAACTCCGAGATCACCACATCGTCGAAGGACAGCGTGAACGACAGCAGGAAGGCCGCCAGGATGGCCTGGAAGATGTTGGGCAGCGTCACCAGGAAGAACACCTGATGCGGGCGCGCGCCGAGGTTCATCGCGGCTTCCTCGATGCTGTGGTCCATGTCGAGCAGGCGCGACTGCACCACCACCATGGCGTAGGCCATGCCCATCAGCGTGTGGCCGAAGATGATGGTCAGCATGCCGCGCTCGGGCCAGCCCAGCAGGTTCTGCGCGCCGACCATCAGCAGCAGCAGCGACAGGCCGATCACCACCTCGGGCATCACCAGCGGCGCGTTGACCATGCCCGAAAACAGCGTGCGGCCGAAGAAGCGCCGATAGCGCACCAGCACGAAGGCCGCGAAGGTGCCCAGCGTGGCCGACAGCAGGCCGGTGACGGTGGCGACCTTGAGCGAGAGGAAGAAGCCCTCGACGATCTTGCTGTCGCGCGTCAGCGCCTCGTACCAGCGCAGCGAGAAGCCGGTGAAGCGGGCGTCCTGGCGCGTGCTGTTGAACGAGAACACGATCATGAACAGCAGCGGCAGGTAGAGGAAGGCATAGACCAGCACCAACCAGGCCTTGCCGAAATGCTTTTCGAGGAATTTCATCGCCCCGCCCCTCTCAATGCTGTGACTCGGCCGATCGGCCATGGTGGCGGTAGTACAAGGCCAGCGGCACCACGACCGACGCGATCATCACCACCGCCAGCGCGGACGCACGCGGCCAGTTGTTGGCGGTGAACATCTCGTCCCAGACCGCGCGGCCGATCATGAGGTTCTCCGGGCCGCCCAGCAAGGACGGCGTCACGAACTCGCCAACCGCAGGGATGAAGACCAGCATGAAGCCCGCGACGATGCCGGCCTTGGACAGCGGCACGGTGACCAGCCAGAACGCCTTCCAGGGCGTGGCACCCAGGTCGTGGGCGGCTTCCAGCAGGCCGTAGTCTAGCTTGACCAGGGTGGCGTAGAGCGGCAGCACCATGAAGGGCAGGTAGACATAGGTCATGCCGACCAGCATCGAGACATCGGTGTAGAGCATCTGGACCGGCTCAGGCGTCAGCCCGAAGGCCAGCAACAGCTGGTTGACCACGCCCTGGTCGGCCAGGATGCCCTTCCAGGCGTAGACCCGCAGCAGGAAGCTGGTCCAGAACGGCAGCATCACCATCATCAGCAGCGCCGGGCGCAGGTGCGCGTCGGCGCGCGCGATGAAGTAGGCGAAGGGGTAGCCGATCACCAGGCACAGCGTCGCGGTCGCGAAGGCGTACTTGAGCGATCTGCCATAGGCCTCGAGGTAGAGCGTGTCGAACGCCGCCCGGCCTTCGGCGCGAAAGATCGAGACGTAGTTCTCGTACTTGAGGTTGACCACCCCGCTCGCGCTGTCCCACAGCGGCTTGAACGGGTGGATGTCGTTGCCCATGTCCACGAAGCTGATGTAGAGCAGGATCAGGAACGGCAGCAAGAAGAACAGGGCCAGCCAGGTGAATGGCACGCCGATCACGAACTCGCGCCCGAGCAGGCGCAGGAAGCGGTTCATCGCGGGCTCCCTCAGTCGCGCAGCGCGACGCCGTCGGTGTCATCCCACCAGAAGAAGACCGGGTCCTCCCAGGTGAGGTCGAGCAGGTCGTGGCGCGAGCCATTGGGCTCGGTGATCTTGACCTTGGAGCCGTCCGGCGTGACCACGATGAAGGTGTTGAAGCTGCCGAAGTAGGCGATCTCCTTGACCCGGCCGCTGAACAGGTTGCGGTCCACCCCGGCCGGGCGCTGCTTGGCGATGCTGATCTTCTCCGGGCGCACCGCCAGCGTCACCGGCATGCCGAGCGTGCCGCTGATGCCATGGCCGACCCGCATCTCGCCGAGCGCGGTCGTGATCGAGCAGTGATCGGCCTCGTCGACGCTCAGCTTGCCATCGAACAGGTTGACGTTGCCGATGAAATCGGCGACGAAGCGGTTGGCGGGGAACTCGTAGATCTCCTTCGGGCTGCCGACCTGCAGCACGCGGCCCTTGCTCATGACCGCGATCCGGTTGGCCATGCTCATGGCCTCCTCCTGGTCATGCGTCACCATCACGCAGGTCACGCCGACGCTCTCGATGATGTTGACCAGCTCGAACTGGGTCTGCTCGCGCAGCTTCTTGTCGAGCGCGCCGAGCGGCTCGTCGAGCAGCAGCAGCTTAGGGCGCTTGGCCAGGCTGCGCGCCAGCGCGACGCGCTGCTGCTGGCCACCCGAGAGCTGGTGCGGCTTGCGCTTGGCATAGGGGGTCAGCTGCACCAGCTCCAGCATCTCGCCGACGCGGCGCTTGATCTCGGCCTTCGGCAGCCCCTCGCGCTTGAGGCCGAAGGCCACGTTCTCCCAGAGGTCCAGGTGCGGAAACAGCGCATAGCTCTGGAACATCATGTTGATCGGGCGCTCGTAGGGCGCCAGGCCGGCCACGTCCTGGCCACCGAGCAGGATGCGGCCCGCGCTCGGTTTCTCGAAGCCGGCGAACATGCGCAGCAGCGTCGACTTGCCGCAGCCCGAGCTGCCCAGCAGCGCGAAGATCTCGCCCTGGCGGATCGACAGGTTGACCTCGTCGACCGCGATCGCCTCGTCGAAGCGCTTGACCAGGTCCTCCGTGACCAGGTAACCCTCTTTCACATCCTTGTCTGCCATGACGGTCTTTCGCTGTTGCTGGGACTGCAAAGAAAAAGGGCTGTTTGCGCCAAACAGCCCCTGCTTCACCGGCTGACGCCGGTGCGTCACTTGCCCTGCTTGAAGGTGTTGTAGGCGTTGGCCATGGCCTCGCGCGCCTCGTTGCTGAAGCTGCTCGGCGGCACCATCTTGCCCAGGTAGGACGACTCGACGAAGATGGTCTTGTTGCCCGCGATCTCGGGCTTGACCAGCGCGACGCCGGCCTTGTTGCCGGTGTTGTAGTTCATCTCGTTGGCCATCTTGGCCGCGTTCTCAGGCCGCAGGTAGAACTCGATGAACTTGTGCGCGTTGAGCGAGTGCTTGGCGTCCTTGGTGATCGCGATGGTGTCGAAGAAGCTCAAGGCGCCCGTGCTCGGCAGCAGGGCCTCGATCACGTCGGTGGAGCCGTTCTCCTTGGCGCGGCCGGCCGCGATGTTGATGTCGCCGGCCCAGCCGACCACCGCGCAGGCCTTGCCGCCCGCGACATCGTCGATCATGGTCGCGCTGAACAGGCGGATGTCCTTGCGCACCTTGCCGAGCATCTCGGTCGCGGCCTTGTAGTCCGCCGGATCGTTCGAGTAGGCGTCCTTGCCGATGTAGTGCAGCGCGGCCGGCAGGATCTCGGTCGGCGAGTCGAGGTAGGCGATGCCGCAGGACTTGAGCTTGGCGGTGTACTCGGGCTTGAACACCAGGTCCCAGGCGTTTTCGGGCATCGGGGTCTTGCCCAGGGCTTTCTCGACCTGGGTCCGGTTGATGCCGACGGTGGTGAAGCTCCAGCCCCAGGGAATCAGGTGCTGGTTGCCCGGATCGGCCTTGTCGAGGATCTTCATGACATCCGGGTCGAGGTTGCCCAGGTTGGAGATCTTGGACTTGTCGAGCGGCTGCAGCAGGCCGCCTTCGATCTGCGGCTTGGCGAACACCGCGCCCGGCACCACGATGTCGTAGCCGGTGCTGCCCGCGACCAGCTTGGCGTGCAGCGCCTCGTTGGTCTCGAAGGTGTCGTAGTTGACCTTGATGCCGGTTTCCTGCTCGAAGGCCGCGATCATGCCCTCGGGGATGTAGTCCGGCCAGTTGTAGATGTTGAGGACCTTATCCTCGGCCGCGACCGGCGTGGCCACGGGAGCCTGTGCCACGGGCTCTTTTTGCTTGCCGCAGGCCATCAACGCCGCAGCCGCGATGGCCGCCATCAGCACAACTCGTTTTTGCATCACTTTTCTTGCTCCATGTGATCGATGGTCCGAGCCATTGCCAGACCGGCAAAGCCTTGCATTTCCCGTGCCAAGCATCTCGCATTGTAGTCAAAGAGAGCGCCCGGTTCAGCTTTTTTGCGTGCACACCGGGGGTATGCCAAAGCTGTGGAGGTACCCCACTGGGGTATACCGACGGGTTTGCCTGACGAGCCGGAGGGGGCTTGTTGCCGTGGTTTTCCCCCGTGTGGAAGTTCTCTCTCTATCTCTTATTCTTTATTCTTTAAGTATAGTAGTAGTAGTAGAGGGAAGCATATTTCTGTGGACAAGTACACAATCCCATTGTTTATCAATAGCTTAAGAATTGTATAAGTTTGTTGGAAAGGCCTGAATTGTGGGTGGGTTTACAGATAACAACTTTTACGATTCCAACTTTCGTGTGGATAACATGGTAGTTGTTAAATTTTTACCCACAAGGTTGTCAACAGGCTGCGGAAACGCGATTGCCTAAAAAATAAGCACCAAAAGTGGTGCTCATCCAGGTGCCAAAATTTCTAATCTGGCATGTAAAAAAATTCACAACTCGGCCAGCGTGCGGTCCAGCGCCAGCCGGATCAGCGCGATCATCTGGTCGATCTGCTCACGATTCATGATCAGCGGCGGCGCGACGATCATGCGGTCGCCGACCGCGCGCATGACCAGGCCGTTGTCGAAGCAGTGCTTGCGGCAGATCATCCCGACCTGCCGCTCGGCCGGGAAGGGTTGGCGTGTCGCCTTGTCCCGAACCAGCGCCAGGCCGGCGACGAAGCCGCAGCTCTCGGCGATGCCGACCAGCGGGTGCTCGGCCAGCTCGCCAAAGCGCTGCGCCAGATAGGGACCCGTGTCGTTACGCACCCGGCCCGGCAGGTCCTCGCGCTCCAGGATGTCGAGGTTGGCCAGTGCCACCGCGCAGGCCACCGGGTGGCCGCTGTAGGTATAGCCGTGGGTGAACTCGCCGCCCTGCTCGATCATCACCTGCGCGACGCGTTCGTTGATCAGCGTGCCGCCCAGCGGCTGATAACCGCTGGTCACGCCCTTGGCGAAGGTCACCAGGTCGGGCCGGATGCCGAACTTCTCGTAGCCGAACCAGTGGCCCAGGCGGCCGAAGCCGCAGATCACCTCGTCGGCGATCAGCAGGATGCCGTACTGGTCGACGATGCGCTGCACCTCGGGCCAGTAGCTGTCGGGCGGGATGATCACGCCGCCGGCACCCTGCACCGGCTCGGCGATGAAGGCGCCGACCTTGTCCGGGCCGACTTCCAGGATCTTGTCCTCCAGCCAGCGCGCGGCGCGCAGGCCGAAATCATCCCGGCTCTCGCCCGGCTCGGCCAGGCCATACCAGTAGGGCTGCTGGACATGGGTGATGTTGGGCAGCGGCAGGTCGCCCTGCGCGTGCATGCCGCTCATGCCGCCGAGCGAGGCGCCCGCCATCGTGCTGCCGTGGTAGGCGTTGATGCGGCTGATGATGACCTTGCGCCGCGGCTGGCCCTGCAGGTCCCAGTAGCGCCGCACCAGCCGCACATTGGTGTCGTTGCTCTCGCTGCCGCTGCTGGAGAAGAACACATGGCTGAAGCGCCGCCCGCCGACCGGCGGCGCCAGCTCGCTCAGGCGCGCGGCCAGCCGCACCGCCGGTTCGGTCGTGGTCTGGAAGAAGCTGTTGTAGTAGGGCAGTTCCAGCATCTGGCGGTAGGCGGCCTCGGCCAGTTCGCGCCGGCCGTAGCCCGCGTTGACGCACCAGAGTCCGCTCATCGCGTCCAGGATCTGGTGCCCCTCGCTGTCCCAGACATGGATGCCGTCGGCGCGGGTGATGATGCGCGCGCCCTTCCTTGCCAGCCCCTGGTGATCGGTGAAGGGATGCAGGAAATGCGCGCTGTCGAGTGCCTGCAGCTCGGCGGTCAAGGGTTGTCTGGTCAGGGTTTCATGGGTCATGGACGGGTCTCCTGGCGATTTGTGGAGTAGGTGGAAAGAATCAGACATGCAGCAGCAGGTGCTCGCGCTCCCAGGGCGAGATCACCTTCATGAACTCCTCGAATTCGAGTTCCTTGATCTCGGTGTAGACCGTGATGAAGCCCTCGCCCAGCACCTCGTGCAGGTCGGTCTCGCGCCGCAGCCAGTCGAGCGCCTCGCCCAGGCTGCGTGGCAGCGAATAGGCCGACAGGTAGGCGTCGCCACGCATCTCGGGCTTCGGTCGCAGCTTGTTCTTCAGGCCCAGGTAGCCGCAGGCCAGCGTCATCGCCAGCGCGACATAGGGGTTGGCGTCGGCGCCGATCACGCGGTTCTCGACCCGGCGCGCCTGCGGACCCGAGATCGGCGAGCGGATGCCGACCGTGCGGTTGTCGTAGCCCCATTCGATGTTGATCGGCGCCGCCGTGTGGCGCGCCAGCCGGCGGTAGCTGTTGACATAGGGCGCGACCAGCGCCATCGCGGCCGGGATGTAGCGCTGCAGCCCGCCGATGAAATGGAAGAACTCCTCCGACGGCGACCCATCGGCCTGGCTGAAGATGTTGTGGCCTGACTCCAGGTCGACCAGGCTCTGGTGGATATGCATCGCGCTGCCGGGCTCGCCCGCGATCGGCTTGGCCATGAAGGTCGCGTACATGTCGTGGCGCAGCGCGGCCTCGCGCACGGTGCGCTTGAACATGAAGACCTCATCGGCCAGGTTGAGCGGATCGCCGTGGAAGAAGTTGATCTCCATCTGGCCGGCGCCGACCTCGTGGATCAGGGTGTCGACGTTGAGCTCCATCTTCTGGCAGTAGTCATAGATGTCCTCGAACAGCGGGTCGAACTCGTTGACCGCGTCGATGCTGTAGGCCTGGCGCGAGGTCTCGGCCCGGCCGCTGCGGCCCACCGGCGCCTTCAGCGGCATGTTGGAGTCGGTGTTGCGCGCGGTCAGGTAGAACTCAAGCTCGGGCGCGACCACCGGGCTCAGGCCCATCTTCTCGTAGAGGCCGCAGACATGGCGCAGCACGCTGCGCGGCGCGTAGGGAATCAACTTGCCGTCATGATCGAAGCAGTCGTGGATCACCTGGGCGGTCGGGTCGCTGGCCCAGGGCACGATGCGCACCGTCGCCGGGTCGGGGCGCAACTGCATGTCGTGGTCGGTCGGCGCGATCACGTCGTAATAGGGGCCGCTGGGCGGGAATTCGCCGGTCACGCCCATCGCGACGATGCCCTGTGGCAGCCGCATGCCACGGTCCTCGGTGAACTTCTCGCGCGGCAGGATCTTGCCGCGCGCCACCCCGGTCAGGTCGGGTACCAGGCACTCGATCTCGGTCACGCGGCGCTGGTTGAGCCAATGCTCCAGCTCGTTGTAGTTCTGCGGAGCGTCCTTGCGGTTGTTCATGTCTGCCTCTGCTGGGTGGTTCTTGTGTTCATGTGGCCAGGCGCCGCGCCTGGCGCATTCGCGCCGCGTCACCGAAGGCCGACAGGATGGCGGCATAGAAGGGGTGTTCGGCGCAGCGCCACTCGGGGTGCCACTGCACCGCGCAGGCGAAGGCTCGCGCCCCTTCCAGCTCGAAGGCCTCGACCAGGCCGTCGGGCGCGTGCGCCGTGGCGCGCAGTCCGGGCGCGAGCTGGTCCACGCCCTGGCCGTGCAGCGAGTTGACCCGCGCGACCGGCCCGCCAGCCCAGCGTTCCATCGCGCTGCCGGGTGCCAGCCGGATCTCGTGGCTGGGGGCGTATTCCTGCTCCGGTGTGTCGCCGCCCTCGCGGTGGTCCATCAGACCGGGGACGGCCTGCACCGTCTGGTGCAGGCTACCGCCGAGCGCGACGTTGATTTCCTGGAAGCCACGGCAGATGCCCAGCAGCGGAACGCCTTCCTCGACACAGGCGCGCACCAGGGCCAGCGTCAGCGTGTCGCGCGCCGGGTCGAGCGGCAGCAAGGGGTCGTGGACCTGCTGGTCGAAATGCGAGGGGTGGACGTTGGACGGGGAGCCCGTCAGCAGCACGCCATCGACCAGGCCCAGCAAGCCGGGCAGATCGTCGGCCTTGGCGAGCGGGAACATCACGGGCTGCGCCTGGGCGCAGTCCCGGACCGCGCGGGCGTATTTGTCGCCCAGCAGCAGATAGGGCGTGGCGTGCCGGCCCAGCGTTCTGTGGTCGGCCGGCAGCCAGACCAGGCAGGGTGGCTGCTTCATCTTGCAATCCTCCTGATTTGTGATCATTCTGCTTGGGAAATGCCAGGCAGGCAAGGATCGCGGCATCAGGATAAGCACGAAGCAGGCCAGTGATTGGGTTTGCGCCCAGGCCGTGGCGCAAGTTAGCTGCGGATCAGTTTGCGCTTGCTATCCCCGTTATCGCATCGCTTATTTCAGCTTCTCCTTGATTTACTTCCAGCGCTTGTCTTTGATCTGCGATCATGCTCCGGTAGTTGCCTCGAAGGCGATCGAAGGCGGAGGCAGTTCATGGCAAGCCTGGAAATAGGCTTCCACGCTGTCGAGCACCTGCTGCTGGTAGATCTTGGGCGCGAAGGCGGTCATGTCGGTTTCCCGTGCACCGAAGCCGCGTCCGGCAGGCTGCTGGCCTGACCAGCCTGGGGATAGACATGCTCCAGCACCCCGTTACGCATCACCACCACGGCAGTCCCGGTCTGCGCCGCGATCTGTCGAGCGCGCAGGGCGGCACGTTGCAGGGCCAGCCAGGAGCCGCGCAGGTCGGCATTGGTCGCGGTTTCAATCGGTTGGGAAGGGGTCATGCTGCTTCACTCCAGTTCAGCAAAATCGGTTGTTCGCCCGAGTTGTCATACAGCGCCCACGCATCCACGACAGGGGCGTAATGCTGGGTCAGGTTTTCCAGTCCGGCATCAAAGCGACGGCGGATCACGGCTTCAGGGATATGGTGTCCACCTTGTTTGACACGCTGTGCCACCCGTGCCACCGCCTCATCCGAGCTGGCGAGCCGGAGAAAAATCAGCTCCACGCGGTACCCGGCTGCGCGCCAGCGGGCAATGTGACGCAGGTAGGTGCGCCCCGACAGCGTGGTTTCGAAGGCGAAGCTTTGCCCTGCCTGAAAATGCCGCTCCAGTTCTGCCAGCATCAGCCGCGCAGCCGGCAAGGCCGCGCTTTCCGGTGCAAACGGCGCCAAGCCAGCCGCGATCAGGTCGGCGTTCAGGAACCTGGGGCAGCCGGCTTCGTTGGGCAGGAATTCACGGGCAAACGTGGTTTTTCCCGCGCCATTTGGCCCGGCGATGATGATGATCTTGCGCTCTGCCATTGGGTCAGACCTCCAGCGCGTCGCTGTCACGACGGTGGTTCTCGCCGCAGGACAGTTCAGGCACCGGTTCCAGCAGTCGGAAAGGCACGTCCTTGTGATGTTTGATGACGGCGTCCTTGCCGATCCAGTTCAATGTTGGCATTCAGCCTATCCAATCAAGCTTGACGCGACGGCGCCGGGCCATCGCGGTGTTGTTCTTCGTTCGCACCGCCCGTGCGCGCGCAGTCGTCGCCACCGGACCGCTCGACCTTAAGCGCGCGCTGGATGGCCGCGAAGACCGCCGAGAGGTTGCTCATGGTCGGATTGCCCGACTGCGACAGCATCCGGTGCAGGCTCTTGGCCGGCTTGTGGATGGCTCCGGCCAGCGCCTCGAAGCCGATGCTGGCGTTGACGAGGTCACGCAAGACCCGTTTGGCCGCATCGGGCTCGCCGTTGATGAACAGGGTGATGGCCTCGTCCAGCAGAGCCTGTGCGAAGGCAGGGTCGTTCTGTGCGCGGGCCACGCTGGTGTTGCCATTTTGCCAGCATGGCTTGGGAGATATGGGGGCCGGTGCATTTTTACTGTGAGGGCGTCATAGTGAACGTGATCGCAGCTTGCTTGAGTAGTGACGGCGACCTCCCCTGTTTAGGGGATATAAACTAGGACATCATGGGAGTAAGTTAGTCCTGAGAAATTTTTCGATCCATGCCCCTGTTTTGGCCCGCCATCGGTTCTAATCCTGCCCAGTGCGGCAGGTGCCGCGTCATGAGGACGAGGGAAACGGATGGGCAAGCGACTCGACA
>NZ_JAQTZS010000015.1 GCF_028687635.1 Malikia sp. | reverse complement strand
GCCTCCTGGGGTCGGGCAACTCGGCGAAGTAGGTCTGGGGGTTGGCAAGCATGCCTTCAGTATCCACCCGGCCAGCTCAATAGCCCAGTCTCAGATCATTCCCGGGCTACATAGCGCAATCGCCCTGCCTATTTCCCGTGCGGAGTGGCATTCGGGATAATGAGGGCTTATCGTCCATCCTGGCCTGTCTTGACCCAGCCCGCCCGTTCCATCCCGGATATCGCCCTGCGCTGCTTGTCGCGCCTGCCGTTGCCGCTGTTCCGCGCGGCCGGGGCGGTGTTCGGGCTGTCCCTGTGGGCCTTCGCGCGTCGGCGTCGCCATATCGTCGAGCGCAACCTGGAGCTCTGCTTCCCCGAGGCTGGTGTCGCGCAGCGCGCGCTCTGGACGCGCGAGACCTTCGTCAGCTTCGGCCAGACCTTCTTCGACCGGGTCTGGCTCTGGCATGGCGACCCGAAACTGGTCGAGCGCCGGGTGGCACTGACCGGTCGCGTCGATCTGCTTGAAAAGGGCGAGGCCGTGCTGTGCTTCGTGCCGCATTTCTACGGCATGGACGCCGGCTGGACCCGGCTCACGCAGGCGATCGAGCGCAGCTGGTGGACCTTCTACGCCCCGCAGAGCGGGCCGGCCATCGACCGCTGGGTGCGCGAGGGCCGGCAGCGCTTCGCCGCGCCCAGGCTGGTATCGCGCCAGGAGGGCGTGCGCCCGCTGCTCAAGGGACTGCGCGACGGCGCGGCGATCTGCCTGCTGCCCGACATGGATCTGGGCGCGCGTGACTCGGTGTTCGTCAAGTTCTTTGGCCAGGACACTGCCACCGTGACCTCGCTGCCACGGCTGGCCAAGGCCGCTGGCGTGCCGGTCCTGCCCTGGGTCTGCCGCATCGTGCCGGGCGGCTACCGGGTCGAGGTCATGGCGTCCTGGGATGGCTACCCGAGCGGCGATGACCTGGCCGATGCGCGCTTCATGAACCAGCAGCTCGAGTCCTATATCCGCACCATGCCGGGCCAGTACCACTGGCTGCACCGGCGCTTCAAGACCCGGCCGGAAGGCCAGGCCCCGCTCTACCGGCGCTGAGTCGGCATCCTTGCGGTTTTCCGTCCGGGTTCCAGGGGGGTTTGGGTTCGAAATTTTCGAATGAAGGCTTCAAGCCGCTTGCGTCCAACGCACTGGGGGCTTTCCTACACTTGAGGCCATGTCGAGCCACAACTCCCCCGAATCCCGCTACCACGGCGTTGCCATCCTGCTGCACTGGGTGCTGGGTGCCGCGTTGATCGCCGTCTTCGCACTCGGCGCCTACATGGCCGATCTGCCGTTCTCGCCGCAGCGGCTCAAGCTCTACAGCTGGCACAAGTGGGCTGGAGTCGTTATCCTGCTCCTGTCCATGCTGCGGCTGGTCTGGCGCCTGACGCACCGTCCGCCGGCGCTGCCAGCCAGGATCGAGCAGGCCATGCCGCGCTGGCAGGCGATCGCCCACCACGCCACCCACCATGGCCTCTACCTGCTGTTCTTCGCCGTGCCGCTGATCGGCTGGGCCTACAGCTCGGCGGCTGGCTTCCCCATCGTGCTGTTCGGTGTGTTGCCGCTGCCCGACTTCGTCCCGGTCGACAAGGCGCTGGCCGAGCTGATCAAGCCCTGGCACCAGATCTCGGCCTTCGCGATGGCGGCGCTGGTGCTGCTGCATGTGGCCGGTGCCCTCAAGCATGCGCTGATCGACCGCGATGGCCTGCTGCAGCGCATGAGTCCGTTCGGCAAGTGAACCGTTGACCTTCAAACCGAATCTTCAGGAGCGTTCCACGTGAAACATCGAATCCTTTCCGCCGTTCTCGGCCTGGCCGCCACCTTCGCCTTCGCTCCGGCCCAGGCCCAGCAGAAGCTGGTGCCGGCGCAAAGCGAGATCACCTTCGTCAGCAAGCAGATGGGCGTGCCGGTCGAAGGGCGTTTCCGCCAGTTCGACGGCCAGATCGCGTTCGAGCCGGTCAAGCCGGCGGCCACCAAGATCGCCTTCAGCGTCGATCTGGCCAGCGTCTCGATCGGCAAGGAGGCCGACGCCGAGCTGGCCAAGCCGGTCTGGTTCAACACCGCCAAGTTCCCGAAGGCGACCTTCCAGTCCGGCGCCGTCAAGGCGCTGGGCGGCGGCAAGTTCGAGATCGCCGGCAAGCTCGCGATCAAGGGCGTCAGCAGCGACGTCGTGGTGCCCGTGACGCTGACCCAGTCGGGCGCCACCACCACCGCGACCGGCGCCTTCCCGATCAAGCGCCTGACGTTCAAGATCGGCGAGAACGAATGGACCGACACCTCGATGGTGGCCGACGAGGTGCAGGTCAAGTTCAAGCTCGCGCTGACCGGCGTGGCCAAGCTGTAAGCCTTTCCCCTTCAATTTTCCTTTTTCTCTTTACTGGAGCATCACCATGCGCAAGACCCTCACCGTCCTCGCCGCCCTGCTGACCGCCGGCGCCGCATCGGCCGCCGACTACGCGATCGACCCGACCCACACCTTCGCGACCTTCGAGATCAGCCACTTCGGCGCCTCGGTCAACCGCGCCCGCTTCGACAAGAAGGAAGGCAAGATCCAGTTCGACCGCGCCGCCAAGACCGGCAAGGTCGACATCAGCCTGGACATCGCTTCGGTCAACTCGGGCACCGCCGCGTTCGACAAGCATCTGCAAAGCGCCGACATCTTCAACGCCGCCCAGTTCCCCAAGGCACGCTTCGTGTCCGACAAGTTCGTCTTCAACGGCGACAAGGTGACGGAAGTCCAGGGCCAGCTGACCCTGCTCGGCAAGACCCAGCCGGTGAGCTTCAAGGCCAACCAGTTCAACTGCTACGAGAGCCCGATGCTCAAGCGCGAAGTCTGCGGTGGCGACTTCGAAGCCACCATCGACCGCGCCGCCTTCGGCGTGAACTACGGCATCGACTGGGGCTTCCCGAAGAACGTCCGCATCGTGCTGCAGGTCGAGGCCGTCAAGCAGTAATCCTGCCCAGCACCCCCAAAAAACCCGCCCGGCCTGTCCGCCCGGCGGGTTTTTTGCTGCCCGCGTCAGTTTGGTCAGCCTTGCCACCGTCACCGCTCTGGGCGAGACTGTAATCAGGTGCACAATCCAAACCGCTCAGGAGGGAAAACATGACGACAGAACACCCGCATTCCGCCGCCCAGCTCGAGGCCGATGTCAAGCGCGCGGTCGAGCAGGGGCTTGACCTGCAGCAGCGCGTGCGCCAGCTGACGTTGCAGCAGATCAGCTCGGGCCAGTTCGATCTGGCCGCGCTGCGCGAGCTGAGCCAGGCCGTGCTCAACGGCGCGCTGGCCGGTGCGCAGCCGCTGCTGCAGCCGGCGTTGACCCAGACCAGCCAGGCCAAGGAGCAGTTGCAGCAGGTCGTCGCGGGCCTGGACGCCGCGCTGGCGCAACTGGCGCAGACCGCCAGCCTGGCGCTGCAGGAAGCCGCTGGCAAGGCGCAGGCTTTCTCGGCCACCGACCTCAAGCGCGCCCGCGCCGATTTCGCGCAGCTTGAGCAGATGTTCCTCGACACACTGCAGTCCACCGCCAGCCGCACGCGCGACGCCGCCGGCGTGATCCTGTCCGAGCTGGCGGCCCATTCCCGCCTGAAGGGCTCGGCCGTGGGCGCCCAGCTGCAGCAAAGCTGGCTGACGACGGCGCAGCAGCTCGGCGAGGTCGGCAAGGCCCAGCTCGACGCCGGGCTCAAGCTCGCGCACGCCAGCGGCGACCTGCTGCGCCAGATCGCCGCTGGCGTGCTCGGCGGCCTGGCCGAACAGGTCAAGCCCGCGCCCAAGGCCGATCAGGCCGGACCCGGCAGCAAGGGCGCCTGATGCTCTGGCAGGCGCTCGCCTCGGTCCGCGACCTGGGCCGCCTGCACGATATTGCTTCCGTCCTGATCCGCCACGGCTTCGGCGACTTCGTGCGCCGCATGGGGCTGGCCGAGGCGCTCGAGAATGCCGGCCGCGCCCTGCACTGGGGCGACACCCACGAGCTGATCCACCTGACGCCGCCGCAGCGCGCGCGGCGCGTGCTGGAGGAGCTGGGGCCGACCTTCGTCAAGCTCGGGCAGGTGCTGTCGACCCGGGTCGACCTGTTCGAGCCCGAGTGGATTGCCGAGTTCGGCCAGCTGCAGGACAGCGCGCCGCCCGTGCCCTACGCGGAGCTGCTGCCGCAGCTGGTCGAGGACCTGGGCGGCCCGCCCGAGCAGGTCTTTGCCGCCTTCAACCCCGAGCCGCTGGCGGCGGCCTCGATCGCGCAGGTGCACCGGGCCAGGCTGGAAGATGGCACCGAGGTGGTGGTCAAGGTGCGCCGGCCCGGCATCAAGCCGGTGGTCGAGGCCGACCTGCGCTGGCTGTTGCGGCTGGCGCAGCTGGCCGAGTCCGAGAGCCCCGAGCTGCGCACCTTCAGCCCGCAGCAGGTGGTGCGCCAGTTCGGCCAGTCGCTGCGCAATGAACTGGACTTCGCGATCGAGTGCCGCAACGCGACCCGCATCGCGCGCCAGTTCGAGGGCTACACCGATGCCGATGCGGTTCGGTCCCGGCCGGACGGCGGCGAGCTGCTGCAGCCGCCACCGCTGATCGTGGTGCCGCGCGTGCACTGGCAGTGGAGCGGCGAGCGCTGCTGCGTGCAGGACTACATCGCCGGCATACCGGGGCGCAAGCTGGCCGAGGTCGATGCCGCCGGGCTCGACCGCAAGGTGCTGGCGCGCCGGGGCGCGCGCGCGGTGCTCAAGATGATCGTGCAGGATGGCTTCTTCCATGCCGACCCGCACCCCGGCAATGTGTTCTATCTGCCGGGCAACCGCATCGCCTTCATCGATTTCGGCATGGTCGGGCGCCTGTCCGAGCTCCGGCGTGAACAGCTGATGGCGCTGCTGCTGGGCCTGGTGCAGCAGGAGCCGGCGCGCGTCGCCGATGTGCTGAACGACTGGAGTGGCAACGGCGCGGTCGAGCACGAGGCGCTGATCGCCGAGATCGAGGCCTTCGTCGAGCAGTACCGTGGCGTGTCGCTGCGCCAGCTCAAGCTCGGCTCGCTGCTGTCCGATCTGGTCGCGATCCTGCGCCACCATCAGGTGACGCTGCCGGCCGATCTGAGCCTGCTGATCAAGGCCTTCGTCACGCTCGAAGGCATGGGGCGCGAGCTCGATCCGGATTTCGACATGGCGGGCGAGGCGCTGCCGCTGCTGCGCGAGCTGCTGCAGGCGCGCTACGAGCCCCAGGCCCTGCTCGGGCGCGGCTGGCGCGCGGCCGGCGAGCTGCTCGGCCTGCTCGCGGGGCTGCCGCAGGACCTGTCGCGCCTGCTGCGCGCGGCGCGCAAGGGCCGGCTCGACATCCACATCGACGTGCTGGATCTGCGCCGGATCGGCAACCAGCTGGACCGCGCGCTCAACCGGCTGGTGGTCGGGATCGTGATCGCGGCGCTGATCATCGGCTCGTCGATCGTGATGACGGTGCCGGGCAATCCCAGCCTGCTTGGCCTGCTGGGCTTCGTGGGCGCGGTGATCGGCAGCCTCTGGCTGTTCCTGTCGATCTGGAGCGCCAACCGGCGCGACCGCGACGACGACTGAGCTGCCCGTTGGCTGGATTAAGCTCGGAGCATGACCCCGATCACCAATATTGAAGACCTGCGCCGACTCGCCCGCAAGCGGGTGCCGCGCATGTTCTACGACTACGCCGATTCCGGCAGCTGGACCGAGAGCACCTACCGCGCCAACGAGGCTGATTTCCAGGCGATCAAGTTCCGCCAGCGGGTGGCGGTCAACATGGAGGGACGCAGCACGCGCACCACCATGGTCGGCCAGGAAGTCACGATGCCGGTGGCGCTGGCGCCCACTGGCCTGACCGGCATGCAGCATGCCGACGGCGAGATCCTGGCGGCGCGCGCGGCGCGCAAGTTCGGCGTGCCGTTCACGCTCTCTACCATGAGCATCTGCTCGATCGAGGACGTGGCCGAGCAGGCCGGCCCGGGCTTCTGGTTCCAGCTCTACGTGATGCGCGACCGCGCCTTCATCGAGCGCCTGATCGCGCGCGCCAAGGCCGCCGGCTGCAGCGCGCTGGTGCTGACGCTGGACCTGCAGATCCTGGGTCAGCGTCACAAGGACATCAAGAACGGCCTGTCGACCCCGCCCCGGCTCACGCTGACCAATCTGCTCGACATCGCGACCAAGCCGCGCTGGGCGCTCGGCATGCTGGGCACCAAGCGGCGCCAGTTCGGCAATATCGTCGGCCATGTCAGCGGGGTGGAGGACATGGGCTCGCTGTCCGAATGGACCGCCAGCCAGTTCGACCCCACGCTCGACTGGGACGCGGTGCGCTGGATTCGCAAGCTGTGGGACGGCAAGCTGATCCTCAAGGGCATCCTCGACCCGGAGGACGCCCGGCTGGCGCTCGATATCGGCGCCGATGCGCTGATCGTGAGCAACCATGGCGGGCGTCAGCTTGACGGCGCCGAGTCCAGCATCCGCGCGCTGCCGGCCATCGTCGAGGCCGTGCGCGACCGCATCGAGGTGCATCTGGACGGCGGCGTGCGCAGCGGCCAGGACCTGTTGCGCGCCCGTGCCCTGGGTGCGCGCGGCTGCTACATCGGTCGCCCCTTCCTCTATGGCCTGGGCGCCCTGGGCGAGGCCGGCGTGACCCGCTGCCTCGAAATCCTGCACAAGGAGCTCGATGTCACGCTGGCGCTGTGCGGCCGGACCCGGATCGACCATGTCGGCCACGACATCCTGCTGCCGGGCAGCTATCCCGGTTCGCCCTGAGGCCTGCCGGATTTAGCGCAGCGCGGCGTGCGCGAGCGCGAAGTCGGCGATGGCGCCGATGTCGGCCAGGTCCAGCCGCTCCAGTCCTGGCGGGATGGCGTCTGGCGGCGGGCCGTCGCTCGCGAGGCCGACGATGCCGGGCCAGTCGCCCGCCAGCGGCTCCCGTCCCGGTTCGGCGCGCCAGACTTCGAGCTTGGGGAAGTCGCCGCCCTTGAAGCCCTCGACCAGCACCAGGTCGCAGGCCTGCAGTCGGTCGAGCAGGTAGTCCAGCGGCGGCTCGTCGGCGCCGCGCAGTTCGTGCATCAGCGCCCAGCGCTGGTTGCCCAGCAGCAGCACCTCGTGGCAGCCAGCCTCGCGCAGCCGGTACGAGTCCTTGCCGGGCCGGTCGATCTCGATGTCCTTGTGGCTGTGCTTGATCAACGAGATGCTCAGGCCGCGCGAGCGCAGCTCGGGCAGCAGGCGTTCGAGCAGCGTGGTCTTGCCCATGCCGGAATGGCCGGCGATGCCGAACACCCGGGTCCTGACTGGCGCCGCTGCGGCGCCGATGGCTTGCTGCTGGTCGTGGTTCATCGGGGCGGGAGGTAAAAAGTCAGCAGTCTAGTGCCTCGGCACAAACCGGCGTGGAGGGCCAGTCATGCGAGGGACTCTTATCATGCAGGTTTTATGCCGGACAAGCGCGCTGTCGCGCGAACGCGCAGCGCCGGTGGCAAGGAGTCAGCATGACGGGATTATCGGATTGGGGTGTTTGGTTGCGGCACGGGCTGGAGCTGGCGGCGACCGTGGCTTTCGCCCTGTCGGGCGCGATGACGGCGGCGCGCAGTCGCCTCGACGGCGTCGGCGTCTGTGCGGTGGTGTTCCTGACCGCCTTCGGCGGCGGCACGCTGCGCGACATCCTGCTCGACATCCGTCCCTTCTTCTGGGTCAGCCATGTCGAATACCTCTGGGGCCTGCTCACGCTGGCCGTGCTGGCCATGATCTTCATGCGGCAACACCATTTCGAGCTGACCGAGCGCGCCATCCAGCTGCCCGACGCGATCGGCCTCGGGCTGTTCGCCGCGATCGGGGTGGACGTGGCCCGCGCTCATGACATGCCGATGCTGGTGGCGGTGCTGATGGGCGTGATCACGCCGGTCTTCGGCGGGGTGCTGCGCGATCTGGTCTGCAACCGGATCCCGGAAGCCTTCATCGATCACCGGCCCTACGCCTTCTGTGCCTTCCTCGGCGGCTGGCTCTACCTTGGGCTGGAGGTGCTGGCGCTGCCCGAATGGCTGGTGTTGAGCGCCACCGTCGTCTTCACCGCCGGACTGCGACTGCTGGCGCTGAGGTTCGACTGGCGCATGCCGGTCTGGCGGGTGTGACGGCCGGCTGACCCATTCAGTTCGCGCCTGTTCCACGTGAAACAAAAGATCGCGATGGCGGTGCCACTCCCAGTCGCTTGGCCAGCCGGCTCAGGTTGGCCCGGTCCATCCGCAGTTCCCGGGCGGCGGCGGTCCAGTTGTGCTGGTGTCTGAGCAGGCATTGCTCGATCAGTCGGCGCTCGATCGATTCGACCGTCTGGCGCAGGCCGAGGGTTGACAAGGCCACGCCCGCGACCGCCGGCGTTCCGAGCGAAGTCGACTCGTCATCCTTGTGGATGGCTACTTGGCCGGGGCTGGGCAAGCCCAGATCCTGGGCGGTCAGGCTCAGGATGCGCGGCCTGGGCTGTTGCCGCCCCAGTGCCTTGAGCACGCTGCGTCCGATCAGGTGCTCCAGTTCGCGCACATTGCCTGGCCAGTCATAGGCCATCAGGGCCTCCTGCGCGTCCTGTTCCAGCCGCAGGCTGCCCACGCCCAGGCGGCCACGGTTCTCCTCCAGGAAGAAGCCGCTCAGCAGCAGCACGTCGCGGCCACGCTCGCGCAAGGGCGGCACCGGCAGCGGGTAGACGCTGAGGCGGTGGTAGATGTCGGCCCGCATCCGGCCGGCTCGCACCTCGGCGGCCAGGTCGCGGTTGGTGGCCACGATCAGGCGCACGTCGACCCGATGCTCGCGGTCGGAGCCGAGCCGCTGCAACTGCCCGCTCTGGAGCACGCGCAGCAGCTTGGCCTGCACCGACAGCGACAACTCGCCGACCTCGTCCAGGAACAGCGTGCCGCCATCGGCCAGTTCGAACTTGCCCTGCCGTTCGGTCACCGCGCCGGTGAAGGCGCCCCGCAGGTGGCCGAACAGTTCGCTTTCGACCAGGGTCTCGGGCAGGGCCGCGCAGTTCAGGCTCACGAAAGGGCGATCACGGCGGCCGGAGCGCTCGTGCAGGGCCTGCGCCACCAGCTCCTTGCCGACGCCGGTCTCGCCGGTGATCAGGACCGTCAGCTCGCTCGCCGCCACCAGGTCCACCTCCTTGAGCAACTGCCTGAAGGCCGGGCTGTGCCCCAGCAGCTGGCGATTGGGCTGGCCGCCGGCACGGCGGTAGCGCTCGGCCTGCAGATGCTCGCGTTGCGCCAGTTCTTCCAGCCGCTTGATGCGGGTGGCCGCCGCCACGGTGGCCGCCGCCAGATTGCCGAAAGCGTCCAGGTTCCGCAGGTGCTCCAGAGTGAAGCAGCCCGGACTGAGCGAGTCCAGCGTCAGCAGGCCCCAGGGTGCGCCCTCCATGTGCAGGGCTACCCCCATGCAGTCGTGCACTTCCAGCTGCCCTTGCAAGCCCTCGACCAGGCCGTCATAGGGATCGGGCAAGGGACTGCCGGGCGGGAAGTGGATTGCCTGCTCGGCTGCGAGCAAGGCCTGCAGCCTGGGGTGATCGGCGACCCGAAAGCGCCGGCCCAGGGTGTCCCGGCTCAGACCGTCGATGGCCAGCGGCAGCAGGTAACCGTTTTCCAGCCGCAGCAGCGCCACCGCATCGCAGGGAAACAGGGTGCGGACGGCTTCCAGCAGGCTGCGGTAGCGCTCGGATTCGGACATTTTCCGGGGCAGATTCGCCACCAGCGGGACCACGGCATTGAGCCATTCGGATGGAGTCATTTTTACACCAGCAAGGTCAGTTCGACTCCGAAAAGATGGAGTCTATTCGACATGGTACCGCGCAAGCCATTGATCGGCATGGGCCGTCACGCTGGCACGCCTGTTGCGTTACGGGTGCAGACAGCTTTGCCTTCCCGAACCCATAGACGAGGACTCCCCATGTTGACCGATGCCCAGCGCGCCATTGTGAAATCGACCGTACCGTTGCTTGAAACCGGGGGTGAAACCCTGACCAGGCATTTCTACAAGATCATGCTGGGGGAGTTCCCCGAGGTTCGCATCCTGTTCAACCAGGCGCACCAGGCCAGCGGCGACCAGCCGCGCGCGCTGGCCAACAGCGTCCTGATGTATGCCAAGCATATCGACCGCCTCGAAGGCCTGGGCGATCTGCCGGCGCAGATCGTGCACAAGCATGTGGCGCTGCAGGTGCTGCCCGAGCATTACCCGATCGTCGGCGCCTGCCTGCTGCGCGCCATCCGTGAAGTGCTGGGCGCCGAGATCGCGACCGACGAAGTGCTCGCCGCTTGGGGCGCCGCCTACCAGCAGCTGGCCGACATCCTGATCGGCGCCGAAGAGCAGGTCTACGCCGCCACCCAGGCGGCCAAGGGCGGCTGGCGCGGCGAGCGCGCGTTCCGTGTCGCGCGCAAGGAAGCCGAGAGCAGCGAGATCACCTCGTTCTACTTGAGCCCGGTCGATGGCGGTCCCGTGGTCGCCCACCAGCCGGGCCAGTACATCGGCCTGCGCCTGACGGTGGACGGCCAGGACCAGCGCCGCAACTACTCGCTGTCGGCCGCCGCCAACGGCAGCGAGCTGCGCATCAGCGTCAAGCGCGAGCCGGGCGGCGCGGTCTCCAACTACCTGCATGACCAGGTCCAAGCGGGCGATGTCCTGCAGCTGTTCCCGCCCGCTGGCGCGTTCACCCTGCAGCCGGGCGACAAGCCGCTGGTGCTGATCAGCGGAGGCGTGGGCATCACCCCGACGCTGGCGATGCTGCACGAGGCCCTCAAGACCGAGCGTCCGGTCCACTTCATCCACTGCGCGCGCAACCGGGCGGTGCATGCCTTCCGCGACGCCGTCGATGCCCTCTCGGCCAGCCACCCCCAGCTCAAGCGCTTCTACAACTACGACGAGGCCAGCGAGGCCGATGGCGTGGACGCGGTCGGTCTGCTGGATCAGGAGCGGCTGGCGCAATGGCTGCCGGAGACCCGCGACGTGGACGCCTACTTCCTGGGGCCGAAACCCTTCATGGCCCTGGTCAAGCGCCAGCTGAAGGCGCTTGGCGTGCCGGAGGCGCAGACCCGCTTCGAGTTCTTCGGTCCGGCTGCCGCCTTGAACTGACATCGACCGGGAGCGCCAAGCCGTGAACCCACTGCGGGTGTGGTGGCGCGCCCTCCATCCCGCTACCCTCGCGATGGGGTGGCGGGAGCTCGTGCTTGGCAGCCTGGGGCTGGGACTCGGAGTGTGGCTGACCGGCTGGCTCAGCCGCCTGACCTTGGGTGATCTGAACCCCTGGTTCATTGCCCCCATGGGCGCCTCGGCCATCCTGCTGTTCCTCCTGCCGACGGGTCCCATGGGGCGGCCCTGGTCGATCCTGGGTGGCAACCTGGTTTCGGCCTTGATCGGCGTCAGCTGCGCGCAGTGGCTGGGCAACGGCATCGAGGTCGCCGCGCTGGCTGGGACCATGGCGGCGCTGGCCATGCGCGCACTGCGTTGCCTGCATCCGCCGGGCGGCGCGGTGGCATTGACCGCGGTGCTGGGCGGCCCGGCCATCCAGCAACTGGGCTACGGCTTCGCAATCTGGCCGGTGGGGGTCAATTCCACCTTCATGATGCTGGTGGCGCTGCTGTTCCACCAAGCGACCGGACGCCGCCCGAACCGGCTTCAGGCCAGCGAGGCGCTCGCCAGTCGCACGCCGAAGCCGATGAACAGCGCGCCCATCGCTCCCATGCCCGCCGCCGACAGGCGCCGGTGGCGGCCGAACTGTCGCGCCAGGCGCGCGCCGCCGAAGATCAGCGCGCTCAGATAGAGCGCGCTGCAGACCTGCACGATCAGCCCCAGCAGCAGGAAGGGCAGCGTCGGCGAGGGGTAGGCCGGATCGACGAACTGGATGAAGAAGGACACGAAGAACAGGATGGCCTTGGGGTTCACCAGGCTGATCAGCAGCGCGGTGCGAAAGGGGCGGCCGGCGCCAGCGGCCTTCATGCCGCCGTCAGGTTCAGGTCCGGCTGGCGGGCTGGCCGATGCGCTCCAGTCGCGCCAGGCCGCGCGTACCAGCCCCAGCCCGAGCCAGGCCAGGTAGGCCGCGCCGGCGTACTTCACCACCATGAAGGCCAGCGGCGTGCCGCGCAGCAGCGAGGCCGCGCCAGCCGTCGACAGCAGCATCAGCACCGTGTCGCCGGCGAAGATGCCGGCCGCGCCCCGGTAACCCGCCGCCACGCCGTGGCGCGAGGCCAGCGCCATCACGTAGAGCGAGTTCGGACCCGGCAGCAGCACGATGAAGACCGTGCCGAGGATGAAGGTCGCGAGGTCGGTGATGCCGTAGGCCATGGCCTGGCTCACCACTCCAGGCCGTCGGTGGCGTAGTCGGTCGGCTTGCTCTCGAAGAAGTTGCTGCGCGTGCCGTTGGGCTTGCTGAAGTCGTCGAACCAGGGCACGGCGTTGACCACGCCCGGATAGATCACGCCCAGGTTCAGCGCCATCGCGCGCTTGTTGGCCAGGCCCTTGACGAAGTTCTCCACCACCTCGTCGGTCAGGCCCAGGATGCCGCCCTGGATGATGTACTGGCCCCAGCTGACCTCGAGCTCGACCGCGTCCTTGATCAGCTGGATCGCGTCATGGCGGAATTGCTCGTCGTACAGCTCCGGGTTCTCGGCCTGGAACGCGTGGTGCAGGTTGGTGAACAGGTCGAGATGGGTCTCGCCCTCGTCGCGGTTGATGTACTTGATCATGTCCGCGCTGCCCAGCATCTTGCCGTTGCGCGCCAGCGTGTAGAACACCAGGAAGGCCGAGTAGAAGTAGATGCCTTCCAGGATCACGTTGCCGACGATGGCGCGCGCGAAGTTGGCCGGCGTCGGCTCGTCCTTCAGCACCGACGAGGAACGCATGATGAATTCGTTCTTCCTGGCCAGCATGCCGTCATGCTCGAACATCATGTAGACCGATTCCGGATCGAGCGAGACCGCCTCGATCAGGAACTGGTAGCTGCGCACATGCACGCCTTCCTCCGAGGCCTGGCGCGCGATCGCCAGGCTGACCTCGGGCGCCGTGATGTGCTGGCCGATGTTGTGGATCAGGTTGTTGAACTGGATCCCGTCCAGGTTGGAGACGAAGGCCAGCGCCTTGTCATAGGCATTGCGCTCGCGCGCGTTGAGCGCGCCGCTGCGGTAGGTCTCGCGGTCGGCCACCAGCGGGATCGACTTCGGGAACCAGGTGTTGGCCTCCATGCGGTCGTAGATCTCGGTCGCCCACTTGTATTTTGTCCTCGACATGTTCATGAGCTGGTCCTGCGGCCCGAAGGCGATGCGGCGCTCGTTGGTGATGCGGGTGGTGTTGTTGATGGTCACGGCTGTACTCACTGGCAGGCCTCGCAGTTCGGGTTGTCGATCGAGCAGAAATTGGTCGGCAGTTCGGCCTCCGCCACGTCGCCCACCGGCAGCGCGGCGTTGGCCAGCGCCGGCTTGGCCACTTCCTTGGTCTTGGTCTGGCCGCGCAGGTAATAGGTGGTCTTGAGGCCGAGCTTCCAGGCGCTCAGGTAGATCTCGGCCAGGTCGCGGCCCTTGGTGCCCTGCTTGACGAAGATGTTGACGCTTTGCGCCTGGTCGATCCATTTCTGGCGCGCGGCGGCGCTTTGCAGGATCCAGCCCGGATCGATCTCCCAGACCGTCTTGAGCAGGTCCGGACGGCCGTACTTGACGCAGGGATCGACCACCTTGAACTGGCCGCTCATGTTCTTCTCCGAGCGCTCGATCTCGAAGATCGGCTCGATGCAGGGGGTGGTGCCTGTGATGATCGAGATCGTCGCGGTCGGCGCGATCGCCATCACGTTGCTGTTGCGCATGCCCTGCGCCTGCACCTGGGCGCGCAGCGCCGCCCAGGCGGCTTCGCCGAGGCTGGTCTCGTGGCGGCGCGCGGTGTCGATCGGCAGCAGGCCCTTGCTCCACTTGGAGCCCGGGAAGGTCTCGTAGGCGCCGCGTTCCCGGGCCAGCGCGCTCGAAGCCTGGATCGCGTGGAAGCTGATCAGCTCCATGGCCCGGTCCGAGAAGGCCACGCCGGCCGCGCTGGCGAAGTCGACGCCGCAGGCCACCTTGGCCTCGGTCTCGCCCATCAGGCCCAGGCCGACCGGCCGGTGGCGCAGGTTCGAGTTGCGCGCGCGGTCCGACGGGTAGAAGTTCAGGTCGATCACGTTGTCGAGCATGCGCAGCGCGGTCTTGACCGTGCGCGCGATCTTGTCGCCGTCGAGCTGGCCGTCCTTGACATGGCGCGCCAGGTTGACCGAGCCCAGGTTGCAGACCGCGGTCTCGGTGTCGCTGGTGTTCAAGGTTATCTCCGTACAGAGATTGCTTGAATGCACGACGCCGACATGGTCCTGCGGCGAGCGGCGGTTGCACTCGTCCTTGAAGGTGATCCAGGGGTGGCCGGTCTCGAACAGGTTGGTCAGGATGCGCTTCCAGACCTCGATCGCCGGGCGCTGCTTGTAGGCCTTGCCTTCGCGCTCAAGCTGTTCGTAGCGGGCCTTGAAGGCGTCGCCGTAGAGCTCGTGCAGTTCGGGGAAGCGCTCGGGCTGGAACTCGCTCCAGATGCCGTTGCTCTCGACCCGCTCCATGAACAGGTCGGCGATCCAGGCCGCCGGAAAGATGTCGTGCGCGCGCAGGCGGTCGTCGCCGAACTCCTTCTTGATCTCGCAGTAGTCCCAGAAATCCGGGTGCCAGACCTCCAGGTAGGGCGCGAAGCTGCCCTTGCGCCGCCCGCCCTGGTTCACGCCGACCGCGGTGTCGTTGTAGATCTTGAGGTAGGGGATGACGCCCGAGCTCTTGCCGTTGGTCGACTGGATATGCGAGCCGGCCGCGCGCACGCGGGTCCAGTCGGTGCCGATGCCGCCGGCGTACTTGGAGAGGCGGGCCGACTCCTCGATGGTGCCGAAGATCGAGGCGTAGCGGTGCTCGCCTTCGTCGATGTCGGCGCTGATCTGGTCGTTGACCGTGTTGAGGTAGCAGCTCGACAGCTGGGAGTGGACGGTGCCCGAGTTGAACAGCGTCGGCGTCGAGGCCATGTAGTCGAAGCTCGACAGCAGGTCATAGAACTCGATCGCCCGCGCGGTCGGCTGGTCTTCCTGCAGTGAAATGCCCATCGCCACCCGCATGAAGAAATGCTGCGGCAGCTCGATCAGCTTTTGCTGGGTGTCGCGCATCAGGTAGCGGTCGACCAGGTTCTGCAGGCCGTAGTAGTCGAACTGGTAGTCGCGCTCGGGCTTGATCGCGGCCTCCAGCGCGGCCAGGTCGAAGACCTCGGCCATGCGCTGGGTGTAACGGCCGGCCGCGACGCCGCGCGCGATCGTCTCGGCCAGCGCCGGATAGCGCGCCGAGCCGGTCGCGATCTTCATGGTCTCGGCCAGCAGGTAGCGCGCCGCGACGAAGGTGAAGTCCGGGTTGTCGGTCGAGATCAGGCCGGCGGCGGCCTTGTTCTGGGCCTGGAAGATCTCGTGCGTCTGCATGCCATCGTAGACCAGCAACTTGATCTGGCTGCGCAACAGGCCCAGGTCGACATTCAAGCCCTGGGTGGCAAATTCGTTGAGTCGCTCGATTTTGGCGAAGTCGAAAGCTTCGCGCGAGCCGTCGCGCTTGATGACGTCCATGGAGATGATGCAGGAAAAAATAGGGAACAGCCCACCCGTCGGCAGCAGCCGGAGCGATCCGTCGGAAAGGGCGATGGGCGGTCGGCTAGGGGGCCGTCCGCGAGGGGGTCGGGCAGATGGCCTTAATGGCCGGTGCGCTGGCGTGCCGCTCGGGCGCTGGCCCGGGCTGGCGGTGGTGATCAACGATGTGCATTCGAATCCTCCCGTCGAATGGTGCTGGCTGCATGGAGCAGCGGCACTCTTTCCGTTCAACGTCGCTGAGCTCACTGAGCCGACGCACCCGAAACCGGAATCATACCGGCTTTGCCATCACCCCAGGCCTTACTTGGTCGGGTTCCGGCGCGTGCCGGGTTCAGTCCTGGCGCTTGCGCCAGAGCTGGCCCAGGTCGTCGAGCGCGGGCACGCCAGCCAGCGCCACCAGCAGCAGCGCCAGCGGCAGGGTCGCGTAATAACCGACCCACTTGAAGCCCAGCGCCCCGCTGACGCCGCCGACGAAGAAGCAGACCGCCAGCTGCAGCAGGACCCGTAGCCGGGCCGGGTTGGCGCGCACCGGCGCCAGGGCGGGGTCGGACGAGTTCCAGTACGCCATCTTGCCGAGCTCGATGCCGAGATCGGTCACCAGGCCGGTGATGTGGGTGGTGCGGATCTCGGCGTGCGACAGCTTGGTGATCAGCGCGTTCTGCAGTCCCATGATGAAGCTCAGCAGCAGCACCGTCAGCGGCACGAACAGGCCGGCGACATGGGACAGGCGCTCGCCCAGCGCGCCAAAGCCGAGCAGCAGCAGTGCCTCGATCATCAGCGGCAGCGCGAACTCGCTGTGCAGGCGCCGGCGGCGCGCGAAGTTGACCAGGATGGCGCTGCAGGCCGCGCCGGCGATGAAGGACAGCAGGGCGCCGAAGCCGGCCAGGTAGTCGTGCCAGCGTCCCAGCGCGAGGTGGTCCGCCATCGCCGAGACGATGCCCGTCATGTGCGAGGTGTACTGGTGCACGGCCAGGAAGCCGCCCGCGTTGGCCGCCCCGGCGACGAAGGCCAGCACCAGACCGAGCTGGTGGTTGGCCTGGGCGCTGCGTCGGCTTCCGGTCAATTTTCGGGCGTACTGGATCGGCATCTAGGGGTGTGCAGGTGCTTCGGGCGGGGGGCGGTTCTGGTATGTTAACCAGCTGTCCAATTGGCCTTGACTGCTCCTATCAGTCCCGGCTCCACCGAAAAGGAAATCCCATGAGTTCATTGCCCCCCTGCCCGAAATGCCAGTCCGAATACACCTACGAGGATGGCCCCCAGCTGATCTGCCCGGAATGTGGCCATGAGTGGAGCGCCATGGCCGACGCACCGGTCGAGGAAGCCGCCAAGGTCTGGAAGGATGCCCACGGCAACTTGCTGCAGGACGGCGACACCGTGACCCTGGTCAAGGACCTCAAGGTCAAGGGCTCCTCGACCGTGATCAAGGTCGGCACCAAGGTCAAGAACATCCGCCTGATCGAGGGCGACCACGACATCGACTGCAAGATCGAGGGTTTCGGTCCGATGCAGCTCAAGTCCGAGTTCATCAAGAAGGCCTGATTCCGATTTATTTGATCGCTTCCGTCGCGCGGGCCGGATCGTCTGCTATAGTAGACCCTCTTGACGCGCGGTGGAGCAGCCTGGTAGCTCGTTGGGCTCATAACCCAAAGGTCGCAAGTTCAAATCTTGCCCGCGCAACCAATTTCCCGATCCCAGGCCGGATCTCCTTCGGAGATCACTGGATCGGCGTTGATTATTTCCCTCCCTCAGATCACTTCACTGGGCCTCCGGCATTTATAATGCGGGCGTCATTGGGGAGTAGCCTCTCTTTCACCCGAAGAGGTTTGCGTCAACACGATTGTCCCGCAGGACATGGCGCAAGCGGTTCCCGAGCTTGGCAAGACCTTTGACCACTGCGCCTCCGATCTGGCCGGGGATGCGTCGTGGTCAATCGTTCCTGAACCGGCCTTGGAACCCTCATGGAATCCCTTTTCGTATCGACTGGCGTCGTCGCCCTGGCTGAAATCGGCGACAAGACCCAGCTGCTCGCCTTCATCCTGGCCGCGCGCTTCAAGAAACCCCTGCCCATCATCCTCGGCATCCTGGCCGCCACGGTCGTCAACCACGGTCTCGCGGGGGCGCTCGGCGCCTGGATCACCGCCTCCATCAGCCCCGAGATCCTGCGCTGGGTGCTGGGCGCCTCGTTCATCGGCATGGCGATCTGGACCTTGATTCCCGACAAGATCGAGGAAGAGGAAACCCAGGTCGCCAAGCGCTTCGGTGTCTTCGGCGCCACGCTGGTCACCTTCTTCCTGGCCGAGATGGGCGACAAGACCCAGATCGCCACCATCGCGATGGCCGCGCATTACGCCCAGCCCTTGCTGGTCGTGATCGGCACCACGCTGGGCATGCTGATCGCGGACGTGCCGGCGGTCTTCGTCGGCGACAAGCTGGCCAACAAGATCCCGATGAAGCTGGTCCACTCGATCGCGGCGGCCGTGTTTGCCGTGCTCGGCGTGGCGACCCTGCTCGGCGCGGGGGCCAGCCTGGGCATTTGAGCCTTCAGCTGAAGGGATTGCTGACCGAGCGTGCCGGCAGGACTTCGATCCGTTCCGGCAGTCCCGGGTCGGACTCCATCGTCGCGATCGCGCGTCCGAGCAGCGCGTGCAGCTCGCGCGCCAGCGCCAGGCCGACGCGGTCGCGGCTCAGCACCAGGTCGCCGGTCAGCGTGAGCCGGTCGACCCGGTTCTCGATCTCGAGTCCGCCGATGCGGATCACGTCGCTCTCGTTGGCAAAAGGCTGGAATTCATTGTCCATGTCGGCTCCGTTTCAGCGGCCCATGATGCCCTTGAACAGTTCGAGCAGCAAGCGCAGCAGGCCGTCCAGCATCGATCCTTCCTCCGGTGCCTTGCCGTCGGCTTTCTTGTCGCCGCCGCCGCGATTGCCTTGCGGCTTGGGCAGGTTCATGGCCTGCTCGCGCGCCTGCTGCGGTAGAGCGGGCAGGGGGTTGATGCCGGCGAGCTTCTGCAGCTCGGCGATGCTCAGCACCGAGTAGTCCTTGGTCTTGTCGTTGCTGACCAGGTAGGCGCCGGCGCGCTGCTGCTTCGGGCTGTAGAGCACCTTCCAGACATGGGTCGGCACCAGCACGCGGCCGACCTGCTGGATGTCCTGGCCGACGAAGGCCGGGCCGCTGATCACGTAGAGCTCGCCTTCGTCGCTCGCGAGCTGGCGCGCCGCCGCCTCGATGCCGGCCCAGACGCCGGCGTTGTTCTCGTGTATTTGCGGCACCATGTTGGCGAGCGAGAACGATTCGCCCTGCGCCTTGCGCGTCGGCATGTCGGCGTTCGGCGCCATGTGGCCGCGGTCGTAGCCCGAGCGGGCGTAGTCCGACAGCTCGGCGCGGTCGCGCTCGGGCAGCCGGTCCTCGGCGTGGAAGCTGTCCTTGCGCGACAGCTCCTTGGCGGCCTGCAGGTTCTTGCGCGTCAGGTGTTCGGCCGCGTAGACCGGCGTGCGGCTGACGCCCGAGTGCAGCACAGCGAAGGCCTCGAAGCAGAGTTCCTGCGTGCGTGGCTTGAGCTTGGCGTTGACGAGCTGCGGCGGCTGGCCGTCCGCGAAATGCTGGGGGCAGTCGGTGCCGGCGGCCAGCGCCGGTCCGCCGGCTGTGCCAGCCACCAGCGTGGCGGCGATGAGCGAGTAGTTGAACTTCATGGCCAGCATAGTATCGGTTCAGATCGTCCGCCAGTGAGGGAAACCGGCCTGTTTCACGTGAAACAGGAGCCTCGCTTCAGGGCTTGCTTTCGGCTTCGAGCAGCGCCAGCGCCGCCGCGAAGTCGAAGCCCGCGACGGTATCCGAGAAGGCCCGGAAACGCGGCCCGAGCGCGGCGCGCGCCAGTGCCTGCTGCTGTTCGAGCAGCGCCACGCAGGCGGTGTCATCCTGCCGCAGCAGGTCGAGCAGGCGCTCGCGCAGCCTTCGCCACTGGGCCGGGTCGAAGGCGGTGACGGCCTGCGGCGCCGAGGCTGGCGGCAGGCGGGCCGCGATCGAGTCGGCCAGCCGGGGCAGGTCGCTGCCAAGGCTGGCCAGCAGCGGCGCCGGGTCCGGCGCACCATCGCGCAGCGCGGCCTCCAGCCGCCCGGCCTGCTCGCGCAGCGGCAGCGCGCCGATCTGTGCCGTCAGCCCCTTGAGCGTGTGCGCGAGCCGCTGCGCCTCGTCCCGGCGGCCGTCCGCCAGCGCTCGCGCGATGGCCTCGGCCTGGTCGCGCTGGCTGGCGACGAAGCGGGTCAGGATCTCGCGGTAGAGCGCCTCGCGTCCCATGACCTGGCCCAGTCCCAGCCTGGCGTCCAGCCCGTCGACGCCGGCCAGGGCGCTGATCCAGCCGGGCTCTGGTGTCCGGACTGGCGGGGCTGGGCGTGCCGTTGCCGGTGCCGGCCTGACCCAGCACCGCAGCTTGTCGATCAGCTCCTGCACGTTGATGGGCTTGGCGATGTGGTCGTTCATGCCGGCTTCGAGGCAGCGCTCCCGGTCTTCCGCCATCGCGTTGGCGGTCATCGCGAGGATCGGCAGCGCCTGCAGTCCGGGCAGCTGGCGGATCGCGCGCGTCGCGCTCAGGCCGTCCATCACGGGCATCTGCATGTCCATCAGCACGACATCGTAGGCCTGCCGCTGCACTTTCCGCAGCGCGACCGCGCCGTCGGGGGCGAGGTCCACCAGCAGGCCCAGGGTGCGGAGGAATTCGGTCGCGACCTCCTGGTTGAGTTCGTTGTCCTCCACCAGCAGCGCGCGCGCGCCGGCCAGCTCGGCGGACCAGTGCAGGGCGTCGGGTGACTCGGTACTGACGGGCCGGGCTTCGCCGCCGGTCTGCCGCATCAGCGCGTCGAACAGCGTGGACGCGCTGACGGGCTTGGTGAGCACCTCGCTGATGCCGGCTTCCCTGGCCGGTGGCATCGCCTCGTCGCGGTCGTAGGCCGTGACCATCAGCAGCAGCGGTGCCTGCCCGAGCGTGCGCCGCTGGATCTCGCGCGCCAGCGCGATGCCGTCCATTCCGGGCATTTTCCAGTCCAGCAGCACGATGTCGAACGGCTGACCGGCGGCGTCGGCCCGTTCGATCTCGGCCAGCGCCCCGTTGCCGGATGCCGCCGTGGCGGACTTGAAGCCCAGGCTCGTGATCAGCTCGGAGAGGACTTCGCGCACCTGATCGTTGTCGTCGACCAGCAGCACCCGCAGTCCTGCCAGGGCGGGCGCGCCGCGCGGGCGCGCCGGTCGTTCGGTGTCCAGGCCGAGGCAGGCCGTGAACCAGAAGGTCGAGCCCAGGCCCACGGCGCTTTCCACGCCGATCTGGCCGCCCATCAGCTCGGCCAGCCGCTTGGCGATCACCAGCCCCAGCCCGCTGCCGCCGTAGCGGCGCGTGGTCGAGCTGTCGGCCTGCTGGAAGCTCTGGAACAGCTGCTCGCGCTGCTCGGGCGAGATGCCGATGCCGGTGTCGCGCACCTCGAAGCGCAGTTCGACGCCTTCCGCCCGCTGCTGCCGCAGCTTGACCCGGATCTCGACCTCGCCGTGCTCGGTGAACTTGACCGCGTTGTTGGCGAGGTTGAGCAGCACCTGTTGCAGGCGCAGCGGGTCGCCGATCAGGCCGAGCGGCACGTCGGTGGCGGCGGAGACGATCAGCTCCAGCCCCTTGCTGGCGGCCTTCTCCGAGACCAGCGCGGCGACAGCGTCGAGCAGCTGGTCGAGCTCGAAACCGGTCCGGTCCAGCCGCATCTTGTGCGCCTCGATCTTGCTGAAGTCCAGGATGTCATTGATGACGCCGAGCAGCAGCTGGCTCGAAGCCTGGATCTTGCGCAGGTAGTCGCGCACCCGGGGCGGGGGATCGGCCTTGAGCGCGAGCTGCGTCATGCCCATGACGGCGTTCATCGGCGTGCGGATCTCGTGCGACATGTTGGCCAGGAAGTCGGCCTTGGCGCGCGCGGCGTCCTCGGCGGCCTCCTTGGCGAGCTTGAGCTCGGCCTCGGCCCGCTTGAGCGTGCTGATGTCGGTGAAGGTCGAGATCATGCCGTCCTCGACCAGCTGGCCGCCGATCAGCAGGTTCAGTTCCTGGCCGTTCTTGCATCTGACGCGGTATTCCTGATTCTCGACCTGGCCATCGCCCTGGCTGGCCCTTTCCATGGCCTCCCGCCAGGTTTGTCGCACCCAGGCGCGGTACTCGGGGTCGGGATAGGTGATGTGCCACCAGTCCGCCAGCGTCGGGATGTCATCCAGTCCGTAGCCGAACAGCTCGGTGAAGCGCCGGTTGACCGCGGTGAGCCGGCCGCCGCTGGTGTGGACCAGGCCGACCGGCGCGGCCTCGAACAGCACGCCCAGCTTCTCGTTGGCCTGGCGCAGTGCCTGCGCCGCCTCGCGCTCGGCGCTGATGTCGTCGATGATCCAGACCGAGCCGCGTGCCGGATCGTCGGCG
Source organism: Malikia sp. (assembly GCF_028687635.1). Taxonomy (GTDB): domain Bacteria; phylum Pseudomonadota; class Gammaproteobacteria; order Burkholderiales; family Burkholderiaceae_C; genus Malikia. The sequence continues at coordinate 37,717 of NZ_JAQTZS010000015.1, read as the reverse complement.
TCGATCGCGTGCCCCGTGATGCGCGTCCAGACCGGGCTGCCGTCGCGGCGCCGCATCAGCTGCTCGCGGCGATGCGTGCGGCCTTGCCAGATCTCGGCGTAGGCCTCGTCGCCGGTGCGCCGATAGGCCGGCTCGTCCGCGTACCAGCGCCGGGTCGACTGGCCGACCAGCGCGCCGTCGGGCCAGCCCAGGATCTCGTGCATGCGGCGGTTGCAGCTGGTCGCGATCCGGTCCTTCAGCAGCACGATCCCCGAGCTGGCCGATTCGAGGATGGCTTGCTGTTCCGCCGCCACCAGGCACAGCGCCTCGCTGGCCGCCCGCTGCTCGGTGATGTCCTCGATCAGCGCGACGACACCGCTGGCGGGATCGGTGGCGTCGATCACCCGCGCCGACAGCCTGGCCCAGTAGAGATGGCCGTCCTTGTGCTGGAATTGCAGCTCCGTCACGTTGGTCCGGCCATCATCGATCCGGTGGTAGATGGCTTCGCCCTGGTGCTGCCAGCTCTCGTCATCGCGGTAGAGCATCCGGGTTGAATGACCTTCGAGCTCGGCGCTGTCGTAGCCGGTGATTTCCTCCGCGCGCCGGTTGCACTGCTCGATCACACGCCGACGTATCAGCATGATGCCGGTGCTGGCGGAGTCGACGATGGCGTGCATCTGCGCATTGGCGCAGTGCAGGCTGGCGGTCGCCGTGGCCAGTTCGGCGGTGCGCTCGGCGACCTGGCGCTCGAGTCCCTGCCGGTATTCGGCCAGTTCGCGTTCGGCCTGCTTCTGCGCCGTGATGTCGTTCCAGACCGCATGCAGCAGGTTCTTGCCACCGCGCCGGATCGCCGTCAGCAGCACCTGCACCGGAAAGATCTCGCCATCGGCGCGCCGGTGCAGCCACTCGAACTCGATGAAGCCTTGCGCCTGGGCGATCCGGCTCATCTCGGCGGCTCGCTCGACCGAACGCGACCCGTCGGGCTGGAAGGCCGGCGAAATCAGCTCGTGTGTCTGGCCCAGCAGCTGCTCCGGGTCATCCATGCGCAGCATGTCGAGCGCGGCGCGGTTGGCGGAGCTGACCCGCCCGTCCTCGATCAGCACGATCGCCTGGCGGGTGTCCTCGAACAGCGCGCGAAAGCGCTCCTCGCTCTCGGCCAGTTCCGCCGTCTTGCGCTGGACCGCCCTGCGGGTCATCCAGACCCAGCTGCCCAGCAGCAGCGCGATGCCGATGGCGGTGGCGCTGCCCAGCTTGAGGTAGCGCAGGGTGGCCGCCTCATCCTGATCCAGCGTGGTGCCGAACCATTTGCGGCGCAGCTTGGCATCCTCCTCGGGGGTGATGGCCTGCATGCCGCGCCAGACCAGCGCCAGTGTGTTCGCGTCGCCCTTGCGCACCGCGCGGCGGGCCTGTCCGACATAGAGCTCGAAGGCCTTGCGGAACTCGTTTTCGATCCCGAGCTGGTAGAGGTAGAAGTTGGCTGGCGCCTCGTCGAGGCAGAAGACCTTGACCTCGGCGCGTCGGGCGGCGTCGAGCAGCGCCGCGTAATTGTCGTATTGCAGCAGGGAAGTGATGCCCAGCTCGGCGAGCTGGTCGATGCAGGCGTCGCCCTTCTGCACGCCGACCTGGAAGCCCTTGAGCGTATTCACGTTGCCGAGGCCGCTGATCGAGGCATGGCTGTAGATGTTCACTGGCAGCCGGGCGTAGGGCGGCGAGAAGTCGTAGCGCGGCTCGCGCGGCGCCGTGCGGTAGATCAGGTCGATCACGTCGGCACCGCCCTGCTGGACCTGGCGCACCGCCTCGACCCATTGCGTCGCGTCGAGTCTGACCGGGACGCCCGTCTTCTGCTGCCACAGCTTCCAGTAGTCGACCAGATAGCCCTGCACCCGGCCGTCGGCAGCGCGGAACAGGTAGGGCGGGTAGTTCTCGTCGCTGACGACGTGGAGGGTGCGCTCGCCGGCCGCGGTGTCGGCGACCGGCATCAGCCACCCCGCCCAGCACAGGCTGAGCACGAGCAGGCGTCGGCGACCGACCTTCGATAGCGTGAACCGGATGGACATCGTGGCTTGGTGGCTGCGCGGCCATGCTGGCAGGGGCCGCCGGGACGGGTTGTTTCACGTGGAACAGAGGTGTTTCAGCCCACTTTACTTTCTCTTCATGAAGCGCAGGATTTGCGCTGAGATTATCCTAAAAATGCAAAGAAACGGCCGGCAGCCCCAGCGCTGGACCGGCTTCAGGCCTCGTCCGGTGCCGTGGCCCGTTCCAGCCGCTGCAGATAGACCAAGGCCTGCTCGCGCGCCTCGCCGCACATCTCGCGGCTGGGTGGCAGCGAGCCGCAGACGGCCGGTCGCTTGGGCTGGTTGAACAGGCGGCAGCGCAGGTCGGCGTCGAGGTGCGGGCAGGGGACGTCGGCGGGCTTGCCCTTGGGCAGGCCGGGCATGGGGCTGCTGATAGAGGGCGCGATGCAGCAGGCGGCGCAGCCGGGGCGGCAGGAAATGCTCATGCGAGGAATTGTGCAAGACAATCGCCTCAATCCATGACGACGGTTGCCTCAGCAGGCAGCTGTCCATGCCCAATACCCGCTGTCTTCTAGCCAATCGATGTCCACCGCCAACTTGCTTGTCAGCCAGCCGTTCCTGCCCGACCTGTGTCCGATCACCGCAGCAGTCGAATCGCTGGCCAATGCGGGAGGTGTGGATGAACGGGGGGCCATCTTCACCCGTCGCGAGGTGGTGGATTTCATTCTGGATCTCTGTGGCTACACGACGGACAAGCCGCTGCATCGGCACGGTCTGCTGGAGCCCTCTTTTGGCGACGGGGACTTCCTGTTGCCAGCGATCGACAGATTGCTGGAGGTTTGGAGCAGGGGCGGGACCACTGGCGATCCCATCCAGGATCTGGGTCACTGCATCCGGGGCGTCGAGCTGCATCGGTCCACTTTTCGGCGGACCCGAGCCGTCATCGTGGCGCGACTGGTCAATGCCGGTATCGGTGCCGACAAGGCTGACGAGCTGGCCGATGTCTGGCTGATTCATGGTGACTTCCTGTTGGCCGAGTTGCCCGCCAGCTTCGACTGGGTGATCGGCAACCCGCCTTATGTGCGCCAGGAGCTGGTTCCTCCCGTGCTGATGGCCGAGTACCGACGGCGTTACACGACGATTTACGACCGGGCTGATCTCTATGTGCCGTTCATCGAGCGGGGCCTGAGGCTACTGGCTGCTGGCGGGGTGCTGGGATTCATCTGCGCCGACCGCTGGATGAAGAACCGGTATGGCGCGAAGCTGCGCGCCCTGGTGGCGGCTCAATACCACCTCCGGGCTTATGTCGATATGACCGACACCCCCGCCTTCCAGGTGGATGTGATCGCCTATCCGGCCATTACCGTGGTGGCGCGCGAGCGAGGCCGGATCACTCGGGTCGCGCATCGTCCTGTCATCGAAGCACAGGCGCTGAAAGAGCTGACCAGACACCTGACCGAGCCCAAGCTGGCGGAAGATTGCCACTTGGTGCGCGAGATAGCCAGCGTCACGGATAGAACGGAACCCTGGATCCTGGACAGCACGGATCGGATGGACTTGCTGCGCCGCCTGGAACGTGAATTTCCCGTGCTGGAGGAGACAGGCTGCAAGGTCGGGATCGGGGTGGCCACCGGTGCCGACAAGGCTTTCATCGGCCCATACGATGAGCTCGATGTCGAGGACGATCGCAAGCTGCCACTGGTCATGACCCGCGACATCACGAGCGGTCATGTCGTCTGGCGTGGCCAGGGTGTCATCAACCCGTTCAACGATGGACCGGGGTCTGGCCTGGTGGCACTCGAAGACTATCCGCGACTCAAGCGCTACCTGGAGGATCGCAAGGAGGTGATTGCCCGTCGGCACTGCGCCCAAAAGTCACCGGCTAACTGGTATCGCACGATAGATCGCATCACCTCGTCGCTGACCAGCCGGCCCAAGCTGCTGATTCCCGATATCAAGGGTGAGGCCCAGATCGTCTACGACGAGGGCAGGTTCTACCCGCACCACAACCTCTACTTCGTGACCGCCGAGGAATGGGAGCTGCGTGCCTTGCAAGCCGTCCTGCTGTCGGACATCACAAGGCTGTTCGTGACCAGTTACTCGACCAAGATGCGTGGGGGCTTTCTGCGCTTCCAGGCGCAGTACTTGCGCCGTATCCGATTGCCCTACTGGAAAAACGTCTCCGCCAGGCTGAGGCGGGATCTCCAGCTAGCCGCCGAGACCTTGGATCTCACCGCATGCAACCAAGCGGCTTTCGAGCTTTATGGGCTCACGGCAGGCGAGCTAGCCTCCCTGGGTGATAATGATTCCTGATATGGCACTAAAGCTTTGCAACTACGAGAAGAAAGCCGCCGCTGCGGTGAAGGCCTTTTGGGGTTTCATTCAGTTACTGTAAAACCTGCTCAATTCTTATCTTTCATGCTCATACCTGCTCACGCACTGTAGCGGCATGACGAGAAGAACCGCAGGCCTGTTCAAGCCGTGCGGGTTCGTGCCAGAATTATCCCCCCATGCTGATCGCGCACCAGATTGCTCTCGATCCGAACAACGCACAGGCCACCTATCTGGCCCGCGCGGCGGGCGTGGCGCGCTTCGCCTACAACTGGGCGTTGGCCGAGTGGAAACGCCAGTACGAGGCCCACAAGCTGGATCTGACGCTACCCAAGCCCTCCCAAGCCGCGCTGCGCCGCCAACTCAACGCCGTCAAGCGCGAGCAGTTTCCCTGGATGCTCGAAGTCACCAAGAACGCGCCGCAGATGGCCATCATCCAGCTGGGTCAGGCGTTCCAGAACTTCTTCGCCGGCCGCGCCAAGTACCCGCAGTTTCGCAAGAAAGGCCAGCACGACCGCTTCAGTCTCAGCAATGACCAGTTCAGTCTCGACGATTCACGCATCCGCATCCCCAACCTGGGCTGGGTACGGATGCGCGAGACGTTGCGCTTCGCGGGCAAGATCCTGTCAGCCACGGTTTCGTGCGTGGCGGACCGCTGGTTGGTCAGTATCACCGTGGACACCCAGGACAATTCACACCTACCCCAGGCCGAAAACGAGCCCCAAGACGAAAACCAAGTCAAAGGCGAGTTTCGGCGTAGCCAAGACCAAGGTGCGGTCGGTGTGGATCTGGGAGTCAAGGCGTTGGCGACACTCTCGACGGGGGAAAGCATCCCTGGCCCCAAGCCGCACCAGGCGCTGCTGAACCGCTTGCGCCGGCTATCGAGGAGTCTGTCGCGCAAGCAGAAGGGTTCAGCCAATAGAAAGAAGGCCAAGGCCAGGCTGGCGAAGTTGCATGCCCGCATCGCCAACATCCGCTCGGACGCGCTACATCAGCTCACGACGGACCTCACGCGCCGCTTCCACACCATCGGCATCGAAGACCTGAACGTCAAGGGCATGGTCAGGAACCGCAGCCTGGCCCGGTCGATCGCCGACATGGGATTCTTCGAGTTCCGGCGGCAACTGGACTACAAGGCGGCGATGCGCGGCGGGCAGGTGATCGTGGCAGATCGCTGGTATCCCAGCAGCAAGACCTGTTCGGGCTGCGGGCACCGGCTCGATGAACTGCCGCTGTCGGCGCGCGAGTGGACTTGTCCGCACTGCGGTGCGAACCACGACCGCGACGTGAACGCGGCGATTAATTTGAGAAATCTGGCGGTGAGTTCCACCGTGTCAGCCTGTGGAGAGGAAGGCTCTGGCCGCCGTCGCAAGACGGGGGCGAAACCGGCCTCGGCGAAGCAGGAAGTCAGCTTTGTTCATGTTTGTACATGAATGAGCAAGTCTGACGGAACGGCAACTGGTCGCGGCGATCGAGCTCAAGAGCCAGGTCGGTCCCTCGTTCGGCAACAACTTCAACAACCGGACGGAAGAGGCCATCGGGACCGCGCATGACCTGTGGACGGCCTACCGTGAAGGGGCGTTTGGTCAGCAGCCACGGCCGTTCGTGGGCTGGCTGATGCTGGTGGAGGATGCTGAAGGTTCGCGCAACCCAGTGCGTGATCGGTCATCCCATTTCCCCGTGTTCAAGGCTTTCGAGGGCGCCTCCTACCTCAAGCGCTACGACGTGCTGTGCCAGCGGATGATGCAGGAGCAGCTCTACAGCGCTGCCACGGTGATGACCGCAACCCGAGAGGCGTGTGAAACAGGAGTCTATGGACAGCAGTCCGACCTGACAAGTTTGAAGAATTTCATTGCCAGCCTGGCGGGGCATGTCGCGACCGAAGCCGCAAGGCTTTCGTGACGGTCCGGCAGGGCCTGAAATGGCATGATCCTGTTTCACGTGAAACAGCCCTGCCCAGCCGAGGCCTTGCGGCACCCAAGGCCAACGAATCAACGTCGATTGAGCAGGCGCCGATCAGCTGCCGGGCAGGCCGATGTGCGCCCGCAGCAGCCCGGCAACAGATTGGGCATGGGTGAGTGGAGCCATGTGTCCGGCCTCGGGCACCTCGGCGCGGCGGCCCAGCGGTGCATTGGCGGCGATCAGCTCGCAGACCACCCGCTCGGGCTTCTGCGTCGTCTGGCCATGGATCACCAGTGTTGGGCAGGCCAGTCGCCGGATGTCGCTCAACCTGGTCGGGTTGGACGCCTGTGCGCCGTAAACCCGCAGCAGGGCAGGCGTCTTCTTCTTGATCGCCTGTCGCGTCGTCTCGGGCAGCTCATGCCAGGGCGGAACATGGCTGCAGTAGGCGTCGAAGAACAGCGCCCAGGCTGTGTCCGGGTCGCCCTCGGTGACGGCGCACCTGAAATCCTCCATGACCTGCTGGAAATCGCGCCACAGATCGTCGCGCCCGGTTTCCTGCAGCAACTGGTACGCCCCAGGCTCAATCAAGGTCAGCGTGCGAACGCATTCGGGATGGGCCGTGGCCAGTCGCAGGGCCGCGCCACCGCCGAAAGAATGACCCACCAGGTGCAGCGGGCCGTTTTGTCGCAACAGTGGTGACAGCAGGCGCGCCACGTCGTCGTAGTCCATCTCGCGCTCCTGGGTCCAGGAGGAGGTGGCCCCGCAGTCGTAGAGGTCGGGGGCCAGCAGTCGGACGCCGTCGCCGAGTGCGTCGCCCAGCGCCGTCCATTGCGCACCCGTGTTGCCTGCGCTGTGCAGCAGCAACACGGTTTCTCCTGCCCCGCGTTCGCGGACATGCAGGCTGACGCCATCAACATCTAGAGTGGGCATAGTTTCAGGGTTCCACGAGCATTTTTCAGGCGATGCGCAACCGCAATCGCGACAGGTCGGTTTCAAGGATAGCAAAGCCGCCGGTCGTCATCGTCGCTTCATGGCCGGCTGCCCGTCCTAATTCGCCACCCCCACAGGCTCGGCGGCAAGCCGCTGTTTCACGTGAAACCAGGCCGGGGCGCAGATCCAGGCAGGAAATGGAGCGGGTCGCTAAAATCGCGGCTGTCCTTCCCGGGAGCGCAGGCTCCGACTTACTCCATTCCCCATGCTATATCCCCAGGAATTCGATGTCATCGTCGTCGGCGGCGGCCATGCCGGCACCGAGGCCGCGCTTGCTGCCGCGCGCATGGGCTGCCAGACCCTGCTGCTGAGCCACAACATCGAGACGCTGGGGGCGATGAGCTGCAACCCCTCGATCGGTGGCATCGGCAAGGGTCATCTGGTCAAGGAGGTCGACGCGCTCGGCGGCGCGATGGCGCTGGCGACCGACGAGAGCGGCATCCAGTTCCGCATCCTCAACGGCAGCAAGGGGCCGGCGGTGCGCGCGACCCGGGCCCAGGCCGACCGCATCCTGTACAAGGCCGCGATCCGCCGCCGGCTGGAGAACCAGCCGAACCTGACGCTGTTCCAGCAGGCGGTCGATGACCTGATGGTCGAGGGCGATCGCGTGGTCGGCGCGGTGACGCAGATCGGCATCCGCTTTCGCGCCCGCACCGTGGTGCTGACGGCCGGCACTTTCCTCGACGGCAAGATCCATGTCGGGCTGGAAAACCATGCCGGTGGCCGCGCTGGCGACCCGCCGTCGGTCAGCCTGTCGGCGCGGCTGAAGGAGCTGAAGCTGCCGCAGGGCCGGCTCAAGACCGGCACGCCGCCGCGCCTGGACGGCCGCACCATCGACTTCAGCCAGTGCACCGAGCAGCCGGGCGACGGCATGCCGGGCTCCGGCACGACCGAGCAGCCGGTGCCGGTGTTCAGCTTCATGGGCCATGCGTCGATGCACCCGCAGCAACTGCCCTGCTGGATCACGCACACCAACGAACGCACGCACGAGATCATCCGCAGCGGCTTCGACCGCAGCCCGATGTTCACCGGCAAGATCGAGGGCGTCGGCCCGCGCTACTGCCCGAGCGTCGAGGACAAGATCAACCGCTTCGCCGACAAGGACAGCCACCAGATCTTCCTCGAACCCGAGGGCCTGACCACCCACGAGTTCTACCCCAACGGCATCAGCACCAGCCTGCCGTTCGACATCCAGCTCGCGCTGGTGCGCTCCATCAAGGGCCTGGAGCACTGCAACATCCTGCGCCCGGGCTACGCGATCGAGTATGACTACTTCGATCCGCGCGAGCTCAAGTCCAGCTTCGAGACCAGGCAGATCAACGGCCTGTTCTTCGCCGGCCAGATCAACGGCACCACCGGCTACGAGGAGGCCGCCGCCCAAGGTCTGTTCGCCGGCCTGAACGCGGCGCTGCAGGTGCGCGGCGAGGGCCCATGGTGCCCGCAGCGCGACGAGGCCTACCTCGGCGTGCTGGTCGACGATTTGATCACCAAGGGCGTGACCGAGCCCTACCGCATGTTCACCAGCCGGGCCGAGTTCCGCCTGCAGCTGCGCGAGGACAACGCCGACATGCGCCTGACCGAAGCCGGGCGCCGGCTGGGCCTGGTCGATGACGCGCGCTGGGACGCCTTCAACCGCAAGCGCGACGCGGTTTCACGTGAAACAGAGCGCCTGAAATCGACCTGGGCCAACCCGGCCACGCTGTCGGCGGCCGAGGCCGAGCGGGTGCTGGGCAAGGCGATCGACCACGAGTACAAGCTGTTCGACCTGCTGCGCCGCCCCGGCGTGGGCTACGCCGAGCTGATGGCGATGGAAGCGGGCCGCTTTGCCGCCAAGGGCAAGGACGGCGCGCCGGCTCCTGTTTCACGTGAAACATTGGCCGAGCAGTACGAGGCGGTGGTCGAGCAGGTCGAGATCGCGGCCAAGTATGCGGGCTATATCGAGCGCCAGAAGGACGAAGTCGAGCGCGCCGCCTATTACGAGCACCTCAAGCTGCCGGCCGAGCTCGACTACCTGCAGGTCGCCGCGCTCAGCATCGAGGCACGCCAAAAGCTCGCCAAGCACCGGCCCGAGACCCTGGGCCAGGCCTCGCGGATTTCGGGCATCACGCCGGCCAGCATCTCGCTGCTGCTGATCCATCTCAAACGCGGCAAGTTCAAGGGCTTCGCCGAACTGCCCGCTGTCGCAGCGGAGAAAGGCGAGGTGCAGGCATGAGCGCGCATCCGCTGGAAGCCGGCCTGCGCGCCGGCATCGAGGCCCTGGGTCTGGAACTGAACGACGAGCAGGTCGGCAAGCTGCTGTCCTATCTGGACTGGGTCGCCAAGTGGAACAAGGTCTACAACCTGACCGCGCTGCGCGACCCGCAGGAGATGCTGACCCACCACCTGCTCGACAGCCTGGCGGCGGTCGCGCCGCTGCGGCGCCAGCTCGCGGCCATGGGGCTGGACCAGCCGCGCCTGCTCGACGTCGGCTCCGGCGCCGGTCTGCCGGGCGCGGTGTTCGCCATCGTCTGCCCCGAGCTCGATGTCAGCTGCGTCGACACCGTGGCCAAGAAGGCGCTGTTCATCCAGCAGATCGCGGCCGCCTTGCGTCTGCCCAATCTGCACGGCCTGCACGCCCGGGTGGAGAATCTCAAGCAGCAATGGGATGTGGTGAGCTCGCGCGCCTTCGCCTCGCTGCTCGACTTCACCAACTGGTCGCGCCAGGCCTTGGCGCCGCATGGTGTCTGGCTGGCGATGAAGGGCAGGCATCCGGCCGACGAGATCGCCGCGCTGACAGCCGAGCTTGAACTGTTTCACGTGGAACAGTTGCAGGTGCCGGGGCTGGACGCCGAGCGCTGCATCGTCTGGATCAGGCCCAAGGCGGCCTGAGCGTCCGCCACTGCCAGCCAGCCTCTGGTCGCGGGCCACGGCTGGCCGGCAAAGCCCTTAAACTCGGCTGCAACAGCAGGCCCGCGCCACCAGCCGCGCCGGGCCTTTTCCCTGCAATTTCCTGTTTTTCGCTAGCCCCACCATGGCCAAGATCTTTTGCATTGCCAATCAAAAGGGCGGCGTCGGCAAGACCACCACCTGCGTCAACCTCGCCGCCGGCTTGGCCAGGATCGGTCAGCGCGTGCTGCTGGTCGACCTCGACCCGCAGGGCAATGCGACCATGGGCTCGGGGGTCGACAAGCGCGCCCTGGCGCTGAGCATCTATGACGTGCTGCTCGGCGAGGCGACGGTCGCCGAGGCGGTGGTCGCTGCCGAGGCCTGCGGCTACCGCGTGCTGGGTGCCAACCGCGAGCTGGCCGGCGCCGAGATCGAGCTGGTCGGACTGGACCAGCGCGAGCAGCGCCTCAAGCAGGCGCTGGCGGCAGTGGCGGCCGACCACGACTTCGTGCTGATCGACTGTCCGCCCTCGCTGAGCCTGCTGACGCTCAACGGCCTGTGCGCCGCCAACGGGGTGATCGTGCCGATGCAGTGCGAGTATTTCGCGCTTGAAGGCGTGTCCGATCTGGTCAACACCATCAAGCAGGTGCGCGCCAACCTGAACCGCGAGCTCAAGATCATCGGCCTGTTGCGCGTGATGTTCGACGCCCGCACCATGCTGCAGAAGCAGGTCAGCGACCAGCTGTTCGAGCATTTCGGCGACGAGGTGTTCCAGACCGTGATCCCGCGCAACGTGCGCCTGGCCGAGGCGCCGAGCTACGGCCTGCCGGGCGTGGTGTTCGATCCGTCCGCCAAGGGCAGCAAGGCCTTCGTCGAGTTCGCGCGCGAGATGGTCGAGCGCATCCAGACTCTCTGAGTGAGGTTTCACGTGAAACAGGTCAAGCTTGAAGCCGCGCCGCGGGTGCTGATCCTGCCGGGCTGGCAGGGCAGCGGTCCCACCCACTGGCAGAGCCGCTGGGAGGCGCTGCATGGCCATGCCCGCGTCGAGCAGCACGACTGGCAGCAGCCGCGCCGTGGCGACTGGCTGGCAAGGCTGGACGAGACCGTGATCGACAGCGAGCGGCCGGTGCTGCTGGTCGCGCACAGCCTGGGCTGCATCCTGGTCGCGGCCTGGGCCAGGTTCTCGCGTCACACGTACAAGGTGCGCGGCGCGCTGCTGGTCGCGCCGGGCGATGTCGAGCAGCCCGATCTGGCGCCAGCGCTGCCGGGCTGGGTGCCGATCCTGCGCGATCCGCTGCCTTTTCCGAGCCTGCTGGTCGCGAGCCGGGATGACCCTCGCTGCCGCTTCGAGCGTGCCGAGCAGTTCGCGCAAGCCTGGGGCAGCCGCCTGATCGACGCCGGTGCGCGTGGTCACCTCAATGCCGATTCCGGCCTGGGCGACTGGCCCGAAGGCCACGCGCTGCTGCAGCCCTGGCTGACCGGCGGCGCCTGAAACAGGACAGATCCTCATGGCGACAAAGAAATTCAAGGGACTCGGCCGTGGCCTGGAGGCGCTGCTCGGTCCCAAGCTCGACGACAGCACCAGCCTGGATGCCGCCAGCGGAGACCTGCCGAGCCAGCTGCCACTGACCGATCTGGTGCCGGGCAGCTACCAGCCGCGCACCCGCATGGACGAGGGCGCGCTCTACGAGCTGGCCGAGAGCATCAAGGCGCAGGGCATCATGCAGCCGATCCTGGTGCGTCCGCTCGCAGCGGACGAGGGTGAGCGTCGCCTCGCGGCCTGGCTGGCGCAGCAGGGGTTGCCGCTTGTTCCACGTGGAACCCGTCCGGTCTACGAGATCATCGCGGGCGAGCGGCGCTTTCGCGCCTCGCGCCTGGCGGGGCTGGAGAACGTGCCGGTGCTGGTGCGCGACGTGCCCGACGAGGCCGCCGCCGCGATGGCGCTGATCGAGAACATGCAGCGCGAGGACCTCAATCCGCTCGAAGAGGCGCAGGGCCTGCTGCGCCTGGTCAACGAGTTCGGCCTGACGCACGAGCAGGCGGCTCAGGCCGTCGGCCGCTCGCGCAGCGCCGCCAGCAACCTGCTGCGCCTCTTGAACCTGGCCGATCCGGTCCAGACCATGCTGATGGCGGGCGACCTCGACATGGGGCATGCGCGCGCGTTGCTGGGGCTGGACCGTGCGCTCCAGATCACGACCGCCCAGCAGATCGTCGCGCGCGACCTGTCGGTGCGCGAAGCCGAGAGCCTGGCCCGCAAGATCGGTGGCACGCAGGCTGTATCGGCGCCCAAGGTCAAGCCAGCCAAGTCGCGCGACGTGAGCCGGGTCGAGGAGGAGCTGTCCGATCTGCTGACGGCCGCCGTCAAGGTCCGGGTCAAGAAACATGTCAAGCGCCACGGCCAGGTCGAGCAGATGGGCGAGCTCGCCATCCAGTTCGGCTCGCTCGAAGAACTCAACGGACTGATCGACCGCTTGCGCAGCCTGGCAGGCTGAAGTCGACGCTGCGCGTGGCGATCTGGCTCCAATCTGGGAAAATGCCGGTTGAGTCCGCTTTCCCTTTCCTCAAGCACAGAACTTCCATGACACTCCCGTCCGCTCCTGCCCGCTGGCTGGGCATCCTGGCATTCTGCTTTCTTTCCGACGTCGGCGCGCAGACGCTGCCGCCCGATCCTGGGCTGGAAACCTTCACCGAGACGCCGGGGCGACTGGCGGCATCGCCGCGCCGCTTCGAGCAGGTCTGGGACGTGGTCGAACTGATGGGGCAGCCGATGTTGAGCGACAGCCAGCGCCCGGCGCGCGTGGTGCTGCGGCCGCAGGGTGGCCTGATGGTGGACGGCGGTTGCAACTATTTCTCGGGCCGTGTCGAGCGCGATGCGCAGGGCCTGTTCCGCGTCTCCAAGTACGGTGGCACGCACGCGGGTTGCGAGAAGCCGCCTCGTTCCGAGGCCCTGCTGAATTCGGCGCTGATGATGGTCGACGGTTACCGCTGGGACCGTGGCCTGGTGCTGCGCAGCGGCGGCAACGACCTGGTCAGGTTGCAGCCCAGCGCCCACCAGACGAGCCAGGACATCGAGCAGGCACTGGCGAGCCGTTCGGTACCGGCTCCGGCAGCAACGCAACCGGCGCAACCGGCGCGCGCGGTGGCGTCTGGAGCAGCCGAAAAGAATTGTCGGCCGGTCAAGGTCGCCAAGTCCAAGAAGGCTGGTGCCAAGGGCAGCAAGGCGGCCAGGGCGGCCAAGGCCAAGGCAAGCAAGACGGTCTGCAAGCCCGTCGCGGGGGTCGGCAAGCACAAGACCCTGAAATCGACTGGAAAGACCAGGCTGACCGGCAAGTCCAAGGCTTCGAAGGCTGGCAAGGCCAAGGCGGTTTCCAGGACCAAGGCCGCTTCCAGGGCCAAGGCCAAGGCGGCCGCCAGGCACGGCAAGCACAAGCGCTGATCGATACCGGAGCAAACCGACATGGGCAACCGACTCACTCAAATCGCCACCCGTACCGGCGATGCCGGCACCACCGGCCTGGGCAACAACCACCGCGTCAGCAAGAACAGCCTGCGCGTGCATGCGATGGGCGATGTCGACGAGCTCAACTCGCACATCGGCCTGCTGCTGTGCGAGGAGATGCCAGCCGACCTGCGCGCGCTCTTGGTCGAGATCCAGCACCAGCTGTTCAACCTCGGCGGCGAGCTCAGCATTCCGGGCTACGAGCTGCTCAAGGCCGAGGCCGTGCTCGCGCTCGACGAGGCACTGGCGCGCTACAACGAGCAGCTGCCGCGCCTGGTCGAGTTCATCCTGCCGGCCGGCAACCGCGCCGCCGCCCAGGCCCATGTCTGCCGCACCGTGGCGCGCCGGGCCGAGCGCCAGGTGGTCGCGCTCGGCAACGAGGAGGCGATCAACGAGGCGCCGCGCCAGTACCTGAACCGTCTGAGCGACCTGATGTTCGTGCTCGCGCGCGTGCTCAACCGCATGCACGGCGGCGATGACATCTACTGGAAGAGCGAGCGGCTGCGGCAGGCCGGTACGGTCTGATGAGGCCCAGACCGACGTCCGTCCAAGCGGCTGGCAATCTGTTGCAGACATCGGCCCGACTGCTTTTCTGGCTGCTGCTGGTCGCCGTCATCGTCCTGTCCCTGTCGCCCGCGGCCTACCTGCCGCCGCAGGCTTTCAGCCTGTGGGACAAGGCACAGCATGCGCTGGGCTTTGCAGCACTGGGCCTGCTGGGTGGCCTGGCCTACCCCAGCCGGATGCGCCTGCTGTCCGCCTGCCTGCTGGCCTTTGGTGGCGCGATTGAGCTGGCTCAGGCCGCCACCGGCTGGCGTTCCGGCGACTGGGCCGACTGGCTGGCCGATGCCATCGGGCTGACCGTGGGCCTGACGCTGGCGGCGCTCGTCCTGCGTTTGCGCGCGCGCTGAGTCATCCGCTGCGCTGCTGCCAGAAGCCCGGCTGGCCGTAGCGCTGCTTGAGGAAATCCACCCACAGCCGCACGCGCAGCGGCAGATGCTTGCGTTGCGGGAACACCGCGTAGATGCCGTTGGGCGCTGCCGCGTAGTCGTCGAGCAGCGTGATCAGCCTGCCTTCCGCGATGTCGGATTCGACCTCCCAGAGGCTGCGCCAGGCGATGCCGTGGCCGGCCAGGCACCAGGCGTGCAGCACCTGGCCGTCGCTGCAGTCCAGCGGCCCGCCCGGTCGCAAGTGGATCAGCTCGCGCGGCTTGCCGTCGCGCCCGGGCAGCTCGAACGCCCAGCCGCGCGTCTGCGAGGCGTCCGATGACAGCACCAGGCAGTCGAAGCGCGCCAGGTCCTGCGGGTGCCGTGGCCGACCGTGGCGCTGCAGGTAGCGCGGCGCCGCCACGCAGAGCCGCCGGTTGTCGGCCAGCCGCACGCTGACCAGCGACGAGTCGGGCAGGTCGCCGACGCGCACCGCGCAGTCGTAACCCTCGGCGGCCAGGTCGATCACGCGGTCGGCCAGGTTGAGCGAGATCGTGAGCTCGGGGTGCAGCTCGCGAAACAGCGGCAGCAGTGGCGCGACATGACGCCGCCCGAAGCCCGCCGGCGCGGTCAGCCGCAGCCGGCCGCTGGCGCGCGCGCCGCCCGCGCTCACGCTGGCCTCGGCATTGGCGATCTCGGCCAGCAGGCGCTGGCAATCCTCCAGGTAGGCGCTGCCCTCGTGCGTCAACGTGATGCGTCGCGTCGTGCGCAGCATCAGCTTGACGCCCAGCTTTTCCTCCAGCAGGTCGAGCCGGCGCCCGACCACGGCTGGCACCACCTCCTCGGCGCGCGCGGCCGCGGCCAGGCTGCCGCGCAGCGCGACCGCGACGAAGGTTTCCATGGCCTTGAGCTTGTCCATTGCCGCCTGTTGCTTAGCTAATTTTTATTGTCGAGTCTGTGGATAATTTTGTTGATTATGTAATAAAAGGTCACGAGTGAAATGGCAAACTGCACTCGAATTGAGGTCTTCCATTCGCATACAGTGGGGCTGTGGACAAGCCGGCAACAACGCTGCTGGTTTGCCGGCCGAAACCTTCTTCAGGACTTGAAAATGAACGCACGCTCGAACACAACCGCACGCATCGCCATCCACCGCCTGCAGGTGGCCCAGGAACTGCATCAGTTCATCGAAGACCAGGTGCTGCCTGGCACCGGCATCGAGTCCGCCCGCTTCTGGGCCGGCTTCGACGCCATCGTCGCCGACCTGGCGCCCAGGAACATCGCCCTGCTGGCCGAGCGTGACCGCCTGCAGGCCGAACTCGACGCCTGGCACCGTGCCCATCCGGGTCCGATCGCCGACATGCCGGCCTACCGCGCCTTCCTGCAGCAGATCGGCTACCTGGTGCCGCAGCCCGCCGCCGCCCAGGTCACGACCGCCAACGTCGATGCCGAGCTGGCCACCCAGGCCGGCCCGCAGCTGGTGGTGCCGATCAGCAACGCGCGCTACGCGCTCAACGCCGCCAACGCGCGCTGGGGCAGCCTGTACGACGCGCTCTATGGCACTGATGCCATTCCCGAAATCGACGGCGCCCAGAAGGGCAAGGGCTACAACCCGGTGCGCGGCGCCAAGGTGATCGCCTTCGCGCGCAATTTCCTTGACCAGTCCGCTCCGCTGGCCGTCGGCTCGCACCACGACTCGACCGGCTACGCCGTCGTCAATGGCGCGCTGCGGGTCACGCTCAAGGACGGCAGCGTCAGCGGCCTGAAGGCCCCGGCCCAGCTGGCTGGCTACCAGGGCGACGCCGCCGCGCCGAAGTCGCTGCTGTTCACGCACAACGGCATCCATTTCGACCTGATCATCGACCGCGGCACGCCGATCGGCGCCAGCGACGCCGCCGGCGTCAGCGACCTGGTGATGGAGGCCGCGCTCTCGACCATCCTGGATCTGGAGGACTCGGTGGCGGCGGTGGATGCCGAGGACAAGGTGCTGGGCTATCACAACTGGCTCGGCATCCTGAAGGGCACGCTGACCGAGTCCTTCGAGAAGGGCGGCCAGATGCTGACCCGTGGCCTCAACCCGGACCGCGTCTACACGGCACCGAATGGTGGCGAGGTCCGTCTGCACGGCCGCAGCCTGATGTTCGTGCGCAACGTCGGCCACCTGATGACCAACCCGGCCATCCTCTGGACCGCAACCGATGGCAGCGTCAAGGAGATCCCGGAAGGCATCATGGACGCGGTGGTCACGACCACGATCGCGCTGCATGACCTGCAAGGCCATGGCGCCCACGGCATCCGCAACAGCCGCACCGGCAGCGTCTACATCGTCAAGCCCAAGATGCATGGCCCGGCCGAGGTCGGCTTCGCGGCCGAGCTGTTCACGCGCGTCGAGCAGCTGCTCGGTCTGCCCGACAGCACCGTCAAGCTCGGCATCATGGACGAGGAGCGCCGCACCAGCGTCAACCTCAAGGCCTGCATCGCCGCCGCCGCCAGCCGCGTCGCCTTCATCAACACCGGCTTCCTCGACCGCACCGGCGACGAGATGCACACCGCCATGCTGGCCGGCCCGATGATGCGCAAGGGCGAGATCAAGTCCAGCGCCTGGATCGCCGCCTACGAGCGCCGCAACGTGCTGATCGGCCTGCAATGCGGCCTGCGCGGCAAGGCGCAGATCGGCAAGGGCATGTGGGCGATGCCGGACCTGATGGCCGAGATGCTCAAGCAGAAGGTCGGCCACCCCAAGGCCGGCGCCAACACCGCCTGGGTGCCCAGCCCGACCGGCGCCACCCTGCACGCGCTGCACTACCACCAGGTCAGCGTGGCCGAGGTGCAGCGGCAGATCGAGGCCAGCGGCGACACCGACAACGCCCAGCTCGCCGAGCAGCTGATGACCGACCTGCTGACCATCCCCGTGGTGGCCGAGGCCCAGTGGAGCGCCGAGGAGCGCCAGCAGGAGATCGACAACAACGCACAGGGCATCCTGGGCTATGTGGTGCGCTGGGTCGACCAGGGCGTGGGCTGCTCCAAGGTGCCCGACATCAACGACATCGGCCTGATGGAAGACCGCGCCACGCTGCGCATCTCCAGCCAGCATATCTGCAACTGGCTGCGGCACGGCGTGGTGAGCGAAGCCCAGGTGCGCGATACCTTCGCCCGCATGGCCGCCAAGGTCGACCAGCAGAACGCGGGTGACCCGGCCTACCAGAGCCTGGTCGCCAACCCCGAAGGCGCGGCCTACCAGGCGGCGCTGGAGCTGGTGTTCAAGGGCAAGGAGCAGCCCAGCGGCTACACCGAGCCGCTGCTGCACGCCTGGCGCCTGAAGGTCAAGACCGCTGCCGCCTGATTCCGGCGCGGTCCTGAAGCGAACGACGGCGCCTGCGGGCGCCGTTTTTTTCCAGCGGCCAGAATCCGGTCATGAAACGGCCCCTTATCCTGTTCGGCGCCTTCGACCGCCACAACTTCGGCGACCTGTTGCTGGCGCGGGTCGCCTCCGCCTTGCTGCCGGGGCGCGAGCTGCATTTCGCCGGTCTGGCCGCTCGCGACCTCCGGCCCTGGGGCGGGCCGCTGACGCGCGCGCTGCCCGAGCTGCTGGCCGAACGCGCGCCGCGCCGGCCCGATCTGCTGCATGTCGGCGGCGAGATCCTCGACTGCAGCGCCTGGCAGGCCGCCGTGATGCTGCTGGCGCCGGATCAGGCGCAGGCCACGATCGCCTATCTGGAGCCGCGTCCAGCCGAGCGGACCGCCTGGGTGGAGCGGGTCACTGGCGGCCAGGCGCTCGCGCCCTATGTCGCCTCCCGCGCGCACTTGCCTGCGCTGCACCGTACATTCTTTGCCGGCGTGGGCGGTGTCGGGCTGGACCGGGCGCCGTCGGCCCAACGCACCGAGGTGCTGGCGGCCTTGCGCGCGGCAGCCTTCGTCTCGGTGCGCGACCGCGTCACGCGGGCGACCCTGCTTGACGCCGGCATCCCGGCCCGGCTGTTGCCCGATCCGGCGGTGCTGGTGGTCCGGCTGTTTGGTGACCTGATCCAGCATCAGGCCGGGGCGGGCGAGCTGGCCGCGCTGCGCGGGGCTTTCCCGCATGGCTACCTGGCCCTGCAGATCAGCGCCGAGTTCGCCGACGACGCCTGCCTGGCCGCGCTCGCGGCAGCGCTGCGGGCCGTGCTGTCCGCTGCCGGCCTGGGTCTGGTGCTGTTCCGCGCCGGCCTCGCGCCCTGGCATGATGACCTCGGCGTGCTGCAACGGCTGGCGGCCCGGTTACCGGCCGCTTCGGTGCGGATCATGGCCTCGGCCCATCTGTGGGACATTTGCGGGCTGATCTCGTGCAGCCGGGGCTATGCTGGCAGCAGCCTGCATGGCCGCATTGTCGCCACCGCTTGCGGCCTGCCGCGCCTGAGCCTGGTTCCGTCTGCCGACAGCGCCCAGTCCACCAAGCTGGCCGCCTATCTACGGAGCTGGGAGTTGCCCGGGCTGCCGCTCTGTGTCTTGCCTGCCGGGCTGGCGCAGACCCTGTGGCAGGCGCTGTCGGTCGATGCCCATGCGCTGCAGCGGCGGGCCGAAAGTCTGGCGACCAGCTGCCGGACGGGTCTGGCCGATCTGCAAGGATGGCTGGGGTTGCGGGACCCGGATCAGGCGGCCTGAGAGGCTGTTTTCAGCAACAATAAAACAGCAAGCTGGCCGAAAATTTCAATGCCTGTCCCGGACTTGCTCAATTTTAATCAATAAGTGACGTAAAAAAGTTACGTAAAAATGTAATGAGACGCTCATGGCGCTGCCGCAACATGGGCCACTTAAGATAGGCGCGGTCATGTACAAGGAAAGATGGATCGTCGTATGGAAGTGAAGGATTTGCGCGAATTTGATGAGGACCAGGAGCACCCGGAGCGCGAGCGCGCCGCCAAGCGCAGCACCTGGGTCAGCGTCGCGGTCAACCTGGTGCTGACCGTGGCGCAGGTGGTGGTCGGCGTGATGGCGGCCTCGCAGGCGCTGGTGGCCGATGGCATCCACTCGCTGTCCGACCTGGCGGCCGATTTCGTCGTGCTGCTGGCGCTCAAGCACAGCCGCAAGGCGCCTGACGCCGATCATCCCTACGGACACCAGCGCTACGAGAACGCCGCCTCGCTGGTCGTGGGCGCGCTGCTGCTGGCGGTCGGTGTCGGCATGCTGTGGTCGGCCGGCGCCAAGCTGATGGCGCCCGCTTCAGTTGCCTCCGTGAACCCGATCGCGCTCTGGGTGGCGCTGTTCACGCTGGTGGCCAAGGAGGGCCTGTTCCGCTACATGCTGGCCGTCGCCCAGCGCGTGCGCTCCAGCCTGCTGGTCGCCAACGCCTGGCATGCGCGCTCGGACGCCGCTTCCTCGCTGGTGGTCGCGGTCGGCATCGGCGGCAACCTGCTGGGCTTCGGCCTGCTCGATCCGATCGCGGCGCTGGTCGTCGGCCTGATGGTGGTCAAGATGGGGTGGGATTTCGTCTGGGACGCGCTGCACGACCTGACCGACCGCGCGGCCTCCGAGGAAGAGACCCACGCGATCGAGCAGGAGATCCGAGCGGTGCCTGGCGTCCAGGGGGTGCATGATCTGCGCACGCGCAAGACCGGCGACATGATCCTGATCGACGTCCACCTCGAGATCGATGGCGCCCTCAGCGTGCGCGAGGGCCACGCGATCGCCGACGAAGTGCATGCGCGCGTGATGGCGCGCCACCCTGTCCTCAACGTCCTGACCCATGTAGACCCGGTCTGAGCCGCTGGTCACTCCAAACCCACATTTGCCACAATACCCGTCATGACTTCCCACCCCGCCCCCTATCCCCTGTCCCGTCCGCGCCGCCTGCGCCGCGACGTCTTCACCCGCAACCTGGTGCGCGAGCACCATCTGACGGTGCATGACCTGATCTATCCGGTGTTCGTGCTCGAAGGCGAGGGCCGGCGCGAGGCGGTGGCCTCCATGCCGGGCGTCGAGCGCCTGAGCCTGGACCTGCTGCTGCCGGTGGCGCATGAATGCGTGGAGCTGGGCATTCCGGTGATGGCGCTGTTCCCGGTGATCGATCCGGCGCTCAAGACCCCCGACGGCCGCGAGGCCTGGAACCCCAACGGCCTGATCCCGAACGTGATCCACGAGCTCAAGTCGCGCGTGCCCAACCTCGGCATCATGACCGACGTCGCGCTCGACCCCTATACCAGCCACGGCCAGGACGGCCTGCTCGACGACCAGCACTACATCGTCAACGACGCCACGGTCGAGGTGCTGGTGCGCCAGGCGCTGACCCAGGCGGCCGCCGGCGTCGACATCGTCGCGCCGTCCGACATGATGGACGGCCGCATCGGCGCGATCCGCCAGGCGCTGGAAGCACGCGGCCATGTGCATACCCGCATCATGGCCTACAGCGCCAAGTACGCCAGCGCCTTCTACGGCCCGTTCCGCGACGCGGTCGGCAGCGCAGCCAACCTCGGCAAGGCCGACAAGAAGGTCTACCAGATGGACCCGGGCAACACCGACGAGGCGCTGCGCGAGGTCGCGCTCGACCTGGCCGAGGGCGCCGACATGGTGATGGTCAAGCCCGGCATGCCCTATCTCGACATCGTGCGCCGGGTCAAGGACGAGTTCAAGGTGCCGACCTTCGCCTATCAGGTCAGCGGCGAGTACGCGATGCTCAAGGCCGCCGCGCAGAACGGCTGGCTCGACCACGATGCCGTCATGATGGAGTCGCTGCTGGCCTTCAAGCGCGCCGGCGCCGACGGCGTGCTGACCTATTTCGCCCGCGACGCCGCCCGCCTGCTGCGCCAGCAGGACTGACCCGGCCGTTTCGCCGCATGCGCGTCTTCCATCTCGCCGAGCTCAGCATCCGTGAATCCGCCGCCCTGCCGGCGGTCCTGCCTGAGCACGGCTTTGTCTGGATCGCGCTGGGGCGGCGCGAATTCGAGTCGATGCAGGCCGAGGTCCAGGCCTGCCTGCAGCAGCTGTGCGGCAGCGCGCTGGTCGACCTGCATTTGTCCGACCTGCTCAACAACCAGCTGCCCTCGCATTACGACTACACCGCGCAGTACGACCTGCTGGTGTTTCGCCGGCTGGCGCAGGGGCGTGACGACATCGATACCGAGGCCGAGGCCCCCAGCCAATCGCCCGGGCGCGTGCCACGCCGTGGCGGCCCGCCGGTGCTGCGCCGCATCGACACCAGCCCGGTCGGGTTCGCGTTGTTCGACCATTTGCTGCTGACCGTGCATCCGGCCGATTGCGCCGTGCGCGACGGCTATGCCGCGCGCCTGCTGGCCCTGACCGCCAGTGGCCAGGCCGAGGTCGCCGAGCCGGGACGCAGCGCGGCCATGCGCTTCATGCCCACCAGCAGCGGCGACCTGATGCTGCGCCTGGTCAACCAGATGGTCGACGGCTACCTTGAGCTGCGGCGCGAGCTGACGCGCCAGCTCGATCACTGGCAGGCCGAATTGCTGAGCCCGAAGTCCCGCTTCAACAACTGGAGCAGTCTGCTGCAGGCGCGGCTGGCGCTGCACCAGCTCGACGAGATCTGCGAGGACCAGCGCAGCGCGATCCAGGACTGGATCGAGGCGCTCAACAGCTGGCAGCCCAATGGCGGCGGCCAGCGCGAGCTCGACCTGCTCCGGGTGCGCAGCCGCGACGTGCTGGAGCATATCGAACGGGTGGTCCACCATGTGCGCCGCCTGGAGCAGAGCGCCGAGGTCGCGGTGCAGATGCATTTCAATGCCCAGGGCCACCGCACCAACGAGATCATGCGCATCCTGACGGTGCTGACCGCCATCTTCCTGCCGCTGAACCTGATCGCGGGCATCTTCGGCATGAATTTCGACTTCATCCCGCTGCTGCATCTGCAGGCGGGCTTCTGGTGGGCGATGACCGCGATGGGCGTGATCGCCGTCAGCCTGGCTTTCTATTTCTGGCGCAAGCGCTTCCTGGAGCACCGTACTTGAACACTGACATCGCCCGGGCCGCGCGGGACGTTCTGCGAGAGGTCTTCGGCTACTCGGCTTTCCGTGGCCCGCAGGCCGATATCGTCGAGCAGGTGGCCGCTGGCGGCGACGCGCTGGTGCTGATGCCCACCGGCGGCGGCAAGTCGCTTTGCTACCAGGTGCCGGCGATACTGCGCCAGCGCGCGGGGCAGGGCGTGACCATCGTGGTGTCGCCGCTGATCGCGCTGATGCACGATCAGGTCGGCGCGCTGCTGGAGGCCGGCGTCAGCGCGGCCTACCTCAACTCCAGCCTGAGCCCGGAGCGGGCAGCCGAGATCGAGCGCCAGCTGCAGCGCGGCGAGATCACGCTGCTCTACGCCGCGCCCGAACGCCTGACGACCGCGCGCTTCATGGCGCAGCTGCAGGCGCTCTACGCGAGCGGCCTGCTGAGCCTGTTCGCGATCGACGAGGCCCATTGCGTGAGCCAGTGGGGCCACGACTTCCGGCCCGACTATCGCGGCCTGGCCACGCTGCACGAGCGCTTCCCCGACGTGCCGCGCGTCGCGCTGACCGCGACCGCCGATGCGCTGACGCGCGCCGACATCGTGCATCACCTGCGGCTGGAGCAGGCGCGCCATTTCGTCTCCAGCTTCGACCGGCCCAACATCCGTTACACCATCGTCGAGAAGAAGGACAGCCTGCAGCAGCTGCAGCGCTTCATCCGCAACGAGCACATGGGGGCCAGCGGGCACGACGCTGGCGTGGTCTATTGCCAGTCGCGCCGCAAGGTCGAGGA
Source organism: Malikia sp. (assembly GCF_028687635.1). GTDB lineage: Bacteria > Pseudomonadota > Gammaproteobacteria > Burkholderiales > Burkholderiaceae_C > Malikia. The sequence goes on along the minus strand of NZ_JAQTZS010000015.1, from coordinate 14,501 downwards.
TGTCGCGGCCCAGCTCGCCGCCGCCGGCCTCAACGCGCTGCCCTATCACGCCGGCCTCGATCCGGCCACGCGTCAGCGGCACCAGGACCGCTTCCTGCGCGAGGAGGGCCTCATCATGGTCGCGACGGTGGCCTTCGGCATGGGCATCGACAAGCCCGACGTGCGCTTCGTCGCCCATGTGGACATGCCCAAGAACATCGAGGGCTACTATCAGGAGACGGGACGCGCCGGCCGCGACGGCGAGCCGGCCGATGCCTGGATGGCCTACGGCCTGCAGGACGTGGTCAACCAGCGCCGCATGATCGACGAGAGCCCGGCGGCGGAGGAATTCAAGCAGGTGCTGCGCGGCAAGCTCGAGGCGCTGCTGGCGCTGGCCGAGGCCACCGACTGCCGCCGCGTGCGGTTGCTGGCCTATTTCGGCGAGAAGTCCCAGCCCTGCGGCAACTGCGACAACTGCCTGCATCCGCCGCAGACCTGGAACGCGACCGAGGCCGCGCGCAAGCTGCTGTCCTGCATCTACCGGGTGCAGCAGGCCGGAGGCGCGGCCTTTGGCGCCGGCCACCTGATCGACATCCTGCGCGGCAAGAAGACCGAGAAGGTCGAGCAGCATGGCCACGCGGGCTTGAGCACCTTCGGCATCGGCGCCGACCTGGGCGAGAGCGAGTGGCGCAGCATCGCGCGCCAGCTGATCGCGCGCGAGGCGATCCGGGTCGATGCCGAGCATTTCAACACCCTGCGCCTGGGCGAGGCGGCGCGCGCCATCCTCAAGGGCGAGGAGCAGGTCTTCGTGCGGGTGCAGAGCGCGGCGCCCGCGCGCAGCCGCAGCGCGGCGCGCCAGCGCGTGGTCGCCGCCGAGGCCAACCTGACGCTGGCGGCGCGCGAGACCCTGGCCGCGCTCAAGGCCTGGCGCGCCCAGGTCGCGCGCGAGCACAACCTGCCGGCCTACATCATCTTCAACGACGCCACCCTGCGCGCCATCGCCGAGCAGCAGCCGCAGCGCCTGTCAGAGCTCGAAGGCATTCCGGGCCTGGGGCAGAAGAAGCTCGAGGCCTATGGGGCGGAGGTGCTGCGGGTGGTGAGGGGCTGAGGCGGGAAGCTGACCTGCAAGCCCTGTTCGAGCTCAAGATCTAGTCCGTTGCTCAGATGGAGCAAGCCGAGGCCGCCTGTTGTCAGCGCGCCCCACGCCAGTACCTGCAAAGCCGCACTGGCGAGCGAAATGCCCCAAGCAACAGCAGATTAAAGTCCTGCCATAGCGTTTTGTTTTTGCCTTTGTTCTAGCAAGCCCTTTAATGATAGGCTTTGATACATTAAAGATAGTTTTGATTCGTAATTGTCCCCATGTAGGTGTAATTCAATGTGAGTATCGCTGACGTCCCAAATTTCAAAAAACACAACATGCCCGCACGATACTGCCATTCCCCATTCATCTAAATCTTCTTTGTAGAGGTTATTGTTCCAAAATTCTAGCGTTTCTTTTGGATCCCCATATTTTTCAATCAAGAGATTTTTAATAGTCCAGTAGTCATGAAGGTATGATTGTGCGTTCGTGTGTGATTCTTGGAATGAATATCTCCCCATGACCAATTTATTTTTTATGAAAGTATATATGGCGAAGCAATCAAAATTCGCCACAATGGTTTTATAGATTAATGTGTCATCGCTTTCGTGAATTAATTCTTCAGCCTCTGAGGCCTTTACCTTGTCGATTGAGTCGCCCCAAGAGAAAGCGCGAAACGATTCTTTTTGATGCTGTAGTGTATTGTTAATCTTCCATGTTCCGTTTTCGAATAGTGTGAAGTGCTGTCCTTCGGAAGAGAATGCCTGAATAGATTTCATGATTTAATTAATCTCTGACTGATTTGGCGGGGTGATTTTAGTTTTTGAACCTTTGTGTTCAATAAGATTGCCGAGGGTAATTTAGGTGCATAGTTTAGGAATTTATAATTTAATTAGAGCAACCGAATTCACAGTTGCAGACAGATCAGCAGCACCTTGTTTACTGAAAAGCAGGGTGTTGAAGTTCAGTTTTGAATCCGCGTTCATTGGAAATCAGCAAAATCTGCGGCCTTGATGTCGCTGCACCCGTTGAGCATGTCCGACGCCAGCTCGCGCTTTTTGCTAAGCAGCGCATCCAGCCGGACATCGAAGCTCGGAAATCTGTCACTGACTACGCCTGGGTAGTAGACCTGCACCGCGCGCTTCTGACCGATACGGTATGCGCGGGCTGTGGCCTGGTCCTCCTTGGCGGGATTCCAGGTTCGGGTGAAATGCACGACGTGGTTGGCTGCCTGAATGTTGACGCCGAAGCCGACGGCCAGCGGAGACAGGATGATCACGTTAAAGCCAGGCTTGTCCTGGAACGCATCGATTAACTGTTGGCGGTTATAGAGGACACGTGGATCTGCAGACGTATCTCCGTTGACTATGCTCGCGGCAATGCCGAAGAAGGCGGCGATGACGCGCTGCAGTTGAAGCTGTAGCTCACGGAATTCGCAGAACACGATCACCTTGTGCTCTCCAGCCGTATCAGCGGCCAGTCGCTTAAGCAGCGTCATCAACCACCCCATCTTGGGCGATTCATTGACCAGCCGGTCAATTTGCAGGCCGAGTGCATTTTTCTCGGTGTACCCGTGAGGATCGGAGCAGATCTGGCGGATGGCCAGCAATGCCAGCAGCTGTGCGGATGGGTTGGTCTCTCGTTGTGTCTTCAGAGTCTTGAGTGCGCTCTCGTAAAGGCACAACTGATATGGCGACATGGGCAGTCGCTTACAGGCATCGTCCTCGACCGGGGTCGGTAGATCCTTGGCGACTTCGGTTTTCTTGCGATGGAGTATTTGCGGCTGGATCAGGGCTCGCAGTTCTTCCACCTTAGCAACCTGTTCATCGGTCTTGGCTTCGATGGGCTGACGGTAGGTGTGGGAGAACTGGCTCAGTGCTCCGAGCATGCCTGGCTGCACGAAGTCAAACAGGCACCAGAGGTCGGCCAGTGTGTTCTCGACCGGTGTGCCTGTACAGGCGATGCGGAACCGGACTTTCTGCTTCTTGGCCGAACGGGTGACCATCGCGGCTGGCGTCTTGATCTTTTGTGCCTCGTCGCAGACCATGACCGACCACTGCTGGCTGGCCAGTGCGAACTCGAGGTCGCGCATCGTCTCGTAGGTGGTCAGGACCAGCCTGGCATCGCCGATCCAGCCTTTCTTGAGCAGGCGTGTGATACCTTGCGCTTTCAGTTCCTCGTCCAGCTCGTGCTTGCTCACTCGCAGGGACTTGAGTGTGTCGCCGTAGAGCATCAACAGTGGCAAGGTGCCGGGTTCGAAGAAGCGGCCGAGTTCGTTGCGCCAGTTCTCGAGCAGTGCGACGGGTGCGACTACGAGGGCTGGTGGCAGATTGGGGTCTTGCTCAAAGCAGGACGTGATGAAGGCCAGCAGTTGCAGCGTCTTCCCGAGTCCCATGTCGTCGGCCAGTACGGTGCCGCGGCACTGCTGTGGCGACATGAACCAGAGATGCTGCAGCCAGGCGATGCCGACTTCCTGGTGAGGCTTGAGACTGATCTCGGGCCTGAGCGAGGAGGGAATTACGGGCCGGGCACCTTCTGGCATGGTCAGTGCCTCGGCACGAGCCTCGGTGTAATCCATTGCCTCGAAGTTGGACTTGATGACCAACCGCTTGGCTGTCGGGCGTTCCCTTCCTTTGCTGCCTCCGGGCTCGAACGTCTTGTCCTTGAGTTCTTGCCGAACTTGGGCGAGTGCATTCAGGGCGGCTTTTGCTTCTTCGATCGGAACGGGAGTGGGGAGACCTGGTAGTTGAACCAGTGTTCGACGTTCCGACTCGGCGGCTTTGATGGCTTGCTGCAGGGTGGGGACTTCGTCGAAGGTGATTGGAACGAAAGTTGGGGCGGCACCCATCCCGTTTTCGACTCGGATTCCCACACTGACATTACCTTCGAACCAGCTATCACTCTCGTCGTTGCGGGCGATGACCGGTGTGATGCATGGTTTCTCTATGCCGATTTCCTGGATCCGCTCCGAATAATGGCTCAGGTCCATCACCTCGCCGGCAGTCCAGAGCTGGGGGTAGGTCCATTCGCGCAGCCAGCTCTGCAGCTGTTCCAGGTGTTCTGGAGTCTCACCGAGGATCTCGAACTCCCGGCCAGACCAGCGTACGCATTGCGATTCGTCATCAAGGCATCGGTCCAGCTTGGCAGCGAAGCGGGCGAGGTCATCCGGGTTGGCGAACCAGATCGGACTCGATTCTCCGAGATCTTCACCCAGGCTCTCTGCCTCTAAGCCCACGCGCTTGACTTCGCCGAATTCGCCGCGGTCTACCTTTGGAATGAAACGTTCGAAGCGGATGCCGGCGTCGTCGCGGGCCTTTTCGAACTGAGCCGGGTCTATGACATTCTCTGATGCCTCACCCAGCACGGCGAAGGGGTTGCGCATGAAGGACTCAGCGCGTGGGCCGTAAGCTCTTCGCCCTGGCATGCGCTTGATCTCCGCCAGCACGGCCTTGACTTCCGGCGCGACGACGACGCGGACCAACGTGGCGCCATCAGGTACATCGTATCTGTCCTGCAAGGGAAGACGATCGAACTGGCTGAGCCACTGAGCTGGGGCTTCATCGAATCCAGGAACCACCTCTAGGACAGGCTCGTCACCAACCACGCGCTTTTCCATCGCAAGCCTGAGTCGCTCAGGGGTGAGTACTATGGTTCGGGCGACGTAGTCAGACAGCGGGCAGCTGCTGGCGCTGGCGAGCTTACGGATGCGACCGAAAATCTGTTCCTTGAAAACCTGAGTACGGTCACTGACCGGAGTGGCATGAAACCGTTCCAACTGCGCAAGCAGTAGGTGTACCTGTTCAGGCAGCAAACCAGCGGTTTCCCCGGATACTAGCAGTCGGCCTTTGAGCTTGGGAGCTGGCTGAACCGATTTGCCATGCGGATCCAGCCAGCCGTCGATCAGAATGGAGAAATTTGCATCTATCAGTGCGCCAAGGCTTGCAATCCTGGGGCGAGCCAACGTATCAGGCGGTATTTGAAGGGCGTCGCGATGGGCGCCGAAATCGGGGTCGCGCAGCATCGCGTACAGGTCGTTCCAGCTGAGGAAGAATTCACCGGTCCGGCACTCGCCAAGACCTGCAAGTGCCAACTGCGATAAGCGCGCTCCGAGTTCGGCCTGTTTGCCTGTTTCGTAGGGATTATCAAGCCAGTTGGTTGCGGGGGTGCTCGGAGCAGGGTAGTGGGCTCCATCGGCATCGAAGATAACACGGCTAATGCTACTCTCTTGTATCGAAAGTGCCTGAGTTGCTTGTGCTGGCGCTGCTCTTCTGAGAAATTTATCGAGCATCGGTCAGGCTTGTCTATTAATCAGAGATGTTGAGTTCGATGTAATCATTGGAAATCCATCTTGGTCCAGTAACCTTTTCCTTGTACGAACGAAAATCCCCATTTATCTAGATTTTTTGCGAGTATTGGATAACTTACTTTTGGATTAATGGAGCCTGTGAGAATCCAAAATTCGCCGCCACGAGATCGGTTGTCTTCATGTTCTAGGCCATATTTCCCGCATAATGAGAAAATGATAAATTTTTTTGGAGCTCCGACGTCTGTAGGTGATGATGTTTGGATTGGATCTTTTATTTGATTTATGGTCGGACTTGAGGTGGATTTTAGGTCGCCGCGATCAAGTGGGATCGTCTGCATAAGACTTCGAAGCGTCTGGTTAAACTTGAACTCCCATGAGCCGCTATGTGAAAGCCGCGTGGCTCCCAGTCGTTGCTTTAACTCATAAATAGAGAATGATTTCTTCTCCAAGTCCGTGATGAAGTCGGATGTAGCAAATACGTAGCATGCATTTCCAGTGATGCCGAACTCTATGATAAGCAATTGACCAATTCGCATGATAAAAGCGTTATTGGATGGATTGTTATCTCTCAATATCCGGTCACGACCTAACATGAGTTTTCGAAGTTCTGTGAAGGCAGTGCTGCGGTTAGTCGCAGCATCATTCCCTAGGACGAACCACATGTCGCTGATATGGGGCTCCCACTTGAGCCAGTAGTTCAGACGCCGCAGATCTGCGGCGCCATCTTCTGCCAGAAGTTCGAAGAAATCCTTGATGAGTCGGCATTTTAGCCAACTTTCTACCATTTGTCGGGCAGCTTCCTTCTTGACGACTGCATCCCAGGCGGTGCGCTTTAGCCAAGGGTTACCTATCCAGTTCAGGCTAGCATCTCGAAGGGTGATGTGCTCTGGCTTTTCTTGACAGTCAGAGTAGCGGTATAACACCCGTCCAACTGTCTCGGTGGCATAAAGCCTTGGAAATTGTATGTCTAGCTTGCCGTTCACGAGATCCAGCAGGTTGGGTAAGCGTCTCTTGAATGCATCATCCTTGCTGCTGCAAACGGTGCGAACATATGCCATGAGTGCATCTTCCCAGACCCATGAGTTGCTGGGGATGCCAAGAGTTGCGCAAACTCCTCTAAATTCATTAATGTCATCGCGCATGAATCCTTCTGCATAGCGACTGCAGGGGTCATCGCCAAGCAGATTCCTGTGCATAGCCAGCGTTGCTAACCATGGGGGCGGTTCACCTCTTGCGCTCGATTCTTGCAGAACTGGATCCAAGTTAGTTGACAAAAAATGCTTCAGTCCTGCCCAGTTTGTCCGTGTGGTGGTGCTTGCCTGGCTTTGTTGATCGAAACTGAGGTAGCCCTCGAGCAGGCCTTGGTAGCAGCGTCTAAACTGTTTAGCTTGTGATTCCCACCTGCGTACTTCCATAAGTAGGTTGTCGAACACAGCCTGATTGTCGATGACACGCCACTGGTTTATACCGACGGGTACCGTGACGCCGTAGCACACGTACTTCAGACTGTTGAAGCTTGGCAGCTCTTTGGTCTTCTGGTAGTGGAGCAGAGACTCATTCACCTTATCCTGGGGTGGCCTAGTGTCTGCTTGCCCTCCTAGGTCACGCTTGATGCTGGCCAGCATTTCGTGCATAGGCATTGGGTTTCCCCAAGGCTGTGCTGTATTATTATTTCTGAGTTCGAGTGCTTGGCGCAACTCAGCACGCAGTACGTCTATCGGTTGACGATGGGGCATGGCTCTTTAGTATCCAAGGCCTGGATCAGCGCAACTTGGTCAATTTTCACCGGTGGGCTGGCGAGTTCACCATCCCGTTCCTTTCGAGTCTTGAATTCCAGTTTGAATTCGATACGTCGGCTTTCTAGTGCAGTTGGTTGCAGGGAGTTGAAAGAACCACCGCCGACGAAGAATTGCGTAGCAATCAACATCCGATCGTCGAGGTTTAGTGGTGGGATCCCATTTCCGGGATCGCGCAGGAGGTCACAGATGACACGCTCACTGCGTTCCAGGCTAAGGTTCAGGTTGAATAGATATTTTCCTGAGCGGCTTGCATAACCTTCTACGACTGCACGCTTGAACCAGTGCTTTCCAGCCTCGGACGAGCGCAACTGGTCGAGTAGCTTGGGCGTGAACTGTAGGAGGAGTTGTCTTTGTGCAGCTGATAACTGGTTCTGTCCTTCACGCTCGAAACGTCCGCGCGGGCCGAAGTCGATTGTGTTGCCAATTACCTTGACGCCCTCAAACTCCTTAGCAGTTAGGATCTGCTGGATCTCACGCATGAAGTCTGTGATCGCTTGTGAACGTTCTGCTTCTAGTTTTTCTGTCGTTGAGGCCTCGCTGGTGACAGCTAGCAGGGCCACGCTCATGGCGACTAGGAACAGGACCATGAGTGCCGACATCAGGTCAGAAAACGAAATCCAGAAAGGCTTCTCGCCCTCTTCCCGTACACGTCGACCGCTGGCTGTTTTTAATCCTCCAATCATAGCTCAGACCCTCTCAGCGCCTTGTGGGCAGGTTGTCCAGATGATCGCCAAGATCTTGAATGGCTCCTTTGAGGTAACTTGTAGCCTGCGCCAGTTCGGTGTGGAAGGCGCTATTGCCTTCACGCAGCGTATTTCTGATTTGCTTTGCGAACTCCGCGTGCGAGTTGGCCATTACATCAGTGACGCTTTCAAGATAATGGTCGGCAGTTTGCTGAGCTTCTACCAACTTCTGGCTTGCAGACTTCAGACTATTGACGAGCTCCGATGTAAGTCCGGCCTCTCGCTTGGCGTTCTCGACCGTAGCGCGCAGATCATTAACCATGGCGGACAGGGTATCCCTGACCGACTTCTGGTCCAGGAGAACCTGTTGTGCTGCGGCCAGAGCGGCATTTAGACCAGATGCAGTCTGGTTCAGCTTGTCGACGTTCGTGCCCATCCCGTCGGTGACTGTCTTGATCTGTCCCAGATTTGTCGTCAATACGTTGGCCGCGCTATTGAGTCGATCTGCACCCTGACCCATGCGCTCGACATTGCTGCTCGTGCTCGATAGCAGTTGTGTGACGGACTCCTTCATCGCGGTGGATGCTGCCTGTACGGTATCGCTGAGGCGCGAAATTTGGATCTGTTGTTTATCGAGAAGATCTGTCACCTGTTTGGCCATAGCCTCCTGCTGTGCCGCATGACTTCGTTCTGCCTGTTGGGTTTTCTCCTGAATCGTGGAAAGGAGCTGGCCTGATGTATCGCCGAGTTGCTGGAGCAGTTTTGATGTGGCAGCTGCAGTGTCACTTTGGCCCTGAGCCATGCTGGCCTTGAGGCCTTCCATGAGCTGTCGCATCTGCTCGTCTCGCTCCTGCTGACGCTGCGCATGACTCTGGTCTGCGTTGTGCGTCCGTTCCTGCATGGACGAGAGGAGTTGGGTCGTGGTCTCGCCTAACTGCTGCAGCAGTTTGCTGGTTGCACCTGAGGTCTGACTTTGGCTGTCGGCCATACTGGCCTTGAGGCCTTCCATGAGCTGTCGCATCTGCTCGTCTCGCTCTTGCTGACGCTGTGCGTGACTCTGGTCTGCGTTCTGGGCCTGCGCCTGCAGTTGCTCGACAAGGTGTCTGGTCGTGTCGCCAAGTTCCTTCATCATTTGCAGGGTGCGCTCAGTTGATTCGGTCTGCCCCTTTGAGAGGTTTTCCTTGAGCTGATCGACGAAGAGCCGCATCTGTTCGTTAGCTTCCATCTGGCGGGCTTGCATATTCTCTAGGGCTGCCCCCATCTTCTGAGCCATGGCGTCTGCCGCACCTGACCCTGCTTGCTGGATCTGTGCTGCAAGCTGTTCGAACCGGTCGGAGGTTGTACGGATTGTGCCGGCTGTCTCAGCCAGCATCTCGTTCATACCGCGCAGCTGAGATCCGAACATGCTTTCCATCTTCTCGGCAAAGCTGCCTAGGACATCGGTGAGCATCTTGTTAACGGCATCTCCCTGGCTCTGGCCAACGGTAGCGACTGCGCTGGAGATACGTGTAAGGGGTTCGGTCAGGCCCTCACTGAGACTGGTCGTAATCGAGTGACTCAATTGCTGGCTGGTCGCTGTCATGGTCGCGATCTGCTGCTGTGTGAGCTCTGTCAGCACTTGCTTAAGGTCCGTAACCAGTGACTCCTTCATCTGCATTGCCTGCGTGGCTGAGGTTTCTGACGCTTCGACAAGGCGCTGCAGGTATTCTTCTCCGGCTCCGGCGTCGAACAGTCCGTCTACTAAGGCGCAGAAGTTCTCGAGTTCGCTGTATCGCTTGTTTAGGGTGGATTTTTCCAACCAGGTCGCAAACATCGCCAGGGCGATGGCGGTGCCGGAGACGATAAACGCGCCACCGACGCTTCCGAGCAAGCCTTGCAGGCTCTGCTGTGCGACAGCTGCGTCGGTTGACACCTTGAACCCGCTGAGACCCAGGATGAGGCCAGTGAAGGTACCGATGATGCCTAGGCCAGTCAGTATTCCGGGTAAATGCTTGTAGAACTCGGCTTTCAGAGGGACATCGACCACGGTCTGTTCGGTGAAGAACATGTTGGCCATAGCAGTCGCACGCCAGCGGCTGACCTCCATCATTCCTATGGAGTTAGCGCTCTTCTGACCGTGTAGCGTGTCACGATATTCGGACCAGCCATGGCTCAGCGCTGAGTTGACCATCACCTGTTTGTTGATGCCGTCAAGATCAAGGACGTTGCCTGAGCTCTTCAGCATTTCTAGCTGCTCTGTTGCTTGCTTCAGCTCGACGCCGAGTCGCTGGCTCGGCTTGAAAAACTCGGAGTAGAACTTCCATGTAGCCCAAGCCAGAGGCAGAAAGATGATCCAGTGAAGGTGTTCTAGCAAGACAGAGGACATTCCGGGTTCTACTTGTGTTTCTGAATTCTTGTCTCGATGGTGGCAGGATCGCCAGCAAATGAGAATAATTCCAAAATGGAGATTGTAAGCTCCGAGCCTATGTGTGCTGCTCGAAACCATATCCTCGGCCCAGGGGAGACCATGAACTGCAACTATGTCCCCACATTCCGACCTCACCCGCTTCCTCACCGCCCAGTCCCCCGTCATCGACCGCGTACTGGCCGAACTGCGCGCCGGGCGCAAGGAGAGTCACTGGATGTGGTTCATCTTCCCGCAGCTCGGGGTGCTGGGGCGCAGCGCGACGGCCCGCTTCTATGGCATCGAGGATCTTGAGCACGCGCGCCGCTACCTCGCGCATCCGGTGTTGGGGCTACGCCTGCTGGAATGCACCCGCGCCGTCCTGGCACATGGCGACCAGACCGCGCACGCGATCCTCGGCTCGCCCGACGACCTCAAGTTCCGCTCCTGCATGACGCTGTTCGCTCTGGCTGGACCGCAGAAGCCGGAGTTCCGGCAGGCGCTTGAGCTGTTCTATGGTGGCGAGCCTGATCCGGTCACAGTTGGGCTGCTCGTCTAGCTGGCAGCCCGGCGCGCTTTCCAGGTCTCGAACTGCGAAAGGCGCAGGCCGTAGCGGGCCAGTACGCCTTCGTGCAGCCGCCGGGTTCTACTTGTGTTGCTGAATGCTTGTCTCGATGGTGGCAGAATCGCTAGTGGATGAGAAGAATTCCATAATGAAGATTTTTCCCCGCGACGGCACCCCCTGTCTGCAACCCCTGTTGGAGCTGAATTGAACCCGCCTCACACCGCCATTCAGGACCAGGGAAAGGGCCTGCTCGCCGCACTCGCCGTCGTGCTGTTCTGGTCGGGCTTCAACATCGTGTCGCGCCTGGGCGCCACCGCTGCCTTCTCGCCCTTTGACCTTGCGGCGATACGCTTTGCGGTATCCGGCACCATCGCGCTGCCGCTGTTCCTGCGCTATGTGCCGCGCCAGGACTGGTCGCGGCACGCGGCGCTGGCGCTGTTCGGCGGCCTGGGCTACTGCCTGCTGGCCTATTCGGGTTTTGCCTTCGCACCCATCGCGCATGCCGGTGTGTTCGTCAACGGCGGCATAGCGTTCTGGACCATCTTGACATCTTCCCCACCCTAAAGGACGGGGATTCCTGCTGCCAGACGGCGATGTCCCGCCGCGAGAATGTTCCTGGCAGCGTTGACGTCCCGGTCGTGGACCGTGGCGCACTCGCTGCAAGCCCATTCTCTTATTCGCAAACCCGCTCTACCTTTCGGACTGCTGGCGGGAATAGCCCCGCAGCACGAGCAAGTCTGGGTTGAATACGCTTCGTTGACTACCTCGAAGACGACACCGGCCTGATGGCACTTGTATTCCAACATCGTCTTGAACATGGCCCAACCCGCATCCAGCGTGGACTTGGCCATCTTGGTCTTGACCAGCTGGGCGCTGGCCACGTCGCCCACGAAGATGGCGGCGTGCTCTTTCACCAGGGCGCTGCTGAACTGGTGCAGCGCGTCCTTGCGCTGGTTTCTGATCTGGGCGTGGAGGGCCTTGACGCGCCATTTCTTTCTCGCCCGCTGGGCGGTTGCCAGCTTGTGCTCATGCGTCCGGTACCAGTGGCCTTCGAGCTTTTGCCCGGTTGACGTGGTGGCGCAATCCTTCAGGCCGAGGTCGATGCCCACCGCTGCCGTGCCTGCGCTCGGTTTTGCTGGTACCTGCACGGCCACGTTGAAGTACCAGCGGCCCCGGCTGTCCTCGTTGAACGAACCTGCACGGAGTTCGTAGTCGGCCAGCCCGTAGCTGTCCCAGAGGCTGAAATGCTGCCCGGCAAAGTGGATCTGCCCGGCCTTGTAGCGGGCGTGCCCACCCTTGAACGGTATCCAGCCCAGCGAATATTTCGATGACTTGGGGTTCGACACCCGCCAGTGCAGGCGTGAGCGTTTGAACTGCTTGCGCCGGGTGGCGTATTCAGCGCAGACGACTTGCACGGTGCCGCTGCCGATGGCGATGCCGTCGCACTGGCTGAACCCGGCGGTGAGCTTTTGCAGGTCGTAGCCACTGAGCCACTGGTGGCGCTCACGGATGGCGCGGGCACTGGTCTCGTTGCAGAAGTTGAACACCTGATTGACCTCGCGCGCCATCGACGACAGCACGCGGGCGTGCTTGTCCTTGATGCGCAGCTGGAGGGTCTTGGTCGTGTTCACGGCGAAGATCATAGAGCACAGAACCGCGCAGCGGACTACAGGCCGTGCCGGCCTGATCGCTCGAACCTCGGGCTGAACCCCGAGGCTTGCCGCTCAGTTCTGGTCATCATGGCGTTCATGTCCCGGTTCCGCATTCCGCGCTACACCGTGCTCGCCCTGCTGCTGTCGACCTGCGGCTTGCTGCTGATCGGCTTTGACAGTCTGTTCGCCACGCTGCGCGGTGGCGAATGGATCGGCGACCTGTTGTTCCTGGCTGCCGCGCTGACCTGGGCCATCTTTGGCCTGCTGCTGCGCCGCTGGCAGATCCGGCCCCAGCATGGCGTGCTCGGTGTCGCCAGTTTCTCGGCCCTGGTCTACCTGCCGGTCTATCTCTTGTGGTTGCCCGGCAATCTGGGCCAAGCCAGCTGGGGCGCCATCACGCTGCAAGCGGTTTACCAGGGCATCGTCGTGGCGTTCCTGGCGGCGGGCCTGTACAGCTATGCGGTGCAGAAGATCGGCGCCGGTGAGGCCTCGATGATGCTGGCGCTGGTGCCGGCTGTCTCGGCCATCGGCGGCTTGCTGATCCTGGGCGAACGGTTGGGTCCGACGACCATCATCGGCATCGTGGTGGTGTCGGTCGGCGCCATGCTCGGCGCGCTGCCGCCCGGGGTGCTGGCCCGGATCCGCTGGTTCGGCTTGCGCTGACGCCTTCGTTGCAGCTGGCGGCTTTCGAGGCCGCTCCGTGCGGAAAACGGGTCAGGTTTCGGGTCGGCATGAGGTCATGCATTTTTTGCATAAGATGCCGCTAGGCAGTTTCATCGTGGTTTCGTAAAATCTCAGGCCTTGGCCGACAAGCGGTTGTTGCCGGAAAAAGGGATATGGGAAGGCGTCAAGCAGCGACGCCTTCCCATATCGCTTTTTTACTCTCTGGAGCCTTTCCCATGAACGCACCCGTGCTGCAGGGCATCAATGCCCCCGTCTACGTCAAACATGCCAAGCTGATCGCCTGGGTCGCCGAGATGGCCGCCCTGTGCAAGCCCGCCAGCATCTACTGGTGCGACGGCTCGCAGGAAGAGTACGACCGCCTCTGCCAGCAACTGGTTGACGCCGGCACCTTCAAGAAGCTGAATCCGGCCAAGCGCCCGGGCAGCTTCCTGGCCTGCTCCGACCCGTCCGACGTGGCCCGCGTCGAGGACCGCACCTACATCTGCTCCGAGAAGAAGGAAGACGCCGGCCCGACCAATAACTGGATGGCTCCGGTCGAGATGCGCGCCACGCTGAATCCGCTGTTCGACGGCTGCATGGCCGGCCGCACCATGTACGTGGTGCCGTTCTCGATGGGTCCGCTGGGCTCGCATATCGCCCATATCGGCGTCGAGCTGACCGACAGCGCCTACGTGGCCGTCAACCAGAAGCTGATGACCCGCATGGGCAAGGCCGTCTATGACGTGCTGGGCACCGATGGCGACTTCGTCCCCTGCATGCATACCGTCGGCGCTCCGCTGGCCGCCGGCGAGCAGGACACCACTTCCTGGCCTTGCAACCCGACCGTCAAGTACATCGTCCATTACCCCGAGACGCGCGAGATCTGGTCCTACGGCTCCGGCTACGGCGGCAACGCGCTGCTGGGCAAGAAATGCCTGGCACTGCGCATCGCCTCGACCATGGGCCGCGACCAGGGCTGGCTGGCCGAGCACATGCTGATCCTCGGCGTGACCAACCCCGAAGGCAAGAAGTACCACATCGCGGCCGCCTTCCCGAGCGCCTGCGGCAAGACCAACTTCTCGATGCTGGTGCCGCCGGAAGCCGGCTTCGCTGGCTGGAAGGTCACCACCATCGGCGACGACATCGCCTGGATCAAGCCGCACGCTGACGGCAAGATGTACGCGATCAACCCGGAAGCCGGCTACTTCGGCGTGGCTCCGGGCACCAACATGCAGACCAACCCGAACTGCATGCGCTCGCTGGACAAGAACGTGATCTTCACCAACGTCGCGCTGACCGATGACGGCGATGTCTGGTGGGAAGGCATGGAGAAGGACGGCGGCGGCGTGCCGGCGCACCTGATCGACTGGCAGGGCAAGGACTGGACGCCCGA
>NZ_JAQTZS010000049.1 GCF_028687635.1 Malikia sp. | reverse complement strand
TCAGCGGTGCCATCCAGCATCTGGCGGGCATGAAGGACTCCAAGGTGATCGTGGCGATCAACAAGGACGCCGAGGCACCGATCTTCTCGGTGGCCGACTACGGGCTGGAGGCCGACCTGTTCACGGCGGTGCCGGAACTGGTCAAGGCGCTGTAAGCCGGTCGCCGTTGGCCGCTGTTCGCCGCCATTGGCAGCCAATGCACGATCCGCCCGCTTGCTGGCCGTGATCGTGCCGCGCCGGACCGTCACACCGACGCCCGGTGCTTCCTTCCATGTTTGTTCACTGTCCGGCGGCCTGCGGGTCGCCGGACTGCCGTTGGCCGCTCAGGTCGGATCGGCCTCTTGATCCCGTTCCGATTCCTGTTCCGGCGCCTCGCTGCCGTGGTCGAGCCGCTCCATGTTGTCGAGCAGCTTGAGCAGGTAATGCGAGGTATGGGTCAAGTCGCTGAAGGAGAAACCCTCCAGCGCGGCCTCGTAGTAGGCCTGGATCTTGGGCAGCGCATGCTCGCGCCAGACAATCCAGCCCTCGTCGGTGATCCGGATCAGGCGCGAGCGGCGGTCGCGCGTGTCCTGCATGATCTCGATCCGGCCATCGCGCTCCATCCGACCCAGCACGCCCGACAGGTTCTGCCGGCTCACCATCAGGTAGCGGGCCAGGTCGCCCATGTTGATGCCCGCGCTGACCTCGGGCCGCGACAGGGCGCCCAGGATGGCCCATTGCTGGGTGGTCAAACCCTCGCTTTCGACGGCCTTGGTGCCGGTTTTATGCAGCAGGTTGGCGCATTGGTAGAGCTTGAAGAACAGCCGGTTGGCGAGCTCCTTGCGCGCGGATTCGGTCGAATGACGTTGATTGACCATGGAAATGTGGTTATTTTCTTTTTTTGATTAGGGTATTCCCTGGGGTCATTCCCATGGAAAATATATCAACTTGTTGACATAATTGTAGCGTTTCCAGGGCTTTCTGGGACACCCCCATTTTCCGACTTCATCTACGCAGGCCCGACCGTGACACTCTTCCAACGCCAGCACGCCATCGCCGTCATCACACTGGATCATCCCCCCGTCAACAGCCTGAGCCATGCGCTGCGCCAGCGGATCGTCGAGGCCGTCGCCGCCGCACAAGCCGACGCGCAAATCAAGGGCATCGTGCTGGTTGGCAACGACAAGGCGTTTTCCGCCGGTGCCGACGTGACCGAGATGGGCACGCCCAAGCAGCTGGCCTTGCCCATTCTGCCCGAAGTGCTGGCCAGGCTGGAGTCCTGCTCCAAGCCGGTCGTCGCCGCCATCGCTGGCGTCGCGCTGGGCGGCGGCCTTGAGGTCGCGCTGAGCTGCCACGCCCGTGTCGCGCTGGAGGGCGCCCGGGTCGGGCTGCCCGAGATCAGCCTGGGCCTGATCCCGGGTTCGGGCGGTACCCAGCGCCTGCCGCGCCTGGTCGGCGTGGCGACCGGACTCGACATGATCCTGTCGGGTCAGCCGCGCAGCGCGCGCCAGCTGGCCGACTCCGGCCTGTTCGAGCGCGTGGTCGCGGTCGATCTGGTCGATGCGGCCTGTGCCGTCGCCCTGCAGCTGGCCGATGCCGCCGCCTTGCCGCGCACCCGCGACCGCGCGCTCGACGCCGATCTGGTGCGCTCGCATGTCGAGGCGGCCCGGGCCAAGCTCAACGCCCGCCAGCGGCTGCAGCCCGCCTACGCCGCCGTGCTCGATGCGGTCGCCGCCACCGCGCTGCCGTTCGATCAGGGCCTGGCCAAGGAGCGCGAGCTGTTCCTGGGCTTGGTGCCGAGCCGCCAGGCGCGCGCGCTGCGCTACCAGTTCAAGGTCGAGCGCGAGGCGGTCAAGCTGCCGGCCAGCATCCAGGGCCAGTCCCGTCCGGTGCGCACCATCGCCGTGATCGGCGCCGGCACCATGGGCACCGGCATCGCGATCAGCGCGATTGATGCCGGCCTGCGGGTCGTGCTGCTCGAACAGGACGCCGCCGCGCTGGAGCGCGGCCGCCAGCGCGTCGCCGACCACTACAACGGCCGCGCCGATGCCGGCAAGATCAAGCACGCGGTCGCCGAGGCCAGCCTGGCGCGCCTGCAGCCGACGCTG
Source organism: Malikia sp. (assembly GCF_028687635.1). Lineage (GTDB taxonomy): Bacteria > Pseudomonadota > Gammaproteobacteria > Burkholderiales > Burkholderiaceae_C > Malikia. Next base: position 1,139 of record NZ_JAQTZS010000049.1, on the reverse strand, counting down.
GAGTGGAGCGATCTGGCGCTGGCCGACCTCGTGATCGAGGCCGTGTTCGAGGACCTGGCCGTCAAGCAGGAGGTGTTCCGCAAGGTCGACGCCCATGCCCGTCCCGGCGCCGTGCTGGCCACCAACACTTCCTACCTCGACATCGACGCAGTGGCCGCCGTGGTCTCGCGCCCGCAGGACCTGCTGGGCCTGCATTTCTTCAGCCCGGCCAACGTCATGAAGCTGCTCGAGGTCGTGCGCGGCGCGCAGACCTCGGCCGACGTGCTGGCCACCGGCATGGAGCTGGGCCGCACGCTCAAGAAGCTGCCGGTGCTGTGCGGCAACGCCTTCGGCTTCATCGGCAACCGCATCTACAACGCCTACCGCCGCCATTGCGAGTTCATGCTGGAAGACGGCGCCTGGCCCGAGGACGTGGACCGCGCACTGACCGGCATGGGCTTCGCGATGGGGCCGTTCGCGGTCGCCGACCTGTCGGGGCTCGACATCGCCTGGCGCATGCGCAAGGCGCAGGCCGCGACGCGTGACCCGCGCGAGCGCTATGTCGCCATCCTCGACCAGCTCTGCGAGCAGGGCCGGCTCGGCCGCAAGGCGGGTGCGGGCTACTACAGCTACACCGACGGCAAGCAGTCGGCGGCCAGCGACGAGACCGTGCGCGCCATCATCGAGCAGGCCAGCGCCGCGCGCGGCATCGTGCGTCAGCCGCTGACCCCCGAGCAGATCCAGCGTCGCGCGCTGCTGGCCATGGTCAACGAGGCCGCGCTGCTGCTGGCCGAGGGCGTCGCCCAGCGCGCCAGCGACATCGACGTCGTGCTGGTGCAGGGCTACGGCTTCCCGCGCTGGGAAGGTGGTCCCGTGTTCTGGGCGCAGCAGCAGGACCGCGCCCAGCTGGAGCAGGACATCAAGGGGCTGGCCACCGTCGTCGGCCACGGCTTCAGGCAGGGCGACCTCGCGCTGCTGCTGGGCTGAGCCGAACCACGAAATCAAGGAGAAGACATGAAGACCCCCGCAACTTTGCTGGAGCAGTTTGGCCCGCGCGAGGCGATGGAATACGACGTGGTGGTCGTGGGCGCGGGCCCGGCCGGCCTGGCGACCGCGATCCGCCTGAAGCAGCTCGCCGCCGAAAAGGGCAGCGAAGTCGG
>NZ_JAQTZS010000048.1 GCF_028687635.1 Malikia sp. | reverse complement strand
TGATAAATCGAATGAATCTATATCGATTTTTTATAAAAAGCGGATGGGTAAAATAGTCCTTCCGACACTTTTTTGGAGTGCTTTCTTTTTAGCTTACCTTTTTATTTTTAAAGATTTCACCCTATTTAATATAATAGGATCACTTTTTAAAGGTGCCCCATATTATCATCTATGGTTTATGTATGCGATCATTGGTATCTATATATTTACTCCGTATTTACGTATTCTCCTCGCTAATCTCTCTTTGGTACAGACAAAACACCTTCTTATTATTATTTTTATCTTCACTATCGGCAACAATTATCTTGGTAACTATTTTCACAATCAATCAACTCTTTTTTCATCATTTATCAGTTATATAGGCTACTTCATTTTAGGATATTACCTTTATAAGACCAAAAACAGTTTCCAAAAATACACAGCCCTCTTTGGGATCCTTTTTATTTTAAGTCTGATTACCATCTCAGTGGCATCGATCATTCTAAAACATATCCTGCACGTTAATATCCCTATTATTGCTTATTACACTCCCTTTATTGCTTTTCAAGCTATTACCTTGTATCTCTTTATCGCTAATAGCAGTGAATTCAAGCTTCCTAAACTATGGAGCCATCTATCCCTATATTCTTTCGGCGTCTATCTCATACACCCTGCTTTTATACTTCTGATTGAACCGACTATGACAATTAAAAATATAATATTATTACCTGCTTTTTTCATATTTATCCTACTTGGAAGCTATACTGTTATTTATAGCATGAGTAAAATAAAATATTTAAAATCCCTCGTATAAAAGGTTACCTATGACTATTATGAGTTATGACATATATACAAACAGCATAGATCAACTCAATGTCACAGATGAGAAACAAATCATCAATACGATCAATCCGCACTCATACGTTACGGCTAAAAACGATCCATTGTTTGAAATCGCACTTCGTGATTCTGATGTATTGCTCCCTGATGGAAGCGGTATCGTCCTGGCAGCTAAAAATATCCATCGTGTTAGAATCCAAAAAATTGCCGGCATGGATCTGCATATCCATCTGTTGGAACAACTAAATACTAAGAGTGGCAAGTGTTTTTACATGGGAGCGTCACAAAATACCCTGGATAAGATCAAAGAGAGATTAACACGAGAATACCCTAACATCACTGCTGAATTTTATTCACCGCCATTTAAACCTGAGTTTAATGCTGAGGACAATGCTGAAATCGTCCAAGTGGTAAATGATTTCCAACCCGATGTTTTATTTGTAGGGATGACGGCACCTAAACAGGAAAAATGGCTGTATGCACACAAAAACAGTCTTGATTTTAAAGTAGCTAGCTCGATTGGAGCCGTATTTGATTTTTATGCAGGAACCGTACAAAGACCGTCACAGTTTTGGATAGATCTGCATTTAGAGTGGCTGCCGAGACTGCTCAAAGAGCCAAAGCGGTTATGGAGAAGAAACTTTGTCTCAACTCCACTCTTTTTATGGGATATGCTGGGATATAAAATAGGAATTAAAAAGTAGACGAAGAATAAGTTGTCTACTTTATAGTGGATTATTTGGTTTTGCAGCTAGAGCCATTATGGCCATCATCTTTTTTTCCGTTCTCATCCATGTCTTTTTCATGTCCACCGTGAGTATCCACACCGACATTATTAACTTTGCATTTTTGAGGATCTTGGATTGTTTTTTGTGAGTTTTCAGCATTATTGTGGTGTAAAGAATGGCCTGGAGCGTCTTGATCACCATTACCAAATCCATTATTGCCTTTATGATCACAGCTATTCTGATGACCACTATTGCAATTTTTCGGGCTCAAATAAGAAGATGATTTATGTCCACTATTGCAATCTTTTTCCCCTGAATGGGCTTGCGCTTCCAAAGATCCTAGCACAAGCAACGCTGGGGCCATGTAAAGACTGTTTTTGAGAAAATGACGTCTAGTTTCAATACCAGTATTTGATAATGCACTCATCTTTATCGTCCCCATTTAAATATAATTGTACTAATTATAACACACTTTTCTGAATAATAACTTTTGATCATTATCTATGTAGCACATTTTGTTTGAAAAGTCTATACAGCCGCACACAATAATATAATGGTGCTAAATAATTAGGAAGATTGAGCATATAGACATCCAGCTCTTTGATTTGAAATAGCCCTAATATATACTGACGCAGCCAGCCTCTGGAGCTGTCTTTCAACAGAAAAATTTTATTAAGCTGTTCAAAAGAGATCAGTCCTGAATGCTCATTTTTAATCGTATCATTGTTGATTTGAAAAATTATCGCCTCTTTTGCTTTTTGAACATGTTGATCTGAAAGAATACCCTCAAGGATTATCGTACCCAAAGGTGTCGCTAGGAGCTCGCTACTCACTGCCAGTCCTAGATACATCATAAACTCTATTTCCATTTCCTGAGCCATAGTGATCAATTGCTTCCAATCAATTTGATCTGCATATAACCGTACCAATCGATCTATATCAACAATCCATTCCAAACGTTCCCAATAATGTTTAGAGCCATGCAATAACAGATAGAGCAATTGTGCATTGAGTTCTAATGTTTCGATAGAAACATTATTGATTACACAATGATAATTTTTCTCACTGAACAAATCGATATTGCTCTTTTTAATATAACGATCCAAAAACAAACGCCAATGAAACTCGATCAAAACATCATTTGCCGTATTAGTAACCGGAAAATCTTTTCCTACTTTTAGAAGTGTTTTGTTTTTTAAATATTCAATCGAATATTCTGGTTCGTACCCTATATCTACCAATAATTTCACTGCTTCATAAATCTGAGATTCATCGACTAAAATATCCAAATCAGTAAATTGACGTTGAGTAATATCATTATGGATGATCTGTGAGAGTACTGGACCCTTGATTGCGATCGAGCGGATAGAGTTTGCATTGAAAAGCTCTATGATTTTTATCAACTCTGCACTCATCAACATATTACGACGTGAGATCGAAAAGTTAATATTTTTTAATTCAGTTTTAACGCTTTCACTGATCGTATTTATCGATCTAAGTGATTTATGCACCAAAGGTAACACGCCATGCATATAGGCAGAATCGATTATAGAATCCCAATCATGTATAGCTTCAGATAGCGTTCTAATTTTTACTAAATCAGGAATGAGCCTGCAGCACTCTACCAAAAGCTCATAGTGTTTTATTATGACCGTGTTATCATGCTTCAAAACTCATAAGCCCCTGATCTGAAAGAGATTGTGAAAACACTA
>NZ_JAQTZS010000040.1 GCF_028687635.1 Malikia sp. | reverse complement strand
GCGCACCCGATGCATCACTTGCGCGAAATCCAGCGTCTTACCCTTGAGCATCCCAGCCATGACAGCCTCTGTCAGAAGTCTCTACGCCTCCAGTTTGCTCTCGTTCGGCCAAATTGAGAATTGCTGGTCGGCCTGATCGCTCGAACCTCGGGCTGAACCCCGAGGCTTGCCGCTCAGTTCGCTCAGTTCGGGTCAAGCCCCGCTTGATCCGTGCCGGGACCTGCCAGCCTGAGCTCGCTTCAGCCAGGTCGGCGCATCAGCACCAGGCCCTTGAGGTACTCGCCCTCGGGGAAGGCCAGTGCGGTCGGGTGGTCGGCCGTGCCACCCTGGCGCTGCAGGATCACGGCATCGACGCCGGCATCGGAAGCCGCGCTGGCGACGATCTTCTGGAACAGCTCGATGCCGATGCCGCCCGAGCAGGAATAGGTGAACAGCACTCCGGCCGGGTTCAGCAGCTTGAACGCCAGCCGGTTGATGTCCTTGTAGGCACGCGCGGCGCGCTCGGCATGCGCCACCGTCGGCGCGAGCTTGGGCGGATCGAGCACGATGGCATCGAAGGTCCGGCCCTCGGCCAGGAAGCGGCGCAGGCTGGCGTTGACGTCGGCGTCGAGGAAGGTCGCGCGCGCCGGCTCAAAACCATTGAGATCGATATTGGCACGGGCGCGCTCGAGCGCCGGCCCCGACGAGTCGATCGAGGTCACATGCTGGGCTCCGCCGGCCAGCGCCGCGACCGAGAAGCCGCCGGTGTAGCTGAAGCAGTTGAGCACCTGCTGGAAGCCGAAGCGGCGCGCGTAGTCGGCCATGTCGCCGCGGCTGTCGCGCTGATCCAGGTAGTAGCCAGTCTTGTGACCGAGCGCCACATCCAGGCCCAGCTTCCAGCCATTCTCGTGGATCACGCAGGCGGTCTCGCCCGCGCCGCGCAGCCAGCCGGTGACCTCGGGCAGGCCTTCGAGCGCGCGCGAGCTCGCATCGCTGCGCTCGTAGAGCCGGCTCAGCCCGGTCAGTTCGAGCAGCGCGTCGGCCAGCACCGCCTTCCAGCGCTCGGGGCCGCAGCTGGTGAACTGCGCGACCAGGATGTCGCCGTAGCGGTCGACCACCAGGCCGGGCAGGCCGTCGGACTCGCCGTGCACCAGCCGCACGCCGTCGCTCGCGATGGCCAGCGGCGCGCGCAGCGCGATGGCACGGCGCAGGCGTTCGCGCAGGAAGGCGGCATCGATGCGCTGGCCCTCGTCGAAGCTCCAGACCCGCACACGGATGCGCGACTGGGGCGAATAGGCGCCCCAGGCCAGGAAAGCGCCTTCGGCGCTCTCGACCCGCACGGTCTCGCCGGCGTCACCGCCTCCCTTGGCAATGGCGCCGTCGAACACCCAGGGATGGCCGCGCAACAGGGACTTTTCCTTGGCCGGCTTGAGTCTGATGATTTTCATGGGGAGCTATTGTCGGGCAACAGGCGCGAGAGCGCGGCGCCCGCCAGCTCGCCAAGGTGGCGCAGGAAGTCGGTCTCCATCGAAGGCTGGAAGCGCTGCGGGTCGGACGAGGCCAGCACCAGCAGGCCGAACACCGGGGCGCCAGCCTCGGCGCGCAGCGGCAGCAGCGCGATCGATGCCGCGGCCTCGGGCTGATCCAGCCAGGCGACCGGCTCCTGGCCCAAATGGGCGCCGCAATAGGGCTGCTGCAGCGCCGCCGCGCTGGCCCGCTCGGACTCGCTGGCGCCATGGGCCTGATCCAGGGACGCGAACTCGGGCGCCAGGCCCCAGAGCCGCAGCGCGACCTGCGTCAGCTGGAAACGCGTCTTGAGCTCGGCCTGCAGCAGATCGGGCAAGTCGCGATCCGAGTGCGCGTGCAGCAAGGCCTGGGTCCAGCCCAGCAGCCGGTCGGCGATCACGACATTGTCGCGGCCCAGCCGCAGCATATCGGCCATCTTGAACTCAAGGTCATGGATCTTGCGCCGCAGCAGCTCGACCTGGCGCTCCTGCAGGCTGATCGCGCGGCCACCGTGCGGGCTGCCCAGCTGCACGCTGGCCAGCAGCTCGGCGTGCCGCTCGAAGAATCCTGGCGTATTGACGAGGAAGTACGCGATGTCGTCCTCGGTGATGGGCTGGAACTGCGTGCCGCTGTCCATGGCGAGGCGCGGCCCGTTTCAGCTCGGCTCGGGCAGTTCGATCTCGCCCTGGAACACGGTGACGGCCGGGCCGGTCATCAGCACCGGGGCATCCAGCCCCTGCGACAGCGCCCAGGCGATCGTGAGCCGGCCACCCCGGGCCTGCACATCGACCTGCTCGTCGAGCAGGCCCAGCCGGATGCCGGCGACCACCGCCGCGCAGGCGCCGGTGCCGCAGGCCAGGGTCTCGCCCGCGCCGCGCTCGTAGACGCGCAGCTTGACGTTGCCGCGATCAACGATCTGCAGGAAGCCCGCGTTGACACGCTTGGGGAAGGCCGGATGGTGCTCGATCAACGGCCCCCAGTCGGCGACCGGCGCGGTCTCGACAGCGTCGACCCGCAGCACCGCGTGCGGGTTGCCCATCGAGACCACCGCGACCGGCGCCGTGACCATGCCAGCAGGCAGATCCAGCGCCAGCGGCCAGGTCTGCCAGTCACCGCAGGCTTGGGGCTGCAGGCCGGTGGGGTCGAAGGGCACGCGCGGCGGGTCGAACACGGGCGCGCCCATGTCGACCGTGACCCGGCCGTCCGGGTTGAGGCGCAGCTCGATCACGCCGCCATGCACCTTGACGCGCACGACCTCCTTGTGCGTGAGGCCACGCTCGTGCACGTAGCGCACGAAGCAGCGCGCGCCGTTGCCGCAGTTCTCGACCTCGCCGCCGTCGGCGTTGTGGATCAGGTACTCGAAGTCGACCTCGGGCGTGGGCGCCGGGCGCACGGTCAGGATCTGGTCGGCGCCGATACCGAAATGCCGGTCGGCCAGGAAACGGTATTGCTCGGCGCTTAGGCCGAAACGGCCGCGCGACTCGTCGAGGACGACGAAGTCGTTGCCCGCGCCCTGCATCTTGGTGAATGGAATCCGCATGGACGCATTATCGGGCCGTCAGGCCTTGGCCGGCCTGACGGTCGGGGCTTCTTCAGCGTGCGGCGACCTCGCTCACGAAGATCTCGACGCGGCGGTTGCGCGCGCGGCCATCGGCGCTGTCGTTGCTGGCGATCGGCTCGCGCTCGCCACGGCCGTCGATGCTGATCAGGCTCGACGAGATGCCGCGCGAGGTCAGGTAGTTGCGCACGCTGGCGGCGCGGTTGATCGACAGCGGGTCGTTGACCGCGTCGCTGCCCACGTTGTCGGTGTGGCCGATGATGCTCACACGCGCGTTGGGGTTGTTCTGCAGGCCACGGGCGAAGTCGTCGAGAATGGAGCGGAAGTTGGACTTGATGTCAGCCCGACCGCTGTCGAAGGAGATGTCGCTCGGGATGTGAAGCTTGAGCTGGTTGTCGGCGGTCTGCGTGACCTCGACGCCGGTGCCGCGCGTGCTGGCCTCCAGCTCGCGTTTTTGCTGCTCCAGCCGCGAGGACCAGGCATAACCACCCAGCGCACCCGCCGCCGCACCGACGGCAGCGCCGCGCACCGCGCCCTTGGTGCCGCTGCCGGTGATGGCGCCCAGCACCGCGCCGGCGGCCGCACCGTAAGCGGCGCCCTTGCCAGTACCGCTCTTTTGCTCCTCGCTCATGTTGGCGCAACCGGAAAGAACGACGGCGCCGGCCAGCGTGGCAATCAGGATGTTTCTATTCATCAATTACTCCTTTGGATCATATTTGTCAGTGACATGAAAAGTGTAGACCCAAAGCGGCCGACTGAACAGTCTCCTGGCTTACAACTCCCGGGCGCCTTACCATAGGCGTTTTCCCGGGACGCACGCTGCACCCCCTCCAGATGCGTCGAACCAGGCCCTCCGTCACACCCCCCACAGATGCCACGCCCGACCCAACTCCTGCACCCCCCGCATGTTCCTGTGCCGGCGCGTCCGGCCGCCACCCTGCTGCTGTTGCGCGACGGTGAAGCAGGACTGGAGGTGTTGCTGACGCGCCGTTCGGCCAGCGCGCGCTTCGCGCCGGGCGCCTATGTCTTTCCCGGTGGCGGACTGGACGAGGCCGATGCCCGTTCGCATGCGCTGGCGGCGCGCCGTCCATCGCAGGACGACGCGCGACTGACACACGCGATCGCGGCCATACGCGAGAGCTTCGAGGAACTCGGCGTGCTGCTGGCGCGCCACCCAGACGGCCGCTGGGTCAACCAGCAGGACATGGCCGCGCTCGACCGCCAAGGCAGCTTCGCCACGCAATGCGCCGCGCGCGGCCTGACGCTGGCGGCCGATCAGGTCTACTGGCTCGCGCACTGGATCACCGACCGCGACCTGCCGATCCGCTTCGACGTGCCCTTCCTGGTGGCGCGCATGCCGGAAGGCCAGCAGCCGGTGGCCGACGAAACCGAGCAGTTCGAGCCGGTCTGGCTGCGGCCGCAGGATGCGCTAGAGCGTCACGCGGCGGGCCAGCTGCATCTGATCCACCCGACGATCCACACGCTAGGCTGGCTCAAGCAGCATGCCCGCGTGGACGAGGTGCTCGCGCTAAGCGCCACCCACGAGCAACCGCTCTGGAGCAGCTGTCCGCGCGCGGGCTGGCTGGGTGGTCGCAAGCATGCGGTCATGGAGCACGAAGCCGCGTTCGGCGAACTCGAGCTGACCTGCCCCGACGGCCAGTTGCTGCACTCGCTCGACTGGCAAAGCGAACACCCGGTCGGGCTGCTGAGGAACGTCCAGCGCCTGACCGCGCCCAACCCCGGCTTCATGACCGGCCCCGGCACCAACAGCTACCTGGTCGGCGATCCGGCGACCGGCCATGTCGCGATCGACCCCGGCCCGGACGAGCCGGCTCACATCGAGCGGCTCTGGCGCGCGGCCGGAGGCGACATCCGCGCCATCATCTGCACCCACTCGCACCCCGACCACTCGCCCGGCGCGGCGCGCTTGCAGGCGCTGGTCGAACAGTCCGGACACCCCAGGCCAATGATCCTGGGCTTGAGCAGCGGGCCGGACGCGCGCCACGACAGCCACTTCAGCCCCGAGCGCGAACTCGCCGACGGCGAGCGGCTGCTGCTGTGCCACCCTGCGGGCGAAGCGATGCATACGCTGCGCGTGCTGCACACGCCGGGCCACGCCGCCAACCACCTCTGTCTGCTGCTGGAGGAGGACGGCCTGCTGTTCAGCGGCGACCATGTGCTCAACGGCAGCACCACCGTGGTCGCGCCGCCGGACGGCAACATGGACGAGTACCTGAATTCGCTCGACCGGCTGCTGGCGACCTGCGCCGAATGGCGGGTCGGCTTCATCCTGCCGGCCCACGGCCATGTGCTCGGATCGGCGCCGCAAGCGATCGAGCGCCTGAAGGCGCACCGGCTCGCGCGCGAGGCCAAGGTCGCCGCCGCGATGCGCGCGCTGCCCGAAGGCACGCCCGACGACTGGGTCCGGCTGGCCTACGACGACGCGCCCGAGCGGCTCTGGCCGGTGGCCAAGCTGTCGCTGCTGGCGCATGTACAACGAATCGAAAGCCTGGGAGGCTTCAATGTCTGAACCGAAGCAAAAATCCGAAGGCGAACGCCTGGCCAAGCGCGTCGCCACGCTGCAAGCCTGCTCGCGCGCCGAAGCCGAGCGCCTGATCGAGGGCGGCTGGGTCCGGGTCGATGGCGTGATCGCCGACGACCCGGCCCGGCGCGTGAGTGACGAAGCAGTCGAGGTCGACGCCAAGGGGCTGGGCGAGACGCTGACGCCGCTCACCCTGCTCTGGCACAAGCCGGCCGGCGTCGCGCTGGCCGAGGGCCAGCCGCTGGCCGGACTGGTCCAACCCGAGGGCCTGTTGCGGCCCTGGCATGTCAAGCACCTGCGCTGCGCCAGCCCGATGCCGGCCGCCTGCAGCGGACTGGCCGTGTTCGCCCAAAGCCCGGGCGTGCAGCGCAAGCTGCATGAGGATGCGCTGCTGCTGGAACACGAATGGATGCTGGATCTGGCGGGAGCGGTCCCGGCCGCCAAGCTGGAGGCGCTGGAGCAGGAGGTGGACCGGCTCGCGCCGGGGCCGCGCACCCCCTACCTCAAGCTCAGCGTGAGCAGCCGCAGTGACGAACGCACCCGGCTGCGGCTGGCGCTCAAGGCCTACGCGCCCGAGCGGCTGCCGTCCTGGCTGGCGCAAGCCTGCCTCAAGCCGCAAGCCCTGCAGCGCATGCGGCTGGGCCGGGTCGCGCTGGGACAGGTGCAAGCTGGGGAATGGCGCCTGCTGGGCCTGCACGAACGGTTCTGAAACCAAAAAGCCAGGCGCGCTGCTGGCGGGCCTGGCTCTGGAATAAGTTGTGAAGTCTGCCGATACGCCGGATTCTGTGCACCGGAGGCTCCTTGCGAAACCCCCGGCGTGACCGCCATTCATCTTGGCCATGGGTCACCCACATGGCTCGGTGCCACCTACCCGCCAACTCTGCGGAACCACATCAACGCTGGCCTACTTGGTGTTGCTGCGCGTAGAGATTGCCCGTTTCACCCCCAAGGCTCCTGCCGCCGGGGCGGATGGTTCCAAGGGACTCGTCTCTGTTGCTCTGATCCTCACCTCGCGGTGGAGAGTCGTTAACTCCTACGCTGTCCTGTGCAGTCCGGACGTTCCTCCAGCGCGCCCTTTCGGGACTTGCGCCAGCGGCGGTCTGGCAGGCTTCACGCCGCCATTATCGCGCTTTCCGCATGAGCTTATGCGGACAGCGCGCCATGGCTTGGTCCAAAATGGAATTTTTTCGCATTTGCCACTCGAAGGAGACCCATGAAAGCCGACAACATCCTGGCCACCATCGGCAACACGCCACATGTCCGCGTCAACCGCCTGTTCGCCGAATTCCCGCAGGCGCAGGTCTGGATCAAGTCCGAGCGCAGCAACCCGGGCGGCTCGGTCAAGGACCGCATCGCGCTGGCCATGGTCGAGGACGCCGAGCAACGCGGCCTGCTCAAGCCCGGCGGCACCATCATTGAGCCAACCTCGGGCAACACCGGCATCGGCCTGGCGATGGTCGCGGCGGTCAAGGGCTACCAGCTGATCCTGGTCATGCCCGACAGCATGTCGATCGAGCGCCGCCGCCTGATGCAGGCCTATGGCGCCAGCTTCGACCTGACCCCGCGCGAAAAGGGCATGAAGGGCTCGATCGCGCGCGCCGAGGAACTGGTCGAGCAGACGCCCGGCGCCTGGATGCCGATGCAGTTCGACAACCCGGTCAACACCGAGATCCACAGCCGCACCACCGCGCAGGAAATCCTGGCCGACTTCCCCGAGGGGCTGGACGCGCTGATCACGGGCGTGGGCACCGGCGGCCACCTAAGCGGCGTCGCGCGCGTGCTGAAAGCCAAATGGCCGCAGCTCAAGGTCTACGCGGTCGAGCCGAGCGCCTCACCGGTGATCTCGGGCGGCTCGCCAGCACCGCACCCGATCCAGGGCATAGGCGCGGGCTTCATCCCGAAGAACCTCGACACCACGCTGCTCGACGGCGTGATCCAGGTCGAGGCCGAGGCGGCGCGCGAGTACGGCCGCCGCTCGGCATGCGAGGAAGGGATGCTGGTCGGCATCTCGTCGGGCGCCACCCTGGCCGCGATCGCGCAGCAGCTGCCCGAGCTGCCGGCGGCGGCCCGCGTGCTGGGCTTCAACTACGACACCGGCGAGCGCTACCTGTCGGTCGAGGGTTTCCTGCCGGCTTGAGCGCGGCACTGACGGGCAGCGGCCGACCCGCTGCCCTAGCCAGTAGAAAGAAGCGGCGAAGCAGACCGGAAGTTGCAAAACATTGCATTCGTAACGGGCCGTAAACCTTAACTCTGCGCTAAGTCTGGGCCATCAACATGGAGCTTGTCAGGGCTGTTCCTGACTCACCGCCAAGAGGCCCGCACCATGAAGAAGTCCCTGTTCGCCCTGTTGTCCGCCGCCGCGATCACCCTGAGCGCCCAGGCACAGACACCTGCCACGCCGGCAGTCCCTGCTGCTCCCGCCACCAAAGCCGTGAGCGCTGAAGCGAAGACCCCGGCTGCCCCGACCGAACTCAAGAGGGCTGAAGCGCCCCAGGCGACGGCGAAGGAGCTGCCCAGGAAGGTGACGAAGGCAAAGAAGGTGGTCAAGAAGAAGCCGGCGCCAGTTACGGCAGCCAAGTCCACCACCCCCGCTGTGTCGGCGACGCCCGCCACCGCTGCCGTTCCGGCAGCTCCGGCCATGCCAGCCCAGAAGTAAACCGACCCCCGCCCGGCGGCGGGAGGCCGTCAGCGCGACCAGCGCGACGGCCTCCGGGCAAAGTCCTTATCATCGGCGGCTCGATTGCTTGATCACCACGAGCCCACATGATCCGAATCTCCGAACTCAAACTCCCGCTGACCGCGCTGCCGGTCGAGACCCGCCGCGCCGCCGACGCCCCGACCGAGACCGACGAGGACCGGCTGCCGCCGCCGCACCCGATAGCCGAACTGCGCCGGCTCGCCGCGCAGGCGCTCGGCATCGCCGACAGCGAGATTGCCGAGCTGCAGGTCTTCAAGCGCAGCTTCGACGCGCGCAAGGTCGAGCTGCTGGCGGTCTTCATCTGCGACCTGACCCTGGCCGAGCCAACGCAGGAAGCCGCGCTGCTGGCGAAATTCGAGCAGAACCCGCACATCAACCGCACGCCCGACATGAGCTGGCACGCGCCGGCCCACGCCCCGGCCGGCTGGCCCACCGACTTGGCCGAGCGCCCGGTCGTGGTGGGTTTCGGCCCCTGCGGCATCTTCGCGGCGCTCGCGCTGGCGCAGATGGGCCTCAAGCCGATCGTGCTCGAACGCGGCCGCCCGGTGCGCCAGCGCACCAAGGACACCTGGGGCCTGTGGCGCAAGAAGGTGCTGACGCCTGAATCGAACGTGCAGTACGGCGAAGGCGGCGCCGGGCTGTTCTCGGACGGCAAGCTCTACAGCCAGATCAAGGACCCGCGTTTCCTGGGCCGCAAGGTGATGCGGGAGTTCGTCGCCGCCGGCGCCCCGCCCGAAATCCTCTACATGGCGCACCCGCATATCGGCACCTTCAAGCTGGTCAAGGTGGTCGAGGCCATGCGCGACCAGATCATCGAGCTCGGCGGCGAGATCCGCTTCGAGCAGCGCGTCGCCGAGCTGCTGCTCGAACCCGCAACGGGTGGCGATGCGCCCGCAGGCTTCCAGCCCCAGCGCGTGCGCGGCCTGAAGGTGCAGGACCTGGCCAGCGGCGAATTGCATGAGCTGGCGGCGCGCCATGTCGTGCTCGCGCTCGGACACAGCTCGCGCGACACCTTCGCGATGCTGCACGACGCCGGCGTGTTCCTGGAACCAAAGCCGTTCTCGATCGGTGTGCGCATCGAGCACCCGCAAAGCGTGATCGACCAGTCGCTCTGGGGCCGGCATGCCGGCCATCCGCTGCTGGGCGCGGCCGCCTACAAGCTGGTGCACCACGCCGACAACGGCCGCGCGGTCTACAGCTTCTGCATGTGCCCGGGCGGCACCGTGGTCGCGGCGACCAGCGAGCCGAATCGCGTCGTCACCAACGGCATGAGCCAGTATTCGCGCGCCGAGCGCAATGCCAACGCCGGCATGGTGGTCGGGATCGAGCCGGGCGACTACCCACTCGATGCCGAGGCCTGGATCGCGGCGTTCGATGCGGCCGATGGCGCGCGCTACGCGGCCCAGGCGCAGGCGTTGCACGCGCAAGGCAAGATCCATCCGCTCGCCGGCGTGGTGTTCCAGCGCCAGCTCGAAAGCAGGGCCTTCGAGGCCGGCGGACGCGACTACCAGGCGCCAGGCCAGCGGGTCGGGGATTTCCTGGCCGGCCAGCCGTCCGACCACCTCGGCGAAGTGCAGCCTTCCTACAAGCCCGGCATCAAGCTTGGTGATCTGGCCCAGGTGCTGCCGGACTACGCGGTCACGGCCATGCGCGAGGCGCTGCCGGTCTTCGGCCGCAAGATCAAGGGCTACGACATGGCCGACGCGGTCATGACCGGGGTCGAGACCCGCACCTCGTCGCCGCTGCGCATCACGCGCGGCGAGGATTTCCAGAGCCTGAACGTCGAGGGGCTGTATCCGGCCGGCGAAGGCGCGGGCTACGCGGGCGGCATCCTGTCGGCGGGCGTCGATGGCATCAAGGTCGCCGAAGCGGTGGCGGTGGCGACGGTCGGTAGCCGATAACGTTTTTTCAGCAGATCAGGACTGCTGCAGGCGCGCGATGCGCTCTTCCAGCGGCGGATGGGTCGAGAACAGCTTGCCCAGGCCGCCGGCAATCCCCATCGCCGCCATGCTCTGCGGCAGCTCGCCCGGCTGCAGGCCGCCCAGACGGGCCAGCGCGTTGATCATCGGCTGCTTGCGGCCCATCAGCTGGGCGGCGCCGGCGTCGGCGCGGAACTCGCGCTGGCGGCTGAACCAGGCCACGATGATGGCGGCCACGAAGCCGAGCACGACCTCCATCACGAAGCTGGTAACCATGTAGCCGATGCCGGGGCCGCTGCTCTCGCGCTCGTCGCCCTTGCGCAGGAAGCTGTCGACCGCGTAGCCGACCACCCGGCTCAGGAACACGACGAAGGTGTTCATCACGCCCTGGATCAGCGTCATCGTCACCATGTCGCCGTTGGCCACGTGGGCGATTTCGTGACCGATCACGGCCTCGACTTCCTCGTGCGTCATGCCTTGCAGCAGGCCGGTCGAGACGGCGACCAGCGACGAATTCTTGGTCGCGCCAGTGGCGAAGGCGTTGGGCTCGCCCTCGTAGATCGCGACCTCGGGCATCGCGATGCCGGCCTTGGCCGCGAACTTCTGCACCGTGTTGACGATCCAGGCCTCGTCGGCGTTGCGCGGCTCGTTGATGACGACCGCGCCAGTGCTCCACTTGGCCATCGGCTTGCTCATCAGCAGCGAGATGATGGCGCCACCGAAACCCATGATCAGCGAGAAGCCCAGCAGCGCGCCGAGGTTGAGGCCGTTGGCGGTCAGGAAGCGGTCCACGCCCAGCAGTCTGGCGGTGACGCTGAGCACCAGCATGACCGCCAGGTTGGTCAGGACGAAGAGAGCTATGCGTTTCATGTCAGAAGTAACTCCGAATGGGGATGATGAGGGCGCGGACTGCCGAACCGGCAAATCCTGCGCTTACCGGCATGATATGAGGTCGGCGGTGGCAGGCTTCAAGCCCGTTCCCACAGATCACTCAGGGTTATTACCTAGCACGAGTGACTCAGCCCGCTGTTCGCGGCGGACGGAACACCTGGACGTCGGCATAGAAGGTCGGGTCTTCATTGGCAGGCCACCAGCCCGGCGTACCGAGCACTGGCAGTGGCGTGTAGGGCTTGGTCGCCAGCCATTCGGGCGTGAGCTGGCCGGCCAGCCAGTCGTCCCAGGGATGGACCATGCCTGCCACGTTCGCTCCACCTTGCCCGGTCCCTGGCAGCAGATCCGTCGGCAGATCGAGCGGAACTGGCAATTTCAGCACGTGCGCCGTGATCGACTTGTAGGGCGCGACCAGTTTCTCGGTCAGCGCATGGCCGAACAGCAGCAGCGTGGACTGTGCCCAGAGCGGGCGCAGCTCGACGAACAGCCGGCTCCAGTCGCGCGCCAGCAGCGCCTGCCAGATCGGCTCGGGCGCCTGCAGCAGCGCGGCGTTCTCGTCGAACAGCGTCAGCGCGTCGCGCAGCGGGCCGCGCCGGGTGCCGACTCCACCGGCGGCCTCGATCGCCTGCGCCTGCAGGCGGTTCAACAGCAGCTTGGTGACGGGAAAGCGCATCCAGCACAGCGCGTTGAAGAAGTCGTGCTGACCCTCGCGCGTCGGCACGGCGCCTGTCGCGAAGATATGCGCCTCGTAGGCCACTCCCTCGGGCAGCTCGGCCTGCGGCACGAAACGCCTGGGCGCCAGCGCGACGGCATTGAGCGCCGCCGGCAGGTCGCCGCCGGCCAGCGCGTCGGCCGCGATCGGCTCGCCCGGCCCGCGCCAGGGCGCCAGCCAGGGCTCGGACCAGTCGATCAGGCGCGAGAAATGTCGTTGCGTGCCACCGGCCTCATCACTGTGCGAATCCAAACCTCATCCTCCAGAAATTTTCCGGCCTGCTCCGGCCATGGTCGTGACTGATCTGCCAGCCTGTCAGGATGCGGAGCGCTCCTGGCTCGCGACGACTCCATTGAGTTTGTTCCAGCGCTTGTCGCGAACAAAAACCGCCAGCTGATGACGTTTGACTTCGAACAGCTGTGTCGCCTCGATCAGAGCCACCAGCTTGGGATACCCAAAATTTCGCGAATCGAACGATGCCTGGTTGCTGATGTGCTTACCCACCATGCCGAGCTGCGCCCAGCCATCATCTGCCGCAGAAGACTCCACGGCACCCCGCAACAGTTTGACCAGACGGGTGTCCTGTCTGAGCTTGTTGGTCGGCCAAGGTGCGGCGGGGGCCGGAACATCCGTGAATTGCACCTCCTTGACAAGGGAAGCAGGCTCAGGAGCCCGGGGCAAGCTCTCCCCGAGGTTTTCGACCAGCAGGAACTGGGTGCAAGCCCGCTGGAACGGCTGCGGTGTCTGCTGCAGCCCGAAGCCGTACACCGCAGCCCCCTTGGCCTTCAGATGCATCGCCAGCGGCGTGAAATCGGCATCGGACGAAACGAGACCAAACGCATCGGGCCGGTCGGTATAAAGCAGATCAAGCGCGTCGATGACCAAGGCCATGTCGCTCGCCTTCTTGCCCTTGGTCAGGTCGAACTGCTGCATGGGACGGATGGCAAATTCATGCAAACGCTCCACCCATGCCTGCAGATTGGCCTTCGTCCAGTTGCCATAGGCACGCCGGATATTGATGACCCCATACCTCGACAATTCGGCCAGGATGTCATCCATCTTGCTGGCGGGCATGTTGTCCGCGTCGATCAGCAGCGCGATTCTTTTTTGTTCCTCCCTCATCGCTGCGCTGTCTCAGCTCAGACCAGCTTCCAGGGCAGCGCCTCGCCCGCGCGCAGCGGCTTGAGCTCGGCCTCGCCGAAGGCGAACGACGCCGGCGGGGTCCAGCTTTCCCTGCGCAGCGTGATGGTGCCGGTATTGCGCGGCAGGCTATAGAAGTCCGGGCCGTTGAAGCTCGCGAAGGCTTCCAGCTTGTCGAGCGCGCCGGCGGCGTCGAAGGCCTCGGCGTACATCTCGATCGCCGCGTGCGCGGTGTAGCAGCCCGCGCAGCCGGTCGCGTGCTCCTTCAGGTGGGCAGGGTGCGGCGCGCTGTCGGTGCCGAGGAAGAACCTGGCGTTGCCGCTGATCGCCGCTGCCACCAGCGCCTGGCGATGCGTCTCGCGCTTCAGGACCGGCAGGCAGTAGTAATGCGGACGGATGCCGCCAGTGAAAATGGCATTGCGGTTGTAGAGCAGGTGATGCGCGGTGATGGTCGCGCCCAGGAACTGGTCGGCCCCGGCCACGTATTGCGCCGCCTCGCGGGTCGTGATGTGCTCCATCACGATCTTGAGCTCGGGGAAATCGCGGCGCAGCGGCGCGAGCTGGGTCTCGATGAACACGGCCTCGCGGTCGAACAGGTCGATCGCCGGGTCGGTCACCTCGCCGTGCACCAGCAGCAGCAC